>CAWDKT010000010.1:0-208054 GCA_963802955.1 uncultured Acidobacteriaceae bacterium
GAAGCTCACCGGCCCAAAAGGCGATACTGGCAACTCCTTCCAGTTCGGCTCGAGTTTGAATGCGCTGTAAACTGAGTCGCCGCGTCCCGGCTCGCTGCCATTCCGGCGGATCGGAATCGCAGTCCAGTGTTGGCTGATTAATCCCACTCCGACCGCTCGCGTTTTGCGAATGTTTTCGCAGACCTGATCGAGTTTGCGGTCACGTTCAGCTCCGGGCTTCATCACAATGTAACCCGAATCCATGCGAAAGCCCTCGATCGTCATCCCCATGCTGTCGCAGGTGTCGCGCATTCGCTTCAGAACATCAAGATCGAACGCGCCTGCTTGCGGACCTTCGGGCGAAATAAAGTCTCCCCAACCGCTTTTTGCATTTACTGTGGGCGGCCCGCTCCCGGCAGCTAACAGTACCGGGTCCGGATTGATGTGATTGATGCCGAAGCGCAAGTTATAGTCGATGTTTTCCTTTGAGATAAACTCTTTGCCTGCGACCACGTGATAGTCGGAACTTACGTGCATTTTTGTATTCTTCTGCTGAAGACGCGTTTCGGGCGCTGACTGTGCTGGCCCCTCCTGTGCGAAAGGCGAACCTGATAAACCAGCACCTGCTGCCGCTCCCAACATCAACCGTCCAAAATTCCTGCGCTGCATCGAATTCTCCATGGAAACGTCCCGGTTTCAGCCTACACCGGGGCACCGGGCTCGGAATCAATTGGCGACGCACAGGGGATTGGTCTGCTATCTCGGCCCCGACGCGGCCGGCTTCACCACGAACACAGATATCGTGATCGACGGCGGCTGGACCGCCGAATAGGGATTTCACGAAGTTTGGGGTTCCATGCCCGACCCCATCATGCGCGCCGGGCATGGCAAAGGGATAGATCTTCTCTCCTACGACCACTGCACGGTGTAGAGGGAGTCGGCAGCCAGGTCAAGGTCCAGGGCACTGGTTCCAAGCACCAGCTGGGTCCGCGTCTGTTGGCCGGTATTGGCCAGCACCACCACGTTGCTCCCATCAGGGTTGGAGAATCCAACGTGCGAAACCTGGCCGTTCGACACTTGTGCCGGATTGGCGCCCAGACCATCCGTCTGAAATACCTTGGCGCCCCGTCGGACGTGCTTGGAATAGTGCGCAAAGGTCCAGAAGCGGCCGCTGCGCTCCACCTTGTGTGTGTCATTCCACACGGTAAGAACGCCGCGCCCCACTTTCGGCCACGCGCTCATGTTCTCCTCCGGATCGTAGTGGCCGATGTACGGAGTTCCTTCCTCGTCGAGCGCGAGGTTCCACACTGTAATCGATCTGGCCCAATTTCTCATCACGCTGTTGGCCCACTCGCCCCACACTGCCCAGTTCGTCATCGGATCGGCCCTCGGAGCGCCTAATTCATGAAGCGGCCCACCTTCAGTGAAGTAGGTGTTCTTTTCCGGGAACGCATTGTGCACCTGGGTCATCCCGGTAGGATCGCCAGCGTATCCATGCCATGCCACGCCGTCCACACAGTCGTAGAGCTCCGAATTGCTCAACTCGCCGATGGCGCGCCCCCAGAGATTGAAGTTGTGATCGAGGATCCAGATCTTAGTCGAAATCCCCGATTTGCGGAGCAGCGGACCAAGATACCGGCGCACGAAGAGGATCTCATCTTCCTGGGCCCACAGGCATGCGGGGTAGCGCCCGTCGACGGTAGTGTCCACCTCATTCTGCACCGTAACGGCGTTAATCTCCACGCCTTCAGCCCGGTAGGCATCGAGGAACATCTTGATGTAGCGGGAATAGGGTTCGAGCGTGCTCTTACGAATGGTCCCACCCAACATCGAGTCATTGAACTTCATCCACGCCGGCGGGCTCCAGGGAGAAGAGAAAAGAAAAAGATCGGGATTGAGTTTGCGTGCCGCCTTGAGAGTGGGGAGAATATAGCCCTTGTCGTGGTTGATGGAAAACCGCTTCAGCTCCGGATCCGGATCACTGCCTTCGTCAAAGCTGTACACGGACCGCGAGTAGTCGCTCGATCCGGTGCATGTGCGGCAGACATTCAGAGCCATCTCATCGGGGGAGAACAGCTCGTGCATCAGCTCGGCCCGCTGCTCCTCGGGAATCTGGCTGAGCACCCAGCAGGATGCGTCGGTGAACGCGCCGCCGAATCCCAACACCTCTTGCCGCGTGGCGCCGGGATACAGCACGATCGCATCGGAGGCAAGCTGCGATGCGGGTTTCCAGTTTAAAGCCGGGCCCGATGCGTGGCGGCGGTCGCCAAATGTGCTCCACACCTGTACCGGCCCTGAAGCGGCCGCAGCCTCAGCAAGCACCGGCAACCCCCTCGCTATCGCCAGCGCCGCCGTGGCTGCCGATGCTCTCTTTAGGAATCCTCTGCGTGAACTCTCCATCATGATTTCCGTCCCCTCTCGGTTCTGCGGCAGAACTGCGATCGTTCTTGCCAGGTTTTCTGCACAAAGATCGACCTCTGCGCAGGGTTTTTTCGATCCGTCGCGCATGGCAGGTGAAGCAGGTGCCGCTTTTATCTCTCGTACTTTCCCAGTGGATGTACGAGTTGACAAGCGCCCGTCGTTACAGACATACAGGTTGCTTGCTCCGCTCCACTTTTGTACGTCGTTGGCGCAATGCTCGCCGCTCAGGAGCACTTCCACTCTGCGAAGCAGGGTCAGGCAAGGTCCTTCGATCCGCAAGGTGATGAGCGCAAATGCAGGTGCAATGCGAAAGGGCGGGGTTTTCACCACCGCCCTTTCGTTTACTACGCAAGAAGCGCATTCAGCATCTCAGAACGAGAATCGAGCCGAGAGCTGGATGGTTCGACCGTAATTGCCGTCGGTCCCTGTGATCTGACCAACACTGGGATCAGGAGTCTGGGTGGCGAGTGCGTTTGGATTGAGTTTGTTGCTTGGGTTGCGGAAGGCTGGATGGTTAAAGACGTTTTGTGCATCCAGACGAAGCTGGAGTTTGCCTGACTCCCATCCCGGCATACTCCAACTCTTGGCCATCGAGAAATCGAACAACACAAAATCAGGTCCCGTGAGCGAGTTTCTCGGATTAGTGCCGAAGGTATTCGCCGCCGGCGCAGTGTATGCGAGTTGGTTGTACCACTGCTTGATCGAATGACCCCCGGAGGCCGGATTCCCACTCGACGCAAGGTTTGGATAGAGAGCCGCCTGACCATTGCCATCGGTCGCACCCAGCGAGCCATCGTTGCTTGGGTTATTCATAACCACCGTAAATGGAACTCCCGACAAGGCCTCAAAGTCGCCGGATGCCTGCCAACCGCCCACTACTGCATCGGCTAAGTCCGAGTTCAGGTATTGGTGTCCCTTTCCGAGTGGTATCGCATAGAGAAGCGTCCCCTTGAGGGAGTTTGGCCGGTTAAAATTCGAGGGCGCATAGTTGGCCGAAGGGTTAAAAGCGTCCTGATAGAACGCGTTTCCGAACTGTTCCCCCCAGCCGGAATCGTCCATGTCGTCGTACAGCCTCGACCACGTATAAGCGATTTCGGCAGCCAAGCCGTGGCTCATCGGGTCATGAAGCATGAATGACGCCGCCTCATAGTTCGAAATACCGTTGTACGAGCCGGTACGTGAGCCGCCGGAACCAACACCAATGCCGGAGAACTGCGGATAGGGCCGTGCTGCCTGGCCTTGGCCGAGTTTACCAACGGGAAGCTGGTTGATATCCGCCTCGAACATCATGTTGCTCCAGTGGCTGCCGACGTATTGCCCCTCTGCCACCATGTTGCCGGGCAAACGCCGTTGCACGCCGAGCGTCCACTGCCAGCCGTTCTGAATTGGGAGGCTGTAAGGGGTATAGGGGATCGTCCCGCCGCTTCCCTGGGGGTTTGCGGGGGTAATGTAAGAAAGAGGATTGCGAGCTGCAGCACCTCTAAGTACGGGCAAATTCGCCCCGGTCCCCGATAGCTGCACCACCGGCGTTGTCGTGCTGCTAGTGGTCGCACTGCCCACCGCGCCTGAACCGAATCCCATCGGTCCGCCCACGGTGTCCTCACTCCATAGCGATGCGTATTGCCCCACACCGCCCCGTATGACCCAGTTGTTCGAGAGTTCCCAGGCGAATCCGAGGCGAGGCATCACAATGGTCTTGGTCGCCTCGGCCTGAGTCCGCGCTCCGTTCAGGCCGGCGAACCACATCGAGCCCATCGCGTTGGTAGGATAGGCAGTCGTACTGGCAACCGGATCGGAGAGGGTCGGATCAAATCCACCTGCATTGTTGTACTTTTCGGTGGATCCGCCATGCGTTTCCGAGCGCACCCCGAGATTGATGGTCAGGTTCGGCCGCAACTTGATGTCGTCCTGAGCATAAAACGAAGGATTATAGGCTCGCATGTAGTGTTTCGGTGTCGTGTTCGTATTCCATGACTGCACATCGCCCAAAAGGAAATCGGCATAGCCAGTTTCCGAGGCCGAGGGATTGCTGGTTGTGTACTGGCCGGTGAACGACATGGTTGCGCCATTAATGCCGCCCCATGGAGTCGAATTATCTTGCTCCATCAGCAACTCGCCGCCAAAGTGCAGAATGTTCTTGCCTTTTACCCAAGTGAGCGTATCCGAAGGAGCGAAGGTGTTCTGGATGAAAAGCGCCTCTGTGCCGGGGGTAATACTCGAGGGTGCGCCGGTTCCGCTAAAATTCAACGTCGGCAGGACATCCGCGGTAGAGAACTGCAATCCAACCTTGGCGGGGATTCCCTGGCCGAGGGACGCTTGAGCATCGTAATCCGCCTCCCGGTTAAACGAAAAACGAGCTTCGTTGACCAGGTTCGAACTGATGGTCCAAACGTCCGAGAGCTGCCCGTTGCCGCCGTCGGACGAATTGTTCTGGCAATTGACCGGGCAATTGGGAGCTGAGGCGCCGTTGTTTAAAGAGACTTGGAGTGGAGCGAAGCGTTCCACGATGGAAAAGTCGATGCGGTTCTTCGGAGTGATGTTATAGTCCAACCGGCCAAAATGTTTGATGTTCTTGGTGTTGCTTGACGCCAGATACGTGTAATTGTTTGCCAATACACCGTTTCCGCTCTGGCTGGCAAGGTAATAGCCGTTCTCGATGTTTTTGGCGACCGGATCGAAATCGGCAGTCGGAATCACCAAATCGGTGCTGGCGCCCGCAGGATCAGCGGTCGAGCATTGAGCAATATCGGCTGCGGTTCCAGACGTTAAGGGCGTGCCGCCATGGGCTGCGTCGAGTTTCAGAGCGTTTCCAAAAAGCGCAGGACTGAAACAACCTGCCTTCATGGCAGCGGTCGGCTCTGAAGCTGTGCTGAACGAATTGCCCGGGTTTTGCAACTCTTGATAGTTGTAATAGAAGAACATCTTGTTCTTCACGATCGGTCCGCCTACCGCCCCGCCGAAGTAGTTGTAACGCTGTTTCGCTATCCTGCCGGTACGGTTGAAGTAACTTCTCGCATTCAGATAGTCGTTCTGGAAATAGTCGTAAGCGGCGCCATGAAATTGACCGGTCCCGCTCTTGGTGATGACGTTGAAGACGGAACCGCCGCCGCCGTACTGGGCGGGAGCATCCGTGGCCACCACGTTGACCTCGGATACCGCTTCGCTCAGGCCCTGATCTGTGTTGGCGCTGTGCGGCAGCCAGATCGAGCCACCGTCAATCAGGTAGCTGGAGAAGTAGGGCATGGTTCCGTTGATCACCTGATCGAACTGGGGATCTGTATTATTGCCGCCGCCACCATTGCTGGCGCCCCCTGGCGTGCTGGTGGCGCCGGGAAGCAGCTTTAGCAGATAGGTGTAGCCATTCTCCGGATCGGTGTTCGGAAGATTCTCCAACTGAGTTGTCGTTAGGGTGGTCGACACCTGGGCATCCTCTGTCTTGAGCAGGGGCGCGTCGGAACTCACCTGGACCACTTCGGTGGCTGACCCGATTTTTAAGGCGGCATCAACGGTAACGATTCCGACTTGAAGCGGGATCGGGCCGCGCTTGAATGTTTCGAACCCTCCCTTGCTGAACTGAACCGTGTAGCTTCCGGGCAGAATCGAGTTGGTGTCGTATAAGCCGTCGTTATTCGTCACGTACTTCGTGACCACGCCGGTATCGTTGTTGGTGACGGTGACGCTTACCTCTGGCACCACCGCTCCCGACGAGTCGGTCACAGTGCCGCGAATATCACCGGAGTTTGAATTTTGCGCGCAAATGGAACTTGACCATCCAAGCGCGAGCCCACACAACATCACCATCCAGCTTCGTTTGGTCATGCCTTGCCTCCTACAACGCCTTGGCGTTGAAAAACGTAGTGATCGACAACCTAACTCCGCATCGTACCGGACGTGTTAGGACTGATTGGCTCAGTTGCTTTCGTAAGACAACCGATTGTTTGTTGCACTTAAATGCCGTTAGCCCGAAAGCGGAACCGATTAAACCACGTCGAGAGTTGGACTGTCAAGTCAATTTTATCGTCAGTAGACAAGCGTTTGATTTCGATAAATCCATCGCCGGACCGACTCAGCGATTAGGGTGTGGTTTCCATCTTCTCAAGAAAGCGCTTTCACGACGCAAACGCTTGCCTAAATCGTTTTTTCTGAAGCAGGCTCACTGGGCGGAGTTGGGTAGCGCGCTCGCGAGCCGCCCGTCCAGGCAGGACACTGCTCTTGACTGAGCCGTGTTGCGGGGGCCAGCAATAACCGCAAATGCTAAGAGGCGAACTAACGGATTTGGCATGGACGTGGAGCCCGGCGGGTGTATGTAAAAAATATGGTTTTGCGGAACTGCGAGGCCAACAGTCGCGCGAATGCGACTCCATCGGGACCCGAGGCATCTCGCGCTATCGTGAGTCTTTTTTCCGAAATTCAGAGAAGCGATTTGGCTAGAAGCGCAGGAGGTACGAAAGCTTGACGTAGATGTTCTTGCCGTCGTTCATGAGCGAGGAGCCGGTTGGCGCGAGGATGGGATCGTTCGGATCGCATAGCCCGCCCTCTTCGCGCGTGCACAGCGCGCGATCGATGTTGGCAAAGTTGCCGATGTAGCCGACGTAGAGGGCCGTGCCCGGGTGCGGCATGTAGGTGAAGAGCGCGTCAGCGAACACCGTCTTTGAATTCGCCGCGTCGGTGTACTCCGCATTAGGGAGGGTTGCAATGTACTGCCCGATGAGATTGAACGACACGGCTTTGGTGAGCTGATAATTCCAGCGCGAGATGAGCTGATGGTTGTCGTAGACTACGGCGCCGGTGGATGGATCGGAGAAGTGCGTATATACGTATGAGTTCTGCAAATCGACAGTGTTGAACGGCTTCAGTTCAACATTCACATTTGGCGATGAAATGTCGACTGGCCCCGGCCCCTGATTGCCCGGCGGAGAATAGTTGATCGCGGTCCCCTGGTAATAGCCGCCTCCGACGGCCAGATACGGCACCGGCGAAGTGTAAACGCTGAACCCACCTCCGTCGCTGCGATACTCCACACTGCTCTGGAGGGCCGAGTAGTCGATTGGCCGCAGGCGATCCTGCCCGAGTTGCACCCACCCTGACAGCGATGTCTGCCCCTTGAACGAAATGTTGTACGAAGGACTCAGATAATAGTCCAGCGGCAATCCGGTGTGGTCCCAGATGCGCTCCGAATACAGGCTCGGCCCGTGGGAGAGAATGATCCCTGCTGCCGGACGGAAGGTGTAGGAGATTCCCCCGTTCGGTTCCCGCACGTCAGGGCGCTGGAAGAACCCCGTGTCGGTCACAAAACCCGACGCGGTATCGTGATACGCGAGCCACCAGCCCCAATGCAAATCGGAGTAGCTGACTTGCTGGAACCAGGCCTGGCCGCTGCAGGTGAGGTCGTAGTCTTCGCACTCCTGCTCGCCCGCGGATGAGTTGTTCAAGTTCTGTGTCTGGGAGGTCATCGCTTGCCCGGTCAGCGTCCAACCCTTGCCGATCCGCGCGCGATAATCGATTCCGCCGGCGCGATTGAACGAGCCGACATACTCGCGGTCGGTGTAGATCAGTCCTACGTCCGACAGCTTTCCGATATCCCGGTTGAGCCGCGCTGCATAGAACTCGGCGCGGGTGTTCACACTCGGATCTTCCGGCGGCACCAATTCGCCAGGGCTGCGGTCGTCGACGCCCAGTACCCCCATCGCCCACCGGCCAAGCTTGCCCGTGAGCCGTGCTCCAAACTGCGGCTTCACGATGTTATCAGTGTAGTAAAGGCTGATGGGCGTCTGAAAATAGCTGCTGTTCTCAATGAAGAACGGCCGGACTTCGGCATAATACGGAGGAAAGCGTTGGTTTGGGGCAGCGGGATTATCGATGCCCACCTGACTGAAATCGGGATTCACCGTGGCGTCGAGCACCAGACTGTTGCGCAGGATGAATTTTGCATCGAGCCCGCCGTAGCCCTGGAGAGTCTTGCTTTCGAAGAACGGATTCAGGGGATCGACCGAGTTCAACTGACGCATGTTTCGCGCCAGGGAATAGGGCTCCAACTGCAGATTCTCACCGCGCTCGACATCGCGGAAACCCTCAACGGCCATGTCCTGAGTGAGTCGGCCCGCGATATCGTGATTGATGCGCGGCCAATAATCCGTCTCGTTGGTGTGCGGAATATTGCGCCCCAGGATGATGCCCCACGTCCGCATCTCGCCGGGATCAGTCTTCGCGAAGTAAAGGCTGGCGAAGGGAATCCGCATCAGCAGGACGAAGCCCGTCGGAGTGCGCTTGCCCCACGTGTCCCATACCGTATCGAACGAAAAGTCGTAGCCGGTCTGCTCGCTGTAGAGCGCATCGGACTGGATGCCCAGCACATTGCTTTGAAAAAGGAAGGCCCGGCGCTGGTCGTGGAAGGTATCGAGCATGACGAAGACATCGTCGTCTCCGCCCTGCACATCGCGCGCGAGCATGTGTGCACGAATGAGCGCCGGGGTCGAATCGCGACAGACGAAGGCGACAAAGAAAGCTTCGTGGGTGTAGCCGAGATAAGCGACAGTATCTTCCGACGGCGGCTTGCCATCCTCCGGGTAGCGCTGGACAAAATGCGTGATGCGGAGCATGTGCGAGGCAGTTGAGCGAACCGGGCCGGCGAGGAAGTCGGCCAGCTTTGGCATCGCGTCGAGCCGCGGGATGACGATGATCTCGCGGCGAGGCGCTGGCATGATTCCACCGGATGCCGCGCGCCCGCTGGCGTTGACCGCGGGCGCATTAGCAGACGGCAGTCTCGTCCCGGCCTCGCTTTTGCCAAACACGAGGGCATGCGCACGGTACGGAGCGGATGCAACGAACCAAAGCAAGAATAGAAACCAGAACCGCAAAGAATGAAAACGCATGATGCGCCCAAAACTCTCGACGCGGCCCGGGGGAGCTACTTGCCTCGACGCCATGCTCCCCGCGGACCCCTGCTTCTCTTATATCGCAAGCCGAATCACTGTGAGACGCAGCCAAAACGCCTGGACCTGTTCAGGGTATACGACTCGCAATCAACTCAGGCCTGGTTTCGCCATTTTGCCAGCAGATCCTTCAGGCGATGGTAGCTCTCCCGGGGCGTGCCATCTTCCTGGACATAAGCATCGTTTCCCTTGCCATTAAAGTCCCAATACGAGATGGCCTTCATCCATGGCTTGCTGTAGCAGATGGTGTAAGCATATTCAACCCAATCGGCTTGAACCGTTTGGGTGAACTCATTATGCCAGCTCATCTTCTCGCCGCCGATGCCGCCGCCCCAGAACGCATATTGTTGTTGATCCTGGCCGGGGAATGGAGCAATCGAGCACGGGAAGCCCATCTCGGTAATATGAATGTCTTTCCCGAAATGATTGAAGCTCTCGATGTCCCGCTCAAACTCCACGAAGTCACGCCCTGAGTGATAGAACTGCAGGCCGATTGCCTCATATTCGGCACCAGCGTCACGCAGCATCGTCAGGTAATCGTAGGGGCTTTGCTGCCATGGACCGGGACGCCGCTGCCAATTGCCCGACGGATGCACGCCCATGTAGTAATCGGCCCAGGTGCCGGTAAGATTGATGACGCGATAGCACGTTGGATCGGCGTCGCGTGCTGTCTTCAGAGCCGCAACGGTCAGATCTACGTTCTGTTCGCGTGTGAAACCGTTCATTCCGCGGTCAACTTCCGGCTGCACATGCGCCTCGTTCACGATGTCCCAGATGTGAACGCGATGGCGATACCGGCTGATGGCTTGGTGCACATGCTCAAGACAGTACTTCTTTGTCTCGTCGTAGCCGATGTTCTGCAGCCATTTGGGCGTGTTTTCCGGCTCCAGCCAGATTCCCGGATGCCCTTTGGGAAGGATCGTGCTTCCTATCAAGGCATTGAGCTGCGCTTCGAAGTAGGAATAATCGGGATGGCCCTTCTGCGGTTCGACCCAGCCTTCGTAGATGGGAATCGTGGTGTAGTTGAACACCGCTGCGAACTGATTCAGCGTATCGGGGTAGCCGGCGGCGAGGCCGAAGCCATTGCAGCCGAAGAGGAATCCAGAGCGCACGGTATTGCGCTCAATGATTGTCCTGGCACGTGCGAGAGATAACAGCTCTGCCGCCCAAAGCGAATCTCGCAGCGATTCCATGGATGCGCGAACCTGCGCTGTGCGGTCGCTTCCGGCTGCATCGGCGCGCTTCAGACCCGCCTGTGCAGCATCAATGCGCTGCTGCGTCTCCGGAGTAACCGCCACGCCCAGTTGCTTGCAATCTGCTTCCAACTTGCGCACTGTCGCCATGCGATCGCGAGCAAAGGCATAGTTCAACACCAGGGGGCTGGCTTTGCCGAGCGTGCTGGGGGTGTATCCCTCGCCGCTATCGTCCGCGTATACGAAGACCTCGCCGAAACCCGGTACCGTCAATGGGACCGAAATGCGGAACGGTCTGTCGGTTGGCGGCGTAAAGCGGATTTCACCGGCACTGGTTTCGAAATCCACTGTAAACGGCCTCAACAGGGAGTCGCAAAGGTGAAAGCGCTCCAAAGAAACCGAGTTTGTCGGCAACGGATTCCCGTCGGCGTCGAAGACCAAACATTGGACTTTGGCCGAAACCTCAGCAAAAACAGGTGAAATGACAGGAAGAGAAACTGCCGCACTCGCTAGAGAAATGAATTCGCGACGATTGAAGTCCATTTGAGAAATATCCTCCTGGTTGTGGGGATTTGAAGCTTGACACGACGCCTTCCGGCGAACCCATTCCGAGACTCCCTGAAAAGCCAATCTCGTTGTCTGTTCAGCTGCCTCGCAGACCCAAGGGCCACTCAGATGTGTAAGCACAATTCCCAAAACGATCTTGCATTTGCTATTTCCTGGAGACGATTGGTTAAAACATATAGCACGACAATCGATTGTTTGCAAGCGTTTTGTTGATCGAGGCGACGTGAGGAGTTCATGTGGTCGATCGTGCCGCGATCCATCGTGTGATTCAGGTTCGCCTCGATAGCGGAATCGATTGTCTCGAAATACCGCCGATATGAAACGGAGATCCTTTTGCTCAATGTTTATCGGCAAAGGAACCCTTGATGACCGTGGCTTACCGGCGGTTGGCGGCGGGTTTTGGGGAGGAATCAGCTTTCGGTAGTTCCGCAGTCGAGTATGTAAGCGAAGGAACAGTCAACCGCTTGCTGCTGCGTTATCGGGCTGAACATGGCCGAACATCAGCGCGCTGATCCCAATCATTACCAATCCCGCAGCACATGGAACGACCAACCCATACCTCAGCGAATGATAATGCGCCGAAACCAGCCCGGTGATCCACGGAAATAATGCTGCACCCAAACCTCCGACCGAGAAAAACCATCCCCAAGGCGAAAGCTCAAGCAGGTAGGAGAGCAAAAGCGGATAAAGCGGACCAATGAAGGCGCCTGCCGCGCCTGCGGCGACGAGAATCATCCAGGGGTGCGGAGCCGCAATCACCAGGATCGATGAGATCGTCACGCCCCAAACACTCCATGTGAGGACAGACTGACGCCCGGACTTGGCAAGCAAACGGGTCGAGAACACGAGCCGGCTCAACATCTCTCCAAGGCAGAAGATTGAAGTCGCCAAAGCCGCCCCTGCCAGGCTGCCAAACCCCGCACGATGCGAATAGGTCGTAAGCCAACCGCTCAGCGCTGTCTCTACTCCCACTGACGTCATTGCCAACAACAGGAGCAATAAAAAAAGTGTTCTGACGGAACGGCCAACCGCGCCGGGACGTTTCGCAGGGATAACGCGCGGCTCCTGACGTTCTCGCAGCATGACCCACGCAAACATGGCGAGCGACAGAGCGAGCATCATCGTGAACAGCGATCGAGTATCGCCCCGGCGCAGAAATGGCAGAAAGCAAACCGGACCTACCGTAGCTCCCGCCGACCAGGCGAAGTTCAGCCACTCCAGTTTGGCAGCACGATCGTCGCCCCATCGATCGGAAAACAGCAGGCTGGTCGATGTCATCGCCATTCCGAGGCCCAGGCCATAGAAGAAAAATGCTAAATAGGCCGCACGCGCGCCTTCGAGCGCGAGCACACTTAGCGTCGCTGCCAGCAACCCGTATCCGATGGCCAATGAGCGGAGGCGATTCAGTCCCGTGACAATCGCGCCCAGCCCGGAAGCAACGAATTGCAGAAAAAGGAGGAGGCCAGCCTGATCGTCTCGCAGTCCCCATCGCAGCGAGAGTGTCGGCAAAAGCACGCCGAGCATTACCGTTCCCGCGCCAGTCAATGCAAATCCGGAGCTCAATGCGATGATCGAGAACCTTCGCCGCGTTGGAGCACTTACCGCCGCCAGGGTCCCGTCGATCATGGCCTTTGCCTTTCTGGTCGAACTCTCAATCCGGTCTCGCCACTCCGATGTGATTCTCTGCATTACTTCTTTTCGGATGGCTCTTCTTCTGAGATTTCGCCTGCGCGGATTTCATCTGGCGGAATCCGCAGCTCATTCTGGCGCCACAGTTCCCGCGATCGGCTTCGCAAGACTGCTGGACAAAGTTGATACGTGTTTCGGAGCCAAGCCCCGGTCTCAGCCTTCCGCTTGCATACAGAAGCATATATCGTGCCGTACCGCCGTTGAATTCACCGAACTTCATCGTCCTCTCTTTTGCCGGCACGAAGCCACCGTCCGAACCGGCGTGCGGGAATGTGTTTCACTGATCCCTCGCAATACGGATCTCATAAATTGCGTTTAGAATAGCTGCCGATCACCCTGTCTTGCCATTCTGTTCTTGAGAGACCTTCACCATGAGGCGTTCGCTTTCACTCCTTGCCCTTCTTCTATGGTCCGTTTCTGGCTTCTTTGCGGACTCCTCGGAGCCACTCAAGCTCATTAACTCTATTCCCCTGCCCGGCATCACCGGCAGAATCGATCACTTTGCGATCGACCTGCAACATCAGACAGTCTTTGTTGCCGCCCTCGGATCAAATACCGTTGTCGCGGTGGATATCCATCGGGGAAAAGTCCTGGGAAGTATCACTGGCCTTCAAGAGCCGCAAGGGCTGCTTTACGTGCCGGAGAATGGATATCTCTACATTGCGAATGGTGGCGATGGATCATTGCGCATTTATGAAGGCGCAACACTGAAACCTATCAAGAACATTTCTCTCGGTGACGATGCGGATAACATCCGCTACGACGCGGCCCGAAAAATCGTCTGGGTCGGTTACGGTCAGGGTGCGCTTGCCGCTCTCGATCTAGATGGCAACAGGCTCTTCGATGTTGCCGTGAGCGGGCACCCGGAATCGTTTGCGCTGGAGCATCGGACTGACAGGATCTTCGTGAATGTTCCGCGTGCCAAACAGGTAGCCGTCGTGGACCGTGGCGCGAGAAAGGTGGTCGCAACCTTCGGTACGGGATTGACACAGGAGAACTATCCCATGGCGTTCGATGAGGGGGATTCTCGCATTTTCGTCGGCTGCCGGCTGCCTGCAAAGTTGCTCGTCCTCGACTCAGCCTCAGGAAAAACCGTCGCATCGTTGGACACTGTCAGCACGACCGACGACTTGTTCTATGACGCTGCAAAACGCCGCATTTACGTTCTGGGCGGCGGCGGTTATGTCGTCATCTACACGCAAACCAATGCCGACACCTACTCTGAAATCTCTCGCGTTGGCATCGGTTCCGGTGCGCGTACAGGCCTCTTTATCCCTGAACAGGGCCTGCTCCTGGTGGCAACTCCCCGCAACGGCAGCAAGGATGCCGCGGTCCTGGTGTATCAGGTCCAGTAGCTATCGCGATGCAATTCAAAGTGTGTCCCGCGCTTAGTTGAAAGCGGCGGCAAAGTGCATGACATCAAAAATCGTCTTCATTGAACTGAATCGGGGGAAATAATTTCGATTTCAAGTCTGTGCAATACGCATCGGCGCCGGCTAGTTGCAGCTCCGGTCACGTCTTGCCGGGTCGAGATTCGGCGATCATGACGACTTTTTTGATGGAATTGGGATCCGATTGAAGAGCTTCAGCGAAGCACTCGATCGGAAATCGATGAGTGATTAGGCCGCGAACGGAATCCGGCCATATTGCGTAAAACGAAGACAGGTCATTGACCGCCAGGTTGAACGCCTCTGCTCCCGCGTTGACCACTCCAACGACCGCCTGGTTTCGCCAAACGAGGTTACCGATGACCCGATTTGCGTCAATTGCCTGGAGATCTCGATCGTGGGGTACACCAGTGAAAATGTAAACCCCATTTGGTGCGAGCCGATAAAGTACATCCAGTGCAACCTGTGCGGCGCCTACCGCCTCGTAAACAAGATCAATCGACCCTGGCATTGCTGCGGCAACCTCTACCGGTGTTTCGTCGGCGGATATGAAAGTCGCCCCGATCGCCTCTGCAATGCGAGCTGGCTCTCCACGCATCGACCCGAGGGAGTACACATATGTTTTGTAACCCAGAGAAACCAGCTTCATTGCGCCAAGAAGCCCCACAGGACCAGCACCAAGGACGAGCGCGGTGCTGTCGCGCTTCTCCCAGGGCAATCTGGACTGGATGCTGCGAAGGGCCAGCATCGCCTTTTCTGCGATTGTGAGCGGCTCAACCAGCACACCAACCGCGCGAAGATGCTGCGAGACCACGTGAAGGTAACGGCGCTGCTCTATTACATACTCCGTCATAAAGCCGTGCAGGCCTTTGATGCCGTGCTCAATATGATCTCCGGTGGAACAAAAATCCTGATTGCCGCTTCGACAGGCGACACACCCGGCGTGATGGCAGGGGAGTCTAACCCTGCAAACGACCAGGTCGCCGGCAGATAGATCCGCAACCGCCGATCCAGTCTCAACAACTTGTGCGAGACATTCGTGTCCCAGGACGAAATAATCCAGTCCAGATGGTGGAGCACCGAAGACGAAACGGCATATTTCACGATCAGTACCGCAAATGCCGACTTCCAGGATACGAAGTTTAACCTCAAGATCTGTTTGAATATGCGGCTCAGCGACATCGATTATTCTGACTGATCGCTCTTGTGGAAACACTGCTACGGCTTTCAATGGGCTCCTCCTTCCACAATACGCATCCAAAATCTGCTATCGTGACCAACGCGATCAACACCTTGCCGGGAATAAGTCGATTTTGAATTCACAGACAGACGTCGAATCCCGATCGTGATCCTGGTTGGAATTTCACCGCAGACCCCACAGTACATCTTCGACGCCACGGCCGCCATCCACAGAGGGCTGCACACCCTGCGGTTCACTGCCATCGGCACGCTCGCCTGTCTGGATGTGTCACGGAAGAGAATGAGTAGCGCCAACTCGTTTCTCAGCGGCACCGCACAGCTTTCCAGCGGAATGGGAGTGGCACTCGGTGCGGTGCTCTCGCATACCCAATTGATCGCGCGCGGAGCTTCGGATTCCGATTGACGCTTCTTGAGAGGTAGGCATATAATCCGCCTTGCTTTTGAACAACCGATTGTCTACAGAATGAACAAGTTAACGACCGGGTCTTGGCATCGCCCGCAACAATGATGCGATAGCCGGACGGGACCGAATCTGCGAGGGCATTCCGGTAAATGCCGTAGGCCGTGTCGGTGTAGTTCGGTTCACGATGCGAGGTGGAATCCGATGCGCGTGTCAGTATCGCCGTTAGCATGGGTCGCAGTTGTCTGTTTGTCCGGAGCAATTGTTCAAGCGCAGCAGGGGGCAATCCAATCCTGGATCACAACAACCGATGAGCACGGGATCGTCGCAGGGCTTGAGGAGCAACCCAATCTTGTCTTTGGCAGCAACACAGAAGACTCCGTTGCCGCCATCCACGTCGATGAAAAGGTGACTTATCAACGGATGGAGGGAGGCGGCGCAGCGTTCACTGACGGTGCTGCCTGGCTGATCAATGAGAAGCTTTCCTCCGTGCAGAGAGACGAAGTTATGAAGCGTCTCTTCGATCCGGTTGTCGGCATCGGCGTAAGCTTCTTGCGCAATCCGATCGGCTCCAGTGACCTGACCCGCGGTTGGTACACGCTCGACGATAACGAGGCGGATCGGGCTGATCCCAGCCTGCCGCACTTTAGTATCGATCACGACCTGGTCGACATCATTCCACTTACCCAGGCGGCCCGCAAATTGAATCCAAGGCTGACGCTTATGATCAACGCGTGGAGCCCGCCGGCGTGGATGAAATCGAGCGGCTCACTGGTGGCCGGCGACGTGTTGCCACAGTACTATGTCCATCACGCCAACTACTTTGTGAAGGCGATTCAGGCCTATGAGGCGCATGGGCTGCACGTAAATTACGTGAGCCTGAACAATGAGCCCACCTGCTGCGATTCGGTCAATTACCCGTCTCTGCTGACCGTGATTCCGGCGGAGATGGCGACGATGCTCAAGAACTACTGGTTTCCCGCCTTCGAGAAGAATCACCTGACGACGAAGATCCTGCTGCTCGACTACAACTGGAGCGCCGCCAATCTCGTCGAGCCGTTACTTGCCGAACCGGCGATCCGGAATTCGCCCTTCGTGGGTGGCGTTGCCTGGCACGGCTATAGCGGCCCGCCAATCATTCAATCCGAACTGCACGACCGCTATGGCGTCGAGATGTTTATGACGGAGCGCTCAGGATTCGGCGCGGGCAGCAAGCAGCAGAAGCAGGACATGCGCGACATGGTCAACGTCTTTCGTGACTGGGGGAAGAGCTTCGTGAAGTGGCCGGTCGCCACCGACGAGAATCTCGGACCGAATCGTGGCGGATGCTCGATCTGCACCGGTCTGGTCCTCGTCCACACCAACGACGCGCGGGCCGGCATGGTGGAATACACCACCGAGTACTATACGCTCGGACAATACACGAAGTTCGTGACGAATGGAGCGGTCCGCATTCAGTCTGACGACAATCCGAGCATCCTCAACGTTGCGTTCCAGAATCCCGATGGATCGCTCGTTCTGATGGCATATAACGACACCGCGGAAACGCAGAGCTTCAAGATTGTTTGGCATGCAAGCGCTTTCTACTACTCTCTGCCGACGAACACGACTGTCACTTTCCAATGGCGAGACATTGGCAGATAGAGTCGGCCGGCGCACATTCCGGCGGGCGTAACAACGGCGACGGCGTGACGAGAGGCGTCGATAACTCATGCCTATTGATTCGCGGTATCGATTTGGAGATGGTAATCGATGGTTTGCAGATCGCGGCCACGGAGGCCCGAAGTTTCCGGGCTAGGCGCGAACGCGGCCAGAATCGATCAGTTGTGCTGTGCTTGAGAGCACGAACAAGTGAGTTCTCGATCATGCGACGATCCCTGCATAGCAGCTTCTCTGCAGGAATCGAGCAGCTTCCCGTATCGATGACTTTCGCGTATAATCCGTAGGTAAACGTTTGTCTCATTCGCCAGCATGGCGCCACTGCGGCGCAGGCGGCTGCACTAGCAAGGTAGGCGATACAATTAAGCGAAGAGAAATTTGAGCGACGATATGGAGAATTCCGCGGGCGGCAAGAAATCACAGGACGGCACACGGCCACGGGTCCAACAGACAGTCAGCCTGAAACACGTAGCTGAGCATCTCGGTCTGAATCCAGCCACAGTCTCTGTGGTCTTAAATGATGTTCCTGGACGATCGATTCCGCAGGCCACGCGGGATCGCATCAAGGCAGCCGCCAAGGCGATGAACTATCAGCCAAATCTGCTGGCGCGTTCGTTGCGGAGCCGCAGAACCTTGACCATCGGCATTCTGGTTCCGGAGTTGGGCGAGGGATATCACACACAGGTGATGAGCGGCATCGGGGATCAGTTGATCTCTGCGGGGTACTTCTATTTCACGGCGCACCACCGGCACAAGCGGAGTCTGATTGAGGAATATACGCGGATGCTGGTTTCGCGCGGTGCACAGGGCATTATTGCCATCGATACTCATCTCGAGCACCCCATTGCAATTCCTGTCGTGGCTGTGCCGGGTCACCAGCATATTGAAGGCGTGACCAATGTAGTGCTCGACCACGCACGAGCTGCGGAGCTTGCATTGGGCCATCTCTTCAGTCTCGGGCACCGCAAGATCGCGTTCATGCATGGCCAGCCGTTTAGCTCGGACTCCGAGGATCGCTGGAATACTCTTGTCGCCGTGGCGAAGCAGATGGGCATCGAAATCAAACCTGAGCTCGTCGTGAAGCTTGATCGTGACATGACGTCGCCCGAACTCGGCTTTTCCGTGGTGCAGACGTTGCTGGCCGCGAAACAGCCCTTTACGGCCATCGTCGCCTTCAACGATATCTCTGCGATCGGGGCGATTCGTACGCTGAAGGATTTCGACCTGCGCGTGCCGGAAGACGTCTCAGTCATTGGATTCGATGACATTAAAGCGGCGGCCTTCACAATGCCACGGCTGACAACCATCAGTCAGCCTCTCGAGGAAATCGGCCGAATTGCCACGCAGAGTTTGCTGAATCGTATTCACAAAACCGTTCCGCCGCGCGACGAGATCGTTGTGGAGCCCAAACTGGTTATTCGTGAATCCACGGGACCGGCCAAATCCTGATTTAGCCCCTGCGCCTTGATTGGGCCTCGAAATCTCTGCAGGAATCGCAAAGGCGCATATTGAATTCTCAATGCGGATCTCGACGGTTGTGGATTCATCAAGATTTGATCATTTGCTCTGAGACCTCAGGTCACAGAAAAAGTTCCAACCGGTGATCGAGAGCATGACCACCCGCTATACGTCCCGCCAACCTATTCATTTCTTTGAGCCGGCGTCCTCATCGACTGCATCTTGGGAGCGGCCCACGCGCATGTCGTGGATGATTTTCTCGAGCTTGTCATGCATCTGCCTGTAGCTGAGATAGAGATCCACCTGCTTTTTCGCCTCGTCGATCTTACCCTGCTGCCGATATAACGTCCCGAGTCGGTAGTGGGCCACGTAATTCGAGGGGTCGATCTGCACGGCTCGTTCGAGCAGTTGCCGCGCTTCGTCCTTCCGGTCCATCTGGATAAGAACCTTGGCTAACTCGGTGCAGGCATCACCGTCGTTCGGCTCCAACTGCAAGGCGCGCGAGTCATCTGTGAAAGCGGTTTTCAGATCGCCTCGCTGCGTCGCGAGAACGCCCAACCCGAGCTCCGCCTTCTCATCTCTCGGATTCACATTCAAGGCCGCTTGAAACTCGTTCGCAGCAGCGGCCTGCAGTCTTTCGTCCTGCGAATGGTAGAAGAGGTCGCCGAGCTCGGTATGGGCCCCGGGAAGCTGCGGATTGATTCGCAGAGCCTCCCGGTAGGCGGCGATCGCCTGGTCGGTGTTTCCCTCCTTCGCCAGTTCTCGGGCCATCGCCTGATTCAACTCGGCGCTGCCGGGATCGGCGATGGCCATCGCCAGAATGGCTCGATTCGCCATGTCGGAATCGATGCGATACGAGAGATAGAGCAGCGAAGCGTCTCCTGGGCGTGCGGCGAGCAGCGTGGAAACGATGCTCGAAGCCTTCTCGAATTCCCCGTCATTCGAGTAGAGGTCAGCCAGGACTTCCCCGGCGTCGAGTTGCACTTTCGCATCGGTCAGGTGGGGAAAGGCCGTCTCGAGATCGTTGCGACTCGCCTGCCGATCACCTGCGCGGTTTTCTGCCATTCCGAGAAGAGCCTGAATCTTCCAGAGATCGGGCTGAGCGTTCAGAGCCGTCCGCAAATTGGAGACTGCACCCGCGTAGTCGCCTCGAAAGTAGAGCAATACTCCCAGATTGCCTCGCGCCTCGACGTTGGCAGGATCGAGGGCGACCGCCTGTTTCAGCTCGGCGATCGCCAAGTCGGTTTTCTGCTCCGCCAAATAGCGCTTTGCGAGACTAAGATGCTCTTCTGCGCTCTGCGAAGCCGCACCCGCCGGCGCTTGGCTAACGTGCGCCGCAAGCATCGGAACAGCCAGCATCGCGAATAAAAGGAGTCTTCCCCACATAGCAGCCCCATCATACATGGCGATGCAATCCTACGGAATCAAGCTGACTCTGCCGGGCCCATGTCACTGCCTGACATTCATTAGAGGATCGTGGTGCCTGTTGTCAACGCGAGCTAGAGCGCAAAAGCGAACGCTTGCCGCGCCATCGACTCGAATTAGAAGCGCGCATCTTGCTTCCCCTCGAACGCCAGAGTCATCTTCGGCAAATCAGTTTACCGGATATGCTGCGAGGTACAAGGAGTTGACAAGGTCCCGAGCGTAGATTGACACTGCATTCTCTGTTTCTCCATGCCGGTCGCCTGATCCGAACGCGTTCACCATTGTTGAGAGTGACCGGCGATTGCTTCTTTTTTGTGAATCCGGTAAACGATGAGAGCAACCGGTCGTTTTTGAATCTGTAGCCGATTCAGGCCGGTTGTCATGACGGCGAGAGCTTTGCAAGTCTTCACTAACCCATTCGCGACAGGAGAGATTTATGTTCGATAAAGTCGAGAGCCTGCTCAACGATTTTGAGAGTGGCAAACTTACCCGGCGCCAGGCAGCGCTTTCCCTGGCAGCTATTGCCGCTGGAGCGCTGGTTTCCCCGCTCTCACGGGCGGACGATGCCGGCCCGCAGAGTTTTCCCGCCATCAGCCTCAACCACGTAACCTTGCGCGTCCCCGACCTCGAAAAGACCTCGCGCTATTACCAGGAGTTTTTCCAAATGCCTCTACGGCAGCACTCGCCGACGGTTCACATCCTCGGCGTGGGCAAGTCATTCTTCGGTCTCGAACAAGGCGATAAGAACGAGCCGGGGCGACTCGATCACTACGATTTCGGTATTGCCCACTTCAATGCCGATGAGATCCGCGCGGCGCTCCGCAAGCGCAATTTAGAGATTCAAGACCAACGGTCTTCCGAATCCTTCAAGTTCCGCGATCCTGACGGATTCCTGGTCCAGGTGAACGGCTCCGACTACGTGGGCCACGTGAGCTAAACCGGCCTTCGATTGCCGCTTACCACTACAATCGATTGTCTATGGTCAAACACCCGCATGGCCGGGACTATGGATCGGCGAAGATTTCTGAAGATGGCTAACCCTCCTGTCAATCTCCATTACGTGGGCCGGACAACATAATTTTCAATTCGCCGATCGCTCTTCAAGATCAACTGGTGATCTACCAAACAAGGGAGGTAATCGAGTCAGAAGGCAGTGACACCCTGAGGATCTGATCTCCGAGCTTGCATTGCACGTTTTGCTCGGCGTTGTTGTTGTTCGTGAGCACCAGCACGCGGCTCTTATCGGGGTTCTCAGCCGCAACATGGTCGACACCAGTTAAATCACCGGAGGATGCGAAGATGCGCGCTCCTCTTTGAATGAGTTTTGAATAGTGCGGAAATGCGTAGTAATTCCCGCTATACGTTAGTTCCTTCGTCTTCGAGTCGAGGGAGACAAGTCCTCCCCGGCGCATAGGACGGGGCGGATTGGTGATGTCCGGCCGTCCGTTTTCATCCAGAATCAGGTTCCAAACGCAGATGCACCTGGCCCGGTTACGAAGCATGCCTGTAAAAGAACTTGACCATCTCGTCCAGTCCGTTGCGAAGGAAGAATCGTCGCGCCGGGGCTGCTGTCCCGGGTGCCGCTCCTCCGAGGGACCGAACATATTGGCCGGTGGTCCTCCTTCGGTGAAATACATGTGCTTATCGGGAAACATCTCATGGATGCGGGTCATTGCGTCCGGCGTTCCCGAATAAGAGTGCCATGCGACACCGTCCACGTACTTGGCGACTTGTGGGTTGCTCAGTTCGTCGGCTACGCGGCCCCACAAGTTGTAGTTGTGATCAAGAATCCAAATCTTTGTGTCCAGCGATGCCTTTTCGAGCGCGGGCCCTAGATTAAACGCGACGAAAACCATTTCGTGCTGCTGGGCCCAGAGCGTGGCAGGAAAATGTCCGTCCTGGTCCGTATCCACCTCATTGTTGACCGTGACGGCTTTGATCTTGATTCCAGCATCCGCATAAGCCTGAAGAAACTTGACGAAATATTGTGCATGGGCAGCGAACCAGCGTTCCTTCATACAGCCACCAAGCATTGAGCCTCCGCTCTTCATCCATCCAGGCGGACTCCATACACAAGAGAACAAGTAAAGATCGGGATTAATCTGCTGCGCTTCGTGCAATGTAGGCACGATCCAGGCCTGGTCTTGTTCGATGCTGAATTGTTTCAACTCCGGATCGGGTTCCTGTGTGTCATCGTAACTGTACATTTTGGTTGAGTAGTCGCTCGTTCCGATGCAGGTTCGCCCCACCGAAAGGCGCAGCCCAGATGGTCCATAGAGATCCGACAAAAATGCGTGGCGAGCATCAGGCTCCATAAGGTGCAGAAGATAGCATGATGCGTCAGTGAAGGCGCCGCCGAACCCGAGGATCTCTTGATAGGGCGTGGCGGGTTCCAGATAGATCGCAAGCGGCGATAATTCCTCCCCGCTTTCCCATTGCGGCGGCGATTGAATGGGCTGGAATTTTTGTTGTGCCGTCGTACTCCAGGCTCGCACTGGGCCCGGAGCGGGCTGAGATTCTGCATACAGCGGTTTTACTTCTTTTACAGCCACTGCACCGCCAACCGACGCAGCGAGTTTGAGAAAGTATCTACGGCTTCTGTTGGGCATGATTTCCCTCGAAATTACATTTCCCACAATCCATTACACGGCTAACATTTATAGCAGGACAATCGATTGTGTGCAATACTTATTATTCGATCGTCTTCGGACTTCTAGAGGGAAACACGCACCGAAGACCACCGGAATGGATGGAACAGAAGATCTGAAGATCGGAGAATCGGCGACAATGGAAATGACGCGCCGGCAATTCGCACTGACGCTTGCAGCCACCAGCACTTTGCGTCCCTCCCTTTTCAACCCAACGCTTTCTCCGCTAGGCGTTCCCCGGGGTATCTTTCCCGGCCGCGTAACATGGGCACACGATCCGGCAGCTGTCACTTGGGATGGGGCCGGTTCCTGGTGGGAGGATGCTTACAATCATCAGCCCGTAATCGACCGCATGGTCTCTAACTCGATCCGCGGCCTCACAAATCAAAACACTGATGCCGAAGCATGGAAAGCCATGTTTCATCATTTCAATCGCAATCACGGGAAAGGCGACACCGGATACAGACCCGGCGAGAAGATCGCGATCAAAGCAAACCTGAACAACACAACCGGGCACGGTACCATCGACCGCCTGAATTCGTCACCCCACTTGATCCTTTCGCTCGTCCGGCAATTGACTAGCCCAGGGGGAGTGCCTCAATCGTCCATCACCGTCTTCGACTCCAGCCGCTTTATTCCAAATAATCTCTACGAAAAGATTCACGCGGAATTCGCCGGAGTCCTGTTCGTAGACCACATCGGGGGCGACGGCCGTGAGAAGGCCGAGTTCAAACCGGATGCGATCCCTTTCTCGATCACTAGCCGCAATGCCTCAGGACTTGATACCACGGTCATCGACGCTGCTTACCTGATCGACGTGGCCCTATTGAAGGGACATGTTAGTTCAGGTGTGACGCTCTGTGCGAAAAATCTGTTTGGGGCTACGAGTATCAATCCCGACTGGCACAAGAATGCGCATGATGGCTTCCCCCACAACCAGGACGGCTCCCCGAGTTACTCCGCATTCGTAGACTTTTTGGGGCATAAGGACCTGGGCGAAAAAGCCGTTTTGTTTCTCCTCGATGGGCTCTACGGAAGCGATAACGCGGATGGTCCGCCCCGTAGCAAGTGGAAGACGCACCCGTTTAACGATGCATGGCCGAGCAGTATCTTCATGTCGCTTGATGGCGTGGCGATCGATTCAGTCGGTTTCGATTTCTTGACTTCGGAATGGACTGATCTTCAGGATATTGCCAATGCAGACAACTACCTGCGCGAAGCCGCTCTTGCAAACGATCCGCCTTCCAGAACTTTCTACGATCCTGAACGCGACGGCATCCGATGCCCCAGTCTCGGAGTGTTTGAGCATTGGAACAACGCGACAGAAAAGAAGTATTCGCGGAATCTCGGAAAAGAACGCGGGATCGAGTTGTTTCCGGTCGTCTGAGAGGCAGGAGAAGCGCCGCGGCAGAATCCTCGAATGCGCGTTCTTGATGGGAAATACACAACCGGACCTTCGACAGAGGAGAGCCGAAGCGCGAGGAATCTTGACGGTCCGTTTGGCACGGAACCAACTCGAAAGCGGGGAAGATTAATGATGAACCATCGCATGTTTTCTCTTTGTTTCATCGCTCCATTGCTGCTATCGACAAAGGCGTCGTCCCAATCTTTTCTAAGCCGATATGCAGGGGTCCCATATCACGACAGCGTGTATCACGGCAGTCCGCAAAGGGTACCCGGACGGGTGCTTTGCGCCTACTACGACCTAGGCGGCGAAGGAATCGCCTATCACGACACCGATCCACAGAATCATGGCAGCGGAGAATTGAATCCGGCCGATGGAAGCTACCTGAACGAATTTCGCATGCATGAGGGAGTAGATACTTCATACACGAAATTTGACCGGCAGCCCACACCGATTGACGACAACCCGTTCAATAAGGTCGTGCTACCTGCAAACCTTCTCTATGTTGGCTGGACCGAACCCGGCGAGTGGTTCAATATCACAGTCGATGCGGCCAGCGCAGGAACATACACGGCCGACTTTTTCTACACCTCCAACCGTGGCGGAACAATCTCGGTCGACGTGAATGGCAATGACGCAACGGGGTCGCTCCAGATCCCAACAACATATGACCCTGCCGACCCTGTTGCTTGGCGTCAGTGGCACCATTGGAATCTGGCTTCACAGCTTTTCAAAGTTGCCCTTCGCAAGGGAAAGAACGTTCTTACCGTACACATTTTGACCGACGGCAACATGAATCTGGCTTACTTCGACTTCAAACAGGTTCACTGACGAAGAAGCGCGATTACCAACTCGACTTGGAAGTTCAGGATGTCGAGCGTCAGCGCTTTGGGGAACCGGATCTTGAGACTTCGCCTGCCTCCGATTTGCGCGAGCGTGCGAGTTGCCGACGACCGTGATATTACTTGCGACCAGTTTCCGCACTCCGCCCGAAGTTTCGTTTCCGATCGTCACCGCCCCGTGCGCGTGGTGCACTGTGCGGTTGGTGATAGTCACATCTTCCGTGGGTCGGTTGACGCGCAACCCGTCGGCATTCTTGCCCGACTTGATCACGGTGCCGTCGTCGCCCATATCGATGTAGTCGTTCATCAGCTTTACAAACCGGCTCGAGTCGATCACGATGCCATCGGTGTGGACTCCAGGATAAGTCTCAATAACGAGGTTTTCGACGACCGCATTTTCCGAATAGAGAAGATGAACGGTCCACATGGGCGAACCGATGAAGTGCAGGCCGTCGACGAGAATGTTTTTGCTGTTCATGAAGCGGACGAAGGAGGGACGCAGCTCAGCGCCTGCCACATCGAACTCCGCCTGCGGGATTGGCTTGTGCGCATTCAGGTCCAACAGCAGCTTCTCCCACTTCGGACCGTTGGCACTGCCCGCTTCAGAAGCCTCACGCCCGGTGTGTGGATGAAGTTTAGGCCAATCTGCGTTGCTGCTCATCAAGACTCCATGCCCGACGACGGTTACATTCTCAAGATCGTGCCCCCCGATCAATAGCATCGGCGTGGGAACTTCAACGCTCTGCTGTCGGCTCGGAACAAGAGGCGGCTTCGTGGCTGGAAACCGGATGATCGCGCCCGCGTCAATGTTCAGCGTCAGATTGCTGACCATTTCGATGGGCCCCGAAACATAATTACCTGCCGGAATAAAGACGGTGCCGCCGCCGACCTTCTTCGCCGCCTGAATTGCGGCGCTAATGGCATTAGTGGCCGCGGCGGAGCCGTCATTGCGGGCTCCGAGGTCCCGAACGTTGAAGACCAGCAGTCCTGTCTTGCCCTGTGCAGTCGACTCTCCATAAGCAGTTGGGAAAAAAGCGAGAGCGCAACAAGGCAACAACGAACAGATTGCACAAGGCCCCTCATTCCTCTTAGTGCGAAGCGTGCGGTAGATTTCGCTTTCAGTTGAGCGATCCCCCCGCGGCACAACGCTCGAACCTCGCACCTTCGAAAGGTGAGTGCCTCGCACCGTCCTGAAAACAGCTGCCGTCAACAAATGCCAATGCGACAGCAATGGCAATAAGGTCTTACCATTCGTGTCAAGGTTCGCCGATCGTTCTTTTCAGAAGCAAAAGGACGGAAGCTGCGAAAAACGCACAGTCGCACTTCGACGCCAGAATTTACTCACGAAGACTTAACTGAGGCGCCTGGGCCAGAGCACGAGCGAGGAACACTACTCCCACCTATGACTTAGGCCGACGCTCCTTGACGACGTGCGTAACCAGTTTGATGGTCTCTTCAAGGTGAAGACGCATCGCGTTTCGTGCGGCATTGGGCTTACGCCCTGCAATCGCCTTGTAAATTGTGACGTGGCGTTTGAGGACAGTCTCAGGAACATCAGGAATCATGAGTTTGTACAGAATCCATTGTCGCATGAGGTTGCGCAGCAATTGAACTGCGTTGCGCATGACTCCATTATGCGCCGCGCTGGAGACAGCCAGATGAAAGGCCATGTCAGCGGCAATAATCGAGTCTCCCCGTGCGATGGCGTCTCTCATTTGCTGGACAGCATCCCCAATCTCTTTGATCTGTTCAGAGGTTCCACGCTTCGCGGCCAGCCCGGCCAGATTCTCTTCGATGATGGTTCGGGCTTCCATGATCTCCTGAAGCTCGTCGTGATCGGTGCCGGTGAAGGCCCAAAGGAGAGGTCTGCTTAGGAATTCGGACCGTGGGCAGACAAATGTACCGTCCCCGATACGGCTATCTACCATGCCGACCAATTCCATTGCCTTAAGAGCTTCGCGAAGCGAGGTGCGCGCGATCCCAAGCTGCTGGCATAGCTCGCGCTCCGGTGGAATACGATCGCCAGGTTTCCAGTTCTCGCTCACGACGAACGATACGAGTTGCTCAAATACCGACGTTGTCAGCTTTGTTCTTACAACGGGCATTGCAGGTCGAACAGTGCGTCCCATCTTGCCGCACTCCTCCTCTACCCGAGGCACTGAGAAACAATGACAATCTGCAAGGCAATAAGAGGCCGCAAAGACGAATGCAGAAAAGCCCTACTCGGGTTTGCGAGATTATAGCAAACGAACGAAGGACGGGACGGTGCCATGTAGTCTCCTCCGTTCCAAAGGGGAACACACCCAAGATAACTCCACTGTCGGGATTACATCTTCGAACTTCCCGGACATTGAATCAAAGCGGAACCTTCGTCCTTGCATTCCGCTCAATCGGCCGCGCAAGCGTAGTGGCTATTGCTTCTCTGCGCTCACAAGATCGAGCGTAGAAGCCGGCCCGCGTCCGTTGGGATGTTTCGGCGCCGTACGCAATCCCATCCGCATGATGATTGCCGAGCACGACGCCGCAGGCGAAGCCATGGCCCGTACGCGCGCGCTGAGCGGTGGATTCACGCCGCCCAAAGGCGCACGCCCCACGTATCGCGGTTTCTTCCAGGCACTCGAGGAGTTTGAGAAGGATCTGCAGGCGCGCAATATCCGCCTGCGATGCGCGCGATGCCTAGGCGAGCGTGGTGTCACGAGCGTTTAGATGGGAAAGGTGCCTCACCTGGTCGGCACCAAGCGAGCAACCGCGGCAGGCATGATGGGGCCAGCCGAAGACCCCGGGCTCGAAGAAGGCGCGGTAGATGATCAACTGACGGCGGCCATCAAACAAATCGAGCAGGCTTGCCTTGCCGTTGGGGCCGTCGAACTCATACTTCTTCTCGACTGCCATCCATGGCATGCGCCGTCGTTCGGCGGCCATCGCGTCACGGGCGTGCATCAGGGCCTTCTCTTTTAAGAGGAGCTGCTGGCGCGCAGCCTCCCATTCCGGCTGCGACACGACCGGCGGCATCTTCATTGCCAAATTTTCTTTTCCGTTTTCCATGTCTGTCTCCTTGTTGGTTGCCGCGTTATCTCTCCGCAGTTTTCTCGACGGAACGATCCGCGGTGAAGAATTTCTTGATCTTGCCGATGCACACCGCCAGAACTCCTCCCGTGGATCCGGCTCCGGCTACCATGGCTGCTGCATTTGCGATGCATACTGGGCACATATGTCCCTCCTCTGAACTTGTCTCCTGATTTTCGATTTGATGCGCAATAACGGGTTTTGCCGGGTTGCTCTACACCTTTTTCGTAATCTCTCTCGGGTTGGGAGATCCTTTGCCGATTGCGATCAGGCTTTTCAAACTGCCGCGAATGTACGAGCCCCAGGCGTCAGAGCAGACGTTGTAGCACTCGTATGCCGGGACAAGGCCCTCGTGCGTAAAGTGGATCTCGGTCTTGTCGCCCTTGGTCGCGATGTCAAAGACCACCTTGGTGCCCTTCCACTCCGTCTTGTCCTCGGTGAAGCTGAAGTAGTTGTCGGTCACCAGCCAGGCGACTCGCTTGTCGGGCACGAGTTCCACGAGCTTCATGGTGCATGCGTGGAGGTTCTGGTAGTGATACTTGAACTCGTCGCCGACCTTGGCAGTGTGGCCCTCAATCTCTTCGGACCACCATCCACTCACGTTCCGGATGGCATCGAAAGCTTTCTTCGGCGATTGGTCGACCGAAATGGTTACGGTGTAGTTTTGATTCAACATGGCCGCTCCTTTGCGTTGTAGATTCGGTTGGTGTTTCAGGTTCGTGGGTGTCATTGACGTGCCCCGATGACCGAACGCCGCTCTGGTCGCTCTCTTACGCCAACACGTCCGGCTGATTCTTTCCCGTTGCAATCAGATTGCGCAGATTGCCATCGACAAGCGCACCCCAGGCACCTGAGCAGCCGCCGTAGCACTCGAATGCGGGAATCAGGCCCACATGTGTAAAACGAAGCTCGGTTTTACCGTCCTTCTTCGTGATCTCGAAGACAATGTCAGTGCCGGTCCATTCAGTCTTGTCTTTGACAAAGCTCAGTTCGGCGTCCGTAACATGCCACACTACCTTCTTGCCGGGAACGAGCTCCGTCACTTGCTGCGTGGACTTGTGCATGTTCTTGTAGCGGTAGGTGAATTCGGCGCCAAGCTTGCTCGACTCACCGGTGACTTCTCCCGACCACCAGCCGCGAACGTTGTTGACTGCCTTGAAAACTTCTTCGGGAAATTGGTCAACTGTGAATGACGTTGTGAATTCCTGCTTCTTCATGACTTATTCCTCCGCCCTCTCTCTTCTGTTGAATTTGAATGTTGGGGTGGTGCGTCGCACTACTAAAGAGCCGCCGCGGTCTGTGGCGCGAAGCCTGCGTACTGGCGCTCGAATTCCTTGGCCACGCCTTTGCGCCATCCCTCCGCAATCGACTGCGACATTGCGTCGGGGAAGATATCCTCTTCACGGTTTTGCAATCCATCGAAGATGCCCTGTGCGACGGACTCGGGAGATGCCTTCAGTATCTCGAAGCCGCGAGTCATGTCGGTATCGACAGGACCGAGGAAGACGCCGTGGACCGATACGCCCTCGCTTGCCAGGAGCGCCCTCAGGGACTGTGTCATTCTCAATGCGGCCGCCTTTGAAATCGCGTAACTGGGCGTGAGCGGCAACGGAGCGAGTGCCATCAGCGACAGGTTGTTGACGAGGGCTCCTTTGGAGCGCTTCAACATCGGCAAGAACGCCTGCGAAACCTTGTACATGCCGAAGAAGTTGACGGCGAGGGTTTGTTCGATGACAGCCGGATCACTCAGATCGTCATACGGAGCGATTCCGGAGTTGTTGATAAGCACATCGAGGCTACCGACTTCGCGAACTGCCTGCTCGATCTGCTCAGCGTCGGTCACGTCGAGTATCAACGGCGTGACTCGTATGTCGGCGATGTCGATCGTTCCGCGAGTTCCTGCATACACCCTCTTTGCACTGCGCCGAAGGGCTTCGTTGACGAGCGCACGGCCGATGCCGCGATTGGCACCGGTGATCAAGACTCTTTTCTGTGCGATGTTCACTCCGCGAGGGCTTACTTCCAGAGCAAGCAAGGTTGGCACGGCTAATTCCTTTCAGTTGAGTTCGAAGTTTTGGGGATAGGCTTGGAGGAGCGTGAGACCGGAGTCGATGCGCAGTTCTGTTCCCGTGGTGACGCGAGATTCACCTGAAGAGAAGTACATCGCAGCGGCAGCAACTTCCTCGGCTTCTCCAGGCCGATCGAGCGGCACACGCGCGATCATCTCTCCAAACCCGGCCACCTGTTTGAGCGCACGCAGCGTCTCAATACATACGAAGTAAAGACGAACCCCGTGACGAGAATCGGATCAAATTTATCCCAGGTACTGCCACCGCTATTCAGTTGTGAATAGAAATCGAGTAAAAGAGTGATCGCGAAACCAGCATAGACCCACTCAGTCAATCGAGGCACTTTGGGAATGAGAAGGCCCACGCTACCAAGGATGTGGGTCACGCCAATCAGAGGGATGATATAGAGCGGATATCCGAGCTGCTGATTGGCGATCCTCCATTCGCCGGGATCGTGAATTAGATATAGCAGACCGAAGTACATCCACATGCAGGCGACGATGCCGGTTGTTACCATTGCGGCTATTTGAGTTGCTCGACCCGGCCGCGCGGGTTTATCGATTGTGAGTTCAGCTTTCATATTGAAAAGATCCTCCTCTTGCGGTTTAAATTGGTTAAATCGTTCTGCAATAAGTTGGCTCTTGTACGCGACTGGAATCATCGCGCTGCACGGGCGGAAGGCCTTTCGCCAGGGCAAACCGGACGATCAGCCGTCCGGTTCCACCCGTGGCACCCAAGACAAGAACTTTCATGTTTGACCGCAATCTTTCCTGACGTCTGCGCCGCAGTTCCCAGGGAACCGGGCTGATTGAGCTTGCCGCGGACTTACGCCTTGACGGCATTCTGTGCAGCCGCAAACACACCGCGTGCGGACGTCGCACCCTCTACGTGCTCTGTACCCACGATTCCGAGGCCCATCCATCCCGCGTTAATGCCCTCATACATTTCTTCGGCAGGTCCAGTGTGGCCCTTGGGGATGCCGAACTGCTCGAACGCTTCAGCCCACCCTGCACGTGGGATTGCAAAGGCTTTTACGTCGAGTTTCAGGACTTCACCCAACTGTGCGGCCACTTCATCCGCGCTTACCATCGAACCGAGCTCGATGATGCGATGCCCGGACCACGCCGGCCCGGTCAGAAGCGTTGCCACCTCAGCGCCGATGTCGTCTGACGCGACCATCATCGATTTCCGGTTTGTCGGATTGTAGAAGACCGGTAGTGTTCCACCCTGGGCGGCCTGTAAGCCGAAAAGAAAGTTTTCGAAAAAGCCGCCTGCGCGCACAAATGCGATCGGAGAGGCCAGGCTGCGAAGACCTTGCTCCAGGAGCGATAAGGCCGTGATCATCCCCACCCCGCTGGTTCTATGCGCGCCCGTCGACGAGAGCGCTACCACGCGCGGGGGCACCACCCGGGTCAGCGCCTCGACATAGTTCGCAATCACGCCCCTTGCTTCTCTGAAATCAGGCGAGGGGGCCCATACAGCCGGCAACATAACAAACGCGCCCTCAACACCTTTGAGCGCCGCCGCTATGGCTGTCGCATCGTTCCAATCTCCATCGACCAACTCCACGCCCTGGTCTGCCCACTTCGCCGCTTTCTCGCGATTGCGCACAAGTGCTCGCACCTGTTTGCCCTGCGTCAACAGATGGCGCGCGGTGGCGCCGCCAACTTTTCCAGTAATGCCCATGACTAAATACATGATGTGTTCTCCTTGTCAGAACGAAAGTGACGCTCCGATGCGAACACCAGAGCTTGTGAGTTGCGCAGCTAGCACTCCGCTAGTACCGTGGGTTTCCACAGTGATCTGTCGCATGAATCGTTACAGGCACCTTTGCACAGCCGATCGGATCGCCTCGATGAGAGAGGTGGTTGATCTTCGCGGAGGCCTTGCTATGTGGTCGTCACTGTCACGGCCTGACGCACATACTGGCTGTTTTCCAGTTGCTGCACCATGAAGGCTGCCAGATCGGCCCGCCCGATCTTGTGCGCCTTCTCGCCGCCCTCCGTGCTCAGCACCCTGGCAACGCCAGTCTTCTCGACGTCGGTCAACATCGGCGGCCGCACGAGCGTCCAGTCCAGGTTGCTGCCTTCGATCTCGGCCTCCATGCCCGCCTTGTCTACCAGCAGACCCCGCAGGAACGTCCTCATGAGCAGGTGCTCGTTGAAAAAGCCGGCGTTCTTGACGCTCTCGCCCGCACCAACCACCGAAATCTTCAGCAGCCGTCGGACTCCATTGCGCCGCATCGCGTCCACAATATTGTGTGCAGCGCTCGTTTCCATCGTGGTCACTTTCCACGGCATCTTGCCGCCCAGCGCGTCGATCACCGCATCCTGTCCGGCGACCGCAGCGTCGACCGCGGCCGCGTCCAGCACGTCGCCGGCGACAACTCTTACGTTCGCCTCCTTGTACCGCGCGGCGTCGCGCACGAAAGCTGTCACCTTATGCCCGGCCGCCAGCGCCTCATTTACCAGCACCTCTCCGCTCCTGCCCGCTGCTCCAATCACTAGAACTTTCATCGCATTCTCCTTTTGCCTCGTATTTGGTCGCCCATGCAAATGAGCGATCTGCCTATTAGAGGGCCTGTGTAACCATTGGTTGCAAAATAATCGACGGTTGATTACCGATGGTTATAAATTAACAATCGGTCGCAAAGATCGTCAAAATGGACTAAGCTATCAAAATGACATCCACTTCGCCAAGTCGCCGGGTAGAGCGCAAGGAGAGGTTGCGGGGCGAAATCCTTGCGGCTGCCAGCAAAATGTTTGCCGATCGCGGTTACGAAGCCGTGACCCTTCGCGAGATCGCTAAAGAGATCGGCTATACCCACGCCGTGATCTACCAGCATTTTCCGGACAAAGCGCATATTCTTGCCGAGTTAAGCCGCGAGACGATCGGGCTGATGGTTCAGAACTTCGACGCGATTGCCGCTAAATATCCTCGACCAAAAGAGCGCCTTTTTGCGACTTCACGCGGCTTGATTCAGTTCTGCGTTGGCCATCCACAGCAGTTCCGCAACGTCTTCTTCGGGCCTGAGAATCGAAGCGGCGTCCGCGCTGGACAATACATCGACGACCTTGGCGCGCCGTTGTTCGCGCGTTTCGTGCAACTTTTCTTCGATGTTGCCAAGGATGAAGGATTGCCAAACAGGGATGACATCGTGATAGCCCACACCTGGTGGTTTACGATCTTTGGCCTCGCCACACTCTTTGTTATTCAAGGGGTTGTGCAAGGCTTGCCTGACCAGGCTCTCGTGGTCGAGCAAACGATCGCAACGCTTTGGGCCGGCGTTCAGGCTGTTCCGCGATTGCGGAAGAGCGCAATCCCTAAGCGATCCGGCCGATCCCGCGCCTCAATGCAATAACAGCTTCTGTCTACTTATGAGTCGTTGGGGGTAGGACAGTGAACTGCCAGGACTCAACCACTTTTCCAAGGCCGTAGCCCTTCTGGTGGCACGAGTGGCCAGTAAAGCCGGAGACTTTGGGCGAAGGAAAGCCCCAGCGGGCGCTAGCGAACCTCCTGAAGTCCAGGCCCAAACACCCACCTCAAGACCAATTCCATGTTCCTGCAGGTACTGAAGGAATTGCACGGTGGATTCCGGCGTATCGGCGTCACAGAAATACGCTCCGGAAATCCACTCGATGATGACTGGAGCTCTTCGCGAGAAGTTCCCAAACTTGGCGTCCCATATTCAAATGGCACGAAGCAACTCGTTACGCAAATAGGATCAACGCAAACTGGTTTAGGACACTGAACGATCTGCGGAGAACCCTCGACAGCTGGCGTCAGGAATACAACGTGGTTCCATACTGCCCCACCTCGCTATGTGCTTGAAAACAGGCTCTCGTGCTCTTCAGAAAGCAGTACTGCGGGTTTACGCGGTTGAATATGAGCGCGTCGTTTCAGAGCCTGAGCGGTCTTGCTCTCCAAGATGTCTCTGTTAATCACCCAAGGACCGTCTGCGAAAGGATGATCGGCGGGGATTTCGCCGCGATCGATGGCCAAGCGGAGCGTGCGGGGGCTGATATCGAGACAAGCTGCAGCATCGGTCAGGTTGACCCATAGGTTTTGTTCATCCGGCTTATAACAGGGGATGCGGTTATGGCTGCGCAAGGCGGTTACCCTCTCACGTGTCCAGCGGTTGCCGCGTCCTGTGAGATGACCGTTGCGGTTCAGGACGCTGGCGATGATGTCGTCGCTTGCAATGCGTGCAAGGACAGCGATGGCTTCGATCAACTCACAGGGGGTCTGGGTGCTGCACTGACCGCGTCGACGGCGAGGAAGGTGCAACTCGGTATGAACGCCTCCTTTCCAATGGATGGTCAGAAGGAGTTCTCCCTGAGAACTGTCCACGTCGACCAGCACTTCCTCGATGAGCGTACGCACAATACGCTTCTTGAGTTGCGCACTCGTGGCCGAATCGGTCCAGATCGTCTCGAGTTGAGTGGCGAGCTGGTAGAGGTCCTCGCCGGTGCCAGCTGGAGTCTGGTCAACAGTCGCGCTGTGCTGATGAATGCGCGCCTCGATCTCGTGCACGTGCTGTAAAGCCAGATTCCAGCGCCGTTCCAACTCCGCGGTGACCAGCCGGTTCTCTGGATCAGCAGCATCGTACTGCCGACGGGCTCGATCAGCTGCATATGTGGCCGCCTGTCGATCTCGTTCCAGCGCCTCCAGCACATCGTCCCGTTGCCGGGCACGTTCTTCATGGGCCAGCATGGAAGCTTCGATAGCTGCAGGTTGAACCACGCGAAGCACCTCTCTGCCGATAGCCGCATCGACGGTGATGCCACCGAACGCGATGCAACGAGGCTCACCGTTGTCCAGAAATCCGCGCATGCACGAATACCGCAATACGTCATGCCCGTTGCCGGTATATCGTACCGTCAGCTTACGTCCGCAGCGCCGGCATCGCAATAGCCCAGCCAAAAGCGCCTGACCGTTACGCGCGGCGCCAGGCTGGGGCTCACCCTGGTTGTTCTGCTGAACCATGCGCTGAATCTGTTCGAACTCATCCCAGGTGACATAACCCTCATGGGCGCCTGGGATCAGAGCCAGCCACTGGTCTCTCGGTTTCCGCCGGCAGACATGATGCGCTCGGACTCCCTCGTAGCCTATGAGATGTTCTGTCTTGCCGTAGCTGTAGGCTCCTCCGTAAACCGGAGAAGTCAGCATACGATGCATGGAGCGATAGACGGGGCGCTTCCACCTGGTCTTGCCGTTCGGCGTACGTGTGGGCACTTCCAGCCCGTGTTCCAGAAACCACATCAACGTCTGGCGCACGGTGCCCAGTTCGGCGAACTTGCGGAAGACCAGAAGAATGGTCTGCTGCACGCGCAGATCCGGGTCCTTCTCCAACCGCTGATCTTCGCTCTTGACGTAACCAACAGGAGCCGACACGATCAGCTCACCCCGGCGCGCCTTCTCTCTGCGCGCTTCGACCGAACGCTGACGCAGCAAATCAAGTTCATACTCGTTCAAGCTGCCCTTAAGGCCCAGAAGCAGACGATCGTTGCTGAGCCGTGGCGCGTAAACCATCTCCTGGTCGACCAACACCGTGTCGACAACGCGGCAGACTTCAACCAACTGTTGCCACTCCCGGCTGTTTCGTGCAAAGCGGGAGACTTCACGGGCTGCAACGGCACCAACCTTGCCCAGGCAGACTTCGGCGACCATGCGTTCAAAGCCTGCACGTGTCACCGCCCCAGCCGCGGAACGTCCCAGGTCCTCGTCGATGACCTCTATCTCGCGCCATCCCAGTTGCCGCAGCCGTGCTTCCATCGCATACTGCAGCTTCTGGCTCTCCAGGTTATGAATCACTTGGTAGGGGGATGACTGGCGAACGTAGAGAATCGCCTTGCGTTCCAGATGCTGTGTGCGAACCTTCTCACTCATCGCCCACCTCCGCTTGCGCGCCGGGGCGAAGTTCCTTCGCGAGGTGTTCGTTTATCATCCGGGCCAACAGGCGAAGCATCCGCTGATAGGCTTCCTGCGGTACCTGCGGCTGTGGCATCGTCGGAGCAAATAGCTCGCCCTGTCTGGCTCTGAATCGGGACGTTATCGACATCAGCACCTCCTGAGTCACTGGAAAGATGCTGCGCCTGAATCACCCTCGATTCAATACGATCTGCGTCGGACGACAGGAGCGCTCGAAGCGACAGCAAAGCGCTGCCGCTCACATACGCCAGGCTCTCCTGCTTCATCTCACTGCAAAGACCGGAGTCGAACATCCACTCCGGAATCTCCAACGAAGCCAGCCAGTTCAGCTCGTCTCGCACGCAACGGAGAACTACACTCCCGCCTCGTCGCGCTTCGCCTCGAACGCATACTGGTTGCCCATACCATGGATGCCAGCGATAATGCACTTCTCGAATGCAGGTTTTATGGGTGTCTTGTACCCCAGTTGTACAACTGCGAGCGGCCTCACAGCTCGCTCGCATACAGAACACCTGCTGAGTTCAGCAGAGCCCTGGGCTATGGAGATGTGGAAAGCAAACAACGCTTGCCGGTGCTCTACGCTGCCGCCTGGACGGATGATCAGATCTCCTTCTTTACTGGGCATTGATGCATGAAGAGGAGGGCTCCACGACCAGAATCAACCTTGGCCACGATGATGGCTTCAGGAAGGACACAGAGGATTTCGACGCTTCGTACGTGGAGTGGCAGGGCGAAGGTGCGGCGCATGGCCAGTGCATACATTATTTGCATGGGGCACTGCATCTCTTCGATGCAGGTTATCAACTCCAGAAATACACCTGGGTTAACACCGGAGTAGCTCTTGTGGATCAGGCCAACGAGGCTCTGAAGAAGAACTTCTTTCCGTTGTTTGTGGCGGAGGGCGACAGTAAGAGCAAACTCACAAAGATCCAACACAGCGCATACCTACATCACAGCTTCAAGAGCTTTGCCAGTGTTTGCCAGACCAAAGCTCAACAGGGTGCTGCCTTATTCGTCTTTGGTCATTCCTTTGCAAAAAACGACGCACATGTACTCGATATGATCGGTCGTGGAAAAATCGCCCATTTGTTTGTCAGCCTTCACGGAGACCCGTCCAGCAAGTCCAACTCCGCGATACGCCACAATGTTGAGAAGATCGTTGGGCTACGCCCCCGAGGGTATCCCTCCCTGAAGGTGGATTTTTTCGATGCGGACTCCGCAAAGGTGTGGGGATAGTCAGAGGCGGGAACCACTGCGTGATAAGAATCAGATGGAAAAGGGGTCAAAGCCTATGTCGAGCCAGTTCAAAATGCTTGCCGAGTTGGCGAGCATTACTCCGGGCTTTGCGCCTAAACCCAATGAGCGGCGCAAGGCAGGACGCTAAACGATGCTTCATGCAGAAGCGTTGGCCCTTAGTCGGCTGCGATCTGCGCCCGTTCCTTTGCTGCCTGTTCATCAAGCCACGCTGCCCACCAATTCATTAGTTCTCGACGCTGGGGCAGATACTGTGAGAAGTCGTAATGCGCAGTCACTCCCTTCCGTTGGTGGTGCAGTGCCGCTTCGATATGGTCATGCTCGAACCCGTGTTCATGGGCCTGTGTACTGAATACCGCTCTGAAACTATGCATCGTTTGCTGCCCACCGTAACCAGCGTCACGCAGCGCCTTGAGCATAGCGCCGTTACTCAGATGCTCGCCCCTCTTGTGGCCGGGAAATACATACCGCTGCCCTGTACTCATCTCGTGCATGAACTTCAGAACATCTTCTGCTGCCGTGCTCAGAACACAGATGAACGGCGAACGGGTTTTCATCACCTCTGCCGGAAATGTAATGCACGATTCATCCAGCTTGATCCATTCCCATTCCAGCGCAATGACGTTCGCTGTGCGGAGCGCCGTGTACATGGTCAGTTTGGCGGCCATTCGAGTAACGATGCCTGAGTGAGCGAACAGAGCAGCAATCACCTTCGGCAGTTCATCATCTGCAACTCTCGCGTGATTGCGCTTAGTGGTTTGCTTGAGAATCGTACCGGCCTGAATATCGGCGCACACATTGTGTGGCGTATACCCGCTTGCCACGGCATGAACGAACACAGCGGAGCAGTTCTCCAGGACTCTGCGGGCAGTCTCGCCAACTCCGCGTGACTCCGCCTTGCGAACCAGCGCCGTTATGTCAGGTGCAGTGATTTTGAGTATTGTGCGGTTGCCGATTGCCGGGTAGATGTCGCGCTTCATCCGAGCCTGCACTCGGTTGATGTGAGCAGGTGCCTTGCCAGCTTTCCACGTCTCGAACCATTCTTCCGCCGCCTGCTTGAATGTGGTGCCCTGTGTGCGTTCCTGCTTCTGGTGTTCGATTGGGTCAATACCTACATCCAGCAATCGCCGAGCGTCGATGTGCTTGTCTCGTGCTGATTTCAACGTGACTACTGGAAACGAACCCAGCGCCATCAAACGCGGTCTGCCGTTGAGTCTGAACTTGTATCGCCATAGCTTGCTAGTTGGCGTCACGAGCAAATATAGCCCGTCACCGTCCCATAACGTGTACGGCTTTTCTGTGTGCTTCGAGCGTTCCACCTCAGTTGCTGTCAGTGCCACCGTATACCCCCAGGGGGCGTATACCTGCCCCGCGGATACATGTATACCACGGACGTATACCCAAAAACGCGAGATAAAGGGAGACCATCCCAGACGACAGGAGACGAGATTCTCCCATAAGATGGCAAATTATCAGAGACTTGCGAGGGCTAACACCAATAATTTTAGCTGTGGGAAAGTTTTTTTGGTAGCGCTACCGGGAATCGAACCCGGGTTTTAAGATTGAGAATCTCACGTCCTAACCCCTAGACGATAGCGCCACTCTCTTCATCATTTACAGCACAACATCTGTCTCACCTTCATTCTCACCCTCATGCTCACCTCTCTTCGGCGGCGGGATTTACCATCGAAGCCGAGAAAGCCCAAAACCAGAGAACGAAAAGGCATATTCTGGTGAACCGACACAGGTTGACGTTGGCCTTTATCAGTATCGCAAAGTTGCTGGAAAATGGAAAATGGGCTTCCGTCGCCAGCCAGGAATAGACGCCTGCCTTCCTCTGCGCGGGCATTAGAAGTCGTGAAGAGTATGAACCAGAAAACCGGGAAGGACGATTCACGAGGGCACACTCGTCAATTGGCTTCTTCAACAAGAAAAGGCCGTTTCATAATTCACTGAAACCTGCTGATCGGTGCGGAAGAACCGCCTCAGAGTGCAGCCACCGAACCGTCTTCATGCCAAACAAACTCCATCGGCTTTGTGCCGCCGAACGGGTACTTTTTCAGAGACTCTTCGCTTAGCTCGAACCCCAGCCCCGGTTTTGTGGGAAGGGGAACACGGCCGTCTACCATACGCATCGCCGGAAATCCGAACCATTCCGCCCAGATCATCTCTTTCTGTCCGGGTTTCACAAAGCTGCAGATTTCCTGCACGAGAAAATTGGGCATTGCGGAATCGACATGCAAGGTTGCCAGACCCCCGACTGGACCTTCGCACGCGTGAGGAGCCATCGAGACGTTCGAAATGTTCGCCATCGCAGCCACCTTCCATAGTGCCGAGACACCGCCCACGTGATTGATGTCTGTTTGCAGAATGTCGACGGCTCCCATCTCGATCAACTCTCGGCAGCCATAGGCAGTAACCAGTCGTTCTCCGGTCGCAATGGGCGTAGTCGAGTGGCGAGCGATTTGCGCCATGGCCTGCGGATTTTCCGGCGGACAAGGCTCCTCCACCCAGAGCAGATGCAGCGGCTCCACTTCCTTGATCAAGATGGAGGAGACTGCCGGGCCCATCTTGGCATGGAAATCCACCGCAATATCAATCGAATCACCCAGACCTTCGCGCACACGCTGCATATATTTGACTGCACGATCGATCTTCGCATTGGTTTCGATCCACTCGTAGTCCTGATCGGGGAGCCCGATCTTGAGGCAAGAGACTCCTTCTACGAGCGCACTTTCGCGCAAGTGCGCCAGGTCTTCCGCCGTGCTGATGTTCTCCACATGGTAGTAGCCCCGAATTCCGCGTTGATCGTAAGGGCCGCCCAGGAGCTGATAAACAGGCACGTTCAAAGCTTTGCCGCGAATATCCCACAGCGCCTGATCGATAGCGGAGATGGCGGACCCGATCACAGGACCCGCGCGATAAAAAGTGTGAACATACATCGACTGCCACAGATGTTCGACCTGCATGGGGTCGTTGCCGACAAGAAAATCGCGGAAGTCCTCGATGCACGACATGGCTGATTGGGCTTTGCCCTCGAGCGTGCCTTCGCCCCATCCCACCAATCCCGGCTGGTTCGTCTCGAGCTTGACAAAAACATAGGGCCGATCCGAGTTAGGCGTGATCGAAACGCCAAAGACTTTGAGATTGGTGATCTTGATTCCAGAGCTGAACTCGTGAAATGCATCGCTGGCCAGAGTCTGACCATTGGGGTTGTACGCGTACGATGCATCTCTCGCCTGCGCGAGAAAAGGGTCGCATCCGCACGAATCAACCAAGTCCGACTTGCGCACGGCAGCGGCGATTTGAGAGCAAGGAGCCGCAGCTGCCATCATCGCTGCTGTGCCGAGAAACTTTCGTCGATTCATACGATTCGATTCCCTTCCAATGTTTTTTCGTCCACCTCAATACCCAACCCTGGCCCCTTCGGCAATTCAAAGAATCCATCGCGCGGCGCCGGTCCGGCAGAGGAGTGAGTGGTTTGCGCGATAAAGAAGTTCGGGATGCTGGCCGCTGCGTGAAGTGCCGCGGCATTGGCGATGGGGCCGCCTTTATGCCATGGCGCAAGGTCGATGTAGTATGTCTCCGCCATTGCGGAGAGGCGGCGAATCCCGGTGATTCCAAACGTGAGAAGGTCGGGTCTAAGGAGATCGATGAGGCCTTCGCGTAGCAAATCCTGAAAGGTTCCAGGATCGGAAATGGTCCGCCCAAAAGCCAGCGGGACCACAGTTTCATCGGCGATTTTGTGAATCGTCTCAAGGTTAGTAATCGGACAAGGTTCATCGAACCACAGCGGATGCATGCTCTCAACCGCCGCCGCCAGGCTCGCCGCATCGCCGGGAGTCAGCTCTCCATGCGCCTCAAATGCGAAGTCCGCGTTTGGAGCAGCGGTCCGCATCGCTTGCAGGCGCACTCTGGCAAGGTGAACGAAATCGCTGCCCTGGTTGCGCGCCGTGGGAGCCGGGACAGGAATCAGGAAAGCATGAAAGCCCACAGCGAGTTTGTCCTGGAGATCGCTTTGCAACCGTTCGTCCGACGATCCCGATAGTTGCGTGATCGCCCTCGCCTTGTTGCGGGTGGGGCCGCCGAGCACACGGTAAATCGGCGCTTTGGTGGCTTTACCTACAATGTCGAGCAAGGCAATGTTCAAACCTCCGCGCGCATTCGTGGGCACCAGCCCTTCCAGCACTTGATAAGAAGTGGCGGCGCGCCCAGCGACGGCGTCATTCGTCGCCTTCAGGTCAGTTCCAGAGAGTGAGTTACATTCGCCATACCCGATCAGGCCGGACTGCGTTCGAACCTGAAGAACAACATATGCGTCTTCCGCACCGGGGGTACCCATCTGGAATGCACGCACTTCCGAAATCGGATGCGGGCTTGTGGCAGCGGTCTCCGCGGGTGCAGCCTGGCCGAAAAGCATCAAAGATTCTCCTTTCCCAAAAGGCTTGACATAGATGCAGCCATTGTAACTTCTGACTTGCACGCCTGGCATTCTGGTGAAGAAGATAGGGCAGAAATTTCATTCCGGTGCTGGAAGGACTCGCCGAAGCCGGCGAGTTGCGGCCCACGATGACTCAGCGGGTGAAAACCAAAAAGGGGCGAGAGCGTCGCCCGCGCGAGAACCGGGATCTGCGTTCAGGCATCTTTAGCAAACGGCTTGCGCAACACTGCAATAGAATCGGAAGGCAGATCGATCGCTCCGTCGACGACTCGAATCGCACCGCGCGATGCCAATTCCACGGAACTTGATTGCGGAATAGGAAATGAGCAACCCTGGGCGCCCAAGTTGCACAAGATGGTCATAGTTCCGCGATCTATGCGGAGCCACTTCCTCTCTTCGTCGAACGTCACGCGCACATTACCTGGAGTGCCGTTGTTCAGGCACGGCGTTGTTCGTCTCAAGCGAATCAGCGTCCGGTACCACTCCAGCATCTCCGCGTGTTCAGGATCCTCTATCTCATTCCAGTCGAGCTTTGACGCTTCGTATGTTGCCGGGCTCTCCGGATCGGGAATCATCTCCGGATTCCATCCAAATGCAGAGAATTCCCGCTTTCTTCCTTCTGAGACGAGCCTGGCCAGCTCGCGGTCGCTGTGATCGGCAAAATATTGAAACGGAGACGATGCCGCCCACTCCTCGCCTTGAAACAGCATGGGCACGAAGGGGCTCAACAGATAAATCGCAGCCGCAATCTTGGCGCGTTCCATCCCGGCGAGGTGGCTGATCCGGTCGCCTACGGCGCGATTGCCAACCTGATCGTGCGTCTGAATGTATCCGAGAAATCGATGCTGCGACAGAGCTCCGGCCGGCTTGCCGTGGATCCGCTTGCGATAGCCGGAGTAGATTCCGTCGTACACAAACGTTTGCTCCAGCGCCTTGGCTAGTTGCGCCAGCGAGCCAAAGTCGGCGTAGTACCCGTTTCGTTCCTTGGGACAAAGAACCGCGAACAGCGCATGATGAAAATCGTCGCTCCATTGCGCATCCATTCCGAAACCGCCGGCTTCACGCGGCGTCACGAAGCGCGGGTCATTCAGATCGCTTTCTGCAATCAAAACAAGTCGGCGGCCCAGCTCTGCTTCCAGCGTTTCCACTTCGCTCGACAAGTTGCTCAAGAAAATGAATCGCGGAGCGGTCGACAAATGCATGTACAGCATCGAGCCGAAGACCGTCGATGTGGTAATCGCGCATCCACATGAGCGCGTTGTCGCAGAAGAACCGCCGCACCTCATGTGATCCTGCGTCTTCAAGATTCACTGCGCCGCCCCACGGCGTGTGATGGGAATCGGTGACGTAGGGGCCAAATTTGCCGGTGTAATTTCCCGAAGGGCCAAAATGGTTGTAGACAACGTCCAGCAGCACGGCCAGCCCTTTGGCGTGCGCCGCATTCACAAAGCGCTTCAGGCCGTCGGGGCCGCCATACGGCTCATGCACGGCAAACAGCGCGACGCCGTCGTAGCCCCATCCATGCTGTCCTTCAAAGGCGGCCACCGGCATCAGCTCGACATGCGTGACGCCGAGGTCGAACCAGGTAATCCAGCTTTTCGATCGCGGCATCGAAAGTGCCCTGTGGACGTAAACGTGCCCATATGCAGTTCGTAGACGATGGCGCTGGCCAAAGGTGGCGCCTGAAACTGGGCGTCACTCCATGCGAACTTGCCCTGATCGTAAACGCGCGAAAGACCATGCACTCCATTGGGCTGCCAGGATGAGCGGGGATCGGGATAAATCCTCGCGTCGTCGTCGACAAGGAATCCATAATCGGTTCCATGGTCGGCATCGCTCACCTCCAACTGCCACCAACCGCGGTCATCTGGCCCTTCCATTGCGCGCACCGGCCCCGCAACACTCACAGACAACCGCTTCGCAAATGGAGCCCAGACTGCAAATCGATGCATCTTCTAATCCTCGTTTTTCACGAAAAGCGCTACGGGAAATCGCTGCAAAAGACTCTGTACTCGCAACTGACCGCCTTCGAAGCTGTCACCGGTCAGAAGTTGAGTCCAAGTCCCGTGGGGAAGCTCTACCGTCGTTGAACCGAAATTCCCCCCGAGCTTGAAGTTCCATCGCGGCGCGACGATCGCTACGTTTTCGCCGCGCAAAAATGCAACCAGATGATCTTTTCGGGGACCGTTGACGGCCATTGGCGAATAAGCTGAATCTCTGCCGAACCACTCCGGATGCTCGCGCCGCAGGTGCAGTGCTTTGTAAGATCACCCAGAGCTTGGGCAGCCCTTCATCCATCCTGCTTCAGGATTTCGTCAGCCGACATCCCCGCTTCGAGTTCGGCGAGCATCGCGCGCCTTGTCTCATAATCGACGGGTCCCCGATTGTCGGGATCGACAAGGTGAAGGTCCCAAATCTCACTGCCCTGGTAATGGTCCGGCACTCCGGGCGCAGTGCATTTGATCAGCGTCTGCGTCAGGCCGTTGATTCGTCCCGGAAGCAGAATCCGCGAAACAAAGCTTCCAGATCCGCAATGAACTGCTCTGAATCGTAGATGCGCTCGATGAACGCACGCAGCGCATCTTCAAATTCCTTGTTCTGCTGCGTCCAGCTGGTCTGCTCCTTGGCCTCGCGCGCGGCCTTTTCCATGTAGGCTGACGTCCGCTCGCTTCGAAATCGGCCACGCGCCGATCAGGGTTTGATAGAGAAAATACTCCGTGTTGCGATCGGGGAATTCGCCTGATTTTGAACAGACGGTTCATGCGCGACCACCGGCGCAGCGCAGCTCGCCACGGCGCTGGAATCTCCGTCAGAACCGCCAGGCGCGCCCGCACATCGTCGGAGCGTTTGGTGTCGTGCGTGGAAAGTGTATTCATCGTCTGCGGATAAAGCTCTGCGTCCTGTCGCAGAACGCGTGAAACTCTCCGAGGGTCACTCCATTGCGCTCCGGGGACGCGCCCACTTCATTCAACCCGATCATGCGATTGAAACAATAGAAGGCGGTGTCCTCAACGCCTTTGGCCATGACCGGCGAGGTGAACTGCTGAAACCGAAGCAGAAATTCGTCTTCGAGTTCGCCGCGCGCGCGCAGCGTGAGCACATCGCCGATGAAGTCGAAAAGTCCGGATCAATATCGGTGCTGCGGGTTTTGGCGATCGATATCGGCATTCTCGATCGTCGTTTCGATCTTCTTCGACGATCTCGATCTCGCTGCGGAATGACATAGGTTCTGTAAATCGAAAAGCCCGCGGCAACTTCGCGAATGGCGCGCCGAATCTCGGCTCGCGTGTAATCCCGGCGGTCGCGGTTGTTTTCGCAGATCTCGACAAAGAGCTGGGCCAGCCGATTGACGTCGCTGCCCAGTGCTTCGTGCTCCACGTTTAGTTTCTTTTGGCGTGGGCAAGCGAGTCGAAATCCTGCGATTCGCCGGTGAAATTCGCGGTAGATTTTGTCGATCTCGTCCAGCCCCTCGCCGTTGCACCAGCAAGCCATTGCACATGTTCAGAAAGTCGTAACCCGTGGTGCCGTCAATCGGCCAGTTTGCGCGCAAAGATTCTGAGGGCTGCAGAATCTTCTCGGCAAGGATCCAGGCGTCCGGTGCGCGGCGCGCAGTCGCGCAAAATATTGCTCGGGGTCGCGCAACCCGTCAGGGTGATCAACGCGAACGCCATCGAGCACTCCGTTGCGAAGCCACTCCAGAATCCGGGAGTGCGTGGCAATGAAAACATGAGGGCGCTCCACGCGCACGCCAATCAAGGTGTTGATGTCGAAGAAGCGCCGGTATCCGAGATCCTGGTCGGCAGTGCGCCAGTAGGCCAACCGATAATTCTGCAGATTGAGGATTGCATCGAGTGCATCGTGGTCCTTGTTGAGCTCGTTCACAGCCCTCGCGATTGCTTCCGTTGCGCCCGGCTCTTCTTTGCAGAAGCGCTGCAGCAGTTCATAGAGGACGGTTTTGTCGCGATGACGCGCAGCCACTACCTCGTCCTCGGTTGAATCCGGCAGAGGAAGCCGCGCCAGGCTGTCTGCGATAAAGCTGAGCGTAGGCGAATTGAGAGTATTTGGCCGCCGCCGACAATGGAATGGCGATGGAACGGGGAGCAAGGGGAACTGATATGTCCATGTAGTGCACTTGAAACGAATCGCCATCATAGTGGATCGAAGAGTTGGCCAGCGCTGAGGACGTGTCCGTATTGGCCGCCCAGCACCGGTATAAGAACTTTGTTCTGCAGCTTTACTTCGGCCGAATTCCAGTCGATGTCGAACCAGGTTGCAAAGCGGCTCGAAGGCCCGTTCTCCAGCACGTCCCACCAGTATCTGTTTTCCGGGCCCGTGGCCATGTGATTGGGCACGATGTCGAGCACCTGGCCCATGCCCAAGCTCTTTTAGCGATGCGCAAAAGCGCGCGTGTCCTTCTTCGCCGCCGAGCTCGGCATTCACGCTTTGCTGATCGACAACGTCATAGCCATGCTGGCTGCCCTTGGCGGCTTGCAGATACGGCGAGCAATAAATGTGCGAGATTCCCAGTGCCTTGAGATAACTCGGCTGCCGCGGCTGCGTCATCGAAGGTGAATCCGGCATGGAGTTGCAGCCGATAACACGACGAGGGCGTACACGTCATATAGTCCTTTGATGCTCGATTCGGCCGCCGATTGGAGGATGGCTGCTTATTACGGTCCGCGCGGGCGCGATCCCGCGGAACCTCGGAGATCGCATAGCGTTAAATTCAATAAATCACGGCATTTGGTGTGCGGTCTTGCCCGTCGTGACCGCCCTGGTACCTGCACGGAAATCGCCGCTCCGGGCCGGTCCACGAACGCAAGCCGCTCGATTGATTTACCTGAATTCAGGTTCCGGGCCAAAGACGCCGCGCCTGCTTCAAATTCCCAGCTTGCGCACTTCCTCGTTGTAATACTTGCGGTACAGAATGTCCCACTCCTGCGAGCCTTCCAGGATAATCTTGCGCTGGTTGGCGATCTTCAGACGCGCCGCTGTGTCGATCCGGGCCTCCTCGGTCAGCAGCACCTCTAACTCCTTGCGCGCCTCCTGCCGAATCGTGTTGCGGTCCTCGAGGAACCCCACCTGATCAATCTCGGCCAGCATATCCGCAACAGTGTGGGCCAGCTTGTTCAGCTTGTCGCGGCTGATCCTCATAGCACCGCCTTGTACTTCTTCGCGAGCTCCGTCTTCACCTTCTTGAACATCTCCGCATACTGCGCACCGCTCTTGCGCATCTCCTCGCTGTAGGCGTCTAGGATCACGCGCACCTCTTCGTTGATGCGGTCTTCGAGCGACAACTCGTCGACGAGTGCCGCGCTGACACGCTCCTCCGTCACCTTCAGGTCGCTGGTGGTGATCATCTTGGCGTCAATCAGGTGCTTGACTGTGCGGCGGGCGAGATACCCAATGTAGTCGCGCGAAAAGATCATGGGTTAAGTGTCAGCATAGCGCATCGCCCCGCCGCATGTACACCCCGCAAGCAGCACAATCGGCAGCGCTTCCTCGCCTACTGGCCGCCTTGGCGTGCGGTCGGCCGTCCCACCCTCAAGCGTTCCGCTGCATCACCGCGTAGTACGGCTGGTTCGAAAGCGTCGCATTGAACGCCGGAACCATGGTCGCTGCGCCGCTCTTTGTGCACAATTCGAACGAATACTGCATCGCATATGGAGACTGCGTGTACTCCGCTGGAACGGCCGCGGTAAATACCTCCCCACTCCCCTGCATCTCCACTTGCTTCCACCGTTCGCCTTGGTTCACATGGCGATAGTGCAGAAGTACCAATGCCAGCGTGGGTTCCACACTCTCTTGCGGGATCGACACCGACAGGGCAAGCGCCTCGCCCGGTTGGAACGCATCCAGCGGAGTGTGCACACACTCGATGGACGGGCGCGCCGGCCTGCCGATGGCTTCATCGATGGCTCGCCTCGTATTCGGTGTCGACATCGCCTCCGATGCTGCCGAACCGATCTGCGCCTTCATTGCCTCCAGGTCTTTGTCGATCGCTGCCAACCGGTCGCTCCAGTCGCCGCGCCGCATGGGAATTCGCCCATAGGAAATGTCGCTGCGATAGATGGTCGCTGCCTGCACCGCCATCGCACTCCACGCCTCCCTCGCCATCTTGTATTGATCCAGTGCCTGCAATCCGGCTTGCTGAACCTCCGTTTGCCCGAGAACTGAAAACAAGACGCTGCTGCGCAGTTTGCCCGCGAAAAAGCGCCCCAGGCCAATCTGAATCAGAACATCGGCCTCCATCCGCCGAAATGCCGGAGAAGAATGTGCCGTCGATCTCCGCCGAGCTTGCGCAATCGCGTCGCTCGCCGCAGCCGCAAAGTCCTCCATCCATTGCGCCACCTCGATCGGCGAGTACTTCGCGTTCGCGCTGCCGGCCAGCAGATCCGCGGCGTGCTCCACCACCGTTGAAAACAGTCTGCGGGTCGAGCGGACTGACCGTCCCAAAACACTGCGGCTCTGGCGTGTCGCTATACGGCGAGCGCTCGCTGCCAATCACAATCGGCATATTCGTGTAGATCTCGGGCCAGAATGCATGATTCGACGCCGAAGGCAGATGCGCCGAAGTCAGCAGCGGCAGGATCCGGCTGGCATTGGCCAGCGCCGTCTCCAAGGGAATCGGCGCCGAGCCCGAATTCGCTGCGCAGCCACCGCCGCCACGCCTCCGCATCCGCGTCGGGATCGTACAGCTTCCGTCCCCAGACGCGATAGTAGAGTTCGAATTTCTGCCAATCGAATTTGGGGTTGAGCGTTCGATCCGCGTAGGCGCATCGCCCGCCGGGGTGCCCCGAACCTTCGCGCCCTTTGAAGGTCAGCGGCTCCATCAGGTCGATTCCGACCGCACCGCAAAAATGAGAGGTTCGTCCATAAGCCGCCGCCATCTCCGGATCGGCACACAACAAATGCCGCTGCGTTCCCGGCCACAGCCTGAACAGCACCTTGTACTTGGTGCCCGTCTTCGAAGAAAATCCGCATACCCATAGCGCGTGAACAGCGCGCGCCCGCCGCTCAGGCTGAACGGTCCCTCGCCTTCATGCCCCGGCTTCGGAATCTCCAGCGCGCGAATGTCTGCCTGCTGATAGCCAAGGCTCTGGTGCTCCGCGGAATATTTGGCGCCCAGCTTCACCGGCATGCCCGTTGCCACGGCGATATCGATCATCTTCTGGTTCACACCCTTGGCGTGCATATCGATCTCGACCTTGCGCCCGCAGCCCTTGATCGCTTCAAACAGCGTCTTCCAGAAGTCGTAACTTCCCTCGGGAATGCCGCTCTCGCCGTGCACGCGCATCGTGAGCCCCTGAATCTCCGGGCAATCTTTCAGGATGATTGCCAGCGCATCGCGGCAATAGGCCGCATGTGTTTCCGGCGTAAGCCCTTCGATGCTGTGGTAGGCATGCGGGCTGTCGGTCCACTGGTAGGCGTGCGTCCAGATGCCCAGTTGGAAATGAAGTCCGCGCGCGCCCGTCTCCGCGGCAATAAATTTGCAGCGCGTCAAAATTCTTCTGCTGCTCTTCGCTCGCTAACACGACCCGGCGCTGGCAGCACTGTTCCGTCCGGCTCGGCGAGTTGCATCACGCGCACGTCGTAACCTGGAACCTCGAAGAGATACGGATAAGGCAGGTGAAGATAGTCGTCGGTGACGCCCCTGGGAAAGTCGTATTCGAGCCCGATACGCAAGCAGAAGCGGTTAAAGCGGCTGGCGGCGAGCGCATCTAGATAGCCGCGCCAAAAATCTCTGTCGTAGATACCACGGCTTGTCTTCAAGCTCGCTGCAAAAATAGCGGCTTACGCGTGCGGAACTCATTCGCCGGCTTTTCTTCGATCGCCTTCGTCAGATGAAGCGCAATTGCCGGATTGCTCCCGAATCGCACCCGCTCGGCGAATTCCAGCAGCCCGTAAACATAACCGCGCGCATCGCTGCCTGAGACGAGAACAGCCGCAACCCCGGCATGCCTTCCGGGCACCAGCCGGAACGTTTCCGCGCCGCTAAGTTCCCCGGCCGCATTCGGAAATCCCTTTGCCAGGGCCGAACCCGGAGCAGCCACCACCACGTACAGCGCCGCATTGCGGACCCGCTCGGTCGCAGTCAAAATCCGGCACAGCCTTCCCTTGCCCGCAATCGCCGCGCGCAGTTGCTCTGCGGCCCATTGCACAGCCGGCGAGCCAGCCACCGGGTCGGCTCCATCGAAAACGATGATGTAACTGCGGCCGTTCTGCGCCAGCGCACTGCGCGTGACCGCCGCAGCCGACGCCGCTCCCGCTGCCTTCAAAAACTCTCTGCGCTTCATCCTGAGCCCCATCCCCCGGTCCCTTGGTTCCTGTCTTTCAGCTTCTGTGTGGACAGCTCTTGCTGTTGATGCATTCTTCCGCCATGCGCAACCGTTCCACCGGCCGCCCGCCAATCAGGTGCTCGTGCACAATCTCCGCTGCATCCTCCGGCTGGACATTGCCGTACCACACCGCATCAGGGTAAACCACCACTGTCGGCCCATGCTCGCACTGGTCCAGGCAGCCTGATTTGTTGATCCGCACCTTGCTATCGAGCCCTGCTTCCCGGCTTAGTTGTTTCAGCCGCGTATGCAGCTCGCTTTGGCCGTCGCGTGTGCAGCTCGGCCTCGGCGCATCCGCAGGCCTTATGTTGTGACAGACAAAAACATGACGTTCGAACACTGGCAAGTGAAAGTCCTCCTCTTGATGGCCCTTTCCAGAGTAACGCTTCCACATCGCGGTGAAACTCCCCACTCACCCGACGGACTTCAACGATCTGATTCGGACCTTGACGGCTTTCACGATGGCCTGCCCTTAAAAAACACATTGAGCCTTCGAAGCGGGCATAAGACCTAGCCCCAGGTGCGAGTCTGGGGACCGCGAAGCCAGACTCCGAGTCATAGCCCGCTTCAGCGGCGTAAGATCTCCCGCCTCAAGTTCGTCAATCGAGAGGCCGCTCTCGAACTCAACTAACTCCTCCGGCCGGCCCCAAAAGTTTTCCTGAATCCTCCCCGCCCCCATCTGCGAGAATGGGTGTTTGACCATGAGCTCCGATAATCTTCTCTCTCTCAAAGATGATATGGTGGCCTTTATTGAAGGCCACGGGATGCGCCGCCTCCCCGGCTACGTCACCGAGGACATCCCCTCCGTTCTCTGGGAAGGCCACGGCGATCCTGAAGCGTGGAAAGACTTCGTGGAAATGGCGAAACACGTCGGCGCGCCATTCGTCACCTTCAGCGAGATGACGCTCGACCGCGACGAACTCGATGCCCTCATTGAAGAAGCCGGGGAGATGAACTTCCCCGACGAAGAAGCCTCAGAGCTTGTCGAAGCCAAGTGGCTCCGCAAGTATGCAGGCATGATCGGCTATATCCAGCTTGGCTTCATTCATCAGGGCATCGTGTTTCTGCACGAAACCACCACCGAGTGGTATGAGCGCTATCAGGCTCTGCTTGAAAACATCGAGAGCTTTCACGACATCGTCATCGACGACGCGCAATCGCACGACGACGAGGACGAGTAATTCCATTGAGCGCCGCCGGGCCCGTGAACAGTAATGCCGCGGCGACGGGCGCCAATGCCAGCGGCAAATCCTCCGCCCGCGCACCAAATCGGCAACTTCCCCAGCGCTGGCTCTTCGCCGAAACCCATCCCAGCGAAGCCGCTTCCCTCGCCCGCGAAGCGCGCCTCCCAGTCGTTTTGGCCGAACTGCTCGTCGCGCGCGGCATCTCCACTCCCGCTGAGGCCTTCGCCTTTCTCAATCCCGACGCCACCCATCTTCACGATCCCTTTCTCATGCTCGGCATGTCCACCGCCGTCGACCGTCTCGAGCGTGCCATCGCTGCTCGGGAACCGATTCTTCTCTACGGCGACTACGACGTGGACGGCACGGTCGCCGTCGTGCTGCTTAAGACCGCCATTGAAATGCTCGGCGGTGTCGTGCGCTTCCACGTTCCTCATCGCTTGCGCGACGGCTATGGCATGCAGTCCAGCGTGCTCGAGGCTGCTTACGCCGAGGGCGTGCGCCTCGTCATCACCGTCGATACCGGCATGCGTGCCTTCGCTGAAGCTGAAACCGCGCGCGGTCTTGGCCTCGATCTCATCGTCACTGACCACCATCTCGCAGACGCTCATGACCAACTCCCCGCAGCCCTTGCCATCCTGAACCCCAATCAATCCGGCTGCGCTTATCCTGAGAAATCTCTCTGCGGCGCCGCCATCGCACTCAAGCTCGCGCAGGCCCTCCTCGAGCGTCGTGACCCAGCTCGCGCCCGCGAGAAAATCCTGCCCAGCTTCCTCAAAATGGCCGCCATCGCCACCATTGCTGACGCAGTTCCCCTGCGTGGCGAAAACCGCACAATTGCCGCACTGGGCCTGCGAGAGTTGCGGCGCCCCGTCGGCGCCGGCCTCCGCGCGCTCTTCGCCGCAGCCGCTCTCGATCCCGCTCAGAAACAGCTCACCGGCTTCGATGTCGCCTTCCGTCTCGCTCCCCGCATCAACGCCGCAGGCCGCATGGACGTGGCCTCCGACGTCATCGAGCTCTTCTCCACGCGCGATGCTCACCGCGCCGCCGAACTTGCCACCAAACTCGAGCGTCTCAACCGCGAGCGCCGCGAGGTCGAAGCCGTCGCGCTCGCTGCCATCGAGGCCCGTCTCGAGTCTGACGGCGAAGTCGAGTCCGACCGCCTGCTCGTGATCGACGGCGATAATTGGCATCGCGGTGTCATCGGAATCCTGGCCTCGCGAATCGTCGAGCGCACCGCCAAGCCTGCCATCGTCGTCAGCGTTGAAGACGGCGTAGCCCACGGCTCCGGCCGGTCCGTCGATGGTTTCGTTCTCCTCTCCGCCATCGAGTCCTGTGCCGACCTCTTCACCCGTTTCGGCGGCCACGCCTTCGCTGTCGGCTTTGCCCTGCCAGCCACTTCGCTTCCTGAACTCAAGCGCCGTTTGCATATTTACGCCAGCGAGCACCTCGCTGCTCACGAGCCGGCGCGCCTCCTGCGCATTCACGCCGAGCTGCCGCTTGACCGCATTACCTCAGTCCTCGCCGGATGGCTGCGTAAACTCGAGCCCCTCGGCCACGGCAATCCCGAACCCATCTTCCTCGTTCGCGGCGCGCGGCTGCTTGCCCCGCCGCGCATCATGAAGGCCCGCCATCTCGCTCTCGATCTTGTCCAGGACTCCACGCCATCGCCGAACGGAGCCTCCTCTCAATTTTCTGCCACCGCGGTTCCGTCCAGTTCCATTCGCGCCGTCGGCTGGAATCTCGCCGAGTTGGCCATGCAACTCCGTCTCGTTCAAGGCAGCCGCATCGATCTGGCCTATCGCATTCGCGAAAATGATCATCCCGACTACGGCGGGCTTGAGATCGAAATCATGGGCATGCAGGCCGCCGGATTCTCAGAATTCCCGCAACTGCTGGACAGCCCCGCTCTTTAGCGGGCGTCCGCCGTGCCCTCCATCCCCTGAGAGAACGTATTGACCCCGACGGAAGAATCTTTGCCCCCGAAACAAACCGGGAGTGCGGTTTTCGCATCGGAGCTAAGTGAGTTTGGTGTGAGGTCCCGCCTTGCAATCGGGCGCATTCCACCCGTCTCGCGTACCGCCGGGAGCCCTGCCCGAGTTCGGTGCAATGCCGCAAACCGAGGTGCAGTTCTGCCTGCTCTTTGCGAATTGAGCCGACGCACCATTGCACTGGAGGGAGAAGCGTGGGCAACCCCATGGGTCATGTAGTTGAACCGCAATCCCTATCGCTCAGCGAACCACGGCAGAGCACTTCTCCAAGTCAAATCCTCTTCGCTGGGGGCGGCGAAATGGGCCGACTGATGCGCGCGTTCGATTGGTCGAAGCACCCGCTTGGCATCCCGGAAACCTGGTCGCCCGCTCTGCAGTCAACAACCCGGCTGGTGCTCGCCAATTGCTCCCCCATGCTGCTGTGGTGGGGCCCCGACTTCCTGTCGATCTACAACGACGCCTATATTCCGGTTCTCGGCGACAAGCATCCACAAGCCGCTCTCGGCAAGCCCTTACGCGAGTGCTGGTCCGAAGTGTTTCCGGTTCTTGAGCCTCTTGTTCGATCGCCGCTCGAAGGCGGCCCTCCAACCTGGATGGAAGACATCCAGCTGGAAGTAAACCGCTTCGGCTTTGTCGAGGAGACGCATTTCACTATCGGTTACAGTCCCGTCCCCGATCCTATCGCCCCGCGGGGCATTGGCGGGGTGCTGGCAACAGTCCATGAAATCACCGAGAAGGTTCTTTCGGAGCGGCGGGTTCTGGTTCTGCGCGACATCAGTACCAATGCCTTGGAAGCGAAGAGCCCCGACGAGGCATGCAGGGTGGCCGCCGAAACTCTCGCCAAGCATGCAAACGACATCCCGTTTGCCCTTGTCTACCTGATGGATTCCAACAGCGAAAAAGCACATCTCGTGGCACAGATGGGAACCGGAGGCTGTGCGGAAATGCGTCCGGAAGTCATCGATTGGATCGCAGAGCCGGATCGCGTATGGCCCCTCGCATCATGCAGGACGCGCGAAGAAATCGTGGCTGTTCCCTCCCTGGCAGCGAAATTCGGCCGGGTGCCACAGGGTCCGTGGTCCGATCCGCCGCACATGGCGGCGGTGGTACCGATTAAGTCGAATATCGCCCATCAACTCGCGGGATTCTTTGTTGCCGGAATCAGTCCCAGGCAGCGCTACGACGATTCTTATCGAGGATTTCTCGAGCTGGCTTCAGCCCAGATTGCAACCGCCATTGCCAATGCCTGCGCGTACGAGCAGGAACGCAAGCGCGCCGAAGCTCTGGCAGAAATCGATCGGGCCAAAACAATTTTCTTCACCAACATCAGCCACGAATTTCGCACCCCGCTGACGTTGATCATGGCGCCCCTTGAGGACGCTCTGGCCGCGCCGGAAGAGATACCTGCTTCGCAGCACAAAGGCCTGGCCATCGCTCGCCGCAACAGCCTGCGACTGCTCAAACTCGTGAACACTCTGCTTGACTTCTCGCGCATCGAAGCCGGCCGCATGCAGGCGATCTTCGAGCCGGTCAACCTTGCGGCCCTCACCGCCGAGCTAGCCAGCGTCTTTCGCTCCGCCGTTGAAGGCGCCGGGCTCGAGCTGATCGTCGATTGTCCTCCCCTCCCCGAACCAGTTTTCGTCGACCGTGAAATGTGGGAGAAGATCGTTCTCAATCTTCTTTCCAATGCATTCAAATTCACGCTCGAAGGGCGGATTGAAGTTGCGCTCAAGGCCGCTGGAGACGGCGCGCAGCTTGAAGTTCGCGACACCGGCAGTGGCATTGCAGCAAACGACGTGCCGCACGTCTTCGAACGCTTTTATCGGGCCACGAATACGAAGAAGCGCAGTCACGAAGGCTCCGGCATCGGCCTGGCCCTTGTGCGCGACCTGGTCAAGCTCAATGGCGGTACGGTTCAGCTGGAAAGCGCGCTGGATCGCGGTTCGAGCTTCATCGTGACGATCCCATTCGGGTCGGCCCATCTTCCCTCTGAGCGCATCGGGCCTGCGCGAACCGAAGCCTCCACGGTGAGCGGCGCAGATGCATTCCTCGAAGAGGCCCTGGGCTGGCTGTCTTCTGAGGCGGGCCGGCAAGCTGAAGCACCCGCGGTAACCGCGGGCGATCCAGGGTCGAGGCCGCGCATTGTGCTCGCCGAAGATAACGGAGGAATGAGCGACTACCTGCAGCGGCTGCTGGCCGGCGCCTATCGCATCGAATGTGTCGCCAACGGCGAATCCGCCTTTGAGTCGGCGCTCCGCGAACTGCCCGACCTGGTTCTCGCCGATGTAATGATGCCGCGGCTCGACGGCTTTGGCCTGCTGAAGGCATTGCGAGGAAACCCGCGAACCGCCGCTGTTCCCATGATTCTGCTTTCGGCGCGCGCGGGAGAGGAATCCCGCGTCGAAGGTCTTTCCGCAGGCGCTGACGATTATTTGATTAAGCCCTTTTCTGCCCGCGAACTCGTGGCCCGCGTCGAAAATCAGCTGGCGCTCTCTCGTCTTCGCCGCGCTGCAGAACTGAAGTTGCGGGAAAGTGAAGAGCGATTCCGCGCATTTGTCTCAGCAAGCTCCGATGTGGTCTATCGCATGAGTCCGGACTGGCGCGAGATGTGGCATCTCGAGGGCCGGGATTTTATTCCCGACGCCGAATCGCCCAATGATAGCTGGCTTGAAAAATATGTTCATCCCGATGATCGGCCATCGGTGGTAGCTGCGATCCAAAAGGCCATTCGTAGAAAGACTCCATTGGCTTTGGAGCATCGCGTCCACCGCGTGGACGACTCGCTGGGCTGGACCTTCACCCGCGCCGTACCCATCCTGAACGCCGACGGCGAAATTGTCGAATGGATCGGCGCTGCCAGCGACATTACGGCTCGCAAGCAAGCGGAGCAGGCCTTGCTACACAGCGAAAAGCTCGCTACCCTCGGCCGCATGGCTGCGACGATTGCGCACGAAATCAACAACCCTCTTGAATCCGTCACCAATCTCCTGTTCCTGGCCGATCACACCGGTAATGTGCCGGAATCTGTTCATCGCTTCCTTCAAATGGCCGATGCGGAGTTGCAGCGCGTGGCCCATATTGCGCGCCAATCGCTCGGATTCTACCGGGAATCGAACGCGCCGGCCCTCACCTCGCTCAACGTCCTGTTGGACTCTGCAATCGACCTGATGAGAGGCAAGATCAGCGAGAAGCAGGCCGTCATTGAGAAGGACTGGCTTGCCGACGTAAAGATTACCGCGCTCGCAGGCGAGCTACGGCAGGTGTTTTCCAATCTGCTGGCCAACAGCCTCGACGCCATCGATTTTCGCGGCAAGATCAGGATTCGCGTTTCCACCTCGTTGGCGGCGGATCGGGGTCGCCCATGTGGTGAGGCAGGCTGCGTCAGGATCACCTTCATGGACAACGGACGCGGGATCACTCCCTCCATTCGCAGCCGCATCTTCGAGCCGTTTTTTACCACCAAGGGTTCGGTCGGAACCGGTCTCGGACTCTGGGTCACCAAGCAGATCGTCGATAAGCATGGCGGCAGCATCAAGCTTCGTTCGCGAAACACCGGCGCCGCAAGCGGAACGGCGTTTTCCATCGTTTTGCCCGTGGATGCCGCGCCCAGTCTTGCGGCATGACAAAACTTCCCTGAAAAGCTTCCTGCCCACCGCCAACGCCTTGGCCTCTGTGTCGGATAAGCTATCTCCGAGCGACGAGATCGGTCACTGACGCGACCACGCATCAGGCGCCGCTCGTGTCATACCCGATCTCATCGATTCAATCTGAGCCATCGAAAAAGCTGTACGATCCCGGTGTGTAGCCTGTATCCTGCTTTCAAATCGGATAGCAGAGTTGTTGTTCCGGTCCACCTCCCCTTGTCGGAGAGCGCTCCGCCGTGGGTGCGCTTCGGCATGAACTCAATTCAATCGGCAAGCACCGGCGCCCATGCAGTGATCGCCAGGCAGGATGTTTCGGGCTTGGCGAGGGCCAGCACTTCAAGCGCCTGAGCACAACCTCAAACTGTTTCCCCGGGAGGATTCATGAATCAGCAGAGTGTTCGGTGCCCCAGGTTTCTCATCTCGTGTCTCGTCGGCGCCATCTTCTGTGCCCTGTCGCTCTGTTCTGCCGTGACTGCACAGGAGGGCAAAACCCGCACCTACTACGTTGCTGCCGATGAGGTGCAATGGGACTACGCCCCCTCAGGCCGCGACGAGGCCATGGGCATGCCCTTCGACGCCATTGCGAAAGGCTACACCGAAACCAGTGCCAACCACATTGGCCGCGTCTACAAGAAAGCCGTCTATCGCGAATACACCGACGCGACATTCAACACACTCAAGCCCCGCCCGCCCCAGGACGCATACCTCGGCATCCTCGGTCCCATCCTGTACGCCGAAGTCGGCGACACTATCAAGGTCGTCTTCAAGAACAACGCCACGCGCCCCTACAGCATGCATCCGCACGGCGTTGACTACGCAAAGGATTCCGAAGGCGCCGACTACAACGACGGCACCAGCGGTGAAGACAAATCCGACGGCTGCGTCGTCCCCGGCGCCACCCACACTTACATCTGGACCGTTCCCAACCGCGCCGGCCCCGGCCCCGCAGATCCCAGTTCGATCTTCTGGCTCTACCACTCGCACTGCGACGAGCTGCGCGACGTGGCCTCGGGCCTCTTCGGCGGCATCGTCATCACCCGCCGCGGCATGGCGCACCCCGACGGCACTCCCAAGGACGTGGACAAGGAATTCGTCACCATCTTCATCGCCATCAATGAAAACGAGAGCTGGTATCTCGACGACAACATCAAGGCCCACATTGCAGACCCTTCAAAACTGAATCGGTATGAGTTTAACCCGGTCACCGCGACGGGGATCTTCGGAACCATTGCCGGTCAGGGTTTTGCCGATACCAACGTCAAGTGGTCCATCAATGGATACATCTATGGCAACATGCCGATGATGGTCATGAAGAAAGGCGATCACGTGCGCTGGTACGTGGCCACGCTCGGCGACTTCAACAACGCGCACACGCCGCACTGGCACGGAAATACCGTGATTGTGGCCGGTCAGCGTACCGACGTTCTCTCTGTCGTCTCCGCCCAAATGATCACCGCCGACATGGTTCCCGACGCACCCGGCATCTGGCTCTACCACTGCCATATCTCGGACCACATGCTGGCCGGAATGACGGCTCGCTACCAGGTCACTGATCACTAGACCTGATTCACCCAGCGAACTGATTGCCCGTCGCCCATCCTTTCGGCGCTCTCCGCCGGGAGGGTGGGAAACTTCTCACCCGGCCCGCTGACTACTCCCGCTCCCTATCCCTTTACTCTCTGTTCTTGCCCCACTCAGGTTTGCTCCATTCGCAAATCTACATCTAACCCTTTGCGGGTGAAACCGCGTCGGGAAGGAGATGTTTCTATGACCATTGATTTCAGTCCATCGGTGTTGATTTCCGGGGGCGGCCCCACCGGTCTCACCGCCGCGCTCGAACTGCGCCGGTTCGGCATCCCGGTCAGAATCATCGATGAGAGTGACGGGCCCGCCTCGACGTCGCGAGCTGTCGGCATCCAGGCCCGCACCCTTGAAGAGCTGGAGTTGCGCGGCTTGGCAGACGAGTTTGTTCGCATAGGCCATTGCGCCACCGGCGGCGACATCTACGGCGAAGGAAAACTGCTGGGGCGCGCCGATTTCACCAGAATCCCCAGCCGCTACAATTACCTTCTCTTTCTATCGCAAACCGAAACCGATCGTATCCTCCGCGAAGCCCTGGAAGCAGAGGGCGCAGCCGTCGAGTGGGGAGTGAAAATGACCGCCTTCGGCCAGAACCCATCCGGGGTGGCTGCGACCGTCGAGCACACCGATGGCTCCATTGAAGAAGTGAGGGCCGCCTATGTCATCGATGCCGAAGGCGCGCACAGCATCATCCGCGAGACACTCGGGCTGAACTTCAAGGGCAAAACCTTCGATGAAACCTTCGTCTTGGGCGACGTGCACATCGATGCCGAGCTTCCCAACTCCGATTTCCATATCTTCTCGTCCGAACGGGGATTCCTGGGCTTGTTCCCCATGGGAGGAAGTCAATTTCGCATTGTCGCCAGCGAACCGCTCGCCGATCCCGCGCAATCGGGCGCACCCGGCCTGCAGCAACTGCAGACGATCTACGATCAGCGGTCGCACATTCCCGCAAGGCTGCGCCAGTTGACATGGAGTTCGTACTTCCATATCAACAGCCGCATGGTTGAGAAGCTGAGGGTGGGAAGGATTTTTCTTGCCGGCGATGCGGCGCATATCAATAGCCCAGCCGGCGCCCAGGGCATGAATTCCGGGATCCAGGATGCCATGAACCTGGGATGGAAACTCGCATGGGTACTACGAGGCCAAGCCCCCGAAACCCTCCTCGATACCTACGAGCAGGATCGCCTTCCAGTGATGCGCTCCATCCTCTCCAGGACTGAAGTTCTCACCGGCATCGTCGGCGGCCGCTCGATCTTGGGGAACTTTTTCCTTCATCTGATTCCATGGATTGCCAACGCCGACTTCGTCCAGGAAAATGCCACGGCCCGCATCAGCCAGATCGCGCTTAATTACAGAAACAGTCCTCTTTCGGAAGAACACTTCGGTGACGGCTCTCTGGCCGCCGGCGATCGAGCTCCCGATGTGACCGTGCGCATGGCGCCGGCAGACTCGCTAGCTGAGACGCTGAGACTATTTACGCTGCTGGACCCCTCGCGCTTTACGCTCCTTCTGGCAAACTTCGCTGACGCCGCTGCCATTCGTGAGCGCATCTCTGGGGCGCTGTCACCGCGACAGGAGTTGTTTCGTATGGCGCAAATCATGCCGCCGGAAGGCGACGGCGAAAAACCTTACAGCGAGTGCTTCGGCCGAGCGCCGTCCATCACTCTCGTTCGCCCTGACGCGTACGTTGGCTTCCGCGGCGGAGAAGCAACCGCGGATCGCCTCGTGAGCTACTGCAAGGAATGGATGTCGCCCGCCGCGCAGAAACAGGCCGCGTAACGACGTGGTTCAATCCGCACACCAACAAGAAGGCCCTCCCGGTTCGGGAAGGCCTTTTGCATTTCTCTCGGATTCTCAACGCCGGCGTTCCGCCCGTGTCCAAGGCGCCACGCTGATTCGCTGGCTTACCCCACCACTTCAATTCCCATCGACCGTGCCGTTCCCTTGATGCTCTTGATTGCCGCTTCCACCGACGCCGCATTTAAATCCGGCATCTTCTGCGTTGCGATCTCGCGAACCTGCTTCTCCGTTACCTTGCCCTTCTTCTCCTTGTTAGGAGTGCCCGAGCCCTTGTCGACGCCCGCGGCCTTCTTCAGAAGGATTGCCGCCGGCGGAGTCTTGGTGACGAAGCTGAAGGTGCGGTCGCCATATACCGTGATGACAACCGGGATAATCAGCCCGGCCATCTCCTTGTTCTGCGTCCTGGCGTTGAATTGCTTGCAGAACTCCATGATGTTCACCTGCGCCTGGCCCAATGCGGGGCCGACTGGCGGCGCGGGCGTAGCTTTGCCGGCCTCAATCTGCAATTTCACGTAGCCGTTAATCTTCTTCGGAGGTGCCATTGTTTATTCCTTCGGATCAAGCTACTAGCTCCTAGCTTCTAGCTACTAGCTTGTTCATCTTTTCAATTTTTGCTACTCCCGATCCAGCGTTCGCTTCAAACCAGTGTCTGCTAGGTCGACGCCCTGGCTAGAAGCTAGAAGCTAGTAGCTGGAAGCTGCGGTTATTCAATCTTTTCTACCTTGCCAAACTCCAGTTCCACCGGCGTCGAGCGCCCGAAGATCGTCACCATCACCTTCAGGGTCTCGCGATCTTCGTTGATCTCATCTACCACGCCGTTGAAGTTGGCAAACGGCCCGTCGGTAATCCGCACCTGCTCGCTCTTCTCGAACTTGATCTTGAGCCGCGGCTTCTCCTTCGCCGTCTCTGAGCGGAAGAGAATCGAACTCACCTCTTCTTCGCTCAGCGCCACCGGCTTGTCGCCGGTGCCTAAAAATCCTGTCACCTTGGGAGTGTCTTTGAGCACGTGCCAAAGTTCGTTGTCCAGCTCCATCTCCACCAGCACGTAGCCGGGCAAAAACACCCGCTCTACAGTGCGCTTCTTCCCGTTGATGATCTCCGTTACCGGTTCCATCGGAATCATCACCCGTCCCACGCGCTCCCTCAAGCCGAACGCCTGCACACGGCTCTCGATCGACTCCCTGACTTTGCGCTCAAAGCCCGAGTAGGCGTGCAGAATGTACCACCTGAAGTTCGGGTTCCGTTGCGGCTCGGCTACTGCTACTGGCGTTGTCCCCTCGGGCGGTTGTTCCCCAGCCTCAGTCGACTGCACCTCTACGGGTTCTTCCATCTCATCTGCCATTCTTCTCTCAATTCCGGGTCCAGCCCGTTACTGCCCTCCGCTGAGCCGGCCCAATAACCACCCATACACGGTGGTCCTAAAAACGAAGTCGACAATGAAGAAAAACAGTCCGAAGAGGAAGGTTGCAATAATCACCACTCCGGTGGTCGCCTTCACTTCCTTCCATGAGGGCCAAACTACCTTCCGCATTTCAGCGCGCACATCGCGCAAAAAGCTGGTGAACTCAGTCCACTTGCCCATCGCGCCGCCACCGAACTCCGCAAGAGCTCCGGGCTCCTGCCGCTTGGCCGGCCGATCGTCGCCTCGTTGGATTGCTGTCTTCGTCGCCATAATTCAACCCTTCTTCGTATACCGTGCACCGTGATCGGTACTTGTTTCCGCCGTCATCTGGCATTTTCGGGCCACGGCTCACGATCGTTTCTCTGGCAGGGGCGGAGGGATTCGAACCCCCAAGTCCGGTTTTGGAGACCGGCAGTTTAGCCGTTGAGCTTACGCCCCTGAAAACAGCCTGTAGCCGTTAGCTAGTAGCTTCTAGCCCATTCGCGGAGAAGCCAGATTTCTTGTTCTCCTACCGAAAAAGCTGCAAGCTACCGGCTACAAGCTACCAGCTGCCTTATTTCGTTTCCTTATGCACCTGGTGCTTGCGGCAGCGCTTGCAGAACTTCTTCATCTCGAGACGGCCGGTCACGGTCTTCTTGTTCTTTGTCGTCGAGTAATTCCGCTCCTTGCACTCGGTGCATTCCATCGTAATGATTTCTCGCATGTCCGGTTTCCCTTCGTGAAACCAGTGAAGAGGTGAATGAAGTGGGATGAGTGAATCAGCAACTTTTGCCCTTCACTCTTTTCACTTCCTTCACTCATTCACCGTCTTAATTCACTCGTTCACTGTCTTAATTCACTCTTACTTGATAATCTCCGAGATCGCGCCTGCGCCCACCGTCCGGCCGCCTTCGCGAATCGCGAACCGCAAACCCTTCTCCATCGCCACCGGCGTGATCAACTCGATCTTCAACTCCACGTTGTCGCCCGGCATCACCATCTCCACGCCTTCCGGCAGCTCCGCCACTCCCGTCACGTCCGTCGTCCGGAAGTAGAACTGCGGCCGGTAGCCCTTGAAGAACGGCGTGTGCCGCCCGCCCTCTTCTTTGCTCAACACGTACACCGAGCTCTTGAAGGTTGTGTGCGGCGTAATCGACGCCGGCTTGGCCAGCACCATCCCGCGCTCCACATCCTCCTTCGGCGTGCCCCGCAAGAGAATCCCGGCGTTGTCCCCGGCCATCCCCTCGTCCAGCTGCTTCTTGAACATCTCCACGCCCGTGCACACCGTCTTGCGCGTCTCCCTGAAGCCGACGATCTCTACATCCTCGCCCACCTTCACCTTGCCGCGCTCGATCCTGCCCGTCACCACCGTGCCGCGGCCCGAGATCGAGAAGATATCCTCAATCGGCATCAGGAACGGCTGATCCACCGCGCGGTCAGGACGCGGTACATACTTGTCCACCGCCTCCATCAGCTCGTCGATCTTCGCTTCCCACTTCGCCTCGCCGTTCAGCGCGCCCAGCGCCGATCCGCGAATCACCGGCACGTCGTCGCCCGGGAACTGGTACTTCGACAGAAGCTCGCGCACTTCCATCTCCACCAGGTCCGTCAGCTCTTCGTCTTCCACCGCGTCGCACTTGTTCAGAAACACCACGATGCAGGGCACGCCCACCTGGCGGGCCAGCAGAACGTGCTCCTTGGTCTGCGGCATCGGCCCGTCGGTCGCCGCCACCACCAGGATCGCGCCGTCCATCTGCGCCGCGCCCGTGATCATGTTCTTGATGTAGTCCGCGTGGCCCGGGCAATCCACGTGCGCGTAGTGCCGGTTCGCCGTCTCGTACTCCACGTGCGCCGTCGCGATCGTGATGCCGCGCTCCCGCTCTTCGGGCGCATTGTCGATCGAGTCAAACGAGCGATACACGTTCTTCGGGTTGTGCTTCTGCAATACCTTCGTGATCGCCGCCGTCAACGTCGTCTTGCCGTGATCGATATGTCCAATCGTGCCCACGTTCACGTGCGGCTTTGAACGATCAAACTTTTCCTTCGCCATCGCCTTGCCTCTCCAGTGTTACGAATTATTGAGATCCGCTTTTAGCTTCTGGGCTAGATCTCGAATCCAGTGGTAAATGTCGTCGTCTCTCAGCAGTGCATGAATAAAGGTACTAACTTCATCACCCAATACGTACCCTAAGGCTTTGCACTCCGGGCAGAATCTCGTAGTGGCCCCATCCCCAGCAACTTCTTTGCCTGAACCGCCGCATCGCCTGCACTTCTGAGTGAGTTCAATCAAAACAACACCCTTCAACAATCATGCTGCAATACAGTTCTGCCAAGTTTGTTCAGCCCTCACCAGACACTCGTCAAATTCCTTCGCGATTTCCGGATAATCTGCTCGTAGCGTCTTGAGCCAACCAATCAATTCCGCCGAAAGCCGCCGATCGCGAGCCCGTAAAGCAGCCTCACTGAAATCGAAGCTCTGGCCTGGACTGCAAGCAGAACCCTGCGCAAAAATTCTGGAGGGATGAAGACTCCCGCCCAACTCGACCCTGAGCTTGATCAACTCACACCGCTCGTGGAAATATCGCCGATAGCAACTTTTCACGATTTCTTCAGTCATTGCCCACCTCAGTAATACGCGTACGTCTTCAAATATCTCTGCCTCAACTCCATCGGCACCGCTTCCACCAGCCGCAAATACCGCTCGCGCGTCAGCGCCTGGTCGCTCACCGGGAGCGCCCGGAACAGCCCGCTCGCTTCCTTGCCCAGCAAACCGCGCTCCAGAATCCCTTCGTAATCGCGGATGCGCAGCTTCGCCCGCTTCACGCGATTCAGGAACACTTCCACGTCGCGCGCATCGAAGGCCGCGTCGATCAAGGCGTGGAGCTTTGCGAACCCTTCTTCGTCCTTCACCGCGATTGCTGCCTGCTCAAACATTCTTTGCTACCCTCACGAAAGCTAAGAGCCAAACTCTGGAGCGGGAGACGGGGTTCGAACCCGCGACCAACAGCTTGGAAGGCTGTGACTCTACCACTGAGTTACTCCCGCCCTTGAAACAGCCTGTAGCTTGTAGCCCGTAGCCAAATCTCGCTCTAACATCCAGTCCTTTCACAAACCAGCTGCAGGCTACGAGCTACCGGCTACAAGCTGCATTTCTGGAGCTGATGACCAGGATTGAACTGGTGACCTCTCCCTTACCAAGGGAGTGCTCTACCAACTGAGCTACATCAGCCCGCTAAACCGTAAAACCAGCCTGTAGCCTGTAGTCCGCAGCCATTCGCTTCACTCTGCGCGCGAGCTTCATTCACTTCACGCGCCACAATCGAAGCTACAAGCTACTGGCTCCCGGCTACTGGCTGTCTTTCCTAATCTTCTCCGCATGTCTTGCCAAAACCGTGCGCAGTACCAATGCCCCAATGACCAAGAGCGGAATCAGCCTCAACTCCACCGGCTTGTTGAACACGAGCACCTTACCCGCATCCATTGTGAACCAGACCAGCGCCGCCAAAATCCCGTACAACACCAGCGCCACCCAATACTTCCGGTCCAGATCCGCGCCATCGCTCTTCACTGACCACTGTCGCCTGTTCCCTAGTCCCTACGTCCCTAGTCCCTGTCTTTATGGTGCACAGGGGAGGATTCGAACCTCCGTAGCTCGCAAGGAGCGGCAGATTTACAGTCTGCTGCCATTAACCGCTCGGCCACCTGTGCCCAACTCAACTTCCTTGTTGCCCAACCTCAATCATCCACCCGAAGGTACCTGATCCCAGCTTTGCTCGGAGGGAATGTCAACTCCGCGCTCCTACCCACGTTGTCCCCTTCCGCGCACGCCGCAACCATCCGGAGAGCCTCCGGAGTTTTGGAGCATGCACCTCAGTGGGATCACCGCGGAGATGAGGCCCGGCGCTCGCCAACTTCGCCTTCGCCGGTAAGCCTTTGCCGCTTTCGCCTCTTCGTTCCGGCTTCCGTTTTGTGGAGCTGGCGAAGGGATTTGAACCCCCGACCCTCTGATTACAAATCAGATGCTCTACCAGCTGAGCTACGCCAGCTCTCCGGCGACTCTTCTCGACCCGCCATTCCACCGGAAACCTTCCCGGAGGGCCGAATTGTAAGCGGACACACTCCAGCTTTCCGCCTACTCGGCACAGAATTCAAGGTTAGCATAGCCGCGCACCCCGGGCAAACACGGAAAAAACCCAAAACCACCGCCGCCGCTCGCATCCGGCCAGGCCCGCTTCACACGGCTTAACAGAAAGACGCAACAAGCACCCGCCGCCCTCTCCATCTCGGTGGATGTATTCACGCGCCCTTCCCTGTTGCTCATCGTTTCGTAGATTTGCCTTGTCACATGGCACGAAATCACTCGCCGAATCGAAAAGAGAAACTCCCTCGTGGCGAGTCTTGTATCAGGACAGGGCCACTAATCATGCCGCATGTGCCGCAAATCAATTTGGGCTTTAGCCTCTGCCTGCGTTATTCCCCGGTTTCGCTCGATCCCCTGCCTGCAAATCAAGCAACTGCGTCACCCGCAAACCATAGTTCTCTTGCAGAAACCGGAGTTTAGGTCCATCATTCCGGTGCTACCCCAAAATAGTTTTCTTTGCTCGCAATAGAAACGGGAGGTCGTGTGTCAAAAGGAGATAAAGGTGAACAGACTTCTCGCAGTTATTCTTTGTGTCTTATTTCCAATCAGCGCCTTTGCCGGGGATAACAGCTACAAAATTATCTATGACGGCGGATCGTTGCCCAATGCAAAAACCGGAACCGACATGAAGCTGTCGATCGATGCCGGCAACGTCCGAATCATGAAAGGGGCGGAGGAAGTCGTAGTCATTCCAGCCTCCGCAATCACCGAGATTAGCTATGGCCAGGACGTCCATCGCAGAGTCGGCGCAGCCATTGGTGTTGCCGTGGTTTCCTTCGGCATAGGAGCCCTTCTTGCGCTAACCAAGTCAAAGAAGCACTTTGTCGGGCTCACGTGGGATAGCAACGGCAAAAAAGGCGGCCTCGCATTCCAGGCCGACAAGAGCGACTACCGCGGCTTGCTCACCGGCCTCGAAGGCGTAACAGGCAAGAAAGCTGTCGATTCTGACGCCATGACCGTGAAGAACTGACGTCTGCCGCGAAGAGTGCCTCATCTCGAAAAGCCGCCGGAGTTCAGGCGATACATTGATCTCCGCCGGCCCTTCATCAACCTTCGCCAGCGCAACGCGTTTCCCGTCTCATCCGTCCCTTGCAATAACACCCCGCCGGATGCATCATTTCCTTGCAATTCAGAGTCCGCACTTTCCACGCGGATCGCACGGAGTTCCCAAATGCGCAAGCATCTCATTGCCTTCTTGTTTCTCACCTTTTGCCCGTTCCTCATCGCGCAACAAACCGCCCAGCAAACCATGAATTCGGACGCTGTCGTCAAGCTGCAAAGCGCCGGCGTCTCCGACAGCGTCATCATCGGCATGATCAACGCCTCGCCATGTTCATTCGACACATCCACCGACGGCGTCATCGCCCTCAAGAACGCCGGCGTTCACGATACGGTGGTCCTGGCAATCATCAACCGCATGAATGCTCTCGCCCATCCAAGGGCCCCGTACATTGCCGCGCCTCCCCCCGCGCCCGACGATCCTGACGACCCGATGGCTCCGCACGATGCCGGCGTCTACCTCATGGCCGGCGCTCCCGACGGCAAACCAAAAATGGTGTTTATCGATCGCGTAGGCGAATCCGCTATGAAGGTCTCCAATTTAATGGGAGCCGCGTTTTCCTTCGGCGCCGCCAAAATGAAGTTGAAGGCCCAGATTCCAGGCCCCCACGCGGCGTTACGCACCACCCAGAATCGCCCCGTCTTCTATATGTACTTTCCCGACACCAGCAGCTTCGCAGCCTTCGGCGGATTCCCCATGGTCTCCAGCCCTAACCAGTTTTCCCTCCAATTGCTCGATGAGCAGAAAGACGATCGCGAAACGGTCATCGCAAGCGTAGGCATTACAGGCGGCAGCATCGGCGCTGACCAGAAAAAAGCCGTCGCTTTCACCACCGATCGCATCCGCTCAAGCGTCTACAAGATCACGCCCTCCGCCGACTTGAAGCCGGGAGAATATGCCTTTGTCGCCGCCATCCCCGGCGTCACGCAGGAAACTCCGCCCGCCATGGTCGTTTACGACTTCGGCGTCGATCCCCAGGCGCCCGCCAAATAGCCCGGTCGCCGCAGGGCCAAACTCACCGCGCGTCACCTCGCCCCGCCCAGGGATGCTACGCTCATTCCTGACGGCTCACCCGGGCCGTCGGCATGAACCGACGCACCCGCAGAACGCTCCTCATCGTCGCCGCGGTCCTGCTTTTGCTGGCCGTTGCCGTCTTCCTGCGCTCCAAGGCCCCGCCAGAAGCCGCCCGCCTTCTGCCCGAGTCCGACGGCATCATTTACATCGATCTGCGCCCCATTCACGCCATCTTCCACCACAACCTCAAGCCGCTCGAGCGCGCCCCCGATTACCAGCAGTTCGTTACTGACACCGGGGTCGATTGGGAACGCGACGTCAACCAGATCGCCATCTCCATCCATCGCATGCCCGACCCCAACGGCCCCAATGGCCCCGTCGCCTACTCCATGGTCCTGGTCGGCAGGATCACCGGCCGGCGCCTTAACGATTGGCTTGCCGCGCAGGCCACCTCTCGCGAAACCTACGACGGCCACACCATCTACAACATTCACTCCCAGGACCGAACGGTCCGCGTCACGCAGATCGGCTATGACATGGTCGCCGTCTCCAATACGCCCACTCCCGAGCAGATCCACTCCATCCTCGACCGCCATCGCACCGCCGCGCTGCCCTTCTCCGGCTCCACTCTGCTGCAGCACCACTACCACGACGTTCCCCTGCTTTCGCTCGCCTGGGGCGTGGGCCAAATCGGACTCCCTTTCACTGAGAATGGCGAGATTCACATTCTCGGCTTCGCTCTTCCCATCGAGCCTGATTCGACCATCATCGCCAGCGTGTCGCCCGCGCTGCCCACTCCTCACGCCCTCGAAGCACTGCGTCTCCGCGTTGAAGACATTGCCCCCAGCGATTCGGCCGCCGCCACCCAGGCTGCTTCACTCGCCACCCTTGTGACTCTCGCCCGCGGCATCACCCTTTCCCATGACAACTCGGCAACCAGCCAGGGCCTCAAAGATTTGCTCAAAAGCGCCGAAGTAACGCAGCACGGCGAACGTGTCGTCGTCACCGCTACGCTGCCCTCGAGCTTCTTTTCGGTCTTGTAATTGCAATCACGCTCGTTGAGCTGCGCCCGCGGCTCGCGTCTTTTCACGCAATCTCGTCCGGCCGGGACAAAATGCATCAAGGCCGCACCAGCATAGGCAAACCTTTGTCTTAAGTGGATGCTCATTCCCGTTCGGGGCGCGATTCTGTATGATCTGTAGTTGCCCTATCGGACGGCCTGCCGCGTCTTCAATTCATTCCAGGCCTGGCGTCACTCGGCCTGAAGCAGCCAAGGAGAAACATGCAGAACTGCAAATCGAATGCGGGCTTTTTTTTATCCATTCTCCCGCTCATTGCCTTCATCGGATTCTTTTCGGTAACGAGTGTTGCCATTTCCCAGGAAACCGACCGGCCCTGGATGAATCCCACGCTCTCTCCGGAGCAGCGCGCCGATCTGGTGCTGAAACAGCTCACGCTCGATGAGAAGATCGCGCTCCTACATGGGAATGGAATGGCTCACACCTCCAATTGGCAAATGCCGCTCACTCCCCTCACCAACGGCGGCGGCGGCTACGTCCAGGGCATCGAGCGCCTCGGAATTCCGGGCATCGCCATGTCCGACGCCGCCTACGGAGTCAGAGACAGCGGCGCGAACGGCAGATATTCCACTGCGTTGCCGTCGGACCTCGGAGCCACATCGAGCTGGGACCCTGAATCCGCCTGCGAATACGGCGCGGTGATTGGCAGCGAGCTGCGCGCCCAAGGCTTCAACATGACTCTCGGCGGCGGAGTGGACCTCGTCCGCGAGCCAAGGGACGGCCGCAGCTTCGAATACGCCGGCGAAGATCCGTTGCTCGCCGGAACCTTCGTGGGCAATCTCATGAAGTGCGAACAGGAACAGCACGTGATCGGCGACATCAAGCACTACGCAATGAACGACCAGGAAACCGGCCGCAACGTCGTCGACGCCATCATATCCAAACGCGCCATGCAGGAATCCGATCTGCTCGCCTTTCACATTGCCATCTCCGTCGCCAATCCCGGCGCCGTCATGTGTTCCTACAACCGTGTCAATGGCGATTACGCCTGCCAGAACCCGTACCTGCTCAACGATGTACTTAAAAACCAGTGGGATTTCAAAGGCTTCGTGCTCTCCGACTGGGGCGGAACTCACAGCACCGAGCAGGCTTCCGCGGCGGGTCTCGATCAGGAACAGCCCATGGCCGAGTTCTTCGGCGCCAAGCTGAAAGAAGCTGTCGAAGCCGGGCGCGTGCCCATGTCCCAGATCGACGATCACGCGCGCAGGGTCCTCTACGCCGAGTTTCTGTCCGGCATTGTTGACCATCCCGTCGAGAAGAGCGTGGTCGATGTGCGGCGCGGATTCAAAGTGGCCGACCAGGTCGAAGAGAAGAGCATTGTTTTACTGAAGAATGAGCAATCAGTGTTGCCCATCGATCCATCCCGGGTTCACTCGATCGCCATCATCGGAGCACATGCCGACGTGGGAATGATCTCCGGCGGAGGATCGGCGCAGGTTGACCCGCCGGGCGGGAACGCCATTATGCCTCCCGGGCAAGGCGCGACTCACTGGCAGGAACAGATCTGGTTTCCCACCTCGCCGCTCGAAGCTCTCCGCGAAAGACTACCCAATACAAAAATCGATTTCGATCCCGGAACCGATCTCGAATCCGCCGCGAATCTCGCCGCGCATTCCGACCTCGCCATTGTCTTTGCATATCAATGGGAATCCGAAGGAATGGACCTGCCCAATCTTTCGCTCCCCGGCAATCAGGATGCCCTTATCGAGAAGATTGCAGCAGCGAATCCGCACACCATCGTCGTGCTTGAAACCGGCACTGCCGTCACCATGCCCTGGCTCGACAAGGTTGCCGCCGTGGTCGAAGCATGGTATGCGGGCAGTTCCGGACATAAGGCGCTGGCCAGCATACTCGTCGGCGATGTCAATCCATCCGGTAAGCTCGCCATCACATTTCCAAAGAGCGTGCAGGACCTCCCGCATCCCGTCATTCCGCCGCTCCCTCCGCACGACCGAGGACAGGGATCGGCGGCCGTCAATGCGGGCACCCCTGCGTCGAACTATTCTGTCCGCTACGATGAAGGCGCGGAAGTCGGCTACAAGTGGTTTGAGGCGCAGCACAAGGAGCCGCTTTTTCCGTTCGGCTTCGGGCTCTCCTACACCACCTACACCTATTCCGGCCTCAGTGTCGATTCCGCCGCGAAAACGGCGCGCTTCACCGTCACCAACACAGGCAAGCGCGCGGGCACTGAAATTGCGGAAGTATACGCAAAGCTTCCCAAAGACTCAGACGAATCCTGGGAGCGCCTCGCGGGCTGGACGCGCGTCACGCTGGCGCCGGGCGAATCGAAAACCGTGACCGTTCCCATCGATCAACGCGTCCTTGAAACATTCAACGAAAACGGGGGCAACTGGAACCTCGCACCAGGAGATTACGCAGTGTTCGTCGGACCGTCCTCCGGGGAAGCACCGCTGGTGGGAACTCTTCAACTTGGTTCAGGCCATTAGGCGCGATCCTTGCCGAAATCCCCTACGCTCGTACTGGCGCTCCTGATCCCGGTAGTACCACTGGTTGGTCCGCCAAAGCAGACCGAAAATCGAATAATGCCTGAAAAGCGTCGTTGGCTCTGCCTTTCGTCTGTGACATAGGAATCTCCGTCTATAAACCACTATCTACGCGCTCGAGTTTTTCTTATTCTGTCTGCAAACCACAGCATCTAATGCTGTTTGCAGTCGTTGGGATTGTTAAGTGCACAATCACCTGCCTTATTGAAAATCTTCCCAGCACACTCCGCCGGGCCACCACCGCGCTGTCCGCCAGCCTTTTGTAACGTTCCGAACGTCTAAATCGCATGCCCTTGTTGAACGCTTAAGCATCCTATGGCTCAGCAGTGTCCGAGTCTGCCCCTGCGGTTTTGAAAGGTCATCCAGCGCCATGCGTTCTCTCCCCCCAGAACGGCTTTGGCGGTTCGCCCTGTTTGTGGCGGCCGCATTCGCCTGCAGTTGCAATGGAAGCATTTCAGCCAACAAAACTCCATCCTCATCCCCATCTTTCTCGCTTTCAGTCAATGTCGCCAGCGCGAGCGTTGCGGAGGGCGGCTCGCAAACCGTTTCGGTTTCCGCGACAGCCACGAACGGCTTCTCCCAGGCCATTCAAGTCTCGATCAGCGGCGCGCCATCGGGCGTCACCGCGTCACCTGCTACATTCACCCTCACCCCAGGAACTCCCGAGCAAGTCAGCATCGCAGCGGCAGCCTCAGCCCCTGCGGCCACTGCAACCGTTCAGTTCGCCGGCACTGCAGGAACGCTTACCTCGAAAGCCTCTCTCGCTCTCGCCGTCACCGCAGCCTCCGCTCCCACCAACCCCACGAATCCCGCCAGCCCATCCGACGTCGACATCACCACCTACCACGATGACATTGAGCGCACCGGCCTCAATCCCAACGAAACGGCTCTCACGCCTGCCAATGTCACCTCCACCAAATTTGGTTTGCTCCGCGTCCTTGCGGTGGATGGAGCTGTCGATGCGCAGCCGCTCTATCTTGGAAACCTCACCGTCGTGGGGCATTCACAAAATGTTGTGTTTGTCGCCACCGAACACGACAGTGTCTACGCCTTCAATGCCGACACCGGCGCGCAGCTTTGGAAGACCTCAGTGCTCGGCGCCAATGAAACCACGAGCGACGATCACGGCTGCGGCCAGATCTCGCCGGAGATCGGCATCACTTCCACCCCGGTCATCGATCGCAGCGCCGGAACGGATGGCGCAATCTTTGTCGTCGGCATGACGAAGGATTCCTCCGGCGCATATCATCAGCGCCTGCACGCCCTTGACGTCACCACTGGCGCAGAACTCTCCGGCAGCCCCACCGAGATCGCCGCCACCTATCCCGGCACCGGCTCGAACAGCTCCGGCGGAAAAGTTGACTTCGACCCAGGCCAGTATGCGGAGCGCGCCGGCCTGCTGCTCATGAATCACACCATCTACCTCGGCTGGACCTCGCACTGCGACCAGGGGTCTTACACCGGGTGGCTCATGGCGTATAGCGAATCCTCGCTTGCCCAGACCGCCGTCCTCAACCTCACGCCCAACGGCAGCGAAGGATCGATCTGGATGTCGGGCGCCGGCCTCGCCGCCGACACAAGCGGCAATATCTATTTCCTCGACGCCAACGGCACCTTCGACACAACCCTCAGCGCCAGCGGCTTTCCCGTCAACGGCGATTTCGGCAATGGATTCCTCAAAGTTTCTACTGCGAATGGCGGTCTCGCCGTAGCCGACTACTTCGAGCCCTCGAACACTGTTGCCGAATCTAACGGCGACGAAGATCTCGGCTCCGGCGGCGCACTTGTGCTGCCCGACCTCACTGATGCATCCGGCAGCGTTCACCACCTCGCCGTCGGCGCAGGAAAAGATGCGAACATCTACGTGGTCAACCGCGACAACATGGGCAAATTCAATGCGCAAAACGACAGCGCCATCTATCAGCAGATCAACAGCCCCATTGGCGGCGTCTACTCCATGCCTGCGTATTTCAACAACACCGTCTACTACGCCGCGGTTGGCGACACGCTCAAGTCTTTTCCCATTGCAAACGCAAATCTGGCCACAGCAGCCGCAGCGCAGAGCACAACTTCGTTTCCATATCCCGGCGCAACGCCATCGGTCAGCGCCAACGGAACTACCAACGGAATCGTGTGGGCCGCTTCAAACTCCTCGCCGGCCGTGCTGTACGCCTACGACGCCACAACTCTGCAGGAACTTTACGGCAGTAACCAGGCCGCCAATGGCCGCGACAACTTCGGCAGCGGCAACAAGTTCATCACGCCCGTAATCACCAACGGAAAAGTGTTCGTCGGCACTCCCGGCGGCGTCGCCGAGTTTGGCCTGCTGCCGTAGTTTTTTTGACCGCGTGATTTTTGCCAACCCGCGTGCGCCGCCTCAACTTGTCAGGGTGGGATGTCGGCGGGTGACGCGGGCTCAAGAGGCTGTGAAACTGTGAGACTGTGAAACTGTGGCCGCAAGTTGTTGATTGTACTGGGGTCCACAGTTTCACAGCCATTTTAAAAAATTTTTGGGAGGGGTGCCGGCAGGAGTTTGCTCCGCCATTTGACGCAGCATTTTGCCGACGATGCACGAGACGGAGGTCATGTGCTTTGCGGCCCAGATGCGGGCCCGGTAATAGGTTTCGGTGGAGACAGTTACAGTAATGTTTTTCATTGGTTTCTGCGCTCATCTTGATTGTGCGGGAAAGGGCGATATAGTCTGCAAAGTTAAGTGGCTTGGATGGAGCGAGTCACGGAGAGAGGGGCTTGACTGAAAGAGGGAGTAGCGGGTGCGAGGGGCGGGTGAGCGAGCGGGCAAAGACCATCCCGCCCTAGCGAGCTAGGACGGGGCACCTGGCAGCGTGGTTGGCAGAGTTGGCTTTTCCCACCCTAGCGACAAAAACAGAAACGTCGCGAGGGTGGGGCAATCGGTTTTTCCCACTCTCGCAAAGCGAGGATGGGGCACCCGCCACCCGGAGCAAAACTGCGCCATGAATGGGGCACAAAGAGTTTTGTGTTAGACGCCCTAACGACTGAGGACGGGGCACTCACAACCCGGTGGATGAGAAAGACAGGGAATAGGGAATAGGAGCTTGCGCGATCCCACCCTAATCGCAAAGAGCGCGTTTAGGATGGGGCACCCACAGTGGCGGAAGTTAGGGGTGGGCCACTCGCCGGTCGGGACTCACATAAGGAAAAGGTCATTCCTCTTAGGATTGCTTCGAAGATATATGACAGGAATAGACGCTCCAACTTTGCATTCTTCCGACATCTGGGTGCTACCTTCAGCCCAAACCTTATCTTTCGTTGTGAATTCGTAATATGCCTTGAAACGATTGCCGTCAGGGACACAACCTGTCACTCTTCCTTCAACAACAATCCCGATGCGAGCCAGTCGCCTTTTTCTCCATCCCGCAACAAGTAATGCTCCTACCCCTGCTAAGAGTCCCAACCCCAAGACGTAATAAGGTAATTCCCATGACGAAAACCATTCCCAATTAACTGGTTGATTGACGCTCGGATTTTTCGGTAAGTACCGGATAAGAATAGTGTCGCCCGGTGCTTGAATCCTGTAGTCATCTCCTATCATTTTCGCGTCGCCGGTGTAGACCACTCCGTCAACGGAAAACCTATAATTCACATCCACGCTACCGCGACCAGGATAGCTTTTTGTAACTTCGCCACTTGCCTCATATCCTGCTTGACGCAAGACATAAAACGTGTGGACGTCATAGGCTCGGAAGCCTACCGGGATTAGCCACAACACGAAGAAGAACAAAGTGAAAACCAATGCGGCTATCATTCCATCGTCGAATCGCGCCTTTCTTGGTATCCCGGCATTAGCCTCTGAAATATCGATTCCGCTCAATGGACCGTCCTTTCGTTCTGTCATTCCTGCGCGCAACGAACAAGACCCTTTGCCATGGAAAAAGCGATTCTACACCGGAAGCGGTTTACTCGGTGGATCAGGCGGGGCCGGTCCGGTTTTTCCGGGTCTGCGCGAACCCACCCTTCCGCGATGAAGCTGCGGAAGGATGGGGCACCTGGCGGGAAAGAACGAAAAGCAGATCCCCGCCACGGCGGGCAGGCTTTCGACTCCGCTTACCCCATGATCGGGTAACGATCATGGGGCCCCAAACGCGCTCCGCTCAGGATGACAAATCAAAAAGCAGCGTGGTTGGCAGAGTTGGCTTTTCCCACCCTAGCGACAAAAACAGAAACGTCGCGAGGTTGGGGCACCCGCCGCCCGGCGCAAAAACTGCGCCATGAATGGGGCACAGAGAGTTTTTGTGTTAGACGAGATTTCACTTTGCGGCGGTCGGTGGCATATAGCTCAGATCGGACTCGTAGTGATAAATGTTGAACTCGCTTTTTGCGATCAGCGGCCTGACCTTTTCCAGCAGAGCACTGTAGTCCTCTTTGCTTAGTCCTTTTTGTGCGCCAACACCGGCATCGAGATCGGTCCAACTGTCGAAGCCGGTGACTGAAGTGACTTCCAAGTTGGAGTTCCCGTAGCGCGTTTCAGCGAAATTGTAGTAGGGTGCGCCGCTTTTCTTGACCGCGGGCAGGATATCGCTTTTCTCGAGGTCGAGATACTCGTTGTACTTATCGGGGCGCACGTCGGTTACGAGAACACGAATCATTTTGGGCATGGTGTTGGTGTCGGGCAGGCTGAGATCGGGCACAACCTCCTCGATGGTCCGGTGCCAGCTTTCGGTGCAATCGACGATGCGCATGTTGACGCGCGCCAGGTCTGCGGCCAGGTCCTTCATTTTTGGATCAGCGCCGGCGTCGAGATCGGCCCACTTGGTGTAGAGAGTGACGTGGGCATACTCACGGGGCCCGGTGAGAGAAACCCAGGTTGTGCTGTACATCGTGGACCCGCCTTTTGCCAACAGCGCGTTGTATTCCTTGATTTCAGCCTGAAAATCGCCGACACGATCGGGCTTGACGGTGTAGAACGACACGCTGCGAATGTTTCCTTCTTGAGCGGACGCGGTTGAACCGAGCGCTGCCGCCACAATGGCCAATGCGAAGATGCAAAGGCAGAAGACCTTTTTCTGAATCCAGATCATGAAAACCTCCGTGGTGCAAGACGGGAGCGCGCTCCCGACGTTTGAAGGTCCGGCGTTGCAGCCGGGCGTAATTGGAATGAAGGCCTTCGCGAACAGGGGAACGTGCGGGGTCTTCGAAGACGGGGACAGGATGGTTGCGATGGTGGTACGGGGGACTCGCCGAGTATACACCGGGAAGCGGTGGTCAGCCCTCGGCGCAATCGTTTCCCACATCTCAAAATCGAGATGTGGGGCACCCGGCGAGGGGGATTGAGTCTGCGCGCGGGAAAGAACGAAAAGCAGATCCCCGCCACGGCGGGCAGGCTTTCGACTCCACTTACCCCATCATCGGGAAACGATCATGGGGCCCCAAACGCGCTCCGCTCAGGTTGACAAATCAAAAAGCAGCGTGGTTGGCAGAGTCGGCTTTTCCCACCCTAGCGACAAAAACAGAAACGTCGCGAGGGTGGGGCGCCCGGCTCGCCTCACCTGGGCATCCGGCCTGCGGCGTTTCTTCTTCGGTCCGTTTATCCCCTTAAACTGCGTCTGATCCTTGAGGACTGACCCTGATCCCTGTTCCTGCTACTCTCATTCCGTGGGCTTCCAGGATTTCCTCGGCAACACGGCAACCGTCACGCATCTGCGCGAGAGTGTGCGCGCGGGCCGGTTTCCGCACTCGCTCATCCTCGCCGGACCGCGCGGTGCGGGTAAGTACACGCTCTCGCTGATGCTGGCCCAGGCCGTGAACTGCCTTAACCCCAGTGAGTCCGACGGGCTGCCCGACTTTTGCGGCGTCTGCCAAAACTGCACGCGCATCGCCCAGTCAGCGAATCTCGAAACGCTCGTCGAAGAAGCAGTCGCCGCCCGCGATGACCTTCGCGAAACCGACAAGCGCGAAACCCGCATCCTGATCCAGACGCATCCCGATCTCCTCGTGATTCCGCCCGACCCGCCGCAGCTCATGATCAAGCTCGGCCAGGTGCGCCAGGCCATTCACGTCGCCTACTACCGTCCGCCCGTCGAGGCCGCGCGCACTTTCACCATCTTCACTTCATCGGCCTTCATGAAAGAGGCTGCCAACAGCCTTCTCAAGCTGCTCGAAGAACCGCCTGCGCACACCTCGCTGATTCTCCTCACCGAAAATCCGCAGGAACTTCTGCCCACCATTCGCTCTCGCGCCGTGGTGCATCGGCTGGGCGCTCTGCCCGCATCCGATCTCGAATCGCTTCTCGCGCGCCGCCGCCCAGAGCTCAAGCCGCAGGATCGCGCGCTGGTGGCGCGCCTCGCTCAAGGCGCAGTCGGCCGTGCTCTCTCGCTCGATCTCGCGGCATGGCTTGCGAGCCGCGAAGATGCACTCGTCATTCTGCGCACTGCGCTGCGCGAGCCTGACTACTCCACCCTTTTCCACGCCACCGAGAGCTATCGCGCTGGCGCCGACGGCCAGGAGAAAACCGTCAATCTGCTGCGCGCGCTCTCCAGCTTGATTGAAGATCTGCTGCTCATGGTTGCCGGAACGCCGGCCTTCATTCGCAACATCGATCTCTCCGCTGAGCTGGCGCGCCTCGCCGACGGGCTCACTATCGACTGGATCGACGGCGCCGCTCGCGCCCTCGTCCAAGTGGAGCAAGGCATGCGCCGCAACCTGCTTCGTTCGCTTTCCCTCGACGCCATGGCAGTCAGTCTGGCCGCGAATCCAGCGATGTGACCAAAGGCCATCGTTCTCTCGTCATGGCAAGTTGTCCTCCCGAATCCTTATGTTTCCTTTATGCTCCGGTTATCTCACCGCTTGACGCTGCGCATAGATGGCAGCAGAATGAAAGAGCAACCTCCAGCCGGCTCCGAGCATCTCTCTGGGTAAGAGCGCTCCCACGCAATTCACGAACACGGGGAAACACGTTTCCTGTCCGTAAGAAATTACTTGTGTGTCTCGCGGCTGCGGGGTGACAGGCATCTGATATTTGGGGCGGCCAGGAGTGGGGACTTCTGGCTGAAGGCCGATACGGGCTTTATAAGCTGATCATTCATTTTTTGTGAGAGAGGACCGTTTTCCATGAGCATTTCATCCGCTCTGTCTACGCCGCGTGCCCCTGGAGCGGCGGGCCTTGCACCGCGCACCAAAAAAGGGTTCCCTCCGCCGTCTCCCTTCCAATTTCCCGCGCGGACATTCGAAGTGGACGCGCCAAATCGTCATGCCGAACTCTTCTATCTGCAGAAGCAAATCCAGTCGCAGACCCCGATGGTGATTGTGCTTGAAGATGGCGAACGCCTGGACGGCTGCATCGAATGGTACGATCGCAATTCACTCAAGGTTCGCGGACGTTCCCGAACCCTGGTGTACAAATCGGCCATCAAGTATATGTACAAGCTCGGCGACAACGGATAAGGGTCTAGAACCGGTTGCATAAATCCCCGGGGTCGGCTGTAAGGGGTTCCTCAGGGGCTAAAGCCCCGCGTTTTATGCGCCTTTTGCGGCCCGACTGAAGTCGTGCCCTTGTTACAAAGCCATTTATGCAACCGGTTCTAGTGTGGCGTCCCGGGAGTTCGTGGCATCATTCGCAAGGAGCAACCGCAGATCCCCGCCACGGCGGGCAGGCTTTCGACGCCGTTTGCCGCAAAACGCGGCAAACCTCGCTCAGGATGACATCTATAGTTATGGCTTGGACTTCAGGGACAGGACACAAGGTCTCTGACCGCATGAATTCGTCCCAACAGTTTCGCGGTTCCCAGGTCTCAAAATCGAGACCTGGGGCACCCCATTGGTACAAAACTAAGCGCTCAGAAACCTAGAGCTTGATCCTGGTCTCTTGCTCCTTTGGCCCATTGGCTCCTGCCTTTCGCAGCCGGTCGCGAATTGCCAAACCAATTCCCACCGCTCGCGGCAAAGGGCACACGATCACCGTACATCCCGCAGCATCCAGCGTACGCAATCCCGCGTAAAGCCCCTGCGCAAGGGTCTCTGGAGCGTCCCAATCTCCCCATTCGAAAACCTCTGCGGCACCGATCTCACGCGCGGCGATCAGTCCTTCGGGCAACATCACTCCCAGACGCTCTCCGCTTCCGGCCCTTACAGCTTCTTTGAGACTGTCGCCCCATTCATCGTCTGCCGCCTCGACAAGCACCAGCCGCGCCTTCGGCGCATAGTGCCGCAGCCCAACGCCTGGCGACGGCAGCGCCTCCGCAGGCGTTTCGCGGAGCACTCCGTCGTCCTGATAAAGCTCGACCGGCCCCGCGATCTCACGAATCTCTTCCGCCGTGACCGCGCCCGGCCGGTAAATCACCATCGGTCTCAGCGATGGATCGATGACCGTCGATTCGACGCCACGCTCGGTTGCGCCCGCATCCACGACCGCATCGATGCGGCCATCCAGATCGTGAAGCACGTGCGCGGCGGTGGTGGGGCTGATGTGCCCAAAGCGGTTGGCACTCGGCGCGGCCACAGCAACTCCCGCCTGCCGAATCAACTCGAGTGCGACCGGGTGCGACGGCATGCGCACTCCAACCAGCGGTCTCCCCGCCGTCACTATATCGGGCACCGCGCGCGAACGCTTGAGCAGCAGTGTGAGCGGTCCCGGCCAGAACGTCTCGATGAGGCGCTGCGCCTGCTCCGGAACACCCTCCACCAATTCGTCGAGCATCGCGCGCGACGCCACATGCACAATCACCGGGTCCCATGCCGGCCTCGACTTCGCCGCGAAGATCTTCGCCACTGCCGCGCTATCCATTGCATTGGCGCCCAACCCATAGACGGTCTCCGTTGGAAACGCAACCAATCCTCCTCCGCGCAGAATCTCTGCCGTGCGCTTGAGAATTTCGCACGATTCCTGCGTCTCCATGTGGTTCGCATCGATCGATAGCCGCAGCGTCTTCACTTCGCTATTCTCGCCTCCCGAAGCCGATCCTGCCACCGCCTTTTATACTTACTCTTGTCGATGGCGATCGAGACTGAGATCAAATTCCGCGTCGATGACCTGGCCGCGCTTGCGCTGCGCCTCGAGGCCATCGGCTTTCGTCTCGAAACGCCGCGGAGCTTTGAGAGCAACGTCCTCTATGACACACCGGATCGCCAGCTTCGCGCCCACACTGAGATTCTCCGCATTCGCAACTATACGGGCCGGTGGACCCTGACGCACAAGCGCATGCCCCACGGAACGCCGGGCACCGCAGACGCGAACATCAACCGCCATAAACATCGAGTCGAAACGGAGACCGGAGTCGCCGACGGGGACGTCCTGGCCGCGGTGTTTCTCTCTCTTGGCCTGGTAGCAGCGTTTCGCTACGAGAAGTGGCGCACCGAGTGGCACGACGGAGAAGGACATTGCGTTGTCGACGAAACGCCCATCGGCAATTACGCCGAGCTCGAAGGTTCATCAACTTGGATCGACCGCGTTGCGCCGCGCCTGGGAATCGGTCCCGCTGAATACATCACGCTCAGCTACGGCAGGCTCTTCGATCAATGGCGCGCGCGCCACGGCTCGGCCGCTCAAGACCTCACCTTCGCCGCAGTCTCGAAATCGGGAGATCTCCGATGAATCCCTGCCGTCGCGTCCGCGGATCTTCCACAGGCAACGGTGCTTCGGAATTTGCGAGCAGGCAGCGGCCGAAGCGATTTTTCTCTGATCACCGGCCCGTGGCAATTCGTCCCGTCAACTGCCGATGCTCACCGGGCCCGGCTCCGTCGCTCCATTCGTCGGGGCGTTCGTCGGGCATGAAAAAACTGAAGCAAAGCCCACGAGACAATTGCCGGATTTTGCATTGCACTGTGCCCAAAGTTACTAACACTCAATTACCCTTGCCCTTTCAGGGCCTTAGCGTCTTTCCGCCCTCTCTCAGTGCTCCGTGGCTGCCCCGAAAGATGCACAACAAGTCCCATCTCAGCAATAAGATGGAATATCATAAGCATTTGGGAGAAGTCACTGTTCTATGCTCGAAATTCCAAGGGCGCCGGTAAGCCCGGACGAGATCAGTTTGGCCATTGGAATTATGGGCCCGGACGAAAGCCGCCTCAAGGCCGTCACGGGCGCCCTGGGCGAGCACCATGGCCTCCGCGTCACCGAGTTCGCCTCCTATCCCCCGAAACGCGAGGATCTGCCGCAAAAGCTGGCACAGACGTACGATGTGCTGATGGTCGACGCCGACTTCGACCCGGAATACGCTCTCGGCATTGTCGAGAACCTCTGCGCCGGCGGCCAAAATTATGTGATGGCTTACTCGTCGCAAGCCGACATGAAGCTTGCTGTTCGCTTCATGCGTGCCGGTGTCCGCGAGTTCTTCACCCTGCCCATCGACGCAATGGAACTCGCTGCTGCGCTAAAATTGGCCGTCAAGAATCGCGACGAGGCGCCTCCTCCCCCCCCCACCGAGGCAAAAATCAGCGGCGGCAAGCTGTTCGTATTTCTGGGGAGCAAAGGCGGCTGCGGCGTCACTACTCTCGCGGCCAATTTTGCGCTTGCACTGGCCGAGGAGTCCAGCCGTCAAACCCTGCTCGTCGATCTCGGTCTGCCGCTCGGAGATGCGGCGATCAATCTCGGCATCGTAACCGAATATTCGGTTGCCGGGGCCCTGCAAAGCGCCGATCGGCTCGATGCAAAGTTGCTCTCTACCCTCGTAGCCAAGCATAGCTCGGGGTTGTCGGTTCTCGGCGCACCCTCCGACTTTCCCGAGGCCTCGCCCACTGAAGAAGCCATCAACAAGCTCGTGACTGTCACGCGCCAGAACTTCGACTTCGTTGTCGTGGATGCCGGATCGCGGCTCGACCTGATGAATTCTGCGCTTTTCGGTCCGTCGTCGACCGTCTTCCTGGTCACGCAGGTTGGCGTCTCGGAGTTGCGCGCCGCAAATCTGATGATGAAACGCTTCTTTGCCCAGCGCGGCGAAAACGTCCAGATCATCGTCAACCGTTACAAAGCGAGCGACCTGCTCTTTGACGATAAGACCATCACCGAGGCCCTCACCAAACCTGCCGATTGGAAGATTCCCGACGACTGGGCCGCCGCACGCAGAAGACGCGAAACCGCTACGCCCATGGTGATGATCGATTCGGCCATTGCGCAATCCATCCGCAACATGGCCAAAACTGCAGGCGGCCTGACCTCCGAAAAGGACGAGAAAAAAGGCTTCTTCCGCTTCCTGCGCTAGGAAAACGAGACCGGCGCGGTTCCCAGGTCTCAAAATCGAGACCTGGGGCACCCCCTTTGGTACAAAACTAAGCGGTCAGAAACCTAGAGCGTGTTTCAAAAACGATTGTGCCGATCTGAGTTGTCATCCCTCAGGGGCTAAAGCCCAGTGTTTCTCTGCTTTTTTCGGCCCGGCTAAAGCCGTGCCCTTGTTACAAAACCGATTTTTGAAAAGCGCTCTTAGTAACTTATCCTAGAAACTCCTGACATACCTCACTGGGTTTCTTGTTCCCTCGTTCGCTTGGTCCCTGGTTCTCTACCCTGCCGTCGCACCGTGGCACTTCTTGTACTTCTTCCCGCTGCCGCAGGGGCAGAGATCGTTGCGTCCGGGCGTCTTGCCAGTTCTGCGCTGAGTCGGCTGGCTCGCATCTCCGCCGCCCTGGCGGCTCGCCACCGCCAGTTCCCGCTCCTTCTTGCGATGGAACTCCTTTTCAAGCAAGTCGATGGTCGTCGACGGGGCTCGCGTGGGGATCGCGATTTCGCGCGGCGCGTTATCCGCGTAGATCGATTGCGGAGCATTGTCCGCATGGATGGGCTGCGCCGCGCTCGCCACCGGCGGAGCCTTGGGAACCACGCGCTGCGGCCGTGGCGCCGCATCCATGGGCTGCCCGTCGGGACCGATGATCTGCATCCGGAAGAGGAAACGAACCGTGTCTTCCTGGAACTTCAGCATCATGGCTTCGAACATTTCGAACGATTCCCGCTTGTACTCCACCAGCGGATCGCGCTGCGCATATCCGCGCAGGCCGATCCCTTCTTTCAGGTGGTCCATGTTGAGCAGATGATCCTTCCACAGCCCGTCGATCACGGTCAGCATCACCATCCGCTCGTGGTAGCGCATGGTCGCCGCGCCCAGAATCTTCTCTTTGGCCTCGTAAGCTTCGGTGAGCTTGCCGAAAATCTCCTCGCCCAGCTCGTGCCGCGTCAGTTCCTCCGGCTTGATTCCCGAAGTCCCGAGATTGAAGCCGAAGTGGTCAACGAGCTTCTCGGCGAGCGTCTTGAAATCCCATTGATCCTGCCGGCTCCGCTCGTTGCAGCACTCGTCCAGCAGCCCGCTGAGAACTCCGCCGACATAATCTTCCAGAATGAGTTCGCGCTGATCGACGCCTTCCAGCAGCTGCCGCCGCAGGCCGTACACCGCCTCGCGCTGCTTGTTCATCACGTCGTCGTACTCGAGCAGATGTTTGCGCGCCTCGAAGTTCTGCGCTTCAACCGCCTTCTGCGCGCCTTCGATGCGCTTCGAAATCATCTTCGACTCGATGGGCACGCCCTCTTCCATGCCCAGCCGCTCCAGTAGAGTGCTCACCCACTGCTTGGCGAAGATGCGCATCAAGTCGTCTTCGAGCGACAGATAAAAACGCGATTCGCCGGGATCGCCCTGGCGTCCCGCGCGCCCGCGCAACTGGTTGTCGATGCGCCGCGACTCGTGCCGCTCCGTCCCCAGAATGAATAGCCCGCCGACCTTGATTACCTCGTCATGTTCTTTCTGCGCCCACTCGGCGTGGCCCTTCAGCGTCTCGGCCCAATCCGTCTCGGAAACCTCAAACTCCTGCCCCTGGTAGTAGAAGCGCAGGAATCCCGCCGGCGCCATGGGATTGATCGCACCCTCGGCCACGCTGATCGCCCGTGCCTTCGAGTTTCCGTGGGCATCCTTGCTCTTTACCAGTTCCTGCCGCGCCATGAACTCGGCGTTGCCGCCCAGCAGAATGTCTGTGCCGCGCCCCGCCATGTTGGTGGCAATCGTCACCGTGCCGCGGCGCCCAGCCTGCGCCACAATCTCGGCCTCGCGCTCGTGAAACTTCGCGTTCAGCACCACGTGGCGCACGCCCTTCTTCTGCAAAATCGCCGACAACCGTTCTGATTTCTCAATCGACACCGTTCCCACCAACACCGGCTGGCCGCTTTCGTGCAACTCGGCGATGTTGTCGGCCGCGGCCTTGTATTTTTCCTTCTCCGTGCGAAACACCACGTCGGGATTTTCGAGCCTGCGCAGCACCTTGTTGGTGGGAATGACAACAATCTCGAGTTCGTAAATTTTCTCGAACTCAGCCGCTTCCGTCTCAGCTGTGCCGGTCATGCCGCTCAACTTCTGGTAAAGCCGGAAGTAATTCTGGAAGGTGATCGTCGCCAGCGTCTGATCTTCTTTGCGGATGCTGACGCCTTCCTTGGCCTCAACCGACTGGTGCAGTCCGTCGCTCCAGCGCCGCCCCGGCATCAGGCGGCCAGTGAACGTATCGACGATAATGACCTCGCCGTCCTTCACCACGTAATCCACGTCGCGCTTATAGAGCGCATGAGCCTTGATCCCTGTCTCCACGTAGTGCTTCAGGTCCCAGTTCTCCGCATCGGCGATGTTCCCAATGCCAAGCGCCTTCTCAATCGTCTCCCATCCCGAGTCGGTGACTCCAATGGTGCGCTGTTTCTCATCGACGAAGTAGTCGCCGCTCATGTACTTTTCGTTCTCGGCAAGCCGGATGCCCAGTTCTTCCTGGCGCCGCGTGTCGGTCCACTCGACCTCTTCGCCCATTTCCAGTTGGGGAATGATGCGCCGCACGCGCGCGTATTTGTCGGTGGTCTGGTCGGTCGGGCCGGAGATGATCAGCGGCGTTCGCGCTTCGTCGATCAGGATCGAGTCCACCTCGTCCACGATCGCGTAATAATGCCCGCGCTGCACGCAATCCTTGATGTCGAACTTCATATTGTCGCGCAGGTAGTCGAAGCCGAATTCGTTGTTGGTGCCGTAGGTGATATCGGCGGCATACGCGGCGCGGCGCTCTTCATCGCTGAGGTCGTGCACGATGACGCCCACGCCCAGCCCCAGAAACTCGTAGATCTTGCCCATCCATTCGGCGTCGCGCTTGGCCAGGTAATCATTCACCGTCACCACGTGTACGCCGTGGCCGGCCAGCGCATTGAGATAGCAGCTCAGCGTGGCTACGAGCGTCTTGCCCTCGCCGGTCTTCATTTCGGCGATCTTGCCCTGGTGCAGAACCATTCCGCCAATCATCTGCACGTCGAAGTGGCGCATCTGCACGGCGCGCCATCCGGCCTCGCGCACCACCGCGAATGCCTCCGGCAGGATCTCCTCCAATGCCTCCTGTTCGGCCTTCTTCTTTTCCTCTTCGTTCGAAATTCCTTCCAGCCGCTTCGCAATGCGCGCCTTGAACTCGGCCGTCTTGCCCCTAAGCTCTTCATCCGAGAGCTTCTTCGTCTCCGGTTCCATCGCGCCGATTGCCGCCACAAGGGGCTTCAAACGCTTGATCAGGCGCTCGTTCGCGGTGCCGAAAACCTTTGTTAAAACCTTGTCGAAAACCACACAGTTCTCCAGTTATAAGTGTAAATGGAAGGGGGAAGACGCGCTGCGCGGCCGGTCGGAAAGGCCGGCGAAGCGCAGAAGGCGCGTTCGGCCACAATTCACATCCGCAGAACAAGATCGCCGACACTCTCACCCCTGCGAATCCGTTTGAGTTGGCCGTGCAGCAACTTATCCGGATGGTCCGGATCGCCTGAATCCTCGTCCTCGGCATCGATCTGTTCCCGTGCTTCCACGGCGTAAGACATCGATGGGCGATAGAAGATCTGAGCGAACATGAGCATGGCGCCGAGTGCCGCTGACGTTGTGCAAAGAGCTGGATTTGGCCTGCGCAAATTCTTACCGTACCTCCAGCGCAGACGACGCAATTTGTTGTGGAGCAGAATGGCGGCAATTGCCAGATATGGAAACGTGAACGCAAAATAACCGGCACACAAGAGACTGGAACTCATCGGGAACCCTCCGGACGATGGAAGACCTCAAAGAGCGATGCAGGCCGCAGCAACAAAAAACTGCCTGCGAAGGCCGCACAATATGCTGAGGAATCTAGCCGATCCGGAAGGGTGGTGGGCGCTGGAATGAAGCGTGAAGGGCCGGAACATCGGCCGTGCGAACCGAGTCGCGAATCGCCAGAGTGGCCAACAAGGTTTGCGGCGCGATCAATCCGATGAACAGGACGGGAAGCATCGCCAGCCAATTAACCGCATGACCCGAATGCGCCTGCGGAACCAGCATCAGCACGAGTGCAGCCACGATTGCAATTGCCGCAACCCATAGCCAAACCTGTTGATGCCGCCTTTCGGTCATTGATATACGCCCCGTGATCGGCAGTATAGCAGTTTCGACGGATGACCGCGCTTGTCAACAAAGTGCGCGATGACATCTGAAACAAAAAGCCCCCGGACTCGCCGGGGGCCTGGTGATGCAAGCAAAACGCGCGCTAGGTCTGTGACCGCATGAATTCGTACCATCAGTTTCGCGGTTCCCAGGTCTCAAAATCGAGACCTGGGGCACCCCCATTGGTACAACACTAAGCGGTCAGAAACCTAGTGTGGCGTCCCAGAAGTTCGTAGCATAATTCGCAAGGAGCAACCGCAGATCCTTCGACTCCGTTTGCCGCAAATCGCGGCAAACTTCGTTCAGGATGACAGCTCTGTTTATGGCCTGAACTTCAGGGACGGGACACTAGTTGCTGTAGAGCAGGACGCCCGTTGCCTTCTCTTTCTCGTCGCTGCCGCTGTCGTCCGCGCTTACCGGGCGATAGAAGAGCTGGTTGGCATCGAGATACACCTCGAGAAACGCAGGCCGCTCCTGAATCTGCCCTGCGATCAGCGCCTCCGAAAGCGGATCTTCGACGTACCGCTGCAATGCGCGACGCAGTGGGCGCGCCCCGTAGCTGCGGTCGACAAGCGTCTTTTCGAGAATCCACTTCTTCGCATCCTCGGTCACCGAAATCGTGATCGACTTCTGCGCCAGGTTGGCGTTCAGCTGCTGCACCAGCAGCTCGACGATCTGGATCAGGTCCGCATCGTTGAGCGACTGGAAGAGGATCACTTCGTCGAGCCGGTTGAGGAACTCGGGGTTGAAGGTTTTCTTCACCTCGTTCTTCACCAGCTCTTCGACCTTTTCGCTCACCGTCTCCTCGCGCTCGCTCTGGAACCCGAGTCCCTGCCGCTTCTGCAGGTGGCGCGCGCCAATGTTCGAGGTCATGATGAGGATCGTGTTCTTGAAGTCGACGGTGTTGCCCAGCCCGTCGGTCAGTTGCCCGTCCTCAAACACCTGCAAGAGGATGTTGAACACATCCGGATGCGCCTTTTCGATCTCGTCCAGCAGCACCACCGAGTACGGTGACCGCTTCACGCGCTCCGTGAGCTGCCCGCCCTCCTCGTAGCCCACATATCCCGGAGGCGAGCCGATGAGCTTCGACACCGAATGCTTCTCCATGAACTCCGACATATCGAAGCGGATCAGCGCCTTGTCCGAGCCGAACAGGAAGTTGGCCAGCGTGCGCGCCATTTCCGTTTTGCCCACGCCCGTGGGACCCAGGAACAGGAAGCTCCCGATGGGCCGGTGCGGCGACTTCAAACCCGCGCGCGATCTGCGAATGGCTCGCGCCAGCGCGCTGATCGCCTTGTCCTGCGAGATCACGCGCTTGTGCAGCTCTTCTTCCACTCGCAGCAGCTTCTGCGTCTCTTCTTCCTTGATGCTGGTGACAGGAACGCCCGTCCAGCGGGACACGACATCTTCAATGTCCTCACGGCCCACGATGCCGGCTGCCGAATCGTCGAGATGATACTTGTCGCGCAGTGCGCGCAGGTTCTCGCGCTCCTTGCGCTCCTCGTCGCTGTAGAACCGCGCCTTCTCGAACTCGTGATTCGCAATCGCCGAGTCCATGCGGTGCACGATGAACTTGATCCGCTTTTGCACCTCGGTGATCTCTTCGGGCAGCGAGGTCTGGCGCAGCTTCACGCGCGCACCTGCCTCGTCGATCAAATCAATCGCCTTATCCGGCAAAAACCGGTCGGGAATGTAGCGGTTCGAGTGCGCCACAGCAAATTCCACCGCGGCGTCGGTGTAGCTGACCGCGTGGAACTTCTCGTAGCGGTCCTTAATGCCCATGATGATCTTTATGGCTTCGGCTTCGTTCGGCGGCGGCACCTTCACGGCCTGGAAGCGCCGCTCCAGCGAGCGATCCTTCTCGATCGACTTGCGATACTCACCCGGCGTGGTTGCGCCGATGCATTGAATCTCGCCGCGTGAAAGCGCCGGCTTCAGAATGTTCGCCGCATCCAGCGATCCTTCCGCCGATCCCGCGCCTACAAGCGTGTGCAACTCGTCGATGAAGACGATCGAGTTCTGGCTCTCCATCAACTCCTTCATGATGGTCTTCAGCCGTTCCTCGAACTGCCCGCGATACTTTGTGCCCGCCACGATCAGCGAGAGGTCCAGGGCCAGCACCCGTTTGTCGGCCAGGAAACTGGGCACCTCGCCATCAGCAATGCGCTGCGCCAGGCCTTCCACGATCGCCGTCTTGCCTACACCGGGCTCGCCAATCAGCACAGGATTGTTTTTGGTGCGGCGGCACAGGATTTGAATCGCGCGCTCCAGCTCGCTTTCGCGGCCCACCAACGGATCCAGTTGCCCGTCCATCGCCGCCTGCGTCAAATCGCGGCTGAACTCCGCCAGAAGACTCGACTCGCGCTGCCTTTGCTGCTGCGGCGCCTTTTCCTGCGTCACCCGCGCCAGCTCGTCGCGAATCTGCGCCAGCTTCAGTCCCCGCTCCTGCAGGATCTCCGACGCAAAGCACTTCTCTTCGCGCAGCAGACCCAGCAGCAGATGTTCTGTTCCGATGTGCTTGTGACCCAGCCGTTCCGCCTCTTCGGCCGCATACGCCAGCACACGCTTGCACTCGTTCGAAAGCGGCAGGTCCACGCTCGTTGAAACCTTCTCGCGGATCGTGGTGTGGGCTTCAATTTGCTTTCTGATCGACTCGACCGATGCATGCGAGCGCAGAAAGCGATTGGTTAACGCCTTATCTTCGCGCAAGAGGCCCAGCAACAAGTGTTCGGTCTCGATATAAGGTGAGCCGAACTGGCTTGCCTCATAACGCGCGAAGAAGATCACGCGCCGTGCCTTCTCCGTATACCGTTCGAACATGATGAACTCCCTCAATCAGGGCATTCGACTGGAGTGGCCGTCCGGTGCTTCTCCCGGCTTCGACCCAGCCTGCACGCGCCCTTTCGTTGCTTTGCCGCCGGAGCTCCCTAGAAATGATCGCCTTCGCTCCGAACAGCTCTTTTGGATGGTCCTGGGTTGCTTTCCACCCTTGGCGTCGACCGGCCTTTTCGCCGCCCGACTACCACCCCGACCTCTGCGCCCTACACGGGTGGCATGCCCCCCGATGAGGTTGCTACTTATTAAGACTCAAAAACCTGCCAAAGTGGTGCTTTTTCCCAACTTAGATTCCAGCTTGCGGCCTCTTGGCCCCGCCGTCTGTGATCTCCGTCAACCGTCCTTTTTCCAGCCGCAAAGTTCGCGTGCACCGCGCCGCCAGATCCATATTGTGCGTCACCAGGATCGATGTGAGCCCATGAGTTTCGTGTAACTTTTCAATCAACTCAAAAACACGGTCCGCCGTCACGCTGTCCAAATCGCCGGTCGGCTCGTCGGCCATCAGCAGCCGCGGCCCACAAACCAGGGCCCGCGCCAACGCAACGCGTTGCTGCTCACCCCCTGACAGTTCCCCCGCCCGATGGTCGGCACGATCTTCCAATCCCACCTCGCTGAGCCATTTTGATGCGCTTGCCAAGGCCGCTCGTTTCACCATGCCACGAGCCAGCAGCGGCATGGCCACATTCTCTTCTGCCGTGAATTCCGGCAGTAAATAGTGGAACTGCCAAACGTAACCAACTTCGCGATTACGAAAGATCGCCGCCTCACGAGCGGAGAGCGCTGTCACGTTGGTTGAGGCGCAGTATACAGTCCCTTGAGAAGGCGTATCAAGCGCCCCCAGAATGTGCAAAAGCGTGCTCTTTCCCGCACCCGACTGGCCCATGATCGCCACCAGGTCACCGGCCTCGATCTCGAGATCGAGATCCTCAAAGAGATCCAGTGCGCCACGCGACGTCCTATACGTCTTGCGCAGTCCCTCGACCCTGATCAGCGGTGCCCGCATTGTGTCCTGACCGGTTGCTCGCGACTCCTGGTCCCGCGCGGCGCGGGATGCCTGGGGAGCAGCCGCTGAAGGGATTCGAATCATCCGGTTAACCTCTATTTTACATGCCTCAGGAGGGTCCGTACGCAATCCCACCGAAGGGGAACATCTTCCATCCCCCGACCAGCGTGCGACTCGACACATCTCGTCGTACTGGTTGCCTGCTATATTTGGCTTCGATTCATGAACAGCCTTCTCATCGCCACCGTGGCAATCGCGGCAACCTTCAACTGTGCCTCCACGGCGATTGCCCAGCAGTCTCTCCGCCAAGACTTCTTTGCGCACAATGACGCCGTGTCGACTGTGCAGCCCACGTGGCCCACGCCGGTCGTGGAAACCGAACCGCGGCTCACGCAGTACTACCGCTTCTCCTTTTCCAACCAATACACTGCAGCCGGAACCCAGACCACTAGTTACGGCAATGCGCGTGGAGGGGGAATCGTTGCCTGGAACCGCTTCGAATTCGACGTGCTGCCGCCGCCCTACATCCAGCACAACTCCAGCGCCGCCGATGGCTTTGGCGATACTTCTGCCCTCGTCAAATTCCGCATCGCTTCAGGCAACGCCGAGCACGGCAACTACATTCTTACCGTGGTTCTTGGCCACACCTTCGCTACAGGGAGTGCCAAGAATGGAGCGCTCACCGATTCGTGGAACCCAGTGATCGCCGGCGGTAAAGGGCTTACCAAACGAATTGATGTCGAGTCGGCCCTCGGTGGCTTAATGCCCACCGGCAAGATCGCCGCGCAGGGGCGCTCGATCCTCTGGAACGCCCTCGTGCAGGACCATCTCACGAAGTCCGTTTGGCTGGAGCTGGAAAACAACGCTACTTTCTTTCGCGGCGGCAGCCACGACGGCCTGACGCAGAACTTCGTCACGCCGGGCGCGTTCTACATCTTCCGCCGCCCCGACTGGAAGCCCGCACATCCCTTCCTCGTCTTCGATGGCGGAATGCAGATCGCCACGTCACGCTTTCACACTTATAACCACAACGTGATCGCGGAGATGCGCTTCCTGTTCTGACTTGGGCGACCTGCGGCTACCCCACGTCCCGCCCGCCGTGACGGATGAGACGTGGAATCGCGCCGTTCTTGTCAATCGGGCCAGCCTGTCATCCCCACTTCTTGCCAAGGCCCTCCAGATCCGCTTGCGCCAGATCCTGCGGCAACATGCAGACCCTGAACTCCACCGAAGCGTTGAAGTTCAAGAACCACGGTTCGGAGAGCCGGGGAACGTCGGACGGTTTCGCCAGGTCGACAATCAGAATGCCGCCGCGCTTGCCATCGCGCTCGCCAAAATAGGCCGCTTCAGGCTTAATGTCGTCGAGAATCTTTTTCATGATCTGGCCCGCAGTACCGTTGCGAATCGCGGTATTGAACGGTTCAATGGGACAGTCGATGAGCATCATCATCCGCATCTTGCACCTCCGGCGCCTTTCAATTTGCCTCGGGGTAGGCGGGCGCCAATTCCCGGACGCTAAACCACCCGAGAAATGGATGTCAAAACAAAATTTGCTGACTCGCCGAATCTTCTGCCCACGCCCCGTCTCCCAGCCGGCGCCGCTGACCCCGCCAACTTGCTATCATCAATTCAGGGCCGCAGTCCTTCGGGGTGCCCCGTACCAGCTTCGCCAGGGCGGGATTTCCTGTTCGCACCGCTGCCGGTTCTCTGTCTCTCGTCCCCATGACTCCTGCTTCCCAAGCCGCTGCTTCGGCTGATTTCGGCGCCTCTCGCGCTGAAGACTCGCCGCACGCGCTGCACGCGCCTACCCCCGGCGCAACGGCACTTCTCATCCACGACCTGCGCGAGCTCTTCAAGGTCAAAGTTGTCGGCCTCGTACTCGTCACTGGATGGGGCGGCTTTTACCTCGGCTCCATGCAATCGGGAATCTCCACGCTGCAGCCCGGCCTGCTCGACGTTCTATTCGGCATCGGCCTGGTTTCCGCCGGCGCAGGCGCGCTGAATCAGGCCCTGGAGCGAACCAGTGACTCGCGCATGAAGCGCACCGCCGATCGCCCGCTCGCCTCTCGCCGCATGCCGCTCGCGGTCGGCATCCTCGCCGGCCTGGGCGCCATCCTGCTCGGCGCAGCGTGGCTTGCGCTCCACTCCAACCTGCTGACCGTCTCGCTCGCGCTGCTTACAGCGTTCACCTACGTCGCCATCTACACCCCGCTCAAGCGCGTCACCACCATGGCGACATTTATCGGCGCGTTTCCCGGCGCCATGGGCCCGATGCTGGGCTGGACTGCGGCGCGCGGCCGCATCGAGTGGCCCGCCGTCGCGCTCTTCGCCATCCTGTTCGTCTGGCAGTTTCCGCACTTCATGTCGATTGCATGGTTGTATCGCGAAGACTACGCGCGCGCAGGCATTCGCATGCTTCCCGTGGTGCAGCCTGATGGATGGTCGACCGTCGTGGAAGCGCTCTTCTACGCCGTGCTGATGATTCCGGTTAGCCTGGCGCCGTGGAAGCTGGGACTGACGGGCGCAATCTACGTGGTTCCGGCAACAGCACTGGGACTGGTCTATCTCGCGTACACCATCCGTTTCGCCGGAATTCTCCGCGCCAAATCCGAAGACGAAAGCCGCAGCCGCGCGCGCGATCTGCTCAAGGTGAGCGTGCTCTATCTGCCGCTGCTCTTCACCACACTCATGCTCTGCGCCATAGCAAAGGCATAATGGCCACGATCACTTCAGCTTCGAGTTCGCGGTCCGGAACAGGCGGGGCCATAGCCGCCATCCTTGGCCTCAGCGTCGCGGCCACGCTCTTTCTTTTCTGGCTGATCTATATTCATCCTGCCGCGGCATCCAGTTCGCAATACGCCTTTCTGCCGGCCATGAATGCCGTGTTCAACGGCCTCGCCGCGATTGCGCTCCTCATCGGCTATACCTTCATTCGCGCGCATCGCATCCGCCAGCATCGCGCCGCGATGATCACCGCCTTCGTCTTTCTCCACGCTCTTCCTTATCGGATACATCGCGCACCATGCGCTTCACGGCGACATCCGCTACCCCGTCCACGCCGCCTTCCGCACGTTCTATCTCTCGTTACTCGCCAGCCACATTATTCTCGCCGTTGTCGCCTTGCCGCTGATCCTGGTCACATTTTTCTTTTCACTCTCACGCCGCATCCCGCAGCATCGCAAAATCGCGCGCTGGACCTTCCCCATCTGGCTCTATGTGTCCGTCACCGGCGTCGCCACTTACGTCATGCTGCGGCTCGCGTTAGGCAGGTAGGACTGGTGCCTCAGGTTCCTCGCCTTTGGGTACCGGGGATGGAGTCTCACCGATCACAGTCAACGGTTTCGCAATTGGAGTATCCTCCCAGTGCATGAAGGGCCAGCGTATCCGTTATCAGCAAACCGGGGATTTTCACTTCCTCACTTTCAGTTGTTATCGCCGCCGTCCATACCTGTCCACGGTCGCGTCCATGGAGCTTTTTGAAGACTCGCTGGAGCGAGTCCGCCTGCGCTATCTATTCATCGTCGCCGGTTACGTCGTCATGCCAGAGCATGTGCACCTGTTGGTCAACGAGCCTCGGCGCGCGCTTTTATCCAGGGCCGTTCAGGCCCTCAAGTTGTCCGTTTCGATGCGCAGCCACGAAAGGCCCTTCTGGCAGGCGCATTACTACGACTTCAACGTCACTTCGCACGCTAAATTCTTGGAGAAACTGCGTTACATCCATCGCAACCCGGCGACACGCGGGTTGGTTGCGAAGCCGGAGAACTGGCGGTGGTCGAGCTTCCGCCACTATCAGACCGGCATGCGCGGCCCCGTGGAGATCGAATCGGAGTGGACAGCCCGGCAGAGAGATTGGCAACTACCCGAATGGATGTGCTACAAGCAGCTCAATTCCACAACATCCCCGGTCCCCAGAAGCGAGGGACCGGGGGCACCCTCGACTTGATCAGATCTCTTGGGATCAGTGCCGCACGCCCAATGCTGGATGGCGGGTTCAGAAAGAATAGACTCGCATCAGCATGAGGCGATCATGAGTCATTATTGGTGCACCGGAAGCGCGGTAAACTCTCACTAGGGTGCCCCGGTCCCTCGCTTCTGGGGATCGGGGATGGATAACTCTCGTTTCTCCCGGGCGGTCAATCACGCCCGCGCGCACAATACTTTCGCCCATTCCCGTATGGCTGCAGGCGTCACGCGGCCGCCGCAGGCCTCGCTCGCTGCCAGTTGCGCTGCGAGATTACCGACGGTTGCACTTTCGGTCTCGCCAATCTCCACCTTCAGGCCGGTTTGGCGCTCGGTCAGCTCGATCAGCAGCTTGTTCCGCGTCGCTCCACCGATCATAGCTATGCGCTCCAGCCTCCGGCCCAGCATCTTTTCAAGGTTCGCCAGGGCCGCCGCGTAGCGGATCGCCAGGCTCTCGAAGATCGTCCGCGCAAACCTGGGCTCGTTGCCCGCCACATCGGGAATTTCGTCGAACCCCAGCCGCTTCAGCTCATGATTGATCCGTCCCGGCATGTCCGAGTCGAGCATCAGCGTCTCCGCATCCATATCCAGCACTCCGCCGGCATTGCATGCAGCGGCTTCTTGGACTAGTTTGTCGATCGCCCAAACGCGCCCTTGCGCCGCCCAAGCATCCATGCACTGCTTCAGCAGCCACATGCTGTTGATCAGCGAGTGAAACAACATTCCGCCGCCCGCCGCGCCAATATTTGTGTAGCCTGCATCGAACGCGTGCCTCGTCGTCACCGGCTCATCGATAACCGCGCCCACCAGCGACCAAGTGCCTGAGCTGATGTACGCGGCCGCGCTCAAATCCCCCGCAATTCCCGCAATCGCACTGGCTGTGTCGTGCGTCGCCGGAGCGATAATCTGCGTCTCGCGAAATGCAGGCAGATCCGTCAGCGGTCCCTTCAGTGGCCCCAGCACCGTCCCCGTGGAAACCAGCGGCGGCACCGCTTCCACAGCCAGACCCAGCATCTCGAACAGATCCGTGTCCCAGTTGCCGGTCTTCAGATTCACCAGTCCCGTGTGCGTCGCGTTCGTGTATTCCGCCACGCGCCGCCCGTTCAGCCAGCAGAGAACGAACTCGGGCATCATGGCCCACGGCGCGCGCGCGTCGATCCCGGCGTTGGGATCGGCCATTAGTTGATACACGGTATTGATTTTGTGGGGAAGGGCGCCAGTGCGTTGAAAAAGCTCAAAGGGGGAAAGAACACGATCCGCCGCCGCTTTACACGGCCCCGTGCGTTCGTCGCGATAGCAGAACGGCTCACGCAACATTTTGCCGTCCCGCCCCAACCGCACATAGTCGACTGACCAGCTATCTGCGCCGATCGACGCAATTCCCTCGGGCGCGGCGACAGCGGCCTTGCGCAAGCCCTCTTCCAGTCCTGCAAGAATCCTGTCCAGCTCCCAATGGAGCGAATCTCCGCGATGCACGGGCCCGTTCGGAATGCGATGGATGACATCGATGCGCGGCTGGCCGTTTGTCCAGCGAAGCAATGAAACGCGGCAACTCTCTGCGCCTAGATCAATAGCAATTCGTGCAGCTTCTTGCATGGCCGCAACAGTTCCCCGTATTCCGTCAGCGCCAGTCTTCAACGCGCTTCTTAACGTTGGAAAGCCTCGGTCAAACCGCCGTCCACGGGAATCACGTGCCCCGTTGTGCAGCGCGCCCGAGGGCTCACCAGGAACAGGATTGCCTCCGCGCAGTCGGCCGGATCGATGGCCTTGTTCGTCAGCGTGCGTTCCGCGTAGAACGCGGCCAGGCGGCTGCGGAGTTCCTCATCGCTAAACGAATCCTGGAAAGGAATATTGTATTTCTTCAGCGATGCGCGCACCCGGTCGCGCCCAAACATCGTCGAACCCTTCACCACCGTGGCCGGGCTGATCCCGTTCACGCGCACATTCGGCGCCATGCTCACCGCCAGCTCGCGGATCAGGTGACTCAGAGCCGCTTTGCTCACGTCGTAGGCTTCGCTGCCGCGCTTGGCCACCACGGCATTTGCCGAGCTCGTGAACACAATATTCCCGTGCAGCCCCTGCTCTTCAAACAGCTGCTGCGCTTCATCGGCCAGCAGATAATTCGCCGTGACATTCACGGCCAGCGTGTCGCCCCACATCTCGTCGGGAATCACGCCGTCCGGTGTCGCCGGAAACAGCGCCGCCGTGTTGATCAAAATATCGATCCCGCCGAACATCAACGCCGCTTCGCCAATCACTTTGCGAATGGACTCGCGGCTGCGAATATCCACTTCGCTGCTGCCGCTGAACTCCGGAGATGCCACCAAAGCCAGGTCTGCGGCCACCTCGGCCGCACCCGCCTGATTGCGGTCGGCAATAAACACATGCGCTCCGCGCCTGGCCGCCAGGTGCGCGACCTCGCGCCCGATGCCGCTGGCTCCGCCAATGACCAGCGCCACGCGCCGGCTCAATTCCTTTTCCGGAGGCTGGCGGCGAATCTTCGCCTCCTCCAGCGCCCAGTACTCGATGCGGAAAGCCTCTACCGCCGGCAGAGCAACGTAATTCGAGAACACCTTGAAGCTCGCGGGATCCATCCCAGGCGCACACTGTGGAACTGTGCCCTTCACCTCGCCCTCGCCCAGCAGGCTTGCGCCTTCCATCACGTGAATTGCATTGGTATAAAACTCGCCGGAGATTCGCGCTTCGGTCTTGCTCTTGCCATAGCTGAACATGCCCATCCCGGGAATCAGCACGATCGCCGGGCTCGGATCGCGCAGAGCCGGCGACTCCGCCGTAGCAAACGCCCGGTAATATGCGCGGTACTGGTCGCGATACTCCGCCAGAGAGCAATCAATCTGTTTCTTCAAAGCGGCCATGTCCTCGCCTGCGCCCCACGGCACAAACATCGGCCGGATCTTGGTGCGGATGAAGTGATCCGGACAGCTTGTCCCCAGATACGCCAGTTCTTTGGCCTGCGCAGAATCGACGAACTGCAGCACATCGGGCGCGTCGCTGAAGCTCGATATGTACCGATGCTTCGCGCTGATCCTCCCGCGCAGGAACGGCGCAATCTCAGTCGCAAGCTGCCTTCGATCCGCGCGAGCCGGGATCGCTTCGCCGCCAAAGCGGACTTTCCCCTGCCCGTGCCGCTCGATAAACTGCCCGATGCCGTCAATCACATTCAGCGTGTTCAGATAGCACTCGCGCTGCGTCTCGCCCCAGGTAAACAGGCCGTGCCCGCCTAAAAGGATCCCGTCGCATCCAGGATTCTCCTCCACCGCGCGCTTCATCATCATCGCAAGCTCAAAACCGGGCCGCTGCCACGGCAGCCACACCAGGTGGTGACCGAATTCGCGATTGAACTCGTCCATCTTCGCTTTGCCATTGGCGCTCGCTGCCAGAGCAATCGCCCAGTCAGGATGCAGGTGGTCCACATGCTTGAACGGCAAGAATCCGTGCAGCGGCGTATCGATCGACGCAGCTACCGGGTTATTGCGGAACGCGCACAGCGGGTACATCTCCGCCATCTCGTCTTCGAACTCCACGCCCCGGTATTTGCGCTCCAGAGCCATGAGCTTGTCCATGTAAAGCGTCGCGAAGCCCGTGCGCTTGATGCTCCCCAGGTCCCCGCCGGACCCCTTCACCCAGAGCACCTCCACAGGCTCGCCGGTGAGTGGATCGGTCTCCATCACCTTTGAGCTGGTATTGCCGCCGGCAAAGTTGGTGATGCGCAGGTCGGAGCCGAGCAGGTTCGAGCGATAGCGCAGCAGCTCGGGCTCATCGAGAGTTGCCGCCGTGCGCGAATCCCAGCGGTCCTCAAGAAAATGCAATGCAGGCGAAGCGGTTGCTGTTGTCATAGGGAGCACTCAAAACGGAGAATGGATCGAGCTCTCATCTATGATACAGCCCCTTCCAACGGGAAGTCGTCTTGGTTTGGAGCGGTCCCTTTCGAGGCCCCGGCTATCTCCATGCAACCGATACGAATGCGCATGATCAAAGCGGGCTGTCCATTTGCGAGGCGAGCGCCGGTGAGCCGAATGCGGGCGGCTCTTCCCTGATCCCTTGGACCTACTTCCTGGCCCCTACTGCCAGATCTTCTCGCGCCGCCACCTTCCGTTTCGCGCTTTGCGCCTGCTCTATCGCGCCCAGAGTCTCTGGCGTAACCGCCCGGTGATGCACGTAGTTATACGGAGGCACGGTGTATCCGCGCAGAATCGAAATCCCCAGCTGGATCAGCCGCGGTCCATACGTCTCCGGCTCGTGCGAGATGGAGCCTACGATCGCGCTCGTGCCTTTGCGCATCTCCTCGAGCACTTCGGGAATGCAATCCTGGCCCACGATTGCAAACTCTGCCTCGTGCCCAGCTTCACGCACCGCGTCCAGAACGCCCAGTGCGCTGGTGTCGTTGGCGGCGGCTACCAGAGTCTGCTCGCCCGGCCGCCCGCCGCGCAGCAGTTCGGCCATCGCCTTGCGGCTCGCCTCTCGCATTCCTCGTCCATCGATCTGGACAAACTGTTCCGGTCCCAATTCTTTGAAGCGTTCCCGTATCCCGTCGAATGCGCCCGAGATGCGGTTCTGCACAAAGCTGCCGGCCTCGGTAAACCCGACGCCCACCACCCGATCGACTTTGCCCGCCCACTTCCGCTGCGCAAAATGCGCGAGGATCGACGCTGCCTCGTATCCCACCTCGAAGTTGTCCACCCCAAAATAGGTCGCATTCGGATGCGGCACGTCGATCGCCACCAGCGGAATGTCAGCCTTCTTGAAAATATGCGCAACCCGCGGCGCCGCTGCCTCCTCGACCTGGAACTCCAGCACCAGGTCCACCCGCTTGGCCACAAATTCTTCTGCATTGCGCACCGCCACCGCGGGATCGTAGCGGTTGTCCAGTATCAGCAGCTCTACTCCCGCCGCTGCCGCTGCCGCCGACACGCTTTGCGCCACCGCCTGGCTGAACGGCATTTCGGCACTTTGCGCCGCAAACCCAAAGCGCAATCGCCGCGGGCGCGACACCAGACGGTATTGCCCGCCCGGGGTCTGCGCCAGGTATCCGCGATGCGCCAGCGTCTTAAGAATCCGATAAACGCTGGTCTTCGAGATTTTGGTTTTCTGGTAAACGTCCTCGAGGCTCTGTGGAGTGTTGTCCTGCTCCAGCAGTTCGATCACGTCGAGCGCCTTCGACAGGATCGGAATCAGATAAAGCCGCTTGATCTTTGCCTTGGCCAACTGTCCCTCCCGCTACGTCTGCCCCATGGAACTGAAGCCAGTCAACCATCATAGAACAACTTTTGTATATCGATTTACCTGATTTTCCCGAAATTTGATCGCGCGGCCTATGCGGTCCCCCTGGAGCCTATCCTGGGCGCAGTTGGAGGATCGTGCCGGGGGGCGCTCCGTCCAGGATTTGCCCGGGTGGGTGACCGATCTCTGAGCCCTGATGTCTGATCTCTGATCCCGGTCGTTACGCGTAGCTGCTGACCGTCATGCTCCGGCTTCCCCGCTCCCGCGCCACGCGTTCCGGCGGGGATGAGCGAGTGCGGAAAGCGGTCCGCGCGCACACTCTCGTGCAGGTGCGTGACGGCGGCGGTGTTGCCGAGGAAGCCCTGGCCACGGAATGAGATTAGCAGGAAGAGGGATCAGGGAAGAGTGTAAGAGCTGCATGCAGAGACGCCGTCCTGTGGGCAAACGAAGAATCCTTTGCCCGTAGTGGCGGGAACGGTTCCTGTCGGAAGCACCGGTGTTTCCACCGATGGGACGAGCGTGGTCGTACCGGTCACCGGATTCACCTCGGTCAAGGTTCCTCCGGCGTTCGGCTGGTCCGCATTGCCGATGACGGCTATGCCATTCGCGGTGTCCGCCACAGCGCTGACAGGAACTCCCGGCAGCGCGATGCGGTGCTTTGCTTCAGTGTGGTTTCGCTGAAGGGAATCGGCAATGTTGTTGCCAAACGAGGTAACAAGGCCGACCCCCAACGAATCGAAGACGGTAATCGCCGATCCGCCAGGGATGTTGGCGCTGACGCCGGTTAATGGTTGGGAGGTGAGTTCGTCATACCGTTCGGTCACGTCCATGCTCCAGAGCGCGGGCGCGCTTCCACCGGTAAGCAACGACATCAACGTATGTTTTTCCTCCCACGACCACGATCGCGCGCTGATTGTGGATTGGATCTCACGTTTGTGCTTGTGACGTCGGTGGAGAGAACGTTCGGCCCGTAATATTGGCGAAGGAAACATGGATTGGTTGCCGTCGGCTGGACAACAGATGACTATTCCGTTCTTCGCCATGTTTGCCACGACAGGTTCAGGATGGAATTGCGGACGCTGGTGTGCTGGCACACGCCATCTTGGTCGTAGAGAGTCTCCATCCACAAGGACGAATCCAGTGACATTATCCACTGCGAGTACAACACCTTGGTGCGCCGACATAGAATTTTCCGTCGGGTACTCCGGCTGCGGTGAATTTATCCACGTAGCCCATTCCGGAACTCCGTTGAAGAGATTCTGCCCGGCCACTGTCTCGTTAAGATTAAGACAGAATTTTTCGCCAGTTGGTTGGTAGATGTCACATGTGTTTTGGCCGTACAATCCAAAGGGAATTGCGGCCGAGCAGCCCGTGCCGTCACTCTTGCAAACTTTGCAGGAGTGCCAGATAGCTCGCATCATGCGCTTGGTCTGATTCCGAACGTTACGATACATCTACCCGGAATTGATCACCTTGGCAGATTGTAGATTGGCATCCGGATGTACAGGGTATCGTTTCCCCGCCGGCAAAGTTGGCGCCGTAGAAATTGAAGCTTCGGAAGCCAGACTCTCCGGAGGACCAGCTCCACCGCAGGAGTGATCGCGGTCAGCTGGATTGCACCGTTCGTCACCGTGATGATCCGGAAGAAGCAGTTACGCTTCCGCCGGATCCCGTCGCGGTGATGGAGTACGTTACCGACCCAGTGGTTGCGGTCGGCGTGACCATGACCGTGCCATTCGTAGTTACCGATCCGGACCAACTTCCGTCGGTCGAAGATGCGGTGACCGTCGTGGCGTTCGTGGTCGCGATCGTGCAGTTCACGGGATTGCCCAGTACAACGCTGGTTGGCGTGCACTCGAGCGATGCCGTCGGCGCAGGTGCGTTGACGTTGACGGTGACGCTCTGGCTGTTGCTTCCGCCGCTATTCGCCGCCGTGATGGTGTACGTTGCGTTTCCCACTGCGGGTGGCGTCACGGAAAAATTCGTCTCCGTGCAAGCCGTGCTCGTGGTCATCCCCGGACCGGAAACCGATGCGGTGGTACCCGTATCGCAATTCCAGTTCAGGAGGATGCTTTGCCCCAACGTGATCGTGCCGGGCGTTGCTGTGATCGTCGGAGCGGGAGGGCGCGACGTTGTCACCGTCACACTTGCATTGCCGGACTTCGTGGAATCCTCAGTTGAAGTCGCTGTGATGGTTGCAGTTCCTGTGCCGGATGGGGTGAAGACGCCCGCCGAGGTGATCGTTCCGCCGGTCGCAGTCCATGCGACCACGCTGCTATAGCTGCCGGTTCCGGCGACGGTGGCAGTACATGTGCTGGTTTGTGCGCTATTGATGGAGGCAGGCAAGCACGAGACGCTGACCGAGGTGACGGTGGGAGAGGCCGACTGCGTTCCCCCTCCACTGCCACTGCCTGCGCTGCCGCCTCCGCCGCAACCCGCGAGGCACAAGAAGCTGAGCAGCGAGAGGGCGAGCATGGTCCTGCGTGTCATACACGGCTCTCCTACAGGCCGAAGTTCTCTCAGGGGAGTTTCGTTGGGAAGCAATCATAGCACGGGGTGGTTGCGCGTCTTCCGAAGGCGTCCCTCAGGGGCTGAAGCCCGCCATTTACGCGCCTTTACGGCACGGCTGAAGCCGGGCCCTTTCAAAACCACGTTTATGCAACCAGTTCTAGGGGACATCACGCTAAAAGGTGTGGCGCTCCGTCCAGGCTTTGCCTGGGTGGGTGACCGATCTCTGAGCCCTGATCCCGGTCGTTACGCGTAGCTGCTTACCGCCATGCTCCGGCTTCCCCGCTCCCGCGCCGCGCGTTCCACATAGCCGCTCTCTTTCAGCGCGGCGAGGGGGTCCGCAGGCAATCCGCGCGCCTCGCGCCATGCCCGCGTCAATGGCCGCACATCCTGCCAGAACGCTCCGCGATACAGTTCCTCGGCAGCCACCAGGTCGCAGCTTTGCTGCAGCTCAGCCAGTTGCTCTCGATCCACCAGCGCAGCCTTCAAATACAGCTCCTGCGCCGCCACGACGGTTTGCACCATCGCTTCCATCTTGCCCTTCAGGTTGTGGCTCTGGTCGATCATGTACGCGATGTCGATCTGCAGCGCGTCGTCCGTCAGCCGCGTGGATCTCATGGAAGATCCGGAAGATCTGGTAGGGATCGATCGAGCCCAGCGTCAGATCGTCGTCGGCATAGCGCCGGTCATTGAAGTGGAACCCGCCCAGCATATTGGTATGCAGCAGCCAGGCCACAATCTGCTCGATGTTCTGCGCGCTGTAGTGATGGCCCGTATCCACCAGCACGCGCGCCTGCGGACCGGCAACCCGCGCCAGGTGGACCGCCATGCCCCAGTCCGCAATATCGGTGTGATAGAACGCCGGCTCGAACGGCTTGTACTCCACCAGCAACCGCTGGTTCGGCGCCAGGTGCTCATGCGACGCGCGCAGCGCTTCTTCAAGCCAGCCGATGCGATTGCGGATGCTCTGCGTGCCCGGATAATTCGATCCGTCCGCCATCCAGAGCGAGATGTCGCGCGAATCCAGCGCCTTGGCGATCTCGATCGAGTCCAGCATGTGCTTGACCGCCTGTTGCGCGAATCTCTGCCGATGGGTTGCACAGCGATCCGATATTTGTATTCCTGGTCCTGGAACAGGTTGGGATTGATCGAACCCGAGCGCACGCTGAAGCGCCGCTCCAGTCCCTTCACGTCGGGCACATCCTTCAGCCCGCCCGGCAAATCCCACAGCACATGCAGCGCAACCGTTGGCGTGACACCCGTCAGCCGGTTCACTTCGGCCGCATCGGCAAACTTCTCTTCGATCGAGGTGGCGGCGGCCGCCTGCACAAACTTGCCGAAGCGCGTGCCGGTGTTGGCAAACCCCCACGACGGAATCTCGATCTGGAAAGCGTCCAGCGCCTTGAATGCAAAATCCTGCGTTGCGGAATCCGATCGCTTCATGGTTCACTCCTCGCCTGTTCACGCCTCTTCCCTTATCAGTCCTGTTAGTCCCTTAGTCCCTGACGACCACCACATTCAAAAACCTCGGTCCGTGCACGCCCTTGATGCGCGTCATCTCAATGTCGGCCGTTGCGCTCGGCCCCGAGATCCACGTCACCAGCGCCGGCAATTTCCGATCGGCGGTCCTTACGTCCCTGTTTCCTGGTCCCACGGTCCCTTCTCTTTTACAGCGATCAAAGTACTCCGGCAGCGTCTCCACGATCTGGCTGGCGCGCACCACGCAAAGATGCCAGTCCGGCAGCAAGGTAATCACGCGCCGTCCTTCGGTCGCGGAGTGGTGCAGCACAACCGTGCCTGACTCCGCGACTCCGCAAAAGCACGCCGTCACCACGCCTTCGCACTGCTCGATTTCGCTGGCCGGCATGCCGTGGTCAATCTTCCAGTCGAATCCCTCCGCGAGCCACTCCGCCGGTAGTCCCTCCGGAACAACAAACCGCTGCCTACCGCTTGCACGCAACTGCGCGGCAATTGTCGAGGCGAGCTCCGTTGCGTCGCATTCCACCACTTCGGCATCGTATTCGCGCAGTCGCTCGATGAACCGCTCCTTACGCGCGGTGACGGTCAATTGGCCTTTCCGCACATAATCGCGGGGCAGCGCCTCGTAGGCTCTCGCCGCCTCTTCGGTTGCCGCCGCAGGATTCCGCCCGCCGCGCAGGGCGGCACGAATTCCTTCCAGCATCTTCCGGCGGCTGTCGGCCACGGGGCTCATCGCGCGTCCACTTCCTTCTTCACCTGTTCCCTTGTTCCCTTGTTTTCCCGCTCCCTTTCTTCCCACCACGCATGAAACGGCTGCTTCGGCAACCCGCGCAGATCCCGCGTTTCGGTCCACTTCGCGCCTACGCTCGGCAACCGGTGAATCCATCCATCCCTGCGCGTAAAAAACTTCAGGATCATCCGCCCCTTCCACTGCGCCAGGTGGAACAGCCAGGCCCGCGAAAAAACTACGTGCGCCGCGCGCATTCCCAGATACATCGGATCGAAAAATTTCCTCACCGTCCTCCGCTCCTGGTCGGTGACCTGCGCGCGCAGGTCGATGAGGATCTCGGGAATATTGATCTTCACCGGGCATACCTCGTAACACGCGCCGCACAGCGAAGACGCGAACGGCAGCGACTGCGCATGCCGAAGCTGCTCGAGTTGCGGCGTCAGAATCGCGCCGATCGGCCCCGGATATACAGATCCATACGCGTGACCACCCGTCTGCCGGTACACAGGACAGGCGTTCATGCATGCCGCGCAGCGAATGCACCTGAGCGTCTGCCGCTCTTTCTTGCGCGCCAGAATCGGCGACCGCCCGTTGTCCAGAAGCACAACATGAAATCTCTGCGGCCCATCGCCCTTCGTTACCCCCGTCCACAGGGATGTATAGGGGCTCATGCGCTCGCCCGTCGCCGACCTCGCCAGGACCTGCAGCATCACTTCCAGATCCTGGAACCGCGGCAACACTTTCTCGATTCCCGCCAGCGTGATGATGGTTCGCGGCAGCGTCAGGCACATGCGCCCGTTGCCCTCCGACTCCACGATCGCTACCGCCCCCGTCTCCGCGATCAGAAAATTCGCACCGCTGATGGCCGTTGGCACTGTCAGAAACTTCTGGCGCAGATAATTCCGCGCCGCCGCCGTCAGCACCTTCGGCTCGTCAGACAGATCCGGAATCCCCATCTTCCGCGAAAAAATCTCCCGCACCTGGCTGCGGTTCACATGCAGCGCCGGCACAACGATGTGGCTCGGCTCACCCTCGCCCAGTTGCAGAATGATCTCCGCCAGGTCCGTCTCGTACGTCCGCACCCCCGCGGCCTCGAGAAACGGATTGAGTTGAATCTCCGCCGAAGTCATCGTCTTGATCTTGATGACCTCGTCCGCCTTCTCCTCCAGCAGAATCTCCAGGATGATCCGCCGCGCTTCGGCCGCATCCGCCGCCCAGTGCACCTTGCCGCCCGCCGACGTGCACCGCTCTTCAAACTGCTCGAGATAAAAGTCCAGATTCGCGAGCGTTTCGTCTTTAATCGCCGCGGCCGCTGAACGCAACTCCTGCCAGTCGGTCTTCTCCGCCACCAGGCGCGCCCGCTTTGCCTGAATCACGTCAATCGCATGCGCCACATTCTTGCGCAATTGCGAGTTGCGCAGCACCGGCAGCGCCGCCCTGGGAAACGGCAGAGCCAGCGCCGGATCCAGAATTGGGCGTTCTGGCGTTGCCGCTCCCGGTGCGCTCACGCCAGCACCTTTCCCGGGGTCCGCAGCGACAGGTTTACGTCGATGGGGTGGTCAGCCGGAGACGCCTGCGTGCTCGCCAGAATCTGCGCCATGTGAATCGTCTTCATCCCCGCAAACTGCCGGTGCATCGCCCCGCCGAGATGCATCAGGCAGCTGTTATCCAGTGCAGTGCAATACTCCGCTCCCGTGCCCTGCACGTCCTGCAGTTTCACCGCCAGCATCGCCGACGATACTTCCCCATTCTTCACGCTGAATGTCCCGCCGAATCCGCAGCACCGATCCAGGTTCGGCAATGGCGCAAGCTCCAGTCCGCGTACCTTCTTCAGCAGCCGGAACGGCCTTTCGCCCAGGTGCAGACTCCGCAGCCCATGACAGCTCGCGTGATAGGTCACCTTGTGCGGAAAATATGCGCCTACATCCTCAACGCCCAACTTGTCGATGAGAAACTCGCTCAGTTCCCACACCCGCGGCAGCAGCGCCGAAAACTCCCGCCGCAGCCCCTCGTTCCCGAGTTCCTCAATCAACCCCGGATACTGATCCCGAATCATCGCCACGCAGGACGACGAAGGAATCACGACCGCCTCCGCGTCCCGGTACATCATTACCAGCCGCCTGGCCTGGCTATATGCCTCTCTCCGGAACCCGGTGTTCGCGTGCATCTGCCCGCAACACGTTTGTGTCGACCGGAACTCAACTTCGACCCCCAACCTCTCAAGCAGAGTCACCACCGCGCACCCAGTCTCAGGGAACAGCGTGTCGTTATAACAGGTAACAAAAAGCGAAGCGCGCATGAAGCCATCCGTTCAATGAAGATGAAGCCAGAATAAGGCCGCATCGTAGGAATCGGAATAATATACCGTAAGAAATCAGTTGTCTATTGCAACGCCGTAGTCGATTTGGAACCGACCGCAAACATTCACACGGATTCCACAAGCTACGATCCCACCACCTATCCGGTCTTTCGGCTCTTCGACCTTTCCTTCATCCGAAAGAGCCGCCAATCCGACCAGCACGCCGCAGCCCAAACCCGGTAGCCCTCGTTCTCTTAGTCCTGGTCCCCTATCCCCCTGCTCTCCTGTCTTTCTCAACCTTCTCATCCGCCTTCCGTCTAATTGTGCAAGTCGATCATTACCTCGGGGAATCGCCTTTCCACGGTATTTTCTCGCCGCTTCATATAGGTTCGTAGCTCGGAATGCCACGCTGCCGGATGCACGCTCAAATTCCGGTACTTTTTTCCAAATGCAGCCCCCGCCCGTTCTGTGTCCTATGTGCGGTGGGCATCTTCTTGCGCGCTTGCAGGGCCATCCGTGATGATGGTTCGTTCCTCGATTCCGATCGAAATGCTCCATCCCACCTGCGTTCAAGTGGGTTTTGTGTCGCCAATGGCAACTCCTCAGCGGTTTGCGGGTTTCTCTCAAGAAAGGGTCTAGGACCATTCCGTATGAACAATCTGCGTTCGCTCCCCCTGTGTGTACTGGCCGGTGCCTTCCTGTGCTCGATTCCGTCGCTCGCCCAACATCCCGCTCCGACAATTCGCATCGTCAACCCCATCGATGAGAGCCAGCGCATCACCCTGACGCACACCGTCAATCCCCTCGCCAACGCCGCCAACGATCGCGGCGCCGCGCCCGACGGCATGCAGCTCAACCGCCTCCAGCTCGTACTGCAGCGCAGCCCGGCGCAGGAAACGGCCCTCCGCCAGCTCATCTCCCAGCAGAACACCCCAGGCTCGCCCAACTTCCACCAGTGGCTCACTCCGGATCAATTCGGAGCCCAGTTCGGAGCCTCCGACCAGGACATTACTACCCTCGAATCCTGGCTTGGGAATCACGGCTTCGCCATCTCGCGCGTCAATCCCGGCAAAGGCACCGTGGAATTTTCCGGCAGCGTCGCCCAGCTCCGTGACGCCTTCCATACGCAGATTCATCGCTACGAAGTCAACGGCGAATCTCATTACGCCAACGCCAACGATCCCCAGATCCCCGCAGCGCTCGCGCCCGTCATCGCCGATTTCACTTCGCTCAACAACTTCCGTCCCCGCCCCTATGTCAAGAAACTTGGCGAAGCCAGCATGAACCCAGCGACTCACCAAGTTTCGCAGTGGACCTGGGGCAACAGCGGCGGACAATACTACATTCTCGCGCCTTCTGACTTTGCCGCCCAATACGATCTCCAGCCCCTGTATAACGCCAACGTCAACGGTACCGGCCAGACCATCGCCATCATCAACGAGTCGAACATCAACATCGATCTTGTGAATCAGTTCCGCAGCCTCTTCAACCTCCCGGCCAATCCGCCCCAGGTTGTCATCGACGGCAACGATCCCGGCGTCGACGGCATCAACAACCCCGACGGCCCCAATGGCGCCTCCGCTGAAGCCTATCTCGATGTCGAGTGGGCCGGCGCGGTTGCGCCCGACGCCACTATCGATCTCGTCATCGCCGCCGACACGTCCATTGAAAGCGGCCTCGTTCTGGCCATGGAGCGCGCCGTCTACTCCAACATCGCCCCGGTGCTCAGCATCAGCTTCGGAAATTGCGAGTCTTCGCTCGGCGCGTCGAATGCCTTCATCGATACCCTATGGGAACAGGCTGCCGCACAAGGCCAGACCGTCATGGTCTCCGCGGGCGACGATGGCTCTGCCGGATGTGACAACTCGGTGGAATACGCCAGCCAGGGCCAGGCCGTGAACGGCTTCGCCTCCACGCCCTACAACGTCGCCATCGGCGGCACCGACTTCTTCTACAGCCAATACAACGCCACCCCCACTGCTCTCAATGCGCAGATCGCCAGCTACTGGAACACCAACGCCACACAGTTGCCCTCCGTCTCGCTCCTCCAATACATCCCTGAACAGCCCTGGAACGACAGCCAGTACGGGCTCAATATCTTCAACCAGTTCAATGCATACGGGACCACGACGATCTCGGGCGGCAGCGGCGGCGCCAGCAATGCCGCCATCTGTAGCAGTACGTATAGCACCAGCACCGGCGCTTGCTCCGGCACGCTCTCCGGTTATCCCAAACCCTCATGGCAAACCGGGGCGGGTGTCCCCAACGACAGCGTGCGCGACATTCCCGACGTCTCGCTCTTCTCCGCCAATGGTTCCAACGACAGCTTCTATCCCATCTGCGCGACGGACGGCGATTGCCAGACCTCCGGCCTGACATCGGGCAGCACCGTGCAGATCTACGGCGTCGGGGGCACATCCGCTTCCGCGCCCGCCTTCGCCGGCATCATGGCTCTCGTCGTGGAGAAATGGGGCCGTCAGGGCCAGGCTGACAACGTCCTTTACGCGCTGAAGACGCAATATCCAGCCGCCTTCCACGACGTCACCAACGGCACCAACTCCGTGCCCTGCGAGTTCGCGCCCACCGTTTCCAAAAACTGCATCTCCGCCGGCTCCGGCGCACTCGTGGTCGGGGGCGTCACCGAGGGCGAAATCGGCTCCGGAACCACTCCCGAGTACAACGCCACCGCCGGCTACAACCTGGCCACCGGCCTGGGCACCATCGACGCCAATAATCTCATCACCGACTGGCCCAAGATCACCAAAACTGCGACCTCCATCACCATGACGCCCTCGCAGACCACCTTCACGCACGGTACCGCCATCACCATCAGCGGCAGCGTCACTGGTACCGGCACGGCCACCGGCAATGTCGCGCTGATGACCAGCAGCACCGAGCCTCTCGAACAGAGCGAGGGCGTTTTCCCGCTCTCGAGCGGCGCCTATTCCAGCAGCACGGTCAACTATCTGCCGGGCGGCACTTACAACATCTGGACCCAGTACGGCGGCGACTCCTCGGATGCAATGAGCACTTCCACGCCGGTTTCGATTACCGTCTCGCCTGAAACGCCCGGCATGAACTTCAACCTCTTTGCGCCCGGTTCCACAAACGGCTACTTCACTTCAGGATCGGCACCGGGCAGCCAGGTTGATTACGGTACGCAGCTCATGCTCAGCTCGGAAGTCGCGCCCACTTCGCAGCTCACCAATCTGCAGAACTGCGTCATCAGCGGCAACTGCGCGAGCCTTGGCACCTACACCCAGCCCACCGGCACAGTCACGTTCGCCGACGGCTCCAACACGATCAACAGCGCCGTCATGAACGCCGAGGGCGACGCCGAATACAACGCACCCTTCGCCGTCGGCACGCACTCTGTAGTGGCCACTTACAACGGCGACCAGAGCTACAACAAGGTCACCTCCTCGCCCATCGCCTTCACAGTCGTCAAGGACACGCCGCAATTGTTCTATGGCGTCTCAAACCAGAACTCCAACGGAGCCATCATCAGCGGCCAGCCTACCGTCTTCAACGCAATCGTTGAAAACAATGCGCAGTACGCCACCTGCAATCCCAGTAGCACCACCGGAGCGTGCCAAGGTGCTCTCGCTCCCGTCCCAGTTGCTCCACCTACCGGAACCGTAACGCTTTCCAGTTCCCCCGCCGGTATCTCCGGAACCATCACTCTCAGCTCCGGTGTCGATCCCACTGACAGCGCTCAGGCTGGAATCGGCACCGTCACTCTGGCTTCGACGCTGGCGGCCGGCAACTATAACGTCACGTTCACCTACAGCGGCGACGGAAACTACTTCGGCGAATCGGCGTCCGGCACCATTCAAGTGGTCGCCGGCAGTGGCCTCGCAACCACTACGACCGCCACCGCCAGCGGGTCAGCCGTCTCTCCCAACGCTGCCATCACCATCTCCGGAACCGTCACCGGACAGAGCGGCCATCCGGCACCTACCGGCGGCATCATCTTGTTCTCGTCGGGCGAATACATCGGTGAAATCAACTTGACGGCTGGGTCTTCCGATGTGTCCACCTTTTCCACTGTGATCAGCAGCCAGGTGCTCTACCAGGGAGCGAACTTTGTCACCCTGCAGTACACGGGCGACTCAACCTACGCCATTTCTGAGTTCACGTTGAATGGCGGCGCTTCCATCCCCAACCCGCTGGCCGACTTCACCCTTATTCCCAACACCACCATCGTCCCCATCAGCATCAGCGGAGGAGCCAATACCGGCAACGACACCATCAACGTTGCTTCGGTGAACGGCTTTACCGGGACGGTGAATCTTACCTGCGCAGCCACCAGTCCTCTCACTTGCAGCGTCACGCCGAACCCGTCGGTGGCCGGCGGCAGCCCCGCGACTTCCACGCTCACCATCAACGTCCCGGCCAGCACCGCCAGCGAAAACTACTCCGTGGTCGTCACAGGAACAGACGCCGCAACCGGCGAGTTCATCCACACCGCCGCCGTGACCGCAGACGTGACCGGGACCGCCGCGGCTGAGACGCTTACGAACAGCGGCAACATCACAGTTGTCCAGGGCGCGAGCAACAGCTCCCTCATTACGGTGACTCCTTCCGGCGGATTCACGGGAACCGTGAACCTGAGCTGCGCTGTTACATCGGCCCCAACCGGCGCATCCACTCCCATCACCTGCGCCGCCGCCAACCTCAGCCCGAGCTCGGTCGACATCACGAATACGGTCCCGATCACTTCGGTGCTCACCATCAACACCTCCGCAACCACCACAAACGGCTCCTACCAGGTGACCGTCACCGGAACCTCGGGCAGCCTCACGTCGTCGACCGTCGTCAACGTCACGGTGAATCTGCCCCAGGACTACGCGCTCAGCAATAGCGGCGCCATCACGCTGAGCGCTGGTGCGCTAACCGGCAACACATCTACGATTACAGTCTCCCCCTCAGGCGGATTCTCGGTGCCCGTCGGCCTGAGCTGCACCAGCGTGACCGGCCCGTCTGGCAACCCGTTCACATGCGCCAACGTCAGTCTGAATCCCGCCACAGTCACGCTGCCCGGAACCACCACCTCCACGCTGACCGTGACCACGACTGCGACCACGACTACCGGCAGTTACGTCGTCACCGTCACCGGTCTCGCGGGCACACTCGAGCACACCACCACAGTCAACGTCACAGTGAGTGCCGCGGTCGCAGCCACCTTCTCGCTCTCGAATAGCGGCGGCATCTCCATCGCCCCTGGCGCAACTACCGGTAACACATCCACCATCACCGTCACACCGGGTTCAACTGGGTTCACCGGAACGGTCGCACTTACTTGTGCCATCAGCCCCACTGCGGCGAGCGATCCAGCGTCTTGCGCTCTTTCGCCAGCCTCGGTCACCCTGAGCGGCACAACAAAGCAAACTTCAACGCTGACAATTACCACCACGGCAGCGACGGCGGACCTGATCGTTCCCAAACTCGGCGACGGCAAGGGCTGGCTGGGCGCAGGCGGTGGAGCAATCCTGGCCCTGCTCGTCTTCTTCGGCATCCCGGCGCGCCGTCGGAGCTGGCGCTCCATGCTTTCGATCCTGGTGGCTATGGTTGCCCTCGGCGTCTTGTCCAGTTGCGGAGGCGGCAGCAGCAGCGGCAGCGGAAGCGGCGGAACCACCCCATCCAACCCGGGAACCACCGCTGGCGCCTACACCGTGACTGTCACCGGCACCTCGGGCAGCATCGTGCAAACCACGCCCGTAGCCCTGTCGGTGCAGTAGGGATTCAGTTTCCTCGGGGTTCCCGTCCAGGCTTTGCATGGGCGGGATCGCTCTCAACGGGGAGCAATCCTTGCGTCCCAGAGCAGACCCTCGCGACTTATATGTTTGGGACATGCTGACTTGTTGTCTTGAAATCGGAGGGAAAGGCCTTCAGGCCCCTACGGAGCCGGCCTGGGTTCAGAGGCCTGCGGAATGATCCAGGGTTTTTGTGCTAATTCTGTGCTACGGGTGATCGGTGGGAGCAGTTTCGGCGGTGAAACTTCCGGTTTGACGGTGATACGGGCGTAACCTTCGTATGGCCGGTGACATGCCGAGTTAACTCCATTATCCTAGGCATCGCCGCAAGTTCACGAACTAATAGGAAGGTTGGCATATTGGCAGGAATATATCGATTTGCACCCCCACTCATTATTATGTTCGGCCTCGGTGTGGCTGGGTTTGTTGTAAGCCTCGGTTGGAGCAAGGTTGTCGGCGCTGGCTGGGATCGCGAGAAGATCGTGTTCCTCGCCAAGATGTGGGGCGGCATAGCCTTGGCGGGTATTGTTCTAGTTTTTGTCGCATTGAGTTGACCTGAAGACCGCCCAATTCAGATTTGCTCTGTGCAAAGCGCAACCTCACCATTGGCGCTACCTTTGCTGACGAGTCGCGAGTGGTTGGTGGCCAATCCGGAAGTAATCGAAATTTGGCTGGAGGGCCGCGCGAAAAGCAACTGCAGATCCTTCGCCTGCGGCTCAGCGACTGTCTGGATTGTCAAGGGCGGGTTGATGGAAAAGCGGAAAACGATGGTGCCGTTTTCCTCTTTCCCACAATCTCGACTACGGCTGCTGACTAGCTAACCTTCTCAGTTGTGAGGGCACGCCCTGTTGGCGAACCTCGCGGGCTTTGGCGTTGAGGCGGACGAGCAACTTGTGGGCCACGGCGATGCGAACGACTTTGGGTGGCTTGCCGGCGGCGCGCAGGCGCTGCTGGAAGGCGGTGAAGTCGGGCTCGTAACGAGCGACCACGCTGCCCACCAGGAACAGGATGTCTCGGACTGTGGCGCGGCCTCCTCGCACCGCGCGTTTGCCCTGATGTTTGCCTGAGTCGTTGGCCAGAGGCGCCAGTCCTGCAAGTTTGGAGATGGTCTTGTTGGAGAGCGTGCCGATCTCCGGCATCTCGGCCATGATGCGGGCCACGGTGCGATCGGCGACGCCCTTGATGGTGCGGAAGGCCTGATTCAGTTCGCGCCACAAGGGGTCGGCTTGGATCAGCGCAGCGATGGCCTGCTGGAGTTCTTCGATCTGCTCGGCGAGGAACTTGAGTATCGCGCGGAAGCTGTTCTGAATCGCGGGATTGGTGACCAGACGTTGCTGGTTCAGCTGCGCGGTGCGAACCTCGGTGAGCTGGCGCAGACGCGTGACGCGGGCACGCAACTCGAGCTGGGTCGGCGGGGCCAGGCATTGCGGCTGAGACTTCTTTGTCTGTGCGTACCAGGCGATCATGCCGGCATCGATCGCGTCGGTCTTCTCCAGCCAACCCATGCTCTGCGCGAACTGGCGCACGGCGCGCGGGTTGACTACCGCCACCGGCAGACCGTGTTCGGACAGTTGCGCAAAGGCCCGCTGTTCGTAGCCGCCGGTGGCTTCCATGGCGACCAGTGCAACTTGATGGGTCTCACAGAAGGCAGCCAACTCTGCGATGCCTTCCGGGCTGTTGGCGAAGCTGGCCGCGACGCCGTCCTGTCCGATGCGCGCGGCTAAAGAAGATGAACCAATATCCACTCCACAAATAATCCGTGTCACGGTAACCTGCCTTGTATGTTCGACTGAGATCGTGCGACTGTTCGGTCGTACGTGACTTGGGCAGCGGTCGCCTGTGCTGAGCGTCGGTCGTTGAGACCGCAGGATGAACGGGAGCCGTCCGCCCGCGGGGGAGCCGATGCCTCGACTCCCCCACTCCAACAGTTTCACCGAAACTGTTCCTCCTTTAGAGATACAAGGATGACAACGTGTTGGAGAGCAGAGCGAGTGCAGGATTTGGATCGCGGGAGTGTGGTCGGCGATGCGGAAGTAAACCGAAAAGCAACTGCAGATCCTTCGACTCCCTCCCGCTTCCCCACCCCACGAGCGAAAAGTCGCTCGCGGGGACCCCGGGGCGCGTCTGGTCGCTCAGGTTGACAGTTGCCTTTTACTGCCGAGAATGACAGTTGCCTTTTACTGCCGAGATTTGCGCTAGTTTGTGCTAGTCATACGGCCGTTAGGGGCTTTGAGGTCGTTGAGGCTACTGAATCATCAATAATTACGTGTTTTCAATCCGCGCCGAAGCCCTGCCCTTTCAAAGCAGCATTGATGCAACCAGCGCTTGTCCTTTGCCCCCTGTTGGCTCCCCCGTTACCTCCGTGCCAAAAAATGCTTTACGCATTGCCCAAAACTTGCGACATTTTGCTAATCTCACCGAATACGTGGCCAGGGGGAGAGTTGAGTTGGCGGCAAAAATGCCGCCGCGACCCGGCTTTTCCCCGGTGCCCGGACCGCAACATCGCCCACCGCTCATCGCTTCGCAATCCCCTTATTGATTCCGATCGCCGTATCTCTCTGATCCTGAATGCCATCTTTGCCGGAGCGCCTACACCGGCCGCACCCAGAGCACCGGTTGCCGTATGGGAAAGTTGCGGATGATTTCGGGCGTTTCAGGATCGGGCGGCAACGTGCGCCACAGCGCTATGTACTTCGGCTCGCGATAAGCAAGCCCGGCAAACAGCAGACTCGGCTGCCGGTTGGGCAAGTCGTCAAAGTACTCCACGTCGTGCGCATAGGGCCACTTGCTCTTGTCCTCAATAAACGGAAACATGAAATCGACGGCCTTCCTGTAGCGATTCCCGTTCGGCAATGCAAACTCCCAAAGATCGTTCGTTGCGCCGCCCGCCGTGGCACCGCTCGCCGATGCAATCAGGCACACCATGGCCAGCATGTCCAGGTTAAAGAGCGAATAGCTGTACGGCTTGGTTCGCGCGAGTTCCAGCGGAAAGCTTCCGTCGGCCGCCATCTGCTCCGGCAAAAGATGGTCGCGGAATCGCGCGCGGCAAAGCGCCATCGCATTTTCGTCTCCCGTAAACGCCGCGAACGCCGCCACCTGCGCCACCCAGCAAGTGCCGTGGTTGTTCGTGGCTGCCTCTTCCTCCTGCCCGTTTTTTGATGAGATCATCCACAGCATGTACTGGGTAAACCACGCGCGCACGGCGGCGGCGTCGGCAGCGGTAATCGCCTGCGATCTTTCAAGATGCCGCGCCGCTCTTGAAACTTCAACCAGGTGCACGGTGTCGATGATCCCCGTGCCCCGGCCGGGCGTCACTCCCCAGATCGCCTGCGCATAATCGAGCGATGGATTCATGCGCGTCGCCGGATCGACGAACCACGCGCGCAAATGCAGGGCCGCATGTTCCGCGAACCGCATCTGCTGCGTAAGAAGCCATGCCGCCGTCAGCGCCGGCACAATCAGGCTCAAACGGATCAGCGCCTCGCGGTGCTTATTGAAGTTCTCCGGATTGGAGTATCCATCGCGCCGGATATACGGCCCCTTCGGGTTCTTAGGATCCGGCCACCAGTAGTCGCCCTCGGAAAAATAATCGTGCCTGCCGCCCTTGCTGCGCGGCGAAGAATAAGCGGTAATGGTGATCGGCGGCTGCGAAAGATACTCGTCCGCAGCGCGCAGAATCCGCTCATGATCGATGACCTCAATGTCGCCCTCGGTGACGAGCGGCGCAAGTGCCGCGAGGGCCGGCGTGCGGATTGAGAGGGCGGCAGCAGCAGTAGAAAGGCAGAAGGCTCGGCGGTCCATTGAATCCACATTGATTCATTCTCCGTGAGTCTGTCCAGGGCCCGCTTCGGCGCCAGGCCAGGTTATTGGGATTACTTTTTTATCACCGGCAATCTGGTAGCAGCTCATTCGTTCTTTCGGAAAAGAGAAAAATAACGGTATACTCTCGAAAAACAAGCGAGTTGAACACGCGTGCCTGCCCCCACACCCAGCCCGGACTTCGTTACCCCCTCGTTCGCCGACGCTCAATCCGGCCGCATCGTTCTGCTTGCCGACGACCTTACCGGCGCTTGCGACGCTGCCGCGGCATTTCTTCGCTCCGGCCGCACCGTTCGCGTGTGGTTCGGCTGCGTCGTCCAGTTCTCTGCGCCCGAATCTGTGCAGGCCTTCAACACAAATTCGCGCTCTCTCCCGCCGCGGCGCGCAGCGCGGATCGTGTCGCTGGCCGCTGAAGCTCTCGGATCGGACTCCAATTCTCTTTTCTTCAAAAAAATCGACTCAGCGGCTCGCGGCCCTCTGGCCGCCGAAGTTCTGGCCGCGCACCATGCTCTTTCCACGCGCGCCGTCCTGCTCGCCCCTGCCTTTCCGGCCGCCGGACGAACCGTTCGGAACGGCATCCTCCACGTCCAGGATCCCGTTGGCGACCCATCCGAAATTCCTCTCGTCGACCTCTTTCCGCCCTCGGTCCGCTCTGACATCGTCAACGTCTCCAAGCCATCTGACCTCGCCACAACGATCGATCCCGGCAAAACCATCTTTATCTGCGACAGCACAACCCAAGCCGATCTTGAAGCGCTGGCCCGCGCAGCAAAGGAAATGCCCGGTCTCCTCTATGCGGGATCTGCCGGGCTGGCTCATGCGCTCGCCGGCCTGCATGAAATGAAGCTTCCGGTCGCGCTCGTTCCCCCAGCCTCCCGCACACTGCTGATCGCAGGCTCGCCGCATCCCGTTACAAAAGCCCAGCTGCAAAATCTCGACCGCGATCGATTCGACGGTCTGCAAGTCTTGCAGGTTCGATTTACGTTCCGTGCCGCCGCGCGAATCCGCTCGGCGTTCGATTCTATCGCTCCCCAGGCCCTTATTCTCACCGGCGGCGATACGGCGTTGCTCGCCGTTCAGGCTCTCGAAGCCCATTCTCTTCTTCTTCAAGGGGAGATCGCGCCCGGTATACCCTGGGGTTTGGTGCAGGGGGGCCTCGCTCACGGATGCCTGGTCGTCACCAAGTCCGGCGGTTTCGGCGCACCCTCGGCATTCAACGATATTCTCGCCGCGTTTCGAGGTCCCGCATGAGCAAGATCGCACGCATCGCCGTCAGCATCGGAGATCCGGCCGGCGTCGGCGCTGAAATCACCCTCAAGGCTCTTCAGGATGATGAGGTCGCTTCTCTCGCACATTGGCTCGTGGTTGCCGATTCCGCCGCGTTGAATGCCGCTGCCCGCGTTTGCGGCATCGATCCCGGCACATTGCTCTTCACGCTAATCGAATCCGATACTCTGGCCGCGGGCCACGCTGTCGCCTTTGGCCAGCTTAAAGCCGAATACGGGATCGCCGCCATCGCTTACGTTCGCCGTGCCGTAGAACTTTGCATGAGCGGTAAAGCAGACGCCATGGTCACCGCTCCTCTTAATAAGGAGGCCGTGACGCTCTCGGGCCGTGCATTCTCAGGCCACACCGAGTACATCGCTGAGCTCACCGGCGCGCCGGAACCGCGCATGCTGCTCTACTCTGAAAAGCTGGCGACGGTGCACGTCAGCACCCACATCCCGCTCGCGGAAGCCTGCCGCCTCGACCGCACCCGCATCGTCCGCACCATTCAGCTCGGCAACGATGCACTGCAGTGGATGAACCACCGTGCGCCCCGCATTGCAGTTTGCGGCCTCAATCCGCACGCCGGCGAGCACGGTCTGTTCGGGCGGCAAGATATGGAGACCATCGCTCCCGCCATCGAGGAAGCGCGCGCGCTGGGCATCGATTGCTCCGGTCCTCACTCGGGCGATACCATCTTCGTTCGCGCCCTACGCGGCGAGTTCGATCTCATTGTGGCCATGTATCACGACCAGGGCCACATTCCAATGAAGCTCCTGGACTTCGATGGCGGCGTCAACGTCTCGCTCGGCATGCCCATTATCCGCACTTCCGTCGATCATGGGACCGCCTTCGATATTGCCGGCCGAAACCGGGCCAACGCCACCAATATGAAGGCCGCCATGCGGCTCGCCGTTCGCATGGCTGAAGGCAAGCTTGCCCTCGCCGAGGAAGCTTCAGCCAAAGCTTAAGGCAATTTCACAAATGGTGTACCCACCGAGCAGCGAAAAAGCAACCGCAGATCCTTCGACTCCCTCTCGCTTTGCGTCGCTTCACGACGGCAAAGCGCTCCGTCGCTCAGGAAGACAAGGTGAAGAATGAGCCATGGGTACAGCAATCCCGGAATCGGTCAAGCCTCTGGCGTAATAACGCGATTGGGGTCCTATGCGTCGAGCCGCGCTTGGCGGGCTGCTCAAGAACTCGATGTCTTGTTATGGATTCAGTAGGCCATTGGCGCTGGGCAGTAACTTCCGGGCTAGCGGTTCGGCCAGAATGCGGAGTCAGTGAGTTCCCCCGTCCCCAAATGCGAGGGACCGAGGGCACCATCATGTGTGGTTCGAGGAGGGCGAGAGAGAACGGGGCTCGCTGCCCTGCTCTACGACCAACAGAACAAAGCACGCTTTACTGTACGACGCGCCTGGGATACGATCTGGCATGCTAATTCCCCGGCGATCCTTCCTCAAGACGGCAGCTGTGTCGGTCGTTCCGACTGCAGCTCTGCATGATGTGATTGCGCAGGTCCGCGCCATGCCTTCTTCAACTGAAGTGCATTCTGTGGGGGCTGGGCAGGACGGTTCCGGCGAAAAACACTCACTCGGCATCAGCTCAATTGCTTTCAAAGTTGAATCAAGAGAGACGGGTGGAAATCTTTTCATTTTGGAGAGTTCGAACCTAACTCCAGGCGTGCGACCGCCGTCGCACCTGCACTTTGCGCAGGAGGAGTGGTTTTATGTCATGGATGGCCAAGTCGCGGTTCAGATCGGCGACAGTAGACTACGGCTCGCCGCAGGCGAGTCAGTGCTGGCACCGCGTCGAGTTCCACACACGTTTTCTGCCACTGGTCACCCGGCCCGTATGCTGTTCGTATTTGCTCCTGCTGGAAAAATGGAACAGTTCTTCCGCGACGGGGAAAAGAATCTCTCCAAGCTGTACTCTCCGGAATTCATGAGCCAGTACGGAATGCAGATGATCGGCCCCTCGCCATTCCGGAATTCGTAATTTGCTTCGAGATGGCAGCAAAGAGGTGCGTGGTTCATTTTGGGGACATGACCTGATCGCTGGTTGTTGTCCGATCGTCGCCGATACGTCAGACTAACCAGGTCAATGACCGCATGAATTCGTACCATCAGTTTCGCGGTTCCCAGGTCTCAAAATCGAGACCTGGCTCCCCCATTGGTACAAAACTAAACGGTCAGGAACCCAGCAGGCTGCGGAAAAACGCCGAATAGCCGACCAAACTAACGGAAAGCACCCTCAGGGCCTAAAGGCCACATTGATTTTGCGACGCTTACGGCACGAGTAAACTCGTGCCCTGTTGCAAGACTGAGGCCGATCGAGTTTTTCCGCAGCCTCCCAGGCAATTCGATCGTGACGGTTGAGGATATACGAATCCAACGAATTCCAGCTCTTGCCCAAAAAGTTCGATTCTTCGGGCAAAGCAGGTCAGAAAGCCGGCCTTGGGGGGATTTTTCCGGAGCTTCATCTTCTTTCCCACACGTTTGGGCAACCGTTTTGCGGCAGGCCAAATTGCCGCCCACTGATTCGCCCTATTCGAACCGGTACAGCGTCACTTTCTCCGTTTCGATCTGCCGCGGAGCGAAGCGCCAGAATTTGCCCTGATCGTCTTCGTCGCCGTTCAGCCGCCGCCCCGCAATCCACTTGCCGTCGTCAAATTTTCCTTCCGTGATTGCGCCAATCGCCGCCTGCGGGCCGCTCTCGGGCCGCGGCGTAAATGACACGCGGAATCCCTTCCCCATTCCTAGAAACGCATCTTTCCCATCCGCCATGATCATCCCGAATCCCGTCTCCGTGGTTCCACCGAAGATGCTGTCGAGGGTCACGTGCAGCGTGTAGCCATTCATTGTGAAATCCACTGAGCGCCGGTCGTGGTCCAGCACAAACCCGTGCACGCCGCCCGCGCTCTGGTGCTGCAGCAGCAGCGGCGCAACCCCCGCAATTGCCTTGTAACTATCGCCCAGCGGATCGGTGTCGTTTGCCTCGGACTCAATCGCGAACGGTGAAAACCCAATCCCCGCATCTTCGCCCAGCGCATAGAAAACATTCGCCGCACCTGCTGCGCCGCCACGCGTTTCCGGCATGTACAGCGGATTGCCATTGCGATGATAGCGCCGGCACCACTCGACAAAGTTCGTGCCATACAAATCCGGTGAGTATATATCCAGCGCCGACCCGGCCGCCCTCCAAACGTCCTGAACCCTTGGCTCCGGCCCTCCGCTCGGATACTCTCCCGGCGGCGTATCGTCTCCGGCGAGCCAGGTGTTTACGTACATCGGAATATCGTATTCCGCCTTGCCCCGCGCGGCGACGGCCTGAATGTATCGCGCATATTGCCAGGCCATGAAGACCTCGTCTGCCCGTTCGCCGTCGCCGAAAACTTCCGTCCAGGTTCCCGCCGCCTTGGCGCCGTTCGCATCCCACAACTCACGCAGATCCGGATACAGCTCCTCGCGATGCGCGTTCAGATACGCCGTCAGTTGCGCCGGAACCTGGTTGGCGAACGCTTTGTCCGCTGCGGCCGAGTGGTCCCGAGAGTCGCCCAGGACTCCCACTTCGTTCTCCACCTGCATCATCAGCACGGTGTGCTGGGTGCCGTCCACTTCCTTGATGTGGCGCATCAGCGCCGCGAACGCCCGCGCATCGGCCTCCCGGGTGGCCTCGCAGAGCGGGCTCAGGATCTCGATCTCGCTGCCATTCACGACCACGCGTTCAAAACGCTTCGAGTCTTGCTTTACCCACGCCGGCGCATAGCTCGACATCCCGTTCTTCCACGACGCCAGCCAAAGAAATACGATGCGCTCATGCGACTGCCGCGCCTGGTCGATGAGCCCGTCCACGAGCGCGAAGTCGTACTGCCCTTCAACCGGCTCGATCAGCTCCCAGCTCAGCGGCGTCACCACGGAATTCAGGCCCAACGCCGCAAGCTTGGGCCAGATGGGCTTCATGTACTCAAGATTGGATGATGAGGAGTTGTGCAGCTCGCCCGACAGCATCAGAAACGGCTTGCCGTCCACGATAAGCTGGGTCGCCGCCCCACGCTTCTCCAGACGCGGCGCACCGTTCTCTTGCGCGCCCGCCAGAGCGACTCCCAACTCAAGACTTAAAAATAGATTTGCGAGGATACAAATGAAGGTCTTCATAACGGCACGAAGTGTACCACGCGCCGCTGCCGGCTTCACCAGAGCAATTTCACAAATGGTGTACCCACCAAGCAGCGAAGAGGCAACCGCAGACCCTTCGACTCCCTCCCGCTTTGCGTCGCTTCACGACGGCAAAGCGCTCCCTCGCTCAGGAAGACAAGGTGAAGATGAGCCTTGGGTACAGCAACCCCGGAATCGCACTCAACTTGCTACCTACCCCGATCGCAATCCGAGAGAATCTGCGATTTGCCCTTCCACGGTCCTCGGTCCCTTGTTCCCTGGGTCCCCGTCTCCTCAGAACCGGTAGACCACGCCGAGCGTTCCGCGCGCATTCCAAGTTCGATTCGTTGAGTAGCCAAGTTGGGAAGTATTGCCGGGCAGCGAGAACGATGCCGCGACCCTGTCGCCGGTGAGTTGCAATGCCAATTTGCGGCTCAAGCTATAGGCCAAGCCTCCGCCAAAGCCCCCCGCAAAGGAAATGCTGGGCGTATCATTCTCGCCCCCGGTATGTTCTCCGCCGATCTGCGCGAACACCACTCCGCTCAGGTTCTCATAGATCGTGGCGTGAATTGCCGGCCCAACCAGGAAGGTGTAAATTGACGGGTTGCCCGGATTCGGCAGATAGCTGCGGCCAAGGCCCACCTTGTAGTAGTCATACGACCCCATCAGTTGGAAATATTTCCCGAAATCGCGGGACAGTGACGCCTTTGCACCTATTAATCCGCTGTACGTAACGGGCACCTGCCTGATGCGGCTATAGGCAACGCCCACGTACGCCTCGTACTTATAAGGCGCGGCCTGCGCGGGGCCGGGCGCTGCTTCTGGATTTACCTGGCCAGCCGCCGGCAACGCGGCCACGGCGGCCTCTATTGCCGCCAAGAGAAAAAACAAGAGCGTCCTCTTCAACTCGAAACTCTCCTCAATCCTTACCGCTTTCAAACAAACCTGCCGCTCCCGGATTCTCCTCCGGAACATGAATCATGGCTGGTTTCCGGTACAGTCCTAGAGTATCCTTTCACCCCGGCTTTCACGAAGTCCTTCCGGCTTTGGAATCGTCCCAGTCTTGGACTGGCATGGCACAGAAATGGCACGAATTTTAGTGCCTCGCCGCACCTTCCGCACCAAATTGTGCGCTACCAGCCGCAGCCCAGCGTCCGGTCAACCTTCTTCGAGGTACCACGGAATATTGATCACAATAATCCTCTGGTTGCCGCGCATCAGCAGCACCACCTTGAGCAGGTCCGAACGCCGGTTGTGCAGGATTCCCTGCCACCAGTGCCTCACCACCAGTTCCGGCACCAGCACACACACCTTGCATGCCGCCCTTTCGCGCTCCACGCCCAGAACGTAATCCACAATCGGTTGCAGGATGTAGCGGTACGGCGACTTCAGCGTCACCAGCTTGGGCACGCATCGCCCGGCCTCGCGCAGCGGTCCGGCAATGTCCTTCTCCCATTCGTCGCAAAACGGGTCGGCATCGTCGCTGGTCTGAACGTGAACGCAGCGAATGTCGGAAGACATCGAAAGCGCAAACGAAAGCGCCTTTTCGCTGATGCGGCTCCAGCGATCGACGGGCACCACCACAATCGGCTCTCCCACCTCGGCGGGAATGATCGGCCGGTCGAGATCGATTTCGCGATTCACGCGCACGTAGTGCCGCTTTACCGCACGCATCAACACAATCATCACGACGACCAGCAGCGCCGTGATCCATGCGCCCTCGGCGAATTTCGCCACCAGCACCACCAGCGTCGTGATACCCGTCGCTACAGCGCCCAGTGCGTTCACCGCCATGCGCATCGTCAATGCCCGATCTGCGCCTCTCGCGACCACGGGCTTTTCCGTTTTTGGGTCCTCGATCGCGGGCATGTTGATGGCCGCGGGCGCCTGGGCTCGCCTCTCGCGCCTCCAGTGCATCACCATTCCCGCCTGCGATAGCGTGAACGCCATGAAGGCGCCAATCGCGTACAGCGGAATCAGCCGGTCCGTCACGCCGCCGAAAATGATGAGCAGCAGGGCCGTCAGCGCCACCAGCACGTAGATCCCCCACGAGTAGAGCAGCCTCCGTCCGCGGATCAAAAAAACGTGCGGCATGTAACTGTCGAGCGCAATTGCCCGCGTCAACCGCGGAAAATCGGCGAATGCCGTGTTGGCGCTCAGGGCCAGCACCAGCAGCACCGAGGCAATCGTCACGTAGTAGAACCACCCGTGCCCCATCACCGCGCGCGTGAGCATGGAGAGCACGCTCTCATAGCCCGTGCCTCCCGGATTCGTGGCGGCGATGCCATAGGCGCGGCACAGGAATGCGATCCCGGCAAGCAGAATCGCCAGCAGCGCAATGATGATGGTTAGCGTCGCCTTCGCGTTCTTTCGCGTCGGCTCGCGGAAAGCCATCACGCCATTGCTCACCGCCTCCACGCCCGTCATTGCCGTGCAGCCTGAGGAGAACACCTTCAGCAGCAGCCACCAGCTCACCGCTTCGGTCATGGGCGGCACCGCAGGCAGCGGCATTACCGGGTGGGGATGCCCTGCCGCCTGCACCGTGTGCCAACCACCCACGGCAATCACGATCAGCAAGGTCGCGGTGAACAAATACGTAGGGATCATGAACACCACGCCCGTATCGTGTACTCCGCGCATGTTGACGATGGTCAAAAGCGCCAGCACCGCGAGGCAAAGCTGCAACGTATGCGGCTGCAGGCTGGGCACGGCACTGATGAGCGCGCCCACCCCGGCCGAAATACCGACTGCCGCCGTCAGAACGTAGTCGATCATCAGCGCCGCCGCGGCCAGCAGTCCCGCGCCCTCGCCCAGATTTTGGCTGGCCACGGTGTACGAGCCGCCGCCCCGGGGATACGCCTCAATCGTCTGCCGGTAGCTGAAATACACAATCGTCAGCAAAATCACGATCGCCATGCTGACGGGCACAATGTACTTTACGCCGAGCAGGCCAAGCGGGATGAGGAGAGTGAGCGCCGCCTCGGGTCCATACGCCGCAGAACTTAGAGCGTCCAGCCCGAAGACGGGAATCCCAGCCAGCGGACCGATGTGCTCGGCGCGCTCTTCGCTCGTAGCCAGCGGCCGCCCAAACAGCAGATTTAGGATGCGAGCACTTGCAGCCATTGGATTCACCGGCGGTTAGAGAATGAATGCGGGGGAAGGCCGCCGTTGCCAGTGTCTCATGGTGCCTCCGCCGCCAAGTGAAACCACACCAATGACATTCGGGTAACAACTGCAGGAAGCCATTTACCCTTTTTTCGGCGCGGATTGGTTTTGGCAGGATGCGGAAAAACTCTCGCCAGGTATATTTCGAATTGATCTTGGTTGCGTAACGCTGTGAAGGCGGTTCTGCGGCGCTTCACTTCGGTGGACGCACCGTTTCCATTGAAGCGCCGAGCGATTCCATCAGCAGATCTACGGCAGCAACGGCAAATCCTTCGTCGTTGATGTGTGCGTCAAGTTCAACGAGCCGGATGGCAGGGCTGAGCGAGGTTTTCAAGGCGCGGCGATAGGCGTCGAGCGCCTCCTGCGAGTAGAACGGCGCGCCGATTTTATCGATGGCGGAGACGCCTTGCAGAGGAATCAGCACGGTGACAGGCCCGATTGCGCGGTTGAGCCTGGTGGCTGTGATGCGTCCGATTTCCGCACATTCATCCGGGGTGGTTCGCATGAGAGTTACGCTGGGGTTGTGGATGTAGAGGTTGCGGCTGCGAAACCGGGGCGGCACCGTTTCCACCGGCCCGAAATTCACCATGTCGATTGCGCCCGGACAGACGAGGTGAGGAATGCCCTTGCGGCCTGCTGCTTCCAGCCGGTGCGGTCCCGCGCTCATGACACCGCCCACCAGTTCGTCTGCGAGTTCCGTGGTCGTAATGTCGAGAACGGCTTGAAATGCGCCGTCCTCGATCAACTGTTCCATCGCCTGTCCGCCGGCTCCTGTCGCGTGAAAGACGAGAACTTCGTAGCCTCTGTCTTCGAGCAAGCGCCGTGCGGCGGTGACGCAAGGAGTGGTAACGCCGAACATGGTGGCCGCAATCGCGGGCTTCTGGTCGAGTGCGTCGCCGGCTGGCTCCGGCGCAACCATGCCGCAAATCGCCCCGGCGGCATTGCCGATGATTCGGCGGGAGACGTGATTCAAACCCGCGATGTCGAGCACCGAAGGCATCATGCAAATGTCTGTGGTTCCCACGTAGGGCTTGATATCGCCGGAGGCGACTGTGGAAACCATCAACTTCGGGAAGCCACACGGGAGCGCGCGCATGGCCGCGGTCGCAATGGCCGTACCCGCAGAACCACCCAGCGAAACCACTCCATGAATGGCGCCTTGTTCGAAAAGCCGCGCAAGAATCGCCGTTGCCCCGACCGCCATGGCGGCGACGCTTCGACCTCGGTCTCTCTCCGTTCTGAGTGCGGCGAGATTCTCGATTTGCCGCCGCGGCCACTTCTGCCGGCGAGATGTCTGCCTCAAAGGGTGGAGTGCCAAGCACACCGACATCGATCATCAGCGTTCGCAGGCCGGCGCTCTCAATCCGCTCGCGCAGGAAGGAGAACTCTTCTCCCTTGGTGTCGAACGTGCCGATCAGCGCAACGGTTTTCGCAGTCATCGCATCAGCTTTCGGGCAGCTCGCCGGGGGCAAGCACACGGCACTCCGGCATCGCGCGGAGAAGCGCTTCGGGACCCGGCGGCGAATAGACGGCAATCAATTTCAAAGGCTCCCAGCCGGTGTTCACCGTGGAGTGGTAGATGTCGGCAGGAATGTGAATCATATCTCCGGCGCCGATGGATTCCCATTGCTCGCCGTCGATATCGATCATCTGCTTGCCCTGCCCGGAGACTACGTACAGAATCTCTTCGGTTCCAGGGTGATTGTGGCGCGCGTGGCCTTTGCCGGGTTGCAAGCAGCACAACACCCATGGCGAAGCGCTCCGTGCCGGTGACACGCGGTTCGCTGAGCCACTTGATCGTTCCCCAGTCAAAGACCTGTGTTTCGACAGCGGCGGGTGTATACGAAACGGCGACCGGCGAGCTTAGACATTCCTGCTCCTTTAGCTGCGGTCCATCTGGATGTTCAGATTCTTGAAATTCCTTACCTGCTCGGTAATGGCGCGCTCGGTGGGCAGGCGCTCGATGCTCGAGGCGCCGAAGAATCCGCAAACGCCTTTGGTCCGGCTGAGGACGTACTGAACATCTTCCGGCTCGGCAATCGGGCCGCCATGACAAAGGACCAGAATCTCGGGGCGGATGGAGATGGCTGCTTCCCGGATGGCTTGAATGCGGTCAACCGATTGATCGAGAGTGATGGCTGTCCTGGCGCCGATTGTCCCTTTCGTCGTCAATCCCATGTGCGCGATCAAAAGGTCTGCGCCTGCTTTTGCCATGGCCTTCGCCTCGTCTTCATTGAAGACATACGGGCAGGTGAGCAGGTCCAGATCGTGCGCTCGCGCAATCATCTCAACTTCCTCGGCGTATCCCATGCCGGTTTCCTCGAGATTCTCGCGGAAGCTGCCATCGATCAGCCCCACCGTGGGAAAGTTTTGCACTCCGGAAAAGCCGATTTGTTTCAGGTCGCGAAGAAACAGATCCATGATGCGAAAAGGATCGGTTCCACAGACGCCGGCCAACACCGGTGTCTTGCGAACGATGGGCAGAACTTCGCGGGCCATCTCCACAACGATGGCGTTCGCGTCCCCGTAAGGCATGAGGCCAGCCAGCGATCCTCGCCCGGCCATGCGATAGCGGCCGGAATTGTAGATGATGATGAGGTCCGCTCCTGCAGCTTCTGCGCACTTGGCGGAAATTCCAGTGCCCGCACCCGCGCCGACGATGGGGGTGCCCGCCGCACTACTCTCCCGCCATCGCTTCAGACTTGCCGCTCGGTCCATTGTGAGGCTACTCCCGCTTTCCAGCTTGGATCACAGAGCCACTATAAGGCTACGGACGCTCCGTTCGAAAATGGAAATTGGGACAGGCCGTGATCTCGTGCGTTTCAGGCTCCGAGCAGGAATCTTTGAATCGCATGGTTTTGTGGGGATTTTGAGTGGTGGATAGAATGCTTTGGTGTAGTCGTTATTCTGTTGTTTGCCCGGCAGGCGACGCCCGCCGGGCAAAGCGAGGTAGGATCAATCGGCTATTCGCTGATCGCGACGCCATTAAACGAAGCCACGCCGATGGAATTTGAGGTCGCCACCGGTGTCAAATCCCCATGCCCGTCGATGGAAAAGACCGCAACATAAGCCTCACCTCCGGAGGTATAAATCACGGCGAGCCAATTTTTGTCGGGCGAGACCGTTAGGTCGGTCGGCGAACCTGGCAGGGAAACCGATTTATAAAACACCCCGCCCTCGCTGTCGCTGAAGAATTCGGAGATGGCGTTGCCAGGAGAGTTTCCCGTGTACCAGACGCTCAGCGGCCCTTTGGCCACCCAGCAGGGAGCATTCGTGGGAAACGATGGCGTTGGTCCCACGATCGGATTAACCTTCCCGCTCTCGCCCACGATCGCGAAGCTGTCGGGGCTGTGCGCCGGAGTGAAGCCCAGGACATTTCCCCAGAACGCAGCCCCCAGTGGAACCATATCAGCGTCGCTGGGGAGCGTGAGGGAGGTACTTGTTCCGCTCAATACCCCATCGTCTGCTGTCAGCGGCAACTGAAGCAGAGATCCCGAGCTCATGGTGATCGCGGCCCAACTTTTCCCAACCGCTATCTGCGCAGCCGAGGGATCGGACAGATCCACGACAGGGCCGTCCAGGTAGCCCCAGGGCCACGAATGGCTCTCGGCACAATTGGCTCCCACGACAAAAAGATGCTCCCGGGTCAATGCCACTGAGGCGGGTTTGACGCACTCGCTCGCCAGGCCTATGGTTCTCCCCATGACGATGGAATCGTAAGACCTGACAAGCTGGCTGACAGTGTTTGATCCGTAGTTCGCTACTGCCCCGAGATCGTTCTGAAACTGGAGAATTCCCGCGTTCGTGCTCGCTCCCCCTTTGCCGCCCGTGGGCAACGTAGCCTTAACTGAGAGCGACGGCGTCCCTCCGGTATTGAGCTCGAAGACGACAACAGCGTTGCCGCTGGTGTTATTCGTGCTTGTGACCACCAATATGCCGCGTCCTTGCTGGCCAGCGGCCGTCAGCACACTCGTAAGACCTATGGCAGCCAGCGTCACGCCGGAGCGCCACAGGCCGGAGTTCGGAAAATATTGAGTCTTCATAGCCATTCTCCTTGGAATTCGTGGTGAAACAGTGCCCCGGTTGCGCGCCTGGGCGGCCCGTCGCATCGGCGGAGCGTGTTTACTGGTGGATATTCGGTTTGGAGCGCCTAAAAGTTACGGTGCATTTCCGAAGTCATCGAAAATAAACAAATCCTGGACTGGCAAATCCGGGATTTTACTCTGGCGACGTAACTTTCGATCGCACCCCAGCGAATTCAATTCATCGGCTTTGAAAATGCTCAGCAGGCGAACACGTGGGTTGCGGAGGGTAGTTTGCGCAAACCTGCTGAAATCGATCAAGATTGCAGGAAGACGACCCATTGCATGCCTGCGGACAGCAATCTCGATAGACTCATGGCCCAATATCAACAGGGCGATTTTAATGCTGCCGCGGTTCTCATTGATCGGCTGAGCCCACAGCTGCAGCGATTCTTTGTTGCGCAGTCTGCAAGTCACGCCGACGCGGATGACCTGCTGCAGGAAACCTGGCTTCGCATTCACAAGGTGAGGCATACCTATCGGCCCAGTGAGCCGGTGCTGCCTTGGTTCTACGCGATTGCCCGGCGCGTTCGCGTGGATCACTATCGAACATCCAGCCGCACCACTGCCCGCCAACAGCCCCTGGACGAAATGCCAGGGATTGCGGCGCCGGTTTCCGCGGATTCCGGCCGGCTAGGTGACTTCGCTGCTTTGTTGGCGCCGCTTTCCCAGGGCGAACGTGAAGTGATTGAAATGTTGAAAGTGGAGGGAATGTCATTGGAAGAAGTCGCACGGGCCACTTCTTCCACGGTAGGCTCGGTGAAGCAAAAAGCGCACAGAGCCTACAAGAAGTTGAGAGAAACGATGAGCGCCACGGCGTTCAGGAAGGGGCACAGCGGAGGACTTTCGTGAAAGACGAAGAGATTGACGATGTCCTGAAGGAGACCGCGCGAGGCGAGCATGTTTTGAAGGCGGGGACGCTGCAACGCGTTTCTGACTCGATCAAAACGTCGCTTCGTCCAGTTCTCCCGCTGCCCCCGACGTGGGTGCTAGCGAGCGGCCTGGTCCTCGTCTGCGCGGCCGTGGCCCTGGCCGGCGCAGCTCGGGCAGGATTCTACGGGATCGAAAAAATGGACCTGTTAGAGCGCGCGCTGATCTTCTCTGCCCTGGCGGTCTCAGCCTGGATAGCAGGAATCGGATTCGTCAACGAAATGGTTCCCGGGAGCCGGCGCCGCGTCAGTCCAGGTGCGCGTTTGGCGATTGTCTGTGGCTTCTTACTGGGCGTATTTGCAATTTTGTTCCGCAATTATCAAACCAGCGACTTTTTCTCCGCGGGGATTGCTTGTCTTTTCACCGGCCTCCTCTTCGCGGTGCCCGCAGCGTTGCTCGCCTGGCTGTTCCTCCGCCGCGGCTTCGCGGTAAATCCCGTATCCGCGGGCGCGGTTGCAGGCACACTCGGGGGACTTGCCGGTCTTGGGATGCTGGAGCTGCATTGCCAGAACTTTCAGGCCGCGCATGTCCTGGTATGGCACATCGCAGTTATACCCGTGAGTGCTGCAGCGGGCGCATTCGTGGCGTGGGCGCTGCGTCTGCGGTTAAGGCCGAGCGATCGAGAACGTGCCACTCGCAAATGAGTTAGAAGCGGTCACGAAGCGCCACATAACAGCACGCTTGGCGCCCCGTGGGAAAGCACGATGCCGGTCGGGCGCGGCTGCCCATTCACGAACCTCGAGCGGCGGGGTTGCAACAAAGCATTGCGAAGCCAGGCGCCCCATCCAAGCTCTGCCTGGGCGGGATGGATGCTCGACGACCACCGATGCCAGCGGCTCCGCAACGTATACTTGCGACAACATGGGCCGGATTGCCGCCAATGCCACGCAAGAAGCGACACCGAGCTATCCTATGACGCGGCGGGCAACGCCGATTCCAGGGATGGCGCAGTCAACGGACCGGGCTCTCCCGCGTCTAACCGGTTGAAAGTGCACATTCCACAAGATGCTATGAATCCCCTCTCCTCTACTCGCATCGCCCTCGCATTGTTTGTCGTTCCCGGTCTTGCCGCTTTCGCGGCGGCCCAGCAGCCCGCTTTGCAGCAGCCTTCCACCACGCAGCCCATGACCACCATCAAGGTGCAAGCGCGCGAAGTCCTGCTGCCGGTAACGGTAGTTGACAAGAAAGGCGCCCTGGTAAAGAACCTCACGGCCAGCGACTTCACTCTCGCCGAAGATGGCCGGCCGCAAGTGATCAAGAGCTTCACCAACGAGACCAATCTCCCTTTCCGCATCGGATTGCTGGTTGATACGAGCCGCAGCGTGATGTCGGCCATGGATGCCGAACGTAAAGCAGCGGAAAAGTTCGTCGACCTGATGCTGCCTGCCGGTCCCACGGCCGGCGGCTCGGCCAGCGCAGCGACTGCCACGTCTTCGCCCCAGGCATCGAATGCCGTTCCTGGAAGCGAGGCATTCCTCATCCATTTCGATCGCGAAGTGGAGCTGCTCGAGGACTTCACCAACTCCCGCGGCAAGCTGGACCAGGAGATTGACGCGATGGGACCAACGTCCCAGGAGCACAACGACCGGCAGGGTCCCGAAACTGCTGGAGACGACCGCGGATCCGGGCAATCCCAATCTGCCCGCGGCGGCACACAGCTCTACGATGCCATTTATCTCGCTTCTGACGATCTGATGAAGCCGAAAACCGGGCGCAAGGCGCTGGTCGTCTTTTCCGATGGCGCCGACCGCGGAAGCAAAGAGACGTTAAACGATGCCATCGATGCGGCCGACCGCGCCAATCTCGAGGTCTGCACCATTTACTTCAAGGGCGAAGCCGAGCGCCAGCAGGGCGGCTTTCCCGGCGGCGGGCGGCGAGGCGGCATGGGCGGCGGCTGGCCGGGAGGCGGCGGTGGTGGTGGATGGCCCGGAGGTGGGGGCGGGTATCCGGGAGGGGGTGGCGGCGGGCGCAGGGGCCCCACCAGCGAGGCCGGGGTGGATGGCCGCAAGATCATGCAGCAAATCGCCCAGCGCACCGGCGGCATGTTCTTCGAGGCCAAGAAAAAAGATGACATTGACCAGATTTATGGATGGATCGCCTCAGGGCTTCAGCAGCAATACCTGCTTACGTACACACCCGACAAAGTCGACACCGACGGGGACTTCCACAAGATCGCTCTCAAAGCAAACAACTCCGACTACACCGTAGAAACCCGCGAAGGCTATTACGCGCCCACTCCGGATAAGTGAAAGCGTCACGTCTGAAGAGAAGACCCACGGCGAACCGTGGGCCCTCTGGTTGCCGGCAGAACTGGCGCGTTAGCGCCCCTTGCCGTGATCGTCTTGGTGGCCTCCGCCGTGCGGCTGCTCATGAGGTTGTGGCTGCGGCCGCGATTCGTGAACCTGCGGCTGTGGCCGCGATTCATGCATCTGCTCTTGCGGACGCGCTCCCTGATTGCCGAAGTTGTTCGGACGTCCCATCTCATTGCCGCGGTTTTGCTCAGTGTGCGGACTCATCGCGCCTCGGTTTTCCTGCTGCGGCGTAAAGCTGCTCCCGCCGTTCTGGTGTTGGGTAAAGTTGCCGTTGTTCGGCCGCCCCGTGTTGTTGAAGTTGCCGTGCTGCGCTGCATTATTGTTGTTGAAATTTCCATGCGGAGCGCTCATCGGCCTGGCCATTGCAGCATTCGCCGGGTGCCCATGATTGTTGTTGAAGTAGTTGGCGTGATCGTTCATAGCCGCATTGCGGTGCTGCACCTGGAACGATGTGGCTTCCATGTGGCGCTCGCTCGAGAATCGCGCTTCTTCTGCGGTGGGAGGATGATTGATGCCGCCCGGGCCGCCGCTAAAGGCAACGTGCCGATCATTGACGATGGTGTTGCGCTCAACCACCGTGCGGTCAACATACGTGTTGTGAATGATCGTTGTATTCACACGAACCGCTGCGGTGTTATAGCGAAAGACACTGCCGGCCCAGACGCCGCCAACAAAGCCGATTCCCCTGTATCCAAAACCGTAGTCGACGCCGCCGTAGTAGCCCACATGATGTCCCCAGTAGCCGGGATGCCACACATAAAGGCCAGATCCCCAGCCCCAATACCCCGGGGTCCAGAGTGCGCCAACGTAAGGCGCCGGCACCCATGTGCCTGGAACCCAGTAGTAGCCGTCAGGACCGTATGCCCAGTAGCCGGGTGTCCACATCCAGCCCGGTTGCGGGCAAGGCGGCTGCTCATATACGGGCAGCACCGGCGGGGCAAACCCTACGCTGATGAAGACAGCGGCGTGAGAAGACAGCGGGATCATTGCGACAAGCAGCGCCAATAACAAAATGCGCAAAAAACGAGCAAACTTCATGGGGGAACCTCCAGTCAATTCGGGTGGATGCACGGACTGAAACAGCGCATCCAGTCTATGCCAGTACGAACCCCTCCGGGGCGCAGAAGTTGCACCAAAGTGCCGTTTCCCGCAATGCACAAATATGCTAGTACCGGTAGCTAAGTCCTATGCCAAGAACGCTGCGCGCCTGCAGGTTCACTGGCAGCGTCACCACTGGAGGTCCCAGCGTGGGAAAGTGGAGATAAGGGGTTGTGACGTAGATGGATCCGATGTTGCCCGCCACCTGGCCGACGCCAATGTCGAATGCGAAGTGCGGCTTGTCCCTCTGCGTTATGCGCACAGCGTAGTCGAGCGTAGTTGGGATGTGCGCGCTCATCAGCGGGTAGGAGGCAGGATTGCAGGCGAGCGCAGCCTCGCACTGATAGAGCCCGGCGTTCAGCAGGGTGTTCAGATTCACCGCGGTCCTGGGCTGCTGCGTGAATCCCGCCGAGGGTACCGCAACGATGCCGTGGCCGAGGGGAAGGGGAATACCCAAACCGCCGAAGAACCGCCCGCCAAACCGAGTGCTCTGGCCGCCAATGCCGAAGATAGTGGCATTGGTGGCTTTCCAGCCCAGGTTCAGCAGGAACGGCACGGGGGGTTTGGCCCATGTCTTTGTAACGGCAACGTACGCGTCGCCGTTGGAGTAGGCCTTGTCGGTTCCCGTCAGCGTTTTGTTGGCCGCGCCCGAGACAAAGTGGTCGTTGGTGCGGACGACACCGCCGATCGCGATACCCGGCATCCACGCGCCGAACTGCCCGTCCCTGAAAGCGACAACCTTGCCGTGAAAGACGTTCATGCCGGAGTAGTTCCACAGGTTGCTGAGACCGAGTGGCGTGGCCGGACCGGTGGGCTGCTCTCCATATTCATGAACACTGCGGGTGTAGCCGGCCTCTGCGCGGTTGCGAAAGCCCTCGGTGATGCTGAAGGTTTGAATATCGCCGATGACCGTGGCGGCCCGGATGAAATGGAAGGCGACGGCCGGATGCGAGAAGGTTTGGCCCTTTTCCATATAGACCACATACGCGGTCGGCGTGAGAAAGCCGCCGGTCTGGCCCTCCAGCGTAAGTTGCTGCGCGCTGAGCGTGCTTGCTGAGAATGCGGACAAAAGCAAAGCAGAAAGCGCGATCCTGATCCTGGCACGGCAATCCATGGCCGACTCCATTCGAGCGGAGCTCCTTTGAGGGACGCCCAGCGGCAAATTTTCCGGGGAATTTATCCTCTTCTACCACAACCCGACTTGATTGTCTGTAGCTGCCGGCATTGCGCGAACAGCGCGGGCTGTACACCCTTTGAAAGGCCGCGGCTTCAGCCGCTGAGGGAAAACGCACAAAGCGTCGGCCTTCGAGTAGAGTCGGTTGGGCTTCATGCCCGGTGGTAAACTCTGCCCATGTCGCGCGGTGTTTTTATTACGCTCGAAGGACTCGACGGTTCGGGCAAGACGACGCAGATCAAGCGTTTGACGGCATGGCTGGCTCGCCGCGGCCATGATCCCGTCGTCCTGCGCCAGCCTGGAGGCACCACAACCGGCGACCGCATTCGCCAAATCATCCTCGATTCACGCTCCGGCGCCGTCGCCCCCATCACCGAAATGGCGCTGATGTTTGCCGACCGCGCACAGGCCATCGCCGAGATCATTCAGCCCGCTCTCGACGCCGGCAAAATCGTACTGTGCGACCGCTTCACCGATTCCACCGAGGCGTACCAGGGCGGTGGCCGCCAACTCGGCTCACAGGTCGTCCTGGACCTGCACCGCCTCATCTGCGGCGGTCTGCAGCCCGATCTCACGCTCCTGCTACTGCCCAGCTTTGCCGCTTCGCTGGCCCGGGCACGCCATCGCAATCTCCGGGTCGAAGCCGAAACAGGAGCAAACGAAAGCCGCTTCGAGGCTGAGAAAGATGCCTTCTATCGCCGCGTCTGGGAAAAATATCGCGAGATCGCCCGCCGCGAGGCCGATCGTATCGTCCTCATCGAGGGCGACCTGACCATCGACGAAGTTCACGAGCAGATCGTGGAATCCGTCGCCGAACGGTTGCTGACACAACCCTCCCAGGCGTGAGCGTCAAGCAAACTCGCCCGAACGCCACAGGCTTATAATTCGATTCGAATTTGCATTGCAACCAACCCAGATTTGACTGGAGGCTTGATGAGGGGATCCTGTCGCGCTGTCCTGTCCGCCCTCCTGCTCCTCGCAGGCCCCTTTGCATGTTCGCAGGCAAATGAATCCGCGATTGCGCAAAAAATTCAGGACTTCCTGACGGTACCGGCGGAGCAGCGAGCGGCGCTGAGTGTCGAGATAGCGAAGGAGATCCAATCGCTTCCCGCCGGACAAATCAAGGTACAACTCGCCGACGATCTTTCCATCCGCGTGACCGAAGGTGATCAGGGACCCGGGGCGGAACAGATGGCGGCCACCACCCTCGCCCAGGCGCTGGCCGAGTCACCTGTGCCCGCAAAGGGCGACTATCCTCCTGAGCAGTACCTGGCCCTCGCGCGCCTGGTCCACTACGAGCACGTAAGCGCCACGCTCGATCATCCTCTCTTTGCCAGGGCAATGCAGATTCTTGAAGAAAACGACGAAGCGGCTCAAGATGCCAGCTTCACGCTACGGGACCTCGGCAACAATCAGGTTAGTTTGTCCGCTCTGCGCGGAAAAATCGTTCTGGTCAATTTTTGGGCCACGTGGTGCGCGCCATGCCGGCTTGAAATGCCCGATCTCGATGCGCTTTACACGCGCTTTCAATCGCAGGGTCTCGTGGTCTTGTCCATTACCCCCGACGACCCGATCAAAGTCAGGATGCTCGTTTTGCAGATGAACTATCATCCAACCGTGCTTCTCGACCCCGGCGAAAGAATAGTCCACTCTTTCCATCTGCTCGGGCTGCCCGAAAGTTTCGTCTTCAATCGCGAAGGCAAACTGGTCGCGATCGCAGTCGACCAGCGGACCCAACATCAATTCCTTGCCATGCTCGCCCAGGCTGGACTCCATCCCTGAATTCGGAGAAGTATCGCCGCGGGGTTGGCTTTGAACGCGGTTCACAGGCAGATTGTTGAATCATCGCCGAGCGCATGCTCACGGGTCGCGCGCAGCGCCGAGCAATTAGCACGACAGGCCTATGAACTCCTCGACCTACCCTGTGCCGACAGCTCACTTGGGAGGGGTAGACTCAGTCCTCATGGCGATGCTTGTGCACGACATAACGGCCGATCATCCAGCCCAAAGCGCTTCCGACCAGAACGTCGGAGGGAAAGTGCTGACGCGCCAGAACGCGCGCCGCGCTCACACCGGTCGCCAGGCCGTATGCAGTAATCGCCGTGAGTTTCCCGTCGTATTCAGACGCGATCACGGCAGCCGATGACCAGGCGATGATGGCGTGGCTTGAAGGAAACGATGAATCGATCCCGGCGCTGGTTTGAAAGAATCTTCCCTTCGCACCATCGACGGTCGGGCGCTCGCGCATGGAAATGAGTTTAATGACCTCAGAAACCGCGATACTATCCACCATGGCTTCTCCGCCGAGAATGCCTGTTTCGGTCGCATGATCGTCGTGATGCATTGAGCCTATGGCGAAGATCGCCACCGGCGCGGCAACGAACCCGCCCACCAGGCCGTTCGAGGCCGTCGAGGCTTTGTCGTTGAGCGAGGGGTTCTGCAATCTGGAAGAAGACATCACCTGGTGGTCGGTGGTAATCACCAGGGTGGTGGCGAGGACCAGAGCCGCGGGGCCAAGCGCATTGGAATCGTTGAGGTGCGCAGGGCTGGTCCAGATGGCCTTCTGGTCATCGAGGAGCCGGCGGGGCGTGCCCCGAACCGTGACTGGACTGCCGCTTGCCTCAAGCTGTGGCGTTGGCGCGTCGGGCAGGCTGTTGCCTGCGTCCTGTGCCTGCGCGTGAACGATGAATGCTGGAGCGGAAAGCGCCGCCAAAAGAACCAGAACCGGACCAGGAGAGTGAAGTTGCAGCCTAACCATCACGATGAATTAGATCGTAAATGAAATCCCCATCGAAGCTGAATGAACAATTCGTCACTTTGCACTGCTTCGCCGTACTCATTGCCGCGCGAATGGCGAATTCGCGTTCGCGGTCCGCGGCGCACACTGATTCCATGAGCATCCATCAAGGCCTTCGGCGGCGGCCCTGCCTATCCTCAAGGCCATGAAGATGGCAACTAGCGTTCCGTCAGCCCCAGCGCCTTCACCACCGATTCATCCACCTGCGCCGGCTGCCCATCCTGCTTGTGCACCACGCCGAACCCTCCGCGATAGTCCCACATCGCCCAGCCAACGCCGTCGGCCTCGAACGCGGTGCGCACATCGTGAATCCAGTTCGCGCGCGACACCGGATCGGTGTGCTCGCGATACGCGCCGAATTCGTCTGCGATCAGCGGCACATGGTTGTCATGTGCCCACGCCGATGCCTCGTCAATCAACGCCCGGATGTGCCCCGCATTCCATCCATCGAGCCAGTAGTTTTCCAGGTCGTACCGGTCAGCCAAATCGGGAACTTCCTTCAGCAGCTCCTGCATCGAGCTTTCTGTCGCAGGATAGGGAATCGAATGCGTGTCGTTCCACCACGGCACGCTCCAGTTCGCGCCCTGGTGCGTGAACTCATGCGGCTCGTAGAAATGAAAGTTGTAGATCATGTTGCCGTCAGCCAGCGGCTGCAACGCCAGCAGGTCCGGCAGGTTCGACCAGTTCCCACCCGTGGCGATGATCGTATGCCGCGGGGCGACCTCGCGGATCGCCGCGGCCACGTGCTCCTGAATGCCGGCCCAGCGATAGGGATCGTTGACCTCCGGCTCGTTCAGAATCTCGAAGAACACCCGCTCCGGATCGCGGCCGGCATAGTGCGCAGCCAGCTTTCGCCACAGCGTTGTGAGCTGTTCGACTCCGTAATCGCCCTCGTGCAGTTGCTGCTTGTAGTTGTCCTGGGGCTGCAGGTCGATGATGACCGCAAGTCCATCGCCGAGCATCGTGTCCACTGCCCGGTCAAGCCGCCCGACGAACTCGTCGTTCAGCCCGTCCGCTCCCCGCGGATTCTGCTCCAACGGAGCCGGATCGATGCTCAGCCGCACGTGATCGAAGCCCAGCTTCGCCATCAGCTCAATGTCCTGCGCGTCCGTGTAGCGATTCGTGTGCGCGGCAGAGTAATCGCCCGATTGTGCAAACCAACTGGAAGCGTTGATGCCGTGCTTCAGGTGCTGCGCACGCGCAAAAGCCATCTGCACCCCAGCGGCGCGATCCTGCGCAGCGGCCGGCACCGCGAGTGCAACGACGATTGCAACCAAAGCAAGGCGAAAATGCACGCCGCTCCCCCACCAGTCGAACACCTGCCCACCATACCACGCAGGAGCTGCGGGCCGGACGGCCGGTAGCAGTTTCGCAAGTGGCGCATCTGCATTCCGCACAATTCAGCCGTTAGAGAAGAACGCTCGTTTCGAACCTGCGCATCGCATCCGCTATTGCCGAAGACTGCGCTGACAAAAACGGCTCCCGCATCGGGAGCCGGCCTTGTCTCGCTGAAGAGATCCCTACTGGCCCGAAGACGAACCCGCATCCAGGTTTGTAGCCTGGTCGTAGGTAATCCGCAGATACTTGTACGGATTGACGGGCACATTGTTTACACGCACTTCGTAGTGCAGATGCGGCCCGGTAGCCCGGCCCGATTCGCCCACGTAACCAATCACCTCGCCGCGCGCCACATGCTGCCCGGGAACCACGGCAATCGAAGAGAGATGTCCGAAGAGCGTACTTACGCTGTGGCCGTTGTCCAGCATCACCTCGCGACCGTAGCCCGCCTCGGTCCCGGCCCCGATGACTGCGCCATCCGCGGTCGCCCGGACCGGCGTCCCATACGGCGCGTCGATATCGATTCCCGTGTGGAAAGCTCCTTCACCGTTGATCGGATCCTGGCGCACGCCAAAGCCCGAAGCGATGCGGCCCTCCACCGGCCACATGGATGGCGCATCGGCCAGCTCCGTCCAATCGCCCGTAAAGCTGGACGATAGCCCGCTCTCCAAGGCTCGCGAAACTCGGCCCGACATGGCGTCGGCCCGCAATTCATAAAAGGTGTCGATTGTGTTGCTGACCTGCTGCTCGGTCGGGTCGTCACTTTTCAACAGTGTGGGTGGCGTAGGCGCCGCCGCCGCAACGCTTGCCGGCACCCGGGATTTCGCTGCTTCCAACCTGTTCTGCCGCAGACCATAGAGCTCGGTCACTTCATTCGCCAGCGCTCCCAGTGACGCCACCTGGATGCTTCGCGTGTGCGCAATTTCGGCCATGCGCTGATAGTTTTGTCTGAGGGTTTCCCGCTCCGCTCGCACCTGGTTGTAGCTCTCGGTCTTCAGCAGCATGCGTGTATAGGAGCCCGCCAGTCCGACAATTGTGAACGCTCCCACAATTGACGCGGCCAGAAACGCATACGCATACTTCAGCGGAACCGGAATCTTCCTGAGCTGCCCGTCTTCATCTCTGGCTACGAAAAGTATGTAGAATCGCCTACGTAACATTTCCTGCCTGCAATCCCCGGCGGTCTGCCAGTCGAGTCGTGGCTTCAGATCGGGGGAGAGTGGATCAAGCGTGGCTTACACGCCCCAAAAGGCTTACGCCACTTTGGCGTAGATGCGAAAAACGTGAGGTCAGGCTAACAGAACCCCTTCCGGCGGTCAATCAACAAGCCCTTGCTCAAATTGTGCCGCCGGGCACTGCCCGCACAGCACCCCGTGCATCAGATCCCGACTAACTCATTGTAAATCATGAATTAGCCGCACCCACCCCGCGTGCCTTAACAATTCATCGGCCACTGACCGCTCGTCATGAGAGGAATTTCATCTCATCCCGCCCGCATCCGGTCTTGAAGTCTCTGGGAACATTTTTCTCACAGAAACCTGACCGGGCCGCTAGGGCTGTGGCGTCTCCTTATGTACCTGACGAGCGCACTCCGTGCGTCATGACCTATTCTCATGAAATGCGCCCCAAACCGGCCCACGTTTCGCGCATCAGCAGGCCAAGCGAGTTGGCTCTGCTGGCCAAAATTCGCGGGCGTTTGGAAAAAACGCATTATCCGCGATTGCATGTTGGTATCGGTGACGATTGCGCCCTGCTCCGTCTGCGGCCCGCTGAAGAGCTTGCCGTAACCACCGACCTCTCCATCGCCAACCGTCATTTCCGCCTCGATTGGCACCCTCCCGAATGCATCGGCCATCGCACCCTCGCCCGCGGCCTCAGCGACCTGGCCGCCATGGGTGCGCGTCCCGTCGCGGCGTTTCTGTCCCTGGGCCTGCCGCGCACACTCGTCCAAAACGCAAAGGGCCGCGAGCGCTGGCTCGACCGCTTTCTCGACGGATTCCTTGCCCTCGCCCAGGCCTGTCAAACGCCCTTGGCTGGCGGCGACCTCGCCGAATCGCCTGTCGCGGTCGCTGACGTCGTCCTCACCGGCGCAGTGCCGCGCGGAAAAGCACTTCTCCGCTCCGGCGCGCGGCCCGGCGATCTTCTCTATGTCACCGGCAGTCTCGGCGGCTCCGCCGCAGGACTCGCGCGCATCGCGCAGCTCGCCGCAACCTCTCACCGTGCGCGACAAAAGCAGGAGCGCCTGGGCATTCCCACCCGTCTCAGCGAGTTGCTCAAACCGCATCTCTATCCGCAACCTCGCATCGCGCAGGGTCTTTGGCTCGTGCGCCACTCGCGCGCCACAGCGGCCATCGACATCAGTGATGGCCTATCGACCGATCTCACTCATCTTTGCGAAGAATCCGGTGTCGCCGCCGAAATCGATGCCGCCGCACTTCCCATCCATCCTGCCGCGTCGCTGCTTCAGGCGCTTGATGGGGGCGAGGATTACGAACTCCTGTTCACCGCGCCTGCATCCGCTCGCCTGCCGCGGAGCATCGGCGGCGTTCCCATCAAGCGCATCGGGCGCATTCTCCGACGCCGTGCTGCGCAGCCGATGATCCTGCTCCTCGGCGCTCGCGGTGCTCAGCCCCTCATCCCTCAGGGCTGGGAACATTTTTCTTGAAATAAGTTTTGCAACAAGTGCACGAATTCAACGCTTGCGGAAAGAGTGTCGCACATCACGCGTTTTGAAAGGGCGCGCTTCAGCCGTGCCGTAAGACCCGCATAAATGGCGGACCTTAACCCCTGAGGGACGCTTGAGATCGACGAAAGCCATTGATGCAATCAGCGCCAGTGTGGGGTTCCAGAAGTTCGTAGCATCATTCGCAAGGAGCAACCGCAGATCCTTCGGCTCGTTTTGGTGCAAGCTTGCACCAAAAACTCGCTCAGGATGACAGCTCTGTTTATGGCTTGAACTTCAGGGACAGGACACTGGACCGCTTCGAAGAGGCAACTTCGAACCACTCCGCGGGGCGCACCGCGTAACTGCTCACTGGCCGCGCCGTGTCTCTCCCGGCCGCGCCGCCTGCACAATCGCCTCTGCCACCTGCTCCGGCGTCATCGCATCTACAGCGATCGAGACATGCGCAGACCGGTAGAGCGGCAGCCGCCTGGCATAGCGGCCGGCCAGGTTCGCCTGATCGGCCAGCACCGGCCTCAGGTTTTCCGTCCCGCGGCAGCGCGCCAGCGTCGTGGCCATTTCAACTTGCAGATGGATCATCAGCGTCTGCGGCGCGCTGAGCAGCAACGAGCGCGTTGCGGCGTCTTCAATTGCTCCGCCGCCAAGAGCAAGCACCAGCGCATCGGCGTCGGCCAGCCGCGCAATGGTCGCGCGCTCCCGCTCCCGAAACGCTGCTTCGCCGTCGCGGCGAAAGAGCTCTGGAATCGTGCAGCCTGCCTCGGCTTCGATCACGTCGTCCACATCGATAAATTTCCAACCGAGCCGCCCGGCAACCAGCGGCCCGACCGTGGACTTCCCCGATCCCATAAACCCGGTGAGCACAATGCGCCCCGGTCCAAGGCCGGCCGCTGATGAAGTTTTGGGTGATGCGGTCATTCGCTCCAGTATAAGGACATCTGTTCCCTTGTTCCCTGCCTTCACGCAATCACCATCACCATCGCTCCAATGGTGATCAGAACTCCGCCGAACACTTCCATGGCGCTCAGTTTTTCACCCAGCAGGAGCCACGCGAACACCATCACCAGGGGCACGCTCAGCTTGTCGAGCGGCGCCACACGCGAGGCCGGACCCAGTTGCAGCGCGCGAAAGTAACAGAGCCACGAAAGGCCCGTGGCGATTCCGGAAAGCGCGAGGAACATCATGGTTCGCCGGTCGAGCGAGCGAATCTCCCCGTGCTTGCCCAGCACCAAGGCAATTCCCCAGGTAAATACCACCACCACGCTGGTACGCACCGCCGTCGCCAGGTTTGAGTCGACATGCGCCACGCCCACCTTCGCCAACAAGGCCGTGGCTGCAGCAAATACTGCGGAGAGCAGCGCCCATCCAATCCAACTTGTCGTCCAGCTCATGGCAACAAGAATACGCGGCCCGCGCCGGTCCGCTGCCAATTCCGCCCGCTTGTGCACCGGCTCCATGGAGATTGGCCGCGCCGGCAAGACCGCTCTCCGCGTTGCTCTCCGGCGCGCCGCGCACCAGGTTCTCGACCAACCGCGCGTTCTCCACGATCCCAGCCTCGCGCCGCTATACTTGCCTCAGTATGCCGCGCCGTTTGCTCGTGTCATTCTTAGCATGGTTGCTCGCCGGGGTTTCCGGTTGCGGCTACCACACCCTCGGCGCGGCCACTCATCTACCTCCCGATGTAAGGACGCTCGCTGTGCCTGTCTTCGCCACGCGCACCGATACCAGCGGCGCCGAGACGGCAATGACCGAGGCCGTGATTCGCGAGTTCGTCACTCGCTCCCGCTTTCGTGTCGTCTCCAACGACGGCCGCGATGCCGACGCGGTTCTGCACGGCACCATTCTCAAGCAGTCCGCCGTCCCGCTTACCTACAACGCCGCCACTCAGCAATCGTCGAGCTTTCTCATTACCATCGTCGCGTCGGTCACGCTCAACGCCAGGGATGGCCGCATCCTCTATCAGAACAAGAACTACGTCTTCCGCCAGCAATACCAATCCACAACCAACCTGCCGACCTTTCTGCAGGAGGACCCGGCAGCCATCCAGCGCCTGTCGCAGGAGTTCGCCCGCCAGCTCGTCGCCGACGTGCTTGAGGGCTTCTGAGCGCCGCGACAAACTTCAACCGCGCCGCAATTCGCAACGCGAACCTGCTCTCCGGATTCAATCTCGTCAAAGTGAGGCGATGGGGCGGCGCAGGAACGGGACAACGACGCAGAACGCCCCCGCATCCACAAAAATAGAGGATTTGCGATGCGTCACTTAAAAACTTCCATCTTTTCTGCTGTTGCCGTTTCTCTCTTGTTCCTTTCTGCGCCTTTCGTACGAGGACAAATCATCGGTCAGGTCGAGGCCGATATCCATCATCGATTCATCGTCGCCAACGCTACGCTGCCACCCGGTCACTATACCTTCCACATGCTGACAGACTCCGATCTGCAAGTGATGACAGCCACGAGCGCCGATGGCAATGAAGGGATCGAATTCCTGGTGCGGAGATCGGTCGACTCGCATATGCCCAAGCACACTGAGCTGATCTTTAACCGATACGGAAACAAGGAGTTTTTGACCCATATCTACGTGGCTGGTGATAAAACCGGCGTCGCGGTGTCAGAACCCTCCCGCGAAGAAATGCGTCTGAAGAAGCAGGGACAATCTCCCTTCGAGCACACCGAGGAACAGGCGCACTAGGTCTCTGACCGCATGAATTCGAACCATCAGTTTCGCGGTCCCCAGGTCTCAAAATCGAGACCTGGGGCACCCCCATTGGTACAAAACGAAGCGGTCAGAAACCTAGAGCGATTCGAGGGTTGCCGGAGGCGCGGCTCATCCTTCATCTTATCTTCCTGAGCGACGGAGCGCTTTGGCGTCGTGAAGCGACGGAAAACGGCGGGAGTCGAAGGCCTGCCCTGAGCGAAGATCGCAAAGCGATTGGTCCCGGCCGCGCATCTCTTGATTCCTGCCCCGTTTTCCGTGGTGGTTTCTTTCCCCCGAGGGCTGTATTCTGGAGCCGCATGCGAATGGCAGCGCCAGGGAAGCCCGGGAAGGGGTTCAAGACTGGGAAGGGGCTCGCACTTTGAGCGGCTCACGCTGGGGCGCCGGTTTTTTCGCAGTCTCCCGTTTTGTTGCGGAGATTGAAGCCGCCGCGGCCGGCAAAGGCCAACTGCGGCCCGGCTACGTCCTGGCCGGCGACGAAATCTTCTTTCTTGACCGCTGCCGCGCTGCGGTCGTCAAGGCCTTTGTCCCCGCCGATCTTCGCGATTTCTGTCTCTCCGATCTCGACCTGGCCTCGACTTCGATCTTTGAAGTCCTCGATCGTGCGCAAACGCCGTCGTTGATGTCCCCATTCCAGGTGATCTTCATCCGCAACGTTCGCCAGCTCTACACGCGGGGCGCAAAGAAAGACGAGTTCGCCGCGCTCGACCGCTATTTTCGCTCGCCGAATCCGCAGGCGCTGCTGCTTTTCATCGCCGACTTCCTCCGCATCCCTTCCGATACGCGCCGCATGGAGCTCGACGACAAGAACCGCTTCGAGCGGCTGACCGAGACGCTGGGCCAGCACTGCAGCATCGTCGAGCTGGCCCGGGTCAACGAGGAAGACGCAATGCGCTGGGCCGTCACCACCGCGCAGGAGGCCGGGTTGCGCCTTGAAGGCGACGCCGCACGCGAATTGGTCGACGCGCTGGGCGCCGATATGATGCTCGTCTCCTCGGAAGTTGAGAAGCTCCTGCTTTACGCTTCAGGCCGGGGAAAGATTACCCTCGGCGACGTCGAGACCATGGTCCTCGCCGCCAAGCAGCGCTCACTCTACGAGCTCACCGACGCCATCAGCGCCCACGACCGCGCGCGCGCCCTCGCCTTGCTGCAGGGCCTGCTCAACAGCTCCGACGCCGGCGAAGACTCCGCCATCGGCCATCTCTACATGCTCGCCCGCACCTTCCGCCAGATGCTGGTGATCCTCGAGAAGAACGTGCGCGACTCGCGCGCCATCTGGCAGGCGCTCTGGCAGGGCTTTCGCATGCCGCCGTTCGCTGCCGACGATCTCATTCGCCAGGCGCGCCGCTACAAAAGCCGCCGCGAACTCACCCGCGCCCTGCGCCTGGTGGCCCGCGCCGATCTCGAACTGCGCTCCTCTCCGCCAGACAAGCGCCTCGTCCTCGAGCGCCTTGTTTACGAACTCGCTTCGGAACCCAAACCCTCCGCAATGCTCTTCCCCACGGCTCAGTTGTCATTCGAAGCATAGGCGCATAATAAACACGATGGAGTGGATGCATCTCGTTACTCCCGCTAACCTCGCCGCCGCCGTTCTGACCCTGATCCCGTTTTTCGCCGTCGCGTTCTTCTCGCAAACAGCCGCCGCGCGCGTGCGCACCCTTCCCCTCTGGGCGCAGATCGCATCGCCGGCGCTCCTTTGTTTTCCCTACATCCTGGTCACAGCGGGTGCCGGCGTCTTCCGCTGGGGATGGTTCGCACTCTATGCTGCGCTTCCCGTCTCCATCGCCGCGCTGCTCTGGCAAGCTTCCCGCTCCGATCCCGTTCAGCGCGGCAACTGGCGCGACTTTCTCATCCTCATTACGCTCGGCCTCGCCGTCGACCTGCGATGGTTTGAGCGTGCCTGGCCGCCGCACCTCGCCATCTTCAACAAAATCCTTCTTCTTGACGCGGGCATTTACGGCTTCGTCTTCATTCGGCAGCTCGACGGAACGGGCTTCGACCTCCGCCTGCGCCTCAAAGACCTTGCCATCGGGCTGCGTGAGGTCGCCTTCTATACGCCGATCGCGTTAGCTCTCGGCCTGTGGCTCGGGTTTCTTCATACTCACGGCGCGTGGCCAGGTTTTGCCCGCATCCCGCTTGCCTGGATCTTTACTTTCTGTTTCATCGCCGTTCCCGAGGAGCTTTTCTTTCGCGGATGGCTGCAGAACCTGCTCGAAAAGCGCATCGGCCGCTACGGCGCGCTGGTCCTTACCGCGTGCCTTTTCGGCCTCGCTCACTTCAACAAGCGCACCACCGGCTTCAACTGGCGCTACGTGATCCTGGCTGCAATTGCCGGAATTTTTTACGGCCGCGCGTGGCGTCGCGACCGACGCGTGGGCACATCGGCCGTCACCCACGCCACAGTCGACACCATCTGGTCGCTATGGCTGAGATAGTTTGAAGTGCCGATGCAAATGCATGTGCGGGCTATATCTCAAATATCCCAGCCCCACACGCATGTTGTGGTCTGCCGGACCGGGAACCGTCATCGCCACAGTGATTCCCAGGATGGCATGCGCCATCATCAGCGGATAAATATTGCGGTAGCGCAAAAATAAGAGGCACGCCGCCCACCCCCAGATCACAGTCAACCCAACCAGCAAGGGGTTGGGCACATGCGCCGATGCGAAGAGCAACGTTGCGGTCAGCGCCGCAAGCGCCGACCTCGGAATCACGCGCAAAAATCGCAGCAGAAAAAAACTCTGCAACAGGAATTGCTGCACCCCAGCCCAGATTGCATACGCGAAGTAGGTCAGGAGAAATGCGAGCGCGCCGGCGGGAAGCCGCAGCGTGTGCATCTTCGCCGCGATTGCGATGGCCACACCTGCAGCCGCCAGCGCCGCTCCGGCGATCCATAGCGAACGCCAGAAGTTCGCCGTGCGAAAGCCCATCGTCTTCCACCCGTCGAACGATCGCCAGACGATCACTAAGATTCCGAGCGCGGCAATCACCCACAACACGCGCTGCGCCGGCCGCGGCGTCCACTCGACGGACAGAATCAGCCCGTACACAACAAAAATCTCAACCCATGCACGCCCATTGCTTCGCTTGGGAAGAGGCGTTTCTTCTGCAAGCGCGAAAGGCGCCGCTTGTTCCATGCAACCGATGCTATCGCACGGCCACGCATCCATCCCAGAACCTCGCGATGGCTCGAACTTCCCCGGCGCTCGTGGCGACAGCAAGTTAGATACCAATAGCAACTCGCTACCGGCTACAAGCTGCAAGCGCTCACCCGTGTCCGATCTCCGCCCTCTGGTTCCCTGCTCACTCCAAAATCACCGCCGGTTCCGGCTCATGGCCTCGAGCCGTCAGCGTCACTGCCGCACCCAGAATCAGCGCGCCGCCCAGCCACGCATAGGGTCCGAGCTTTTCGCCCAGCAATTCCACGCCCAGTACCGACCCCAACGCCGGCTCGATGTTCAGAAACACTCCCGCTCGCGACGCCGGAACGTGGTTGATGCCCCAGTTCCAAAGCAGTGTTGTCGTCGCCGTGCACATCACGCCGCTAATCGCCAGCGCAATCCACGCCGTCATGCTAACGTGTGCGAAAGGAAACGGCTGCACTTTCTCGTGCGACCAGGGCGCCAGCAATTGCGTGCCGAAGACCCAAGCTGCCAGCATCACCGTTCCTGCGTAAATGGTGTAAGCGGTCACCACGGGCGGGCTGTGCGTCTCCATCAGCTTTTTGCTCAGCAGAATCCACGCCAGCGCCGTGATGAGGGAAGCAATCACCAGCAGATCACCGGCCAGCGAGGGCGTCTCGCGCCCCGTGGTCGAGCGGCTCCCGCCGAGCACCACCATCGCTGCGCCGCACGTTGACGCGCACAGAGCCAGCCAGCCGATCCAGTCCAGCCGTTCGCCCGCAAACAAAGCTGCAGCAGCCGCCAGCAGCACCGGCATGGCGCCTACCATCAGCGAAGCGTGGCTTACCGTCGTCAGCGCCAGGCCGTGAAACTGCAGCAGAAATTGAATGGGAATTCCGAAGACCGCAGCCAGCAGCAGCACGCGCGTTTCACCGGCAGTCAACCGCACGCGCCGCGTCACCATCACCGGCGCGATTCCCAAACAGGCAAACAGGAACCGGTAAAGCACCATCCACTCCACGCTCATCTCGTTCAGCGCGAGCCGGCCAAAGTAAAACCCGGTGCCCCAAAGGGTTCCCGCCAGCGCGCACGCGCCGTAGCCCAGCAACCTGAATCGTCCATCGCGAGCGTTCTGTGCCATCCCTACTTTACTGTCGCACAAGCAGGCGCCGCTCCACGCTCGCACCACCGCAGCTCTTGTTTCTGTAAGGCGCAACCACACTCTGCCTGCCCGCTTTCAACTCCAACCCCGCATCGGCGAGAATACCCTTCGATGGAGATGAGGCGCGGAATCGGGCGATTGGCTCATAGGCGGGTGGCCGAAATGAGCCGCACAGCGATGAATTTCGCAGTGGCTGGCGCGCTCGCTTTCGTCCCGGCAGCCGCCCCCGCGCAGGCCATCGACGCCCCCTCGCCTAAAACTTCTTCCCAGGTCAAAGAGCGTTTTCTCATCAGCCGTTTCCCCGACAAGCCTTCGGTGCCGCCTTCTCTCACCATTCCCATTGACCCGCTGGGATTTAGCGCGCCCGGCGCCATCTATCTCGGCGCCAGAAACACGCTGGTCTCGCTCGGCTTTCTCGACGAAAACCGTCTGCTCTTCACCTTCCGCGTTCCCGGCCTCCTTCATCGCGATACTCCCAACAGCAGCGACAGCGATGTGCGCGAGATTCGCGCCGTCGTGCTCACCCTACCCAAGGGCACTGTCGAAACCGAAGCGACATGGACGGTCCACGATCGCGAGCGCTACCTGTGGATGCTCTCGGACGGCCATTTCCTGCTGCGCGACCGCAATAACCTGTTTGAGAGCGATGCCTCTCTCGCGCTAAAGCCCTACCTCGACTTCCCCGGTCCGCTGCTCTGGATTGAGCTTGATCCCGCGCAGCAATTGCTGGTCACCGGGTCACATGAGCCCGCCCCGGCGCCACAAAAGGAAGGCGAAGACTCCAGTCCAACCTCAGCCGGCGGCACGTCCGGTGACGCCCCCGCGGCAAATTCCGCCAACCCGCCGCCAGATCTGGTGCTTCGGATTCTGCATCGCAAATCCGGCCAGGTGATGCTGGTCAGCCGCGTCCGCAACGCCATTCACCTTCCTATCAACTCCCTCGGATACCTCGAAAATCTGCGTGGCCGCGGACCGCAATGGATCGTCGACCTCAGCTATTTTAGCGGCGGCACCAAGATGCTGGGCAATGTAGACTCCGCGTGCGACCCGCTCGACGACTTTCTTTCGGAGCACGAGATCCTCGTAAGCGGGTGCGGCGACGAAGGAAACAGCAAACTCGAGGCCATGACCACAGGCGGCCGCACTCTCTGGCTCGCTGGCGTTCCATCCACTGAAGTATGGCCGCAGCTCACCGTCGCGGCCGACGGCTCGCGGCTGGCGTGGGCGACCCTCGATGCCGCCCACTCCATCAATTCCTACTCTCCCATGGACGCGGACGACGTGAAAGAGCAGTCGGTCACCGTCTTCAATGCAGCCAACGGCGATATTGCACTGGTTTCGCCGCTGAGTCCCATTTTCGATGTCGGCGGCAATGTCGCAATTTCCCCTTCGGGCCGCCGGGTCGCTCTCATCAACGGCGGCGGAATCCAGGTCTTCGATCTGCCCGCACCCCCGCCTTTGCCGGTCGACCCCACGCAACCTTAGAGCCGTCCCGGAAATGGTCGCTGGTGCGCATTCCCTGGTCCCTCGGCCTTGCCTTTCCGTCCCTTAGTCCCTGGCTTTCCGGTAAACTATCCGGCGGGAGGGTCTTTTCTTGGCGACGGCGGTCATCCATTACACTGCCGCTGCGGCAACTGACCGCGGCCGCAAACGCCCCTCCAACGAAGATGCGTTCGGCTACTCCGTCGAGCACGGCGTCTACGTGGTCTGCGATGGAATGGGCGGCGCTGCTGCCGGTGAAATCGCAAGCTCGCTGGCGATCGATGAAATGATGCGGCTGCTCACTCGCCGCGCCGGCGCCGATCCGCTGATTGCCGATGCGGAACAAGCCCTCACCGCCGCCAATCAGTCCATCTTTACTCGCGCCGAGCGCAGCCAGAAGCTCAGCGGTATGGGTACCACCCTCGTCGCTCTTCTGGTTGAGGAACGTCACGCTTGGATCCTCAATGTAGGCGACAGCCGCGGCTACCGGCTGCGCAACTCTCGCCTCGAGCAAATCACCATCGATCACTCACTTGTTGAAGAACAGATTCGGATGGGCCGTATGACCCGCGATGAAGCGCAGCTTTCTCCGCTGCGCAACGTCATAACCCGCGCGCTGGGCACGCAAAACCATGTGCCTCCCGATGTCTTTGAGCTTGAAGTTGAACCCGGAGACACCTATCTGCTTTGCTCCGACGGCCTCACGCGCGAGCTCTCCGACCCCTTGATCGAATCCTTGCTCTCGGTCGGTGCTCCACTTGAAGAAATGTGTGCGCGCCTCGTCTCCGCCGCCAACCAGGCAGGCGGCCACGATAACATCACTTGCCTTCTTGTCCGCGCAGAGGCCTGAGCACCCTCGAAAGTTCTGTTGCATTTCGCAGGTCACTCGCCGATCCTTTGTTCATGTCCGAACCCTCCAGACTTGGCAACTACGACATCATCGGATTCGTCAGCATCGTCGATGTGGACCGCGCAAAGCGGTTCTACCGCGACACACTTGGCCTCCGCCTCGTCTCTGAAGAGCCGCCCTTTGCGCTCGTCTTCGATGCCAACGGGATTATGCTGCGCCTTGCGATGGTCAAAGAGTTTCCGCCTGCCCACGGCACAGTGCTGGGCTGGAACGTCCCGGACATCGCCGCGACTGTGAAGGAACTGAAAGAGGCCGGCGTGCATTTCGAGCGCTTCGAAGGTATGCAACAAGATGAATTGGGCATCTGGGCGTCGCCTTCCGGTGCGAGGGTCGCGTGGTTCAAAGACCCCGACGGCAACATCCTCAGCGTCACCGAGTTTCCTATTTCAAAAAAATAGACCCTCGCAAATCGCTTATTCCCCCGTCGCTCCGGCGCCCGCTACGGCCTGCGGCCGCGCCATCAACATCACCAGCGGAATGCATAGCATCGACAGATATCCAAGCAGCCTGAAATTATCCGCATACGCCATCAGCGACGCCTGCTGCTGCAGATTGCCGTAGACGGCGCCAAGCGCTTCGCGATGTGCTGTGACTGCATCCGCACCGCCCATACCGAATCTTGCCGCAAGCCCCTGAATCGTTGAACCCAAGGCCGGGTTGCCGGCCGTCAGGTTCGCTGCAAGGTAGTTCTGGTGCGTTTGCGCGCCGCGAATTAGAAACGCCGTCAGAGCCGAGATCCCGATGCTTCCCCCCAGATTGCGCACCAGGTTATAAATCCCCGCGGCATTGCCCATCTCCTGTTTGCGCAGCCGGCCCATTGCCAGCGTGGTCAGCGGCACAAAAACAAAGCCTCCCCCAAATCCATTGAAGAAGTTCGGCCATGCCACTGCGCCCATTGAAATATCCAGGTTCACTTGACTCAAGACAATCGATGAAAGACCAAAGATTGCCAGCCCAATTGACAGCAGAATGCGCCCGTCGAAGCGATTCACCAGCGAGCCCACCACTACCATCGCGAGCATCGAGCCCAATCCGCGCGGGCTCACCGCCAGCCCGCTATCCAGCGCCGAATACCCCAGCAGCGTTTGCAAAAATAGAGGCAGAAGTGCCGTGACGCCGTAGAGCACAACGCCGTAGAGCCCGGTGATCAGCGTTCCCATTGCAAAATTGCGGTTGGCGAGCGCCCGCAGTTGCACGATCGGGTCGCGATTCATCAGTTCGCGCACCACAAAACCCAAAAATGCCACCGCCGACACTGCGGAAACCCAGCAGATCCACGTCGCTTCGAACCAATCGGCCTCCTGCCCCTTATCCAGCACCAGTTGCATCGTGCCCAGCCATACGGCCATTAGCCCAAACCCCAGATAATCGATCGCGCCCTCAATGGCGTGGCGAAGATAGGGAGGGTCTTCAATGTACAGATTGGCCATGAACAGCGCCAGCAACCCCACCGGGAGATTGATATAGAAGATCCAGCGCCACGAATAGCTGTCGGTAATCCAGCCACCCAGCGTGGGCCCAATCACCGGCGCCACAACAATCCCCACGCCGTATGCGGCCATCGCCTTGCCGTGCAGGCGCGGCGGAAAACTCTCCAGAAGAATTGACTGCGCCAGGGGCTGCATACCGCCGCCGCCCGTCCCCTGCAACACCCGCGCCACGATCAGCATCGGCATATTGATTGCCATGCCGCACACCATCGACGCCAGCGTGAAGACCAGAATCGAGATCATCAGCAGCCGCTTGCGTCCAATGCGCCGCGCAATCCACCCCGATGCCGGCAGCATGATGGCGTTTGAAACCAGGTAGCTGGTCAGCACCCATGTCGATTCGTCGGTCGAAGCCGACAGGTTGCCCGCGATGTGGGGCAGCGCGACGTTGGCAATTGAGGAGTCAAGCACAACCATGAAGGTCGACAGCATTACGCTGACCGCAACCATCCATGGATTCACCGAAGGCTGCCACTCCACGCGTGCAGCGTCCGAATCCTGCAGTCGGTTGACGGCTGTGCTCAAGCGCCAGTGTATCTTATGGCTCGCCGCACGATGCCGCGCAGGCCTTTGGAGTCAATGGCTCCAGCGAGGAGGGATCGACATTGACATTCCTCGTGGCAACGGATTATTCTCCCTTAAAGTTAGCGATAACTTAACTTTCAGTTAGAGGCACGCCGGCATGTCCAAACCCGCTGCCGCTTCCGTCGATCCGTCGGCCATCCCGCAACGAAAACTCTTCGGCGGCGCAACCATGCCGGCCATCGGCCTGGGCACCTTCGGCTCCGATCACGTGTCGCCCGCCGAGATCGCCGAGTCCGTAAAAGGCGCCGCGGCCGTCGGCTACCGGCACTTCGATTGCGCATCAGTCTATGGCAACGAAGCAGAAATCGGCGCATCCTTCGCGGAGATTCTTGAGAAGGGTATCCCGCGCAGAGACCTTTGGATCACCTCCAAGCTCTGGAATGACAAGCACGGCGAAGACGAGGTCATTGCGTCGTGCCGGAAATCTCTTGCCGATCTGCGCCTTAGCTACCTTGACCTCTACCTCGTCCACTGGCCCTTTCCCAACTTCCATCCGCCCGGCTGCGATGTGAGTTCGCGCAGTCCGGACGCCAAGCCTTACATTCACGAGAACTACATGAAGACCTGGCGCAAGATGGAAGAGCTTGTCGATATGGGACTGGTCCGCCACATCGGCACCTCCAACATGACCATCCCCAAGCTCAAGCTCGTCCTGCGTGACGCGCGTATCAAGCCCGCTGTGAATGAGATGGAGCTGCATCCGCACTTCCAGCAGCCGGAACTCTTTCAATTCGTCGTCGAAAACGGCATTCAACCCGTTGGCTACTGCCCCATGGGCTCGCCCGGCCGCCCCGAACGCGATCGCACCGCCGAAGACACTGCGCCTACCGAAGATCCCGTGATCGTGCGCATCGCTCAGCGCCACGGAGTTCATCCAGCAGTGGTGTGCATCAAATGGGCCGTCCAGCGCGGGCAAACGCCGATTCCCTTCTCCGTCCACCACTATCGCCAAAACCTCGAAGGCGTTGCCGGCGATCCGCTTACCGACGACGAAATGCGCGCCATCTCCGCCATCGATCGCAACTGCCGACTGATCAAGGGCCCGGTTTTTCTATGGAAAGATGGGCAGACCTGGGAAGATCTCTGGGACCCGAACGGAGAAATCACGCCACCGTAGAAACAAGCTGGTAGCTCGTAGCCGGTAGCCAGGAGCCCGTAGCTATCGGCGTTCCGGATCTTGGGTCTTCGCTTTTCCACTCTGCGCACAGGAAGGAATGCAAATCGCGAAAGTTCAAGCTACGAGCTATCGGCTACTGGCTACCGGCTGTTAGCGACAAGCTACGAGCTACCAGCTACAAGCTACTGGCTACAAGCTACGAATATGGAGAACGAACCAATGCAAGCCACGATGACCGCAGCTTTTCTTCCCGGCAACTCCACCGTCGAAATGCGCACAGTGCCGGTTCCCGAGCCGGGCCACTCGGAAGTTCTGCTGCGCATGAAAGCCTCCACCATCTGCGGCTCCGATATTCGCGCCATTTACCACGAGCATCTTGGCAAGGGACCCGAAGGCTACCAGGGCGTGATCGCGGGCCACGAGCCCTGCGGCCAGATTATCGCCGCCGGTCCCGGATGCCGCCGCTTCAAGGTTGGCGATCGCGTCATCGTCTATCACATCTCCGGCTGCGGCGTCTGCAACGATTGCCGCCGCGGCTACATGATCTCCTGCACCAGCGAGAAGTACCGCCGCGCCTACGGCTGGCAGCGCGACGGGGGCATGGCGGAGTTCATGCTCGCCGAAGAAAAAGATCTCATCGCGCTTCCCGACTCGCTCTCTTACGCCGACGGCGCCCAGGTAGCCTGCGGTTTTGGAACCGTTTACGAAGGCCTAGAGAAAATCGGCATCAGCGGAAACCATGCGGTGCTCATCACCGGCCTCGGCCCCGTCGGGCTCGCCACCGGCGCGCTCTGCCGCAAACTCGGCGCCAACAAAATCATCGGCATTGACATTGTGCCGGAGCGCATGAAAATCGCAAAGGATCTCGGTCTCTGCGACGAAGTTCTCCAGTCGGGCCCCGACAATGTCGCCCAAGCCAAACAGCTCACCGGCGGCTTCGGCGTCGAGCGCGCCATCGACTGCTCCGCCAACGACGCTGCCCGCGCCACGGCGATTCGCGCCACGCGCAAATGGGGCAAGATTGTCTTTCTCGGTGAAGGCGGGCGCGTCGAATTCAACCCCTCTCCCGACATCATCCACGACCAGAAGACAATCTATGGCTCGTGGGTCACATCCACCTGGCTTATGGAAGAACTCGTCGAGCGCCTCGTGCGGTGGAATTTGCATCCAGCCGACATCATCACCGATCGCTTCCCGCTGGAGCGTGCCGCTGAAGCCTATGCGCTCATGGCCTCGGGAAAATGCGGCAAGGTTGCCGTCTGCGCCGATGAAGAGCTCAAATGAATTCTGCATTGCAGCGACGGGGGTGCCCCAAACCCAATCCTGTCATCCCGTGCTCAGGTCGCTCGCTTCTGCGACGGACGGAGTCGAGAGATCTGCGGGTGCTTTTGCCATCGAGCAACAAACACGGCGCTCTGTGTGTGAGAATCGCAACTGAGGAGACGAACCATGTTCGACACGCCGCGCTTCTCCAAGCCCGAGTGGGAACGCCAGCTCGAAACTCTGCTTCCCCTCTACGGCCACCGCAACTGGATCGTCGTAGCGGATTCCGCGTACCCAGCCCAGTCCAAGCCCGGCATCGAAACCGTTTTCTCCGGTGCTGCTCAGCTTGAAGTGGCACGCAAAGTGCTCGACGGCGTCAATGCCAGCCGCCACGTCCGCGCCACCGTATATCTCGACCAGGAACTCGAATTCGTCGCTGAGAAAGACGCGCCCGGCGTCACCGAATATCGCAATCAGCTCGACAGCCTGCTCAAGAACGCCGACAAAACCACCCTGCTGCACGACCAGATCATCGCCAGGCTCGATCAGGTTTCGCAGGTGTTTCGTGTCCTCATCGTCAAGACCGATCTCGCGATTCCCTACACGTCCATCTTCTTCGAGCTCGGCTGCGCTTATTGGCCCGCGCAAGCGGAACAGCGTATGCGCCAGTCCATGGCCGCCGCTGTCTCAAAATAACTGAACGGTTTCGCCGCAGTTGCAGTTCAACTCCGCAATTCTATTTCGCGGGCTTCCACCGCAGGATCGGCTTCCTCGCCGCCTGCACTTCGTCCAGCCGCGAAACCCGCGTCGAGTGCGGCGCAGTCTTCACCAGGTCGGGGCTCTCCTCGGCTTCGCGCGCAATGGAACGCATGGCATCGATGAAAAGATCCAGCTCCTCGCGCGACTCGCTCTCCGTCGGCTCGATCATCATCGCGCCGTGCACGATGAGCGGAAAGCTGACCGTATAGGGATGGAAGCCGTAATCGATGAGCCGCTTGGCGATATCGCCGGTTTTCACGCCGCGCACCGTCTGCCGCTTGTCGCTGAAGACGACTTCGTGCATCGAGGGCGTTTTATAGGGTAGCTCGTACAGATCTTCAAGCTTATTGCGAATGTAATTCGCGTTGAGCACGGCATCTTCCGTGGTCTGGCGCAGGCCGTCCGGGCCGTTGGCCAGGATGTAGGCCAGAGCGCGAATAAACATTCCAGTGTTGCCATAAAAGGCGCGCACGCGCCCAATCGATTGCGGGCGGTCATACTCCCAGCGCAGCGTGCCGCCCGGCGAGTGAAGGGGCATCGGCTCCGATTCACCTACGCGTTCTCCGTCGGGTTTGAGAACCGGCGCGCGGAACAGCGGCGGGCAGCCGTCGGCCGTCGGTTCGGCATTGGTGTCCTCCCAGTCCCCCGCGTCGGGGCAATGCTTCGCACCGTTCTCGTCTCGGATGAGTACGGGGATCGGTAAGAACGGCTCAAGAAACGCCTTGCACGCCACCGGACCCGAGCCCGGGACCTCCGCCGCCGTGCGGAGTAGAGAATGTCTTGTGCAGGTTCAGGTGCATCACGTCCACGCCGAAGTCGCCCGGCCGCACTTTGCCCACCAGGGCATTCATGTTGGCGCCGTCCATATAGAGCAGCGCGCCCTTCGCGTGCAGAATATCGGCGATCTTGTGAATTTCGTTTTCGAAGACCCCGAGCGTCGACGGATTGGTGAGCATCAGCGCCGCGGTGTTTTCGTCCACGCGATTGGCAAGGGCTTCAAGATCGATTCCTCCCTCGGCATTCGACTTGATGTTTTCAACCACGTATCCGCTGAATGCCGCGGTTGCCGGATTGGTGCCGTGTGCCGAATCGGGGATGAGAACCGTTTTACGCGGATTGCCCCGGGACTCGTGCCATGCGCGCGTCAGCAGAATTCCTGTGAACTCGCCGTGCGCGCCTGCCGCCGGCTGCAGAGTGATCGCGTCCATTCCGGTGATTTCCAGCAGGCAACGCTGCAGCAGATCGACGATCTCGAGAACTCCCTGCGCCAGCGATTCGGGCCGGTAAGGATGCGCTTCAGCCAGGCCTTCGATGCGCGCCACAAACTCGTTCACGCGCGGGTTGTACTTCATTGTGCAGGAGCCGAGCGGATACATGCCGAGATCGATCGCGTAATTCCAGGTGGAGAGGCGCGTGAAATGGCGGATAAGTTCGATCTCGCTCAACTCCGGGAGCTCCGCTCTTTGATCGCGCCTTGCGGCGCCAAGCAGCCGCGCCGTATCCACTGCCGGCACGTCCAGCGGCGGCAATTTATACGCGCGCTTGCCCGGTGACGACTTCTCGAACAGCAGCGCCTCGTTCTGCGTGGGGTGCGTGCGGACTTTGCCCAACGTCGGGCATCGACTCGGCGCCAGCGCATGAGTTGTTTGCATGGATACTAGCGGCTCAATACCGCTTCTCAACTCGGTTACGCCTCCACCTCTACGCCCGCGAGCACCTTCGCTGCCGCATCAATCGTTTCGCGCGCCATCACTTCTGTCGCGCACCAGAGCGTGCAATTCGCGAGCTCCGGATACCACCGGCTCAACTCGATGCCGCCGACAATCTTGTTGTCCAGCAGCCGCTTGCTCCATGCCGCGGGCGCTTCGTCCGTTTGCAAAACGAATTCGTGGAAGCGCGGCGCGCCTGTGAAGCGCAACTTCGCGCCCGATTGGGCCGCGAGCGTGTTGGCCGTGTAATCGGCCTTGGCCAGGTTGTGTTCGGCCAGCTCGCGTATCCCCTCTTTGCCGTAGACAGCCATGAAAATCGTCGCCATCAGCGCGACCAGCGCCTGGTTGGTACAGATGTTCGAGGTCGCCTTCTCGCGGCGGATATGCTGCTCGCGTGTTGCCAGCGTCAGAACAAAGCCGCGGTTCCCTGCCCCGTCGACCGTCTGCCCCACCAGCCGTCCCGGCATCTGGCGCACATATTGTTCCTTGGCCGCGATGACGCCGCAGAACGGCCCGCCATAGCTGAGCGCCACGCCGAACGACTGCGCCTCCATGGCGACGATGTCGGCCTCAACCGGAGGCCGCACGATCCCGAGCGAAACCGCTTCTGCAATGGTAACGATCAGCAGCGCGCCTTTTGCGTGCGCGATCTCGGCAATTGCCGGAATATCTTCGACGACACCGAAGAAGTTGGGGCTTTGGACAAGAACGGCTGCGGTTTCTTCGGAAACCGCAGCGCCCAGCGCATCGAGATCGAGGCGCCCGGTCTCGTTGTCGTAGCCAACGACCGTCGCCGGCAGACCCTGATGCTTTGCGTAGGTTGCGATCACCTCGCGGTATTCGGGATGAACCGTCGAAGCAACTAGAGCCTTGTGACGGCCGGTGACGCGCACGGCCATCATCACCGCCTCCGCGGCTCCAGTGGACCCGTCGTACATGCTGGCGTTGGCCACGTCCATGCCGGTTAGTTCGGCAATCATCGTTTGAAACTCGAAGATGGCCTGCAGCGTGCCTTGCGTAATCTCGGCCTGGTAGGGTGTATAGCTGGTCAGGAACTCGCCCCGCTGCACCAGCGAATCGATAATGACCGGGCGGTAGTGGCGATAAGCGCCCGCGCCAAGAAAGCTCGCGTAGTCCGTGGCGTTCTTCTGCCCGGCAGCGCGGAAGTACGCGACGATTTCACTCTCCGCCTGCTGTCGCGGCACATTGAGGTCGTGAGCGATCCGGTACTCCTCAGGGATGATCGCGAAAAGATCGTCGATCGACTGCGCGCCGATTTCGGCCAGCATCTGGCGGCGTTCTGCGTCGGATTTGGGTAAGTAGCGCATGGAATCCTTGTAAGTGAACGAAGTGAAAAAGTGAAAGGAGTGAAGGAAGTGAAAGGAGTGAAGGAAGTGAAAGAGGTGAGCAGTGGACTTGCTCTCTTCACCTAGTTCACTCCTTCACTTTCTTCACTGTTCTTCAGCAATAAACGCCTCGTACGCCGCGGCATCGAGCAATTTGTTCAATTCGGCGGGGTCGGAGAGCTCGATCTTGATAATCCAGGTACCGTGCGCATCCTGGTTGATCTTGTCGGGCGCGGTCTTCAACTCCTCGTTCACCGCGGTCACCTTGCCGGAGACGGGTGAGAAGAGATCGCTGACGGCCTTTACGCTCTCAACGGAGCCGAAGGTGGCATTTGCGGTCACGGCATCGCCGATCTTGGGTGCGTCGACGTAAACGATGTCGCCAAGAGAGCTTTGGGCATAGTCGGTGATGCCAATCGAGCCCGTGGCGCCTTCAACCGAAATCCATTCGTGTTCGCGAGTATAGCGGTAGTTTGTCGGGTAGGGCATAACGATTCTGCTCCTTAAAAGATTCGCGAATTACCAGTTTAAGACGTGAGGGGCACGCGGACGAATGAGGAAAAGGGATCACCCCAGGACGAGGACCGGCTGAAACAGGGTCCCCGCGACTCTCTTCGCGATTCCGGCGAGTTCGCGCGAACCCGCAAATACCTTCACAAGCGCTGCGGAAGAAAACTCCGGCAGGTTGGCCTGCGCGCCATTGCGCAGGCGTCCGAGCGCCATAGCATCAGCGGTCACCGATGGCATTTCCGGCAGCAGGCTGCGAGGGTGCACGCAGACACTCTCCAGCGCTTCGAGATTCCCGGCCAGCGCCTGAAGTTCTTCCAGGCTGTGCGCGTCGCCCAGAGTAAACGGCCCCGCAACCGTGCGGCGCAACCGGCTCAAGTGGGCACCGCAACCGAGAACCTGCCCCATTTCATGCGCCACCGAGCGCACATAGCCTCCTGCGCTGATGTCCATTGTGAAAAGGGCTTCGGCGCCCTCCAGGGCGTCAATCGCAAAGGAATACACCGTGACGCGCGCCGGTTTCAATTCGACCGGCTTTCCAGCGCGCGCCAGTTTGTACGCCGGCTTGCCCTCAATCTTCTTCGCCGAGAACGACGGCGGCATCTGATCGATTTCGCCACTGTATTTCAGCGCGGCCTCGCGAGCTTTCTCGATTGTGACCGCTGGCGAAAATTCCAGCCACCGGTCCGGCCCCTCGGCTTCGCCTTCGGCATCGTACGTGTTGGTCGCGAACCCGAAGCGGATCGCGCCGGTGTAGCATTTTTTCGCAGCGGAAAAGTATTGCGCCAGCCGAGTAAACTTGCCCAGCATGAGCGGCAGAACCCCGGTGGCCATCGGGTCGAGCGTGCCAAGGTGGCCAATTGATTGTTCTCCTGTGATGCGACGAAGCCGGTTCACCACATCGTGACTGGTGATTCCTCCCGGCTTATCGATCACAAGAAGCCCGTTCACATCATCACTTTAGACTCCCGATGCGCCCTTGCCAACCCGGACCGCAGGCCCCAATCTAAAGAGAGATGGCAGATGAACTGGAAAGCGTCCGCAAGGCGCTGCGCGACCTGAGCAAAACTGTTAAGAGCTTGCCTGGCGATCAAACGCCAAGAAGGGTCCACAAGCTGCGCACGGCCACGCGGCGCGTGGAGGCGATTGCCGCTGCGCTCCCCAACGGCGATGGAAAGAAATCCCGGCGCCTGCTCAAATCGATTGCAGCCGTGCGCAAAGCCGCGGGTGGCGTGCGTGACATGGACGTGCTCTCTGCCAACACCCATAGGCTGGCGCGATATGCGCCCGGCGAGTCACTCGCGCGCCTGCTCGATCATCTCAAATTCGCCCGTCAGCAAAATGCCGCCGAGTTGCAGAGCGCGCTTGAGCACAGGAGAAAAGCGATCCTCGAGAACCTCAAGGAGTACTCCAAGCTGGTCAAGGCCGCGCTGGGCCGGCAAGGCCCCGATGCGAACGGCCAGCCCGTCTGCTCTCACGAAGGCCTGCAATCCTCTGCCATGAGCCTCGTCAGGGAACTTGGCGCATGGTCCCCGTTCGACGCGAGCAATATTCACGCCTTCCGCCTGAAGGTGAAGGAGCTGCGCTACACCTTGCAGCTCGATGCAGATTCCAATCCGGCCCTGATCGACGCGCTCACCGGCGCGCAGCGGCGCATCGGCGATTGGCACGACTGGCAGGAGTTGCTGGAGATTGCGCGGGAAGTCCTCAAAACCGAACAAGACGCCGCCCTGCTGGTGCGGATCGAACAGACGGCTAAAAGAAGGTTCGACCGGGCGCTTGCCGCGGCCAACGATCTTCGCGGAAAGTATCTCGCAGCGCCGCTCGCGCGTGGCGCGTGAATCGCAGCATAACCTCTTCTCTGCCGGCTTTCACATTCCGCCGTTTGTTCCAGGCTGCCGCAGCAGCGCCAGGAACTCCGTGCGCGTTTCCTTTTGCCTGAAGCAACCCACCATGGCGCTCGTCACCGTGGACGAATGCTGTTTCTCGATTCCCCGCATCATCATGCAAAGATGCCGCGCCTCAATCACCACGCCCACGCCGTGCGGCGCAATCGCGCCCTGAATCGCATCTGCAATCTGCCGCGTCAGCCGCTCCTGCACTTGCAGGCGGCGCGCAAACACCTCAACGAGCCGGGGAATCTTACTGAGCCCGATCACCTTGCCCTTGGGAATATAGGCCACGTGCACCTTGCCGAAAAACGGCAGCATGTGGTGCTCGCACAGCGAAAACATCTCGATGTCTTTGACGATGACCATCTCGTCGTAGTCCACATCGAAGAGCGCGCCGTGCAGAATCTGCGCGGGGTCCTGGTCGTAACCTTTGGTCAGGAAGGCCATCGATTTTTCCACGCGCTCCGGCGTAGCGCGCAGGCCATCGCGATCGGGGTCTTCGCCCAGCCGGCTCAGGATCTCGTGATACATCTCCTGCGTGCTGAACGCGCCCAGGCCTTCGTCCGCTTCAACCGCGCGCCTTACCGCTTTGCTCACAACAATCGGATGCGCCATTCCTTCCTAACCTCCCGCCCCACACTCGAAATAATTATTTTCCGTCTCTTCCACGCGAACTTGCTCGAGTTTTCCGGCAGGCATCGTCCCCTCAAGCAGCGAAAAAATCGTCCTGCATAGATTCTCGGTCGTCGGCACCCGATCCGCAAATACAGGATCAAGATTCAGATTGGCATGATCGAAGCGCTCCAGCACTTTGGAACGCACCGTATCGTCCAGCGCGGCCAGATCAACCACCATTCCCGTCTCTGCGCTCACCCGTCCACCCACAAGAACTTCAACGAAATAGTTATGCCCGTGACCGTGTTCGTTGTTGCACTTCCCGTAGGCTGCGCGATTTTCTTCCGTCGTGAGCGCGCCCGTGTGCAAGCGATGGCTCGCGCTCATCATGTAGCGGCGGCCGAAATATGCCTTCACGCCTCACCCCGATATTCAGCAAAAATCTCCGGCGTCTCGTACACGCGAATCCGGCTCAACTTTGCGCCTCCCGCAGCCGTCACTGGAGCGTCCAACCTGTTCCATACCGCAATGGCAATGTTCTCCGTGGTCGGAACGGCGTGCGCAAACTCCGGCGCATCCAAGTTCAGGTGCTTATGGTCGTAGGCGGATAAAACCTCGCGCTCCATCACATCCTTCAGCCACTTCAAATCGACCACAAAACCGGTCACCGGGTCCGGCTCGCCCGCTACCGTCACCTCCAGCGTGTAGTTATGCCCGTGTCCATTTCGATTCGCGCATCGGCCAAAGACCTCTTCGTTCTTCTCCCTGGTCCACGCCTCGTTCCAGTAATAGTGCGATGCGGAAAACGTGGCCCTCCGCGTCAAAAAGATCATGCTTTCCCCTTGTGACCGCTTACCTGAAGAGATGCCGCTCAGTAACCCGGCGTTTCACAGAATCAAGGAATATTTGCGCCCGATGGAAGATTCCGGCGCGCATTGTTGATCGACTCAAACGCCGGTCGTCAGCCTTCGCGCATTTTCACGGCGGTAATCCATCCACGGGAAGCTATCACTTGAACTGATTGCATAAATCCGTTTTTGATCCGGCACGGCTTTACAGCTTGCTGAAAAAGTTTTGTAGACTCGGGTTTTGGTTCCCGGTCCCTTAGTCCCTCGTCCCTGGCCCCTAGTCCCTATACTCCCGCCCCTTCCAGCGTACGCGCTTCAGAATCTGGTGATGAAACCAGCTCCGGTATAACAAAAACACAAACAGCGGCAGCCCCAGCGGCGAAATCGCGCAATCCACAAACGGAAAGTTCGACTTCGCCACGCGATGATAAAACCGGAAAAGCGTGCGCAGCCACAGCAGCACAAGAATCCAGCCGACGCTGAGCCACTCCAGTCCATGCAGGCCTAGCCGCCCGTTCCACAATTCGTAAGCCAGCCCCGGCAGCCCGAAAAACAGCGCGATATCCAGCGCCCTCCAAAACGCCAGAATCAATGCGTTGTCAAAGAGCAGCTTCAGATTCTTGGTCCAGCCCTCAATCATCGCCCCGGTGCTGCGATACATGCGCGCGGAGACGGCATCGTCGGCATAGCGAAAGCGCAGACCCACCTTGCGCCGCTTGGCCAGAAACGCCAACTCCACGTCTTCAAGCACTTCGCCCGCTACGCTGGGATGGCCTCCGAGACGCCGGTAGGCCTCGCGCTCCACCAGCAGAAACTGGCCGTTCGCTGCGGCAACATGCTGCGCCGGATCGGAAACTTTGGCCGGCGGATAGGCCAGCGCCAGCTCGCTGAAGATCAGCGGCATCAGCGAGCGCTGCGCGAGTCCACTCACAAGTTGCCGCGGCGAATAGCTCAGCATGCCCACCTTGTGCCGTTCGGCCTCGTGTATGGCGCGGCGCAAGTCGCCCGGCTCGTGGATCGTGTCAGCGTCTGTGAAGAGCAGCCACCGGCCGCGCGCGCGCCGTGCCGCTGTCCACACCGCGTTTGCCTTTCCCGTCCATCCCGCCTCGGGCGTCGCGGCCTCGAGCAGCGTCACGCCCGCAAACCCGCGCGCAACCTCTGCAGTACGATCGGTTGATTGATCGTTAACCACAGCCAGATCCCAATCGCAGCCCAGTTCGAAGATCTCCTCCGACTGGCTCACCAGAGATTGGAGGCACGCGCCCAGGCAGTCCTGCTCATTGCGTGCCGGCACAATCACCGTCAGTTCGATCAGTTCTTCGGGTTCAGGCTGGTCGAAGACCGTTCCCGCCAGCGTCTTGCCGGCCCATTCGCGCCAATCGGCCGTGGGTGGGCCCTCGGCCGGATCGGCCAGGCCGAAGACCGGCTTATACCCCTTGGACGCAGGCTTTTCGCCGGGTTCGCGCTCCGTCTCTTGGCCGGTTCTCTTCTGCCGTGGATCGTCTTTGCTCATGGCGTCTGGCCGTTTCACTTTTCGCCCTTTCGCTCCGTATTATAAGGATGTGCGGTTTCCTCGCTGTCTCATCCTGGCCCTGATCTTCCCGTTGGCACTGCTGCCAGGTTGCAGCCGCGGCGCACATCCTGCCCAAACCGGCAAAATCGCGCCCGATTTCACGGTCTCCGACGGCACCACGACCGTTCACTTGGCCAGCTACCGCGGCAAAGTTGTTGTGCTCAACTTCTGGGGTACCTGGTGTACCCCCTGCATCATCGAGATTCCCTCGCTCGTTCAGCTCCACCACCAGATGCCTTCGCTTGAGATCGTAGGCGTTGCAGTACCGGCAGATGAAGGCACCGCAGAAGACCCCGCCGCATTTAAGGCATTCCTCGACCAGCACCACATCGACTTCACCACCGTGCGCGATACCGATGAATCCGCCCCCCATCTCTTCCACACCGACATGTGGCCCGAGACCTACGTCATCGACCGCAAAGGCATCATCCGCAGCAAGTTCGTAGGGCCGCAGGACTGGACCAGCCCCGAGATGCTGTCGTTCCTCAAAAGCCTGTAGGATGCAATGCGCTCTCTGCGATTCACCGCCGGGTGCCCTGTCCAAGCTCTGCCTGGGCGGGAACTAAACTGCTATCCTGAACCCATGACGACGGTGGAGATTCTCTTTCGCTATGCCGCCCCTCCCACCGAGCCTGTGGCTGTGGCTCTGGCCCGTGCCCGCGAAGTTTATGGCATCCGGCATCTCAGCTTCGATCACAACGCCCGCACACTTCGCGTGGAGTTCGATGCGACCCGCCTGAATGCCGCAGCCGTCACCAAGCTGGTGCGCGATGCTGGCCTTGAGATCGCGGAAGAACCGCCGCTGATTCCCGCCCCCGCACCGGAAAAAGCACCGGCACCGACAGCCTGACTCCCGCATTGCGCCGCTGCCGTAACCTTGATACTCTGGAAAAGGCTCGTCGACCGGGCTTCGTCCGGAAGCCTTCAAGTGTGCGCCCGTAGCTCAGCTGGATAGAGCGACTGACTACGAATCAGTAGGTCGGGAGTTCGAATCTCTCCGGGCGCACCATTTAATTAAAACAAGAAAAATGGTTTAGCGGCAGTTTGAGGATCATTTCTCAGATGGCCTTTTGCGGCTAGTGGCTGTTTTAGTGGCTGTTGGATCGGGCAGAAGTCGCGCCGACCATTCTCTCGGACGCAGAGGCCCTCACATTTGGAGACAGGTGGGCATAGCGGGCGGCCATTGCAATCGTTTTGAGGCCGGCGAGTTCCTGGATCTCCTTGATGGAGACTCCGGCCATCGCCAACCAACTGCAGAACGAATGGCGGTTGCAGTGCCATGTGTAGCCGGTCACCTTGGCCCCGGCAAGACAAGGCTCAAACCAGAATCGGCAATAATCCCCTGCCTCCGGGAACACCAAATCAGCAGGTTTGTGATTCACTAAGGCTCGCTGTTCGTCCAGAGAGGCGAGTGCAACGGAGTTCAAAGGAACATTCCACACCGGTGATTGAGCACGGCCGGTAGGGTCTTTGGTCTCCGCCAGGCGAATCACGCGACGCTTGAGGTCTACCTGAGACCATTTCAGATTGAACTGCTCGGACCACCGCATATCTGTGTACACGCTCAGGATGAACGCTGGCACCTGCCGGGGAAAGTCCCCGCGAATGACCCGCTGCGAAACACGCAATCAGAGGGCCTGGGCTGGCTGATGCCGGATCAGTCGCCACCGGTGCTTGGACACTGCGGCGTTTAAGGGCACTAATCCGCCACAGGCGCAAGCCTGATCGTCCAGCAAGACTCGCGAATAAATCGAGCGAAATGCGTAAGCCAGCCAGTATTACCATGGAGCCGTGGCAAGTCATCCCCGTCCCCACAAGCCAGACACCATCTTCAAGCTAATCGGCGGCAATACCAGTCCGCAGTCGTTGTCACGCGGGGATCTGTTTGCAGTAGTCAAGGTGGTTGAGCAGACCAAGCGCAGTCTTGCTAAAGAGTCGCCATCACAACTCATACAACTCCACAACGACATTGACTTCGTCACGCTTGAGGTGTTGATAACGAAGTTTGAGGAGATGCTGGGCCGAATTCTGCAAGAGGATCGTTGGCAACGTCTGTTCAACGAGAATCCATCCATCTTGAATCTGGCTGGGCTTCGATCTCCGGCTTTGCTCGATGAGGGGTGACCCGAATTTTTGTAATTTCTGCTCCGAGACAAAGGCATTTCTCTGGATGAAGTTTGCAGGGTCGCTTCATGTTCACTTTCTCGTCTCAGAACTCGAACACGGCTTGCAATATCCGACAGCCAAAGCGCGGCTTATCTCAGGGACAAGACATGGTAACTACGAATGTCTTCGCAGCTGAGAGTAGTGGAGGTTCGACTTTCAGAGAATGCCTCTGTTGACTCTACGCCGCGGCAAGAACAAGCGAGTCCGCTTTCAGTAACCAAAAACTAGTAGTTGCCACTGATGTTTCGGGCTCGCACGCCGGAGTGCGCATCCAGACCCGCCTTGTTACGCGCTGGCAGAGTGACAAGATGGTGCTCCGGTGATGGCTTCAGCCTTCCACAGACCCGGGAAGCGTTTCAAACGCATCATGAGCCATCGCGATCGCTGGGCTCTGGAACTATCCTCGACCCCGCCGTGACCGCCAGCCAGAAGGCCGCATAGTAACATCAACCCAACCGCCGTTCAGGGACTTTCAACTGGCAGCGGGACATGCTCGGCTCCTGAATCGTAAGTCAGTTTTCCCGAAACGCAAGCGTGGTTTTTGGAGGATTAGATGAATCACTACATAGAAAGACACGGCGAATGCGAATATCGCATTCTAATAATCGGCGTGGCCGCTTTACTCGGATTTCTTATTGTCGCCGTGCCAGCATCGGCAACGCTGCCGAGTTGCACAGTGGCTGCGACGAACGCCATGCACGTTCCAAACTTAACTGTCACGACGACAACTGACGTTCCCGCCGCGAATGGGGTTCCGGAGTATTGCAATCTCATAGGAACGGTAACGACCAACGGCGAAGGCGGGGGATCTGGCACGGCAGGCTTCGAGCTCGATTTCCCCGCCGCATGGAACCAGAAGTTCCTCTTTTTGGGTGGAGGTGGGTTCGACGGTACGTTACCTGCCGCATCAAGCGAAGAGCTTATCAAAGGGTATGCCACCGTCTCGACCAACTCCGGCCATTCCACTCCCGCGGGGTCGCTAACGGGGCATGCCTTGGACGACAACCCGAGTTTTGCGGTTATATCTTCCGGCGTCTCCAACGCACCGGCGCTTGTTGATTATTTTTACCGCGCAAGACACCAAGTGGCCGTGGCAGCAAAGCTGCTTGTTCTGGCCTACTACGGGGCCCATAGGATTACTCATTCCTACTTCAGCGGGTGCTCCAACGGTGGCCATGAGGGATTTGTGGAGGCAATTCGCTATCCCGATGACTTTGAAGGGATCATCTCGGGGGATCCCTGGATCAATCAGCCTGGGAACCAAGAATGGTCTTTGAGAAACATGAAGGCGTTGCTTACTCAAGGATGGATTCCATACTCGGCTGGCCCTGCCCTAAGTGCGGCGGTTTACGCGAACTGCGATGCGCTCGATGGGGTCATGGATGGACTCATTCAGAACCCAGCCAAGTGTTCGTTTGATCCGAATAGCCTTGTCCCAGGGACACTGACGCAGGCTCAAGCTAATGCGCTCAGGTTATACCTCGATGCAGTTCGGGATGACCACGGAAATATCATCTTCCCAGGCGCTACTGTGTCCGACATAGGTCTCGTAGCTACCGGGAGGACAACCGCTAGTACCGGCATATTCGCCAACGAAGTCAACACGCCGGCACCGTTTCCGTCGGGTCCCCAGCCTTGGGGAAACCTCGACGCCAGCGCCACCCTCTGGCCGCTCACCGATGGCGTCATAGCTTATTTGGGTTACTACGAGCCCTCGCTAAACCTTATTAGCAGCTTGGTGGTAAACGACCAAGGTATGGTCAATGTCCAGGCAAATACTCTCCTCTATAAGAGGCTCTCCCCGGGGTTAGCGACAGATCCATCGTTGCTGCTCCCGTTTATAAGCAGAGGGCACAAGCTGCTAATCTATGACGGATTTAGCGATCCTGTACTCGACCCGTATGAAACGATTCAGGTTTACAACGAGCTCGCGAAGCAGTTGGGTGGCTACGATGAAGCTCAAAAAGACGTTCGGCTCTTCATGGTACCCGGCATGCAACACTGCGCAGGTGGTTCGGGACCCAATAACTTCGACACACTGACGGCGCTAGAGAAGTGGATCGAGCTGGGCCAAGCCCCTGACGGGATCATCGCCACCCACTACGTGAACAATGTCAGGACGAACCCGATTGACCGAACGATGCCGCTGTGCAAGTTTCCTGAGCAAGCACATTACAACGGAACCGGCGATGTGGATCAGGCTGCAAGCTGGAGCTGCCCGCCTAACAACCGATCACTATTGGAAATTGGCCCGAATGGGCGACAGGCTGGACTTGATTACTGATGATTGCAGGATCTTCCGGGAACCGGCGGCTTGGAAATAGTAGAAGTGCAAGAAGGAGTCCGTTTCCCGGCGTCGCATTTAATTGTCGCAGTTTACATGGCCCCACTACCGTTAGGAGTAGCAGCGCCTGGAGCGCAGGCGATTCTCGAGATGAAACTCAGTGAGGAGGCCCAAGTTGATTATCCGCGAACTCAGCCAGTTTCGAGGCCTGATCCAACAACGCATCAACTTCGAGGAACCTAATCCATGAACCTGATCGAACTCAATCGCTGCATGGTTCAACTGCGCCTGAGCGGCATGGCCGCAGTGATGGAAACGCTTAGTATCGCCGTCCTTTCCGTCCTTGTGCTGCGCGTCATAAGAACGCACGTGCAGCTCGATTGGTCCTGGTTCTGAGCCCGTGCAGCCAGCCAGTTCCAGGCTTGGCCGTTCGGAAATCTGGAGGATATATGTATCGACGCGAGTTCCTGAAAACGCTCGCGCTGGCTGCTCCCGCCGGCGCTCTAGCCCACTACTCCAACACTCTCGCGCTGGCGTCTCCCGCGCGCGCTGTAGTCCCTTACTTCTTTCAGATAGCTGCCTCGGAGCGCAAGAAGGTAAAAATCACCGACGTCAAGGTGATGCGGCTCAAAATGAGCCAGGGCGCTCACGAGATGCCTCTGGTCAAGATCGAAACCGATGCAGGCGTGCATGGAATCGGCGAGTGCCATCACGATGTCACTGGTCTCGGAGCGAAAGACACCGTCCTTAATGCATTCCGCGAGATGCTGATCGGTCAGGATCCCTTTGATATCGACAAGCTGACCACGCAGATGGCGTGGAGGACTTCGTATTGGGGTGGTTATCACGGCCCCGGAATGCATGCCGTCACGGGTTGCGAGGTTGCGCTTTGGGATCTGACAGGCAAGTTACTCGGAATGCCCGTGCGCAAGATTCTGGCTGGCGGCGCGTTCACCGACAAGGTTCGCGCCTATTGGACCAACCAGCCCCGCAATCCTCTGGACCCCGCTTCATGCAAGGAGTGGGTGGACTACATAAAAGGCTCAGTCCAGAAGTGGACGGCCGCGAAGTGCCACCGGATTTTGAGGCGGCCGGGTGGAGAAGCCTTGAATCGCGAGTTGTCCAACCAAGAACTCGACGTGCTGGTCCAGGAATACACGAATATCCGTGAAGCCGCGGGGCCTTACTTCGACATCGCCGTGCACTTCCACTGGGAACTCGATTACATCAATGCCCTGCGGGTGGCCAGGGCGTTGGCGGAGATCCGCCCTTGGTGGATTGAGGATCCCATGCCGCCGAACTATACGGACCAGTGGGTCAAGCTCACTGCCGCTTCGCCTTCTCCGATTCTGACCGGAGAGAATCTTTACACCCGTCGCGATTTTCTGCCGTTTATCACCAACGGGGCTGTGAACATCATCGAGATCGACATCTCAATGGCCGGCGGGCTGCTGGAAGCCAAGCGGATCGCCGACATGGCGTACGTCTACAACATCCCCGTCGCCACGCACAATGTGATGGGTCCGGTGGCTACCATTGCCTCGGCCAATTGCGCTGCGGCGATGGCTGACTTCCTTGGGCATGAGACATTCGACTTCAAGAACGGGCCAAGAGCCGGCGAAACAGATGTGATCACTTATGATCGCGAACTGATTCAAGACGGCTATATCCAGCTTTCTGATAAGCCGGGTTTGGGAGTCGAAATCAACAAAGACGTCGCTATGAAGCACTTGATGGACGGGGAGGAATGGTGGGGCTAGGTCTTTGCCCCCTCTGAAAGCTTTACCGGTTTCTTGCGCTTCGAATGATTGACTACGAAATCAAAACCAGGCAATTCCAACAGGATGGACAAATGAAAATGCGGCTTTGGAACTCTCTTCTCTTGATAGCGGCGCTCGGCTTCGCGCACATGCATGCCCAACAGCCTGCACCCAACACCGTCGACGGTCATCGGCTGGCGGCCCAGAAAGCGGCCGGATTGGAATACCCCGGGCTTCTCGCCCGCCTCTGCATCGTCCCGCCGAATCAAGAGAATTCTCCGCCGCCCCGCCCGCCCTCCTCCACACCGCGCCCGGCGCCCGATCGGTCCAGCTGGTACGCTCCGCCGTTCAAAGTCTTCGACAATCTCTACTGGGTCGGCACCAGGATTCACTCCTCCTGGGCATTGAAAACCAGCGACGGCATCATCCTGATCGATACGCTGTACAACTATGCGTCGGAGGCCGAGATCGTCGATGGGTTAACGAAGCTCGGGCTCGATCCTGCGACTGTGAAATACGTCATCGTTTCGCATGGACATGGCGACCATGATGAAGGCGCCAATCTAATGCAGCAGCGTTTTCATGCCCACATCATCATGGGCGGTCCGGATTGGGATGCAATCGAAAAAGCCGCTCCTATGCCGGGAGGCACGCCGAAGCGGGACATGGTCGCGACCGACGGAGAGAAGCTTACACTGGGCGACACGACCGTAACGATCGTTCTCACGCCCGGCCATACGCTGGGAACGCTCTCGTTTTTGTTCCAGGTCAAAGACCAAGGAAAACCATTGAATGTGGTCTACTCCGGCGGCACAGCGTTCAACAATCAGTTCGACGCCGAACGTTTCCAGATGTACATCGCATCCCAGCGGAAACTTGCCAGGTTGGCCGCCGATTCAGGCGCAACGGTCCTGCTGTCGAACCATTCCGAGTTCGACGACGCCTACACGAAGGCAAGGCTTCTTGTCTCCCGCGGGCCTGGAGAGCCTAATCCATTTGAGGTGGGGCAGGAGTCGGTGGCGCGCTACTTCACGACTGCTGAGGAATGCGCGCAGGCGGCGCTGCTCGAGTACAAGTGAACGAGCAGGTGAAACTCACTCGAGGAGGGCCAAATCACCGAGGCACGCATCGAGCGTTCGGGCTGGAATTCCGGGCTTGGGATGGCCTTGCATCCTCAGACATCGCTGCCAGCCCAGTCGCCAGTTCCGTAATGGTGCGCCCGATGGCATCGAGGAGAGCTGTGCTGCCCCGGGGTTCGTAGGTCTTTGGGCCTTCCCTTGGTATCTTCGAGAGCGTAAGCTTGGGAGCCTCAAGTCCGTTCTCGCGGTCGAAGAATCAGCAGAATGCGAGTTCGCTCTTGCCATAGGTCGATGGCCATCCGTAATCGAAGCTCTGCAACGACTCAATCACTAGACAGCTCGAAGCAATCGTAGCGAATCCATTTCTCTCACTTAAACGGACTAAGCGAAGGGGGCATCTCACCATGCTGGCCGCATTCGCGGTTCAAGAAAAAGGAGCGACTCATTCTTTCGTTTCTCGCAACATCAAAAGCTCCGTTTCCATAGGTACATCATGGGCGATTTTGACTCTCAACAAGCCTTCAAATGGCTTCAGAGCAGCGCTGTTTGACAAGTGCAACTGGTTCAGCAAGCCGCTGACTGAGCGATCGCTGCAGGTATAGTCAACTGCCGCCTGGGTGGCAACACTCGAGGTGCCTTCAAATAACAGTGTCCAATGGGATGGATCCAGCCCTCGCTTCAGAGCGACGATCGCATAATCTGTTTCAATCCCTTCTTTTCCAAAAGATCTCGCATAAACACTTGCTGATCCCGATGCTGGGTGGCTATCGATGATTGCCCGTCTCGATTCAGGACCGTTTTCCAATCTCGTTATAAAGAAGTGGGTTGTCCCCGGCAACCCCTTCAAGTTAGGGGCCTCGTCGGGCGCTCCCAATAAGATCAGGTTGGCTTCACGCGCGTCATCAATCGTGAAGAGGCTGTCTGGTTTTACGAGGAAGTCACTCTCAAAATGGCGAAATACCCGGGCTAACTCGACCACTCCCATAACTTCCCCGATGCCCGTATAGCGCTGTACCTGCTGGTTCGGATTGTCCCGGGAAGGATCGAAACGGCGCATTCCAGTATCAAGGTTTCCGATCAATGTCCGGTTCCTGAAAACGACGAAAGGTTCTTCCTGAGCATGCACAAACGGGCCCCAAAAGATCGCCAACGCGGATTGCGGTTGAGTCGCCACATTCGAAGCGGAATCATGGGAGTGTGCTGCTTCTCTATGGCGAAAGAATACGATCGAAATCACCAGGAGTGCCAAAATGCCGGCCAAAACAGAAAGAGTCGCGATAGGAAATCGCTGGGAGTGCGAACTCGCCTGCGGGGGATCGGGTACTCGGCCTGGCGGTAGATCGAGAATCGGCTCGACAGGTGAGTGTTCTTCTTCTCCGGGCGGCTTGTTTCTGAAAGTGAGGGTATACCTGCCTTTGGGAATCTCGATGAGAATGGCGTCGTGGGATCCGACCGAGCTGTAGTATTCGGCGAGCTTGTCGCGGAGTCGAGCTATTTGAACCCGCACGCTGGCGTCGGAATGGGGGTCAAACTCTGTGGGGCGACCGAGCGCCTCGGTCGCAATTTGATATTCCTTCACGTGCCTTGAGGGTGAATTCAGCGCGAGTGCTGCCAGATACCGGATCAGACGACAGTGGGCATCAGAGCCCCGCAAAACTGAGCTGCTTGTCAGCCGGTCGACCTGCTCAAAACAAGCTTTCGGGTCCAGTCCATTTTCAATGGCCTCGATCATGTAACACTCCGAAACGTCAGCTAGCCGTCTGATGCGGCGGCGTTTATTGACCAAACGGGGATGTTACTCCATTGAAACCCCGTGGCGACTTCCCACCCGGAAAACCGTTTCATATGCTTCTTGGCGCCCCGGAAATCCGGTTCCCCGAGTATACAGAAAATTCGTCTTAATTTAGCGAAGGGCGCTGATCCGAAGTTGATACGGCGAATTGGGTGCTCGTAATTAGAGTAAGCGTTTTCCGGGGGCGCGAATAGCAGATGGTATTCCCCCGCAGCGGTGCAATCTCGGAGCCCGAGGGGAAAACGGTCCAAAGGGCAAAAGGGTGCGAAAGTTCGGTTGGGCTGGAACGAAATGGCCACAATAAACCGTACGGCATCATTTCACGGACGAAAACCACTCATGAATTGGAGGCAGACATGAAACGAACACTGCATTGCATGATCGTAGGAGCCCTGCTCGGATGCGCCGGTTGGGCATTTGGTCAGGCCACGAACTCGGGCGATATTACCGGCACGGTAACGGATACAACCGGGGCGGTTCTTCCGGACGTGACAGTAGCGGTGTTGGACGTGGACAAGAACGACTCTCACACCATTGTGACCAATCAAGCCGGAGTTTACGATACCGGGTCAATTGTTCCGGACCACTACGTTTTGACATTCACCAAGGATGGCTTCACAACCTACAAGCGCGGCCCGCTCACCGTAAATGTGGGCGTGATGGGGCTCAATGTTTCGATGAGGGTTGGGCAAACGACACAGCAGGTTGTTGTGACAACCGACGCGCCCCTGCTCAACACGACATCTGCCGAAATATCGTCCACGATTGCGTCGCAGACCCTGGTCGATCTTCCTCAAGTCGGAACCCCTGACTGGCAATCGTGGATTGGGCTGCAACCGGGAATCTCAGCTCCAGCGGGAAGTACATTATCGACTCCCCTAAATCCCGGGATGCAGGGGGCGGCTAACGGAAGCATGCCTTACATCACGACGCTGATGGACGGAGCGCAAGTCACCTCCGTGATGAGCGACAACGTGATCTATACTCCGATCTTCGATGCCATATCCGAAGTGCAGATAATTGATGGCCTTTTCTCGGCTCAATATGGTCTTGGTGGAGTTATCTATAGCCAGATCACCAAGGGCGGAACATCTCAATATCACGGGATGTTCTACGACTATTTCCAAAACAATGCCATGAATGCGGCGCCCTATTCGTTCGGGAAAATTGGCGTGGTTCCCCTGTTGCGTTACAACGACATCGGCGGCAACGTCGGCGGTCCCGTCCCCTTACCGCATTTGCGGAAGCGGATGTTCTTCTTCCTTGACCATGAGTACACCATCAACCATGCCGGCCCAAGCAGCAGTACCATTACTTCCGTTCCAACCACTGCGATGGAGAGCGGTGATTTCACCGGATTCAAGACTATCTACGACCCCACGACACAGACCGTTAATCCAACCACAGGGGCCGTGACTCGGCAGAGTTTCGCAAGCGAATACGGAAACGGAAACAAGATACCGGCCTCGATGATCAGTTCCGTCGCGAAGTCGCTGCAGGCATACTTCCCCGCGCCGACTCCCGGGTACGGCACCACCGTCAACGGGGTACCGACAAATAATCTCTTTTACAACATCCCGGTCGCACATCCATTCACTAAATGGTTCGGACGGTTTGATGCGGATATCACACCAAAGAACCGCCTTACTGGATCAGCCGCCTGGAACCATTCGTTGGGTGAGCCGATGACCAGTCCTTTCTACCCCTGGAATTCCAATACCACCAACGTGGAAAACTCCAACAATCAGCTAACCGATGTCTGGACGATCTCCAACAGTTTCATCAACGAGTTCCGCATGGGGTACATGGAAGAGTACGACCTTTGGGTTGATATGACCGCCGGCCTGGGCATCCCGACGAAGGCTGGGCTTCAGTTCGCTAAAACCGATAACGCTCCAATCCTCAGCATTACAGGTGAAAATGTACTTGAAGGCGCGAGAAACGGGCATTACATATCCAGCGTTTTAGATCCTTCCGATACGCTGACGTGGGTCGTCGGCAGGCACGATCTGCATTTCGGCCTTGAGTACCTGATCCTCAGGGCGGACTCCGAACTTGCGTACACGCAGACCTCAGCAAACTTGGCCTTCACCGGCGTCTACACTGCATCCACACAGGGTACAGCCAGTACAACCGGCACTCCCTATGCCGATTTCCTGTTAGGCTACGCCAACTCATGGGCTGCAAACATTACTCCAGAGTACGGGGCACGGTTGAAAGATCCTCAGATCTTTGCACAGGACGACTGGAAGGTTACCCCTAAACTGACTTTGAATCTCGGCCTTCGCTGGGCGGGGACAACCGGATTTTCCGAGGTTCACAAAAATGAGCTTTCTTTCGACCCGACCGTGACCAACCCGGCTACAAATACTCTTGGCGCCATGTGGAATGCAGTTACCCATGCCAATGGAAGAACCACCGTGCAGAAGCCGCAGTGGAACGGGTGGTTGCCGCGTATCGGTGTAAATTGGGCGCTCGGACAGAAAACAACAATTCGCGGAGGATATGGCATATTCACGTTCCCGTGGAGCTGTAACGATTATTGTGCTACCGTCACTTTGGCGGGCGCCGGCCTCATGGGCGCGTTGGATTCCACGTCCGGCACCGAGGCCGATTCGACCAACGGCGCCGAACCGGTGGTTACGCTCAGCGACAGCGGCAACACCAACTTTCAGGGTGCTAAGGGAGCGAGCATCAACTCTCTCTTCAAGGCACCTTCGACCGCTCCTGACGCGTACAACGGGCAGCAAGTCCAATACGCTCAGTACGACACGCCGCTTACGCGGCTTCAGGGATGGAGTCTCACGGTGCAGCGTCAGTTTGGCCAGAGTACGATGGCTCAGGTCGGTTACATCGGAAGCCGCGGCGGGAATCTAATATTCTTTCACGACCTGAATCAAATTCCGCAGAGCAAGCTTTCAGCGAGCGACTCCGGTTCTCGGCCCTATCCTAATTTCCAAAGCATTATCGGAATCGACGGGATTGGTACCTCGAACTACAACTCACTGCAGGCAATCATTAGCCAGCACATGAGCGCAGGGCTCCAATTCAGCTTTAATTACACATGGTCAAAGATGTTGAGTGAGGAGGACTCTTCCGGTTGGTACCCGGCGGGGAGCGCTCAATTGTTCCAGAATAGCTACGTTCCATCGGCAAACTACGGTCTGTCAAACTACGATACTCCTCAAATGTTCAAGGGAGAGGCCGTCTATGAGTTGCCCTTTGGCAAGGGACGCCGCTTTCTGAACAACGGTGCAGCTCTGGACGAGGTGATCGGTGGCTGGCAGCTCTCCGGAGATCTGAGCATGATGAGTGGCACTCCATTAACACCCGTCATGTCTACCGACCAAAGCTACGGCCTCTCCGCCAAAGAATCACAATTCCCCAACGTGATTGGGGATCCGAAAGCGGCAGGCTCGAGCGGGACCGTGCATGAGTGGTTTAACGTTGCGGCCTTTACAAGTCCAGGTGCGGGAGAATTCGGCGACACGCAGCGAGACAGCGTCAGAGGTCCAGGAACCCACGTGGTGAACGCTGCTCTCCGCAAGACCTTCCCAATCAGGGAACGCCTCAACTTTGAATTTCGCGCAGATGCGACAAATGTCCTCAATCACCCCTCATTTGCCCTGCCCGATTCGTTGATCGGTCCCGGACATACAGCCCAAATCACGGGAGTCTTGGTCGGTGGCCGGTCGATGATGCTCATCGGCAAACTCGTGTTCTGAGACCACGTAATTCTTAACCGGCCACTCAGTCGCCGTGCAGTGCAGCCCAAGAGGCGGTATCTGCACGGCTGCTGAGCAAATTCAATTAAATACTGCTATAGAGAGATGTTGCCTGCGGATTGATTTCAGCGGTGCTCCAGAGCTTGAAACCCGCTCGGCGAGGCGCAACAGAACGCGGTGTGTGGGCGATGCTCCGATTGGTGTGACCAAGATTGCTCCCGTCGAAGGCGATGAGAGGTGACGGATGAAGATGCTAAGACTTTTAAGAGCGATGATGGCGGCAGCGATTGTCGGCCCGCTGGCCTTGAGCGCGAGCCCTCAGCAGTTAACGATGCAAGTGGACGCCAGCAAGACCGGCCCGCCTATATCGCCGTACCTGTACGGGTTTTTCAGTGAGTTTTTGAGCAATATGTACGAGCAAGGGCTGTGGGCGGAGATGCTCGGGGACCGGAAGTTCTTCTATCCGGTGAGTTCCAACCCGGTGCAAACGCCTCCCAACAGCGGACGCAAGTTCGCGCTCCGATGGAAACCGGTCGGTCCAGATGAGGACGTCGTGATGGACGCGAAGCACGCCTTCGTGGGCGAGCATAGCCCTGAGATCGTGCTGGACCCCAGCACGCTGCACGGCATTCAACAGGCGGGCCTGGGTCTGCAAAAGGGCAAGGAGTACAGCGGACGGGTGATTCTGGCCGCGGACCCCGGAGCGGACATCAGAGTGAGCCTGATTTGGGGCACCAATCCAGGGGATCGGCAGACCATCCACATTCAATCTCCCGGCCCCGACTACTTGAAAACCAAGCTGAGCTTCACGGCCGGAGCTGATACCGAGGACGCCACGCTGGAAATCGTGGGCACTGGCACCGGGAACTTTCATATCGGCGCGGTGTCCCTGATGCCGGCGGACAATATCGATGGCTTCCGTGCCGACATGATCGCCCTGTACAGGCAAATCGGGCCGACAATGGTCCGCTGGCCGGGGGGGAATTTTACCTCAGGCTATAACTGGCGGGACGGAATTGGCGATCCGGATGCACGTCCTCCGCGCTACGACTACGCCTGGAACGCGCTGGAGTCGAACGACATGGGCCTCGACGATTACATGAACCTCAATTTTATCCTTCACATGGAACCCTACCTTTGCGTGAACGACGGGTTTGGCGACGATGTCTCCGCCGCCGAGGAGGTTGAATACGTCAACGGCGCCGCGGACACTCCCATGGGCAGGCTGCGGGCGTTAAATGGTCACCCCGCGCCCTACCACATAAAATACTTCAACGTGGGCAACGAGATGTACAACCCCTGGCAGCTCGGCCACACGCCGCTGCCCAACTACGTGATCAAGAACAACATGTTCGCGATAGCGATGCGCAAGGTGGATCCGAGCATCTACATCATCGCTTCGGGAGCTACCCCGACCAGGGTGAACATGAACGGCTCGGGGATAGCGATCACCGGCAAGCCCATCGTCAACTTTGGCGATCCCGTGGGCGACTGGAACTTCGGCCTGCTGAAATATTCCGCCAACTATTTCGACTCCCTCTCCGAGCACCTCTACCCCAAGGGCGACCAGGCCTTCGACGCGCAGCAGGGAAAGTTCGTGCCGGTCAACGATTCGCTGGTCGACGAAGCGCGCCGGTTGCCTAACGCAGTGCAAAGCTCAGCGGATTCCTGGGCAGAGTACCAGAAGCTCTTCCCCAATCTGGACATGTCCAAGATTCCCATTTCGTTCGACGAATGGGCGGTCGGCAGAATAGCCGCCGAAGGACCGAATTCTTTCTTCAGGGGGGATGCATACCAGGCGACCTCCGCCGCCGAGGCGATGCACGTGATGTTCAGGAACTCCGGACTCTATCTGATGTCCGCCTACACGGCCTTGAGTGGACTGCTCGCGTACAACAAGACCGACTCTACGTTTACGCTGGTCGGGCTGATGTTCGAGATGTACCGGCAGCATTATGGAACCATTCCGGTGGACGTCACGGGCAACTCGCCGCAACCCGACATTCAGGGAACAGTCAATGTGGACAAGCCGAAGGTTCCCTCGGGCAGTCCCACCTATCCCCTGGACGTGGCAGCGGCGTTGACCTCCGACCGCAAGGCGCTCACGGTGGCCATCGTCAACCCATCTCAGTCGGCCCAACAGATCGACGCAACCTTTACGGGCGTGTCGCTCCAGGGGACAGGCACGTTGTGGCGCATCGCCGCCCCGGAAGTGACTTCCCATAACGAGCCCGGCAAGCCGATGGCTGTCAACATCGCTCAGAGCACTTTAACCGGAGCGCCGGGGAAGCTGGAGATTCCCCCGCTCAGCGTCAGCATCTACGCATTGCCGGTTCAATAACTGCGCTTGCGGCGCGGCTTGCGACATCGCTGCTGAGCCATCCGACGCCTTAGATGATTCAGCAGCGGCTCGTCTTTTCAAGAAATTCAACCCACAAGGAACTGCAAACCATTCAGCACACAAGGAGAAAAAGATGCCCATGAATCGACGTGAGTTCATAACGGTTTCGGCGGCAGGCGCCGCCCTGTTGAATCAAAGCGTGAGAGCCTTCGCCGCCCCAGCAGGAAACATTCAGGTCACAATCGATGCGACCAAAGTCGGCGAGCCAGTCTCTCCGCTTGTTTTCGGAGGCTACTTTGAGCCTGCCACTACGAGTGTCTGGGCCGAGATGCTGATCGACAGGAAGTTCCTCAACCCTGTGATCGAGAACCCGCCGGCGGTAAGGATCTTTATGATACCCGGCGGTAAAAGCGGTGCCCCATTTGTGCCGGTGGGGCCGGCAGGAACGGTGGAGATGGATACCGAGCGGCCTTTTGTAGGCAAGCACAGCCCCAGCATCAAGCTTGACTCTTCCGAACCTCATGGCATCCAGCAATCCAAGCTGCGCCTGGGCCGCGGCAAGTCGTACGAAGGCCGCGTTTATCTTGCCGGCGAACCCGGCGCGAAGGTTGTGGTCCGTTTGGTTTGGGGACCTGGCGCGAGTGACTCGCAAACCATCCAGATCCCGGCGATTTCGCGCGAGTACCGGAAATTCCCGCTCCATTTCACCTCGCCGGTCGACACCGACAGCGCTCGGCTTGAAATCCTGGGCACCGGCAGCGGTACATTTCACGTCGGTACTGCTTCGCTCATGCCTGCCGACAATGTGCAGGGGTATTACCCCGGGAAGATCAGACTCTACAAGGAGGCAGGTTTCAAGATGGCCAAGTGGCCGGGCGGCAACTTTGTCTCCGCCTACGACTGGTACGACGGCCTTGGCGACCCGGATAAACGCCCGCCGAAGGTACAGCCGATGTGGGGCGATGCGGTGGAGTCGAACGACGTCGGCATTCATGAATTCATGGACTTCTGTAAATTGATCGGAGCCGAACCCGATATGGTGGTCGACTCGGGTTTCGGAGAGGCTCGAGTCGCAGCCGAGCAAGTGGAATATTGCAATGGTTCAACCGATACACGCCTGGGCAAAATGCGTGCCGCGAATGGCCATCCTGAGCCCTACAACATTCGCTTGTGGACCATTGGCAATGAGATGTACGGCCGCTGGCAGTACGGTCACCTGTCGCTGAATCAGTATTGCGTGAAGCACAACTACATGGCGGAAGCCATGAAGAAGGTGGACCCGACGATCAAGCTCACTTCCGCCGGCGCAAGCGTCTGTGAGGTGTCCTGGACGGGCGCCGAGCATAAGCAATGGCCAACGGACATCTGGCAGGAGCCGATTCCCGAAAGCTTCCCGGTAAAATTCGGAGGGACGAGCGACTGGGACGGCTGGCTGCTCGCCGAATGCGCCGACAACATCGACTTCATGTCGGAGCACACCTACACATTTCCCGACCTGGCATTCGACGCAGAGAAGCAGCTCTACGTGGATGTCCAGGATCCACTGCCGCTCAGGGCGCGGAGGATGGCGAACCGCATGGGGGGCGCTTTTGGGGCGTGGCAAAACTACGTTGACAAGATGCCATCGTTGAAAACGAAGAACATCAAATTCATCTTCGATGAGTGGGGCAATCGCTTCCGGTCGGCGGACGGACACTCCCACCCACCGCAGGCAATGGTAAACGCGCTCTCAGACGGACTGTTCATGCACGAAATGTTCCGTCACTCCGATATGGTGGGGGCCGGCTGCGTGCTGCAAGGACTCGGCATGGTGGTGACCGACATTACGGGCGACGCCGTGGGGTTCGCGCCTGACGGGCTGGTACTGAAGATCATGGCAAATCACTTTGCCGGCGCTCTTCCGGTCGCAGTCGACGGAAATTCGCCCCAGCAGCCGATGCGCGGTACTCCCTTCGTCGATATGGGTCCAACCCCCACCGGAAGCCCCACATATCCGCTCGATGTTGTCGCAGCCCTTTCAGGCGATCGAAAGAAGTTCATCCTTTCCGTGGTCAATCCCACGGAAGACAGCCAGGAGTTCACGCCGCAGATCACCGGAGTCAAGCTGCGCGGGGCGGGCAAACTGTCGCAGATCGCCGCGCCCAGCGTGACCGCCATGAACGAGGCCGGCAAGGATCCGGTGGTCAAGATCGTTGAAACTCCGCAAGAGAGCTTACCTCAGAACGTGCAACTTCCACCCATCAGCGTGAGTGTCTACGAATTCGAGATTGAGAATGCGTGACCGTCGCCGTCATGCAAGGCAGACGCACCCAAGTTCGTTTCTGGTCATTAAACCGTCGAGAATTAAGGTGCGTCTGCCACTTGGAGTGACTTGCATTCCGTTCCCGCGGAACCATGAGAATCCCAACCGCCGCAATTCAGTCTTATGCTGTTTTGAAAGGCGGATAGGAAAAACATGAAGACGAGAATCAGTCTTGTTCATATGCTGGCACTGGCGTTGGCGGCGATTGGCGCCGCGTTCACCATGGCGCAAGGCGCCGGGCCGGGATCCAATGTTCCTCCTGTCAGACCGAGGGGCCCCTGTGACATCTACGCCGCCGCGAGCGACCCCTGCGTGGCCGCCTACAGCTCCACGCGCGCGCTTTACGCCTCATACAACGGCCCGCTCTATCAGGTAATGCGGCAGTCGGACGGCAAGAGCTTGAACATCGGCGTCGTGCAGCCGGCTGCCTCGTCGACGCCGGACGCGGGCGGATACGCGGACGCGGGCGCACAGGACGCGTTCTGCGCCAACACCTACTGCTGGATTACCACCCTCTACGACCAATCGCCCCAGGCTAACAACATGACCCAAGCGCCTCGCGGAGCATTCAGCGGGCCGGCCTTGGGGGGAATGAACAGCCTCCCGCTCGCCACATTGGCGCCGGTTACGATCATGGGGCACAAGGTCTACGGCGTCTTCATTGAGCCGGGAACAGGCCTCCGCGACAACGATCCGGCGGGCACCGCGGTCGACGACCAGGCGGAAGGGACCTACTGGGTAATTAACGGCAAGCACTACAACTCCCGCTGCTGCTTCGACTTTGGCAACGCCGAGATCGATGGCCGCGCCGACGGCGACGGCACCATGGAAACCGCCTATTTCGGCGATGCCGGCGCCTGGTATCACGGACCGCCTCCGGGTCCGTGGATCATGACCGATCAGGAGCACAACCTGGTGGGCTGCGTGAACCCGGATGGATCCAAGCTCTGCGCGGACCTGCCGAGCATTGATTGGCGATTCGTAACCGCGATCATCAAGGGTGAACCGCACCACTGGAGCTCGCTGGGCGGCGATGCGCAGCAGGGTGCTTTGTCGGTCATGTTCAGCGGAGCGCGCGTCGACGCGACCTATGACCCGATGCGCAAGCAGGGGGCGATTCTGCTGGGCAACGGCGGCGACAACAGCAATGGTTCACAGGGCACGTTCTATGAAGGCGCGATGACGGCTGCGGGTACGTTCCCAGCGAACTCTACCGACCAGTTGGTCCAGGCCAACATTGTGGCCGCCAGGTACGGGGCGCTGCCGCTGAGCATTGCGCCGGCCTCGGCCACCGCTGCTCCGCCGGGGCTGCAGACCTTCTGGCCGCGGTCGCCGCAGGAAACGACTGTGACGTTCACCAATACCACCGGGGCGCCGACGACGGACCTCAAGTTGAGCATTGGGTTGCCGAACAGGGAGTTGACGTCTTTTGTGACGGGCACTAGGGAGACGGAGAAAACGTTCGCCGGCCCGGTTGCGCCGGGGGCCAGCGTGAGCGCGACCTTCAAGGTGACCTCGGGACCTACGGCCTTCAACGGCGACCTGGTGGGCCACGCCGCGTGGACAAACCAGACCAGCGGCAGAGAGCAATCCGAGACAACCACCGAGAAGGTGCGCAACGTGGAGCCGGTGAGGATCAATGAATTCCGCATCAGCTCCGGCCCTCCCGCCAACGCGACGGATTCATTCATCGAGCTTTACAACGCGGGAGTGCGCAGCGTGGATATCTCCAACTGGACCCTGACCGAGCGCCCGACCCAGCAGGCCATCTTTTCTTCTGTAGAGATCCCGGCCGGGACGAAGGTCGCGGCGCACGGCTTCTACCTGCTCGGCCTCTCGGACTCCGGGCTGGCGGTGACCGCGCGGCCGGGCGACAGGACGATCTACGTGCGGAGCACGGCGGAGATGAAGGCCGGTGATACGGTTAGCATCGGCTCCGGCTCCAACGCGGAGACGCGCATGATCGAGAGCTCCGGAACAGCGGCAGGCAACCATACAACGCTCTGGCAGCCGCTGCCCGACGGTCCGGTGATCACCATTCCCGTCGGCTCGACCAACGTGCCTGTGACGAGCGTGGACGGCTTCGCTGTTGGGCAGAAGATCGCCCTGGGCTACGGCGCCGGCTACCCCACAGAGGCAAGCAACATGGAGAAGTACGAGGTGGTGACGGTGACGGCGGTGGGCAAGCCGGGCACGCAAGCCTATCTGGCGGCGGATGCGCACGCGGGCGAGGCCAACATTAAGGTGACGTCGGTCGGAAACATCTCGGCCGGCGACAAGATCAGGCTGGACATCGACAGCGTAGGTCACGGCATCGAGACGGTTACGGTGACGCATGTGGGCACGGAGGCGAAGCGGGCGGTTCTGTCGGCGGTCGCGAGCGCGGGGGCGACGCAAATTGAGATCCGCGGCGTAAACGACTTCTCCGCAGGCGACAAGATCAACATCGGCACGCCTGCGAATCTGCAGACGGTCACTGTCACCGCCGCCGGGGGTCCGGGTGCGGCCGGGGCCAGCATTGACTTTACGCCGGCCCTCGAGAAGGCGCATGTGCGTTTCGAGGACGTGATGCAACCGGGCACGGGAACGGGCCTGGACCTGGCCGCGCCGCTGAAGTTCAACCATGCGGCCAACCTGCCTTTCAGCGATCGGGGATCGGGGATCGGCTTCGAGCCGCCAACAGCCTTTGCCCACTCGAGCGACGAACCCGTGCAGGCGCTGGGCACAGGCGTCACGCTCTCGATAGCCTTGGCCAAAGACCACTCAATCAACGCGGTGGTGCGGGACGCGGCGGTGACGACGGCAGGCTACCAGGGGACGCCAGCGCCCGACCAGTGGTTTGGGGGGCCCGAGCTCACCACCAGCGCCCCTGCTGCTTTCGGCGGCCGCACCTCGCTCAAAGCGGGTAGCATGGTGCTGCGCGACGCCGCCGGGCTGGTTGTGGACAGCCTCAACTATGGCGGCCTCGTCGACCCATGGGCCGCCGAAGGTTACCAGGAGACCTCCGGATTCGGGCAGAGCGGCTGCTTCGTGACGGTGCCCGGCCAGGCGGGCGGCTTGGGGACGATCGGTCCGGCTGCCGCGTCCAATACCAGCGCGGGCCGTTACCCGGACGGCCACGACACCGGCAGCAACTGCGCCGATTTCGTGACGGCGGCCGGCGGCGTTTCCACACCGGGCGCTCCCAACCACTAGAGTTCAGGACAGAAAAGTCTCCTGCGAATCGGCGGCCATTAAAGGCATTTGCCAGGAGTAGGAAATAGAAGGGCGTTCAGCATGAAGACCGGAATCGCAGTGTTCGCCTCAGTAGCGTTGTGGCCGGGATATACGGTCACCATCGCCGCGCAGCAGGCCGCGCCTGCCGTTCCGGCTCAGTTGACGGTCACCATCAATGCCCAACAAACAGCGGCGCCCGTCTCCAAGTACCTGTTCGGCATGTTCATCGAGCACGGAGGCTCGCTCATCTATCGCAGTCTCTGGGCGGAGATGATCGACGACCGCAAGTTCTTTTACCCGATCACATCGGGACAAAGAGTAGAACCCCACAACCCGGCGGACAGGGGGCCAAGAGGCGGAAATCGCGCGGCTCAACGTCAATGGCGTCCCGTGGGTCCTGACGACGCGGTGGTGATGGACAACGTCCAACCCTTCGTCGGCGAGCACAGTCCGCGCATCGCGCTCGACCCCGGCACTGCACACGGAATCGGGCAATCGGGGCTGACGGTGGTGAAGGGCAAGCTGTACACGGGGAGAATCTATCTGCGAGGCACGGCGGGCGGTAATGTGAAGGTGACGCTGATCTGGGGTCAGGGCGCCGGCGACCGGCAGACCCTCTCGATTGCGGCACTCACGAATGAATATACGAAGCACCCGTTGAGCTTTACGGCCAAGGCAGACAGCGACGATGCCACGCTCGAGGTCACAGGCACGGGCAGTGGGAATTTTCACATTGGCACCGTCTCGCTGATGCAGGCAGATAACGTGCAGGGGTTCCGACCCGATACCATCGCGCTGCTGCGCCAGCTTCACTCCGGCATGTGGCGGCTACCTGGAGGCAATTTCATCTCCGGATGGAGCTGGTACAACTCAGTGGGCCCCATAGACAAGCGGCCCCCGGTCTATGACGACGCATGGAGCGCCATGCAGTCCAACGACGTTGGCCTGGACGAGTTCATGACTCTTTGCGGGCTGATCGGCGTGGAGCCGTACATCACCGTGAACGCAGGCCTGGGCGACGAACATTCGGGGGCGCAAGAGGTCGAGTACATGAACGGGGCGGTCTCTACCCTCATGGGGGAGTTGCGCGCGCGCAACGGTCATCCCGAACCTTACCACGTGAAGTTCTGGGATGTGGGGAATGAGCCCTATGGCGATTGGCAACTGGGACACGTTGCCGAAAAGTATTACGAGGTCAAGCACAATCTGTTTGCCCAGGCCATGCGAAAGGTGGACCCGTCAATCACCATTCTGGCATCGGGCGCGATGCCAGACGAAATGACCGTCGAGGGTCAGCCGCGCGTCCTGCACATGGGATACGTAAAGGTGGACTTCGGCTCGGAATTCGACTGGACCGGTGGACTGATCAAGAACTGCTGGGGGAACTTCGACGGCCTCACGGAGCACTGGTACGCGCGGGCCGGCAAGCGTTTCGATTACCAGCACGCGATGAGTCTGCCAGCCGATGCACCCAAAGAGGATGGGTATGTGAACGTAGACCGGACGCTCCTGGAGTTTGCGCGCTATCCGGCGAATCGTGTGAGCGTGAAGGCCGAAGAATGGCAAAAGTACGAGGAGCTATTTCCAGCCATGATCGACAAGAAGATTTTTCTGTCGATTGACGAGTACTCGTACTCTGGCGCGCCGGTGAATTTGAAGCTGGCCCTGGCCTACGGCACTGTCTTCAACGAGATGCTGCGGCACACCGATTTCCTGAAGATGTCGGCGTTCACCATGGGCGTCTCGACGCTCAACTATAGCCCCACCGCCGCCGTCTTTAACACGACCGGACTGCTGTTCAAGATGTACGGCGATCACATTGGTCCAGGGTCCGTGCCGGTAGAAGTTTCGGGCAATTCGCCGCAGCCGCCGCCGCAGTATCCAGTGGCCGCCGACCAGCCGCGCGAAACTTCCGGCAGCCCCACTTATCCGCTGGACATGGTGGCTGCGTTGACTGCGGACCACAAGTACCTGACCATCGCCGTCGTCAATGCGACGGAATCGGAACAGAAATTTGACCTGGAAGTCAAGGGCGCGCGGCTGGCCGGACCATCGACCCTGTGGCAGTTGACTGGGAGCGGCCTGGATGCGGAGAACAGTGTCGGCCAGCCGCCGCAAGTCGAGGTGAAGGAGATTCCGATCGGGAATGCTGCGAGCACCATCTCTGTTGCGCCCATCACCGTGAATATTTATCGCTTTCCCATAGAGCAATAGGGCGAGGTCAGGATTGCTCCCCCTTGCCCGTCCGGGAATTTGGAGGCGCCCACGTGAAAGTTTTGATAACGGCGCAGGATAGCCGTTCCGATAAAGATGGTCCGATTAAGCCATTCGCAGCGCCCGGCAGGGTTTCAAAGATAGGAGTTGTACGGCAGTAGTATGTGAAAAGATCGAGTGCTTCTCTGTTCGCTATCCGATCCAAAGTGTCGGCCGGTCCATGTCGCAGACCGCGGTTGCGCACCTGAATCGGAGCTCTGTCTTGAGTGTGGAGGATGTAGTGAGCTTGGAGTTCAGTGACGCCGTCCGGACGAACGATCTGCCAATCTGCACCTCCTGGTAAGACAGTTCCACGCAAGGACGGCCCTTCAAAAGTTCCAGATTTGATATCGACAACCTGACGCAGTCCTGCTGGTGTAGCACCGATTTCCGTCGCCGGCGGGAAACTCGCCCTCTCCGAATAGGAAATCACAGTCTCGCCTGTGCGGACCCACGGGGCAGGTCACAGCCACTGGCGATTGGGCGGCCCCCTGCAATGACGCCCAAAAGGGACTACGAATCAGTAGGTCGGGAGTTCGAATCTCTCCGGGCGCACCAGTTAACCAAAAGAAGATCAAGAAGGACACATGCAACATCGACGCCGGGTGCTATCAGTGCGTCGACGGTGTAAGCGCCCGGAATTCAGAGTTGTTGGGGGCGCTGTACTCAACGAGCCGTTAAACGACGCTGAAAGAATGGGCATAAGCGAAAAGATTCGAGGAGACGAGACTCGCCGAAGTTGAGGCTAATTTCATCCACTTATGGTTTCTTGCCTTTGGGAACGTGCGCAAAGCCGGTGCGGGCTACACGCACAGGTATCCTTCGCCTTCGATCTCAACCGCATTTCCACCGTGTCCGCTGCTCTACTTCCAATCTGTTCTTGGCGGCGTGAATACATCGACGACAGTGGTGTCTTCCAGTGCTTCCGCTGCGTGAGGGACGTTGCCGGGAACGCGGACCACATTGCCCGGCCCGAGTGTCAACGTAACTCCCTCTATCTCGAGTCGTAGCTTGCCGGAAAGAACCGTCGTCACCTGCTCATTCGCGTGGTGATGCAGAGGCGCGCTACTTCCTCGCTTAAACACCATTCGAGCCATGGTCATGTACGGAGTGTGAATCACCTGTCGCGTAATGAAGGGACGAACCTCTATCGCAGAAATCTGGTCCCAACTATATTGCTCCATATTGGCCTCTATTTCTGAGCCGCCAACTTGCTGCTGGGGGTGGCGTCCGCATGCAAGTCACCGAGTATGTATTGAATCCCCGCCAAGAACGACTGCGCTAATGAAGGCGTGGTAAAAAGCGTCGGATTATGACCAAGAATGCACATGAACACCCGCCCTTGCCCATAGCTGCGTATCCAACTCACTGCGTAATCAGCGTCGGGGCGAGCTATTGGTTGCGCAGGAAATCGTACTGGACCCTGGCTCATATCAGTTCGAGTTACATCCACGCTCAAAAGCTCGTGTACCTTATCGCGAGAATAGAACTGTTCCCCCGGGGGATTCGCAAAACGGTAGAACTCGTCCGAGTATTCGAATTCCTGCCCATGAAATGCCGCGTTCAGAGGGCTATTGGGATCGTTGATCTTGATCCAGAGTTTTTCATTGTTGTTGATGCGGTTAACTCCACGGGTCGCACCAATCATCTCGTGAAATTCCCGCCAATCCATTGCAGCGTAAGTTACTCCATGATTCCCGCCTAGCCCTCCTCCCTCACGCACAAATCGAATCAAGCCCTCCCTCACCTTTGGATCTTCGAAGAGAAGCCCGACAGTGCTGTTAAGGAAGATAGCGTCATACTCCTTGATTTTTGGATATTTGAGGTTGTCCAAGTCATCAGAAAAAATGGCCGTGTAAGCCCCGGTGGTCTCGCCCATCTTTTGGATTGCGTAATTCTCTTCGGGAATGGAGCGGTGGCCCCCGTAGCCAACATTCAGGTCAAGAACCAAAAGTTTACGTGGTTTTTTGGGCGTCGCGGCAGCGGTAGCAGGCAGTGCGCCATCAATAGCTTTCTTCTCCTTCGTGCTCACAAGATCCGGACCGCGAATTGCCGTGCTACGGGATATCTCATCGACCCGCACGGCCGCCAAGGGACGCAGAACATCCTCAAAGGCATCTAACGCACGAGGCATGTCATCCATTGTTCCGGTCTCGCCAATTGCATCGACGGTGATGATCGATGGCTTTACGTTCATCTCATACATCTTGCTTAGGAATTCGGATATATCGCCCACACCTTTGCCGAGTTCTACTGCATGACCATTCGGCCCAAGAACATTCCTATCACCCAGCCGGACGACCAGTAGTCGATCCTTCGCCCGTGAGAGCGCGGTCAAAGGCGTGATTCCCTCCCGTAGCCATATTCCAGTATCTCCACATACTCCCAGTCGGCTGCTGTAGCCCTGAAGCGCATTCAATACCTTGTCAAGATTCCCTCGAATGGCGACATTGATCGCATACTCATTCGCTGTCTTGTCGAGAAGCGAAAGGTCGTTTGGCATGGCATTCGTTACAATCGTCTCGACTCCCAGAGCTTTGGCAAAGTCAAATAGCTTGCGGATTGAATCTTCGTCTTGCCCAATGGCTGGAACATCGTACCCGGTCATTCGAAGGTTTAGAGCCAATAGCTTTTGTTGAATTGCCAGAATTTCTCCGGCTTGAAGATTGTAGTCAACGTTTTTGGGGATCACTATGTTGACTTTCTGAAGGCTTGAGGCATCCAGTGAGGACACGTTTAGCGCGTCGGTATGTTCGAGGGTTGTAAAGAGGCTGAGATCCGGAAACGTGCTTGCCGCAAGCCCAACTTTCCAGCCAAACAAGAATGACGCCGACATGCGCAAATTCGCCTCAGCGTCCCAACGGGTCGATTCAACGCCGCGCATCGGTGCCGGCGCCGGTCCTGTCGCCGGATTTCTCTGCCCCGCCGGTGGATTCTGGCCCGCGAGGGACCCGGCCAAGAGTATGCTCGTTGCGAGAACGCCGAAGATCTTCGCCATGGTCCTCCTCCGTGATGCACTTCGCGCGCAAACCAACTCCGACTTCTTTCGAAGCTAGGAAAGAGGCAGATTTGGATCGTTCGGATGCTTTGCTAGTGGATGTACCGTCATGCTCATGTAGGGAAATAACGGAAGCGACGAGAGTGCTTCGTGCAATTCGTCAACGCCAGCCGTGATCCAAATCCCCCAGTTCGCTCGTCGACCAGGGATGCGCCAAAGACGCCGCAGAATTCCCGCTGCAGCCAGTTCCTTTGCTCGTTGGCTCTCCAGTTCGAGCAGCCTTCTTCTCTCTTCACCATCCGGAAGTTCACGGACTTCTATATGAACCAGAAATTCCATCAGGATATCTCGGCGCGAAAATCGCGAATTCCCTACCAACCGGAAATAATTCAGGCAATTACATGAGCGAATGAACTGCGGCAACAATCTTCCCGGCGTTCGGAAGCAAATGTGCTGAAAGATTCGCGGCGGCGGGAATGCGGACGTCGGGAGCGGCAACCCGTCGGACCCTGAGATTCGATCCCTCAAACATTTCCTGGAGACGCGCCGCGATCTCCGCGCCAAAGCCACCGGTAAGATTCGCTTCATGTGCGATGACAACGCGACAGCCGGAGTGAGTCACTGCATCGCGAAGAGCATCGGTATCCAGTGGCGAAAGCCAGCGAAGATCCAGAACACTGGCAGCAATTCCATCCCCATCCAGGTCCTCCGCGGCTTCGAGTGCAGCGCGAACCATGGTGCCCCACGTGATGATGGCAACGTCCTTGCCGCTCTTGCGGAGGCTGGCTTTGCCGATCGGTTGAATCTTATCGCTGAGCACGACTGGGCCCGACATCTGATACAAGCTTCGCGATTCGAAGATGACGCAGGGATCGTCAAGTGCCACTGCAGACCGCAAAATGTCATACGCATCCTGCGGTGTGGCAGGCAATGCAACTCTCAGCCCGGGAATATGAGCCAGCAATGCTTCAAGACATTGCGAATGCTGAGCGCATGATCCCGGGGTTGCCCCCTGCTGGGTTCTGACCACAATCGGAACTTTGGAGCGTCCGTTCGTCACATAGCGGAAATTGGCTGCCTGGTTTACTAATTGGTCCAGAGCCACCAGCAGGAAATCGGCCCACATGATCTCGACGATGGGCCGCATCCCCATCAACGCGGAGCCGATCGCGGATCCGAGAATCGCGCTTTCCGAAATGGGGGTGTCGAAAACCCGCTCGATGCCATAGGTCTTCTGGCAGTTCCTTGATGCGCCAAAAATGCCGCCGGCAAATCCAACATCCTCGCCATAAACAAGAACTTCGGGCCGGGTTTCCAGCTCCCGAAGCAGCGCCTGGTTCACAGCTTGGATGTACGTCATTGTTTTGGGATCCGGATCTTCTTTCCTCGTAGCGGGAGGCAGCCCCTCGCTCGCCGGCGACCACAAATCTTCAGTTGCTCTCGAGGGATCGGGAGCCGGGGAGGCGAGCACAACTTCCAAGACGCCATCCAACTTGGCATTTGCTTCGTTCCAAAGCTGGTCCACTCCCGTCTCGTTCAGCACATCGGCTTCCATAAGCCGCTTCACGGTCAACGTGATTGGATCGATACTTGCCGCTGCTTGTCGATCAGCGATCGGACGATAATGCTCGATGTCGCGGTTGTAATGGCCCCAGAGGCGGGGTACGCGGCATTCGATCAACGCCGGGCCTTCGCCAGCGCGAGCTCTTTCAGCTGCTTTTCGAATCGTCTCGCGGACCGTAAGCAAGTTGGTACCGTCGATTGTGACTCCTGTCATCCCGTAGCCAGAGGCGCGCTGGGCGATGCGGCTCACTTTATAAACTTCCGTCGTGCGGGTCATCTCCACCCACCCGTTGTTTTCGCAAATGACAATTATTGGCAGATTGCGTACTGCAGCCCATGAAAGGCCTTCATGGGTCGAGCCCTGGTTGAAAGCGCCATCCCCCAGGGAGACGACTACGATTTGGCCGTTCTTATGGAACCGATTGGCTTCTGCGATACCGCAGGCAATCGGCAAGCCGGCCCCGATAATCGAGTTTTCGCCGATAAACCGGGTCCAGGGCGCCATCATATGCGCTGAGCCGCCGCGCCCCTGGTTAATCCCGATGCTCTTCTGGCAGATTTCTCCGAGCACCTGGTCGAGGGGAAGCCCCGATGCCAACGCCCAACCGTGTCCGCGATACGTACTGACAATTTGGTCTTTTTCGCCCAGAGCCGCGACCGCACCGACCGCAACCGCCTCCTGGCCGGCACACAAATGCGCGGACCCCACAACCTGGGGAGGAACGGCTTGGCTTAATTCGAGCACTCGCTGTTCCAAGGTCCGAATCTCGATCATCTTTTTCAGCGCGTCAAGCAGATAGGAATGCTCAGAAGCAGATTCGTCTTGGCTACTCAACAGGACATTAGGTATGGACATGAACTGATCCTTATGAGCTTTTGGTTTGCGCTCCAAATTTGATTTTCAGTAATGGGACTTGCCTCGGTCGTGTTTAAGGTAATGATCCGAGCGGCAAATTGTCAATAGAATATAATAAATTCATATGCTGACACCTGGAGCCGACATAGCAGCGGCTATGACCTCGGCGAAAGCCTGTTTCAGCTCGAGCTGCCGTGCTCGAAGCGCTTTTAGAACGTGCTCGAAGCGCTTTTAGAAGTTGAGGCGTGCGGCGGCGGTGAGAGCGGAAAGGTAATGATTGAAGTTTTGATCGAAGCGGCTGCTGGGCACGGAAATACCGAGCACAAAACGGCCATTGAGCCCCTCGAAGGGCACTGCCAGGCAGCTCAGGCCCTCGTCAAATTCTTCATTATCAATCGCATATCCGCGATCTCGAATCCGATTGAACTCTTCGAATAAAGCCCCGACAGCAGTAATGGTCCGCGAAGTCCGAGGCTCCAAAGTGTGGGTTTCCAGGTAGGCCTTAACTGCGACCGGATCGGCGAGGGCGAGCAGAAGCTTGCCGGCCGCGCGGGCGTGAGCGAACCCGCTGTAGCCGAGTGGAACCTGTGCAGCTCCCACTGGTGATTGCCCGCGGGCGGTATATAGCGCGACCACTTCGCCGGCGACCCAGCCGCTAGCGTAAGCAGCCTCACCAGTCGCATCCACGACCGAACGGACCCGCCCCCCGAGATGTTCCGGCGGAGCCAACTGGCGGTGGAACCCCTCGGCGATGGCAACTGCTGCCAAGCCTAGAACATAGCGATTGTTCTCGTTCTTGCGGAGGATCCCTGTCGATTGCAAAGTATGGATCAGATGGTATGTGACTTGCCGCGACAGACCCAGCTTCTCGGTAATATCTTTCACGCGCAGACCGTCAGGGCTGTGGGACACAGTTAAAAGGATGGAGATCGCGCGCAGGGCAGACTGGACACGAGCTTTCGGTTCAAATCCATTCCCTTGGCGCTCGGTTGCAGTCCCTTCTGGTCTCTCTTGTCCAGTAACTTGCATTCCCGGTCCCCCAACCCTCGACTAGCCCTCAGCCACAATTTCCTCGGTGCGTCTCGCGCACTTTTCGGCTTTGTTCCAATCGATTTGAATGCCGATGCCTGGCTCTTGGCACGGCTTCATCATCCCATTGTGCACCTCAGGGCAGTTTCGGAGCAATGCACTGAGCGGGTCCGCTCCCGAGCTTTCCGGAATGTATTCTGTGGCTTCGACGTTGGGAAAGGCACAGGCCAGGTGAACATGGAGTGGAGAGAAGACATGCGGAAAAACGGTTCGACCTGTCGCTGCCGCGATGTCAATCGCCTGCACCGCCCCGGTTATGCCGCCACATGTCGTAGCATCCACGCGGAGTAATCCGATACCTGATGCGAGGTCCAGGAAGACATTGGCCCCAAACACGTCTTCGCCCGCCGCGATCGGTGTTTTCAGCCGTCCCTGCAGCTCATGCGTGAGGCGTATGTCGTTTGCCGCAAAGGGATCCTCGATGAACTGCAACCCCATTCCGTCAAGCGGAGCACAAAGTCTCATCGCCTCCGTAACAGTCGTGAAGCTCCAATGCACGTCGGCGGCAACCCGCCCAGACGCGCGGCCACACACAGCGGAGACGTACCCGATATCGAACTCGGGATCGTCCCCCTTCAACATAATCTTCACTCGCTCGTAGCCGCTATCGATCAGTCCATGTACTTCATCTGCAATTTCCCCAATCGAGCGTTGATCCATATAGTAGCCGGCAACTGCCGTCACTTTCGCCTCGGTCCGAAGACCTCCAAGATAGCTGAACAGGGGCTGCCCGGCCGCTTTGCATGCGACATCCCAAAGCGCAAGATCAAACAAACTCAATCCGCGTGTGAGGGCGGCCCGGCCGGGAACGTTTCTGAACTCCAAAAAGTCCATCAACTGCCGTCGCATCGCGGCATCCCGTCCAAGAAGCAAACGCGCCGCATTGGCAGCAATCTCGAAAAGTGGAGCGCCCCGCGGATATCCGATCGCCTCGCCAAATAGGCCATCCTCGGTCTCAAGACGCAGAACCACATAGTCGCGGGTTTTGATCTCGGTCGACCCCAGCCTCAAAGTATGCGGCAGCTTAAGGCTGCAATCTGCGATCCTAACCTTCACGATCTTGTTCAAGGCAATCTCCTGCCAAATATTGTCATATACCGATAGCTTCGAACAATGCCGGTGTTTTCTAATCTTAGGGGAACACTTGTCGGGAATCTTAATGTGGCGTTTGTCGCCAACGTTCCGGATGGCTGGAACTCAGCCGATTTGGCGCCTGATTGTGCTGGGCATTAGTGTCTCCTTGACCATTACGGGGTTTTACGCACACTTCAACCCAGACACTGGAGGAGGACGTTGAGGGCGGTCGATGCTCTTGAAGAGCAGGACTGCGGCCCCCGGTATTCGCATAAAGGTCGAGTCGAAAAACCCAATGGTCAGGTTCATCGCCGGATGCAGGAATACGTATCAACTGGGGATTATCGATAGACCACCAACTGCCACCACTTTGTCCGCCGGGAACCAGTTCGAATCCGGCGGGGATTTGTGACGCTCGCATATCGGACGCAGCGCCATCACTCGCTGCCTGGATCGATTTTTGGCGGTACGAATCGTCGATCACGATGCCATCCTCAAAGCGGAGATCCCTGGTGACATTCACTTCTTGATACCGACCGGGCGGTGCCGTAGCAGAAAGACGGCCAAGATCGAGCAAAATCAGATGGACATTGCCCGGCGGCAATGACACTGCCCGCAGCCATCGCCAGCCATAGAAAGCAAATGTTCTTCATCTCAGATCTACGTCCCATATCTTTTCCCGGCGGGAGACGCCTTCCGGTCCGTGCACCTCGAGCACTACGTCGTAGTCGGCCCCTCGAGCATACTGGTGAATCGGGTTCTCGTCTGTGGACTCCGAACCATCTCCGAAATCCCATTTCCAGCTTGTGACTTCTCCAGTGGATTCATCGTGAAAGGCGACAAGTCGACGATCCATATTCAGAACCTGGAAAGACCAATTCGCTTCAAATTTACGGAGAGATTTTTCCAGGGGCATGAGCTTGAACGCGACAAGATGATCGGCGCGGCCGTACATTTCTTTCGTTCTCGAAAGGTTCCAGAACGATCCGCGCTGACCCGGTTTGCCGTGCTTGATCATTGCCCAGGAAATGCCGACCAACTTGTTCTCGTATAGCCGCGACTCGACCGCCCGCTGGGGACCCTCACAGCCGGCATAATCAAAAGGGGTAATCCAGAATTCGACGATCAGCTTGCCTCGCTGCCCTGGTTGAAAATCATAGTGATAAGCTGCGTTCGCATAAGGCAACTGCTTCACGTAGGAATTACAACCCCAGGACATTGCCCAATCTTTTCCGAGGTTCGGAGTCATGATGTGATAGTTCTGGGCGAAAACGCCGTGCATCGAGAAGTGCTGATCCCTCTCAGACAACTCTGGCGCCTCATCGAAGCGTTCGATCAGCGGTCCGCCCGACAAGTCTCCATCTACGACGAGCTCGAAGATATCCTGATCCAAGCCAGGGCGGCCAAAATCCCAATACGCCGCGTAAGCTTCATAGAGAAAATAGAGACGGTTAAGTCCCTTAACCCAACCCACTTTTACTTTGGCGTCAAAATCGGATGGATCGGGGTGGTGCGTGGGATCATTCTGATCGATCAACTGGTCCATACCGATGGCGTAATCGTCGGGCACGATGTCCCAATCATCGGTGTTGCCATCGATGCGCGGAATCTTATCCGCAGGGAATTGAAAAACCTTGAATGTCGTGCCGGGCCTGTCGAGCGCGGACAGAGGTGCGGCGCCGATGAGCAAGAGTAGAGCTAAACACAAAGAGTCTTTCATCGCACCTCCTCTTCGTTTTGTAAGTTGCGTGCGCAGGAAGAGATCACGAAGTATAACAGGGCGGCGCGACGGCTTTCACCGGGGATCAGTCAATCGAGATTCCGCAAAAAAACTATAACGCGGGCTTCGCGGGATGCCAGAGACGCGAGGTCATCATTTTTTCGTAGCCCTTTCCATTGGGAAAACTTACCAGTTCGAGTTGCATTCCCCAAGGGCTCAAGAAATAAATCCAGTGTTGTCCCGCGTTTGGTCCGGCCGTGCGAAGCGTTGGCTCACCCAGCAAGCGAACCTGCTTCTCTTTCAGGTATCGAACGGCCGCATCGAGGTCGTCGACATAAAACGCCAGGTGCGAGCTGCCCACGTCGCTATTTCGTGGAACCACTCCAATCTGATCGGGCGCCTGATATTCAAAAATCTCGAAATTCGATCCGAACTGGCAACGGAAGAAGCGGAGTCGCCGCATCACGGTGCGCGGATGCACATTCAGGTGTTCGCTCATCCAGTTATCCTGGGCAGAGAATGGACCCAATTCAAACATCAATTCGCATCCGATGACGTTCACGAAGAATTCGGTGGCTTCATCCAGATTCGGAACGGTGAATCCAATATGTTCGGTACCGCGGAGTCCTGGTAACCCGGAATGGATCGAATCTTCGGATTTGGAGTTTGCAAACTGTTCCATGCTTCCTCGCTTCCACATTGAAATATCGTTGTTGTACAAATATGCCAATATATGACGCTAGTCGATTGCACGACAAGTGAAGAGGCCTAGGCACTACAAGACAAGCCGGGATTTGACCGGCGTCCCGGTTTATCCAGGCAGAAATGCGTTTGTGCGAATGGAGAGATTCGCTGCCAAGCTGTGAGCTACCATTTGCTTTCACTCATTCACAGAATAGCTTTTGAGACTTTCATCTGAATCAACTGCGTGATCAAAGCATTCCGGCTGGGTATCGCTCGAGGAGGGCCAGCTCAGCCTGCGCCGGGTGGTCGACGAGCGCGGTCTTACCAGCATCGAACACCATGGTCGATCTGCGGCCGAGCGAGTAACGTTCCCAGCGCGGAAGGCCGGCATGGTTCGGATCCCCTGATCGCGCAAAGCCCGCCCAAGCACCGGCGATCTGCTTTGACAGTTCCTCTGCTTCAGGGTTAAGGACCAGTCTCATGGCTAATGGAAGTTCAGCGGTATGAAATGCGCGCAGCTTGCCTCCCTGAATCGGCGTGTCCCACGCAAAGTTGTACATGTAAGCATAGTCGCCCAGTGCAATCTTGGTTTCGGCCTGCGCAATTGCATTCCTACGCGCTCCGCGATCGGCCGAAATGCGGAAGTAGAGAGTCGAAGCAGAGTCCCGAGGATAATCTGCCCTGTATTGCGCAATCAAAGCCTGTGCCGCTTCTCCGGGAATTCCAGCCTTGACCTCCTGCGCCAGCAGAGAATCCCAGTCGAGTTCAAAAAGCTCTGGCTTGTTCAATGAAAAGATCGTGGATTCGGTTTTACAATTTCCCACCAGGATCGGCACGCCCTTCGACTCGGGCGGGGCGCCATCGGCCCAGGTCTGATGAGGTACTGACCGGCCGTCCACAAGAGGGCTTGCCCTTCTCGCCGCCTTTAGAAGATCCTCAGCCGGCAAGGCCTGTAACTGGCTCACCGTCGGTGACGTGAATCCCAAGGCGCTGAGCATGGTTGCGGTGTCGTTCGATGCGGCTTGCAGAGTCCGCACCGAACGGGCAGAACCGCTTTCGATAATCGCGCGATGAAACAAGCCGCGGGCACCGGGCATCGCGAGGAGGCAACTTATCTTCGCGCCACCTCCAGATTCTCCGAATACGGTTACGTTCGAAGCGTTTCCTCCAAAGTTGGCGATATTGTCTCTGACCCATTTCAACGCCGCAATCAGATCGAGCTGGCCTACGTTGCCAGAGTCTGCAAACTTTGGATCTAAGTTGCCAAGATAGGTATATCCAAAAGCATTTAATCGATGATTGACTCCGACGACGACAACATCCTCTTCCGCTACGAAACGATCGGCGAGCAATGTGAGGGCGCTGGAGCCCTGGGCGAATCCGCCGCCGTGAATATAAACCATCACCGGCCGATTGCCACGCAAACCGGGAGTCAGAACATTCAGAACGAGACAATTTTCGCTCTCAGGTTCAACCGTCATTGCCGCATCGGAACGGCCACCGCTGAAATACGGGCCAAGGATGGGGGAAGTAAAAATATTCTGACCGCCAAGAGTTTTGTCAGCGGCCTGAATGCACCTTGGACCCGGATGGGAAACGTCGCGCACGTCGGTCCACGGAATCGGCGCCGAGGGTGGAAGGAACCGAGACGATCCTCCCGTCGAAGCGCCATACGAAACCCCCCGAAAAGAGAGTACCTTGCCGCCTACCCCGCGAACTTTGCCGTATTGCGTTTCTGCGATTGGCGCCGCGGAGCCGCTCGTCGATTTGGCGCCGGCAATTCCAAAGCTCCTGTGGGCGGCGAGGGTTGCTCCTGCCAGACCAAAAATGAAACTTCTACGACCGATTTTGCCGCTCATCCGGCGGTACCTCCCTTTTTGTTTTGGTCTGATCGGGGATCTTCTCGATGGCGTTGGATCATAGGGCCGCGCCCCAGCATTGTCAATAGATAAACAATTAGGCTATTGGCAGCGACCATTCCACCAACTTGGATAACTATTTCTGTTTTCTGCATGGACAAATTTGCGAACTGAAATTATGTCAAGCGCCAGACCGTTCACTTCGCCAAATTCCAATGGCCCCAGTACGATCTTGCGAAGCCAAAAAATCTTCTTGACAGCCGTTCAAGAATCGGAATAGGGTACTCGCGTTGGTTCATATGAAGATGTCATTATCGCCTAATGATGTTTTGTTCTAGGGCCAATCCCCAAGAATTTCGGAGGTCATAAGAAAACCGTATGAAGACTGCGACAGGGAACAGACTGTGGTGGTTGAGCGTGTTATTGCTCTTTGTGGCGCATTTGGGACTGGCGCAAAGTAATGGATCGGTCAGCGGAACGGTCCAGGACGCGAGTGGGGCGGTCATTCCGAACGCTACCGTCAAAGCGCAGAACCTCGCCACCAACGTAGTTACAACCAGCACAACGAATCAATCCGGCTTCTATCTGATGCAGTTGCCGGCGGGCAGCTACAGAGGTGGCGGCAAGCGCGCAGGGCTTTCAGTCGCTTGTCCATGACAAAGTGACGGGTGACGCTATGGCCAGCATTGCATTGAATATGACACAGTCCGCGGGGTCGACGACCACCCTGGTGGAAGTGACGACATCGACGGACACGATTCAGACAGATAACACCACTCTGGGCTCGACGCTGCGCAACGACGTTTACGCGGCGCTGCCGTTGCAGATGAACCAGGGCGTGCCACGCGACCCGACCTCGTTTATCACTTTGGCGAACGTTGCTGCAGCTCAGGCAAAGTTCCCCGGTGTCGGTCTACCGTTCCCGAACTTCCAGGGAACAATCTCCACCATGCTCCTGCCCTTCCCGAAGTATGCTGCCCCGGGCACTACCGGCACCGGATCTGGCGGCACGACATGCTATTCCTGCGACGAAGGCAGTTCGTCGTATAACTCCCTGCAGGTGAGCGTGCAGCGCCATCTCTCACGGGGCTTACTGCGCAGTTGGCCTACACCTTCGCAAAAGAAATCGATGACGTGCAAAACTCTACTTCTCAGATCGGGGCAATCGGCGGCGGAGGTACGCGTAACCCATACAACCACAGCTCGACCGCGGTCTGGGCGCCATCGACCACCGGCACAACCTCCATCTCACCTGGGTCTACGATCTTCCTGCTGGCCGGGGCCACCTGCTCAGCGGCGGGGCAATCGGGGATGCGATTCTCGGACACTGGCAATGGTCTGGAATTTATTCCTACGAGACAGGTTTTCCGATGGGCGTAACAGGAACAAACTGCCAGGTGCCGGGAATTGTGTCGAACTGCCTGGTCAGCCTGGCTTCGAACTTCACCGGTAATGTAGTATTGTCCACTATCGGATCCGGGAACGCTCATACTCGGAGTGTATCTGAATAAGGCAGCCTTCGCCGACCCAACTCCCTTTACCTTCGGTAATGAGCCGTGCTCTGCTCCTTATGGACTCACGAATCCAACTAACTGGGAGATTGATTCGACCCTGCGCCGGACCTTCCCCATCCACGATCAATTTAGCTTCCAGCTCACGGCCGATTTCTTCAACCTGATCAACAACGTGATCTTTGCTCCACTGGCAACCAACATCGATGCTTCCACATTCGGAACGGTAACCACAACCCAGAATTCCCCCCGCCGAATTCAATTCAGCGGTCGAATCACCTTTTAGCACAGAGAGGTCCTTAGACGATGAGTAATATCCGTACTCGGATTTTGTTGAGTTCGGTGGCAGCTTTGATCGTGGCGGGCCTTGGGATGACGTATGTCAGCGTATCCCGGGCCTCGTCTGAGCCACCGCAGGCACAGCAGTCACCAACCTTGGTCCAGCCCCGCCGCAGGGAGCGGGAAACCTAAATGCCGTCCACGAGACCGAAGGAGCCGGCTCAACAATCTTCGGGAACTCTTGTGAGAGTTGCCATGGAAAGATCGAATCGGCCCCCGCACCTGCGCTCCTCAAGAAAATGACTCCCGAGCATATTTATATGGAGCTCACTACGGGATCGATGGTCCCGAATGCAAAGGATCTGACCGATCAGCAAAAGCGTGATATCGCAGAGTGGGTGGGCGGCCGCAAACTGATGCTCGGCGATACCGGAGCGGCAAGCAAGATGCCGAACCAATGCTCGACCAGTGCTGACGTTCGGAATGTGACCTCTCGGCCTGCATGGAATGGCTGGAGCAACGGTCTGGATGCAACCCGGTTCCAGGATGCGAAGGATGCGCGGATCAATCCGGATAAGGTTTCAAGTCTGCATCTGCGCTGGGCCTTTGCGCTACCTGGAGCGGATTCGGTTTATGGCCAGCCGACGGTGGTCGATGGGAAATTATTCGTGACCTCCGATGCGGGTTATCTCTACTCGCTCGATGCGCAAAGCGGGTGCGTTCACTGGTCATACAACATGGGCATTGGTGTGCGCAGCGCGCCGATCGTCGGACCGCTCAAGCCGGGTTCCACGCGCTATGCGGTGTTTTTCGGAGATATCCGCGGCAACGTCTACGCAGTTGACGCCAATGCGGGCACGCTTATCTGGAAGGAGCCGGTCGACCCGCATCCGCTATCTCGAATCACGGCTGGCACGACGCTCTACAATGGAAGGCTCTATGTCCCGGTGGCATCGCTGGAAGAGCCTGAATCCTCCAGTTACAACTATAAGTGTTGCACTTTCCGTGGTATGGTCGCGGCCTTCGATTCGGAAACAGGAAAGGAAGTGTGGAAGACCTACACGCTTCCTGATGTGCCGACCAAGCAGATGGATCCGGATGGCAAATCGCATATCGGCCCGGCCGGCGTGGGCGTATGGGGACCCATCACGATCGACTCAAAGCGCAACGTCCTTTACATCGGGACAGGAAACACGTTCTCAAGCCCGGACATGGGGCGATCCGATGCGGTAATCGCCATGAACCTGGATACAGGTAACATTCTGTGGGTCAAACAGGATGAACGCGGAGATGTCTGGCACACTGGATGCCCGCAGGGTCCGGGGCCTGAAGGCTTCCCGCGGAAACCGCAAAGGCCTCAAAGGCCCGCCGGCATGCGCAGGCCAGGTTTCACGCCGCCAACTCCTCCGCCCGATTATTACTGTGCGGATCCGGAGGGTCCGGATTGGGATATCGCTTCTGGCGTGATGTTGGGCACTTTGCCTGACGGGCATGACATCCTCGTGACTGGCCAAAAGGCTGGGATGGTCTGGGGACAGGATCCGGATAAGCAGGGCGAAGTAATCTGGCACTCCAGAATTGATATTCCGCGTGGCCAGATTGTATTCGGCGGCGCAATGGATCATGACACAGCCTACTTTGCGTTCCGGTCCGGCGGGGTGGATGCGATCAACATCGCCGACGGCAAGGAGAAGTGGTATACAGAGGTCACTTCTCCACCTGACATGGAAGCACATAAAGGTTTCAGCGCTGCGGTCAGCGTTGTCCCGGGCGTCGTGTTTGCCGCCGGTCTGGACGGCATGTTGCGAGCCTTTAGCACCAAAGACGGGAAGGAACTTTGGGACTTCAACACGGCTCGGGATTTTGACACTGTGGACGGCATTAAGGGCCATGGTGGTTCCATCGGTTCGGCCGGGCCCACGGTCGCAAACGGAATGGTATTTGTCACTTCGGGTTATACCGGGTTCCAGGGGGGCGTACCGGGAAATGTCCTGCTCGCCTTTTCGGAATAGCGAAGCAACTAATTTAGCATAGCTTTAAATCAGAAATCGGTGCCTCGTGTATGCGGGAGTAACAGGCTCGCATGCACGAGGCGAAGCCGTAATTACGCACCGGTATCTGTTTCACTCCTCATTTTCGGGAGCTCTTCTGAATGTCGCAAGTTTCCGCAGAAAAACTGAAAATTGCCGTGATTGGCGCTGGGTTTATGGGGCCCGGAATCGGCCAGGTATTCGCAACGTGCGGCCATCCAGTGCAAATCTATAATCGGAGCCCTGAAAGACTCCAGACGGTTCACGAACGAGTTGAATGCAATTTGAGTCAAATGGCAGACTACGATCTCGTCGACCGTGGTCAAATTCCATCCATACTTGCACGAATCACGACTACAACCGACCTCGAGGAAGCCTGCACCGGCACTTCTATCCTCTTTGAGAGCATTACTGAATCGTTGGAACAAAAGCAGGCATTCTTTGCAGATCTCGACCGCATTTCCCAGCCCGATACCTGTCTATGCACCAATTCCTCGGTCATCAGTATTACCGCGATAGGTGCAAAGACCGCGCATCCCGAGCGCGTCCTGGGGACCCACTTTTATCAGCCGCCATTCCTTGTGCCATTGGTGGAAGTGGTGCAAACCGAAGCGACCAACCCAGAGCGGTTCGATCGTGTTTTCAATGCGCTCCGCATGGCCGGCAAGGTTCCTATTCACGTTCGCAAAGATGTCACGGGGTTTGTGGCCAATCGTATGCAGCATGCCCTGTGGCGGGAAGCATTTGCGCTCATCGACGCAGGAGTGTGCGATGCGGAGACGGTTGATATTGCAGTATCGAATAGTTTTGGTATGCGGCTGCCGGTCCTGGGCCCGGTGGCAAACGCCGATTTCGTCGGGCTGGATCTGACGCTTGCAATTCACAATTACGTGCTCCCACATCTCGATGTATCAGCCCAGCCTTCCTCCACGCTTCTACGTCACGTGACTGCCGGTGAACTGGGTTTCAAAACCGGGTCGGGCTTCCTGAAGTGGAACGAGCATTCCATCGCAGAAACTCGGAACAAACTCTCTACGCATCTTCTGGAGATTTTGAGAAAGGCAAAGCGCGCTGCCACAATGGTGTGAAGACTCGGAGCGGTCTGAATCACCGCGATTAAACGGGGAGGTTGGATGAAGCTAATAGGGAAGGTGGCGCTCGTCACCGGTGCCAGCCGCGGAATTGGGAAGGGCATAGCGGAGGTTCTGGCCGAGCAGGGCGCGGACGTCGTTGTCAACTACGTGAGCCAGGAGCAGCAAGCGGAAGAAGTTGCCGAACTAGTCAGGTCGAAGGGGCGCCGTGCCATCACTGTCCAGGGTGATGTCGCCAGTCGACGCGACGTGGAAAAGATGGTGGATAGGGCCTGGCAGGAATTTGGGATCTTGAACCTGCTGGTTAATAATGCCGGCATTGAGACAATTGTGCCGTTCCTTGAACTTACCGACGAACAATGGACAAGGCTTACCGACGTGAACCTACGCGGAGAGTGGCTTTGCTCACAGGTTTTCTCGAAGAGGCTGGTCGCGGCTTCGAAGCCAGGCGTTATTGTGAACATCGGATCAGTACAGGCCGGCAAAGTGCTCCCGGGCCGGACACACTATGCACCAACCAAGTTGGGGCTCGAAGCGCTCACGCGCAACATGTCGGCAGAAATGACGCCGTTGGGAATCCGTGTTAACTGTGTCCATCCGGGTTTGATCGATACCGATATGACAGCCTGGGTGATGAAGAGGCTTGACTTGCTGCCCGGGATTCTGGCGCAGATTTCGCTCGGCCGGGCCGGGGCGCCTCGCGAAATCGGAACCGTAGTCGCGTTTTTTGCCTCAGAGGATGCCAGTTACCTGACCGGCCAATCGATTCATGTTGATGGTGGCTGGGTTGGTAAATAGCAGGACGAGATGGAGGTAGAGATATGGCCAGAAAGTTCATTGATTTGAGCATGCCAGTTCATAACGACATGGTTACGTTCCCTCGTGTCGTACGGCCGGCCTTAGTCATGTATGAGACATGGAAGGGATTTGCGGAGAGAATTGGCGCGGCGAAATACGGTGTAGATTCGCTCACAGCACATTGCATGATTGTGATCGGAGATCACATCGGCACCCACATGGACTCTCTGCGTCACATGCGCGAGGATGCCGGCGGGCCCGAATCGATTCCGCTGGAATACTGCTATGGCAACGGTGTCTGCCTCGACTTCCGCCATCTGCCGAAGGGCGCGGGTATTTCAGTGGAGGATGTGAAGTTGGCCCTCGAAAAGATCGACTATGCGGTCAAACCTCTGGATATTGTCCTCATTCATACCGGCGCAGGAAAAATCCAGGATAGCGACAAGTATTTGACCGATCACGTCGGGATGACGGCAGAAGCGACGAATTGGCTTCTGGATCAAGGTGTGAAAATGATGGGAATTGATGCCGTGACCTTCGATCCACCTATCTGGGCAATGTTCGAGAGGAAGAAGTTTTGGGAAGCTCACCGCGTGATGCTGCACCGCGAGTATTATCACCTCGAGAATCTCTCGAATCTCGATCAACTTCCGGCAAGTGGTTTTACACTGAGCCTGTTCCCCATAAAGTGGGTCAACACTACTGGTGCGCCGGTGCGGGCTGTTGCCATCCTTGGCGATGAATCGTAATGCGAAGTCGACCGAAATGACGTGGGCAGCACTCGGCGTTTGAAATCAGATCAAAGACCCATTAGTACATTCCTGGAAATACGGCCCACTGGCTTCAGAAATCAAGCGCTGTGTCTCTGGGGTCTGTTTTGATATGCCTGCTTCATCGTTCGTAGGTTCCACCGATCCTGGAGCAGAACGACTACTCCCCGAGAAACGCGGGCAGAAGCGAAAATTGGCGTGTTGGCCTGACGGCCCATCTTTTGCTGAGAGAGAAATTGAATGAGCACTGAAGTATTAATGCCGCAGATGGGTGAATCAATCACTGAAGGAACGATCACCAAGTGGCTGAAGAAAGTCGGGGAACAGGTCGAGAAAGATGAACCGCTTTTCGAGATTTCTACCGATAAGGTAGACGCTGAGATCCCTGCACCTGTAGCAGGCGTTCTTTCTGAAATCCGGTATTTAGAAGGGGAAGTGGTAAAGGTCAATGCGGTTGTAGCAGTGCTAAGTCGAGACGCCGCACAATCTGCAGAGCCTTTGATCGGGAAAGCAGTCGGGCCACAGGAATCTGCGGCGCCACCTTTCGGGGCAAATGGGGAAGTGACCAATTCGCGCGATGGAGATACGGCCCGGTCGAGCCGTTCTTCTCCTCTGGTGCGCGATCTTGAGCAGGAGAACAACGTAGATAACACGGATGTCCTTGACGCCGGTATAAGAGCGCGGACATCAGAGCACGACGTTCTCCGGCATCTGGAGCACAGCGACGAGAAGACACAGTCACGGGCACTCAATCTTCGAAGCGAGGTCGTTCCGCTTTCACGCATGAGATCCATCATCGCGCAGCGGATGGTGGAAAGCAGTCAAACGAGCCCTCATGTTCATACTTCCTATAAGGTAGATATGACTCGAGTGGTAAAAGTTCGCGAACGCGTAAAAGCCACTTTTGAGCAGCGAGAGGGTTTTAAGCTCACATACCTGCCCTTTATTGCCACAGCGGTTGTGAGCTCCCTGCAAAAGCATCCCATAATCAATGCGTCTCTGGAGAACCAGGCCATTCATTATCATTCCGCCATAAATCTTGGGATCGCTGTCGCGTTAGACTGGGGCCTGATTGTGCCGGTGGTTCTTAACGCCGAACAACTGGAGTTTGTAAGTATGGCTCGAAAAATTGCGGACGTTGCAATCCGGGCCCGCGCGAAAAAGTTGAATCCGGAGGAAGTAGCCGGATCAACTTTTACTATCACCAATTCCGGTATCTTTGGCGATGAGTTCACCACCCCGATAATCAACCAGCCCGATTCAGCGATTCTCTGTGTCAGTGGACTAAAACAGGAACCAGCCGTTGTCACAGATACTGACGGCAATGAAATGATCGCGATTCGATCGATGCTGCACCTGACACTAGGATTCGATCATCGTCTGATCGACGGTGCCAATGCATGCAGATTTATGTTGGACGTTAAAGCGCAGCTTGAAACATGGGATTCTTCCGAGATCTCGTAGCTTATTCGCGTGCGCCGCCTGAAAGTTATTGGAGTGCTCGGCGTTCTTCGTACCAGTTGCAATGAGAGAAACCGGTATGGAAGGAGCCTGGAATGGCACGAGGGAAGAAGCACACGCCGGAGCAGATCGGGACTCTGTTGCGGCAGATTGAAGTGGCTGTCGCGAAAGGCAACGCCACGCCGGCAGCCTGCTGAGAAAGCGGAATCACCGAACAGACCTACTACCGCTGGCGGAAAGGGTTTGGCTGCAAGTGGACCAGGCTCGGCGGGTAGTGTCCAGAAGTTTTCGCACTTTCGATCTTCCGCTTATCTTAGGAAGATTGTTAGGTTGAGGTTGTTTTGCTTCTGGCCCCCATGGGGGCCGGAAGCAAAGTCGCTTAGGCGATGGCCTGGACTTCGGCCAGCCGGTTCATCTACAGATAGCGTTTGCCGCCCCACCTGGTTGCGGACACATACCGCAGCCGCGCCGCCACCAGCATCAACGCGCTCTTGCCATCGGGGAAAGTGCCTACCACCCGCATTCGTCACCGGATCTCCCGCATCAACCGCTCCAGCGGGTTGTTGGTGGTAAGCGTCCAGCGAGCC
>CAWDKT010000011.1:0-205103 GCA_963802955.1 uncultured Acidobacteriaceae bacterium
AATGCCAATGGCGAGCGTTTCATCGACGAAGGTATCGGCGAGACCAATGGAACCACCATCAACGCCGCATCCAAACAGCCGCCTGGCGGCCTGTGGGTAATCCTGGATGAGAGACTCCGGAACGTCGCCGGTCGGTATGAGTTGCCAAGGGCAGCGTTGAATCCGAGGAACATCCGATACCTGAGGCACCTGAGACATATGCGACTTAGGATCTCAGGCGGCTTCCACGTCCTGTTTGATAGCGTCCAAGCTGCAAAGGACAGAGGTGCGGTACTACTTTCTGCAGATACGATAGAAGAGTTAGCAGAGTTGGCAGATCAAGGGGTGAACCAGGAGAACTTTTTGCGGACAATTAGAGACTTCAACGAATCAATCGTCGACGGCGCGACCAGGGGATTATCAGTACCCAAGTCGAGAGAAGCAAACCCGATCCGAACACCGCCGTTCTACGCAATCAAGGTCGCCGTAGGGGTAAGCATGACTTACGGAGGAGTTGCAATAAATGAGAAGACAGAGGTCTTGAGGAAAGACGGTTATCCCGTAAAGGGCCTCTACGCAGTCCCGGGAACAGCGGGAGGCATACATGACCTGTACTATGGGGGGGCCCTTGCAGTCTGTGCCGTGTTCGGCAAGATCGCGGGACAGAACGCTGCCGCCCGCTTGGCGAACACTCCCGAATCGAGGATTTGATGCCATAGAAGGCCATGAGCGCTGATTGGATATGTTTTTAGCCCGAGGATATCCCAGGATTTCCAAATGGACAGAATCAGTTTTGCGCTTGCTGGTGGAATGACCATCAAGGATGTCACCGAGTGCGCGAGGGTCGCCGAAGAGCAGGATTATCACTCCGTCGTGATGGGAGACGGAGGTGAATTGGACGCTCTCGTTTCAATGGCTGCTTGCGCCACTGTAACGCGTAAATTGAATCTCGGCACCAGCATTCTGAGCGTCTTCATGCGGACGCCAACGCAGACGGCCCTGGGAGCAGCGGCGGTTGATATGCTATCAGAGGGCCGCTTCACGCTGGGTCTTGGGTCTAGCCACAAGGTCCAGGTCAAGGCCCACCACGGGGTAAAGTATGAAAAGCCGATTGAGCGTATCAAGGAGACCATTGAAATCATCCGGGCTATTTTTCGGGGTGGTAATGCGAGTTATGATGGGGAGATCTTCAAGATAGATAACTTCCGGTTTCTGTTCAAGCCGTTCAGGGAAAACCTGCCAATACGAATCGCAGCACTGAACCCCAAGATGCTCCAGATGGCCGGAGAAATGGCCGATGGCGTCGTCCTTTTCCAGCAGACGACTGAGAGAGTCAAGCAATCAATGGAATATGTGAAAAGGGGAATGTCGAGTGGCGGCAGAAACAGCACCAATCAATTCGAAACTGCGCTGAACGTTTATGCGGCAGTCAGCCGGAATGCAGGCGGGGCAAAGAAAGCGGTCAAGAAGCGCATTGCCTGGACAGCAGGCTACTTCCCCAGGTACAACAATCTCCTGATAGAAGAGGGCTTCCCACAGGAGGCTGGAGAGATTAGACAAGCATGGTTGCGTGGAGACACAGATACCGCCATCAATGCCGTGACAGATGCAATAGTCGACAGCGTTGCAGTCGCCGGCACCCCGGAGCAGTGCAGAGCGAAACTCGACGAATTCAGAAATGCGGGAGTGACCCTGCCGATACTTATCGTCTGCCCGATAGATGGGAACCAGAAGACCGCGACGGTCGAGGCGATGAGGCTTCTTCGCTAATCGCTCTTGATCCCTATGATTGCCGCATCAGGAAATCAGCCTTCGATACCTTCAGCAGGACATCGTCCTCGATTAGTCGATCAAGACTAGCGCAATACCGTCTGAAGAGTCAATCCTTGTCCTCAACACATTCCTAACCTCCGACGGCGGCCCTTCGTCATTCGAAGATACTGCCATGCTTCCCGTTCGGAGCGACCGCGTGGTTGCATCGGTGAGCCGCTCGCCTGGAGGGAGGCGGTCTTCTACGATACGTGGGGATGTCCCCGCCCAAACTGAAGGTCAGGTTGAACCTTCCACCCCAGGTACGTGCTCATCCGGGTGACTTGACCAGAAGACGAAATGCCGATGCGCACCATCAGGCGGGCGGATCCCTCCCAGCCAGCTTGACGCGGACAATCCCAGTCTGACGCCGAGAGTGCGGTGACATCGTCCCTTTCAGGCAGCGGGCCGGGCAAATATGATGGGCGAACTGGTCGCGCGGTGGTGTACCCCCAAGTCTCGGGTCCCGCACGCGCCAGAGAAATGCGCGTTGGAGGAAGTTCCGCCGTATCAGTTACCGAATACTATTATGCTGCGGATTACCTCTCCTGCCTTGAGGGCAGCATAACCCTCGTTGATTTCGTCGAGTGCAATCCTGCGAGACAGCATCTGGTCCAATTTGAGGTGACCCTGGAGGTACATGTCCACAAACTTGGGAATATCGACTGGGAAGTTTATCGAACCCATCACCGAGCCCTGGACCTTCCTCTCCATGAGAAGGTAGTATCCGTCGAGTTCTATCTTCTGCCCAAGGGAACCATCCCAATGATTGTGGCCGTTCCGCCTTTCTGCAGCATCTCGAAGGCCTGCTCTGCTGTCTTCTTCATACCAATCGCTTCGAACGAGTACTGCACCCCGCCGTTTGTCAGTTCACGTACGGCGCTGACCGAATCAACCTGGCTTGCATCGAGTATGTCAGTCGCCCCCATCTCCTTTGCCATCTCGAGTTTGATTGGGAGCGTGTCAATCGCGATTATCCTCCCTGCACCCGCAATCCTTGCGCCCTGGACTGCACTCAGTCCTATCCCCCCGCACCCGAGTATGGCGACGGTTGAGCCAGGCTCAACCCTTGCGGTGTTGAAGATTGCCCCCAGGCCGGTGCTCACTCCGCATCCTATCATGGCTGCCTTGTCTAGAGGCATGTCGTCTCTGATCTTGACTACAGAATTCTCGTGGATTATCATGGACTCGGCGAAGCCAGCAAGACTTCCATGCTGGGTTATCGGTCGACCATCGAGAGTCTCGAGTCGCGGTCGTTCATGCTGAGGTCGCTGGAAGGACTGCTTGTTTTCGCACAAGACCGAGTGGCCCGTCAGGCATTGTCGACACTTTCCGCAATAGATTGATGCGCATGCGATGACGTGGTCGCCGGGTTTCACGATTGTAACCCTTTCACCGACTTCTTCCACAATGCCTGAAGCTTCATGACCAAGGACGGCCGGAACGGGGATACGGAACTTCCCCTCCATGAAGTGCAGATCACTGTGGCAGAGTCCGGAGGCCACCACACGGAGTCGTACCTCGTTGGGCCACAGACCGTTCATTCGAACATCCTGGATCTCTAATCTCCCGGGAATCTGATTGAGAACTGCAGCGCGCATCGTGTGGCCAACAGTCTTGGGAGGTGTCATGGGGCTGAATCGCTACCTTCGCGGGCTTTTATGTTTGTCTTCTTGCACTCGCCTGCGCGTAGCGGACGATTTCTGTAGCGCTACTCAATGTACTAGTGTAGGTCTGCCCCACAACGATCGGCCATTGCGCATCAGTCCGAATCCTTGGCCAAGAATTCCAAGACAATCTCGGCGAGTCGAGCTGGCACTTGCTGCGGTAGGTAGACCGAACCACCATCAATCTCTACCTCGCGGCAGTTCTGGATGAGCCTCCTTAACTTGTCCTTGCGCTCCGACATCTCGTGATCTCTCCCGAGGACCTCCAGGAGTTTCGTCGCCCAGGGTACCAAGCGTTGGAGACCGAATGAGTTGCATCCGCTCCCCCATGTTGGTGTACTTTGCGACGGCGACGTGGCCGTATTCGCTTATCTCCCCTGCTTTGAGAACGTCGAGGACATTTCGTGCCAGCTGTCGATGGGTCTAGGCGCGCGACTCTGGAAGAAGTTCCATATCTGCAAATAGTGTGAACCGTCCTCCTTTAGAGTCCATTGCTTGAATCTGTTTTCCATCGAAGGTCCGTTTTCCTTGTCCACCCATCCCAGCCCGGAGAGTACGAGCTTGTCGATTCGCTCCGGATGTGCAGCGGCCAGCTCAACTCCCACGTACGCTCCGAGAAGGTGCCCCATGACGTCGACTCTCTCGATTCCTAGAGCATCGAGGAGTTGATTACCGGCCCCCGCATAGTCTTGAATGGATGGTTGCGCCCTTGGTTTGAAGGAATCGCCGCACCCTACGTGGTCCATGGCGATTGCCATTCTCTTTTTGGCGAGGAGAGGTATCATCTCCGCGTACTCATCAACTGAACGCTGGGTCGAGTGAAGCAGCACAATTCGATCACCAGAGCCTTCAAAGCGATGGTGGGACTTGACCACCGGGGGTCTCCACGAAAGCTCTCTTCAACACGATGCAGGTAGCCTGAATCGGTTATTGCATTATAAACCATACTCAATCGCACGGGTTACGCGTTTCGCATATTCTTGACAGTCGGTACCCATCAGCGCCGGACGTCCGATAATGCACGCCTACACGTCTAATTTCGGAGGGCTACTCAACGTCGTTTGTGCGGGACAATCGGTACCGAGTGCAATGGGAGCAGCGAGCGGGTGCTCAGGCTAGAAAGAGGCGACCTCCACTTTGTGTCCAGTTCGACTTTTGCGTCTCTTGCGAGTTCAAGGCGCCAATTCTGTGCTATGGTGGCTATCACCAGAGTGGCCTCCATCCACGCAAGGGGTTCTCCAAGGCATATCTGGAGCCCGCTCCCAAACGGGAAGTAAGCCGTCTTTGGCAGTCCCATCTTGAACTCCGAAGTCCACCTTTCTGGGATGAACTTCTCGGGGTCGGGGAAGTAACGGGAATCATGATGAAGCAAGTACTGGCTCAACATTACGAAGGAGCCCTTTGGGACGAGGTACTCCCCGTAGCGAACGTCGTCGACGACCTTTCGCTTTCCGATCCAGACGGGTGGATTGATTCTCATAGACTCGGCGAGCACTTTATTTGTGTAAACGAGCTTCGGAATGTCATCCACAGTCGCAGTTGTCCCACCCAGGACTGAGTCAATCTCAGCATCGACCTTTGCCTCCGCGCTTGGATTCTGAGAGAGGAAACTCCATGTATACGTCATCGCTGTTCCCCGTCGTATCGTATCCGGCGAAGAAGACAGTCACAACGTAATACCTGATTTGCTCCTCCGACATCTTGTCTCCGGCGTTGGTGACAAGCCAAGATAACATGTCTCCCTCGTCGTTGCCCTTTGCCCTCTTTTCTCTAATCTTGATGCGCGTTATTCTATCAACGATTTCGTTTGCTTGCGCGAATCGCTTGTGCTCGGGAAGGGTCTTCGCCCCGTCTCCTAGCGTTTCATCCTGGTATTCGTGCAATTGACTCAGCCCGGCCACTAGACCCTCAAACAGTTCCTTGTCGCCCGCAGCGCTATCTTCTCCGATGTTCAGGAAAATCTTGCACAGAATCCTGGCCGTAATTTGAATCATCTGTGTCCAAGTATCGATAGTCTCCCCGTTTCCGACCAACGGTCAGACACTCTCTTCGCGCAGTCGACCATCATGTCCGCATAAGTATTGAGCTTCGCGCTATAGAATAGGGGCTGAAGCATCTTTTTCTGCTGATGGTGATAAGCGCCATCTAGCTGGATTAGGCCGTTATGTTGAATTGAATTGAGAGCCGGCGACATGAAAACCTTGTTGAAGTTTCCAGCTTGGGTGACCAACGTTCTGTGTACGTACTCTGGTTTGTTTAGCAGATAGATATCATGGCCTTCGAGACTAAAGTGTGCGATGTCGCCGCATTCCTTGGCGATTGAGGTCAAGGCGCGAAGCGGGTCATCTTCGAATCTCTTCTTCAAGTCACCTGGACATCTTTCGACTGGTTCGGGTGGGAGTGGAGTTTGCACGACTCCTCGTCCTATTCGACCTGAAGGTTCTTCGTTCTCAGTCAAGACACAAAAGCAAATCACGTTCATTCGCTATTTAAACATCCTACGATTGGCGACGCCCGGCGATCCTCTCGTCAACGAAGATGATGCGGACGAGCGTCCGGTCAACGTTGTACGGGTCGCGTGCGAACCAGTCTCTGGGCCTGCTGATCGAGCCACCTGTGGGCGTCTCCATCACCAGCCTAAGAATCCTTGACGGTTTCCTCAAACTGCTTTGGTCGCGTTCGTTCTTGGCTACTCCCCGAAACATGTTTCGTTCCTTCACGCTAACTTGAGGCGAACCCGGGACATCATTCTCTTGAGATTTATGAGTTCATCCACCTAATCGTGAATGAGCCTCTGAACGATGCTTGTACTTGTGCGGCGCCGCACAAGTACATCTCTCAGGTTCTTCGGCAGACTGAGGAGTCGGATTCTTCTGCTTACGTAAGTGTGGCTCTTCCCTATGTTCCTCAGTGCAGATGCAGAGGGTCAACAAGAAACCCTGCTGCGACGGAACTCACAAAAGGAATAGTTTTCAGGCGAAGAGTGAAGAAGTAAAGGTAACCCAATAGGGCTGGCTTGTCCTATGAGCGCGTGCTGAGTCGCATACCTCAGATCACTCTATCATCATTCACCGGCGGCATGAAGAGATTTCTAGGCGATAATCGCCTCAACAGCTTCTTCGGCATGATCCCGATGAGCAAAGACAACTCGACAACAAGGCAAGAACAAGAAGTCGAAAGGAGGCTTAGCGATGCTGCAATCGTGGCCAGGTATAATCGTTGACTTTATGATACAGCACAGAGATTGATTGCCAATGCCAACGTGTGACGGTGAGAGCAGTTTCTCATTGTATTATCGCGTACCGAAGTTGGTACAGTGCCTCTCCTGAAATTCGGAATTTAGTCCGATTTAGTCTGAAGACGTGCCTTCAAGAGTCTGGATGATGGCTTGTAGAGCATCTTCGGCCTACCAACTGAGCCTTGCAGGATCTCCTCCTTGACGACCAGCGACTCCGCTTCTAGGTGTTTCAGGTGCATCATGACGCTCGATCTAGCCAGTCCACTCTTCTCAACGAGCTTTGCCAAGCTTCTGGACGAAGACTGACCGCCCTGACAGAGCAGGTTGACAATCCTCTCGCAACACGCATCCATGCTAGATGGACTAAATCGGACTAAAATAACCATTTATCGGATAGGCTCTAAATCGAATCTTTAAATAATTATTCAAAGCAACTAATCCTGTTGGCGCGGCAGAATCCTTCCAGACGGAAATTTCTGGAAGTTCTGGTTTGGCTGGCGCGGCGGTTGTGGTTGTCGTTGGGGCAGGTGCGTATTTTGTCCTGCAAAAACCAAGCACCTCACCTACTTCCTCGTCCTCTGCGAGCAGCTCGAGCGCTCCTCCATCTAATTCCTCGTCCTCTGCGAGCTCCTCTGCGAGCACCTCTGCGAGCAGCTCGAGCGCTCCCTCGCCTGTTGCCGGTGGCACTCTCAATTACGGTGTAGAGAGCACTATTGTGAACCTCAATCCCGTAAACTCTGCGACTCTTGGCCATTATGCGGTATCTCAGAATGTCCTCGGAAATCTGACCACACTCAATCCAGATTTGTCTTATGGACAGGATTTGGCTCTATCTTGGGATATTTCGCCGATGCGACGGAGTACACATTCAATCTGAGGTCCGGAGTCACCTTTCATGATGGGAGTGAATTCAATGCCATGGTAGCGCAGTATAATTTTCAAAGAAACATGAGCCCCACCGCGAAACTATTCACAAGTCAAAATTTGCCACTATCGCAAGTGTGGACGCCCCCGATGCTAATACCCTAAAGATAACAATGAAATCTCCAGACGGGACCCTTTTGGAGAAGCTTTGGTTCCCGCCATGTTGCTGGATAAGTTCACAACAAGCAATTGAACAAGCCGGGATCCAATTACGGAGTAACAACATTGGTGGGAACCGGCCAATTCATGTTCAAGAGTTTCGACCCGACTACGTCATCCGTTGTACTCGTCAGAGAACCCGAACTACTACGTTCCGGGACTTCCCTACTTGGACCAAGTGAATTTCATATCAAATACGGACGCTAATTCAAGGACCATCGCGCTACAGGGTGGCCAAATAGATTTCACACCAGATGTGCCAAATGCTTTAGCAGCCACGCTAAAGGGAAACCCGAGTCTCCAAGTCGTCCCAACAGCTGCAACAGGTGGAGAGAGAATAGCGGTGAGTTGCCGTATGCCGCCCACGGACGACGTTAGGGTAAGGCAGGCGTTGAGTCTTGCAATCGACCGTAACGCAGTCAATCAAGCGGCTTGGGGCGGTTTTGGTATCCCTGCAACTAGAGAGGTTCCGCCTTCTATCCCACAATACTACAACTCTGAACCACTCTCAAGTATGCGTACAACCCCAAAGCAGCCCAGGCTTTGCTGAATTCGTACATGGCGGACAAAGGACTACAACAGATGCCGCCGATAACACTGGAGTCAATACCGGGAGTAGGGCTATCCAATCTATATGGACAAGTAGATACTGCGAATCTTGCAGCGCTGAACTGGACAGTTAACTTCGTGACTTTGGATGCTAGCACATGGGTTCCTAAGCTGTCTGCACCTTTTGGACAGCACCAAATCGATAACGGCTTTTGTTCCACGAACGTACCCGCTCAATACATACCCAATTTCTTCGCATATATGAGTGGCGCTGCCAAGAACTACAGCGACTACTCGAACCCTCAGATGGATACTCTTATTCAGCAACTACTATCGGCTTCCTCTGTCGCTGAAACAGCTAGTGTAGTTTTGCAACTCGAAGTCTTGGTCAACACAGAGCTGCCAAACATATACCTGGTTTGGCCTCAAAAGATTTATGGGTTGAGTGCGAAAGTTCAAGGCTTTCAACCAAGTGGAATCGCAATTGATGCGCGCATGAGAAATCTGTGGCTCAAACCATAGATACCGCAATTTGTCCATCGATTTCCACGCTCACTTCCTGCCCAAGAGGTACCTTGACCAGCTTGTGCATACGGTGCGGGGCGCGGAGATTGGGCGCGACGCGTCTGGGCGAAGCTTCTTTTCCATAAGGGGGGTCAGCGGGGGATCTTCCTGAGAGGCTGGTCGACGCCGAAGTCCGCATAAAGTGGATGAAGAAATTCAAGATCGATCACGAGGTTCTCGGTCTCTCCCCAATGGGAGAGGCTCCGAAGAAGGAACAAAGGCTGGTGTTGGCAAGAACCTTCAACGACGAACTCTCGTCGGTCGCTAGGAAATACCCGGGATCGGTTCTCTGCCCTGGCGACCCTCCCCAGCTCGGCGATTAGTGATGTTCTTGAAGAGCTCAACAGTCGTATTTCCTCTCTCGACATCAAAGGGGTCGCACTCTCTTCCAGTTTTGTCGAATTCTCCCTTGAGGACCCTAAGTTTTCGGCGTTGTATGCGAAGCTCGCTTCAAAGGAAATCCAGATCTTTCTACATCCGTCCGCCCTTCGCGGCGACGGCAGCCCTCTCTCCATTCTGATCAATACGACAGTCGATCTTAACCGCGAGGACCACAACGGCTGTGCTTCGGATGGCCGCTACCGGTATCTTCGAGCGATATCCCAAGCTCCGGGTCGTGGCAGCGCACGTTGGAGGGACGTTCCCGTATTTGGTAGAAAGGATTGACAGGGCGAGAAACGGTTTCGTCCACGATGCCCTCCAAAGCCTGCCAAGGCCTCTGTCTGCCGACTCCATGACCTGCCTGTTCATGCATCTAGATTAGGCCATGGGAGATGCTTTACGGAGTCGCTTTACGAGGGACGACGCTGAAAGCAAAGAAAAAGCTCCAGCCGAGGGCTGGAGCTCATCTGGTGCGCAAAAAAATGACAGCCTTATACCAGCACTGCCGCCGGTTCCAAAACAGCAACCACCGTGGCCCCGCCCGAAGCTGACGGGACAGGAGCAGCCGGCTGAGCCGGCGAATGCATCGTGCGAGTAAGCCGGTGAACAAAGTGATAGGGCGGCCACGGCCCCGATAGCTGCATCTGGCAGTCGCGCATCATGGCGCTGGTGGTGACAAATTTGTTGTGGTACCGCTCCACGCACTTGCGGTCGATCAGGTGAGCGATATCCAACATCATCTTTCCGTTATCCATCAGCCGGCAGCTTACTTCTTCATCGAGGGGCAGGAACAGCCGGTGCATCTGGAAGCTGACCGCACGCGCACGGGTCTGGCGCTCGCGCGCACGCGACGCGCTTTCGCGCAGGTTGCTGAGGTATTCCTGGCCCGCACCCTCTCTGCCCAGGTGCCGTTCAATCTCTTTCGCGCAGCAGTCGTCGACGAAGATCTTCAAATGCATCTCGGTCTTTCCTCGCACCTTGTCGATATTGCCCAGAAACTGCCGCTGATTGGAGCGAATCGACTTACGCAACGACTCATCGTCGCTGAAGATGGTTCCGAATCGGAAGGGAAGTACCGTTGATTGTTGAAAGCAGTCGGAGATCACTCGTGCGTGATCCACGCCTGACCTTTGGCTGAAGGTTTCCTGTGGGTTGTGCTCGCTGACCACAACTGCGAGATCGCTGGCGGGATATAGGAATACTTGATTGCCACTGACTCCAAACACCGATTCCAAGGGAACTGGCTTCCGATGACGTGCTAATTCAGGAAATGCTTGCTTTTCTCCGATGCAGTAGGCATACCATGCCATGACGAGACACTCCGTCCGCGTGCGCGCAACCTGTCGAGCGCCGCTGGTTGATGAAGCTCTGTGAACTTGGGAACAACTGCATGCATAGTGGAGCTTCGGGTAGGACCGTGGTTGCGGACCTCTCAAACTACCGGAATACTAGTCCCACAAAAATACGACTGGCAACACTTTCCTCGCAGAAAGGTGGCCGTAGTGAGCAGGTTGTGCAAAAGTCATATTCATGACACTGGATTGCCCATTCATCACACGAATTAAGTGCGCGGGCTCACCCTGATCGGGCAAAAACTACCTCTTCCCGACTTTTTATCTCTCTGTCACGTCTCCCGAATCTCCTGTTCATCAATGCCAATCCGAAGCTCGGTTTCGTGCCGGGTGCGCTTGATTGGTCAATCCAGCCGGCGGTCCGGCAATAGAGAGGAACCAAACCCTGCCGAATACGCCAAACTCTAGTAGACTCAACGGAAGAATGCCTGGTTTCTTTCGCTTCCTTCGCCGCAGCCCATCTTTTCTTGCTCACACCGCGATTCTGGCCGCCCTTTTTGGGGGCATGCTATCGGAATCCTTACCGGCGGCCGCTCAAGGCACCCACCTCTGGCTGCAATCGCAGATGGAGGAGTTTGAGAAGGGAACGCCCGACGGTGTCGCAATTGAAAGCGACGGGCATTTGCGCCCAAGCCCCGGCCTGACCGAACTCGCCACCACTCCGTCGACGTTCGTCTGGTCACTAGCCACTGCAAAAGACGGCCGTGTTTTTGCGGGTACCGGCTCGCCGGCCACGGTGCTGCGTCTCGGCACGGCAAAGGACGAGAAGCCGTTCACGTTGTTTGAAAGCAGAGATTTGAGCGTGCAGGCCTTGTGCATAGGCCCCGATGGTGCGCTCTATGCGGCCACGGTTCCCAGCGGCAAGGTCTATAAGCTCAATCCCAACGCCACAACAAAGCTCGATGAAAACAGCGCAACAGTTGTATTCGACGCTGGCAAGGCCGCTCAATCCGCCGCGGGCGAGTCCAAGCCGGCCGCAACGACTCAGGCTTCGTCTGCTCACTACATCTGGGATCTAAACTTCGACTCGTCGGGACGCCTCTATATCGCGACTGGAAATCCGGGGGCCGTCTACCGCGTCGATCCCAGCAAACCCGGCGAAGCTCCGGAGTTGTTCTTTAAGAGCGACGAGGCGCATATCCGTTCCCTTGCGTGGGACACAAAGGGAAATCTAATCGCGGGATCCGATGGCTCCGGCCTCGTGTATCGCATTAACCCGCAAGGCAACGGCTACGTTCTCTTCGAAGCGCCACGGCGCGAGATCACAGCGATTGCCATCGGTAAGAAGGGCACCATCTATGCGGCATGCGTGGGCGACAAGAGTCACAATCCGCTGCCTCCGCTGCCCGTGCAAGGGGCTGCGTCCATCACCATCACCGTGGTCCAGCCGGAATCGCTGCAGGCGGCCAATGCCAGCACATCGGTGCCCGAGGGCACGGAAGTCTACGCATTGGCCGAGGGGCAGGCGCCGCGCGCGTTATGGTCCAGCAAGGATGACATCGTCTATGCAATGACCTCAAGTCAGGATGGGTTGATCGCCATCAGCGGGAATCGCGGGCACATTTTCAGAATCCGCGACGATGGCAGCTATGCCGATGTCGGCCATTTGCAGGCGCAACAAGGCCTCAGCCTGGCTGCAGCCCAGGGCTCCGCCGGGATATACATCGGCACCGGCAACACCGGCAGAGTCTACCTGATGGGTGCCACGCAAACGCACGAATACGCCAGCGACGTTTTAGATGCAGGAGCTTTTGCCCGCTTTGGCCGCGTGGAGATTGAGCCCGGCTCATCGGGTTACGAAATTCAGACGCGGACCGGCAATGTGGAACAGCCGGTCCGTGGCTGGAGCGACTGGCAAGCAGTAGCGGATGGTTCCGTGGTTTCGCCACCGGGGCGCTTTCTGCAGTGGAAAGCTGTGCTGCACTCAGATGGAGCACTCGGCAGCGTTGGCGTCGATTATTTGCCCGTTGACTCGGCGCCAGTTGTGGACGACCTTATCGTGGTTCCCGGCGCTCGCCTCAATTCACAGGCGTCGGTTTCCCAAAGTCAGACGGTCAACATCGCCTTTCCCACAAGCCAGAGTTCTGGCGTCACCTACGACTCCAGCTCAACCTCTGCGCTGCAAGCCACCAAGGACCGCACGGCCGTCACCGTTCGCTGGGCTGCACACGATGACGACGGAGACAAGCTGATCTATTCTCTCTACCTGCGCGGCGATGGCGATACAGACTGGTGGCTGTTGAAGAAAGACGTTGAAGACGAAGCTTACAGCTTCGACGCTACGCAGGTCCCTGACGGCGGCTACCAGCTTAAGGTAGTCGCCTCCGATGCGCCTTCGCACATTCCAGGGGAAGCTCTGACGGGTGAAAAAATCAGCGACCGATTCGTCGTCGATACCACCCCGCCGGGGATCACCAATTTTAAAGCCACCGGCCAGCCTGCCGTGTGCGAACAGAATCATTGCCGCAAGCCGTTCCTCATCACCTTCGACGCCGTGGATGCCGTTTCGCCCATCGCGCGCGCCGGCTATTCCCTGGATGCCGGCCCGTGGCTGCATGTCGATCCCGTTGGCGTGCTCTCCGATTCCAAGAGTGAACATTACGAATTTCACATTTCGGCGGACGTGCAGGACGGGAAGATCGGTGAGCATTTGATCACGGTCCGCGCCTACGATCGCTACGACAACGAGAGCGTAAGCAAGACCGTGATCCCCGCCCAGCCGCAGTGACTTGAGGTATAGGCACAGGTTTGGGCTTCTTTTTTTGAAAGGGCACGACTGCTGACAGACCAATCGGCGAAGAGTTTTGTAAACGGGCACGAGTTCACTCGGGCCATAGCGGCAGCAAAATAAACGAGGGCTTTAGCCCCTGAGGGATGCTTCTAACGGCCTTACAACCTGAAGGAAGCGATCCGCGACCCAAATGCGATTTGAGCTCTATGTTGCGGCGCGATACCTGAGAGCCAAGAGACGGCAGGCGGTCGTTGGTGTCGTCACGGCCATCTCGGTGGCGGGCGTAACGGCCGGCGTGGCTGCTCTCATCATTGCTCTCGCCATCACCACCGGCATGAGGCGCGACCTGCAGGACAAACTCGTGGGCTTCACGGCAGACATCCAGCTCATGCAGGCGGAGGATCGCGGCATCTCCGACTGGCGTCCTCTCCTGGCGCGATTGCAGAAAGTCCCGCATGTTGTTGCGGCTTCGCCCGGACTTTTTGAACAGGTGCTGGTGGCTCGCGGCCCGCGGGACGGCGGCGCATTGATCGAAGGCATTCTCCCCGACGACGAGAAGACTGTCAGCAACCTGCTTTCGACGGCGGGCCCTGGCGCAGTTCAGGCATTAGAGCCGCAGCCGGAGCCCGCCTCAACGCAGAACAATGCGATTCCACCGATAGTCCTCGGCAGCGACCTAGCTGACACAGTCGGCGCCTCCGTGGGTGACTCGGTGATGATCATCAGCCCGCAGGGCGAGATGACTCCGCTGGGAGTGATTCCAAAATATGTGCGGTTCCGTCTCGCCGGCACATTCCATTCGGGCTTTTATCAGTACGACGCCGAGATGGGATTCCTGCGCCTTGCCGATGCCCAGCACCTTTTCGACGAACCCGATCTGCTTTCGGCCATCAGCTTCAAAATAGACGACCCCAATCGCGCGCCGGAGGTGGCTCGCGCCATTGAGAAGGCAGCCGGCCCGGGCTACATGACCACCAACTGGACCGAGCAGAACCGAGAGCTCTTCCGCGCCTTGAAGCTCGAACAGTACGTGACATTCATCGTCATTGCGCTCATCGTGATCGTCGCCGCGCTGAATATTCTCATCGCGCTCACCATGATGGTGATGGAGAAGACACGCGACATCGCGGTCATGATGAGTTTTGGAGTTAACCCCGGCCAGGTGCGGCGTATCTTCCTTTTGCAGGGCCTCCTCATCAGCGTGGTGGGCACGATACTGGGACTCGTGCTCGGATACATTGCCTGCTGGGCCGGCGGCCATTACCACATTCCGCTTTCGCCCGATGTGTATTCCATCGACGCGCTGCCTTTCGCCCCGCGCGCCATCCACGGGGTGATCGTTGCCGCACTCTCGATCGGCATCTCGCTCCTCGCGACTTTGTACCCATCGTGGTCCGCAGCGCGCATTCTCCCGGCCCAGGCGCTGAGGTACGAATAGCACCTACCGCGGCGTAATAATCCCGCCCATCGCGTAACGCCGCGGCAGCACAATCCCGCGATGATCCACTTCAACCGCGGGCCCGTTCTTCGATTGCGGTAACTCCGCGCGTTCCACCAATGCGCCTCCGCACGCGGGGCACCAGTCCGCCTTCGCATCCTTGGCGAGGACGGCATGACATTGGCTGCAAATTCGTTCCATATCTCAGAGATTACTCGAAAACCCTCCGTCCCTATGATTCCCGGCAGCACAATTCATTACTCCCGTCTTCCTGCTCCTCATTGGCCACTCCCTATTCCCTTTGCCGTACGCCTGTTCCCGTACACTGACGCTATGCATCCTCCTGTTCGCCTTGTCGCCATCGACATGGATGGCACGCTGCTCCCGCCACATTCCCACTCCCTCAGCGAGCGTACCGGGCACGCGCTTCGCACGGCGCAGGAAGCGGGAGTGGAAGTTGTGATCGCGACCGGACGGCGTGCAGCCTACGCCACACCGCTGCTCGATGGCCTGGGATTGCGAGCGGATACACCTCTCATCGCGTCAAATGGAGCAGTAACCTGTGCGCTGAACGGCCAGACGATTGAGTCCTGTCATTTGCCTGCACGGGTTGCGCGCGGTCTCTGTGGCGTGCTTCGCCCGTTTGGATTGGTCGTCTTCACCTTTGATCGTCCCGGCCGCGGCGAGCTTGTCCTCGAAGATCTTGAACTGGCGCATGGTCGCATTGCGATGTGGGTTGAGGCCAATCGCAACGCGATCGAGATCGTAAAACCTCTGGAGTTGGCGTTGATGGATAGCGAGGATCCGATTCAGGGGATGGCGGCGGGCAGCGTGAGCCGAATGAGAGATGCAGAGAAAGCCCTGAAAGCGAGTCCGTGGCGCGACGAGTGTGGCTGCGTCCGCACCGAGTATCCCGCGCGCGACCTCTCGATCCTCGATCTAGTACCCCTGGGCGTAACAAAGGGTTCGGCCCTGGAGCATCTTGCTGCACGCCTTGGCGTCGATCGCAAAGAGACCATGGCCATCGGCGACAATTGGAACGATGTGGACATGCTGGAGTGGGCAGGGCAGGGAATTGTGATGGCCAACGCCGCCGCGGAACTACGCGCCCTTGCTAAAACGCGCGGCTGGAAGCAGGCGCCGTCGACCGAAGATGATGGGGTCGCGGTTGTCCTAGAAGCCGCGCTGGCGAAGGTGGCCGCCGCAAAAGTATGAGCAACAGGATCAATCGACGGCGATGCGCGCGCGGCCCATTCCTGATTTTGGCCGGCGTAGCCGCTGTCTTCGTTTCCATCTCGCTGCAGTCGCACGCGGCCGAGCAGGTTACTCTGCGCAACGGTTTCGCGCTTCGCTGCGATCATCACGCCCAGATTAACGGCCGCATCCGCGTCTACCTCAGCGCCGGCGAAGAAAACTACATCGAGCTCGCTCCCGATGAGATTGCCGCATTCGAGAAGATCTCCGATCCGCCACCGCAAGTGGCACCAACGCCACCGATGAGACCCACGACGCAGGCAAAGCTCACCGAGGCCGATCTGCGCGAAATGCTTGCCAGGGCCGGCGCAATGCATAATCTGGACGTGGATTTGCTGGCCAGCGTGGTAAAAGCAGAGAGCGACGGAAATGCCCGCGCTGTGAGCCGCGCTGGCGCGGAGGGCCTGATGCAGCTCATGCCGGGCACGGCCGCCGGCCTCGGAGTGCAAGACCGTTTTCAACCCGACCAAAACGTGGGCGGCGGATCGGCGTATCTCGATGCCTTGCTCACACGCTATCGCGACAACCTGGCGTTGGCGCTTGCCGCCTACAATGCCGGGCCTGAAGCGGTCGACAAGTATCACGGCATTCCCCCGTACCACGAAACGCGCGCGTACGTCGCTCGTGTCATCCACGAATTCAATCACCGCGTCCTGACGCGTGAAGCGAAGGCTCGGCAAGCCGTTGCACCCGCATCTCCATCGCTGAGCCAGGGAATTGCATTGCACTGAATTGCATTCGACTTCTGTCCTGTCACACCATTGACTCCGCATGCACGGGGCCGGCTTTCTTCGCAGCATCCGCCGATGCTTGCGTGAGAACATACTGACAGACCGCAATTGCACACTGCTCGTGGGAGAACGCGTGAAAAAAAGCCAATGGATTCTGGGCCTCGTCGTATTGGCGGCAATGGCCGCACTGGTTGTGTGGGCCCGTGGCCGAATTCACTTTGACTTTCACATCTTTGCTGCGCAGGTCGCATTGGCCGATTGGCGCAAGATTGCGCTCGGGATCGCCTGCATCTATCTGGCTTTTGTTTTTCGCGCAGTCCGTTGGACCGTACTCATGCGGCATAACAAGGCGGTGCCGCTGTTTTCGCTGGTTGGAGTCCAGGTCATTGGATTTACCGCCGTGGCATTGATCGGCCGTGTGGCCGATCCGGTCCGGCCCTATCTGGTTGCGAAGAAGACAGCGGAGCCGTTGGGCTCGCAGATTGCCGTCTACATCGTGGAGCGGCTTTTCGATTTTGGAACGATGGCGCTGATTGTCTCACTCGCTCTCTTGTGGATTCCGCAAAGCGCGTTAGTCACCGCTCCCGGCCAGTCGGGACTCGTCAGCCACCTGTTCGCGCCGCTGATTCACCGCTTTCCAATGCTCTCCGGCATCTTCGCCCGCTTTGGTGCATTGCTCATTACCGTGGCTGGTGTTCTCGTGCTTGTCGCCGTGCGTCTATCGGGGGGCGCTGTGGCCAATCTCTTTGAGCGCTGCTTTGGCCTCATCTCCAAAAACCTGGGCCGCGCGGTGGGCCACAAGATCAGAACCTTCCATGCCGGCCTCGACATTATTCACAGCTTCTCCGATTTCGGCATCTCCGCTGCCATCTCGCTCGGCATGTGGATCCTGATTCTGCTTTCCTACGTGGAGACGGTGCATGCGTTCACAGCGAGTCCCGCGCTAGCCGGCCTGACTCTGCCGAAGTGCGCGCTGCTTCTCATGATCAGCGGCGGCGTCAGCGTTCTGCAGCTTCCCATCCTTGGCTGGTTTTCACAGATCGCTTTTGTTGCCGCGGCGCTTTCCAGCTTTTTTGGCGCGGCTCCCGAGGCATCAACCGCCTGCGCCGCCACGTTGCTGCTGGCAACTTTCCTTTGTGTCATTCCAGTGGGATTGATCTGGGCGCGCTTTGACCATGTGAGCCTGCGCAAGGTTGCAGTGGAAAGCGAGCATGCCGAGGAACTGGTAGCAGAGCAGAGCGGCGATTCGACGATCGCTTTATGAAGCCTGTTTTGCTGAATCCTGCGGCCTGACCATGATCTGTCCGATTCCTGCTTTCGAGTAGGGAATTTTGTCCGGCCCCACGGCTCCTCCGGTCATCACCATGCTCATCGCCTGTTCCATCGTCAGATCGGTCTCAATCACACGCTCCATGGGGAGAATCTGCAGAAAAGCCGACGTGGGGTTGATGGCGTTCGGCACCAGCACCGCCGCCAGCGCTTGCCCGTTCGCAGCGTCGCTCATGGTCCGTGTCAAAAAGCCAATGCTCTTCTGACCGGCAATCGGGAAATCCACCAGCACCACGCGCTGGCTCGTTCCTTTCTTCGCCATCATGGAATCAAGTAGCTGCCGCACCGATGTGTACACCTTGGCCACAAATGGCAATCTCTCCAGCAACGACTCAAACAGTACAAATGCCTGGCGCCCGACCACCAGCGAAGTCACTCTCCCCACAACGTAGAGCACCACCAGCGTCAGCAGAATGGCCAGGAACGACTGCAACCACGGAGAGTCGAACCAGTCCGATGGAAAAATGACGGTAAATAGATGCACCAGGGGCAAACCAGCCTTTGCCAGCTCTCCCAGCAGAAAACTGAAAATCAAGTAGGTTACAAAGAGCGGGCCAATGGTAATGATTCCAGCCAGCACATTCCGCTGGATGCTGCGTAATGTACTGTGCACATGTGCCTTCACGGGCGTCACCTCGTTATGAACATACACTGGAGCTAACATCGCATAGAACGGGCGACGGAGGGACAAAAACATTTCCCATTCGATGCCAAATCCGCTATATATGAGGGATTGCCTCTTATATTAGAGACTGCAGAGGATCGTATGAGCGAACCCCAGGAAGTTGAATCCATTGACCGCCTTCCCTTGTCGCCGAGAGCCACCGACCCGCACCCGCGTGTCATAGGATCTCCGTTGCCAACGGGCGCAGGCGGGCGTTCGCGGATTGACTCTCCTGAGAGCGATATGGATCGAAATCCGGCTGGCCCTCCGGGCCGAGCTCTTCCCGCTCTATCAGCATCCGACGACTCTTCCGGCCTGGGGCGCGCCATCAACGCCTTTCGTTCTGCTCTTCCAACGGTGCAACGGCTTCTGCCGCTCCTCGACGGCAATATCGTTGCCGCCGTGGTAAATCTGCTTACGCCCCACCATCACCCCCAAGCGCCCGCTCCGCCGCCCAAAGTCGATCTCGCTCCCGTTGAAAACGGCCTCGCTCAACTCCAGACACAGCACCAGAGTCTCCGCGATCAAGTCATCGAGCAGAACGCGTCTTTAAAACGCGTTGAGGACCAGTTGGAGATGGTGCGCGAAGCCACCGATCGCAATACGCTCGAGCAGCAGGAACTGCTTGAAGATCTCAAGACTTTCAGCAATAAGGTGAAAGTGGTTGCAGTGCTGGCCGTCGGCCTGCTGGCGATCAGTCTCCTGGTCAACCTCGTTCTCCTCTACCACATTAAGAGTGTGTTTCCCTGATTCCGCGGGAATTTACAACCGCGTTCACTCAGCACAGCAACTATGCCGATGGCACCGCTATTCCTCGATTCTCAGCGAGGCTAGCGCAGAAAAGCTCGACCGGATTTCGGGAAGGGAAGTTGTCTTTCAGGGGAACGGCTTAGCCGGAAGATTTCAATTACAGCTCCAGCACATTGTCTTCGATAGCCAGCCGCACGTTGCCATCGGACTTAGCCAGCCGCCGTACCGCTTCCGGCTTATCGACTTTGGCCTTCAGCATTACAAGCGCCACGGGCACGCTGCGTCCGGCGCTCTTGATCGTCTCCACCGCAGTCGCACGATCTATTTTGCATGCGCTCATCAAAATGCGAATCCCGCGCTCCACCAGCTTCGAGTTCTGCATGTGTACGTTCACCATCAGGTTCTCGTACACGTAGCCCAGGCGCGACATGGCTCCCGTGGTAATCATGTTCAGGACCATCTTCTGGGCGCTGCCGGCCTTCAGGCGCGTGGAACCGGAAACCACTTCAGGACCCACTTCGGCCACCACGGTGATATCGGCGGCGTCAGCCAGCGGCGTCCCTTGATTGCATGTCACTGCCGCGGTTTTCGCGCCGCGAGCACGGGCATAAGCCACGGCCGCTACCACGTAGGGAGTGCGGCCCGAAGCAGAAACACCAACGACGATATCCTTGCGCGTCGGCCGCCGGCGCGCCACGTCCCGCTGCCCCAGCTCTTCTGAATCTTCATTGACTTCGACTGCCGACGCCAGCGCCTTGGGCCCGCCAGCCATGATGTATTGCACTTGTCCGGGAGCGGTGGAATAGGTGGGTGGACACTCCGATGCGTCCAGTGCGGCGATTCGCCCGCTGGATCCGGCTCCGATGTAGATCAACCGCCCGCCGTCGCGCAGGCTCCTGGCGACCAGATCGATCACCTCGGCGATCTCCGGGATCGCCTTCTTCACCGCCGCCGCTACCTTCGCATCCTCGTGATTGATGATGCGCGCAATTTCAAGTGCGGATTTGGTGTCGAGCCCTTGCGAGGCCTCGTTCTGGCTTTCGGTGGTCAGCTGTTGTAGCAGGGCGGCTTGATCGTTATTGGTCTCTCTTGTGTGGGAGCCAGCCGTCTCCTGCAACGTTGTGCTTGGTAGCATCGCGTCACGTCCCAGCATTCATTTTATCTGCAAACACAAGCAAGTCCCTATACAAAAGTTGGTGCCACCCTCACCCAAAATAAGTAAACCGTCAAAGCCGTTTTGAAAGCGCGTCCCTGATCGCGTCGTGAAAAGCCGGTCGCGCCTCGCGGATCAATTGGCTTCGGCGGTCGGGCCAGGTGCGATTCGTCAGCAATACCACGGCGATCGCGGCTTCCAGGTCGATCCACAGCGAACAACCGCTGTAACCGAGGTGTCCGATCGTACGCGGCGAAAAAAGACGGCCAGAAGCCGAATTCTCCGAAGGCGTATCCCATCCAAGGGCTATCCAACTGCCAGCAGGTCCCTGCCGCTGGGCAAATCGTTCCACGGTCGCCCGGTCGAAAAGATGCGCGTTTGTGCTTGCCTCGTTGCCCGTGGCCAGGATCTCCCGCGCAAAACACAGAAGATCTGCAACATTTGAGAACAATCCCGCATGGCCCGCCACACCGCCCAGCACATATGCGTTTTCGTCCTGGACCTCACCCTGGATGCGTCGATGGCGAAACGATGTGTCTTCTTCCGTGGGCGGGATCAGCGCTCGAACGGCCTGTGGCGGGCAAAATCCCGTTGCCTGCATCCCCAACGGTTGAAAAACCTCCCGCCGAACCCACGAATCCAGCCGCTCGCCCGCAATTACCTCCAGCGCTTTGCCCAGAAGAATGAACCCGGGATCGGAGTACTCGGCCCGCGCGCCCGGCTCGGCCTCGAGTTTCAATTGAAAGCATTCCCGCAAAAGTGCTTCGGCCGTTGCCGCCGTCCTGAACATCTCCACATATCCCGGCAGGCTCGAATTATGGGCGAGCAGGTGGCGCAGCGTGACGCGACGCGCCGGATCGGCGCCCGGCCTGCCTGCGATAAATTCTGGCAGCAGCTCGCCTAGAGGCATCTCAAGGTCGAGCTTCCCGCGTTGAACCAGCAACATGGCAACGGCTGTGGTTGCCTCCACTTTCGTCACGCTTGCCACGTCATAGACGGTCCCGGCTGTTACGGCTGGCGCGCCAGCTTCGTAGGTGAATTGCCCTAACGCACCTTCGAGCGCTATAGAGCCCCCTGCCAGGACGCCGAATGAGCACCCCGGGAAGGCCCGGGCGGCGATCGCTTCTTCCAACACCCGGAACGCCTTGTCGAACCGCTCCTCGTGCTGAGCGCCTCCGTTAATCGGTGATTTGGCCTCCGAAGTCATCGCTTTCTCGCATGGTAACCCGTACCGCTGCCGCCATGCTGATCTCGTCTTTTCTGGCGGCGGAAATCCCCGTCGCGCTATCCTTGGGGGCAAGAGTCTCGTCTATCCACCCAGGAACAGGAGGATTGTATGTTACGGCCGCATGCTTGGTTGCGCGCAGCATTGTTCACGGCCCTTCTGTCGGCTGGCTCAACCCTCTGCGAAGCTCAGAACCCCGTTCAGCCAGAACCGGCGCCCACCCCAGCGGCCCAGGCCACGGGGACCTCGCTAGCGACATCAACCCCAACCCAGTCTGCTGCCGAGCCAGTCGGCATCGCCTCCTCCGTTGCGGAAAAGCCGACCTATACCGTCCCCGCCGGAACCAAGGTGCTGCTTGAATTGCGCAGCGCCATCAACACAAAGAGCGCGAAACCTGGCGACGGCGTTTACTTGTCCTCCACCTTCCCGGTTGTTGTCGGAAATCGCGTCATGATCCCGACGGGTGTCTATGTGCAGGGCATGGTTGACCGCGTTCAGCGCGGCGGGCGCATCAAAGGCAAGGCACAGCTCGACATGCACTTCACGTCCATGATCTTCCCCAACGGCAGTGTGGTCGAAATCCCCGGCGTGGTCGACAGCATGCCCGGAGCCAAAAAACAGACCGTCAAGGACGACGGAGAGGGAACGATCCAGCAAGATGGCGATAAGGGTCGTGCTGCCGGTACGGCCGCGGAAATAGCCTTGCCCACTGGCGCGGGCGTCGGAACCATCGGAGGAGCGGCATCCGGCCATCCCATCGAAGGCGGCCTCGCCGGGCTTGGCGCCGGGCTCGCCACAGTCGGCATCGTTTCGCTCTTTACCCGCAATGCCGACGTCGATATTCCAGTAGGAACGCAAATTGAAATGGTCCTGCAGCGACCGCTTTTGCTAGAGGAAGAGAATCTCGCGGGAGTAGGCCAGCCTGGTTCGGCACCCAACCTCGTTCCGTCTGCGAATCAGCCGAGGCCCATCGGGAGACGCCGACCGCGCATTCTTTGCCCGCCCGGTGGTTTGGGCTGCGAGTAAGCTTTCCCGCTCGATTTGCAGGAAACCCGGGCCGGGCGATTCTGCCGATTCAGGCTCGACCTTTTTAAATGAGCCTCGCATCCGCAGCGATGACGCCGGGACGCATCAGAGTGCAGCTGCCATCCGAGGCACACCGGTAGTGTACATCAGAACGATAATCGTTCCATGACATTGAATTGCTTAGGCTTACTGTCTGGCCGACGGCAAACGTCCTTCCGTCCGCGCTTTGAATCGTTCCTGTTGAAGCATCGTAGGCGACCACGGTCAGGTCCCCTTCCGTGTAGAAAACTGAAGCGGGAGCGTCGCTGTCAAAATGCGGCGCGCCGCTCAACGGCACTTCCGCCAAAGAGGCAGCGCTGGCCAGCAAGGTCCGCGCAGGTTTTACAACGGGATGGGCCACCGGCCTCGCAGGCTGCCTTTCTGCAGGTGCTGCGGTAGAGCCCGGGATATTGATCATCAGCCGCGTTTTGGCAGGATACATCTGTTGCGGGCGAATGTGCCTCGAGGCCACGGCGTGCTGCATCGGGGCAATCGGCATCTCGGGCCGCGTAGCCGCGGAGTAGATTGGCGCAGCAGCCGGTTGTACGTAGACCACCGGAACGTAAGTTGCCGCGGCAGTAGAAGCAGACACTGGCGTCACTTGAACCGTGGCCGTGGGAGCAGAAGCCGGGGTTACCTGGGCAGCGGTGTCCGTTGTGCTCGACGATGGCGCAGTGTTACTGAACAAAGCCAACGGGGAACCTTGGGGCATGCCGCTGATCGCCAGCGATGTCCCCGTCAGAATTCCCAGCGCAATGCCAACTCCGGCATAGATCATCGGCAACGTAAAGCGAAGAGATGAAGGGCGCGGAAGAACGAGCGCGCCGTTTTCGTAAGCGGCAGCAACTTCGGGTGTGTCGTAGTAATCGGCCATATCTATGTGCGGCGAGTGCCGTCTCTCCTCTGGTGGAGTTTAGTACTTTGGTTCATTGAACAATCTCTGCGGTAACGGAACAATCCATCGAAAGGGGCATTACTAAACCGTCATGCCGATTTATACATCCCCCGTCGGTTTCGCAAAAGGTAATCCGTAGCATGTTCACAGGCGATTTCAGCAACTTTACACTCGCGGTGCACGCTCTGCGCGCTTGACTTTGCGCGTCTTTGGCGCCTTCTCCGTCCCATATGCAACGGTTTCTCACTAACGAGTAATCTAGATGCAGGTAGATGGATACTTTTTCTCACAACTCCCCCAGTTCCGAATGCAGCGAAAGTGCCCCGGCCGTTTCCGGTCAGCCTGACCTGCGCCCGCTATCCTCACCGTCGCGCAAGCCCGACGGCGTATTCCTCTGGGTGCGCGACCTGGCGATCTCGGCGATGGCATCGGTCCTCATCATCACGTTCCTTTACCAGCCGGTGCGCGTTGAGGGCACTAGCATGCTGCCTCGCCTCGAAGACAGCGACCGGCTCTTCATCAACAAATTTGTCTATCACGTCTCCGCCATCGATCGCGGCGACGTCGTCGTTTTTCACTATCCGCGCGATCCCGAGAAAAGCTACATCAAACGTGTGATTGCCGTGCCCGGCGACCGGATTCGCATCGATCACGGCCGGGTCTGGCTCAATGGCAAGTATCTGAAGGAGCCCTATGTTCCCGCCGACTACCGGGACGACCGCTCCATGGCCGAAATGATCATGCCGCCCGATTGTTACTTTATGATGGGCGATCACCGCTCCATTTCGTCCGATAGCCGCGACTTTGGCCCTGTCGAGCGCTCGCTTATTTACGGCAAAGCCGTGTTCATCTACTGGCCGACTCGCGATGTGGGCGTCGTGCACTAAGTGGCGAGGCCCCCTAGCCCGCTGGTGTATGGGCCTCCACGGAGTTCTCAACGATGCGTCTCCTCGATGGGGTGAAAGTCCTGTATATCTTGGTGTATGCGGGACAAGGATCGGTTTTAGAAGCCGCTAAAACCGATTAAAAACACATCGCACCGATTCGGGCGCACTCGCTATCTGATTCTAAGCTACTTATAATGTTTCCATATTCGAGAAATACGCCTAATGCGAGGTGCTTCCGGTAACTTGTCTATAGTTTTCAGCGTTACGACCTCCTCATGCTGCATCCCACGGAAATACGCATCGTCAGCACAGTTGCGAATGGTCGGCGCGGCCTCCGCCACACAATCCGCATGGCCCCGTGGAAAACAGCGCAGGAATCTGCACCGCAAACCTGCTAGAATCGGTTGAATCCACTCCTCGGAGAGGCGATGCAGGCGATCCTCGCGCTCGAAGACGGGCGCATCTTCCGTGGGCACGGCCATGGACACCCAGGCGAATGCCAGGGCGAAGTCGTTTTTAATACTTCCCTTACCGGCTATCAGGAAATTGCCACCGACCCTTCCTACGCCGGGCAGATAGTCGTCCTCACCAACCCCCAAATCGGCAATTACGGCACCAATCAAGCTGACAATGAGGCCGCGCGACCCTATATCGAGGGCCTGATCGTCCGCGAATTCTCCCAAATCAGCTCCAACTGGCGCTCGGAGCAGGTCACCGACGAGTACATGGAGCGCTATGCCGTCCCGGTCCTGGCCGAAATCGACACCCGCGCCCTCGTTCGCCACCTCCGTGACCGTGGCGTGATGCGCGGCGTGATCTCCGCGACCGAGTCAAATCCCGAAGTGCTGGTCCAGAAAGCCCGCAGCGTCAGAAAGATGGACGGGACTGACCTGGCCAAGGTCGTGTCCACCAAAACCACCTACGAATTTGATGCTTCCGACCCCCGCAATCAGATCGGCGAGCCCCTGCTGTCTGAGGGTTTCCTCAACAAAGAGAATGCCCAGCGGAAAACTCTTAATGTAGTAGCTTATGATTTTGGAATCAAGCAAAACATTCTGCGTATGTTAACTCGTGAAGGATGTCGAGTAACCGTGGTCCCGGCGGAAACCACAGCCGACCAGGTTATGGCTCTTAAGCCGGACGGCGTATTCCTGTCGAACGGTCCCGGCGATCCCGAGCCGGTCGACTATGCTGTCCGCGCCATTCGCGGCATGATGGGCCGTGTGCCGGTTTTTGGAATTTGCTTAGGTCACCAGCTCTGCGGCCTGGCTCTCGGCGGCCGCACCTACAAGCTCAAATTCGGACATCACGGCGGAAATCACCCTGTCCGCAACAACGCGACCGGCAAGGTGGAAATCACGGCCCACAACCACAACTTCGCCGTTGATCCCGACTCCATCAATGCCAGCGAGGTCGAGCTGACCCACGTCGACCTTAACGACCAGACGCTCGAAGGCCTGCGCCACAAGACCCTGCCGCTCTTCAGCGTGCAGTACCACCCTGAAGCCGCCCCGGCCCCCACGACTCGCATTACCTGTTCCGCGACTTCCGCAAAATGATGGAGGAGTGGAAGGGATGAGTGGACTGGCAGCCAGAAAGCAGCATCCTGAACCGGAGATGATTGCGATTCCGGAGACAGACTTGATGGCATTTCTGCGCGAGCCACTCTTGTCTGAATCTCTTGAACAGACCGAAGTTCCTAGATTGGCACACGATCCGGTCGCAATGCAACTGTTGGAGCAAGTCCTCTTCCGTATTCCGACTAGCCACTATTTGGTGCGCGGGGATGCGCGGGAGATGCGCTCAATCTTGCCGTCAAGCGTACATCTAGTCCTAACCTCGCCGCCATATTGGACCCTGAAGAGATACGACGAAGTATACGGACAGCTCGGACACGTAGGCGGCTACGACGAATTTCTGGCGGAGTTGGCCCATGTTTGGAAACGCTGCTTCGATGTGCTGGTCCCCGGCGGGCGGCTAATCTGCGTAGTGGGCGACGTCTGCCTATCGCGCAAGCAAAACGATGGCCGCCACACCGTTGTGCCGCTTCATGCATCGATCCAGGAACTCTGTCGCAAAATCGGATTTGATAACCTTGCTCCAATTATTTGGCACAAGATAGCGAATGCTGTTTATGAGGTCTCTGGAGGCGGAGGTTTCCTCGGCAAGCCTTATGAGCCAAATTCAGTGATCAAGAATGACATCGAATATATTTTGATGTTTCGCAAACCGGGGGGTTATCGAAAACCAACAGCCGCAAAGAGACTGCTTTCCATCATCAGCGCAGAAAATTATCAAAGCTGGTTTCAGCAGATTTGGACGGGCCTAACCGGCGCTTCGACAAAGGAGCACCCGGCACCCTACCCTTTGGAACTGGCAGAGCGATTGATTCGAATGTTCAGCTTTGCTGGAGATATCGTCGTCGATCCATTCTGCGGTTCTGGCACCAACTCTATCGCTGCCGCGCGGACCGGGCGGCACAGCATTGGATATGAGATTAGCTCGAAGTACCATCGAATGTCCGTTGACCGGTTTCATCGTGAAACCGGCGGGCTCTTCTGGCAGCCTAAGGTTACGGAAGTGGAGGAAGCATGAGCCTTCAGGCACACTGGCAAGACCGGCTGTCTGAGGCCATTCGATTTTTCTGGAAGACCCGTCAAAGTCAAGCCGATCGCCAGGGCGCTCGCACTGGGACCCGCGACTCTGGAAGTCGCACGGCTGTGACAGGGGGCAAGCAACTTGACGGATTCGTCGAATTGCTTCGCGATTTCCTCGAAGATGCAGGATTGGATCGTCCGTGCATTTATGCCTCTCGTAAAGTTGAATTGCCTGGCTGGTACAGGGCCGAGAAGAAATGGGACTTGCTGATCGTTCGCGATTCTCAGCTAATCGCCGCGATGGAATTCAAATCGCAGGTCGGTTCGTTTGGAAACAACTTTAACAATCGGACTGAAGAGGCTCTAGGTAACGCGACAGACATTTGGGCTGCCTTCCGGGAGGGTGCATTTAAGCCATCATTGAGGCCTTGGCTCGGGTATGTGATGGTTCTCGAAGAGTCGAAAAAATCGTTGAGCGCTATTGGAGTCCAAGAACCGCATTTCAAGGTCTTTCCGGAATTCAGGGATGCTTCTTACGCCAGGAGGTACGAAATCCTTTTGACGAAGCTGGTGCGCGAGCGCCTCTACGATAGTGCCGCATTGATTCTCACTGACCGCCTTACAGGCAAAAACGGCACATATGGCGAACCTTCCTCTGAGCTCGGATTCGAGAACCTGCTCATTTCCCTCAAGGCACGCGCGGTGGCCATTAAAGAGGTATCCGACTAACCCATGCCACGCAGAAATGACATTCAGAAAATCCTCGTTATCGGCTCAGGCCCGATCATCATCGGCCAGTCGGCCGAGTTCGACTACTCGGGCACGCAGGCCTGCAAAGCCCTCAGGCAGGAGGGCTACGAGGTCGTGCTGGTCAACTCGAACCCGGCTACCATCATGACCGATCCCGAGCTGGCCGACCGCACCTACATCGAGCCGCTCAGCCACGAATACGTCGAAGAGATCATTCGTATTGAAGCGGAAATGCTCGCGTTGCAGCCCAATGCCGGCAAATTCGCCCTTTTGCCGACGGTGGGTGGCCAGACGGCACTCAACCTCGCCGTCGACCTGGCCGACACCGGCGTCCTCGATCGCTACAACGTCGAACTCATCGGCGCCAAGCTTGAAGCCATTAAGAAGGCCGAAGACCGCCTGCTTTTCAAAGACGCAATGGTTCGCATCGGTCTCGAAGTTTCGAAGTCCGCGTTGGTCAACAACCTGCGCGACGGCCTCGATTTTTCCGGCAAAATCGGCTTCCCGGTACTCATTCGTCCCAGCTTCACCCTCGGTGGCACTGGCGGCGGCATCGCCTACAACCGTGAAGAGCTCATGGAGATCCTCTCCCGCGGCCTCGATCTTTCGCCCGTCCATGAATGCCTGATTGAAGAAAGCATCCTCGGCTGGAAGGAATACGAGCTTGAGGTCATGCGCGACCTTGCCGACAACGTCATCATTATTTGTTCTATCGAAAACTTCGATCCCATGGGTGTGCACACAGGCGACTCCATCACCGTCGCTCCGGCGCAAACCCTCACCGATCGCGAATACCAGAAAATGCGCGACGCGGCCATCGCTTGCATCCGCGAGATCGGCGTCGAAACCGGCGGCTCCAACGTGCAATTCGCCATCAACCCGCAAGACGGCCGCATGACCATCATCGAGATGAACCCGCGCGTCTCGCGCTCCTCGGCCCTTGCGTCGAAGGCTACGGGCTTCCCGATTGCAAAAATCGCTGCCAAGCTGGCCGTCGGCTACACCCTCGACGAGATTCCCAACGACATCACGCGCAAAACGCCAGCCTGCTTCGAACCCACCATCGATTACGTGGTCGTCAAGATTCCGAAATGGCAGTTTGAAAAGTTTCCCGGCGCCGACGACACTCTCGGTCCGCAAATGAAGTCGGTCGGCGAAGTGATGGCCATCGGCCGCACCTTCAAAGAAGCCTTGATGAAGGCCTGGCGTTCTCTCGAAACCGGCAAAAAGACCGGCGCCGAAATCCTGGATCCACGCCGCCTGACGCAGATGCTGGTCACGCCCAAGCCCGAGCGCCTGGGCTACATTCGTTATGCCTTCGAACGCGGGTTGAGCGTACGTGAAGTTGCGCGCCTCACCAAAATGGATCCCTGGTTCCTCTATCAGTTGCGCGAAATTACATTGGCGCAGATGACCATCGCGCAAACCACTCCCGCAACCATTTCGGCGGACGAGGTCAGACGCCTCAAGCGCCTCGGCCTTAGCGACGAGCGCATCGCCACCGAATGGAAGCTCTCGGGCCACGACGGCATCAGGCAGGTGAGGGAACTGCGCGAACAGCAGGGAATTCGCCCAGTCTTCAAGCTCGTCGACACCTGCGCCGCCGAATTCGAATCCATGACGCCCTACCTCTACTCCACCTACGAAGAAGAGGACGAGGCGCCGCCCACCGACAAGCCTAAGATCATCATCCTCGGCTCAGGTCCTAATCGCATCGGACAGGGCATCGAATTCGACTACTGCTGCTGCCACGCTGCTTTCGCGCTCAAGGACGACGGCTACGAGACCATCATGGTCAACTGCAATCCTGAGACCGTCTCTACCGACTACGACACCAGCGACCGCCTTTACTTCGAGCCGCTCGTGCTTGAGGACGTGCTCTCCGTCTATCAGCACGAAGCGCAATCCGGCGCAGAGATCGGAATGATCGTCCAGTTCGGCGGCCAAACCCCGCTCAACCTGGCGCAGCGGCTTCGCGCCGCAGGCGTGCCCATCATCGGCACGTCGCCCGATTCCATCGATCTCGCTGAAGATCGCAAACTCTTCGGCAAGCTCCTCGAAGACCTCAAGATTCCGCAGCCGCGCGGCGGCACGGCGGTCAATGTAGACCAGGCTCTCGCCGTCGCCGATGAGATCGGCTATCCCGTGCTGGTGCGCCCCAGCTATGTGCTCGGCGGGCGCGCCATGGTGATTGCCTATGACGCCGAGGCCGTCACGCGCTACATGCGCCAGGCCGTCGAGTATTCCCAGGAGCGCCCAGTCCTCGTCGACCATTTCCTCGAAAACGCCATCGAAGTCGACGTCGACGCACTATGCGATTCGAAAGATGTTTTGATCGCCGGCATCATGCAGCACATCGAAGAGGCAGGCATTCACTCGGGCGACTCCTCGTGCGTGTTACCTGCGGTCAGCATCCGCCCGGAAACTCTGGAAACGCTTCGCGCTTACACGCGCAAGCTCGCTCTGGCGCTTAAAGTCATCGGCCTGGTCAATCTGCAGTTCGCCATCCAGCGCGATGACGCGAGCAACGATCACGTCTATGTCATCGAAGTCAACCCGCGTGCCTCGCGCACCGTTCCTTATGTCTCCAAAGCTACCGGCGTGCCGCTTGCCAAAATCGCTTCGCGCCTTATGACCGGGCGCACCTTGAGCGAATTGTTACCCGCCGAACTTGCCTCAGGTCGAGATCTCGGAACCGGCGCGCACTATTACGTCAAATCTCCGGTTTTCCCCTGGTCGAAATTTGCCGGCGTCGATACCGTCCTCGGGCCGGAGATGAAATCCACAGGCGAAGTGATGGGAGTCGCCTCCAGCTTCGGCGAAGCCTTCGCCAAGGCGCAGCTTTCCGCGGGACAGATTCTGCCCACGAGTGGCACGGTCTTTTTCACCGTCAACGACCACGACAAGCAAGGCGTCGTTCCCCTCGCGCGCCGCTACGTCAATCTCGGCTTCAAAATCGTCGCGACCGAAGGCACCGCCAATGTGCTTGAAGGCGCCGGAATGATCGTCGAGCGCGTCTTCAAGGTCGAAGAGGGCCGGCCCAATGCCGTGGACCTCATCAAAGAAGGCCGCATTCAGCTCGTGGTGAATACACCGCGCGGCCAGGACGCAATCTTCGACGAGAAGTCCATCCGCCGCGCCGCAGTCACAGCGCGCATTCCCACCATTACCACACTCGCCGCCGCGCAGGCCGCGGCCGACGGCATCTCCGCCATGCAAAAGCACTCCGTTACGGTCTTCGCACTGCAAGCGTTGCATACCGCCAACGGGCGATAATTCCCGCCATCGTCACGAACCCTCGCTTCCTCATCGCGTCCGCCGAATTCAACGACGGCCAAGCTCCCGGAGGGAGCGCAAGAGAATAGCCCAGGGCAACCCTGACCCCGAGCAAGGCGAGGGGCAAGGGGCAGTCCTGGGAAAGCTTCGAAGGAAATTCGTAAGCCCCGTAGGTGCGAAAGAACCACTCCACGATGCACGGGCCACCATGGAATCGCGAATGTTCAAGCTGCTTTACTCGCCGCGCCGCATTCCCAGCTTCGCCCCAATCGAATACCCAATCAGTGCCGCCGCCGGCCATGTCGCCAAAAACGGCGTATCGTCGTCGAATAGCCCGCTCGGCCTCGGCAGGCTCAAAAATGAGCGTGCAAGTTTCTCCGTAGCGCTGCACTGAAAACACCGGCCCGGCCCGGTCGGCAAATCAAGAAGATAAAGGCTGAAGATCATCAGCCAGATCACTCCGATCAGCCAGATCATCGTCGCCAACTCGTCAGGCCGAAGCTTCGTCACCACAAAACCGGCCGCGAGCGGGACGGCCACCGACAACCCGAGAATTACCCATTGCGGAATTCCCGTCGGGTTCACCGCGTAGCCGATCAGCATCAGCGCAAGCCATGTGCCCAGCGCCAGAATCGTGTGCAGCAAAACCCATAGCGCCTGCCACGCAAGGTTCGGCTCCGGCTGGCTATGTATCTCTTTTTCTTCGCTTTGCAGCAAAGACTTCAAGTTTACCGTTCCTCTCATCCGGGTCTTGCGGAGCACGGCCGCCTGGCATCCAACTTACATCCGTCTCTGCCAGGCAGCCAATTTCGCCGGCCCGGATGCGAACGCGAGCAGGGAATTGTCCCGCGTCTTCGCCTCTGCCTCTACAATAAGCCCATGTTGATGGAAGGAATCTTCGCCGCTGTCACTACGCCGTTTTATCCGGACGAAACCATCTACTTCCGCAAGATCGAGGCCAACATGGCTCGGTACTCGCGCAGCCTTCTGGCAGGAATGATCGTTCTCGGTTCCACTGGCGAAGCCGTCGAACTTAACGATGCCGAAACGCGCGATGTACTGCGCGCATCCGTTCAAGCTGCGGAGCCTGAAAAAGTCCTCATCGCCGGCGTGGGCCGCGAGAGCGTCAAGGGCACGGTCGAGCTGGCCGAGGTAGCTGCCGATCTGCAATACGACGCCGTGCTCGTCCGTCCGCCGAGCTACTATGCCGGCCAAATGTCCTCCGCGGCAGTACTCCATTACTTCCGCAGTATCGCCGACCGATCACCACTCCCTGTGGTGCTCTACAACATTCCCAAGTGCGTGCCGTACCAGATCCCTATCGAATTGATCGCCGAGCTCGCGCAGCACCCGAACATCATCGGCATTAAGGACTCGAGCGGCAGCGTCGACCGCATCCGCGACACCGTCGCTGCCACGCGAAACGCCCCGCGCCGCACCGTGCAGGCTACTCAGGTCTTTGAAGCGGTCACCTCGCGAATGCTCAACGCTCCCGCTGATCCATCCGGCTCGTTCGTTTCTGCCAGCGACCTCGCCGTCGGCGCAACCATCGCCACAGCGCCACCCGCCGCCCCGCCCAAGACGCGCAGCAGGGAAGTCGGTTTTCAGGTTGTTTCAGGCTCTGCCGGCACAGTTCTTCCGTCCCTCGAACTCGGTGCTACCGGCGGCATCCTCGCCTTTGCGGCTTGCGCCCCTGAGGCTTGCCAGGAAATCTATATCGCGTGGAAAGATCACGACTTCGAGCTCGCCAAACACAAGCAGCAGCGCGTTGTGGCCGCCAACAAGCGCATCGTCGGCGATCTCGGCATTCCCGGAGTCAAGTACGGTTGCGACTTCAACGGGTACTACGGAGGCAGGCCCCGCTCTCCGCTGCTTCCACTCACGGCCGAGGAAAAGTCCGAAGTTGAGACACTCCTGACCGAGATTCGAAATTGACTTTCGAAATTCCGTGTACCCTTCTCGTTAGTTTGAACCATGCGTCTATCCGTTCTCACCTCGCGCATGCCTCTCAGGCCGACCGGGACGAAATCCGGGTCTCCGGCACATCCCTCGCTCCCAATCTCTCCTAACCGCGCCCGACAGGTCCCTGTCTAAGGGACGGCATTGACATGAACGACGACGCCTCGATCCGTGCGGTGCTTTCGGGACAGAAGGACGCTTACGGGGCGTTGGTCGTGCGGCACAGTCACCGTCTGTTTCGCGTTGCGTACCGCATCACTGGAAATGAGGCCGATGCCGACGACGTGGTTCAGGAAGCGTTCCTCCGCGGGTATCGGAAACTGGAGAGCTTCGAGTCACGTTCGGATTTCGGCACATGGATCTATCGCATTGCCGTGCATTGTGCATTGGATAAGATTGCAAGCCGGAAAACGGACGAATCGAGTCAGATCGCAGACGAAAACGACTCGGAACAACATACAGTTCAGCTCGCCGACATGGCCGCGGGGCCGGACCGGATTTTGCTGAGTGGTGAAATCGGAGCGTTGCAGGAGATGGCGATGCACGGACTTACGCCAATCGAGCGAACCGCCTTCGTTCTGCGGCACCTCGAAGGAGACAGCATGGACGAAATAGCCACGGCGCTGGGAATTGCGCCGAACTCCGCAAAGCAGGCGGTGTATCGCGCGGTGCACAAGCTCAGGCGACGCCTGGCAGTATTGAGGGTGAAAGCATGAGACATCTGAACGAAGAGGAACTGATAGAGCACTACTGTCGCAAGGAAAAGAATCAGCATTTCTTCGGCGACGATCGAGAGCGCGAAGTCGCCACCGAGCACGTTGCAGAGTGCGGGCAATGCGAAGACAGCTATAACGAACTAGAGGCCGACCTCTTTGATTTAGCTCCATTCGATCCGCCACATCGAGATCCGGAATACGGCCGGCGGGTTTGGGAGTCGATCGCCGGTTCGCTTCCTGAGCGGCCTCGGCGCAGGCAACTTTGGATGAGCAGGGATTTATGGCGCGGACTAGCCTATACTTGTGCGGCAACTGTGTTGCTTGCCGCCACGTTCTATGCGGGACGGATGTGGGAGCACTCGAAGACTCCCGTGACCTCGACCAGGCCAGCGGCGTCTGCTCCGGCGGCGCCAAAGCGCGTGGTCGTCGTCCTGCTAGGCGATCACCTGGAACGCACGGAACGGTTGCTGGTTGAGTTGAAGCATACTGACGTTGACGACTCCGACATGCTTCCGCCACTTCGCGACGAGGCGCGGAATCTGCTGCCGGCGAACCGCATCTGCCTGCGCGAGGCAGAAAAGAGCGATGATACCGAGCTGGAACAAGCGCTCAGCGCTCTTAACCGCGTGCTCACGGACCTGGCCGACCAGCCGCGAGGATTGGATCCTGCCGAGGTAACGCGTCTGCAAATGGAAATGAATGCGGACGGACTGCTATTTGAAGTAAGGGTGCTCCGGTCGAGAATTCCGGTGGCGGAGCAGGCAACAAGCACGGCTTCTGAAGGAGGCAAGATATGAGGACCATGTGCATACCCGTCGCCCTGTTGGCCGCGGCTGTTGTTTTTGCGCCCGGCACGGCGCGATCGCAGCAATTCATGAGCGGCGGCGCCCTCGCGAGCATGAGTGGCGAACCCACGGCCGGTGCTTCGGCCGCGAGTTCGTCCTTTGCCGACGGCACGCGCGCCATCAACCAGGGTCGTTGGAGCGATGCCATCGCGATCTTCTCCAAGCTTGCCGATCAGAAGGCTGATTACGCCGACGGCGCTCTCTACTGGACGGCCTACGCCGAGAACAAACTTGGCAACTCCGGCCAGGCTCTGGACACCTGCACCTCGTTGTTGCACCAGTATCCGGCCAGCAGCTGGATCGAGGATTGCGGCGCGCTCAAGATCGAAATTCGCGCCAAAGATGGCAAGCCGGTCCCGCTCAGTGCGGAGCAGAGCGATGAGTTGAAGCTTCTGGCGCTGGCCGCGCTGATGCGCCACGACGAAAAACATGCGCTGGCTGAGATCAATGACATCCTGAACGGCGACTCCTCGGAACGCCTCAAGCAAGGGGCGCTCTTCATCATGGGCGAGCATCATACGGATACGGTCGATCCCCAGATCGCACGCGTCAGCTATGTTGAGGGCGACGTGCGCGTCTCGCGCGGCGACGATAACGGCCACGGCAAGAAGTCGGATTGGGAACAAGCCGTCGCCAACTTGCCGCTCCAGACCGGCTACAGCCTTGTCACCGGAAAGGGGCGCGCGGTCATCGAATTCGAAGACGACTCGGCGCTCTATCTCGGGGAGGACTCGGTTCTTCTTTTCAACGATCTTCATACCACCGCCGGCGTACCTCGCACTGAGGTCGCCCTGCTCTCGGGCATGGTCACGCTGCACATCCAGCCCTCCGTCCCCGGCGAGTGGTTCGTGCTTCAAACACCAACAGACGCCTTAGCCACAAAGTATCCCAATGCCACCAACCTCCGCATTAACAGCTACGCGGATGGCATTGGGCTGACGCCGTTGATCGCGTCCGACCTGATGACCACCGGAAATAAAATGGAAACCATCGCTCCTGGAACGACCCTCTATTACAGGGAGGCCCGCCCGATTATTGAGGCCGGACCGATTCATCCACCCGACTACTCCGCGTGGGACAACTGGGTCGCAACCCGGTACGCACAACGGGAGAAAGAGACCGCAGCGGCGCTCAAATCGTCTGGCCTGAAATCTCCGATCCCCGGCTTGGCGGATCTGGAAAAGGATGGAACTTTCTTCCCATGCGAACCCTACGGAACCTGCTGGAAGCCGAATCCGCAGCAGAGCGCGGCGGCAGGGAACTCACTTGTGGCGGCTAATTCGAGCCAAAATAGCCCAGCCTCTCAGGCCGAACTCTTACCTTCCGACGTACAGCCCGCGGCACCCGGCTCGAAGATCGGTTTCCTGGGCACACCGATGGCCAATTCCGCTCCGCAGTCTTATTCCGATTTCGCCGATATGAACATGATGTTCCCGTGCATGCCGGATCAGATTCGCTTCCTTATGATGACGAATATGTTTCCCGGCACTCCGCAAATGCTCAATTCATCCTCGTTGTACTACGGCCAGCCATGGGAATGGGCCGTTTGCAATGCCGGAAGCTGGATCAATCGAAACAACCAATACGTCTGGGTGGCAGGCACACCCATCCATCAAGCGCCATTACGCTGGCTCAAGAGGGGACGCACCATCGGCTTTGTCCCGATCCATCCTTACGACATCGCCGGTCGGCCACCACTGAACAGCAGGAATGGCGTCTTCACCGTGGATCCCAAGGGGCCACACACGATCGAGCGCATGGCACTCGATCCGGGCCAAAAGATCGACATTCTCAACGAACCACCGCGGGCGTTTCGAACGGACTTTGTGCCCCCGTTGGCGCGCGCAGATGCGCCACACATGGTGGCTCATGAAATCAAGGATTTCAGCGTCGCTAGAAGCGGCCTCGCCAAGGCTTCCGGCAGTCCCATCACCTTCGATCGCCGGTCGCAGACATTCATGATGTCCCATCAGGTCATGCAGGGCGGCCGGAGCGTCAATGTCATGGCGCCGATCGGCGGCCGTGAGGGCGGCCTGCAATCTCGCGGCTACTATGGCGGAGGAGCAGCGCCGGGCGGCGGTGCGGGCTGGCGTGGAGGATCGAATGCAAATGGCGGCTCCCGCGGAGGATCTTATGCAGGCGGCTCTGCCGGCTATTCGCGCGGTGGCGGATCTGGCGGCGCAAGTTCCGGCGGCGGATTCTCGCGCGGCGGGGGAGGAAGTGTGAGTTCAGCCGCTCCCAGCGCAGGCAGTTCGAGTGGGGCCGGTTCCGGTGGCGCTTCGAGCGGGGGTGGTCACCACTAGAGTCTCGCTGCTTCTCGGCGAGATCCGGAACTAAGGGTCCCGCCTATCGCGCGTCCGGGTTGTCCACTACACCCTTTCCGGGATGCGAAGCTCCCGCAATGACTTCCACGTTGTGCACAAAGCCTGTCGAGGCTCCAAAGAATCTGTAAGCCGTGGCGCCGGGGTGGGACGCATTGATTTGAAGGTCCCGCAGTTCAACGTACGAGACGCTGGTTGCTGGCCCTCCCACGGCAATTAAATCAGACGCCGAAGACTCTATCTGCGACGGCCCCTCGAGCACGTCGTGATTCGTCTCAATGCTAATCTCATATCCCTTGCCCGTCCCATTTGCTTCGTAATCTGCAAAATCGAACAAATTTGCACCGAGTCCCTGCAACGATCCCTGATCCAGGATTACGTTATTGTTCGCGTTTCCCTCTACATCCAGGTCTCGGAATTTGTTGCCCCATCCCTGAATTCCGTAGATGGCGATGCCGCTCGCCAGCGAAGAGCCTCCGATCTTCGCGTTCGCAAATACATTTGCATTCGATCCGGTCCATGCCGGAAGCCGGCCCGCATGGTTTTGATCGAGCACAACCCCATAGCCGTTGCCCTGACAATTCAGAGAATAGAAGTCGCTCGTAATGGCTCCGTAGAGATGCACGCACTGGCCATTCTGAAATTGCTCGATCGAAACATGGGACACGTACGCGTTGTTCAGCATCTCCAGCGCTAATGCTTCGTCCGTAGTCGTACGAGAACCAGAAGTAAGGGTGAAGTCGCTCAGGCTCACGCCCGCGCCTTCTGAAGTTCCGAAGGTCGATGAAGCATAGAGGATTCCGGCCATTACCACGCCCGTATAGGTTCCGATGGTTGGAGAGATGGTCAGTGTTGAACCGCGTACAGCCTCAACATTAGAAATCGCAACCGTTCTCATGCCGGTCTCGAAGACAACCTGATCACCGGGATCGAGGCGCGCGAACGTCGAACCGCTCACCCGGGTGACGGTTGTGCCGCTGGCGTTGACTTTGCATGAAATATTTTTGCCCACATAAATAGCGTGGCCGTTATCAGCGATTGACGGAGGCACATAGGTGAAATGCGACCCGTTTCCAACCACGGTCACACCCCGGTGATCGATCACCCAATTCACATTCAGTTTGTAAGTGCCGGGATGAAAGGAGAGCGTGAAACCCACGGGCAAATCAAACGGGGTTGAAATCGTGCCGCTTCGAGTCACCTGAATCGAACATGTTGAGGTTGTGCACGACGCGATGGCGGCGGCGATCTTTGCGCCAAGATCGGCGCCCGGATATCTCTCAGCGATCAGGACGCCATTTGCCGCCGCGACGCCAGGATTGTCGCCTGCGGTCGCTCCAGAAGGTGCGCTGGCAGGGCGCGCATGAACCGATTGCCCATAGATGAAAAGCCCTGAGAGATGGAGGACGGCGATGACGGAAAGTGCTTTCATCGACACGCTCCGAGAATAGCAGTGCATATGAGCAATTGGGCGTAATGTCTGATAACAGATATTCTGTAAACTAACGCCGTTTGGCCGAGAAAAGCCCCACTTCTTACCCCTCCTGGAAATCCTGGGCCCCAAGGCAGCCCTTCCCTGGCAGATGCTCGCGTACCACAGGAAACGATTGGGCTCGCTTGTGTCTTGCTGGGTGAACTGCGAATTCTTCGGTTGGCAAACTTGCCCGACTACATCTTGTAGCGACCCAGGTCTTCGTCGTTCAACCCTTCGAGCCAGCCGCGCAATTGCTCTGCCGTCGGGCCCTCCGGCGGACCGCTGGTATTCAGTTTTGCAGTCTCCATCACTTTATCGGCTACGTAAATCGGGCAATCCGCACGCAGTGCGAGCGCAATCGCATCGGACGGGCGCGCATCCACGGCAAGCTGCTCATCCCCCTGCTTCAGCCACAAAACTGCATAGAACGTATCGTCTTTAAGTTCAGTAATTACAACGCGTTCCAGTTCTCCATTCAGGTGGCGCATCAGATTTCTCGTCAAGTCGTGAGTCATCGGGCGCGAAGGCGGCGTCTTCTCAATCTCCTGCGCAATCGAGTAAGCCTCAAAATGGCCCACCCAGATAGGCATCACAGCATCGGAACCCACATCCTTCAGCACCACAATCGGCATGTTTGTCGATGGGTCCAACATCAGGCCACGAATTCGCACTTCAATATCCATCAACTGCCTCTTTCCCCGGCGCAATCTCAGCTCTCACCCGCCGCTCGCCCATCCGCGTGCCCAGTTCCCTGACTTTAGACGCTTTCCCCTACCAGGCTGTTTGGAAAAGCTCCTGTAATTTTGACCCTCAGGTAACTTCCGGGTGCTGGCGCAATCGGCTGCGCGCACGTAAAGTTCACCGGCTTGTTCTGGCTGCTTCGGCCCGCAATCTGCCCGCGCGCTGGGTTTGCCCCCTCAACCATCACCTCAAGGACCTCTCCGATATGTTTCGAATAATTTACTCTTTGAATCTCGCGCTGCCGGTCCAGCAGGATCTGCAGCCGTGCGGCTTTCTCTGCCTCAGGAAGCGAGTCAATCATCACCAGCGCTGGTGTGTTCGGCCGCGCCGAGTACTTAAACGCGAATACGCAATCGTACTCAACTTCGGCCAGCAGATTCATCGTTTGAATGAAGTCGTCCTCGGTTTCGCCTGGGAATCCCACGATAATGTCGGTCGAAAGCGAAATCTGCCGCCGCGCCGCTTTGATCCATGCCACCCGCTCCAGGTACCACTCCGGGGTGTACTCGCGCGCCATCTGCTTCAGCACCCGCGTCGAGCCCGACTGCACCGGCAGATGCACATGATCGCAAAGGGTCGGCACCCGGTCGATGGCCTCCACAATGTCCCGGGTAAAGTCTCGCGGATGGCTGGTGGTGAAACGCACGCGCCGAATGCCGGGCAACTCGCCCACCGCTGCCAGCAGTTCCGCAAAGGTCATCTTCCCTTCCGCGTCGCGATAACTGTTTACGTTCTGGCCGAGCAGTTGAATCTCGCTGTAGCCCAGATCGGCGATGCGCCGAGCTTCTGCGAGCACCGACGACGACGTCCGGCTGCGCTCCTTGCCGCGTGTATATGGCACCACGCAGTACGAGCAGAATTTGTCACATCCCTCAATGATGGTGATGTACCCGCGATACGGATTCTGCCGCGCCGTGTACTCGGTTTCGAAGGTTTCATCCGTCTGCCGGTCGTCGAGGCCGGTGATTCGACTCTCGCCTGCCTCCAACCGCGTCAGCATCTCCGGCAGTTTGCGATACGAGGCCGATCCCGAAACCAGCGAAACATACGGCGCCCGCTCGAAAATCTTTTCGCCCTCCTGCTGCGCCACGCAGCCCAGCACACCAAAGCGCTTTCCCTGCTTGTGCAGCTTCTTGTAGTCGTTCAGGCGATTGAAGACCTTCTGCTCCGCTTTGTCGCGGATCGAGCAGGTGTTGTAGAGGATCAGGCCGGCGTCTTCTTCTGACTCCACCTGCCGGTAGCCCTGCCGCTGCAGCGTTCCAATCACCTTCTCGGAGTCATGGGCATTCATCTGGCAGCCGAACGTTTCCAAATAGAATGTTTTTTCGGTTGCCATAGACCCTTTCAGTATACGGTGAATGCCGATTTCCGTAGCCTACTCCCTCAACAGCTTGAACGCGTGCGTCCACTCGTTCTTCGTGAATCCCAGGATGCACCACAGCATGCACAACGGCTCAATCGCTCGCGCCGCCTCCGCCTTGCCCATGTCCCCCGTCTCCCATCCAAACTGCTCCAGAATCTGCGCCGCCATCAGCTTTGCGTCATCGTCGTTGCCGCAGATAAACATCGTCGGCTTGCCTGCCTTGTACTGCGGATTCACCATCCGCGGCGCGCCCACCGAGTTGAACGCCTTCACAAACCGAACTTTGGGAAACTCGCGCTGCAGGCGCTCCATCAGCGACTCGTCGAGACTTGTGAAGAACTTCAAAACGCCGTTTACCGGCGGCGCATCCGCAATGGGATTGCATGCATCCATCACCAGCTTTCCGTCGATGACGCTACCCGCCGCCTTCAAAACGTCGGCCGCCGCCGACCCTTTCACAGCCAGCACCAGCACCTCGCCGAACGTCGCCACGTCGCTGAAGTTCCCGATCCGAACTTTCGCGTTCTTTACCTGCCACTCCGACAGCTTTGCCGGATCGCTTGTCCCAATCATCGTCTGGTGGCCGTGGCTTGCGAATCCCGCGGCAAGCGTCTGACCCACGCCGCCTGATCCAAGAATCCCAACCTTCATCTCCCGCCTCCTGTTATCGTGGCTCGTCCTGCATGCCCGTGTGCAGATAAGCCAGCAATGCAACCACCTGCGCCCTGTTCAACTGATAGGAAAACGAGGGCATCATTCCTTTTCCTGTCATCAGCACACGCACCACCTCGGCATCTGTCGCCGGTTCCCCGTCCGGCAGCGTATTCCTGCTGAATAATCCACGCAGATCCGGCGGAACCTTCTTGAGATGCAGGTCATTCTCCTCATGGCAATGAGCGCACCCCTCGCCATACACGTGCTTGCCTTCCGCTTGTTCCGGAGTCAGCGTCGGCGCCTTCCGGCAGCCGCCCAACCCGGCGGCCAGAAATACTACGACCGCGGCACAAAGGGCGAAAGATCTGCCAGCTAGGTTCACCCTCTTAAAATGGCCCGGCTGTTGACGGAGTTGAAGAAGCGAAACGGGGAATCCTCCGCGGAGATTTTGAGGATCAACGGCAACCAGTAGATCGCTCATCTTCCTCTTTCAGTCTGAGCGGGAGATGCGGCACTGGTCAAGTTGCCGAGCACGGCGTTGTGCCACACTTTTCCACCGTACCGTTATTATTCTTTCAAGCCGGTATCCTGAAAGCATGGTGCTCCCCCCTCTCGACGAGATTCGTTCCGCGCAGGCCATCGTTTATCGCTACATGCCGGCCACGCCGCAGTACAGTTGGCCGCTGATCCATTTGCGCCTCGGAACTGAAGTCTGGGTCAAACATGAAAATCACACACCCGTCGGAGCCTTTAAGCTGCGCGGAGCGCTGGTCTACGCAACCTGGCTCAAAGAATCGCGGCCCGATCTGGCCGGCGTAGTCGCAGCAACCCGCGGCAACTTCGGCCAGGGCGTCGCCTTGGCGGCTCGGTTGCTCGGCCTGAAAGCTGTCATCATTGTCCCCTGCGGCAATAGCGTCGAGAAGAATCAGGCCATACGCGCTCAGGACGCCGAGCTCATCGAGCATGGCCACGATTTCCAGGAGTCGCTGGAATTCGCTGGCCACCTGGCAAATCAGCGCGGCTACACGGTGGTTGAGTCCTTCCATGAGCGGCTGGTCCGGGGCACCGCAACCTACGCCTTGGAATTCTTTCAAGCTGTGCCCATGCTCGATGTTGTCTATGTGCCAATTGGATTGGGATCGTCCATCTGCGGCATGGCCGCCGCGCGCAATGCCCTCGATCTCTCTAACGAGATCGTCGGCGTCGTCGCCGCAGAATCGCCGGCCACCTCTCTCAGCTTCAGGCAGCGCAAGCTCATTGAAGCACCTGCGCAATCTCTTATCGCCGACGGCCTCGCCTGCCGCAAACCGAATCCCGAAGCGATGGCCACCATATGGGATCAGGTGCAACGCATAGTCGAAGTCACGGAAGTCGAGATCGCCGAAGCGATGGGCATTTATTACGACGACACACACAACCTCGCCGAAGGCGCAGGGGCTGCTTCCCTTGCAGCCGCACTTAAGGAGAAGGACATCCTCCGCGGAAAACGGGTTGGCGTGATTCTTACCGGCGCAAACGTCGATCGCAAAACTTACATCGACGCAATCAACGGCGTCTCTCAGGCTGCGAGGCCCGCATGACCAAACACAACGAGCAACTCACTCCTTTCGCCCACTCGGCCAATAACCGCTGCTTTGGTTGCGGACCGGCCAACGATGCGGGACTCCGCCTCGAGTTTTTTCTCGCGCACGATGGCTCCGTTGTTTGCCTCCCCGTCATCACCGACGGCTTCTGCGGTCATCCTGGCTATCTTCATGGCGGCATCATCGCCACACTTCTCGACGAGGCCATGAGCAAAGCCGTGCGCGCCAAGGGGCACCCTTCCATGACACGAAAAATGGACGTCGAATACCTGCGTCCCGTTCCCAGCGGCGTTCCTATTCGCATCGAAGGTCACGTCGCCCGCAGCGATCATCGCAAGCACTTTGCCGAGGCTCGCATCCTGGACACGGATAGCGAGATTCTGGCTCAGGCCAGCGGACTGTTTATTGAAGTTGCTCCCAAAGCAAAAAGTTGAGGGGCGGCCAAAAGACCGCCCCGCTCCCGCCCAGAATCCAGCAATCAGTGCACCATGTTGATCGTGTCCTGCGTCACCGTGTCGAACGTCGTCACCGACTTGGCATTCGCCTCGAATGCCCTCTGCGCAATAATCAAATCGGAAAATTCCGTCGAGATGTTCACGTTCGACGCCTCTAATGCATCGTCCTGCAGCGTCCCCAGGCCGGACGAGCCCGACGCCCCGAAGGAAATTGGTCCGCTTGCCCGCGTGGTTGTGTAGTTGCCGTCGCCCATCAATTCCAAGCCCTGCAGATTGGTTACGTTGCCGAGCGCCAGTTGACCCACGTTTTGCTTTTGTCCGTTCGAATAGGTGATGGTGACCGTGCCATCGGAGCCAATTGCGAAACTTTGATATTGTCCGCTGGCATACCCGTCCTGCGAGGTTGCGGAGACGGCCGAAGTAGTATCCACCTGGCTGAGGCTTGGAGTGTTGCCCGAGCCAAGCAGGTTCCACTGAATATTCAGACCTGCCGCACCGTCGGCCAGCACATTGGTCGCGGCCGGATTAAAATTAAGCGCAATCGACTGCACATCGCCGGCCGCCGTTCCCACATTCGAAGGGTTCGCGGCGCCCGTTGGCTGCACCTGAATCAAGTTGCCATTCTGATCGAAGGTAAGTGTTCCCGTGATCGGCGCCGGGGCTGCATTGCCTGGGGCCGCGGAATAATCGGCCGCTGGCAAGGCCACCGAATAGGTCCATGTATTCGCAATCGCCCCAGGCTCGCACGTAACCGTGGCCACATGCGGCTCACCTAACGAGTCGTACACCGTCACCTGCGCGGGAAACTGCGTACCGGCGGCGGTCGCCGAATCCAGGTTCGCCGTCATGTTCATCGTCGTAGTCGCTTTCGATTCCTCGACCGCTCCGACCGGGATGTTGATCGCCGTCAGCGGCGCGCTCGTATTCACGACTCCATTCTGGGCGGGATAGCCCATCACGCTCATCCCGTTCGACAACAGATTGCCGTTCGCCGCCTGCGTAAAGTTGCCGTCGCGCGTCAATTCGTACCCGCCTGCTCCATTGCCGATCACGAAAAATCCGTTCCCATTCAAGGCCACGTCGGTGGCGTTGCCGGTCGAGTTGATCGATCCCTGCGTAAATGAGATCTCATTCGAGCCCACCTGCACGCCCGCTCCCACTTGAATCGGATTACCGGCCCCGGTAGAACCGATCTGCTGGTAGAAAAGGTCGGAGAAGTTCGTCGTCTCCGCCTTGAAGGCCGTCGTGTTCATGTTGGCCAGGTCGTTCGCGATCGTGTTCAAGGCCGTCGAATCCGATTGCAGGCCCGTCAGCGGAATGAAGAAACTTGCCATGGTTTTTCTCCTCTTAAGCTTCGCTATACTTGCGGATGAATCGTGCCATGCGGCCTTGAAACCTTAGCCGCGAATGAAAAACCGCTACCGGGCGCCTGAAATACCGTTGCCTGCCGGACGAGTGCGAGTTCGCCCATCCAATGCATGCGCCACTTGCTGTGCCGCCGAATTCGCAGCCGGCACGCCGAGATTGCCGGGAGCCAGGTGCGCTGCGAAAGAATGCGCCGCCGTCGCAAACCCGCCTGGCGCCCCGGATGCGGCAGTGAACGCGTTAGGCGCTCGAGTAGAAACATCGATTGTCGCCGCCGGGCTGCTCGCACTTGCACCTGTCGCGCCCGGCGTCGCTGCCGTCACCTTCCCCGATTCCCCATTGCCCGTGCTCGCAGACGTGCCGTCAAGGCCAGTCGTCAAGGTCTGGTTGATGTCGATCAGTTGCTCCAGGCTGTTCACGCTCACAAGCTGGTTGATGTACTCGTTGGGATCGGTATTCGCGGTCGGATCCTGGTTCTGCATCTCCGTTACCAGCAGCGTCAGAAAATCGTTCGCCGAAATCGTCGCCGAATCGCCGCTGCTGTCACTCGAACCGCTGGTGCCGCTCGTACCTGTCGTCGTGCCGTCCATTGGCGACGCTGCGGCCCCGGTCAGCGCCTGGCCTGCCGTCATCGCATGATTGAAGATTGCTGCTGCCGCCATCGTTCCTCCTTCGACCCAGTTTCCCACTTCGCTGTTCTTCTAACGGATCGCTTGCTCCCTCGTCCCATCTCCCGTGCCCATCTCCCTTGCCGATCTTTCGTCCCCGCTCGCCCGCTCTGCCTCCCTGCCCTCCAACTCCAGGCCACTTTCAAGCCATCACTGAGATATGCGCTCCGCGAATCCCATTCGGAGTCAACATCGCATCCGTCTCATCGATCCGAACCGGAGTTCGCCCTGCGCGCATATTGACATCTCCGGAAGTGCCGGTCTGCGGACTCCATTGCGAGCGCGCCGAGTCGCTGGAACCGGGATGCTGATTTTGACCCGTGCCCTGCTGCATGCTTTGGCCCGCACCCGAGCCGCTGCTGCCAGTGCCCGAATTTGCCATAGTCAGCGTCGAAACCTGGGAATGCTGCTCCGCGAGGTGCACGCTCAATCCCGCCATGTGCGCTCCCAGAACCTGTGCCGCCTCTGCCGTGCCCGGCATAAGCACCGCGTGAACGCTGCCTCCGCTCATGTCTGCCTTTACGCCCACCCAGCCCAGCGCGGGATCCTCGAATCCGGCCTCAACCTGATGATCCGCAGCATGAGTCCATCGCGGCGCGCCAACTGCCGACCCTCCGTCAAGCTCGGCGAATGTCTCCCTTGCTGCCGTCACCGGAGCGTCGCCGGCATGTGCCGCAAATCCGCCCGGCATGCTCACGGCCTGATGAGTGCCGGATGCGACCTGCATCCCTGCGCCGGGATCCGCTACCAGACCGGATGGCGGCGTGGAAAAACTCTGTGTTCCCTGCGTACCTGCCACTATCGCGCCGCTGGCATGGGCCGCAGGCTTATCCTTGACGTCGATTGCTTCTCTTTCGCTGCCGCTGCCCCATCCGTCTGCTTCCGACGTCGGGCTTTGGATCTGCATCTCGGCAACTGCGCTCTCGTCTCCGCTGAGCTGAGGGTTGTTGCCGTGAGCCGGAGCTCCGGTCTCCTGCGGAATGCTGATTTCATTTACGGCTCCATGCGAACTTTGCACGGGATTCGTCTGTCCAGTGCCTGCCCTCGCTCCCACCGGCTCAGATGACGGAGCCTGCCCGCTCCCGGCAAATCCAGGCGCACCCGGAGCCATCACCAAATTCCCTTTCGGTTCGTCCTCGTGGGGCACGGTCTTTAATGCGGCAACCCGCGTTACATGAGTGGCTTGCAGGCTTGGATGAACGGGCTCGTCCGTACCGGTCGCCGTCGCCATTGCCGCGGAGGCGCTTCTCTCGCCGCCGGCAGATGGTGTTGAACCCGCAGGAGAGTCCGATCCGCTATCCCATCCGTGCGCCGAGTTCAAGAACGCAATCGAACCGGCGTTCTCTGGAACGACGTGCAGATCCGCCGGCGCCTGAATTGCCGCCGGCAAGATCGCTCCATCGGTCGCAATACTCTTCGCCGTGGTATCTTGCGTTGCCGCCTCGGGTATCCTTGCGCCCCACGAACGTTTGCCGCCTCCTGCGTTGCGTGCGACCGGTGCTCCGCTGGAAGCGCCGGTGATCTGCGCGCTCACTGGATTGCTTTTCGCATCTGCAACTGACTGCGCGACGAACCATCGTGTATTGCCTTCGATCGAGGTGGGGTTTTGCAATTCACCCTTCGCCGGCTCTGATGTTGCAGCTGTGGGCGATCCGTTTTGCTCTGCGATTTTGCCTGCTTGCGCAAACATGGCACCGTTCGCTGGCGTGGGCACGATCCCTCCAGCCGCCGCACCTGCCTGCTCGCCGTCTTCGCCACTCGCGCCGATGGTTTCGATTTCGCCGTTAGACCCGAAACAGCTGCCCGATGCGCGCAGCATAGCTTGCCAGTTCGAACGAAAACTCTCGCCGGCGGCGAACGACGATGTCGAACCGCCCGCCCGCGCATTACCCGTCCAGCCTGCACCCTCTCCGCTTCTCGGCTTCCATGCCGCCATGCTGCCCGTTTGCGGCCCCGGTCCATTTACGGTAGCGCCTTTTACGCTCTCACGTTGTAGCAACTCCGCGCCGGCGCCGATGTTTGCGGCAATGTTCATGCGGAGGAGAAATGCAGAAGGCGTGCCAAATGAGTGGGATTGAGGTTAGAGGACTATCAGGGTTGGGACAGCGTCTCCCGAATCAGGAATTCAGCCCTCCCGAATCTCGATTTCATCACAAGTTTGCTGCGTGTGGAGCACCGCTCCTCCAGAAAATTGCCGGCCTTCATTCCGCATCGCAATCTCTTCGTGATCTACGCTGCTCCGCTGTTCTTCGCTGCTTCAACGCGTCCGGCTCAGAAACCAGTCGTCCATCTCCCGCTGTTCGCGCCGCCCGGCTTTCGCCGCTTCTTCTTCCCCAGCCCTCTCGACGATTGCCTCCACCTGCCGCCGCTCCACTCGCTTGGCAACGAACTCCTGCCGCCGCTGCACCACGTTCTGCTCCGCCTCCACAATCCTGAGTACCAGCGCCGCAACCTGCCTTCGCGCCGTTCCCGTCTCTTCAAGTCCCGCCATCCGGTCAACCAGATCACCGGTGGCTGCACCCGCCGTCACCAGGCGGCGTCCCCTGCGCTCGCGCTGCTGCGCCGCCGCCAAGCCTCCTTGCAGGCGCCGCAAACCGCCGAGCGCCGACTCCACCGCCGCCTTGCATTGCTCTTCTTCAAGCTCCCGCACATGCAGCAGGCGCCGCATCGCCCGCGAAACGGACATTGCTTATAGCTCCTCTGCCAGCTGGGCGAGGTGCTGCAACCCGTCTGCGAAACTCACTCGCTCGCGCGCCTCCTGGGTGAGAAATGCGCGGATCGCCCCTCGCGCCCGCAGCGCCCGGTCCAGATCCGGATCCGTGCCGGGCTTGTAGGCGCCAATGCGCACCAGGTCTTCCGATCGCGCATACACCGCCATCAACTTGCGCACCAGCGCAGCCTGCTCGCGATGATCTTCTTGAGCCACCGCAGGCATCAGCCGGCTGATCGAATCCAGCACTTCAATCGGCGGATACCAGCCTTCAGCGGCCAGCGACCGCGAAAGCACCACATGACCGTCCAATAGCGAGCGCACTGCATCCACCAGCGGATCCTGCTGGTCGTCCCCTTCCATCAACACGCTGTAGAACGCTGTGATCGATCCTCTGCGGAAGCATCCGGCCCGTTCCACCAGGCGCGCCAGCCGCGCAAAAACCGATGGCGTGTAGCCCTTTGCCGTCGGCGGCTCTCCCGCAGCCAGACCGATTTCGCGTGCCGCCATGGCAAACCGCGTGAGGGAATCAAGCACCAGAAGCACGTGCTTTCCCTGCGCGGCAAAAAATTCTGCCACCACCGTGGCCGCCAGCGCCGCACGCATGCGCTTGAGCGGCGACTCATCCGAAGTGGAAACCACCACCACTGCACGTGCCAGCCCGTCCGGGCCAAGCGCGTCGCGAAGAAACTCGCCCACCTCGCGGCCCCGCTCTCCCACCAGCCCTACCACGGTTACCTCGGCCTCGGTGTTGCGCGTCATCATGCCGACCAACGTGCTCTTTCCTACCCCCGAACCGCCAAAGATGCCTACCCTCTGGCCGCGGCCCACCGTCAACATTGCGTCGATGGCGCGGATGCCCGTGCCCAGAGGCTCGGCAATCGGCACGCGTTCGAGCGGCGCACGCACTGCCCCATCCAGCGGCAGCGCCACCGACACTGCCGGAAGTTGTCCTCCATCAATCGGCTCGCCCTGCGCATTCAACACTCTCCCCAGCAGCGCCGGCCCCACCACGATCTCCGGCTTGCTGCCCAGCGACCATACGGGATCTCCGAAACGTATTCCCTCCGTCGTCTCCACCGGCATTGAGAGCACATTCGATCCGCGAATCCCGATCACCTCCGCCGAGTGCGCGCCGCCCGCCTGATCCTCTAACTCGCAGCACTCGCCCACAGAAACCGGCGGGCCCGCCGACTCGATCGTCTGCCCCATCGACTCGAGAACCCGGCCGCGCCAACGCCATGGTTGCCGTCGCTCCAGGCGCGCGAAGTAGCTTTCCAGAAGTGCTGTCACACTCGCACCTCATCGCCCGCCCCGGGCGCCGCTGCATCGTTTGCATGCGCATGGGAGGACGCTTCGCCGCTGCGGGACGCCCCGGCACGATCGAAGAACCCGCGTTCGATCTCCGCCAGTTGCGATCGAATTCCCAGATCGACGGTCCCGGCCTTGCTCTCGATCACGCAATCGCCCAGGCGCATTCCTTCCCCGGCCACCACCGCCGGCTTTAACGCCAGATTGGGCACGATGGCAATCGTCTCGGTCCACAGATCTACCTCTGCCCTGGGAACGCGCAGCCGCACCTCCGACGAGGCTGCCAACTGCCCCAACGCCACGCGCACTGCCCCGGTCAGCAGCAGCGGATCCATCTGGGCTTCGCGCCGCAGTATCCGCGCCGCAATCGCCAGCGCCAGCTTCACTACCTCCTGCTCCACGGTGTGCAGAAAGCGATCGCTCTCGCCGCTAAAACGCGCGACCAGCGCGGCAAGCTGCTGCTGGTGGCGGCTCTGCTCCGCAGCAAACAGGGCAGCCTGCGCCTCGCGCTCTGTCTGACGGCCTTGTTCGAGCCCGCGCTCCCGCCCGGCCGCAAACGATTGCTGCGCATCTTTCGTAAGCCTCTCGTCCAGCGCCCCGCGAGCAGGATTTCGTATCCCACCCTGGCTTCGCCCCGGCGCAGCGGTACCCTCGTCCGTCGCTTCCATCCAGCCATTCCAGGCGGGCATGGGCGGAGAACCGGGGCAGGCCGGATACTCGAAAGCTTCAACCTCATCTGCGCTGCGGCTGCTTTCTGCTGTCATCGCCTGCTCCTAGTTCCCCTCCCGTTGCGGCTGCCCACCCCGGTCCCGCGTTCTGTTCCGATGGCTGCCCTGGTTTCTTGTTCCCTCTTTCCCTTCGTCTCTCACGCCAGCATCTCGTCGCCGGTTTCGAGTTTCAGAATCACCTTGCCTTCGGCTTCCAGCTTCCGCGCCAGGTTCAGGATCTCCTGCTGCGCCTGCGCCACTTCGCGCGAGCGTACCGGGCCCAGCACCTCCATATCTTCCTTTAACATCTCCACGGCGCGCGAGCTCATGGCCTTGAAGATCTGCGCGCGGAGCTCTTCGTTGGCGCCGCGCAGCGCGAGCGCCAATTGGCGTTTGTCCACCCCGGAAACAATCTCGCGAATGGTTGCCGGCGGCACCGTGATCAGATCTTCGAAGGTAAACATCAGGTTGCGTATGCTCAGCGCCAGCTCCGGCCGGTTTTCTTCGATGGCCTCCAGAATCTTCCGCGACTCTTCGGCATTCAGGCGGTTCATCAGGTCCGCCACCGCCTTGAAGCCGGAATAGCTGCGCCGCGCCGTGTCGCCCACGCTCTCCATTCGGCGATGCATAATCAGCGCCACCTTCTGCGCCATCTCCGGCGAAAACTGCCGCATCTCCGCCAGCCGCTGCACCGCCACAATCTTGTGTTCTTCGCTCAGGTTGTCCAGCACCGTCGAGGCCTTCTTGGGATCGAGATGCGCCAGCACGAGAGCAATGGTCTGCGGATGTTCACTGTCGAGCAGTTTGCCCAGCTGTTGCGGATCGGTACGCTGCAGCTTCGCCAGATTTCCGTGCGCTTCCTCCTGCGAGCGCCGCATCAGCATCAGCAGGTCGTCTGCCCGCTCCTTGCCGAAGGCGTCTTTGAGCACGCGGCTGGCGTAGTCCAGCCCTCCGTGCACCATAAAGCTCTGCGTGTCGAGAAGCTGCCAGAACTCTTCCAGCACCTCGGCCGAGAGCTCGGGTGTGATGCCCCGCAGATCGGCCAGTTCCTCCGTCAACTGCTGCACGTCGGCCTCGGGCAACGCGCGCAACAACTCCTTGGCCAGCTCTTCGCCCACTGCAACCAGCAGGATCGCCGCCTTGCGCACCCCGGAGAGGTTCGCCGAATGGCCTTTCCGCGTCGCACCGCTTTCATTCGCCTGCTCAGTCAAAGCGAGTTCCCTTCCCGCGCTCCCGGTTCCACTCGCGGAGCCTGCCAGCCCAGCGATCTACTCGGAGTGGATCCAGCTCTGCAAAAGGCGCGAGCTCTGCGTCGGTTCGCGCTTCAAATGCGTCGTCACCTGCTCGAAGATCTCCTGTGTCCGCAGCCGTTCCGGATCAGCTTCGGCGAGTTTTGGAGGCGCCAGCGCATCCGGCACCGCGGCTCTGCCAGGGAGTTCCCTCGCTCCCCTGGCGCTTCCTTTGGTCGCCAGGGCAGCTCCGGCGCGCCGCATGGCGGGCCGCAGGCCGAAGGCCACCACCACAACCAGGCCAATGAGCAGCGCCACATACTTCACGAGCACCGGCGAGTTCTCCGCGGCGTTCATGATCTGCTGCGGAACCGCGGTGCCCGGCTGCGGAAGGTTGTCGTCAAACGCCAGATCCTCGATGGTCAATACATCGCCGCGTGACGCATCAAAGCCCACCGCCGCCTGGGCCAGGGCCGTCAGGTTTCGCACCTCATCAGCCGACCGCCGCTGCCACACCGCGGGATGATTCTTGCTTGCCGGCTGGGTCAACCGGTCGTTCACCACGATGGCCGCAGTCAGTCTTCGTACGCGACCGGGATTGTCCACCGTGTGCCGCACCGTCTTCGAGACTCCGAAGGTAGATGACTCGGTCTTGGCATTGGTCGACGCCGCGGTTTCGCGCGGATAGACGGGCAGCGTCTGGGTGTTGGGGGCGTTCGAAGCCGCTCCGGCGACTCCTGCTGCCACCGGCTGCGGCCCGGTCGACTGCTCGCTGCGCTGCATCTCGAGAGTGACAGTCTTTGCAGGATCGTAGCTCTCCTCGGTCTCCTCAGTCGCAGTCGAGATGTAGGCGAGAGTCACCGATGCGCGCACATTGCCTGCGCCCGTCACCGGCTCAAGAGTAGCCACCAGCTTATTCTCGAGAGCCTGCTCGGCGCCGAGCTCGATCGCCTCTGGCGTCTTCGGACCCAGGGGCAGGTTGCCGTCGGCATCCACCAGCATTACGTGATCCGGTGTCAGTCCATCGACCGCCGACGCCACCAGGTTTCGAATTGCTTCCGGCTCGCCTTCGGCCAGGGAGCGGCGACGCAGCTTGATTACCACCGAGGCCTTGGCGGGACGCTCCTCTTCGCGAAACAGCGAGTCGTGCGGCAGCACAAGATGTACGCGCGCCGATTCGATATCGGAGAGCGTTCCCACCGTATGCTCCAGCTCACCCTCGAGAGCACGCTGGTAGTTCACCTGCTCGTCGAACTCCGAACCCACCCAGTTAGGCTTGTCGAAGATCTCAAAACCCAGGCGGCCGCTTTTAGCCCCCCCCTTGGCTGCCGTCGCCAGCCGTGCTTTGTCCAGCTCAGCCGCCGGGACGCGAATGCCCGCTCCATCCACAGTCGGCTCAAACGAAATCTGCGCCTGCGCCAGGATCTGCGCCATCTGCCGCGCGTCGTCCGGGTCGAGTCCCACGTAGAGGGTGCGCCAATCCGGCCGCGTCGCATACCAGGCGAGGCCGCCGATGAGTGCGGCCAGCAGCAGCGCCACGGCGATCGCCCACCCGCGCTCGGCCGCGGCCATCTCGGCCCAGCGCACTTGCGCCATCCCTAAGAGCCCTGTCCATTTCCCGCCTGCCTGAATCCGGCCGGGGATCGCAGGCGAACTTTTCTCTAATTGTGTTCCCGTGGCCATGGTCTCCGTGTCTCAACGATTTTGGCCGGCGCTCTGCACCAACAAGCGACAAGCTGGGAGCCGGCAGCTAGAATTGCATTCCCATCACCGACTGGTACGCCTGCACCGCCTTGTTGTGCACCGCCAGCGCCAGCTCGAAGGTCATGTTCGCCTTCTCCGTAGCAATCATTGCGGTGTGCACATCCACGCCGTTGCCCGTCATCAGCCCGGATACGGCGGTCTGGGCCTGAGATTCAAGCTGATTCACCTGGCCGACTGCGTCCGTGATCAAATCCGCAAACGGCGCCGGAGCCGCAACCTGCTTCGCGCCCTGGAGCGGCGAATTCTGCATACCCGCCGCCCCAGTTTGGGAGCCGGTAATCGCACCTGCCGCGTTCAGTAATTCAGCCATCGATCCGCGCCTCTTCTTCTACGTCTTCGCGATGTCCAGCGCCGACGTGATCATGCCCTTTTCCGCCTGCACTGCAGAACCGTTCAGGCCATATGCACGCGTCGCCCCCATCAGGTCCACCATCTCTGTGATGGGATTAATGTCGGGATAGGCGACGTATCCGTCCGGCCCTGCGTCGGGATGCCCGGGATCGTAGCGCTTCAGTGGAGGCGAGGGATCTTCGACCACCTGCGCAATGCGCACGCCGGGCGCAACCGCCTGTCCTCCCGCCATGGGCAACGGCGGCAAGGACATCGAGCCGCTTGCCGCACCAATGCCGCCCGCCGAGGCGGCATTCATCGAGTCGAGAAAATTTCCGTCGCCGCCGTCGGCGGCAAACACCACCTCCTGGCGACGATACGGTCCGCCGGTCGCGGTACGTGTCGTCTCGGCGTTAGCCATGTTGGCCGCCACCACTTCGGCGCGCATCCGTTCGGCCTCCATCGCGCTGCCCGAAGTCTCCATCAATCCAAACAAATTCATCGTGGGAACCTCCTTGTGCCGCTTCCCGCCGGCTGTCTCGACCGCCTTTTCCGCGAACCGTGTCTGGCTCGCGCGTTTGTTTTTCCTGCTCCCGATCCCCTATTCCCTCATCTCTATTCCCGGTTCCCCTTCATTTGCTATCCGCATGAATGGCGTCCATCACGCGCTGGTACTCCTCCCGCAAAAGGGCGATGCCGGTTCTGAACTTCAGCTGCACCTCGGCCAGGTTCAGGCTTTCGCGATCGATCGAAACGTTGTTTCCATCGGGCCGCGCGATCAGTCCATCCACATCGGCGATGCGCACCTTTCTCGCCGCACTTCCCTGGTCCTCGCCGCTCATCGCCTCGCGCATCTCGGCTTCAAAGTCCATCCCCACCGTCCGATAGCCGGGGGTATCCACGTTGGCCATATTGGCCGCCGTCAGCTTGGCCTCAGCCGCCGCCAGATCCAGATAGCGGACGATCTGCTCGCTCATCCGGGTTTCGATTTCCATGCCCATCCGCGACTCCTCCTAACCAATCAGTTCACCGTCAGGCCAAAGTCGATCTCGCGCGCGGTCACGACCGGGTTGTCTCCGGCAAGAATCACCGCCCGCTCCAACACATGCTCGAGTTCCCTCACGTTCCCCGGCCAGTCGTGCGCAGCGAGTTGTGCCATCGCACTCTCATCGATGCGTTTCAACGGCGTGTCGCGCCCCAGCCGCTGCAGGAAGTGCTCGATCAGGAGCGGCATATCTTCGCCATGTTCGACAAGCGACGGGGTGCGAATGAGAAACACTGCAAGCCGGTAATAAAGATCGGAGCGGAATCCGCCATCGCGAGCTTGTTGCGCAAGCGGCCGGTGGGTGGCGGCAATCACCCTCACGTCCACCTTCACCGTCTCGTTGTCCCCCACCCGCTGCAATTCCCCGCACTCCACGAAGCGCAGCAGCTTGGATTGCAATGCCAGCGGCGTCTCACCAATTTCGTCCAGGAACAGCGTTCCACCATCTGCCGTTTCTATACGTCCCGTGCGGCCCTGCACAGCGCCCGTAAATGCGCCTCGCGTGTGCCCGAAAAGCTCAGCCTCCAGCAGAGCTTCGGGAATGGCCGCGCAATTGATCGCCACAAACGGCTTGCGATTGCGCGTGGACAACCGGTGCAGCGCCTCGGCCACCAGTTCCTTGCCCGAGCCCGTCGGCCCTTCGATCAGCACCGGCGTCATGCGCGGCGCCACCAGCCGGACACGGCGGCAGATCTCCAGCATGCACGGCGCGCTGCCCACCAGTTCCGGCAGCCGTTCCGATGCATCCAGATCGCCTGCGCAAGAACTCCGCATAACCCGGCTGGAGGCGGTGCCGGCCGGAGCGGGCCTGGCCTCCGCCACAATCTCGGTCCCATCCGCGACGGCGGCCGAAGCCGGCAGGCGCCGGGATTCTGACTGCGGCGCCTTCTTCGGTGGGGCAGACATCGCAAGCTCCGATGGAAACACAGGAGCCGCGTTCCACGCCGTGGTATCGCTCTCCTGGCACTGGCGCAATGCATAGAGCAGTTCCTGACGATGTGGCCCGCGCGGGCTATCCCCGGCGCCCGACCCCTCCGCCGTCACCACGTCGACATCGGGAAAGCTGGTGCGGAAATCGCGCAGAAACTCCCCGAGATCCAGGTCGGGCAGCCACGCGTCAACGATCATCGCCTCGGGCGCCTCCGCCTCTGTCTCTGCCCATGCCTGTGCACCGCCCGCCGCCTCGCGCACCTGCCACCGCAGACCCGATAGCACATGTGACAAACGCTGGCGAAAGCTGCAGTCAGCACTGGCCACAAGTGCCGTACGGGGCCGGGCGCTTGAACGCGGCCTCGAAACGAGATGCGATGGAAGAATTGGAACCGCAAAAACCTGCATTCGATGCCTCCTCAAAAAATCAGATTCGCCGAACCGCAATACAGCGGAAAACTCAATTCGCCGCCGCCGCGCCACTCGCGAACATTCGATCCGAATCAGCGGCCCGCGGAGCCAATCCCGCACCGGCCGCCAATTCACTCTCCGCGGGCACCATGTAGCCACGGCCGCGCACCGTGCGGATCAGCTGCCCCGGCGCCGGATCGGCAATCTTGCGGCGAAGATAATTGATATACACATCCACGATGTTGGTGGTCTGCGCTTGCGCGAAGTTCCACACCGATTCCAGTAGCTCAACCCGCGAGACACACTGGCCGCGGTTCAGCAGCAGATGCTCCAACAGAGCGAACTCCTTGTTGGTCAGGTCGATCTTCCGGCCTGAACGCTGTGCGCTGTGATCCAGCCGGTCCAGTTCCAGATCGCCGGCGCGCAGTTCGAGCCGGGTCTCCCGCTTGCGCCGCAGCAGCGCCCGGCACCGTGCCCGCAATTCATGCAGACTAAAAGGCTTCGTCATCATATCGTCGGCTCCGCGATCGAGACAGCGTACGCGCGTCTCCACTTCCTGGCGCGCGGTCAGCACCAGCACCGGCAGATCGGCATCGAGCAGGCGCACTTCCTCGAGAACCTGCTCACCATCTTTTACCGGCATGTTCAAATCCAGGATGGTCAAATCGGGCATCTCCTCGCGAAATGCCTCAACTGCCGCCCCGCCATCCATGGCAATGCGTACACGATGCCCGTCAGCCTCCAGGCCGCGGCTCAAAAACTGCCCGAGCGCCTGATCGTCCTCGGCTATGAGTATCTTCATGAGAGCCTTTCTCTTCGCGCGGCGCGCTCTTCATCGAGCGCCAACTTTCTTCCGCTTTGGCGCATCGGTTAGTTTCCGCTAAACAATGCGCACCTCCACCTTCCCGCGCTGAGAGATGGAACTCAAGAGAAGAAGAGAAAAAATCGGAGACTGGATTGCACGATCGGATTCCTGGGGACGGGGCGTCCCAACGAGGGAGGAAATGCGTTGACTTGTGACAGCGGATACAGCGATTCTTTGCGGTTCACACATGTTCGGGGAATTGCTGCTTTCGGCCGCGCCCCAGACACGGGCTAGGCACACCCGCACTCACGACGCGCGCGCAGTGCCCCTTGCCCGTGAATCTGCTTTGTCCTGGTACATGGCGGCATCGGCGCGAGCTACAACTTCCTTCATCTTTTCGTTCGCTTCGTGCTCTGCCAGCCCGATTGAGGCGGAGACGTTGATCTTCATGGCGCCCGCCTTTGCTTGCACCGTGTACTCGCCGCAGATCCATTCACGCAGCCGGTCCACTTGCCCCTGAGCCTCTGCAAAAGAATAATCGAGAAGCAGGATGAATTCATCTCCGCCCCACCGCCCGATCACGTCCGTCGTCCGCCGTGCCTGCCTTAACTCGATGCCAAACTGCTTGAGCAGCTCGTCACCGGCGCGGTGGCCGTGACGATCGTTCACATTCTTGAACCCATCGATGTCGAGGATCGTTACACAGAACGGCGTCTGGTCTGCGATTCGCTTCTCGATCTGACCCTCAACATAGAGGCGGCTGCTCAATCCCGTAAGAGAGTCGCGCCATGCCAGTTCCTCGGCAGCTTCCAACCTGGTTCGATACTCCGTTACCTGCTTCGACAGTTCGTCGAGGGTGGCTTTTCCTTCCGCCCTCATCCGGTCAATCGATGTCCTCAGATCGGTCGCGCACTTTTCGATCGAAGTGCGAACCTGCGTCAGATCGTCGAGGCTGCCGATGGTCTTGAGCCGCTGCGTCACTTCCGTCATCTGCATCGTATATCGTTCGTCGCGAGCGCCGACGGTCTGCGCGATGCGCGCCATCGAGAGCAGCATGGACTTCACTTCGGCAGCTTTTTGCTGATAATGCCGCGCTGTGTCGTGGCCCCATTCGCGTAAATCTCCACGAGCCGATGCATCGGAGCTCGCCAAATTCTCTCCGCTCATTTCCGCCGACAATCCCAACCTCAGCTTTGTTAAGTTGCGCTGCAGACCGTCTCCCATACTGGGACACGCCTCCAGGCTGCAATTCCCCATCTCCAGCAGCGCAGAGCCATAGGCCTCCAGGAGAATCGCGAGGAAGTGCCCGTCCCGGGGCAAGTTTTCCACACTCGTGCTTTCTCTGGTGGAATCGAGATATCTTTTGAGCGAGATCATCCGTCCCTCACGACCAGGGATTTGTTGGCGCACACGAAGCGCCGGCAGTGTTCTTGTTTATCGGTAACGCCGCCGATCCTCTTTAGTGCGAAATCTCTTCCGTCACAACATCCCCGACCTCAGGCGCGAATACTCTGTCGGACCGCTGGTTCGCACATCCCGCACAATTCAAATGAGAGATCGGCATTTTTAATCGTCGCTATGCTGGCTCGTGTCCGGAAATAGGAAGCTCGTTTCGTAAGGGGAATTATTCTCCACTTGACCAGCGGCTAACCTTGATCGCCTCCGATGCGTGTGGCAACCGCCTCTATTGGGATCGCATCTAGAGTGCTCGGGGGTGGAGAAGCGTTCTTCCCGTCGGATTCCCATTAATTCTCTGAAGAGTAACGAATCAAAACGTCGAATTATGTTACCTTCGTGTCAGTGAACTCCGCTCAGTTCTTCTACTAAAGCGCTATCGCAGTTTTTGAAAAATCATTGATCCTATTGTTAGCCCGCTTTGCTGCGTTCGAGTGCAACTCTCAGGTGCGTCTTGGTTGATTGGAGCAAGCTTCCCGACATAGCTGCTGTTGGCCTTCTCACAGCCGCATTCGCCTCCGTGGCGCGGCGGGGGCATAGTTCCATGTCCAGCCTCTGGCTGTTTGGCTGGGCCCTGATCATGCTCCACTTTGTGGCTTTTCTATTCTTGGCTATTCCAGATCCATGGAGCGGAATCGTCTCTTTTGTTGCCCTTGTCTCTCTGGCAAACGCCGGCGTGCTTTTCATGTGGGCCTCGGTTCCTTTTCGCGAGCGGACTTCCAGCCTGTGGATGCTCGTCGCTCTTCTTGGAACCAATGCGCTCTATCTCGGCATGCTAACTCTTGGCACGGCGCCGGCTTGGGCGCTTGCTTCTGCAGCCACGCTCTTCGGTGTTCTGCCGCTCGGCATCGCCATTCTCACGGCTCGCCGTTTCCAACATCCGCTGCGCTGGGCGCTCGCCGCTCTTTACTGCATGCTCTCCGTATTTCTCCTCGTATTCCAGCTTCGGCCTGGCAACGGCGCAACTCTCGCGGTCAACGCGGTGCTCTTCACCGTGTTTTTCGGATGCACTTTCCATTTTTGGAGTGCCTACCGGCGAGCCACGGCGGGTGCCTTCATCACCATTTCCGGGTTCTTCGCCTGGACATCCGTCTTCGTTCTAGGTCCATCTCTCGCGGTCGTCCTGCCTGACCTTCACCTCGAAAGTGAGGTATGGAACCTGCCTAAATATGTCGTCGCCGTGGGCATGATCCTCCTGCTTCTGGAAAGCCAGATCGAAGAAAACAAATACTTGGCGTTGCACGACGAACTGACCGGCCTGCCTAATCGCCGGCTCTTCCAGGACCGTCTGAACGGTGCGCTCGTCCGGGCCCGGCGCTCGGGCTCCCAGGTCGCACTCATGCTCGTCGATCTGGATGAGTTCAAGTTGGTCAACGACACCGTCGGACACCACATCGGCGACCAACTGCTGAAACATGTCGGCGTCCTCTTCACTGGCCGTGTGCGCCGCTCCGATACGGTTGCGCGAACCGGCGGCGACGAGTTCTCCGTCATCCTCGAAGACCCCATGACTCGCGCCGATGCCGCTCGCGTTGGAAAGTCTCTCACTTCTCTGCTCGATCGGCCCATGGAAGTAAGCGGACATAATATACAGGTCGGCGCCAGCATTGGGATCGCCGTCTTTCCCGATGATGCACAGGATGCGGAATCTCTTTGCATCGCCGCCGATCGGCGCATGTACGCAGGCAAAAAAGCCAAAGCCGGCATCCCGGTCCAGTCCCAACCCGTCTTTCGCCCCACCCCGCATGCCGTCAGAAAGACACAGCCGAATCTGCAGACCGCCGAATAGTTCTCTGCCGGTCACTTCACGGAATTGCGTCTCCGCAAAGCACACTGCCGTGTGAAACACGAAGGCCCGGATGATTTGTCCGGGCCTTCGTAATTCAATCGCGATTAAATCTTACTGTCCCTTCATCCCTGCCCGTTGCCGGGGCCCCTGCCTCCGGGACGGCGGCGCCGCCGACGCCGGTTGTTGCTGGCGCCGCCTGCGGGTCGCGTTCCTCCGGCGAACGGCGGGCCCGCGTGCACCGGTGCCCCCTCGACGCGGTTGAAGTTCGGCTCATTGGTTTCGTCGAACTCCGCTCCATTCTCTCCTTCAAAGTCTTCGCCGCCTTCGATCAGAATCGTGCTCTGGTTCGAGCTCGGCTGGCGCTCGTCAAACTCATGGCGCGGCCTTGCGGGAGTTGCGGGAACTGCGAGCACCGGAGACGGCAGCGGCACTGGGGCTTCCTCTCCGCTTTCCGCTTCAACCGGTGCGGCGTGCGCCAGCTTCGCTTTCTGCTCCCTGATCAACGCCTTGCGGCTTAGCTTGATGCGATTCCCTTCGATGGCCAGAACCTTCACCATCACCTGATCGCCTTCGCGAAGCTCGTCCTTCACTTCCTTCACGCGATGCTCGGCAATCTCGGAGATGTGCAGCAGTCCATCGGTGCCTGGGAACAGCTCCACAAAAGCGCCGAACTCCGCGATGCGCACCACTTTGCCCAGATACGTCTTGCCCACCTCGGGCACTGCGGTCAGGTCGTTGATGATCGCCAATGCCCTCTTCAAGCCTTCCGCATCGCTTGAAGCCACGCTCACCTTGCCGGTGTCGTCCACGTCGATCTTCGCGCCCGTTTGTTCCACGATGCCGCGAATCGTCGCGCCGCCCTTGCCGATCAGGTCGCGAATCTTGTCCGTAGGAATTTGCACGGTCTCAATCCGCGGCGCATACTTCGACCGCTCCACGCGCGGGCCGTCCAACACAGCGTCCATTTTGTCCAAAAGGAAGAGCCGCCCGCGGCGAGCCTGCTCCATTGCCTGCTCCAGAATCTCGCGCGTCAGCCCGCCGATCTTGATGTCCATCTGCAGCGCGGTGATTCCCTTGCGCGTGCCGGCGACTTTGAAGTCCATATCGCCGTAGTGATCTTCCGCTCCGGCGATGTCGGTCAGAATGGCGTAGTCGTCGCCTTCTTTCACGAGCCCCATCGCCACGCCTGCCACCGCGCCCTTAAGCTGGATGCCCGCGTCATACAGCGCGAGGCTGGCGCCGCAAACCGAGGCCATCGACGACGATCCGTTCGACTCCAGAATGTCGCTCACAATTCGAATCGAGTAGGGTGATTCGTCCGCGCTCGGGAGCACCGCCGAAATGGCGCGCTCTGCCAACGCTCCATGACCTACCTCGCGCCGGCCAACGCCGGTCATACGTCCTGTTTCACCAACGCTGAACGGCGGAAAGTTGTAGTGCAGCATGAAGCTCTTTCTCTGTTCACCTTCGTACGACTCCAGCCGCTGGCTGTCATCCATCGTGCCCAGCGTCGCCGTCACCAGCGCCTGCGTTTCGCCGCGCGTAAACAGCGCCGATCCGTGCGTCCGCGGCAATACGCCCGTCTCAATGCTGATGGGCCGAATCTCATCGAATGCCCGCCGGTCAGGCCGGATCCGCTCCTTCGTTACCTGCTCGCGGAACAGCCGCTCGCGCAGCGTCTCGTAATAATGTCCCAGCTTCTTCTTCGCGTCAGGATCGTCTGCGGGCAGTCCAACCGCCAACTCCTTTTTGATCCCATCGATCAGCGCGTAGCTCTCGATTTTGCCGTGTGTCTTGGTGTCCAGCGCGTCCTTCAGCCGGTCGCCGATCTTCCCCTTTAATTCCGCGTAGTACGCCTCGTCGAACTCCGGCGCCGTAAACTTCCGCTTCGGCTTTCCGGCCTTCGCCACCAGCTCATCAATTGCCGCAACAATTTTCTTGATCTCTGCGTGCGCAAACTCGATGGCGCCCAGCACCACCTCTTCCGTCTCTTCTTTGGCGCCGGACTCAATCATCACGATGCCGTCTTTGTGGCCCACCACCATGATGTTCACTGTGGTCGCCGCGCGCTCAGAATAGGTGGGATTGATCACAAACTCGCCGTCCACGCGCCCAACGCGAACCGCCGCTACCGTTGCGCCAAACGGAATGTCGGAGAGCGCCAACGCAGCCGCCGCGGCGTTAATTCCCACCACGTCGGGGTCGTTCTCCTTGTCCGCCGAAAACACCAGGGCAATCAACTGCGTCTCGTTCCGGAATCCGTCGGGGAACAACGGCCGTAGCGGCCGGTCAATCTGCCGCGACGTCAGAATCTCTTTTTCGCTGGGCCGTCCTTCGCGCTTGATGAAGCCCCCGGGAATCCTTCCGCCTGCGTACGTGTACTCGCGGTAATCCACTGTGAGCGGAAAGAAATCGATTCCCTCCCTCGGTTCAAGAGACGCAACAGCAGTTGCCAGCACCACGGTCTCGCCCGTCGTCACCAGCGCAGCGCCGGAGGCCTGCTTCGCCATGCGGCCGGTCTCAAATACCAACCGTTTGCCGCCAGCTAAATCGACGGCTACTTCATGCTTCGTAGACATAATTGTCCTCGTTTCGTTTTTTCGCTTGGGAAACTTGTGTAGGAAGTGCGCGCGTGAAGGGTACGGGCTTCAGCCCGCACATCCGCCGAACCCCGCGCCGGAGCTTGAGCCCGTGGGATAAGTGCTTCCGCGCACAAAGAACACCCCTCCGTCGCCCTGTGCAGCGATCTCGCGCCGCCAGTTGCGCCTGGGTCAGGGATTCCGAAATGGATGGGGACCGTGACCACTGCCCGGTCTGAGTGCTTCCGGTTCAACGTTTGCTTTCTGATTACTTGCGGATACCGAGTTTGCCGATCACGTCGCGGTAGCGATCCGTATCGTGCGTCTTCAGGTAATCCAACAGGCGGCGTCGCTTGCTGACCAGCATCAAGAGACCACGCCTCGATGCGTGATCCTTCTTATGTGCCTTGAAGTGCTCGGTCAGGTCGCTGATCCGTTCGCTCAGAATTGCGATTTGGACCTCCGGTGACCCGGTGTCCGTCTCGTGGGTGCGAAAGCGCTTGATCAGGTCCGTCTTTTTTTCTGTCGCCAGCACGGCGTCAATTACTCCTCATTCTCTCTCAGGTCCACTCTTCAGTGTCTACTAGAAGATTAACATGAACCCGACCCACGGCAAAGCACGTTCATCGCCTGGAATCATCGGTCCCCACACTTCTTCAACCGTCTGAAATCGTTTGTGGTATGCTTTTCGCGCATTTACAACCGGCATCCGGCACGTGCTCAAAATTCCGGTTCCAGCTCGCAGCATGATCATTGGAGGCTTAGATGAACCGCGCAGTCGACACCCGCATCTCCCGCCGCAGCTTTCTCGCATCCGCCAGCGCAACTCTCGCCGTCGCTTCCAGCGCCCGCCTGCGCGCCGCCCGCGTCCCGGCCTCTGACCGCGTTGTCGTCGGCGTTGTCGGCTGGGGAATGCAGGGCCCGAACAACACCAAGGCCTTTCTCAAGCTTCCCAATTGCCAGGTGGTCGCCGCATGCGATATCGACAAGAACCGTCTGCAAATGGCGCTTGATACCATCAACGGCCACTACGGCAATAGCGATTGCGCCTCGTATCACGACTTCCATGAGATGTTCGCGCGCAACGACATCGACGCCGTCATGATCGCCGTCCCCGATCAGAATCACGCGGTTCTCGCCACCGAAGCCGCCGCTCTCAAAAAAGATATCTACGGCGAAAAGCCTCTGGCTCACACCATCTTCGAACAGCAGGCCATCGTCAAGGCTGTTCAGCAAAACAACCTCATCTGGCAGACCGGATCCTGGCAGCGCTCTCTGCCGCAGTTTTACAAGGCAGTTCAGATCGTGCGCAATGGGCTCATCGGCAATGTCACGAACGTCGAAGTCGGCCTGCCCGGCGGTCATCACGACTTTCCCCACACGCTGCCTGCATTTCAGCAGCGTCTCGCTTCGCTTTACACTTCCGGCAAGCCCGCAGACCCCGCAACCATCGTTCCCGGCACGCCGGCGTGGGATCTTGCCGTCACACCGCCCCCGCCCGATTACCCATACGATACCTGGATCGGCCCTTCCAAAATGGAGCCTTACATCGACGTGCGCGTTTTTCAGAATTGGCGTTGGAACTACAACACCGGCGGCGGCCAGTTGATGGATTGGATCGGCCACCACGGCGATATCGCCCACTGGGGCCTCGGCTTTGACTCTACCGGTCCTTCCGAGGTCGAAGGCTTTGGAGAATTCCCAGACTCTAAAGCCATCTGGAATAGCGCGACGAAATACACCATCAGTTGCGTTTACAAGAAAGAAGTCACCGGCTACTCGAACGACGTTCACATGGCCATCGTCGGCGGCTCTCCTGCCATCAATATGGGAACCAAGTGGATCGGCACCGACGGATGGGTCTGGGTCGACCGCAGCGGCTTCGATGCCTCAAATCCCGAATGGTCGAAGTGGGATTCCGTGCCCGAGTCTCAGATCAAGACTCCTGTTTACCACTCCACCGATCACTGGGCCAACTTCATCGACTGTGTGATATCGCGCAAGCCCACCATCGCTCCTGTCAATACCGCGCATCACTCCACCATTCCCGGCCACCTCGGACTCATCTCCATGCTCACCGGCCGCAAGATTCAGTGGGACGTTGCAAAGGAGGAAATCATCAACGATCCGGAGGCGAGTGCAATGCTGACCCGTCCCTATCGCGCCCCATACCACCTGGCGTAAACCACCTGTGACACGAGCAAGCCACGGGATGCCGACCCTAAACCTGCATTCTGCGTTTAGGGTGAGACCGATGCAAACAATGGGGTGCCCGATCCTAAACACGTTTTTATGTTTAGGGTGGGACCGACCACCAATCATTGGCCGCTGCCCTGGGCCCAATAATTAGCTCGCGCCACAATCCGCGCTCCGTAATCCTCGGCCGTTCGCACCTTGATCGTGTGCAACCCAGGTGTCGGATCGGACGGGCTGAACGTGATTAGGTAGCGATTCCGCACATCGCGTGCCGCTTTCAGCACGCGTAATTCGAACCGCTTGTCGCTGAAAAACGTTGCGTACTCGCCGCCACTCTCCTCGGCAATCTCCCGAGCCACATTCTTTTTAAAAGCCTTCACCGCCATCACCAGCGCGCTCACCATGTTCAGGGTGCGGTCATCCCCATTGTCCATCGAGTCGTGCGCCAGCTCGGCCGCGGACGGAGAGAAACTTACGCTCAGCACCAGCACATCCGACTGCCCAATCTTCTTGATCAGGTCCACCGGCTTAGTGTGTTTGCTGCCGTGGTCGCGTTTTTCGCTGATCAGCAGCAGCACGCGCCGGAACTGCTTCGGCTCGTCTTCCAGCAGCGTTACCCCGTAATTCACTGTATCCAGAATCGCCGCGCCACCATCCCCGGGCTGCAACTGCTGCAGCTCCTGCGTCACCTCGTCCTCGTTGTGCGTGTAGTCATGGATCAGGTGCGGCACCGAATCGAATCCCACCAGCGCCACCTGGCTGCGCGGGTCCGCAAGAAACACGTCGAGCAGCGGCCCCATATTCGCCAGCTTGCCAAACTCCAGCACGCTCGCCCCGCCCTCTTCCACCGCAACTACCAGCGCCACCGGAGCGGTGTCCATCTCCTCCTGCACCCTGATCTTCTGCGGAACGCCGTTGTCTTCGAGCACGAAGTCACTCGCCTTCAGCCCGTAGAGGATCCCTCCGCCCTTCTTCTCCACAAGCGTCGGCACCAGCACCTCGGTGGTGGTCACGCGCAGATTGGCATTGTCGCTCTGTCTATGCGGCATCGGGGCGGGCGGCTCAATCGGCGGCAACTTCTGCGCCCGCGCCGCACCCGCGCTGATCATCGTGATCCATACCAAATTGAATTTGAGGAGGCTGCGCAATCCCATGGCTGTTAGACCTTCAGCTTATCGAATCGCACCGTCAAGCCCAATCCCTGAAACTCACTCCCTGTCCCGCTACACTTCCCATCACCGCTCTCTTGAGGTTGTTCCCATGCCCGCATCCGGCCACAATCCGAAAGTCGACGCCTATATTCAAAAGTCAAAACCATTCGCCCAACTCATCCTGGTACACCTGCGCAATGTCGTTCACGCCGCATGTCCTGAAGTCGAGGAAAGTATCAAGTGGGGCCGGCCATTCTACGAGTACAAAGGCGCCATCCTCGGCAATATGTCCGCATTCAAGGAACACTGCAGCTTCGGCTTCTGGGGTGAGGAAATCGGTGCCGTTCTCCGCAACGCCGGTGCCGTGCAAGACGGCGCAATGGGGTCTCTCGGCCGCATCACCAGCGTCGCCACTCTGCCGCCGGAAAAACAACTCATCGCCTGGGTCCGCCAGGCCACGGGTTTCGTCGACAGCGGCAACTACACCAGCCCCATCGCCGCCCGCAGCAAAGTGGTTAAGGCGCCCAAACCCGCGCTCAAGACTCCACCCGAATTCACCACGGCGCTCCGCAAAAACAAAAGGGCCGCGTCCGCTTTTGCCGCATTCAGCCCCAGTTGTAAGCGCGAATACATCGAATGGATCGCCGATGCCAAGCGGCCCGAAACGCGCGGCCAGCGCATCGCCACCGCCGTCGAGTGGATCGCCGAAGGCAAGCAGCGCAATTGGAAGTACCAGAAGTGATAACGCCGCTCACGCCTTCTTCTTCGCTTCGCGCCCCATCTGCCCCGTCCATCGCAGGTATCGCAGAATCTCCCAGCGCGTCGCCCACAGAAAACGCATCATACTCGTCGCTGTCTGCTTCTCGGCCCACTGGCCAGAAAAGGTCTCCATGCGCCAACGCACAAACTCGCTACGCCACGGAGCCAACCGGTGGCCCCGCGTCGCATTCCACAGAAAACGAAGTGAACTCAGCAAGGAGTGCTCTCTTTTCTTAAACTAAGTATAGAGACGCCGTCTTCCACTACCCTGCAAACCCGGACCCCGACGAGAGCTATCGCCGCCCTTGCTTGCTTGGTCCCTCGTTCCCTTCTTCTCTTGGCCCCTGCTCTATTGCAGCTTGCTGAACAGGCTGTTGGACGGCGATTCCAGTTGCGCAATCACGTCCTCGAGCGCCGTCTGCTGGGTTTCAGCCGAGGCGAGTTGCGTGGAGATCGAAGGAATGTCGGCCTGCATCAGATTGGTTTGCGCGGTTGTCAACTGCGTCTGTTCGTTCGTCACCGCGCTGCTCGCCGCCGTTAATTGCGTCATCGAGGTGTCAATTGTCACGCGCTGTTGCGACACGTAGTTCAACGCCGTGCTCAGCGCCTCCGTATCGCTCACGGCTTGTCCCGTGTTTACCGTGCCGCTCGAGTAATCCGCCACCAGCGCATTAAGCGCGCCAAACACGCTGTTCGATCCGCTGCCAAGGAAAATCTGGTCTCCCGGTACGTTGAGCTGAATCTTCTGCCCGTTCGGCAACTCAAGATCATTCACATTTTCGTCACCGTTGTAGCTCGTGACTGCCGGTGTAGCGACGGTCGAAGTCGAAAACGGCGCCTGGCCCGTTTGTCCGCCTGCAAAGATGTATTGCCCTTGATAGCTCGTGTTGGCCAGCGACTGCACTTCGCCCAAAACACCGGAGATTTGATTAGCGATCGATTTCACGTCGCTCGCATTCATGGTGCCATTGTTCGCGCTGGTCGCCAGCGAAATTGCCTGCGTCAGTTCGCTCACCACGCTGCCCAACGCCGAGTCCGCCACCTGCAGCCTGCCCGTCACAAGGTCCGCGCTCTGCGTAAACGAATCGTCCTGCTGAATCTGGTTCAACAGCAGAGCATTCTGGCCCGAGCCTACCGGATTCATGCTTAGGGACGTAATGCTCGCGCCGCTCGAAAGCTCTGCGCTCAACTGCTGCTCGCTGGCCTGCGTCTGATCCAGCGAACCGACCAGATTCGAGATGTACGTCGGGTCTACCCGCATTGCTTTGCCCCGCTGCTTGCTTCCATCTTCACCGATCCGCCACGACAGGCTCCTTATTGCCAGCCGCCAGGTCCGTACCCTCTAGTTCCTTCGGTCCCTTGCTCTCTCGATCTCTCGTTCCCTTGGTCCCTTGTTCCGTTGGCCCCTGCTTTTACGCCACTGCCGTTTCCACGCCCAGGTTCAGTGCCGAGGTCATGATCGTGTTCAGCAGGTTGAATACCTGAGAAGCTGCTTGATAGCTGTTTTCGAGCGTCGACATGGCAGCAGCCTCGTCATTCAGATTCACGCTCGACAGCGCGTTGTTCTGCGCCTGCAGCTGCGACACCGACGCAGTCTGCGCCGTATTCTCCGTTTGGACTTCTGTCACCGTCGAGCCCAGCGTCGAGACAAAGTTCGAGTAGGAATTGATGGGAGTCTGCCGGTTTACAAACGTCCCGCCCGCCAAATTCGCCATCGCCACTGCGTTCGAGTTGTCGCCCGTCCCGTTTCCCGCACTCGCAGCCGCAATTAGTTTCGGATCGGTCGTTACCACGCTCATCGCCGCCGCAGCGCCCGCAACATCCACACCCCCGGAAGCCTGATTTGCTGCGTAGGTCGGCGGCGGCGTGAAGATATCCAGTGTCATCGCCCCGGTCGTCGAGCCGGCGACCGCTGTACCGGTGACGCCGCTGGCATCAACTCCTCCGTTGTTCTGCGCGTTTACGGCAGTCGAAATCCCATACGCAAGTTGATCGAGCGCGCCCAGCGCAGTGGGAATGTCCACGTCCCGCGCCGTCAGATATCCGCCCAACTGTCCGCCGCCGGAGGAGAGCTGCGCCGTCACATCCGTTCCATTCAGAAAAAAGTCGGCTGCCCCGTTCACTGTCCCCGTCGTCAGTTGAAAGTTCTGTCCCTCCGACACCAGCAACTGCCCGGAAGTTGTTGTGACCGAGAGCCCGTTGTTTTCCGTCGTAATCTGGTTGATCCCCACCAATTGTGATAGCTGGGTCAGATCCTGCTGGCGCTGATCCTCAAGCGTGCCGGCATCCGCGTCCGGGGAAGTGGATTGAATCTGCAGATTCAATTGCGCAATCGCGCCGGTAAGCGAGTTCACCTGGCTCACCACGCCGGACGCCTCCTGGCTGAGCGCCGCGCTTTGCTGGTTCAGGCTGCTTGCTGCGCCCGAGATATCGCCTGCCAAGGTCGACGCCGATGAAAGCACCTGCTCTCGCAGCGCGTTGTTGGTGGGATCGCTTTCGAGCGATGAGAACGAGTCGAAAAAGCTCGTGATGTCGCTCCCGATATCTCCGGCCGCCGCGCTCGACGATCCTGAATTCGGCGTGAAGAGAGCCTGAATATTGTTCAGCGCCGCCAGACGGGTTCCCGATGCCGACGCCAGTTGCTGTTGCTGGTCGAGTCGCGCCAGCAGTACGCGATCGCGCTCGGATGTTGCACCCGTCTCTGTTACTCCATCGCCAACCGACACGCCGCCAATCGAAATGGGCGCATTCTCCTGCCAGTTGGGCGTCTCCTGGGTGTACCCCTTGGTGTTGGCGTTGGCTACGTTGTTGGCCGCCACATTCAGTGCCGCCTGATCGGCATTCAGCGCCCCGTCCATCATGCTTAGTGCGGAATTAATGGTCCCCATTGCCACCCTCCGCGCTCGATGCAGCGCACTCTTGCCGCTCGCTGTATTCCAGGCGATCCACCCTCAACTCGCGAAGCTTCTTCATCACGTTCAGATTGGCTCTCGTCGCATCCAGCACCCGGGCAAACACCGCCATGTCGCCCGCAGCCCCTCCGGCCTGCTGCGATAAACGCGCTTTCTCTTCCGCACTCATCGGCGTCAATTCACGATTAAGCGCCTCACAACTCAGCGCGAGCTCTTCGAGGCGCGCCCTGTCCAGCCGGGCCAACGCACACGATGCCTCTGCCACTAACTCTCGAAGCTCCGGAAAGTTCTGCCCCATCTTCATTGACAGCATCACCAGACTTCTTCGTCCAAGGCTCACTGGCCGCCGGACAACATGGCGTCCACAAGCTTCGAGGCTACCGCCTCCGCCGGCACGTTGTAGTTTCCGGCAGCAAGCGCGTTCTGGATGGCTGCCACCTTATCCGTTCGCGCGCCTTCTCCCGAAACTGCCTGCGACATTTCGCTGGCCGCGCTGCTGAGCGTCGCCCGGTCACTGTCGAACGCACTTCCGGTTGTAGCGGCGCTTGTGCTGCTCTTACTTTGCGGAGCGGCAGTCGCCGCAGGGTTCACTCCAAGCAGCGATCTCAACCCTTCCATGCTGCTGCGAATATCCATACGCATTTCTCCTTGCTGCATGTATCGGCGGTTTTTCTTATCACTTGAGTGATTTGAAAGCTTTCATCACGGTATTGCCGTGCAGATTTCCTGTTACCGGGGTGGCCTGATGCCGGTTACCTGGCGGCGAGACTGTTTTGAGAATCCGATCCGCAATTCCGAAGCCGCCGTGCGCGCTGAGCGCCTGGCCTAATGCCTCCGATGCAAACTCTGCCAACGCCCCGCCGGAGTCTCCTCGTGAGTCGGAGTCGTCGCTTGCGCCCGGCAGCAGTTCATCGCTGGTCAGCGGCTTCAGCAGCTCCTCCATCATCTGGCCTTCGAATTCGTGCGCCGCCCGCGTAAGCCGCGGAGGGGGCATGGCCTTCCCCATCCCGCCCTGTGCCGTCACCGCATTTCCCACGCTCAATACCGCTTGCATTCGCTGCTCCCTCGTTTGCCTGTGCCCTCGTTCTCTTTGTCCCCGCCCTTCACATGACTTCCAGATCGGCCTCGAGCGCGCCCGCTTCCTTCATTGCCTGCAGGATCGAGATCACATCCCGCGCTCCCGCTCCCGTGCGCTCTAATTGCTTCACTAAATCCTCGACGGTCGCTCCTTGCTTCAGCTCGATTTCATTGACTGGCTTGTCTTGTGCCTGCACCGTCGTCTGCTCCACCACCTGAGTCGTGCCCGCGGACAATGCGCCTGGCTGCGAGACCTCGGTCCGCGCAATCACATTCACGCTGAGTCCGCCATGAAGAATCGAAACCGGCTGCAGCTCGACCCTGCCGCCGATCACCACCGTCCCGGTACGCTCGTTCACCACCACCCGGGCACGCGGGTAAACCTCCATCTCCACTTCCTCCACCTTGTCAAGCAGGGCTGCAATATCTTCGCTCGGCATCACGGCAATTTTCACGCGGCGGCTATCGACGGCGTGGGCCCGCCTTGCTCCGAGAGCCTGGTTGATGGCCGCGGCCATCCGCTCGGCAGTGTGAAAGTCCGCATCATTCAACACCACGCTCACGGTATGCATCTGTTTCAGATCGAAGGGCACTGGCCGCTCCACCAGCGCTCCGCCGGGAATGCGCGCGGTGGTGGGATGATTCATCTGCTTGCGTGTTTCCCCCGGCCGTGGCCATGTAACCGCCCAGCACCAGCGCTCCCTGCGCCTGGGCATAGATCTGCCCGTCCGGCCCATACAGCGGAGTCATCAGCAGAATGCCCCCTTCGAGCGAGCGCGCGTCCCCAGCCGAGGAAACAGTAATGTCCATCTTGTAGCCCGGCCGGCTGAAGGGCGGCAGGGTGGCCACCACGAAGACCGCGGCCATGTTCTTCACCTGCATGTTGCTGGCGCTGTTGGATCCGGTCTGCGGTACCGTGATGCCCATGCGCTCCAACGCCGAAATCAGCGTCTGCGCCGGAAAGACGGTTTGCGAGCTGTCTCCCGTGCCTCGCAACCCAACCACCAGCCCATAGCCCACAAGCTGGTTGTCGCGGATCCCCTCGATGCGTGGCCACATCCTTGACCCGCGCCATATGGCCCGGGTCCTCGGCCGGACACGGCAGCCGCAGTCAGCAGACTGCGGCCGCGAGCGCAATCCAGCGCCGGCCGCACCGGCGCAACGGTACTCTTCCCGACATTCGCTGAACCTATCGTCATGCCCGATCTTTAGCCCCGCGGCCTGTTCTTGCCTTGCCGTCTCCTAGTCCCTAGTCCTTTAGTCCCTGGTCCCTTAGTCCTTCTGTTCCCTCGATCCCTGTCCTTAAAACACCACCAGCCTCTCGAGGAAACGCACCAGCGGATTCTGCCGGTAGGTGGAGTCGTTGACGATGCCCTTGCCGGTGACTTCGAGTTCCAGGTCGGTCATGGCCGTCGACATGCACCTGATTCTGGGAACTCACGTCTTCGGGCCGCACCAGGCCGCGCAGCTTGATCAGTTGAGTCTGCTGCGAAAAAGTCAGCTGGCGCGTGGCCTGCACCACCAGCATGCCATTGGGCAGCACGTCGACCACTTCGGCGCCGAAGGTGGTGGCCAGGCTGGAGTTGGTGGTGCTCTGGCCCTGCGCCGATAGCCCCGAAGAGGCGTTCATGCCCACCAGGTTCTGCAAGCGCGTTCGAGGCCTTGAGCGCGCCGAACAGGGAGGTCGATCCCGGAGTTGGCGTTCGATGCTCGCGAGTTCTTTACCTGCTCCATCGGTCGAGGCCGCCAGGCTTTCGGTCACCACAATCAGACCACGTCGTGAATGCGGAATGCCTTTACGTCGGTGCCCAGCCGAACCATCTCGCCCTCCGGGCTCCAGATCGATCCCGGAGTCCTGACCTCGGCCGCCTGCTGGGCCCGAACATGCGCAATATATGAGCGCAAAGCATCCTCCGGCGGAGTCGCCTTGGTTTCTGCTGCGCTCGCCGAGTGTTTCTTGCCGAGCCCCTGCGCCATTGGCATGAGCGACGCAGCCAGAACGAATGCGGCCATCCCGATCGAGATCGCCGATCGAGTTTTTGGGGTCGACCGGGCTTTCATCGCAGCCCCTCGCTCCCCGGCTTAAGGACTGCATGGCCCGGAGCAGAAGCCACCACGACCACAACGTTGCCGCCGATCTTCAGTCGCGCCCTGAGCTTCTCGCCCTTTGCGGCGGAACTCAACGCGATCGCCTCGAGACGGGCATCGACCCGCTCCGAATGTTCCTCCACCAACACCTGCTCTCCAGCGCGGATGTCTGGCGCGATCTTGATCGGCTGCGTGAGGTCTTGCCGCGCGCTGCCAGGCACCTTCGCTGACTGCGCGGCGGGAACCAGCCGTCCGGGTCCCCCTGGATTGCCAGGGTCGCGAAGCAACAGCCAGACTTCTCCTGAGTGCGGATCGTCAATTTGGCGGAATATTTGATACGGCACGGCGGTCGGCGCAGCTTTGGGATACGAATCTTTGGCAGAGGACTGACCGGCGGCCGCGAGCGCGATTCCTGCCGTCAACACCAGCACCGCCGCCTGTACCGTGTTTACGATTTCCCGTGGCCTGTTCACTCGATTCCTCATCCGGCACTTACACCTTAGTGCGTCATGTTATTGACTTGCGAATACATGTCGTCCGCCGCCTTGATCACCTTGGAGTTCGATTCGTAGGCACGCTGCGCCAGAACCATTTGTACAAACTCGGTGACGACGTCCACATTCGAGTTCTCGAGATATCCCTGTTGCAGCGTGCCCAGGCCTTCGGTTCCTCCAGGATTGCCCAGGACCGGATCGCCCGAGCTGAGCGTGGCCTGCAGCAGGTTGCTACCCATGCTCTCGAGGCCTCCGGGGTTGGGAAACGTGGCCAGTTGAATCTGCCCGAGCTGCGAGGGATTTTGCTGCCCCGCCAGGGTCGCGTTCACCACGCCGTATTGCGTGATGGTCACGGCCGTTGCGTTCGAAGGAATGGTGATGGTCGGAATCAGCGGATCGCCATCCGTCGTCACCACGGTTCCCTGATTGTTCAGGTGGAACTGCCCCGCTCGCGTGTACGCAATCGTGCCGTCGGGCCGCTGCACCTGAAAAAATCCGGCGCCCTGAATCGCGGCATCAAGCGGATTATCGGTTTCGTTCATCTCGCCCTGCGTGTTGATCACTTCGGTGGCCGCAGGCCTGGTGCCGAGGCCAATCTGCAATCCGGCCGACACCGTGTTCTGGCTTTGCGCAGCGCCCGGGGTGACCATGTTCTGATACACCATGTCCTGGAACTGCAGGCGCAATTGGCGAAAACCCGTAGTCGACGAATTGGCCAGATTGTTGGCGATGGTGTCCAGATTCATCTGCTGCGCGCTCATCCCGCTTGCTGCGGTATACAAGGCTCGAATCATTTTTCCCCTCGCCCCGGATCAGATCCGTGGCAAATCTTCGGTTGCAAACTTGTTGAACTCGGTATGAAAAACGGTCAGCGCCCGCTGCATCATCTCGGCCTGGCGTTGCATCACGATCAGATCGAGCGACCCCTGTACCACATCCTCATTGGCCGCTTCGATCGCTCCCTGGTGCACTGAAGCATCCTTGGTCACAACCGGCGTCGCTCCCTGCGGCGCAACGTAGCGGTTGGCGCCCTCGGCGGTCAATTGCGTGCCGGGCGGAAACGAGAAGACGCCCACTTGCGCCACCACCCCCCCGGCCACGGAGACTGCGCCGTCGGCGCCGACCGAGACCTCACCCGGAGGAATCGCAATGGGCTTTCCTGCCGCGGAGAGCACCGGCTCGCCGGCCTGGGTTTCGATTTGCCCGCTCTGCGCCCGATGAAAGCTGCCGTCGCGGGTATAGCGGGGACCATTCGGCGTTTGCACCATGAAGAATCCCAGGCCTTCGATGGCCAGATCGAGCGGATTGCCGGTCGGCTCCAGCGCGCCCTGGGCCAAGCTCAGGCGGTCGCCGCCGAGGAGCCCGAAGTTGTTCACCGTCTCGCCTAATTGAGAATCCATTGCATCCGGCCCGAGAAGCGCCGACCGGAAGAACTCTCGCTCGGCGCGATACCCTGGCGTCTGGGCATTGGCCAGGTTAGCCGCCGCCGTGTCCAGCGCCTGGGTGCGCGCCACCAACCCCGTCATCGCTGCATAGTAGCCGCTGTCCATTGCGACAATAGACAATGCAGAAACCGAGCCGAAGAATGGGGAGAGAGATTGGAAGAAGTTCAGGGAATAGAAGACAGAGTTCAGGGGTCAGGGATCCGAGATCCGGGGGCAGAACCTGCGGAACAGGACGGCGGGCCCCGTATGGATAAGTTGTGTCCGGAGCAGTTCGCTGTGCGCTGGTTTCGAAGTGGTCCCCGATCCCTTTTCGCTTCTCCCTGTTCCCGGCGGTCTTTACTGCAGGCCGTCGCAGACGATCGTGACCTCGAATACCTCGTCGCCGAACCGGTAGACGTGGTGGATTTGAAACTCGGGAGCCTGCACATGCAGCCTGTAGTCACGGCCAGTGATCACGGCAGGAATCGACAGACCGCAGTTCGCCGCCAGCTCGGGAACCTTTCCCTTCCACGAACCGGCCAGCATATTGCAGATCTCGCCGATCCCGTCCTTCACGGTATCGTCGACCTCGGCAAAGTCCATGCCGGTCATCTGTGCGGCAATTTTGATCGCTGTTCCGGCGGCAGACCGGAAAAGGCACGCGCCGCTCAGGAGCCCGCCAAACCCCACCACCGCGGTCACCGATTCCTTGTCAAGAGCAGCCGCGCCCGTCTGGCGATGGCATTCGATGCCCAGCATCAGCCGGAATACTTCCTCGACACTTGCATCCAGGTTCCGCGGATCGGAGACCCTTTGCACAGATTCACGCAACGACACCACCATCGCTCGCTCCCCCCGGTTCGCGCCGCGCGCCCCGGCGTCCCCAATCTCTCCACATCCTTCATCCGGGCTCCCCCGGAATGAAGCTACCTTCAGCTCGGGAATCACGCCACCACGTACCCCATTCAACAGCACCGTCGCCTCCTGCCTGGTTCAATCCGTTTCCCCATGCAGACCGCCGGCCCTTCAACCGGCATCAGCGCGTATCCACTCGCACCGCCGCATGGCCACGTTCCTACGCGTCCACCAGTGGCAGTACCCGTTCCTTCACCTGCTCCGCCGTAAACGGCTTGCGGATGTATCCCCGCGCCCCGGCCTGGATCGCCTGCCTGACGTGTTCCTCGCTCGATTCGGTCGTGATCATCACCACGGGAACCCCCTCGGCCAGGTTCTGCGTGCGAATCTGGCGCACAAACTCCAGCCCATCCATCGTGGGCATATTGATGTCCGAAAGGATCAGGTCGACAGGCTGCGCTTTCAGCACTTCCAGCCCTTCTACGCCCGATCCGGCCTCGTGTACTTCAAGCAGCTCCAACCCCGCCTGGCGCAAGGCCCGCTCCACGATCTTGCGCATCACCGAGGAGTCGTCGACAATCAGGGTTCGAATCCCGCTCATGTTCAAGCCCCTTCCCTATTGCTTATCGGCGGAACCGGTTGGTTCTTGAGCGCCGATGACTCACCCTCTTGAATGAGCCGGGAGCGCCTGTGTGCCGGCCCAACTTCCGCGCAGTTTCTCTTCGAGAGCGAATCGCAAGTCCGGCGCGGAACATTTTGGAAATGGGATCGGGAATTCACGAGATCCAACTTCTAGACATCCGCAGGGACGCGTTCCCACCGACAAATCTTCGTTCGCAGGAGTAAAGCGAGCGAAGACTTTCAGCGACGAATTGACCCAAAGCGTTCTCCAAGACCGCTCTATTGCGCACTCGCCGAACCAATCAGATCCCGGACCGACCCTGGCTCGGGAAGCGCTCCTCGTTGGGGTCGAAACCAGAGTCTCAACCAGAGGCAGTCGTGCACTCTCGCCAGACGCGCTTCGACGGGCCGGGTGCGTTCGATGGCGCCGCTGAACGCTGCGGCCAACCCGCGCCCATTCGCGGCCTCCAACAATTCAACTGCCGGAAACGCAGCCTCGAGCAAGGTGGCATGCGCCGGGCGAAAGCGCGACGCGTCGACCAGCCCGCTCTCGACATGCAATCCCGTCATGCGCTCCACGGCAAGGGCCAGTACACGATCGAGACTGCCTTCAAATCCCAGGTAAAGAATTCTTCCCGCCGCAATCCGCAACGGAAGCGCTCCGAACGCGTCGACAAAAAATCGCGGGATCAGCGCAGCCAGTTCTCCGAGTTGGGAGGACTCCGTGTCCAGGACCGGGCATCCCCATTGCAGACAGAGGGCTCGCGTAACCAACTCCTCGCTTGCGCTCCTTTGCCGCACCAGCCACCATCCCAGCTTGCCCGTTCCCGCAGTTTTCTGCGCGCGGAGAGCATTGCGCAGACCCTCTTCGTTGATCCAGCCCTGCTCCAACATGGCCAATCCCAGCGGAATGCGATGACGATGGCCCTCCGCCCGATGTCCCCAGCCATCCATTTCGCGGGCCAGCGCCGCCTCCACCCTGGCCGCGGTGCAAGCCTCCGAACAACTCCACCCTCCTTCAAAAACCGGCGTCTCGCGGCGGCGCCAAAGCTGCAGCCGCCCGGTCCGGCAGCGCGGATTGGCGCAGGTGCGAAAGATTCCCGCCGGCTGGTCGAAGGCAAAGTTCCAGGCTGCCCCGTCCGACAGCTTCTCGGAACCCTCTGCTTCGCGGCTCTTTGCCAAAGGCAGATCCCGTTCCACCCGTCCGGTGCGCCAGCTCAAAAGAGGCATCGAATCGACTCCAGGCGTTTCCTGGGAGCGGCAACCTCGGTCACTCGCAGTCCGAAGTTTCCGTTCACCAGCATCACCTCGCCCCGCGCCACAATTTTGTCGCCCACGATCAGATCCACGGGATCGGCCACCTGGCGGTCCAGCTCGACCACGTCGCCGGGACCGAGATCCAGAATCTCGCCCAACGGCATCTCGCGCGAGCCAAAACGCAATGCCACCTCGAGCTCCACATCCAGCAGCAGAGCCAGCCCTGGGCTCAGCCCTTCTCCGAGCGCCGGTGCGCTCCCGGGCTCCAGGATCTCCGCCCCCGGGACTGTCTTCGTGTCCTGCACCGCTTCTCTCCCTGCATCGGGCGCGGCCCCGGCGCTCTTTACCTCGTCCCGCACCAGGATCGTCCATGCACGGTCCCCGCTGCGAAGTTGAAATGCATGTGTGATCTGATTTTCCGCTGCGATCTCTTCAAACTTCCCCACCTTGCAATGCACGCCCGATTTGGCCAGAAATTCGCCGGCAGCGGCATCGAAGGTTTCGCGTACCAGCTCACTCCATCCCGCCTTCTGGTCCATCCCGTCGCCCACCAGGGAAGCGGCCAGAATCGATCCGTCAAGGACTACCGTGAAACGTCCCTCGGCCTCTCCGGCAAGGGTCGCAGTCCATCCAAACGATCCCTCGGCGAGCGGCTTGGGAACCGATTCGGAGAGTTCCGGTTCACCGGCCAGGGCCTGCGGAAACAGCGCCGCGGCCACACTCCCCCAGCACTCGAGATAGGTCTTCACGATTCACCTCCGGTGACCGGCCGCTCGATGCGCGCGGCGCGCAGCGCACCATGACGCATGGCCTGCGCTTGGAAAAGGGTTTGGCCGCCGACGCGCCAATCCGAGAGCGTGCTCGCCCCCACATCGAGCCGCAACACGTCGCCCGGCTCCAGCCGTTCCAGAGTGCCCGCGCCCAGCCCGCTGGCCGGCAACTGCAGCGAGCAGCCGAAACCAATGCGCCGCGCCAGAGCCGCCATCTGCGTCCGTGTTTCACCCGCGTGGCGGCGCCGACGGCCCCAGTCGCTCGTCAGCCGGCGCAGGATGGCGTTGGCCGCGACGGCCGGGAACGCCAGGTTCAGCAGCCCCGAACTGTGCGGCATGCGAATCTCAAAGCTGAGGCACAGCGTCTTTTCGGCAACTGAGATAATGCGCCCCACCTGGGTCTGCATCTGCCGCCGTTCGAAGACAAAACTCAGGCCCACGGGCTGCCAGGCTACGGTCAGCTCGCGGCAGACGATTTCAATGACGCTGCCCAGAATCGATTCTTCGATGTCGGTCAGCTCCCGCAGCGGCCCGTCTTTGCCCTCGCCGCCCAGCAGCAGGTCGATCATCGGAGGCGCCAGCGCCAGGTCCAGTTGCATCACTGCGAGCGCTCCCAGCGGCTCCAGCCGAACCGATGCCACGTAGCAGATCTCGGGGATTCTGAGCAGAAACTCATTGAACTGGATCTGCTCGGCCGAAACCAGGTTGACCTGAAATCGCGTTCGCAGCCAAGCGGCCAGGTTGTGTGTCAGGTTGCGGGCGAACAGATCGTTCAGCATGCTGATGGCGCGCAACTGGTCGGTCGAAATTTGTCCCGCGGAGGAGAAGTTGTACGGCACAACTTTCGCCCGCATCTCGGGCCGGGCAGTGTCGTCGGTCGAGCTTCGCGCCGCCTCGAAGAGAGCGTCGATTTCATCCTGCTTGAGCGTTTTTTCCGTCAACGTCGGCGTCCTTTCGCCCCACCTAGGCGCGGCGTGCGATCTTTTGCGGACCCAGCCGCGCCGGGCGGCTTCCTTCCGCCAGGTCGCGCAGCGCGGCGCGCAGATGCACTACCGCCGACGCATGCACTTGCGAGATCCGCGATTCCACCACGCCCAGAGCCAGCCCGATCTCGCGCATGGTCATCTCTTCGTAGTAATAGAGCGTCATCACCAGGCGTTCCCGGTCCGGCAGATTCTGGATGGCGGCGGTCAACCGCTCCTCGAGCTCGCCGCGGAGACAACGAAAGAGCGGATCCTCTTCCGGCCTTCCCGGTACGTAGGCGAGCTCTTCCTCGCCTGAGTTCTCGTTGTGCTCCACGTGCAGCGTCCCGATCTCGAGTCCCTTCAGATCGCCCAGCAACTGCAGATACTCATCGAGCCCGAGCTCCATCTCGGCGGCAATTTCGGCTTCGCCCGGAGTGCGCCCGAGCCGCGCCGTCAGCACGCGGATGGCCTCCTCGACCGCGCGGCCTTTGCGCCGCAGCTCTCGCGGACTCCAGTCGAGAGTGCGCAGACTGTCCAGAATCGCGCCGCGTATCCGGAACTGTGCGTAGCTGCGGAACTGCACTTTTTTCTCGGGGTCGAACTTGGCGAAGGCATCCATGAGACCAACCACGCCGGCCGAAACCAGGTCTTCAATATCGACATGTTGCGGCAGCCGTTCATGAATCCGCCGGGCAAGATAGCGTACGATCGGCAGATGTTCAAGCAGGACTCGCTCCTGCTCGCCGGTGAGGGCCGCGCCCGGAGCAGCCGCGGGCGGATACCCGCCCCCTATCGCGCCGCGGCGCATGGGCTTCAGCTCCCGAGGTGCAGACGTCATCTCCATTCCCATTGCTCCCCCCATTGCGTCATGCTGCTGCGCCCTTAGCGCACCGTGCCCATCGGCCGCAACCGGATTTCCGGCGGAATCTCTCCCGCGGCAACCACCGCCAGGCGCGGCAGAACTGGTTCCAGCCAGCGCTTGACAAAGTAGCGCGCCGGACTCGGACAGAGGAGCACGGGAGGTGCCGAGGAGGATGCGGAACCAATAAGGGACCTCACAGAATCGGTTAGTCGCCTCACCACCGGCGTTACCGGGGCCGACGCTTGTGCGAGCAGCCGCTGCCCTGCCGGAAACTGGCCGGTTTCCGGAGCCAGGGCGGCCAGAATCTCCTCTTCGAGCGCGGCATCCAGCAGGAGCACGGGGAGCTGGCCTTCGCCGTCCAGCAACGGTTGCACCAGCCTGCGCCCCAGCGCCTGCCGCGCCGCCTCGACCAGCGCCACCACGCTCTTGTTCGCCGGAGCGGTTTCAAGCAGCGCTTCGAGAATTGCCGCCAGGTCGCGAATCGAGACACGCTCCCGGAGCAATTGTTCGAGCACCCGCGCCACCTCTCCCAGCGTGAGCAGCTTGGGCACCAGCTCTTCGAGCAGCTTGGGATGGCTGTCGTTCATTCCGTCGAGCAGGCGCTTCACCTCTGCCCGTCCCAGCAGCTCGGCAGCGTGCCGGCGGATCAGCTCGCCCAGATGCGTGGCGATTACCGTCACCGCATCGACAACCGAATAGCCCGCGGCGATGGCCTGCTCTTCGAGCGCGGGAGCGATCCAGATGGCGGGAACTCCGAAGGCCGGCTCGCGCGTCTCCCTTCCTGCCAGGGGCCGCCGCGCCGGATCTCCCGAAACTGCCAGCAACTGAGGGCCCTCCGTCTGCCAGCGGCCCATCTCGATGCCGCGCAGCGAGACCACATACTCCCTCGGCTTCAGCCGCAGATTGTCCGAAATATGGACCGGCGGCACCAGAAAACCCATCTCCCCGGAGACGTGGCGGCGCAACGTCCGCACCCGGTTCAGCAGTTGCCCGCCCTGTTTCTCATCCACCAGCGGAATCAGCTGGAAGCCGATCTCGAGGGTCAGATCCTCGAGCCGTAACAATGCCGCCAGATCGGAGCCCTGCGCGCCTTCCGCCTTTTTTTTCTCGACCGATGTCAACTCCGCGGCGACGGGCGCTGGCGGCGCCGCAGCAACCCGTTTCCCAGCCACAAAGAGCCCAGCGGCCACGGCCAGAAAGGCAATCTTCGGCAATCCCGGAATAAGGCACATGCCGGCCGACACCGCACTGGCCATGTAGAGCGTGGCCGGTCGCGCCAGCAACTGCTGCCGGATCTCGCCGCCCAGCATTCCCGCCGAATTGGCGCGCGTGAGCGTGATCCCACCGGCCACGGAGACCAGCAGCGAGGGAATGATCGTGACCAGGCCATCGCCCACCGTAAGCACTGTATAGGTGCGAGCCGCTTCCGCGAGGTCGACGCCCTGCTGTAGAGTGCCGATCAGCAGTCCAGCCACAATGTTGATGGCCGTGATCAGGATCGTAGCCAATGCATCGCGCTGGTTGAACCGTGCTGCGCCGTCCATGGCTCCGTAGAACTCTGCCTCGCGGGCAATCGCCTGCCGCCGACGGCGCGCCTCCGCCTCGTCGATCAGGCCTGCGTTCATGTCCGCGTCGATCGCCATCTGCTTGCCGGGCAGAGCGTCCAGCGTGAATCGTGCCGTCACCTCTGCGGTACGCACCGCGCCATGCGAGACCACCAGAAACTGGATGGCGACCAGCACCAGGAACAGCACGAAGCCCACAACGTAATTGCCGCCCACCACGAACTGTCCGAAGGCCTCGATCACCTTTCCCGCCGCCTGGGTTCCCTCCTGCCCGTGCAGCAGGATGCGCCGGCTCGAGGCAATATTGAGCGAAAGGCGGGAGAGCGTGAGCAGCAGCAGCAGTGTGGGAAATACCGAGAGCTCGACGGCGCGGCGAATCTGCACCGCGGAGAGGAACACGATAACCGATGCCGCCATCGAAAGCGCCAGCAGAAAATCCAGAAGGGCGGCGGGCACCGGCACCAGCATCACGAAGATCAAACTGATGGCGGCGAGCGGCAAAAGATAGTCGCGCAGACGGTGCCAGAGAGTAATCTGCGCGGCAAGCGCTCCCGCAGGCAGGGCAGTTGTGCTCATCGTTTCATTTCTCCAAAACCTGTCACCGCCGAGCGCCTCATTGAGGTCCTCCCCAGGCTCTAGAGCGGCCCGGGGTATTCGGTTTGCGCGAGCGCTCTGCCTCGGCGCGCGCGGCAGCGTCGCGGGTGCGGCGCTCCCTCAGTTCCGCTTCCACGCGCTGGCGGTAGAGATAGGCGAGAATGGCGGCCACGGCGGCGTAAAGTTCGGCGGGAATGGACTGGCCGACTTCGACCGAGCGATAGAGCGAACGCGCCAGCGGCGGATTCTCAATAATCGGCACGCCCGCCCAGCGCGCCTCAGCCTTGATCTCCTCGGCCAGCAGGTTGCGGCCCTTGGCCATCAATTTGGGCGCCTCCATGGTCACAAAATCGAAGCCCAGCGCCACCGCGTAGTGGGTGGGATTGGTGAGCACAACAGCCGCTTTCGCCACATCCGCCTTGACCCGCCTGCGCCGCATCTGCCGCTGCAGATTGCGAATGCGCCCGCGAATCTGCGGGCTGCCCTCGGTCTCCTTGAACTCGTCGCGCAGATCCTGGCGGCTCATCTTCAGCCGCGACTCCCGGCTCTGCCACTCCACCAGGTAGTCAATTGCCGACCAGCCGAAGAGCAGCCACGCCGCGGCCTCGAGCAGCCCGTACACATCCGTGCCCAACAGTTCCAGGCGCACGGTTGAGAACGGAGGAATCTTGAGTTCCCGCGCGATACGCTGGACCGCGAACACCGCCAGAAAGCTTGCCGGGATCAGCGACTTGCCCAGGCGCGCCGCCGCGCGCAGTGAAAACAGATTTTTAGCGTTGGCCAAAGGATTGACACGCTCCAGCTTGAACGCGATGGCTCCCGCATGCGCGCTCACGCCTCCGGTCTGCGCGATCCCCGCTCCCAGCGCAGCCAGGGCCACCATCGCCATCACCAGGGCCGGCAGTTCCAATACCGTGAGCATCAGGCGCCGCATGGCAACCAGCGTCGGCTCGATCTTTGCCGGCTCCCAATTCGAACCCGCACCGAGCGCGAGAAAACCTTCAAACGCTCCCCTCCACGCCTCGATGGCGCGGCCTCCGAAAGCTCCCAGCGCGATCACGCCGGCCAATGTCCCGGTGGCGGCGGCAAACTCCCTGCTGTGCAGAATGTCGCCTTCCTTACGCGCCTTTTCTCGGCGGTGCTGCGTGGCCTGTTCGGTACGCTCTCCGGCCATCGTCTAGCCTCTCCATCCCGACGTGGAGCCGGGTGCACCAATCAGGCGCTCGGCCATATCGAGCAATCCGGCAAATCGCGCCTCGATAAAGCGCGGCCAGAGCGCCAGCGAGCCCATGAGGATGACGAATCCGGTCAGCGTTTTCATGGGCACCGTGAGCGACATGACCGGCAACTGCGGGCTGAGCCTGCCCAGGAGGGCCACCGATACTTCCACCAGAAGCGTGGCCGCCAGCACCGGCGCCGCCAGCTCCAGTGCCGCCAGGAACAATCCGCCGGCCGCGCGCACAATAGCAAGCGCCGCCGGCGGTGCAAAAGCGTAGGCGCCGAGGGGCACCACGCGAAAGCTGCGCACCATGGATGCGAGCAGAATCCGGTCGAAGCCTGCGGTGATCAGAACCAGAGTGCCCATCAGCTGAAACAGGTCGCCGAGCAACGGGGTCTGGATCGCCGAGTTTGGATCCATCAGGTTGACCAGAGAGAAGCTGAACTGCAGTCCCGCAATCTGCCCGGCAAACAGCAGCATCTCGTTGAGCAGCGCCAGCGAAAGCCCGTAGACCAGTCCCACCGCGAGCTCGCCGAGAATGGCCGAGCAGCTCATGGTGGTCTGCGCATGCGGCAACGACGCTACAAACGGAGCCAGCAAAAAAGCGACCATGCCCGCAAACACGGCCTTGGTGCGTACCGGCAGCGAGGTCGAAGCAAAGAATGGAGCGAAGGCCACCATCCCGCTCACCCGGATCAGGGCCAGCGTCATCGCACTCAGAAATGCCGTCCAATGCGTCATTCTCTTCGCTTGCAACCCTTCTTGACTGCCAGGTCGGGCAACGTGGGCCGTGAACCGTGATTCGTGATCCGCGGCCCGTGATCTTCACGAAGTCCACGTGGCACGGATCACGGGTCACAACTTACCCCAGGTAGCGATGAAAATCTCCCAACAGCGTCCGCGTGTAAGTGGCAAGCCTCTCCAGAAACCACGGCATCCCGACCAGCAGAATCAGAGTCACGGCGGCAAGCCGCGGCACAGTGGTGATCGATTGCTCCTGCAGACTGGTCAAGGTCTGCACCAGGCTCAGCACAAAGCTCAGCCCTGCCGCCGCAATCAGCACCGGCGCGGACAGGATCATGGCCTCTCTCAGCAGTTGGCGCATCAGCTCGGCAACCAGGTCGGGCGTCATCGGTCTCCTTTCAAAAGCTCTTCAGCAGCGATCGCGCAAGCAGATTCCATCCATCCACCATCACGAACAACAGGATCTTGAGCGGAGTCGAAACCACCACGGGCGGTAACTGGAACATTCCGATCGAAGTGGTGATGGCGGCCGTGACCATGTCCACGAGCAGAAACGGGAGGAACAACACTGCACCGATCGAGAAACCGGCCTTCAGTTCCGACAGAATGTAGGCCGGCGCCACCACTCGCATCGGCAGGTCGTCCGGGGCGTTCGGCCGGGGAACCTGTCCCGCCGCAGTGAAAAGCTCGAGGTCCTTCTCGCGCGCATACTTCAGCAAAAAATGCTTCACCGGCGCCGTCCCGCGATCGATGGCCTCGATGCCCGTGATCTCCCCTGCGCGATAAGGTTCTACAGCCTGCTGGTCGACTTGAGTGAGGACCGGCGCCATCAGGAACCAGGACATCATCAGCGCCAGCCCCATCAGCGTGGGATTCGACGGCGCCGTCTGCGTGCCGAGCGCCTGGCGAAGAAAGTGAAAGACCACGAGCAGCCGCACCAGGGGCGTCATCGCCATCAGGATCGCGGGCAATACCGTGATCAGCGTCAGGACCAGCAGAATCGTCCACGGCGTTGCGTCCGAAGGATGCAGCTTCGCATTCATATCGGGCAGCAGAGGCACATTCGCCGGCGCGGCCGCAGCCATTTGAACGGCCCATGCGCCTACCATGAGGTCCCCGCGCGCCGCACTGCGATCCGCACCGGGCTCGAAGCGCGCTTCTCTGATCTGTTGCTTGCCGGGTTGTTTTCGTCGAGCGGGTAGAATACCGGGCCTCCCTCGGGCGACGTCGCCACCAGAATGCGGCGGCCTTCGGCTTCGACCAGCGCCAATGACTGCCGGGGCGCCAGCGCAATTCGGTCCAGAAGCGCCAGCCTGGGTTTTGCCTGCTGCTCCTTGCGCAGCATTCTCATCAACCAGCCGGTCCGGCCGTCGAACCCGTTTGCCATTCTTTCTTCTCCCTGCGGCAGGCGCTCAGGCCAGCCGCGTCACCCGCACCGCCATGCGGCTCTCCACCACTTCAAACTCGCTCCATGCCAGCCGCACTTCACCTGCAGCCAGCGGCAGGTCGCTGCCATGGCTCCACTGGGTTTCGATCAACTGCCCCGGAGTGAGTGCCAGGAGATTTCGCACCCGGAAATTGCGCACCGGCACGGCCACATCAAGCTCCACCGGCAATCGCGCTACAGGGGCGCTGAACTCAGCCTCCTCCTGCGCCTCAGGAACCCGCGGCACAGCGACCAGGGCCTGCCCCACTGTCTCTCCCTGAACGGACAATTGCCCTTTTGCGCGCACGGCCTGCGTCGCCGGAGCCGTCAGTGGTTGCGCTGTACCCATGCGGCTGAACCGTTGCAGAAATGTGTCCAGAGTTGCGAAAAACAGATTGGAACGGTCTCAGAATTGCGATCAAAATCCCTCTTCCCTCTCCCCATTGCTGCTGCGGAAACGCACTTCGCTGCTACACTAAAGGCCAGAACCGCGCGGTACGCTCCTTTCCACATCGAATCCACAGCGAACCGGAATCCACTGCATATTGAGGTCGAATACCATGCCGGAACCCACTGCAGACAAGAGTTTTACCGAAACCAACCTGCGCCTTAAGATCGGTTTGGCGGAGATGCTGAAGGGTGGCGTCATCATGGACGTGATGAGCGTGGAACAGGCCCGCATCGCTGAAGAGGCCGGCGCAGCGTCGGTGATGGCTCTGGAACGCGTGCCCGCCATGATCCGCGCCGAGGGCGGCGTGGCCCGCATGGCACGTCCCAGCGCTGATCAAGCAGATTATTCAGGCCGTGTCCATTCCGGTGATGGCCAAGGCGCGCATCGGCCACACGGCTGAAGCGCAGATTCTGCAGGAACTTGGGGTGGATTACATTGACGAGAGCGAAGTCCTGACTCCGGCCGACGAAGCGCACCACATCGACAAGCAAGCCTTCACCACCCCCTTCGTTTGCGGCGCGCGCAACCTGGGCGAGGCTCTGCGGCGCATTGCCGAGGGCGCGGCCATGATCCGCACCAAGGGCGAGGCCGGCACCGGCGACGTGGTTCACGCCGTGCAGCACATGCGCCAGATCACGCGCGAAATGCGCGCCCTCACCGTTCTCACCGAGCAGGAACTCTATGCTGCCGCCAAGGACCATCAGGCGCCTTATGAACTCGTCCGCATGGTCGCCCAGACCGGCAAACTCCCCGTGCCGAACTTTTCCGCCGGCGGCATCGCCACTCCGGCTGACGCTGCGCTGATGATGCAGCTCGGCGCCGAGGCCATCTTCGTCGGATCGGGAATCTTCATGAAGGAGCGCGCCACTCCGCTCGATGTGGAAAACGACCCGAAGGAACGCGAAGAGGCTGTCTCCCGCGCCAAGGCCATCGTGATCGCCACCACGCACTTCAACGATCCCAAGATTCTGGCCGAGGCCAGCGAGCAGGTCACCGGAACCATGAAGGGCCTTGCCGCCGCCGCCATCGAGGAATCGCAGCTCCTGCAAACCCGCGGCTGGTGAACTGGCCGTTCAGGCATCCGCCCGCTATTCGCGCGCACGAGCTTCGCGGCGTTCCCTCCTTGTGCTAGAAAGAAGCACATGGACGGAGCCATCTTCCGCGAGTGGGCGCGGCTGATGGACGGCAAGTCAGACCAGCTTGCGGCCGATGCCATGATCGCCGCCACGGCACGCCTTCACGGCCTGGTCGTTGCCACAAGAAATGTGAAAGACTTTGCAAAGTTCAAGGTTCAGGTCTTTAATCCGTTCTCAAGCAGTAGCTGAAGCAGATTCGATCCTTTAAGCCAGTCTCCGCCCCCAACTGGCTGAAGTTCTTTTTCCAAATTGCGGCCACTCTTCCGATTGTGGATGCGTCCATATTGAAGTGGGAGTAATCTCATGCTCACGGGGGTTTCGATGCCGTCCATCTTTACGCCCATCCCGTCTGAGATCGAGCGCAAAGCGCCAGGTACAGGAGGCAAGCCGCCAGTAGATCGCCGGCCCACCGGAGGTGGTGGCGGCGGGGGCGACGACGAGTGGCGCGGTCCGCGGCACGGCCCGCGCGAGGCCCTGCATCGCATCCGAGCCTTCCTTTTCTGTGCCTTGGCCGGCGACATGATGTTCTTCGTGGTGCTGGTCACGCTGTTTTATGCGCGCCAGGCGGGCACGCGCATGGACCCCGAAACGTTCCGCCAGATCGGCGACTGGCATCCCATTCTCCTGCCCCCGATCCTCTTCCTCAATACCGCAGTCCTTTTGCTCAGCGGTTTGACCGTGGAGCGAGCCCGCTTTCACATCTTTCGTGAGATTGACGTTTTAGAGGAATGGCTCGGACTAGGGCGTCCGGCGCTTCGCCGTGCACTGCCTTGGATCGGGCTTACGCTTGTCCTCGGCCTTCTGTTCCTTGGCGGCCAGATCATGGCCTGGAAGCAGTTGACGGCGCAGGGCTTCGCCTTCAATCGCTGGGCCACTCCCGCCAGCTATTTCTTTTACATCATCACCGGCTTGCACGCCGCTCACCTGGCCCTCGGCATCCTCGCGTTGCTGTTCTGCTTGTGCGCTCTTACCCGCCTGAAGCGCGTCGAATCGCGCCAGATTGCAGTGGACGCGACCGCTTGGTTTTGGCATGCCATGACTTCCGCCTGGATGGTTTTGTTCGCGGTCTTGATTCTGGGACAGTGAGAAATCTCTCCTCGCTTTCCAGAGCTCACTCCGAATCTCTTCTCCGGATATCGTTTACTTCGTAAATTCGGCAAATTCAGGCAAATCCACAGGCGCAGGCGCCATGATCTCAACGCGCAACAGGCTGAGACTCTTCTATTCTCCGCGCCGGTGCAGCAGCGCCCGGAATTTATCGCCTAACGCGGGGATTTCAGGACAACTGAAATAGATCTGCCGGTTCAGTGCCATCAGCAACTGGACTGCCTCCACCTGCGCATCCCGTGCTGAAAGAGCTGCACCCGCGTGAACGAACTCGTCGGTCAGGTACTCGATTGCATGTCCGAGAATCTCCAAAGCGTGCCCCGCCGGCGGTGAAATTCGCCGATGTGAGAAGCGAAGGCGTGCGGCAGAAACCGTCGAAACCGAAGCCGTACCCGGGAAAGCAGGGGTGACTGTGCTGGAGCCCATGCGGATGATCCTCACACAGGTTGTCGGCGCTTTCTCATTCTTTGATTAGAGAACCAAAGTACTGATCCAAAACAGAACATGCTCTCGACCGACGAACCCATTCGGGAAACCTCAAGCAGGAAGTAAAGCTTGCAAAAGAAAGCAGAATCGAAACCAAAGGTGCGGAACGCGGGAACACGTTTCGCACATGCACGTCGCCTTGACGGGATCACGCCGAAAAACCTAATCTCAAATCAGGCGGATCTTCTGGCGGGGCCGCAACTCGCTTCCGCCAAACCGATAGAATCTAGGCGATTTTCTTCGCACAGGGAACCATGAATCAGATTCCTTACGCTTGGCAATATCTCCCGCTCTTGATGCAAATCGTTGCTGCGATTCTTCTTGGGGTGGTGATTATCGTTGCCTCATGGCTGGTCGGCCGCCATCGCAACACCAAGGTCAAACTGGCGGCCTACGAGTGCGGGATCCAGGCTGTCGGCGACGCCCGCGGCCGTTTTAGCGTGCGCTTTTATCTTGTGGCTGTCCTCTTCATCCTGTTCGACGTTGAAGCGGTCTTCATGATGCCCTGGGCCGTCATCTACCGGCGCTTGCCCGCGCTGACCGGTTGCTCACGTCTCTTCGGCTTCTGGGAGATGCTCGTTTACCTCGGCTTTGTGGCCGTTGGACTTTACTACATTGTGCGCAAAGGCGTCCTCAACTGGAGCCACGACAGAGCGGATCTTTAAGAGCGCATTGCGATAAGGCGGACCTCTCGGATGACGAGTCAATCGACCACCCTAGCGGGTAAACAAACAGTCCTCGGGGCAATGCCGGACCATCCCGCCATCAAGGCGATTCTGGCGTGGAATGCCGAAGCCCTCACCGAAGCTAAAGTCGCTTACGGCGAATTGACCTTGACGATCGCCCCAGGGGAGATTCGCGCCGCGTGCTCCGCAGTGCGGGCCGCCGGTTACAACTTCTTTGAGGATATGACGGCCGTTGACTGGTTCCCCTCCTCACCTCGTTTCCAGCTTAGCTACCACATCTTGTCGCACCAGCTTATGGAGCGCATTCGCCTGCGCGTGATGCTCGATGAAGCCGATCCGTCCGTCGATTCCATTACCCCCGTCTGGATCGGCGCCAACTTTTTCGAGCGTGAGGTCTTCGATCTGTTTGGCATCCATTTCGCCGGACATCCCGACCTGCGCCGCATCATGATGCCTGACGACTGGAAAGGTCATCCTCTGCGCAAGGATTATCCGGTGGAGGGTTACCGCTGATGAGCGAAAACCCTGGCGCACCCGTTCTCGAGCTGCCCGCGTCGGAAAGCGCGGTCGAGCAGCGCATGGTGCTCAACATGGGTCCGCAGCACCCCGCCACCCACGGCGTGTTGCGCCTCGTGGTCGAGATCGACGGCGAAGTGATCGTCAGCGTACGCCCCGAAATCGGGTACTTGCATACCGGCATCGAGAAAACCTGCGAAGCCAAGTTCTACCAGCAAGTGGTGCCGCTCACCGATCGCATCAATTATCTCGATCCGCTTTCGAACAATCTCTGCTACTGCCTCGCCGTGGAAAAGCTGCTCGACCTCGAGATTCCGGAGCGCGCCCAGTGGATTCGCGTCCTCCTGACCGAGCTCAGCCGCTTGAATTCGCACCTGATCTGGCTGGGCACGCACGCCATGGACATTGGCGCTCTGACGGTTTTCCTTTACACCTTCCGCGAGCGTGAGGAAATCCTAAGGCTCTTCGAAGCGGTCGCCGGTCAACGCATGATGACCAGCTACTTCCGCATCGGCGGGCTGGCCATGGAGCCGCCGCTGGATCTATTCGATCGCATCCAGGCTTTCATCCGCACTTTTCCCGAGAAGATTGATGAGTATTCGAATCTGCTTACGGGCAATCCAATCTTCATCAATCGCTTGAAAGGCACAGGCTATCTTTCTGCAGCCGATGCCATTGCATTCGGCGTGACCGGGCCGCCGCTGCGCGCATCCGGCGTGGATATCGACTTGCGCCGCGACATGCCGTATTCCAGCTACGAGAAGTTCCAATTCAAGGTGCCAACATCGACGGTCGGCGACAACTGGGCGCGATACGAAGTTCGTCTCGTCGAGATGCGCGAAAGCACAAAGATCATCCAGCAGGCGCTGGACGGCATGCCCGGCGGACCGGTAAAAGCCAATGCGCCCAAGATTGTTCTTCCTGACCGGGAAAAGATGAAGACCGAGATGGAAGCCCTCATCCATCACTTCAAAATCGTGACTGAGGGCTTCAACGTGCCCGCCGGCGAGGTCTATCAGGGCATCGAATGCGGCCACGGGCAGATGGGGTACTACATCGTCTCGGACGGCACTGCGAAGCCTTACCGCGTGCATATGCGCTATCCTTCGTTCCCCACGCTGCAGGCCTTGGAGACCATGGCCAAGGGCGCGCTGATCGCCGACCTCGTCGCCGTCATTGGTTCCATCGACATTGTGCTGGGGGAGATCGACCGTTGACGGCCATGCCAGTCCATCCACCGGAAGCGATCTGGGGCGAACTTTGGACCAGCTTCGCTTCCCTGCTTCGCAGCTACACCGCGGCGCACGGCCTGAGCGGCAACCGGCAGGCGATGGTCGAGTTACAGGAAGAAACCGTCACCGTCCGTCACGGCGCGAAATGGCTTCGCCTTCAGCGCGACAATGCATTCGTAACCTGGACGCGCGACAATGGAAGCAGCGGAAAGTTCGAGTTCACCGAGCACGGCCGCGTACGCAACGAAAGTGGCGAAGAAGAACTGGACCTGGCCGCGGAATGCTGGGCGCGAGAGTTGATGCAGGAGCCCACGACGGAGTTGGCGCGATGAGTCCTCATAACACGAATTCTGACTCCATGGCGGTGTTCTCGCCCGAGCTGGCGGCCCGCTTTGATGCGCTGGCCGAGAAATATCCTGTCAAGCGATCTGCACTTGTCCCCATGCTGCTCTACGCGCAGGACGAAGTCGGTTATCTCTCCGACGCGGTGGTCGCAGAGATTGCCCGGCGCATCGGCATCACGGAACTCGAAGTCCGCAACGTTGCGACATACTACTCAATGCTCCGCTTCAAGGCGGCCGGTAAATTCAATATCCAGGTCTGCACCAACATCAGCTGCATGTTGCGAGGCGCGTACGACGTATACGAGCGCTTCCAGGAAGAATTGGGCGTTGGTCCGCATGGCGTCACCGCCGACGGTCTTTTTTCCATCGAAGAGGTGGAATGTATCGGCGCGTGCTGCTGGGCGCCCGCCATTCAGGTCAACTACGACTTCCACGACGAGCTCAAGCCCGATCTTGTCCCCGGTATTCTGAGCGGCTATCGCGGTAAGGCCGGGGCCCCCACGGACAGTTCTTCGTCCGAGGGGAGGAAAGCCAAAACAGACGGCCACGGAGCTTCCGCGCAAGGGCAAAAGCCAAAGACCAGGGAGCCGAATGCCTAGGCTGGTCTCCCATCCCGACGAAGTGAAGATCGTCTCTCGGCGTTTCGGCATGGGTGCGGAAAAAATCGATCGCTATCTCGAACTCGGCGGCTACGAGGCTGTCAAGAAGTGCCTCGCACAGGACTCCGACTGGATCATCAACGAGATGAAGACCTCAAATCTGCGTGGACGCGGAGGCGCGGGATTCTCGACCGGTATGAAGTGGTCCTTCGTCCCCAAGCAGTCGGCCAAGCCCAAATACATCCTGGTCAACGGCGATGAGAGCGAGCCTGGCACCTGCAAAGATCACCTTATCTTTCTTCACGATCCGCACTCCGTGATCGAAGGCACGATCATTGCTGGTCTCGCCGTTGGCGCGAAGATGGGCTTCATCTACCTTCGCGGTGAGTATCGCTACCTGCTCGAAATCACGGAACGCGCCGTGGCCGATGCCTATGAGCGCGGATTCCTCGGCAAAAACATCTTCGGCTCCGGAAAAGAATTCGAAATCATCACGCAAACCGGGGCGGGCGCCTACGAAGTGGGGGAAGAGTCGGCGCTCATGGAGTCGCTTGAAGGCAAGCGCGGTGTGCCGCGCATCAAGCCGCCCTTCCCTGCCGTTGTCGGCCTTTACGGTGGTCCGACAGTGATCAACAATGCGGAGACCATCGCCACCGTTCCCCACGTCATCAACATGGGTGCGGCGGCTTACGCCGGCATCGGAACTCCACGCAACGGCGGCACGCGTCTTTTTTGTATCAGCGGTCACGTCGAACGCCCAGGCGTGTACGAACTGCCCATGGGATACAACCTAAAGAAGATGATCTATGAGGTAGCAGGCGGCGTTCGCGGTGGCCGCAATCTTAAAGCGGTGGTTCCTGGCGGCTCATCCACTCCGGTTTTGCTGCCGGAAGAGATCGATATCGGCATGGACTTCGACCAGGTGGGCAAAGCCGGTTCGATGCTCGGTTCGGGCGGTGTAGTGGTCATCGACGATCAGACCTGCATCGTCGAGTTTGCGCTCCGCACCATCAGTTTCTACGCGCACGAGAGCTGCGGCTGGTGCATTCCCTGCCGTGAAGGGACTGACTGGCTGAAAAAATCGCTCACGCGCTTTCACGCGGGCTTCGGCGCGCCCAGCGACATCGACAACATGCAGTACCTGGCCGAAAACATGCTGGGTCGCACGTTTTGCCCGCTGGGCGACGCAGCGGCCATGCCGACCATCGCGTTCATCAAGAAGTTTCGCAAGGAATTTGAAGATCATTTGAACGGCAAGCTCTGCCCGTTTGCGCGGGAAGGCGTGCTGCAGCTGACCGTCGTGTAACGGAGGGAGCAGGGGCCTTTAGGCCCCGAGAAGTTTTGAAAGGGCACAACTTGAGTCGTACTGAAAACAAACTAGAGCGTGGTTCAAGAACCAGTTCTGTAACAAGGGCCCAGCTTTAGCTGGGCCGAAAAATGCGAGAAATTTCGGGGCTTCAGCCCCTGAGGGACTGCAAACACTGAATGCCCGACGTAACCTTCACAGTCGATGGAAAGAAACTCACCGCTCCGGCGGGAACGCTGCTCATTGACGCATGCCGCAAGGCCGGCATTGAGATTCCAGCTTTCTGCTACTATCCCGGCCTCTCGCTGCAGGCCGCCTGCCGCATGTGCGTCGTGCGCCAGGAAAAAGTCCCCAAGCTGCAGACCGCCTGCACCACCACCGTCGCTGAGGGCCAGGTTTTCATTACGGAATCGCCGGAAATTGCTCAGGCGCGCAAGGCGACCATCCAATTGCTCCTCGGCAACCACCCCCTCGACTGTCCCGTCTGCGATGCCGGCGGCGAGTGTGAGTTGCAGGACATGACCTTCAAGTACGGCGCGGGCGAAAGCCTCTACGTGGAGGCCAAGCATCATCGCGATGAACAGCAGTGGTCGCCCGCGGTATTTTACGATCGCCCGCGGTGTATCCTCTGTTACCGCTGCATCCGCATGTGCGGCGAGGGCATGGACGTGTGGGCGCTCGGTATCCACAATCGTGGCGCCGATTCGGTCATCGTCCCCAACGACGGCCAACAGCTCGATTGCGAGCAGTGCGGCATGTGCATTGACGTGTGCCCCGTGGGCGCGCTCACCAGCGGCAGCTACCGCTATAAGACCCGTCCCTGGGAGATGAATCACGTCTCCACTGTCTGCACACACTGCGCCGATGGATGCAAAGTTACCCTCGGCGTGCGCTCTACCGCCGACGGCGCCGAAATCATTCGTGCCGACAACCGCGACAAGAGCGGCATCAACAACGATTTCCTTTGCGCCAAGGGCCGCTTCGGCTTCGACTTCGTCGACAGCCCGGACCGCTTGACTCAACCCCTCGTTCGCAATTCCTCAGGTAAGCTCGAACCCGTAACCTGGGAAAATGCCATTCGCCACGCCGCGTCGAAGCTTAAAGACATTCGCGACGCTCGCGGCGGTGCAGCGATCGGGGTGATTGGTTCCAACCGCACCACCAACGAAGAAAACTACGTGCTGCAGAAATTCGCGCGGACGATTCTCGGCACCAGCAATATTGACCACGAGCGGACCACTGGCTACGCCGCCTTCGCGCGCGCCCTCTCGGGTCATCCCAGAAAAACTGCCAGCTTGCGCGACATCGCTTCCGCATGCGCCATTCTCGTCGTCGGCGGAAATCCTACGGACGAACATCCGCTCCTCGCATGGCTGCTGCGCACGGCTGTGCGGCTCAATCGCGCGCGTCTTTATATCGCCAACCATACGACCATCAAGCTCGAGCGCCAGGCTCGCGCCGTGCAGGGTCTGCCGCCGAACGGCTACAAAGATCTGACAACCATTTTCGATCGCGGTGAAACCGACCTCGCCAAAGCCATCAAGGACGAGCCGTCGCTCATCGTCATCTTTGGATCGGAGATTCGCGGCGCGGCAATTGACAATCTCGTTGCCTGGGGCCTCGAGCGCGGCCCGAATCCCGATTCTGTCCGCTTCGCATGCCTGGGCGATCATTCGAATTCACGCGGCGCTGCCGACATGGGCCTCTTCCCTGACCTGCTGCCGGGCTATATCCCCATGAGTGCACCAGGCGCATTCGCCGAATATGCAAACCTGCCGTCTACTCCCGGTAAAACCATCCCGCAAATGCTGGATGCGGCTGCCGCAGGCGATCTGGGCGCTCTGTTGGTCGTCGGCGCCAATCCGGCTTCACGCGCCAAGCTGAACCCCGCCGCACTCAAGAATACATTTCTTGTCGTGCAGGATCTCTTTCTCACTGAAACTGTCGCGCTTGCCGATGTCGTTCTCCCCGCCGCCAGTCTCTACGAGAAGTCCGGCACGGTCACCAACACCTTCGGTGACATTCAAATCGTACGCAAGGCAGCCGATCGTCCCGGCGTGAAGCCCGACCTGGAAATCCTTGTCCGTTTGGCTGAAGCTATGGGCGCACCCATCAAATCCCTGGTTCCCTTCGGCCGCGGCGGCACCACGGCCGATCTCGGGCAATCGCGCGGCGCGCAGGCAGGCGAAGCCGATCGCCATGCCGTCTGGCTTGAGGCGAACGGCCTCGAACCCAGACTCAGCCCCTTTGATCCCTTCGCCGTTCTCGACGAAATCTGCCGCCTCGTCCCCGGCTATAAGCTCGATCGCATCAATCTTCTTGCCGGCAACGACGTACACACCGAACCGGCTTCGCCGAGGTTCGTCTCTGCCTCTTCGCTCGGGGGCGCCGATCTCATCGTGCCGGCTCACGATACGCTCTTTACTTCCGGAACGCTGGGCCGTTATAGCCCGGCGCTCAAGCAACTTGAAGAACACCAGGCAAAGGAACTCGCACAATCCGCAGCCGACTGACAGACTGTGCGCAGCCGCTGCTGGCCTGCTAACTTGCTCACTCGCTGTTTGAAAAGGCTAACCGCACGTGACGCTACTCGAATTCTTTTTTTGGAGCCTGCTCAAGGTTGCCGTGGTCACGGTCGTGATGCTCATGGGCATCGCCTACACGGTGCTCCTCGAACGCAAGCTGGTAGGCCGCATTCAGAACCGCTGGGGACCCAGCCGCGTGGGACCCTTCGGCCTTTTGCAGCCGCTCATCGACGGCGCCAAGTCTTTCCTTAAAGAGGACATGATTCCCACGGCCGTGTACCGGCCCATCTACCTGCTGGCGCCGCTCATCTCGCTCAGTTGCACGCTCATCTTGATTGCCGTGGTGCCGTTCGGGCCGCCGAACATGGGCCCCCGCGGTTTCGATTTCTTTGAAATCTCGAATATCAACATCGGCCTGCTCGTTGTCCTCGGCATTACTTCAATCGGTGTCTACGGAATCGCTCTGGCAGGCTGGTCGTCCAACAACAAATACTCGCTCCTCGGCTCGTTGCGCTCATCGTCGCAGTTGATCAGCTACGAGCTTGCTCTCGGGCTGTCGCTGGTCGGTGTCGTAATGCGTGCCGGCTCGCTCAACTTGCGCACCATCGTCGAGCAGCAGGCCCAGAAAGGCATCGTCACCTGGAATATCTTCGGCGGATTGCAGTTCATCGCTTTCTTCATTTACCTGGTGGCCGCCTTTGCCGAGACCAATCGCTCGCCCTTCGACCTGCCTGAAGCCGAAAGCGAACTCACCGGCGGCTACCACACAGAATATAGCTCCATGAAGTTCGCCATGTTCTTTATGGCCGAGTACGGCAACATGATAAACGTGGGTTGCGTGGCCACGCTCCTGTTTCTGGGCGGCTGGACCAGTCCGCTCGGCGATCTGATGCCTCCGCTGCAAAGCACCTTCATCAACGCCGTGCTGCCGCTCTTCTGGTTTGTGATCAAGGTGTTTTCTTTTCTCTGTCTCTATGTGTGGGTGCGGGGAACATTGCCTCGTTTCCGCTATGACCAACTCATGAACTTCGGATGGCGCTTTTTGCTTCCACTTGCCATCCTCAACATTGTGGGCACAAGCCTCTGGCTTGCCTACCGCTGAGTACTTATCCAAAACCGCCGCTGTCATCCTGTGCGAGTCCGCCAGAGCGGACGAAGTCGAAGGATCTGCGGCTGCTCTTACGGATGTCTGCGTCGGCGTGATTCGCTCCAATTGGGTGACTCAAGCTCATTTACAATCGGGAAGGATTTTCCTTCAAAGTTAATGCACCTGATCCTGTTTCTCCTCTTTGCCGGATTCTGCCTCGCTGGAGCCATCAATCTCCTCCTGCAGAGTCATCCTATTAATAGTGCCCTTTCTCTCATCGTCGTCATGACTTCGCTCGCCGTCCTCTATCTTCTGCTCGGCGCGGAGTTTCTCGCGATCGCCCAGATCATCGTCTACGCCGGGGCCGTCATGGTCCTGTTCACCTTTGTCGTCATGCTCCTCAACGCGGGCCGCGAAGAACGCACTCTGGGCAGCCGGGCCGCCATTCCCGTAGGATTCTCAGCAGTTGCAGTTCTTCTCGCCGTTCTCGCCACCGTGATTCTTCACGCGCAAGGGCTTGGGTCCGCGCATATCGGCCAGGGGCTCACCAGCAACCCGAACCAGTCAAATTTAGTCCTCCTCAGCCAGGTGCTCTTTCACGAACTGCTTTTACCGTTCGAAGTCACCTCGGTGCTGATCCTGATCGCCATCCTCGGCGCCGTCGCAATTGCCCACCGCGAAGGCTCGGAAGGGACGGCCTCCAAATGACCTTCCTTCAGCACGACATCCCACTCAATTGGTATCTACTCCTGAGCGCAGCCCTCTTTTCGCTCGGCGTCGTCGGATTTCTCATCAAGCGCAACCTCATTACCGTCTTCATGTCCATTGAGCTCATGCTCAATGCCGTCAATCTTTCCTTTGTCACCTTTGCCTATCAGTGGCATGCGGTGAAAGGGCAGATCTTTGTTTTCTTTGTCATGATGGTTGCGGCCGCCGAAGCCGCTGTAGGTCTCGCCATCATCATTGCCGTCTTTCGCGCGCGCGGCACTTTGGCTGTCGATCGCATCGATTTAATGAAACTATGAACGAGTCTCTTCATCTCTGGCTGGTTCCGCTGCTGCCGTTCGCCGGCTTCCTTCTCAATGGAATCCTCGGCTCCCGGTTGCCGCGGCGTCTCACCACCATCATCGGCATACTCGCGCCGCTCGGCTCGCTGGCGCTTGTGCTCAACGCAGCTATCTCCTCCAGCGTCTCGGCGGCTGCCACTTGCGCCGGCTGCGGCCCGGCAACAGCGATCACGCTGCCCTACGTGGAAACCGCTGCCCGTCCCTGGCTTGCCATCGGCCCCATCCATGCCGATTTCAGCATCGTTCTCGACCAACTTTCGCTCGTCATGCTCCTTGTGGTCACCGGAGTCGGCTTCCTGATTCACGTCTACTCCATTGGCTACATGCACGACGATCCGGGCTACGCGCGCTATTTCAGCTATCTCAATCTCTTTCTCTTCTTCATGACCGTTCTCGTTCTCGCCGGCAACATTCTGCTGCTGTTTGTTGGCTGGGAAGGCGTCGGCCTCGCATCCTATCTGCTCATCGGCTTCTGGTTCCAGAAGAACTCTGCTGCCGACGCAGGCAAGAAAGCCTTCATCGTCAATCGCATCGGCGACTTCGGCTTCCTCATTGGTATCTTCCTGCTGCTGGCTAACTTCGGCACGCTTTCGTTCTCTGACATGCGTGTCAGTCTGGCGCTGAATACCGCATGGCATGGCGGTACGCTCACCGTCATCTGCCTCTGCCTGCTGGTCGGCGCCGCGGGCAAGAGCGCGCAACTGCCGCTTTACGTCTGGCTGCCTGACGCCATGGAAGGCCCCACGCCAGTCTCCGCGCTCATCCACGCGGCCACCATGGTTACGGCAGGCGTCTACATGATCGCCCGCACACATTTCCTCTTTGACCGCTCGCCGTTTGCGCTGGCCACGGTCGCCATCGTCGGCGCCGCGACGGCGCTTTTCGCCGCCACCATGGGCCTGGTGCAGAACGATATCAAGCGCGTACTCGCCTACTCCACCATTTCGCAGCTCGGTTACATGTTTCTCGCCTGTGGAGTTGCCGCTTATTCCGCGGCAATCTTTCATCTCGTCACCCACGCCTTCTTCAAAGCTTTGCTCTTTCTTGCCGCCGGTTCGGTGATTCACGCTCTGGGGGGCGAGCAGGACATGCGAAAGATGGGCGGCCTGCGCACGAAGCTTCCCGTCACTTTCTGGACGATGACCGCGGCAGTCTTCGCGATCTGCGGAATCCCGCCCTTCGCGGGCTTTTTCTCGAAAGACGCCATTCTCTATGCAGCATTTCTGCAGGGTACCCTCGGCAAGATTCTCTGGTTCGTCGGCTTCGTCACCGCCCTGATTACCGCGCTCTACATGTTCCGCCTCTGGTACATGACCTTCTTCGGACAAGGCCCCCGAACGAGCTCTGTATCAGGGCACGACTTCAGTCGTGCCAATTCGACCAGCAAGGTAGAAGGGGCTTTAGCCCCTGATGAGTTCCCGCACCTGCACGAAAGCCCGTGGTCCATGCGCGCGCCCATGGCCGTTCTGGCTCTGCTCTGCGTGTGCGGCGGCTGGATCGGCATCGACCGCTTCACCGAATATCTGGCGCCATCCGTCGGCCTGCATCGCACCGTATCCACCGGCAGCATCGGCCTCGAACTCATCCTCATGTTCGCCGCGGTTGCTCTGGCTCTTGAAGGTTGGCTCATTATCGACAAGTATTATCGGCGCAAGCCTGAGCGCCCGGCACAGCTTGCAGCCGCAATGCCCGGCATTTACAAGCTTCTCGTCAACAAGTACTACGTCGACGAGATCTACGGCGCGGTCATTGTGAAGCCGCTGCTCGCCGGCTCAAGGTACATTTTGGGTTGGGCCGTCGACACCGCAATTCTCGGCGGACTTGCGTGGCTCCTCGCTGGCATTGCCAGCCTAGCCGGAGCAATTCTCCAGCGCTGGCAATCCGGCAATCTGCGGTCGTATGCGGCGTGGCTGGCACTGGGCGCCGCTGCCGTACTGCTGTTCGTCCTGCTGCGTGAAAAGAGTTTCGATTTTGCTACTGCTGTGGTGAGGCATTGAGCATGCACGCAATCGACCCAATCATTCTCACCCTCATCCTGCTGGTTCCGCTGGCAGGCGCAGTCGTCGTTGCGCTTTTGCCCGACCGCGCTAAGCTCCCCAATTGGATCGCGCTCTTCACCACCCTCGTCACCTTCCTCCTCACGCTTCATCTGCCCGCGCACTTTGCCTACGGCCAGACAGGCTTTCAATTCGAGCAGAATGTTCCTTGGATCCAGAGCCCCGCGATCTTTTACCACGTTGGCGTCGACGGACTGAGCCTTTGGCTCGTTGTCCTGGTCGGCCTGCTCGCGCCTGTCGGCGTCATCGCCAGTTGGAATGCCATCCAGAGCCGCCGCAAAATCTTCTATTCACTCTTTCTCGTCCAGCAGACGGCCATGTTCGGCGTATTTATCTCACTCGACCTCATGCTCTACTACGGCTTCTGGGAGCTCTCGCTGGTCCCCATGGCCATTCTGATCGCCATGTATGGCCGCAAGGATGGTCCCCGAGCAGCGCTTAAATTCTTCCTGTTCACCTTCATCCCCTCCGCGCCGCTGCTCGTCGCCATTCTCTGGCTCTACGCGCGGACGCACACCTTTAACTTCACCGAGCTCCAATATCAAACCGCCAGCGGTGTCCTTCCCGCCCGCGCTCTCTTCTGGGTCGCTTTCGCGTTCCTCTTCGCGTTTGCCGTCAAGGTTCCCGTGTTTCCCCTTCACGGCTGGCTCGCCGACACCTACAGCGAAGCACCCGTTGCATTAGCCATGGTCGTCGCCGGCAAACTCGGCCTCTATTCCATGCTCCGCTTCCACGTCTCGCTCTTCCCTGCCCAGGCGCATGCCATCGCGCCGCTTCTCATCGCACTCGGAGTCGTCGGAATCCTTTATGGCGCTTGTCTCGCCCTCGTCCAGCGCGACTTCTGGCGGCTGATCGCCTTCGCCGCTCTTAGCCTCTTCGGCATCATTGTTCTCGGCATCTACGGGCTCACTTTCACCGGCGGGTCCGGCGCGGTCTACCAGATTCTTTCCGACGGTGTCGTCGATGCTGCGATCTTCCTTCTCCTCGGCGCGCTCGAACTTCGCTATGGCACAAGTGAGATCGACTCCTATGGAGGGCTTGCCGCCAAACTTCCGCGCGCTGCCACCTTCTTTGTCATCGCCGCGCTGGCCATGATCGGATTGCCCATGCTGAGCAGCTTCATCGGCGAATTCACCATCCTCTCCGCCACCTTCGCCCTGGTCAGCCAAAGATGGGCCGTCGCCGCCACGCTCGGTGTCATTCTCAGCGCCTCCTACATGCTCTGGCTCGTGCAGCGCCTTTTTTATGGTCCTGAAAGCGCGCTTGCAACTTCGAGGCCTCCGGCTGATCTGCGCTTCAGCGAACTCAGCATTCTCACCCCGCTCGCCGTCCTCATGCTTGTCATGGGCCTGGCGCCGAATCTCTGGCTGAATTCGATCCAGACGGGCATTCATTCGCCGCCACTTCCAGCGCAATCCGCCCCGAACCAGATACCGCAAACTTCCGCACCAAGCTCTGTCATCCCGCACAGGCCGAGCCCACTCGGCCGAATCGCGGAATCTGTCACGCACACTGTCATCCTGACCGAAGGCCGTCTGCAACGGACGGCCGCAGTCGTAGGATCTGCAGCTTTGAAGGGGCACGGCTTCAGCCGTGCCGATCACGTTGCAAAATCTCCGCGGTCTTTGGCCCCTGAGGGAACTTCTCCGCCCACTACCGCCGCAAACGCCGATCTTTCCGTCCCATCTATCGCGTCGGCGCGCTCGGAGGCCCCATGACCTCCGTTCCCGACATCTACCGCATCCTCCCTGAGCTCATCCTCACTTTGACCGGCGTCCTCATCATGCTGATTGACGCCTCGCTCCCGCCCGCACTGCCGCGGCGAAACCTCGGCTGGGTCGCTGCCATCGGAACCACCATCGCCATCTGGGCCAGCCTCTGGCAGCTCTCTCTGCCCCAAGGAACCGGCTTTTATAACACGGTCGAAACCAGCGCCTTCACCGTTTTCTTCCATGTGTTGATCTGCGGATTGATCCTCGTCGTTCTCCTTCTCGCGCTCGACACGTTGCCCGCCACCACCCACCATCAGGGCGAGTTCTATGCGCTCGTCGTTTTCGGCGCAGTCGGCATGTGCCTTCTCACCAGTGCCGTCGAGCTCTTGGTTGTCTTCATCGCGCTTGAAATCTCCTCCATCTCTACCTACATCCTTGCCGCCTACCGTAAGCAGACCGGACGCAGCCCGGAAGCCGCGATCAAGTACTTCCTCCTCGGCTCCTTCGCCACGGCTTTCCTGCTTTACGGCATTGCGCTCATCTTCGGCGCTACCGGGACCACGCAGATCTACGAGATCGCGCATCTGGCGCCCGCCGCGCAAAACCATTCCCTGGTCGTCGCCGCGCTGGCGCTCATGCTGGTCGGAATCCTTTTCAAAGTCTCCGCCGCGCCCTTTCACGTGTGGACGCCCGATGTCTACGAAGGCGCGCCTACGCCCGTCGTTGCGCTGCTTTCCACCGCCCCCAAGGCTGCCGCCTTCGCATTGCTTCTGCGCGTCACCTACGAAATGTTCCCCGATCTTCGTTCGCTGTGGGCGCCGCTGCTTTGGATCGTTGCCGTCCTCTCCATGACCGTTGGCAACCTCGCCGCCCTTCGCCAGCAGAATGTGAAGCGCATGCTGGCCTATTCGTCCATCGCACATGCGGGGTATCTGCTTGCTGCCTTTGCCGGCATCGGCGAAATCGGTATCTCCGCTGCAGCCTTCTACACGGCTGCCTATGTGGCCATGAACGTCGGCATCTTCGCCGTCATCACGCTGGTTGCCGGATACGACGAGCAACTCTCGCTCATCGACGATTTCCGCGGCGTCATCTATCGATCGCCGCTTCTCGGCAGCCTGCTCATCTTCTTCCTCATCTCGCTCATCGGCATCCCCTTCACCGGCGGATTCTTCGGCAAGTTCTACTCCTTCACTGCCGCGGTCGACGGCGGCGCGATCTGGCTCGCCATCATCGGCCTGCTCAATTCAGGATTGGCGGCTGCTTATTACCTTCGCCTCGCGCTGGTCGCGGCGCAGCGCCCGTCTCCAGATGAGAAAATCGCCGCGCCCAGGCCCGCGGTCGGTCCTGCCGTCATTGCCGCCGTCTTTCTCGCCGCTGCCACCACGCTCGTCCTCGGCATCATTCCCGGCGCTACGCTCGACGCCGCCCAATCCGCCGCACACACGCTCCAAGCCCCGCCAATGCAGGTCTCGTCGCCAGCTCCCGCCGTCACTGATCCCGCACCTCCGCCCTCTCCTTTACAATCTCCTCAATGAAGCTAGGCGAATTGGCAAGCCGTCTGGGCGCAGAACTCCGCGGCAATCCCGACCTCGAGATTACCGGCGTCAATGGGATTGAAGTCGCCGGCCCCACCGAAATCACCTTCGTCGCAAATCCTCGCTATACCGCTCTTGCCCGAACCACCCGGGCCGCCGCCGTCGTCGTCGAGCCCGAATTCCAGGAAATCTCCGCCGCAACCCTGCGCATCAAGAACCCCTACCACGCCTTCAACCGTGCGCTCGGATTCTTCTATCAGCCGCCAGCCTATCCGCCCGGCATCCACCCCACTGCCGTCATTGATCCCACTGCGGAAATCGGACCCGACGCCCACATCGGAGCATACGTCGTCGTCGGTCCCAACGTGCGCCTCGGCCCTCACGCCACTCTTCTGCCTCACGTCGTCCTCTATCCCGGCGTACAAGTCGGCAGTCACTTCTTCGCGCACGCCCATGCCGTCGTCCGAGAAAACTGCATCCTCGGCGACCACGTCACACTAGAAAACGGCGTCATCATCGGCGCGGACGGCTTCGGCTTTTCCAAAAACGAAAAAGGTCAGTGGGAGAAAATTCCCCAGTCCGGCCCCGTCCGCATCGGCAGCCGTGTGGACGTCCAGGCCAACGCCACCATCGACCGCGCCACCGTCGGCGCTACGGAAATCGGCGATGGAACAAAAGTCGACAACCTCGTCCAGGTCGGTCACGGTTCCCGCGTGGGCAACGACACGCTTCTCTGCGCGCAGACCGGGCTCGCCGGCTCGTCCGTCATCGGCAACAATGTCATCCTGGCTGGCCAGGTCGGCATCGCCGGACACTGCACCGTTGGCGACGGCGTCATCCTCACCGCGCAATCCGCCGTCTCCCACGATGTCCCGCCCGGCAAAATGATCTCCGGCTCGCCCGGCTTCGACAATCGCATCTGGTTGCGCGCCGTCACCATCTTCCAGCGCCTTCCCGAACTCGCCAAGCGCCTCGATCGCATCGAAAAACTTATGCAGAAACATTTCCCCGCCGAGTCACCTCAACAAGCCGCATCAACCAAAGGCGAAAACGCAGAATGACCCGCCAACAATCGCAGCGCAACCTGGCTCGTTGCCCCATCGCTGCGCCGGCTTTTTGGCGCCAGGGCAGGAAGCCCCAAAAGTCGACGATCATCGCCGCCCTCTTCGTCGCGTTGCTAGCCCTTTCGGCCTGCCACTCCTACCACATCGATACCACCATCGTGAATCGCACCGGCGCGCCCGTCCAGCTCCTTGAAGTCGACTACCCCGACGCCAGCTTTGGCGCCGACGTCATCAATTCAGGTGAGGTCTTCCATTATCGATTTCAGGTTCGCGGCAGCGGCCCGCTCAACGTCACTTACACCGGCGCGGACGACAAGCAGATCCACATCACCGGACCAACGCTCGAAGAGGGCCAGCAGGGCCAGCTCAAGATTGTCCTTCTGCCTCAAGGGAAAGCCCAATTTCTGCCCAAACTGACTTCCCCATCCTGAGACACAACGACCCCATCCGCAATTCAGGCGGCAATGGAAGTCCAATACATTCCGCGCAAATAAAAACGGGCGGCATCGCGCCGCCCAATCAGAAAGTGCACTCCTAAACCCGTCTCAGTCAAACTCGTAGATTGCGGACCGATCGCGTCAGTCAGTGAACCATGCTTTGAAACAGCGGCGACTGCAGCAGCGCTGCGAACTGCGCGTCCGAACTCGCAAAGTGAATGCTCAAGTTTCCCGAGCTTGAGCTGATGTCCGTTGCAGCCAGCGCCTGCTTCTCCGTGTCTGACGCCGTCATCTTCCGCAACATCACCGCAGCCGACAGCAGTGAAGAAATCGTGGCCGCCGCAAACGAGTCTCCGGTCTCAATTGTCAGATTGAAATTGACACCGTGCGAGAAATCCATCGAATACCACGACGCCTCAAGCCGCTGCTTCACCGTGTCGAAATCAGTCACCGATCCCGCTTGACCCAGCAGTTCCTTCATCATGGTTTGCGTGCCCTTGTTGTCCAGAATGCTCCACAGCGGATTCGAGTCCACACTCTGCATTGCATTCATCATCGGCCCGTTGGTCAGCATGCTCGCCGTCATGCCGTCGCGTGCATCCAGAGCCTTGGTCACGGAATCTTTGCTGCCGAAAACCATCGTCGATGGATCCACGAAGCACAAAACCATTCCGGTTCTTGTCATCGGATAGATGCTGTTGGTTCGCACCATCGTCGGTTTTATCTTTTGCACGCGAAAACTCGCCAGAATGTCTTGCGCGGGAAACTGACCTTGCGCGATGCCCACCATCTGCAATGCGTCGCTGTCGGGAGTGGGCCGGAACAATGCAAATGCCAGTTCGTCCACGTATTGATCGAAGGGCTGGCCCTGGCCCGAGCCTCCGAGTTTCACCGTGAACTTGCTCAACGCCTCGTCGAACTGTTTCAACTCTGGAGGCATTACGCGATTGCGCAAGTCCATTGCCGCCGTCGAATCCTGCATCGCCCGGTAGTCGATCACGACCAGTTGCTGCACGTCGTGCGGAATCGCGCCGCGCGCATCGGTCGACAATTGCGCGCACGGTGCCAAGGCTGCGCCGGTGGCCAATATGGTCACCGTAGAAAATCTAATCAACCTCTTGAGCAATTTCTTCCTCCACTCACATTCTGTGCCTCTTGCGGACATTAAATAATTGCTTTTCTCGCCCATTTTAAGCTCAATGGGAGCTTGGGTTTTGCAGTTCCCAGGCTCCATTGTAGCTTCAGGCCGGTAAATCGCTCCGGCGTTCTACGAGCGCCAATGACATTAGTTTGCCGGCCACGCCAGCGGATGCGCCAGGCGTCGCTCCAGGACCTTGGTCCCCTCGTCAAACTCAATTAATTGACGCATCCAATCGCTTTCCCGCTCACACGCCGCTTCCGGAACCAGGCCAATCACCTCTCCTTCGGCCAGAGCGACTTTATGCCGTGCAGCGAGACTCACCACTTTCCGGTACACCTCTGAAAGCGGAGTCGCCCCGAAATCCGTGATGTTCATCGAAAGTTGGGCGCGTCCGTGCGCCATCACGCCCATCGCCTTCACGCCCTTTAATCCCCCGGACGAAGCGCGAATCTCCTTGGCAATCGCCCGCACGATTGCGACATCGGTTGAATCGAAGTAGATGTTGTATGCAACCAGAAATCTGCGCGCCCCTACAGCGCACGCTCCGGCTGTCGGATGAAGGCCCGGGCCGCCAAGGTCGGGGCGCCGCGAAGGATCTTTCTCCACCGCGTCTCTCAGTTCCTCAAACTGGCCCCGGCGCACATTCTCAAGATTCACTCTGTCCGGCCGTGAAGCGGCCGCTTCATAAAAATACACAGGGACTCCGAATCGCCGCCAGATCTCCAGCCCCGCCTGCCGCGCCAGCAGAACGCATTGCTCCAGCTTGATGTCTTTCACCGGCACAAAGGGAATAACGTCTGCCGCGCCGATGCGTGGATGCTCACCTTGTTGGCTGGTCAGGTTGATCAACTCCACAGCCTTGCCCGCGCCGCGTACGGCTGCTTCAACTACCGCCGCCGGTTCACCCGCGATGGTCACCACCGACCGGTTGTGGTCGGAGTCCATCGACCAGTCCAGCAGATGCACCCCAGCGACATTCATAGCGGCTACAATCGCTTCCACTCGCCCCACATCTGCGCCTTCTGAAAAGTTGGGTACACACTCCACAATCGATCCGCTCATCCGCGACCCGCTTCCCTGCCATTCTTGTCTTCCACTCGATTCATCGCCGCAGGACGTTCCCCGATTCAACCTTTTCCAATTCCCGGTCTCTCGATCGCTTGCCCTCTTGTTCTCTTGTCCCTCGTTCCACTGTTCACTGGTCCTACTCACCTCCAAAAGGTGTAGCCCACCTGCACTTGAACACTGCCGTTTACGCCCGGGTTGCGATCGCCCAGCGAGGCCGATGAAAGGTGCATGCCATTCACGCCAATATCAATCGACCGTTTTGGCCGCAGGAAAATATGAATTCCGCCTCCGCCCTGCGGCGAGAAATTCCAGACACTCGTTCCCCCGTCCACCGCCGCCGCTCCCCCATTAATCTCGTACGTCCCGCTCAAAAGGTTCGGCGGATACTTGTGCGTCGTGTAAATGAGTCCGCCCGCGGCCTGGATCCACGGCTGAATCCGCCTTGATTTCGTCGCCAGGTTCCAACGGAAGATGACAGGCGTCAAGCTGACCCCATGGAACGTGCCGCCGCCCGTTGGCAAAGTGCAACCGATCAATTGCCCATCCGGAATCTGGCAAGTGTACTGCTGTTCATGCGGGGGCGGAGTGAAGCCGAGCCACAGCGGCATGATGTTTCCTGCGAGTTGAAACTGCCCGCTCAAAAACCCGGCATGAATCACCGGCGTCATCACCTTGCCAAGTTCAAAACCGCCCCAGAAAAACTTGTAATCCGACCTGACGCCAACGCCCGATCCCCAATTGGCAAACGGTCCATACTCCCATCCCCGTTCGTTCCTTACCTGGGCCACTGGATTTGCAGCATCATCCGCCTTGCCGGCTGCCGCGTCCGGCGCCTGTGCGGTTGCGATCATGGTTCCAGCCGCCAAACAGAACACTACAAGTTTTCCTGCTAGCTTCAAGTTCCTTCCCACCCTCCGGTCCGCAATCCCGATTCTGGTTCCTTCGGTCCCGCCTCTACCAAAAAAAGACCGCCACATCCGGGCGGCCTTCTGTAGTGCCTGCCTCTACCGAGCCTATCCCGCCGCATGCTCCATCTGTTCGGCGTCCATGTCGAAGTTCGAGTGAACGCTTTGCACATCGTCCAGATCTTCCAACGCCTCCAGCAACCGCACCATCTGCGCTGCCGGATTGCCGTCGAGCTTAGTGTAGGTCGAGGCCAGCATCGTCACTTCGCTCATCACCGTCGGAATTCCGGCCGCCTTCACGGCATTGGCCACCTTCTCATATGCGCTCGGCTCGGTAACAATCTCCCATGTCTCACCCTCGTCCCGCAGATCCTCACCGCCATGCTCCAGCACAATATCCATCAACTGCTCTTCGGTAGCTGCCGATTTCTCTACCGCGATCAGTCCCTTCTTCGCGAACATGAACCTCACTGAGCCCGTTTCGCCCAGGTTTCCGCCATTCTTCGCAAAGGTGTGCCGGATCTCGCTCACCGCACGGTTCCGATTGTCGGTCAGGACATCCACCAGGAGCGCCACGCCACCGGGACCGTAGCCCTCGAAGGATATCTCCTCGTAGCTCACGCCCTCAAGCTCACCGGTACCGCGCAGGATAGCGCGCTTGATGTTGTCCGCGGGCATGTTTTCCGATTTGGCTGCCAGAACCGCAGTTCGCAGCCGCGCGTTGGTGTCAGGGTTACCGCCGCCCTTGGCCGCTACCGCAATTTCCTTGAGCAGGCGGGTGAAAATCTTGCCGCGCTTGGCATCCAGCGCGCCCTTCTTGTGCTTGATGGTGGCCCACTTCGAATGGCCTGACATAACTACCTCAAAACGCGGTGAAAATGGCGGTGTCGCTTCCACACCCGACAAGTGAGTATACCATCGGCATCTCCCGTGTAGATATGGCCGTTGCTCGCACAATAACGGCCGCAAAACCCCCGAAATGGCGTCAGATCTGTTGTGTCAGATCGGGTTGGCCCTACGACCGGTTTGAAAATTGGCAAAATCGCCAGGAAGCAGCCCCAGTGCCGAACCCGTCGAATCGCGATACCGGCAAGTTGGTCTCACCGGTTGAGCGCCGGCGGCCAGCGCCGGATCTCCATAAAGTCGAGACACAGGGCGATCACAACGGAACCGACTACTCCGATCGTCCCGTCCAAATACACTTCGCTTGTTTGAGGTTTGATGAGAGCGATCGCCACCCCCACCATCATCGCGTTCAAGCTCAGCCAAATGCAAGCAGAACGACGGTGCCAGAAGGCCAGGGTGCACGCCGGCGCAACGATCACTCCGTTGACGATGGTCACAAATAACCCGAAAGGTGCCGCAATGACGCCCATCACTACGAGAGGCAGAGTAAGGAAAGGCATGCCTCCCCACAGAATGCCCAGCACCAGCAAAACTCTCAGCCAGAACTGCCGCATACGCGTTTTTTCATCAAGTATCATCGCATTCCGCCGAATTCCTGCCGCGCCGGCCTGCCGGTTCATTGACTTGCTGTTAATCGAACACCTCCGCGAGTACCCCAGGTCTCGATTTTGAGACCTGGGAAGCACGACTCTCCAACAGGCTACAGCCCGCCACTACTCGAAAACCTCCGCCTCCCGCAACAGCTTACCCTTCCCATCCTTCTCCGAAACGATCACATCCGCAGCATTCGCCGGCCACTCGACCCCCAGCTCCGGGTCGTTCCAGACGATCGTCCGTTCCCCGGCAGGAGAATAATAATCCGTCACCTTGTAGGCGAACCCTGCACCTTGCTCAGCACCAGAAACGCGTGTCCGAAACCCGCGGGAATCCACAGCATCTTGCCGTTTTCTCCACTCAGTTCCGCGGCCACATGTTTACCAAACTTCGGCGAACTCCGCCGCAAATCTACGGCCACATCCAGCACCGTTCCGTGCGTCACTCGCACCAGCTTCCCTTGCGGCTGCGTGATCTGATAGTGGATCCCTCGCAGGACGTTCTTCGTTGAAATCGAAAAGTTGTCCTGCACCCATTGGTCCGGCAACCCCGCTTCAGTCATCTGCCGCAGATTGAAGGTCTCCATGAACGCGCCGCGGTCGTCGCAAAAGATGGCCGGCGTCAGTTCGAGCACGCCCGGCAAGGCTGTAGGTTCTATCTTCATCGTTTTGTCTCTGGCCGCTGTTTTCCAAACTAAACAGGGTGCCCCGGGTCTCGATTTTGAGACCTGGAATATTCTCATGCGTCGAACTCAACTTCACGCGCTCAAATATCTACTCAACCTTGCCCGCAAAATAAGGTTCCCGCAGCACCGCCAGCAGATATTCGCCGTACCCGCTCTTCGCAATCGGTGCCGCCAGTGCCTCCAGTTGTTCCGCGGTGATAAATCCCTGCCTGTAGGCAATCTCCTCGGGACACGCAATATCCAGACCCTGTCGCCGCTCGATCGTATGCACAAACAGCGAAGCCTCCAATAACGACTCGTGTGTCCCCGTATCCAGCCACGCCATGCCTCGGCTCATGATCTCCACCTTCAGCTTCCCCGCCTCCAGGTAGCGCCGGTTCAGGTCCGTAATCTCCAGTTCCCCACGCGCCGAGGGCTTCAGCGTCTCGGCGATCTTCACCACGTCGCGATCGTAAAAATACAAGCCCGTCACCGCATACCGCGACTTCGGTTTCGCCGGCTTCTCCTCCAGGCTCACTGCCCTGCCGTCTTTGTCGAACTCAACCACGCCATACCGCTCCGGATCTTCCACCGGATACGCAAACACCGTCGCGCCCTCTTGCAACTTGGCCGTCGCCTGCAACTGCTTTGAGAATCCCTGCCCGTAGAAGATGTTGTCTCCCAGCACCAATGCACTCGTGTCTCCGCCAATAAAATCGCGCCCAATCAGAAACGCCTGCGCCAGCCCATCGGGACTCGGCTGGACCGCATAGCTGATCTTCAGTCCCCATCTGCGTCCGTCGCCCAGCAAATCGGCAAACCGTCCCGTGTCCTGCGGCGTTGAGATAATCAGGATCTCCCGCAGCCCCGCCAGCATCAGCGTGCTCAGCGGGTAATAAATCATCGGCTTGTTGTACACCGGCAAAAGCTGCTTTGACACCACATGGGTCACGGGATAAAGCCGCGTCCCCGATCCGCCGGCAAGAATAATGCCTTTCATAAATCAATCCCCAAATGGACGAGTGTCTCAAGTTGCATTTGCAGCGGTGCGCTCTGTCTCAATTTCTTCCCGTTCAAGCTCCGCCAGATATGGCGCACACTCGCGAAACGGCATTCCCCGATAACGATTTAGCAGCCTCACCAATCGGGGCCGAATCCAAGGCGCTTTGCCTTGGCCATCATTCGCCGCTGTTGTCATCAGAATGGTCCCGTAAGTAAGCCAATTTCAGTGAGCTCTTACTCGGGAGGTCGTTAGGGCCCATGGCTGAGTTATGCCCAATTGCCTTCGCCATGTACGATGCCCAGTTTGAATAGCTACCTACATAGCTAGGGTGTGTCGATTCGCTCGCATATTGAGATGGTTCTGGTATACCGTTCTCAGGAGCAGGAGCTCGTCCTGAAATAGAGTTGTCCAATCGGCTCATCTGTCCCCAAAGATGAGTGGGCTCTTCGGAGATGCTCACCGTCTGGGCTCCGACTTTGTTCACTGCAAAAAACATTCGACTCTTGGGCTGGCCGTACGAAAGTCGATCTGCGTCCGGATTGACATCGAAGTCGATCGATCCTCATCAACTCCACCGGCAGGTCTGGTTTTACGCCATACTTCTTTTCAGAGAAATCGTCCGGAATCCGCCCGGCTCCTTGAAACTTCTTGACCTCCTAAGGTTGGGGACCATTGCCCGACAAAGTCTCCCTTTCAGCATTCCCAAGAAATAGTGGCAATGTGATCCAGGCTGCCGCTCGCGCCGAGAGAATGAGACCTGTAGCCGGTCGATAGATCGCTCCGATTGACCGAAGTCCACAACGAACAAGGAAAATGCCTTTGCAAGAGTTCTGGTCGAGGCAATGCTGCGAGCTACTTCCGGCGAAGCTGATGAACTGAATTTCATCGCCTTTTGGCTCCTCTAGGGCATTCAACGCGATGCAAGTAAGCCGATTATTGGTGCCAGAATGATCCTCATATCGATCGATGCTTACAAGCTCGCTCCGCTCCGCGTAATTCTTCTTCATCCACTCCCGATACGCTCCGGTCCGCACACTCTCTACCCAATCGCTGTTGCTCCAGGTACCACCGTACCGTCTTGCGCAGCCCGCCTTCAAATTGTTCCGCCGGCTTCCATCCCAGTTCGCGCGCGATCTTCCTCGCATCAATGGCATAGCGGCGGTCGTGTCCCGGCCGGTCTTGAACATAAGTGATAAGCCTCCGCCTCGGCTCTGCACCTGCCTGCGGCCGCATCTCGTCCACCAGGTCGCAAATCGTCGTCACCACATCGATGTTTGCCCGCTCGCTGTTTCCGCCAATGTTGTAGGTCTCTCCCGGCCGGCCGCTCTCCAGAACCTTCCGGATCGCCGCGCAATGATCCTCCACAAACAGCCAGTCGCGCACATTTTTCCCGTCTCCGTAGACCGGCAGCGGCTTCCCCTCCAGCGCATTCAGAATCATCAGCGGAATCAGCTTTTCAGGAAATTGGAACGGCCCGTAGTTATTCGAGCAATTCGTGGTCAGTACCGGCAGCCCGAAGGTATGAAAATACGCTCGCGCCAGATGATCGGATCCCGCCTTCGATGCCGCATAGGGGCTGTTCGGCGCATACGCGGTCGTCTCGCAAAACGCCGGATCGTCCGGCTCCCAGCGTCCCGTAGACCTCGTCCGTCGAAACATGCAGAAACCGAAACGCCGCGCGATCTGCCTCGTTCAACCCCGCCCAATAAACCCGCGCCTGCTCGAGCAGCGTAAATGTGCCCAGCACATTGGTCCGGATAAACGCCTCAGGCGATACGATCGACCGGTCCACATGGCTTTCTGCCGCGAAATGCACGATCGCCCTCGGCAGATACTTGCGCAGCAGCGAACCCACCAACTCCCCGTCGCAAATATCGCCGCGTACAAACGTGTATCGCTCGTCGCCCGCAAGCGGCGCAAGATTCGCGGCATTGCCCGCGTAACTCAGCAGGTCAAAGTTCACCACTGGCCTGCTGCAGGTCCTGGCCCAGCTCAGCACAAAATTCGAGCCGATAAACCCCGCTCCGCCCGTCACCAGAATCGTGTCATTTACTTGTATCATTCGAACCGAGTATACGTCACAAAACACGCCACATGGGTTCTGGGAAACCCGTCCACGATCAGCATTTTCCTCGCCAATTGCATCCCCTATCGTGAAAGTTACTTCCCCATTGGCGGCGGTTTTTCGTTATATTAAAAGCAGCGCCGGATGCGGACCGGCTTGCTGCAAACCTCTTGATTCTGAAACAGGGCGACTTTCGTCGACGAAATCGCAAGCCGATTGTGTATTTCGGAATAATCCCGCTTCCGCTATGAAAAATACCACTCGCAAAGGGTGCCATGGACAGAACCAATCGCCGTCTCCGTATTCCGGAACCGCAAGGCCTCTATCATCCTCGGGATGAGCACGATGCCTGCGGCATGGGCTTCGTCGCCAACATCCGCGGCGAAAAGAGCCACGAGATCATCCGCAAGGGGATCGAGGTACTTATCAACCTCACCCATCGCGGAGCGGCCGGCTGCGACCCCGAAACCGGCGACGGCGCCGGCATCCTCATTCAGATTCCCCACGACTTCTTCGTGCGCGAGTGTGCCGAGCTCGGCATGACCCTGCCCGAGCGCGGCGCTTACGGCGTGGCCATGTGCTTTCTGCCCGTCGAGCGCCCTAACCGCCTGCGTTGTGAGGGAGTCTTCGAGCGCATCGCCCAGGAAGAGGGACTTACGCTTCTTGGCTGGCGCGATACTCCCGTCAACGGTGACGCCATCGGCCGTGAGGCCCGCGCCTCGCAGCCATATATCGAGCAGCTCTTCGTCGGCCGTCCGCAGGGCATGGACGAAGATGCCTTCGAGCGCCTGCTCTATCACGTGCGCCGCCGCACCGAAAACGAAATCGCCGATTCCGACATTGAAGACAAAGAGACCTTCTACGTCCCCTCCTGCTCCTGCCGCACCATCATCTACAAGGGCCTGATGCTGGCCCCGCAGATTGAGAAGTTTTACTTCGAGTTGGCCAACCCGCTCGTCACCAGCGCGCTCGCGCTCATTCACCAGCGCTTCTCCACCAACACGTTTCCCAGTTGGAAGCTCGCTCATCCATACCGCTACGTTGCGCACAACGGCGAAATCAACACCATCCGCGGCAACATCAGCTGGATGAATGCCCGCCAGTCGGTCTTCTCGAGCCCGCTGCATGGCGACAAGATTTCCGATCTCTACCCGGTCATCATGCCCGGCGGCAGCGACTCTGCCTCGCTCGATAACGCCGTCGAATTTCTCTACCAATCCGGCCGTTCCCTGCCCCATGTCATGGCCATGCTCATTCCCGAAGCATGGTCCGGCAACCCGGACATGGACGAAGATAAGCGCGCCTTCTACGAGTACCACGCCTCCCTGATGGAGCCCTGGGACGGCCCTGCGGCCATAACGTTCACCGATGGCAAAGTCATCGGCGCAACACTCGATCGCAACGGCCTGCGCCCCGGCCGCTACATCGTCACCAAAGACGATCTCGTCGTTCTCGCTTCTGAAGCCGGCGTCATCGAAGTTCCGCCTGAGGACATCCTCAAAAAAGGCCGCCTGCAACCCGGCCGCATGTTCCTCGTCGACACGGTGCAGCAGCGCATCATCTCCGACGCCGAGACCAAAAAGCAGCTTGCCGCGCGCCAACCCTACCGCGAGTGGATTAATCAGCAGCAGGTCAAGCTGATGTCGTTGCCCGAGCCCTCGCGCACCATCGCCTCGAACCCTGAGACGCTTCTGCGCCGCCAGCGCGCCTGCGGCTACAGCGAAGAGGACCTGCGCATCCTCCTCGCGCCCATGGCCGCGGCTGGCGCCGAGCCAGTCGGCTCCATGGGCACCGATGTGCCGCTGGCCTGCCTCTCCGACCGTCCGCAACCTTTGTTCAATTACTTCCGGCAGCTTTTCGCCCAGGTCACCAATCCGCCCATTGACCCGATTCGCGAAGAGCTGGTCATGTCGCTCACCAGCTACATCGGCACCGAGCGCAACATTCTGGATGAGAAGCCGGAGAACTGCCACACCCTCCGCCTGCCTCATCCCATCCTGTCCAACAAGGATCTCGAAAAGCTGCGCCGCGTCTCCTCCGGCGATCTGCTCGCCACCACACTGCCTGCGCTCTTCCGTGCGGAAGATGGCGAAAAGGGTCTCCGCCACGCGCTTGAAGACCTGAGCGTCCGCGCATCGCGCGCCGTCGAATCCGGCTACTCGTTGCTGATCCTCTCCGATCGCGGCGTCGACGGAACTTATGCGCCCATCCCCAGCCTCCTCGCCATGGCCGCCGTGCACAATCGGCTTGTGCAGGAAAAAACGCGCACCCAGGTCGCGCTCATCATCGAAAGCGGTGAGCCGCGCGAGGTCATGCACTGCGCCCTCCTCATCGGCTACGGCGCCAGCGCCATCAACCCTTACCTCGCCATCGAGACCGTTCACGATCTTCACCGTCGCGGTATGCTGCCCGCCGACATCACCGCCGAGCAAGGCGAGTACAACTTCATCAAGGCGATCGAAAAGGGGCTGCTCAAGACTTTCTCCAAGATGGGCATCAGCACCCTGCAGAGCTATCGCGGTGCGCAGGTGTTTGAAGCTGTCGGTCTCAACCGCACGCTCATCGACGACTACTTCCCCGGCACGGCCTCGCGCATTGAGGGCGTCGGCCTCGACGTGCTTGCCCGCGAAGCGCAGATGAAGCACGAGTACGCTTACCAGCCGCTCACTGATTCCGAGACCGATCTCGTTGTCGGCGGCCAGTACCAATATCGCGAAGGCGGCGAGTATCACCTGCTCAATCCGCTCACCATCAGCAAAGTGCAACACGCCGTCCGCACCAATAATCCGGCTACGTTCCAGGAGTTCACCGACCTCATCGATGGGCAGAACCGCACTCTCTGCACGTTGCGCGGTTTGCTCAAGCTCAAATATCTTGAGAAGCCGATCCCCATCGAACAGGTCGAGCCTGCCAAGGAAATCGTCAAGCGCTTCACCACTGGCGCCATGAGCTTCGGATCGATTTCAAAAGAGGCTCACGAAACTCTCGCTATCGCCATGAACCGCATTGGCGGCATGTCCAACACCGGCGAGGGCGGCGAAGACGAGGCGCGCTTCAAGCGCGATCCCAACGGCGATCTGCGCCGCAGCGCGGTTAAGCAGGTCGCCAGCGCCCGCTTTGGCGTCACCACCAACTATCTCGTCAACGCCACCGAGCTCCAGATCAAGATGGCTCAGGGCGCGAAGCCTGGCGAGGGCGGCCAGCTTCCTGGCCACAAGGTCGATGCAGAGATCGCGCGCATCCGCCATTCGATCCCCGGCGTCGGCCTCATCTCGCCTCCGCCGCACCACGATATTTACTCAATCGAGGATTTGGCGCAGCTCATCTACGACCTCAAAAACGTTAATCCGAAGGCGCGCATCGCCGTCAAACTCGTCTCTGAAGCGGGGGTCGGCACGGTTGCGGCAGGCGTCTCCAAGGCCCACGCCGATGTCGTTCTCATCTCCGGCGACACCGGCGGCACCGGCGCTTCGCCCCTCAGCTCCATCAAGCACGCCGGCCTGCCCTGGGAACTCGGGCTTGCCGAAACCCAGCAGGTTCTGCTCCTCAACGATCTGCGCAGCCGTATCCGCGTCCAGACTGACGGCAAGCTGCAGACCGGCCGCGATGTCGTCATCGCCTGCCTGCTCGGCGCCGAAGAGTTCGGATTCGCCACAATGCCCCTCATTTCAATGGGCTGCATTATGATGCGCAAGTGCCACTTGAATACCTGCCCGGTCGGCATCGCCACCCAGGACCCCGTTCTCCGCGCACGGTTTACCGGCACGCCCGAACTGGTCATCAATTTCTTCTTCTTCATCGCCGAACAGATGCGCCAGCATATGGCCAAGCTCGGCTTCCGCACCGTTGACGAAATGGTCGGCCACGTCGAAAAGATTGACGCGCACATCGACGACGCCCACTGGAAGGCCAAGGGGATCGACCTTTCGTCGATCCTCTATACGCCGGAGTTGCCTTCGCGCGTGGCGCGCCGCCGCACCACCTGCCAGGATCACGGTCTCGGCCCCGCACTGGACCACGCGCTCATCGCCAAGGCGAAGCCCGCACTTGAGTCGCAGACTCCCGTCACCGGCAGCTTCAACATCCGCAATGTGCATCGCACCGTGGGCGCCATGCTCGGCGGCGAAATTGCCCGCCGCTACGGATCTGCCGGCCTGCCCGACGGCTCCATTCACTTCCGCTTCCATGGTTCAGCCGGCCAAAGCTTTGGCGCCTTTGTGCCGCAGGGAGTCACCCTCGAACTCGAAGGCGACACCAACGACTATCTCGGCAAAGGGCTCTCCGGCGGCCGCATCATTGCTTATCCGCCCAAAACCTCCAGCTTCCTGCCCGAAGAAAGCATTCTCGTCGGCAACGTCGTTCTCTACGGCGCCACCAGCGGAGAAGTTTTCCTTAACGGAATCGCCGGCGAGCGTTTTGCTGTTCGCAACTCCGGCGCCACCGCCGTAGTTGAAGGCGTCGGCGATCACGGCTGCGAATATATGACCAACGGTTTCGTCATTGTCCTCGGTTCTACGGGCCGAAACTTCGCTGCCGGTATGAGCGGCGGCGTCGCCTACGTCTACGATGATCAGGGCGACTTTTCCACTCGCCGCTGCAACAAGGCCAGTGTCGATCTTGAGCCGCTCATCGATCCCGCCGATGTCGATCGCGTCCGCGGCATGCTCTCCCGCCATCGCGATCTCACCGGCAGCCCGCGCGCCGCGTGGATCCTCGAGCATTGGGGCACCGAGCAACCCAAGTTCATCAAGATCTTCCCGCACGAGTACAAGCGCGTTCTCGGCGTAGCGCGCGCGCAAGCCGTCTACGCTTCCCCAATCGCCGCTCCGCCCCTGGTGGCAGCGGCTGCCGCAGAGGTGCAGCATGGGTAAGGTGACAGGCTTTCTTGAAATCGAACGCGCGCAGCCCACGCGCCGCAAACCGGAAGAGCGCATCAAGGACTGGTTCGAAATCTACGAGCCATTCCCTGAAGAGAAGCAGCGCGAACAAGGCGCTCGATGTATGGACTGCGGTGTGCCCTTCTGCCACACAGGCTGCCCGGTCAGCAACCTGATCCCGGACTGGAACGATCTCGTCTACAACAATCGCTGGGAAGCGGCCATTCGGCGTCTTCACTCGACGAATAACTTCCCTGAGTTTACCGGCCGCATTTGTCCTGCTCCTTGCGAAGCTGCCTGCGTGCTTGGCATCAACCAGCCGCCCGTCTCCATCAAGCTCATCGAGCGGTCGATTGTTGAAAGAGCATGGGACGAGGGCTGGATTCATCCCGAACCGCCCGAGCAAGCTACCGGCAAGCGTGTCGCCGTTATCGGCAGCGGACCTGCGGGCCTCGCCGCCGCGCAACAACTCCGCCGCGCCGGCCACTCTGTCACCGTATTCGAGAAGAACGACCGCATCGGCGGCCTGCTCCGTTACGGCATCCCCAACTTCAAGCTCGAGAAGCACATTCTCGATCGCCGCCTCGAGCAGATGAAGGCCGAAGGCATCGTCTTCCAGACCAACGCGCACGTCGGCGTCAACGTCTCCGTCGAATCGCTCACAGAAGGTTTCGACGCCATCCTGCTCTGCGGAGGCTCGGAGCAGCCTCGCGATCTGCCTATCCCCGGCCGCGAGCTCAAGGGCATTCACTTCGCCATGGAGTTTCTGCCGCAGCAGAATCGCCGCAACGAAGGCGACTCGGAAGAGAAACTCCTCGCCAACATGAAGGCCGCGGGCTCCATCTTCGCCACCGGCAAGAACGTCCTCATCATCGGCGGCGGCGACACCGGTGCAGACTGCCTCGGCACCAGCCATCGCCAGGGTGCAAAGAGCGTGCATCAGTTTGAAATCATGCCCAAGCCCCCGGCCGAGCGCGCCGCGATCCACGCCCTGGCCGCTTGTGGCCGCTGCAACTGCGCACCGAAAGCTCCCACGAAGAAGGCGGCATCCGCGACTGGGCCATCAACAGCGTCAAATTCACCGGCGACGAGCACGGCAACGTCAAGCAGCTTCACTGCCGTTCGCGTCGGTCCTCCGCCCAAGTTCGAACCGCTGCCCGGCACCGAGTTCACCCTCGACGTCGATCTCGTGCTTCTCGCCATGGGCTTCCTCGGTCCCGTCCGCAACGGCATGATCGAGCAGCTCGGCCTCACTCTCGACGAATCGCGGCAACGTGGCCACCACCAACTACATGTCATCCCGCGAAGGCGTCTTCGCCGCCGGCGACATGCGCCGCGGCCAGTCGCTCGTCGTCTGGGCCATCAGCGAAGGCCGCAAAGCCGCCGCCGCCGTCAATGAGTATCTCGCCTCAAAATCCGAGGCTCACGACCACGCGCGCCGCTCCGCAGCCGTATCCGCCCGCTAGCTTATCCGCGATTCACAGTTTCTGTGAAACTGTGAAACTGTGTCTGCGTTTCGATGATTCTGAAAGACTTGCCCGCTCCACAGTTTCACAGCCCAAAAAAAAGAGGCGCTTCGGGCACCAGGGAACAGAGATTGCGGGCAGGCAGTAGAAGGATACGAAGCGAGGAACTGGAGCCGACGTGGACCGTGAATCGGTGATGGACCGAGCGTACACGGGGTCCGCGCGGTGAACGATAGGCTCATACGAATATTGTGCGCCGGATCGAGAAACAATCCGCAGTGTTGGCGAGGTTTATTGGCGTCGGCTTTTCAGTGGGTTGCGGGCGAATTGGGTGTTAAGCGGGTTGACACCTTGCGCGCGGGTCAGCGGCGCGTGGGAGCAGCTCAGATTCGATCCAGGTAGAGTCTGGATGGGGTACCGGCACCCGAGCTCAATCCCACCCAAAAGCAGAGCTGGATGGGCCCCGGCGCGGGAGTAGCTCAATCCCACCCAAGCAGAGCTTGGATGGGGCACCCGGCACCCGGCGCGCGACCATGAGCGCAATGTCGCCATTGCTTCCTCAGCCCGATGAATCAGACCGTCAATGCACGTCGACGACTTACGGCGCGGAGCCATGAATCGAAACTCCGCTTCCCTGCGTCCAACGGGTGTAGGATCGAGGCTATGCGGCGGGGACTTCCAGTCGCGATTGTTTGTGTTGTGCTGGCCGCTTCTTCGGGAGCGATGGCGCAGCGCGGCGGGGCCGGACATTTCGGTGGGCATGCGGGCGGATTTTCAGGCGGCGGCTTCCACGGCGGCTTTTCCGCTCCCCGTTCCTTCAGTGGATTTTCAGGCGGCGGAATTTCGCGCGGGGGATTTTCGAATTTTTCGCAGCGGGGCTTTGCCACGGCCCCCCAGATGGCTCCCCGTATGATGTCGGCCGCACCACGTTACGGCGCGGCTCCCCGCTACAATTCCGCATACCGCCCGGCATATGGCGCTGATAGCCGGGGGCGGAATCACGGCGGCCGCTACCCCTTCCGCCCCCGGTATCGCGGCAACTCGGGATACGGGGCCTTTGGATATCCTTACACCGTCAATTCCTGGGAATTGCTGCCATGGGATCTCGGCTATCCCGATTTCATGGACGACGGCGACGACTCAGGAACTCACCAGCAACCGGACCAATCCGAGCCGCAGCCCCCATATGCTGCACCGCCGGACGAAAGCTATCGGCAGGACTATGCGCCGCCGCCCTATGAAGTGGCGGCAGCGCCAGCCACGCCTCGCACACCCGCAATACTCCTCAGCCGCAGCTCACCTTGGTCTTCCAGGATGGTCACACTCAGACGATTCGCAACTACATGGTGACCCGCAATACGGTGATCGTGATGGATCAGGCTGCCTCGGGACGCGAGCCGCGCATTCCGCTGTCTGATTTGAACCTTCCGGCGACAGAGCGTGCTGCTCAGCAGGCTGGACTGGATTTCTCTCCTCCGACGTCCTAGAACTGGTTGCATAAATCCGGTTTTGAAATGTCACGGATTTTGTCGTGCCGTTAAAGGCTCATAAATCGCGGGGCCGCTAAAGCCGTTTCAGCCTGGCGATCAGTTCATCGGGATGAATGGGCTTGGGGAACAGCTCGAAATAGTATCCTTCCGTTTCGGCTTTGTGGATCAGTGCCGTAGTCGCAGCCTGTCCGGAAAATAGAACGATCTTGATGCCGGGATACTCGTTGCACAAGTGGATTCCGAGTTCGACGCCTGACATCCTGGGCATCAGCACGTCGGTAAGGACAACATCCGGGCGCGTCGTTCGCGCCGCCGATATCGCTTCCGATCCGCAGTAGGCTCCAGTCGCATCAAACCCGTTCTCGTTCAGAATGGCACAGATGGTGTCAGTAATCAGACGCTCGTCGTCCACCACCAGCACGCGGAGCCGGCCGTTACCGCGTTCTTTACTGAGCTCCCCCAGCTCGCCCCCGATCGCGGGCGGCGGAAGCTCTGAGAGCAGAAGCAAAGTGCCTTCGTGCAAGCCTTTCCTCCCTGGCTTCTCATTCCGTTACAGGCGTCGTCGCGCTCTTGCGGGCAGATTGGCTGACTGCATTGAACGGAATGAGCAGGTGAAACGCGGTGCCGTGCGTATGCGGCTCCTCGCTGCTCGTTACCTCAATCCGCCCTCCCCATGATTCTACAAATTGTTTTACCACCCAAAGCCCCAGACCGGTCCCTGCATTTGGTTTGGTGGTAAAGAATGCCTCGAAGAGCCGGCCAAGGTTTTCGGGCGAGATGCCGATTCCAGTATCTTCAACCCGAACACCGACTCCGGGCTTCCCGTTTACTTCAGCTTCTCGAAGCGCGATGGTAAGTGTACCCCCGTCCCGCATTGCGTCAATCGCGTTGGAAAACAGATTGGAGAAGACCTGGTGCATCTCCCCGCGCAGCGCCTCGACGGGCGGCAATACTTTAAAATCCTTCCTCACCTCAATGCTGACAGCGCGCAACCTGCTCTCATAAACGGTTAGAACTTCTTCCACCAAGGCTGCCATATCGATTTGGGACGGCGCCGAGGTATCCCGGTAAAAACCGAGAGTGTGCCTGGCGATGTGAGACACGCGCGTAAGCTCTTTTTCGGCGGTAAGAAGAGTTTCCCGAATCCTGGCGGAACACTCTCGCGATGTCCGCGCCAGATAGATCAAATTCAGCAAGGATTCAAGCGGGTTATTGATTTCATGCGCAATCGTCGCGGCCAGCCGGCCCGTGGCAGCCAGCTTCTCTGAAAGCAAAAGCCGATCCTGGTGAAGACGCCGCTCGGTAACGTCCTGAGCGAAGATCGAGATGCCCTGGGAAGAAGGGTAAATGTTCGCGTGAAACCACCGGTCCAGCGGCTTATAGTATTCCTCAACGCGCACGACTTCGTGGCTTTCCATCGCCTGCCGATAACCCCGGCCAAAAAGGGATTCTTCAAGCCCCGGGAATAGATCCCACAGAATCTTCCCGACGGTGTCGGAGAATTTCAGGCCGCTCAGAGCTACCCATTGCTCGTTTGTATATTCGACGCGCCAGCCGCGATCGACAAAGAGAAAACCCTCCGAGATGCTCTCGAGAATTGCGCGGTATTGCTGCTCCGCGGCTTCTGCCTTCATGCGCAACTCCTGTTCCTTGCGCATGAGTTCGAGCCGCAACCGGTACATTGAAATATGGGCGCCCACCCGCGCCATCAGCTCGCGCGCCGTAAAAGGCTTCACCAGGTAGTCGTCCGCACCGGCCTCCAATCCTTCCGATTCCGCCTCTTCTCCTGCCCGCGCCGAAAGCAGGATCACCGGAATCATCGACGTTGCCTGGTCGGCCCGCAATTCACTTAGAAGCTCAAATCCGTTCATTCTCGGCATCATGATGTCGGTGAGGATAAGATCAGGGGTCCGAACGCGAACCGCAGCAAGGGCCTCGTTTCCATTGCCTGCTGAAACCACGTCATACCGCCGGTTGAGAAGCCGCTCCACATATTCACGCATATCCCGGTTGTCGTCGACGAGCAACACGCGAGCCAGCTTTCTAGTTTCAGGCTGGCCGGATCGCAAATCGAGATCGTCATTCTCCAGTTCCTTGGGGAAGGCTTCTTCGCCGCTCGATTCTACGGGCAGCCAGCGGAGAGCCTCCTGCACAAAGGGAGCGGCTCCGATTGTGCTGCCGTAATTGCCGTCGTCGTGGGTGACCCTCTCAGGCGGTAAATGAGCTGCGCCGAATGGAACGGTCACGCGAAAGGTCGTCCCCACGTTGAGCCGGCTCACAACTTGCACCGTTCCACCGTGCAGGCGTACCAGTTCATCGACCAGCGCAAGGCCGATCCCCGTTCCCTCATGGGTGCGCCCGGTGGCGCCTTCAATGCGATGGAAGCGCTCGAATATCCGAGGCAATTCCGCCTCTGGAATCCCGGTACCGCTGTCGACGATGGAAAGTTCGGCGCATTCGTCCACGGCGCGTAAAGTAACGTCGACCCCACCACTCAAAGTGAATTTGAATGCATTTGAAAGGAGATTCAGGACGATCCTCTCCCACATCTCGAGGTCGACATATACCGGCTCCGGCAGCGTTTCGCAATCAACGCGGTACTGCAGGCCCGCCCGCTCCATCGCCGAACGAAAGACGCTGGCCAGCTCCGCGGTTCGGCCGGCAAGATCCACCGGCCGGTAGGCGGCCTGAATCCGCCCTGCCTCAATGCGGGAGAAATCGAGAAGCGTGTTGACGAGTTTCAATAACCGCAGGCCGTTTCGGTGGACAGTTTCAACCTCCTGCCGCATATCGGGAGCGAACTCCGCCGCACGTTGATCTTCGAGCAGGTTCTGCAGCGGCCCAAGCATCAGCGTCAACGGAGTTCTGAATTCATGACTGATATTGCTGAAAAAGACCGTCTTGGCCCGGTCCAATTCAGCCAGCAATTCGGCCCGCTTTCTCTCCTGTTCGTAGGCGCGCACGTTGGCCAGGCTTCCGGCGATCTGGCCGGCGATCAGCTCAATGAATCCGGCGTAGCCGGCGTCCAGGCGTCGATAAGGGTTCAGTGCCGCGATGAATACGCCCGCGGGACTTTCCTGAGCCTGGCTGGCGATGGGAACCAGCAGCGCGCCGGTCGGGCTCTCGTCCCAGAAGCCGGTCGGAAGCGGGCCAAACCGTCGTCCCAAATCATCCATTTGAACCGGCGCCTTTCGAGCCAATACTTCTCCAACGGGCCAGGTTCCGTGATCCATCCTCGCCGGTATCAGGGCAGGCGCAGCCGGATGGCTCGATTGGATTCCAGTCATGCTCCCAAGTCTGGCTTGATCTTCATCGCTGAAAAGGTAAGTCAACGTGAAAGGCAGGTCCTTCGTGTTGCCCCTCAGGCTGCGCTCCATCGCGGCAATCACATCCTGTTCCGTCGACGTTGTGCTCAACTCGGCTGCCAGAGATCGCAACGTCATGAGGCGCCGTTCGCCGATGACGCGTTCCGTTTCTTCGGATACAACGCACAAATTCCCTGCTACGCGGCCATCCTCCCCGTGCAGCGGGCTATAAGAGAACGTGTGATAGGTCTCTTCGCGATAGCCGCTTCGTTCGAGGAAAAGCAGCAGGGCCTCATCCCACGTCGCTTGGCCCGTGCCGAGCACTCTCTGGATCCGGGGCCCCACATCGTCCCAAATCTCCGCCCACACTTCGCGCGATGGCTTCCCCAGCGCCCACGGGTGCTTCTTTCCAAGCGTCATCCGTGCATAAGCGTCGTTGTAAAGGAACGTCAGTTCCGGGCCCCATCCCATCCACATGGCGAAGCGGGAAGTGAGCATGACCCGGACAATGGTTTTCAGGCTTTGCGGCCAGGTCTCACGATCTCCTAAAGGGGTTGCCGACCAATCGAAGTCACGCACCAGCGCGCCAAGTTCGTCGCCCGCAGAAAGCAAACCCTTTCCGTCGGCGTCGGCTTTCGTCATGCTCTGTTCTTCATTGTTGGAGTCGCTTGCCGATACCAACATCGTAGTCACTTTCCTGGCCGAAACCCGGTCGGTATGCGACGACCGGCGAGAATTGAATTGCGAGAACTCGCGTTCGACACCGCGCAAAAACCTTCTGCGAATCAGTATTTTGCATCTGAGGTCCCGCTCCGGGAAAAGCGGGCTGTGAGACTCGGGACAATGACCGTTGGATGCGGGAGGCCGGCCCTCCGTTGCCCTCTCAGCGTACCGGATTGGGGCGAATCGGTAAATAGACCGGCGGTGGCCCCATCGTGCTCAAAGCAAATTAGTTCGGTGCCCCATCCCACTTCGGTTTGCGCGTCAGGGTACTCGCGTAATCAAGCTTTCACATTGGTGATCTTCCCAGTCTCGTCAATGCCGCATAGAGTCCGAATACTACATCCCAGCGATTGACGGCGGCAGGTAAACCTTCATTCCCCAATCCCGAAGGCGACAAGCCGTTAAAGATTAAGGAGGGAGAAACTTTGATCTCTGACTACACAGTTCTTCCAGTGGGAACCACAGTCGAGGGCGGAGAGGTAAAGATTTGCCCGAAGTGTCGAAGGAGCGGCCTCCATGTGACAGTGGATGGTCATACCTTCTACACGCATTTCCAGATCCTTAAGAATGACGATCAAGGCAACGTCTTCGTCCGGCGTGTCGAGTGTCATCTACTTGCCGGAGAAATCGGCGCTCGAAACACGCATCTGCCGCTGCCGCAGCGTGCCTCGCCATCCACCTAGAACGGGTTGCATCAGCCCGCTCGCGATACCTCGCCACCTACGCTCCATACCTAGGCCAACTACATTTGACCGTGGCTGACTGACACGATGAAGTAGGACGCGTTTGTGGTGCCGGTGTTCTTCAGGCCGTGTAGCTGGTTTGACGCGCTGTAGGCAATGTCACCAGGCCCCATCGGCACGCGTTTGCCGTCCTCACCCCAATACTCCGCATGCCCCTCACGCATCAGGACGAATTCCGTATTCCGGTGTTTGTGCGGCGGGTGGGGCATCTGGCCGGGCGGCAGCATCGTCTCGTGCACCTCAACGAACTCCCCTGTGGGCAGAGTGCCGTGCATCACCGGCCGTCCCCAGCCGCCGTTCGCGTGCTGCTCCACGGTCATCTGATCGAAGTGAAAGACACGCGACTTTGTCATGTCGATGGTGTCTGCCGATGCGCGCTGTGACTGCGCCTCAGCGAGCAAGCCCAGCGCGGCAAATGCGCCCGCGCTAAGGCAAAGGTCTCTGCGGTTCATTGCTCCCATCCAACCTTCTCCTTTACTTTGTCTGGATTTGCATCTCCGCCGATGGCGAGGACAAAGTACGCCGTCAGGCTATCACCTGCATCGCGCACCCCGTGCATTGTTCCTCTGGCAGCGAACGCACATCGCCGGGTGCCCCATTCTAAACGCGCCCTTTGCGTTTAGGGTGGGAGACCAACTCCGCCGGGTGCCCCATCCAAGCTCCGCTTGGGTGCCCCATCCAAGCTCCGCTTGGGTGGGAAATCGCGCGCTTCAGCACGCGACAGACGTTTGCCCCACACGCAAGCGAGAGGAATGTATCGGCCCGCATCCCACCAGCCCGCGTCAGCGGGCGAAAGATCAATCGGGTCCACCCGCTCGCCGCACCGCGCCCTCTGTGCTACCCTCATCCCAAACTGTGTCGATTGAAAAAAACAAGCTCTACTACGGCGACAACCTCGGAGTCCTCCGCATGTACGTCAAAGACGAGTCCGTCGATCTCGTCTACCTCGATCCGCCCTTCAACTCCCGCCAGGACTACAACGTCCTCTTCGCCGAAAAAGACGGCTCCCATTCCAGCTCCCAGATCCACGCCTTCGAGGACACATGGGAGTGGAACACCGACGCCATGCGTGAATAACCAGGGTGGACCAATAGAAGTTCCCCTTTCGGACCAGATGTGCGTCGCCTGTTCTAAGTTGATCCCGATCGGGATTTCCACTTTCGAATTACTTTGACCGGCCCCAAGCCCACTGCTAAAGTTGCCTTGACCGCATGTTTACCGCGCTTGATTTCTTCGCAGGAAGCGGACTTGTCGCCTTAGGGTTGGCGCCTGAGTTCGAAACCGTATGGGCAAACGATATCTGTGAAAAGAAACGCGCTGTTTACGCAGCAAATCACGACGCGACAAGTTTCCATCTCGGCGACATAAGTAGGGTCCAGGGCTCGAAGCTGCCCGAAGCAGATCTGGCGTGGGCATCGCTTCGGCTCAGGGTTGGAATCTCCTACAATTAGGTCCGAGCGGACAACCCACTTGGAATCAGGATTTGGAGCAAACCAACTATGGTTCAGGATCGCCTAAGCTTTGCAGACCTCACTGCAAGGCAGAAACTGATCCTCTCGGGCCTCTACCATTCCAAATTCGATTCGCTCGGGCTCAAGCGCCTCGGGTTCGACAGTTTTGTCGAAGCGTTCAATGTGATTGGATACGCGCTAGGGTCGCGACCAGCCTCAGTTAAGAATTACCGCGACGAATTTGACCCATTCTTCGCAAACAAGCGAAAGGGATGGCACAAGCGGCCCACCCGGGATTATTGCCGCGAAATCTACGAGAAATACAAGGGCCTCGATCTAGCGGAGTTTACCGGACTTGTGAAGTCATTCTTCGGCTTTGACGGTAACACCCGAGTCGAAGGCCAGCAGACCGAAGAAATGGACGACGCATCCGCATTCATACAAAGACTTGCAACCGGCCTCGCGGCAGAGCGGTATTTTGAATCGGTACACTCGAGCCTCCCCATTTTCGGGGGCCTTCTGTTGGAGAACACCACGCGATTCGGATGCGGATATGACTTTCGCCTGCGTCAGGAGCCGAGCCAGAAGGACTTTCTGGCGATCGAGGTGAAAGGCTTGAAGGAGGAGTCCGGAAGCCTCTCAATGACGCCCAAGGAATATAACGCTGCGTCAGTACTGAAAGATCGCTTCTTTCTCTTCGTTGTGAGGAACTTCCGCGAGACCCCAAGTCACTCGATATTCCAGAACCCAATTTTCAGCGGACTACTCTTCAAGAAAAAGGAGTCGGTGATCATACAGACCTCCTGGTCGACAACCGTTTAGGCTCAGAACTCGAACAGCGCACGCGCCGAGCGAGTGATCAGGCCATCCGCGACGAAATCACAAAAGCAGGAGCACAAAAATGTACAACCCTCAGGATCTCCCGCCGGCGACAATGCAATGGCTCATGAGGCAAGCACTCAATGAACTGAATGCCTTCCTTTGCGAGGGCGGCCCATACGAGCAGAACAGGAAGGAATGGCCCGCTGATGCGCGCGGAATTGCGGCTCGTTGTCGCACCGTCGCAGCGGCCGCGACAGAACTGCACGAAAAAGACGAATGGCTCACGCTGGCTGACCAATACGAGGAGACGAGTTAACCGGGCCCCGCCTCCTGTATGGACCGCTCCAGGGAAAGCTCCGGATATATGGAGCACGGCGCGTATCAGCCGGCGCAGTTGCTATGCCCAGGGACTGGGAAGTCTTCGCATCAATGCTGGTAAACGACGTCGGGCTGAAGCTGGCCGCAGGAATTGACCTTACAAATTATGAAGTGAAATCTGCGAAGCGGAAAGGGAGCTACGAATACCAGTACCACAAGAACTCCGGGCGGGAAAAACTAATCAAGGACGCTGAGGTCGGCCACCTGTTTTTTGAGTATGCCAATGACCTTAGCGAGATCAACCTGCGTTATTTACATGGTTCACAACTCGCCGTCTATTTCGAAAAATGGCTCAAGGAGTTCCCTCAGAAGCGCGAAGAGTACGAGGGCCAGCGCTTCCGAAAGCAGGTTCCGTACGGCTTTGTGGCCAAGAATGGCAAATTGCTCATGACGCTGAAAGACGGCGAGGTGGCTTTCCCGACAATTGATCCAGGGCAATCCGAGGAAGAAGCCGAATCGGACCCGGAGTCTGAAGAAACTCTGGAGGAGTAATTTCTTTGGCCGATAACCTGAGTCCTGCCAATAGGCTCAGTTGCATGCGAGCTGTCAAGTCCGAGAACACCTCCGCCGAAATGCGCATTAGAAGAATCGTGCATGGGATGGGCTACCGTTACTCCCTGCACTCCAAATCGCTTCCCGGTAAACCTGACATCGTGTTTTCATCACGCCGCAAGATCATCTTCGTGCACGGATGCTTCTGGCATAACCACAAATGCCGGCATGGAAGTGTTGTCCCCCTCAATAACAGAGATTACTGGCGTGCGAAGCGGGAGAAGAACGAGGAGCGCGATAAGAACAACCTCATCGCTCTTCGCAAACTGGGATGGCAGGTGCTCGTCGTCTGGGAATGCTCGATCCGTGATCTTCAATCCCTTCGCGGGAAACTCGACATATTCCTAAGGGCAGATCACATAACGAAAGGCACCAAGTAGATCGTTTGACCACGAAGCCGCCGAAGCCGGCCTCTACTAATCCAGCGACGGCAGCACCTGGCCGCGCCTGCAAATCCTCACCATTCAGCAGATTTTGGACGGCACACAGCCTTCGTATCCCGCCCACCGCCGCGATGCCACCTTCAAAAAGGCTCCGCGCAGCCGCTCCGCTCCCGCCGAAAACCTCACCCTGCCGCTCCTGCCGGTCGACTGACCCCGCGGCTGCCCCGTCCAAGCGTTTCTTGGGCGGGAGAATCCCTCTGTCAACCACGCCCCATCCTGCACACACCTCATCCCACTCATTCCAAACGCGCGATTCCGCCGCCGGTTCTGCAGATTATTTCCTGCAACTCCCTACACTCGAAATAGACAGAGCAGTCTCCTTCATCGGGCGGCTCGGGGATTCCGGTTGGGCATGATCGGCACTCCCGGGCCGTCCGCTTTTTTGAGGGATTGCACCAAAAACAGTGCACAACGCCGAAAAATGCGGCGTAAACCGCTGATTCTGCCTATTTTAGCATCTAACCTCAATGATTTCAGTGGGTTAGAGCCAGTGATCAAACGTACAAAGCACTGAAACAAAGCCCTTTAGCCCCAAAACCGGGGGGAGGGGGAGGGGTACTCAAATGTATATGGCTTGCCGCCACATCAAACCCGACGGGGATCGCTGTGAATCGCCTTCCCTGCGAGGCCACGCCTTCTGCTACTTCCACGCCAGGCTCCACTCGGCCACCAAGGTTGGCTTGACCGACAACATCAAACTCCCCGTTCCCGAGGATGCCAGATCCATCCAGCTCGGACTGGCGCAAGTCTTCGCTGCACTTCTCTCCTCGCGCATCGATTCGAAGAGAGCGGCGCAGCTCCTTTGGGGCCTGCAGATCGCCGTGCAAAGTCTCGATCGCGGCGTGCCCACTCCGGAAGACATCATGCCAGTCAAATCCGTCACCCACACCAATGACGGCGACGATCTCGCGCCCGTCCTGGAAATCTGCGAGCCAGACGACGACTGCAACGAGTGCGAATGGGCCGACACGTGTGACGAATACCACGGCGATCCCCGCGATGAGGAAGACGACGAAGTTGGCGACGGCGAAGAAAGCCCCGGCGAAGTAGATTGCGATGAAGAGGAATCAGGAGAGGACGCCGCCGATGCACATTCCGGCAGCGACAACGGCGGGCAGCACAAAGAGCACGCCGAATCGCCTCAGGCGGTGTCTGCGCCGGTGTCTGGGCCGGTGTCTGGGCCGGTGTCTGCGATTGACCTGCTCCGGCAAGCAGTTGTGGCCAAACTCGGGCAGCTCCACGGAGTGGCCGATGACTGAGAGTTGATTGATTCCTCGCTTCCGCCGGGCTTGGTCATGTTCACGATGGGACATACGGGACCCCAGGACTGCGCGCTCTCGACGCCCTCTCAGCGCTGGACGGGCTTGGGCAGTTCGAAGCGCTCCGCCTCGGCGTAAGGGATGCCGAGAAAGACAGTGCTTTTGCCGTCGCGGAAGCCGCGGAGCTTTCCGCCCTGTACCTGGACTACCGGGGGATCGAGGTTGGGCGGCATCGAAGACAGGGCGCTCGTTGCGGGCTTCTCCTGCGCAAGTGCCCTGGGGGCATGCAGTGCGGTTCCGGCCAGCGCACCGCCTACGAGTGCGGCGCCCCTACCCAGCAGCTGACGGCGATTCATCCCTTCGGTCTTCCCATCAAGCAAACCCTGTGTCATTTTTTCCCTCCTCTGCGGCAGCGAAATCTTGTCCGTCGGCCATTCTATGCTCATTTTTCCGATCTGCACCCGGGTAAAAGAACAACCGCAGATCCTTCGGCTGCGCCTCAGGATGACAGGAACGGGAAGGAGGCGCTCCGGTGTTTGCAGAAACCTCAAAGCGACAGAACACAAACAAGAGCCCAATGATCGAGGCTTCGCCGCGTGCTTTGTTTCTCGGTAAAAATGGTTGAGACGTAGTCCCCAGGGCTTGCGCCGTTGGGCTAGTTTCTCGTGCCCGCTGACGCAGGCTGGAGGTCTGGGCGCAACGTCGTTACTTGCCGTACAGGTCTTGTTCCGAAACCACGGCTTCGAGGTTTTCGCTGCGGCTGGAGCGGGGGAACAGGGATCAGGGCTTAGGATTCAGGGGCGGATGGTCATTTTGCCCACGCCGTCGCGATACTGGCTGGCGATGGCGAAGGCCTCGTCGATGCGATCGAGGGGCCGGGTGTGCGTGAGGACCGGAGCAAACCACGCGGGATGCGCGCGGAGCAGATGGAGAGCGTCTTCGGTTTCGTGGTTCGAGCGGCGCACGTTGAAGATCGTGAGCTCCTTGCGCCGCATGGACGAACCATCCAACTCGACAAACGCCGACGAATGGATCCCAGTAAGAGCGACACGGCCGGCATTGCGGGCAAGTTGAATTGCCTGGCTGGTGGTGTGCTGCATGGCTGCGCAGTCGATGGCGCAGTCGACGCCACGCTGGCCTGTGGCGCGCAGGATTTCTTCGAGTGCTTCCTCAGGCTCGAAGGCAGCGTGGGCGCCGATGCCGCGAGCCAGCTCACGGCGATGCGCGACGGGCTCGACGGCCCAGATGCGGCCTGCCCCGGCGGCACGAAGAGCGGCAATGGTTAAAAGCCCGATCGGTCCAGCGCCGAGGACAGCGACGGTTTCGCCGAGATGGACGGATGCCAGGCGAAGAGAATGGATGGCGATCGCGAGAGGCTCGTGCAACGCCGCTTCTTCAAACGACATGTTTGTGGGGATGGGCCGAAAATTGATGGAGGGCAGGTTAACAAGCTCGCGAAAGAAGCCGGGATGATGAGGGTTTGAGAGAAAGCGGATATTGGCGCAGACGTTGTGGTGGCCGCTCAGGCAGAACTCGCAGTGATAGCAATAGAGGGCGGGCTCAAGCGCGCCGCGATCGCCTGGAGCGAGACCGGTAACGCCGGGGCCAGTCTTGACGATGACACCCGAGGGCTCGTGGCCGAGCAACATGGGGTAGGCGTTGGGAGTGCCGCCGACCGCGCCTTCGGAGTAGGCGTGCATGTCCGATCCGCAGACGCCGACTGCTTCGATGCGGATCTGCACCTCGCCCGGCGCGGGGTCCTCGATGGGCATATCAGTGAGCCGGAATGTGAGCGGGGCGGTAAGTTCGGCAGCTTGCATCGGAGCTTCTTTCTCAGTATAGGAGGCGCGGCGGCGTTGTTTTTTCAGATTTCCAGGAGAGAGGGCGCGGAAAATCCGCTGAGTGATTCAGCGCCGCTGCCCCAGCGGATAGATGGCGCGTCGGCATGACGCAGGCAGCCAAGCAGGTCTAGTGGGCCTTCTTGAACACAAGCTCGGTCGGCAGCCAGTCTGACAGGCGCTTGTCGTTGATTTCGTCGTCGTTGGCTTCGCTCGAGATCGAGGAGCGTGCAAGCAGCACGCTGATCTTGATCTTCCCTTTCATTCCGTAGGCGCCGATGAGATGCGCCAGTCCCTTGTCTGCGTCGTCCATGTAGTCGGCGGGAAGGGCGCCCTCTGCACCGGAGATGTCGACCGGGGCCATAATCATCTGATCCATCACCGGCCCATTTGTCTTCGCGCCGGTCGTGTCGAACCGCACCACGAGGCTAGCTCTCCTGACCAGCGCGTCAGGATTGGCCGTGTACTTGATCGTCGGAATGGTGATGCCCGACGGATCTGGCTTGGTCGCAGCAGTATCGAACACAAGATGGTAAGGCTCTCCCTGCCATTTGGGCTGCGCCGGAATGTTTTCGGTGTTGCTCTGAGTTTTGCATCCTGCCAGGAATGCCAGTGCCCCGATCGCAAATATGATGCCTTTTTTCACGCCATCCTCCATGGTCGAATGAAATGACGCGCCAGAATACCACTTCTGGACCCGGCTCGGGCAAGGGCGCCGGACACTTGCGGCCTGTGAGTTGTATGGCAGACGGGGTGGGCCCTACGTTAACTAATCGTCTTCGTTTTGCCGAGGGGCTCTTGAATCGGGAGGACAAGAAACGCGAGATGCGTATTATTCTTTAAAACATGACCGACCATGAGATGGCGTTGAAGCTTGGGAACCACATTGCTCGGTTACAGCATGATGTATCGGCCTTGCAGGCGGTCCTTGGGCAGTATCTGCTCGTGACTCCGGGGAGCAGGCGCGAGATTCCGCGAGTACCACGGGCGAACGGGGACATGGCCGAGCGGGAGCGCAGCCTGGCGGCGGCGATCGCCCGGGAGAAAGATGCGTCGGCTTTAATGCATGCGCTGTATCGGGAGTTTGTAGAAGAGGTTTAAGCGGCTTCCCAAGCCAGGCAGATTCCAAGAGTCAACCGTGAAAAGAGTGCGGCGCGGGTGTGATAAAGACACGTCGCGGCGTTAGTGCGCATTGTTGTTGCTTCACGTGCCGGGGTAAGCGAACCGTAGCGGTTGTTGAGCCGGTTGGCGGCTCACGGCACGTTGAAGGGGCGCAAGCCTTCGGCTGGAAATAACCCGGTGGGGGCAGTGGCCTCGGAGGGCTGCTGGCGGAAGGTGTAGCGCACGAAGAATCCCGCCGAAGCGTAGGAGTAATTGCGCGTGTTGTTGGCGTCGAGATAGGCTCCGGCAAACCAGTGCGGGCCGATCTGGTAGGCGACCTGGCTGCGGACGTCGTAATTTGCGCTCACGCTGGTGACGTTGGGCAACATGGGATTGTTCTGGCTGGTCTGAAGCGCCTTGTCGGCGGCGAGCGGCCAGAGCGGAGCGGCATCCTCCTGAAAGGCCTGCGCGCCGATGGCGCCCATGATGTTGTAGTGCCAGTGCGTCAGATAGTGGCCGGTCCAGGTGACCGGAATGTTGCCGAGGAAGTAGGCCTGCGGGCTGAAGTATCCGCCCATTCCGTGCGTGAAGGCGTTCTGGTTATTCGCGTAATGCATGGCGAAGAAATTCGCGCCGATGCTGAGGTTGCCGAATTCGGGCGCCGCGTACGCGCGCCAGTAGGCGCCTCCGGTTCCGTCGATGCGATTGTTTTTCTCGACGTTAAAGCCGGTTAGATATTGTCCGCCGGCTGCAAAGTAGAAGCCGGATTCGCGCGTCGCCGTGAGCGAACTGCACGAGTCCCTGGTTGTAGACGACGCCGCCCCAGACCTGGCCGGGGGAAGCCTGGCCGGGATCGCGCAGGCCCGCGTAGGAGAGCTGCGAGTCTGTCTCTGAATCGCGCACGAAGCTGAGCGTGACGGGGCCGTTGGCCGGACGCCACTGGAAGCGGGCGGTGAAGGTGGAGACGAGGAAGCTGGAGGGAGTGTATCCGCCGGCGATGGCGAGATGCGGAAATGCGAGTTGTAGCTCGCCGCCGAGGCCGACGGCGTTTTGCTGCGCGGGCGGGCTGAGCGTGCCGATGGTGGGCGCGGTGCAGGGAGTGGAATTCTGAGACGCGACGGCAGTGCCAATGGGCTGCGGGATGGTGACGAGGCAGGATGTGCCCGATTGCGATTCCTGCACGGAGATATTCGCTCCGCCGTTGGCCTGACCGGAATCGAGAAATACCGGCTTGGCGATTGCGGTGATGCGCGCGTGATAGCCAAGAGGAGCGGATGCTTCGAAGGGCGACTCAATGGCGGCGAGTTGCGAGTAGCCGGGAGCGCCGCTGCGATAGTTCACCAGCGAAGTGCCGCCGAGCCAGCCGCTGTATCCGCTCTCGATTGCAGTTAATTGCTGTTCGGCTTCTTCGCGCGGGCTGGGAGGATTGGGCTCACGCCGGATGCGGATCCACGGACCGTGAAGTGGCGGAAGATTCTGCTGCTCGGGTTGTTGATCGGTGGCGGGAGCGACGGAGGGTGTTTCAGCTTGCGCTTGTTCGGGAGCTTCGGTCGACTGCTGGGTTGCGGCAGATGAAGCCGCTGCGCCGGAAGGCTGCGTGCCAGCAGGCGGAGCGGCGATGGGCGCGTTACCGAGAGTTTCCGCGGGCGTCTGCGGAGCTTGCGGCGCAGGCTTTCGCGTTCTTCTTCTGTGAACGGTTGCGGTTGGTGCGGGATTCGGTTTCGCGGGCGCAGGGGCAGCACTGGCTGGCGGCTGCTGCGCGCCAGACACCGGCGAAGTAGGTTGCTGCTGCGGCGCGGAGAATGCGCCGGTAGCCGCGTCCTGCGCAGAGGGAGTGTATTGCGCCATGTTCATTTCGGTTTGGCTGGGCTGGGCGGCAGGCGCGGCCGATGGTGGAGCATTGACGGGCGCATTGGGAACAGCATGAATGATCGGCGCAGAACTTTGCGATGCCGGAGTGGGCTGGCTGGCTTGCGCGTTTTCCGCACCTGCATTTTCACGCGGCCTGCTGGGGACGGAATTGACAGTTTCTTCGGAGGACGGCAGATTCATGCGGCCTGCATATTGCGATGGCGGCGGAAGCTCGCCGGGCGGTGTATTGAGCGGAGCACGCGCATTGCCGGATTGCGTATTGGCCTGCGGCTCTAATACCGCGCTGGAGGGAGCACTGTTGCTGGTCCCCTGGGGCACGTAAACGGGCGGAGTCGTTCCCTTCCCTTCCGGCGGATTGTTCGAATTCTGTGGAGCCGGAAGAGGCATCGTAGGCGGCGGCGCCGTTGCCGGCACCGCACTGGAAGACTGCGCGGCGGACTGGGATTTGAACGACGGCAGAGGCGCAACCTGTTCGGGGGTGGGCTGGGAATTGAGATCTGGATTGAGCAGACGCCTGGTTTCGCCGGGAGCCGGAGCGGTTTCGGCGCCATAGGTAGACCCGATGCCGGTCTGGAGGTTCGCGATGGATGCGCCGGGCGGAGTGGCGGCGACCGCGGCGCGCCAGTATTCCTCGGCGCGCTGCACATTGCCATGAGCCTGCTCATAGCGTGCGGCGAGGCCGAGGATGTTGGGATCGTTGGAGAAACGACTGAGAGCGACACGAAGCCAGACTTCGGCCTGGGCCATGTCGCTGGCGGCGAGCGCCGCGCCGATTGCACCCTGGTAGTCGGCAGAGCCGGCATTCGTCATTGGGATCGACTTATAGAGTGCCAGCGCTTCCGGTGCGCGGCCCACGCGCATGTAGGCTCCGGCGACGGCGAAGCGGACGGTGAGATTGTCGGGATAGTCCTGCGAAGCTGCCTCAAGGATTTGAACGCCGTGCGTGACCTGGCCGTTCTCCATGTCGTCGGAGGCGCGGCGAATGGCCCAATCCGCCCAGATACTCTGTAATTGCTGACGCTGGTCCGGGGTGAGATCGCTGCGAGCATCGAGGCGCGTAAGGACGGGATAGAGCGCCTGGTCGTTTTTCACGTTGTAGAGCAGCCATGCGCGCTGCAGTTCTAGGCCTGCTGGCACCATGCCGCGATGCAGAAGATAGAAGTTCTGGATGCGATTCAAGTAATAGTTGCCATCGACGGTATCGCCGACGGAAAAGTACAGGCTGGCGAGACCTTGCACCCATTCGATATCCGATTCGAGTTGCAAGCGCACGGGAGCGGGAATCCTGGAGAGCTGTGCGAGCGCCTCAGCATTGCGATGGGCCGCCATCAGCGAAAAGACGAGGCCCTTCCAAGCATCGGAGGCGAGAGAGTGCTGAGGGTTGAGAGTGATTTCGGTATCGCTCGGGGACTGCGCGGCGGTCTGGATAGCGGCGTAAGGGAACAATGTTTCGCGCAGAGAATTCGATCGCGGACCGAAGCGTGGGCGCGTGATGGTCCATGAAGCAAGAACGATGTGGGCGCTCTGGATTGCAGGGCCGGCGAAGGGTGCTGGGTCAAGCGAAGATTGTGGAACCGGCATGGGCGGCGGCAGATCGTGCGTATCGGGCAGCGAATTGCCAGCGGGGAAAGTTTGCGGAGCAGGTTCTGCGGACGGGGGAGCCTGCGGCAGAATCACGGGAACAGAGCCATCGTAGGGATCGGGTCCGTAGGTGGGAAGCGGCGGCAGCTTGGTGGTTTTTTCGAAGGGCTGGTAGTCGGGATTGAGCAGCCGCTGCAGATCGGCTGCTGTGACGGCGCGATGCGTTTTGAGATCCTGCTCGGGATAGACGAGCTCGTGCGCGAGACGATCGACCGGCGTGACAGATGGCATGGCCGCGATGGAGGCGCGATAGTATTCGGCGGCGCGCTCGTTGTCGCCGCGCGCCTGCTCGTAGCGTGCAGCAAGTTCGAGTACGACGGGATCGTGTGCGAAACGGGCAAGGGCCTGATGCAGCCAGAGCTCGGTCTGGTTCTTGTCGTTGGCGGCGAGCGCAGCGCCGATGGCGCCTTCAAAGTCGCCCGCAGTCGCATCTTCCATGGGAATGGTTTTGTAGATGGCCAGCGCCTCTTTGGCGCGGCCGACGCGCACATATCCGCCAGCGACGGCTTTGCGCACGGCGAGGTTATGGGGAAATGCGAGCGAAGCGGCATCGAGAATGTCGACGGCGCGCTGGGCGTTGCCGTTTTCCATTGCAGCAGCGGCGCGGCGAACGCTCCAATTGGCCCAGATATTCTGGACCGTCACACGCTGCTCGACTGAGAGATCGGTGCGGCCGCCAAGGCGCATGAGTGCGGAGTAGAGAGCGCGATCGTTGCCGAGGTCGTAGAGCAGCCATGCATTCTGGATGTCGATGCTGGGCGGCGGCAGCGCTTTCTGTTTTGCGTAGTATGCCTGCACGCGATTCATATACTGAACGGCGTGCGCGGCGTCGCCGGTGGCCGCGTACAGGCTGGCTTCAATTTGCAAAAAGTCGATGTCGGTGTTGAGCTGCTGAAGCACGGGCGCCGGGATCTGAGAGATTTCATGCAGCGCAATCGCCTCGCGATGGGTGGCGGCGAGGGTGGAGACGAAGCCTTTCCACGCGATGGCATTGTCGGGATGGGCGATGAGGACCTGGTGATAGAGATCGTACGCCTGGGCGGGATTGTTGCGAAGGAGATAGATTCCGGCGAGCTGTAGTTGCAGGTTCGTGCTCAACTGTTTACCTGAGGCGGACTCGAGACGCTGCGCGCGTTCGAGCATCTGCTGCGCGACGTCGAGTTGATTGCTCTGCTGGTAAATTGCCGCGAGCAGAGAGAGAAAGCCGGGATCGCCGAGGGCGGTTTCGTACGTGGCTGGCGGCATGCGCTGCACTTCGCTGAGAGCCTCCGACTGCTGGCCGAGCTCGTGATGCGCGCTGATGAGGCCCATCCATGCGGAAACGTAGTCGGGATTTGTTGCGAGCACCTGCGAGTAAAGCGCGGTGGCCTGTGCGTAGCGTTTTGCCTCCATCAGGATGCCGGCGTACTGCATCCTGGTGCCGGCTTCGAGCGTCGAGCCGTTGCCGGGAAATGGAAGCGCGAGGGCCAGCTTGAGAACGCGCTCGGCGTCGGCGGCGCGGCCCTGGGCCTGGTAAATGGCGGCGAGCCTGCCGAGATAATCGGGGTCTTTGTCGAGCTGCGGGCGGACCACTGCCGGCGTTCGCGCGGAGACGGCGAGAGCCTGTTCGTTCTGGCCGGCGAGAGCATCTGCGAGAAACAGCCCGCGCCAGCCGTCGAATGAAGCTGGCTGCAGTGTGATGAGCTGCTCATAGACGCTGGCTGCTGCCATGTATTGCTTTTGCTGCAGGTAGACTCCCGCGAGGCCGTTGAGTGCGTCGGCGCTGTGAGGATTAAGGAGGGCCGCGGCGCGATACTTCGCGGCGGCCACGTCGAATTGATTCTGGTTCACGGCCTGCGCGGCTTCAGACATCGTGTTCCAGTAGCGAGAGTTGGCCAGCGCATCCTCAACGATCTTCGCCTTGTATCCGTTTTGCTCAGCCTGCGTGAAGCAAGTGAGCGCATCGCCAAATCTCTTTTGCTGCATGCGCAGAAAGCCCATGCCCGCAAGAATGCGGCCGTTGTTGGGCTCCTGCTGCAGCAGCGCATTAAAGCGTTGTTCCGCTTCGTCGACGCGGTGCGCGTTAAGCGCCGCAAAGGCTGCGCGCTCGGCGGGCGTCCGCGCGATGCCTGAGTTCATTTGCGCGAGCTTGGCTTCATTTTGCTTGAGACGGGCGCCGAGTTCCGTGTCGCTGGGATGAGTGCCGAGATATTGACGCAGCTCGGTTGCGGAGGCAGGATTTGCGGCGTTCCAGATGAGGGCATGGCGCAGAGCGGTTTGCGCGGCGGGATCGTTGGGATGCTGCTGAAGAATACGAATGCCTTCGGCCCGCGTGCCCTCGTTATAGGTAAGCATGATGCCGAGCTGAACGACGTAGCGCGGGTCACCGGGATTGCGATCGACGAGAACTCGCATGCCGGCGATGGCTGCCGGCTTGCCGTTGGCCGTTCCGTAGAGAGTTTCGTAGTAGGCCAGAGCGATGTCGCCGTTGGGGGGTGCGTCGCCATAAAGTTGGCGATAGATGCGCATGGCATCGTCGCTGCGGCCCTGTCGCGCAAGTTCACCGGCCTGGCGAAGCTGATCGCTCTGGGAGCTGGTGCTGGACATGGCCTCGATGCGCGTGATTTCAGGATTGCCGGGGCTGACGCGGCGTAGACGATCGAGGGTTTGATCAGCCTGGGCGGCGGCGCCGGTGAGCTTGTAGTCGCGGGCGAGAGCGGCGAGAGCTTCGGCGTTGTCGGGAGTGGAGAGCAGAATCTGCTGCCACAACTGGATGGCCATGTCGAGCCGGCCGCGAGCCTCAAGAATATGAGCTTTTTCAACCAGAATCGTGCGCGCGGAGTCAGCAGTCCCGGAAGCCGCGTTCTTTTGAGCGTGAACCTGCAGGAGCGGCAGCACAAGGCAGCCCGCCAGGATCAAATTCGCTTTCAAAGGCCCGCAGCCCACCCTCATTGGCGCTTCCATTCTACGTTTAGTTTGCCTGCCGGACCAAACCCGAAACGCGCATCGATGAATCCTGTCGCAAACAGTGCGAGGCATTGATCGTAATAGTCTTTGTCGTCCCCATAGAATCCTGTTGCCGCATCCCTTTCCCTCGCGAGACGAATCATTTGGCGAACCGCGGGGCGTGAGCCGTCAGGGTACGCGCGCAGATAAGGGAGCACTGCCGCAGAAAATCCGACCGGGCCGTCGGTTGTGCCCGCGATTCCATCCTCGTCGACCTCTTCCGGAGGATTGTCGTGAAGGGTGAGATAGGCGCTCATAGCGGCAACGGCGTTGAGAACCGTGCCGCGCATGGGGTCCTCGCGGTTCAATAATCCGGCCCACAGGTAAACGCGGATGGCGTCGTAACTGCCGAATGGCACGGCAAGCTCAGATCCGGACGGATCAGACGCGGATTGTTCTGGTGCGTTCCGGGATTGAGCCGCTGCACCGGTTGATTGACTCGAAGCATTCTTTGGCGAATCCGGCGCTCTTTCTGTTTGGTTCGAAGGGTGTCCCGATGAGTTCGGTGCGCTCGGTTTGATTGCCGCATAGAAGCCATCGCCGGGGACATACTCCACCCAGTCCATGGCATAACCGTGTCGGGAGCTTTCCTGGAGGAGACGTGGAATGTTGAGCGCAATCTGGTTCCACGGTCCGGCGGGATCGACAACGGCGAAGCGCTCGAAGAGAAAAAGAGGCAGGTAGCTGGGATTGATCGTCCATACGACGCCGTGCTGAAAGCCTGCTGGACCGGGCAGCAACATTTCGCCGAAGCCGGGAAGATCGGCGACTTCATATTTCGCAATGAGGGCGAGCATGGCGCGGCCGAGGTCGGTGTCGGAAGGAACGTTCCAAAGTCGGCCTGCCTCGAGCAGCGAATAGGCGATCCAGGTGTCGGCATCGGAGGCGGGGTTGGGATCGAGGGTCGCTCCCTGGCCGGATTTGTTCTTGCTCCAAAGCCATGCCGGAAGATGGGTAGCTGAGGTCGCCGCCGGCTAGATTGGCCTGCGTCCAATCGAGAACGCGATCGAAGGTGGGGCGATCGTCGCCGACCAGCGCGATAGAACATGGCATAAGCTTGCCCCTCTGACGTGGTGTGCTGATCTCCTGTGGGGTCGAAGACTCTGCCGCTTGGGTCGATGAAGCGCGAGGAGTAGGAATGCCAGAGCTGCCATGGGTCATCTTTGCAGCCGCACGTCGCAGTCAGCGCCCACAGGGCGGCGATCAGAAGGAGACACTTCCCTGCCCGCGATGTCGAAAGGCCCACCGCAGGCGGTCCCCAACCGGGGCGGCATTTCGCCCGGAACTTGTGGCCGTCGGCTTTCTGCATTCAAAAGCATAGTACTGCGTGAAGATTGTGAATTTACATGTTGATAAACAAGGGGAAATCTGCAATTCGCGCTAAAGGATTCAGGCGACAAATCTTCGCCAATTTCGGCCCGATTTTCCACAGGGGCCACGTGAGTAATACCAGGCGTCCCGCGCCGTCATCCTGAAGCTGCCTATGAATTCGGCGAAGGGGCAGCCGAAGGATCGGCTGTTGCTTCTCGGGTGTCGATGCGGTCGAGTGCGCGACGGTCATCCGCGGCTCACAGTGGGATGCGACGGAAGGAGCAACCGCAGATCCCTCACTCAGTTCGGGATGACAACTGCTTTCTGGATTCTCAATGAGTCGCCCGCGATGTTGACGTCACTGACCGGTGTAAGGCTGCGAGGTCTCGGACGAAAATCCTTTAGAGGCCCAGCTGCCAACCATTTAATTAATCGATACGCAAGGAATGCTCGCCGTCTTCGAATATTTTCGCAGCTGTTCTTTGTGGTTGGACGTCTCTTAGTTACGCCGATAGCGTGATCGCAGGGGAAGCCAACCAGCAATCTCACCTTCGTGCGTGCTACGCAACTTGCACAGGAGCCGCAGGAGCTCAGTGCAAGATGCGAAACAACGCCCCTTGTTTCATATCAAAGGTTCGAGGCGATCTGCGGCGGGCGTGACGCCAGATCTTCCTGAACTACGATCCCGATCGTCATTTCTTCCAAAGGTCTGCAACGCAGTGTGTCTGGGCCGCGTCTAACGTGAGAAGGGTCAATTCGCCTGACGGCGTACGATCATCAAAGGAGGCGGAGAATTCTTGGATGCTGCTGCGTACCTGAATCGGTCCTATAACAATGCAAGCGCATGGCTGGCCCACTCTGCTGAGAACGCGGGCCGCTTTCTGCTGGTGCTCATTGCGGTTGAGCTGATGTCCATGCCCTTCACGCAGTACGTCTGGACCTGGGACCACTTTCTTCACGGAGGTATTGACTTCGAGTCGAGCCTTCTGTTTTTCGTGGTCTGCCTCGGCCTTTTGCTCGTGCTCCGTCATCACTGCCGAAAAGAAGAGAATTTGCGGGTTGCGAGGGGGCGGCTATCGCCGCCCATCTTCGGACACTGACAAATCGGCTGCAATGCTCGGAACTGGAGTCCCCCTGGCCTTTCGTCGAGAGCGTCCAGAGACGTTCCCATTTGGCAACGTTCAACTTCCCTCTTCAGATCTGATCAAGCGACTCTTCTGGCACTCCTGCGGGATGGCTCGCGTACGAGTCATCCGTTGTCCCTAGACGAAAGCCCCCCGTTCCGTCTACTGCGGAGAGACAATGAAAAAATCTGAAGTGATTCAAGCCTGGTCCAGAATTCTGGGCGGCCGCCCGCCATCGCTATCGATCGAGATCACAAAAGAATGCCCATTGCAGTGTCCCGGATGCTACGCATTCGATGCGGCGCATCTCGGAGGTTCGACTCAACTGCGTCAACTTTCGGATTTCAAGGGAGATCAACTGGTCTCGAGAGTGCTCGCGCTCATCGACGAACACAAACCGCTTCACGTCTCGCTCGTCGGTGGCGATCCGTTGGTGAGGTACAGGGAACTCGAACTGCTGTTGCCGGAGATAGAAAAGCGCGGTGTCCACACACAGATCGTCACCAGTGCGTTCAGGGTCATCCCCGGCAACTGGACGGGCATTCAAAAAATTGAATGTTGTGGTATCGATCGACGGTCTCCAGCCGGAGCACGATGCGCGGCGCAAACCAGCCACCTATGAGACGGATCCTCAAGAACATCCAAGGGGCACGAATCACTGTTCACTGCACGATCACGTCGCAAATCGCGGGGCGACCCGGATACCTGGATGAATTTCTCGAGTTTTGGAGCGGCCGTCCCGAGATTGTGAAGGTGTGGTTCAGTCTTTTTACTCCGCAGCGCGGGGCCACCGATCCAGAGATTCTATCGCCTTCGCAAAGGGCTTCAGTGATTGCCGACCTTCGGCGATTGCGTGTGGCATATCCTGTTCTCGAAATGCCTGAATCATTGATTCGAGAGCTGGAATCTCCACCCCAAAGCCCCACCGAGTGCGTCTTTGCCAGAACCACTCAAATTATCTCGGCAGACCTGAGAACCCGAGTTATGCCTTGCCAGTTCGGCGGAGATCCCGATTGCGGCCAGTGCGGCTGCATCGCATCGATGGCGTTGGCAGCAGTTGGCCATCACCGCGTGCTTGGGTGGGCTCACGGCCGGACAAATATTCACTAGCTTCAGATCGCGTAGGCAAAGGATTGAAGATGATGCGAAGAAAATTCGCAAGGCAAACGCCAGTCCCGTCAGGCCCCTCCTCGTTTAACGAGGAGCAGCTCGTCACAAGCATTGGCAAGATGCGCGACTCAAACAGCTAACATGCTTACGCGGCCGCGCGCGGGATGCTGTTCGACGTGGGCATTCTCGATGTGGAGACGCTTCTGCTCGCTGTTTCAATCCTCGGAGCGGTGACGACAACGCAGCTCTGAAGGAACAAACGGCTAAACCTACTTCTCCTTCACCGCATTCGGGTTGAGTGTCAGGATGACAACTGCTTTCCTGGTTACAGGACGCGACACCGGCTTTGCTGACCTTCTTCAAAAGTGAAGGCGAGTATATGCCGGCAGCGCTGGTGGTGTTTTAAGGAAACATCAAGCGGAAAGAATCGATCATAGGCAGGGTTTGGTGATCGAAGAACGGATATTTGGGAAACGACAAACATCGAACAGGGGTTAAAACCCGGCCGTCTATGCGTCTTTTCAGCGCGGCTGAAGCCGTGCCCTGATACAAGCCCGTCCCGCCAGGGATTGCTTTTAATCCTCGTACAGGGTCAAGCGCGCACGGGCCCTGGCACGCAGCCATTGGCGGCCCCAGATCGCCAGCAGGAACGCGAATACGATGACCAGCAGAGCAGCCAGCCATGGCACCTGCGTGAACCACAATGTAAGCCGCGTCCACCATGGCAGGAATCCCACATGATAGACCTGCGAGCCGAGGCGGAAAGATTGAAACTGTGTGCCGTGGAGAACGGAAACCGATCCGGCGATGTCGCTGGATTGCTGGACGGCGAGGAACGTGTTCATGAAGGGATCGAAAGTGGACGCGTCCTTGAGATGAATGGCGACGATGCTGCGGCTCGCAGCCGCGTCGTAGGGAGACTCGATGCCTTCAACGATGGCGTCGGGAGTTCCGCCGGCGGTGAGGAGGCCGGATTCGGCGTGCTGATCGGATTGGAGCTTCCACCACGCGTTGTGAAGAATGCGAACGAAGAAGCCCTGCGTATCGCGCACCTGGACCTGGCCGCTGGTCAATGAGACCGGCAGATGATCGGCGAGTGCGTTGAATGCGGGCTGGTCCGCGCTGGAGCCGATGATGAGGAAGTCGGTGTTAGCTCCACTGCGCAGTGCGTCGGGCCCGGCAACTGTGACGCGCAGGCCGGGGTAGCCGGTTTGACGGCCGAAGTGGCCCATGAGAGTGACGAAGGTTTCAATCTCCTGCGGGGTGGGCGTGGGCGGCAGCACGACTGTGGTCTGGCTGAGGTCAGCGAAGCGTGTGAACGGGAAGCCCGCGTTCGAGAAGAGTTCGAGGTTGGGCAAGGCCGCCCAATGCGGGTAGCCGTGGAGATCCAGATAGGAGTCGCGCAGGATGGCTCCCTGCATGTTGATGGGAGTCGTGTCCTGGCAGTTATTCGGCTTCTTGAGAAGCTGGAAGGTGAAATCGAACGAAAGCGAGTTGGAGAAAGGACGCAGGTTTACAACAGGCACGGCGATGTCGGTTTGCGGCGGAATCGGCGTGGTGTCCCGACCGGGAAGGAGCGGAATCGAGCCGAGGAACGCATCGTTCAGGCGCACCTGCATGCTGGAGATGGGCCCGATGGGAACTGAGTTGTACTGATAAAGCAGATGCAGTTTGGCGTTGGGTCCGCCGGTTTCATAATAAAGGTCGGGGGGGATGCGGAAATAGGTTTCGAGCGGCGCGGTGCCGTCGCCCTGAAGTTGCTGGGCGGTGGCAAGATCCCAAAGTGAAATCCTCTGGTTGGTGACAGCCCAGCGCGGAGCGCGGTCCGGCGCTTGCTTGCTGGGCAACGTGAGACTTGCGATGGATACCTGGGAGCCGTTCAGCATGTCACTGTGCAGAGCCACAGCTTGCGCTGCAACAATCGCGTCGTCGGCGTCGGCTCCCGTGACGATGAGAACCTTACCGTACGGGTCGCCAGGATTGGTGCGAATGCCGACTGTCGGCGTGTTCACCGCAGAGACATTCAGATTGGCGGGAATGCTGGCGGGGTTCTCGGCGATGAGGATCGCGTTGCCCGCCGGAATGGCTCCAATGTGCACCGGAAAACGCACGGGACGATTCTCGGAAACGAGACCGAAGTAGCTGGTGACGATGCCCGCGGCTTGAATGGCCTTCAACGAGGGTTGCGAGGGAAAGACGACGGGAAGATCGGCAGGCTGAACTACGGCCGGATCGACGAAGGGCGTGGGCAGCGATTTGAGGTCGTCGGCCAATGGCAAAAGATCGCCGCGGATATCGATGGAAGTGTTGCGGTGAACACGGGCCCACAACGCAGTGTTGGCGGGATCTTCGCAAGTCATGGTGTAGTGACCAATGAACTCGAAGGCCAGGGTATTGCTGTGAACCAGCAGATCCGTGGGAATCGCGAAGTCGGCTTCCTGGTCATTGGGGTCGGAACCACCGAATTTGCCGGGCGTGGGCTGAATGGTGGTGAAGACCGTACCGTTCAGCGAGAGCCTGAGTTGGCTGAGTTGCGGAATCAGGGCAGGAGAAAACGCGTAGTAGACATGGATGATTGCGGTGCGCGGAACGTGGGTCTGGGGCAGTGTGAAATATACATTGTGCTTCCGGTAGATGCTGTGCAGTTCAATTTGCGGAGAGCCGGCTTCAGCGAGGGTGAAGGAATCGTGATATTGGCCGGGAAGAACGGGAGCATTCGCCGCGGGGGCAGCGGAGTTCGCGGCGTTGGCGGGATTAGCGGGGTTATTGGCGCCGACTGCGCCGGCAACGGGATGAGGCGCGGGTGAGGCGTTTTGCGGCTGAGCCAGCGTTCTGGCTGAGGCGCCTGCGAAGATCGCAGCGAGAAAGAAGATGGATGCGGAGCGCGCGATGGAGAGTGGAGTGGATTTGTCTCCTGAGTTCTTTCTGTCTCTGACGATACTGAGGAAGGTGTCTCTGAGCCCGCGCATGGAAACCTGAAAGATGTGGCCGAGACTGCGCAGCACCTGGTCGGGTTCACGAGCCTCGCCCCAGTTGAGCCACGAGTCGGCGCGGGAATAGAGGGCGATGGTCAAAACTTCCTGTTCTGCGAGGGTGAGATTTTCGAAACGAACGCGCAAGACCGAATCCTCCAATGAAACCACTGAGGCGGGCAGTTCGGTGTTCGCAGCGGGCAGGGGAAAGACCAGGCGCACCTGCTGTGGGAGGTCGCCTGCCGGCGCCTCGCCGAGTTGGATGCCGGCGCCGCCGTTGGAAATGTCGACTGTTTCGCCGGCGATGATTCTTCCGTCATCCAGCTTGACCGTCAATGGCGTCATCACCTTGATGCGCACCGTGGTTCGCCGTTGCATCAGCTCGCGAGCCACGGCGGTGCAGACTCCCAGGATCATGATGTTGAAGCAGCACCAGGCCACATTCATCAGAACCGTGCCGCGGCGCGTCGTATCCCAGATGAAGAAACGCGGAATGGCGACAAGAAGGCCCGCCACATTAAAGAGAAGCATCACCAGGAACGGCTGCGCGATGCGCGAATCGAAGAACGTGCGCTTGACCACGCCGCCCTTTGCGGTGACGTTGAACCGGCCCAGCTTGGGGTTGATGAGCGCCATCATGGTGGGCAGCAGGATGTAAGGCGAGAGGACGGTTTCGTAAATCTCGTTCCAGAAGGAATGGCGGTGCTCACCCTGGATGCGCGAGTTGGCGAGATTGGAGAGCGCGAGGTGAGGCAGGGCGTAGGCGAGGATGGCGGCCCAGTAGCCGGGAATGTTGGTGTGGTTGAAGAGCAGATAAATGAGAGGTGCGGTGAGAAAGATGAGGCGCGGCACCGCGTACAAAAAATGACCCATAGCGTTGAAGTAGCAGAGCCGCTGGGCAAACTTCAGGCCGCGAGCAAAGAGCGGATTCTCCATGCGCATGACCTGAATCATGCCGCGGGCCCAGCGGATGCGCTGGCCGATGTGCGCGGAGAGCCGCTCAGTGGCGAGTCCGGCAGCCTGCGGAATATTGATGTAGGCCGTGTTCCAGCCTTTCATCTGCATGCGCAGCGAGGTGTGCGCGTCTTCCGTCACGGTTTCAGTGGCGATGCCGCCGATGTCATCGAGTGCCTCGCGGAGCAGGACCGCGCAGGAGCCGCAGAAGAATGAGGAGTTCCAGAAATCGTTACCGTCCTGGACGACGCCGTAGAAAAGTTCTCCCTCATTGGGAATGACTTGAAATTGGCCCAGGTTGCGCTCGAATGGATCGGGCGAATAGAAATGGTGGGGCGTTTGCAGAACGGCGAGTTTGGGGTCGCGAAGAAACCAGCCGACCGTCATCTGCAAAAAGCTGCGCGTGGGAACGTGATCGGAATCGAAAATAGCGATGAGCGGAGATGAGATGCTTGGCAGCGCCTCGTTGATGTTTCCCGCTTTGGCGTAGCGGTTATCGGGGCGGGTCCTGTAACCGATCCCTGCTTCCTCGGCGAACTGCTCGAACTCCTTGCGGCGGCCGTCGTCGAGGAGATAGACGTGCAGTTTGTCGGCGGGCCAATCCATATTCATCGCACCGAGGGCGGTGTAACGCACCACATCCAGCGGCTCGTTGTAGGTGGGAATGAGGACGTCTACGTCGGGCCATTCGCCGGTATCCTCGGGCAAGGCGACGGGGGCGCGGCGCAGGGGCCAGATGGTTTGAAAGTAGCCGAGAAAGAGAATGACAAAGGCATATGCTTCAGCAAGAAGCAGACAAAGGATGAAAAAAATGTCGAGGGCGCCCCAGTGATTGGCCGGGTCGCGCAGGAAACGCACCACCTGGTCCACGCGCCAATATCCGTAGCGGAGAGTGCTGAACATGGAGAGCATGATGAGGGTGAGGGTGATCAGGTAGGACTCAGAGCTGCGCACCATGATCAACGCCACGATGAGGCTTAACAGCCCCAACACGGCCTGCTGCATCCAGTTGAGCGGCAAAATGGCGAGAAAGCAGAGGATGATTGCGGCGACGATAAGGAAGATAAGACGCAGGGCCTTCGTGAAGAAGTTCTCTCCTGCTCCGATACCCTGCCAGAGGGCTGCCGGCGTCATCGTTCGCTCCAGCGGACGCCGCGAAATCCTGCGCCGGCGGGCGCGGAAAGACTCTTCACCCATCCAGCGAGGCTGGCGAAGTCCTCGGCCACTGGGGAGTTAGGCGCATAATCCATCACCGTCATGCCCTCGGCCAGCGCTTCGCTGACCGACGGAGCACGGCGAAGCACGAAGGGAAGCAGACGATCGCCCAACTGCTCGCGGAGCACCTCGCGCACATCGAGATGCAAGGGGAGCGTGGCATCGAACTGGTTAAGCACATAAGCCGGAAGCGCGTATTTGCCCGGCGCCCCGCCGTTGTGATCGAAGAATGCATCGATCGAACTGACGCTGACCACAGAGTTCATATCCGGCATAAGCGGAACGAGGATCTGCGGAGTCAGGCGCATAATGCGGCGCGTGGTGGCGCCAGAAGCCGTGGCGAGATCGATGATGACGCGGCCCACGCCGCGCGCATGCTTCGAGATCTCCGTCGTCAGTGCGTCGGGGGCGGAGTTCTCGGTTCCATAGTTGTCGGGATCGAGCGTGATCATTTGAATGGGCGCGTCCCCGCTTGAAGCCGGCGGAGTGAAGGTGCGCAGATGTCCGGGGCGCTGATCGGAGGCGCCGAAGAAGAACGGCAGCAGACCGTAGGCAGCCGTATCGACAAGCAGAACGCGCTCTCCGCGTGCAGAGAGCGCCCGGCCCAGGGTGGCGACGAGACTGGTTTTGCCAACGCCGCCGGCAAGCGAAAAAACGGCCATCACCGGGGCGCGAGCGGTTGCCGGGGCCGGCGCGGCTTGCGCAGGCGGCATATTGCCCTCAAAGATTCCACGAAGTGCAAACCAGCGCGTGGCGAGGCGCTCGCGCGATCCCTGCAAGGTGTCTTCGGGTGTAGGAGGAATGCCGGGCTGGGTTGCCGGTTCCAACCGCTCAGGGTTCAACCAGGCTGGGCGGCCCGCGGGTTCACCGGGATCGACGCCGGGCCATGGATTGCGCGGCGGCGTGAAACTCTCTTCGCGCATGGGAGAAGGCGAGGTGCGCGGCGGTGCGGACCGGTACTGCGGAGGCGCTGCAAAGCCGCGGGAGATTGCGGCGAGATCGTCGAGATGCGAGGGCTCAGAAAGCGGAGAGGCGGGCGGCGGGTGAGGCGATTGCGCCGGTTCCCTGTCGCGCGCGGGATCGACAGAACGCTGCGGTTCGGCCGGGGCTCGGGCTCGGAGACGTTCCTCCTCGGTGGCCTGCTCTACCCGCTGCCGCGCCTTTTCGCGGGTCTGCGCACGCGAAGCCGAAAAATCCCGATATTTAGCGCCCTGAAGATTTGCCCAGGAATAAAGTGATGCGACGTCTTCCGGGGTCTCGTCCTGGTCGAACTGCCCTTTGCGCTCCGTCATGGATTATCCCAGCAACTTCCGCCATCGCACGATTTTCCCCAGCTTACAGAGCCCGGACGCGGCTGTTGCAAAATGGAATACCGGGAACGCGCACCCGGATGGCGGGTATACTCACGAGTTATCCTAGTGGCTCGTTCGTTAGCAGAACAATAACACTTGCAAGGCTGCCTTGCTAACACTTTCCTGCCATCCGGAGAGCAGGAAATGGCTCATTTTGTGCATGATGCGACCCGCATCCCCAAGCGGTAATCAGAGCTGCCCAACTCACGAGTACCATGGTACCAGCGGCGCGGATTACCGTGACGCGGAGCAGGCCGGAGGGCGGGAAAAATCATCGCGGCTGGCGTGATTCCGGACGCACCGCGGGCACCGCAAATCGGCACAATTTGCCGTTGTCGGGCTTCGACCGACGTTCTGAGCGGTCATAGTCACCCTGTGGTAGTTTTGAAAGAGCGGTCTTCGCGAGCTCGTAGCTCAGTTGGTAGAGCAACGCCCTTTTAAGGCGTGGGTCCTGGGTTCGATTCCCAGCGAGCTCACCATACAAACTAAATAGGTTAGCGAATGGTGACTTGGGACTGAAAATGGCTGCTGTGATACAAAAGTGATACACGATTTTGTAATGCCGCGCTCAGAACAAATAGCTCTTCTAAGCTCTTCGCCGGAAAAATTTGGCGCCACCCCGTTTTTGCCGCCGCCGCGCCTCGCTGGCTGAGTCCCTGCCATCATTAGCTGCTGCATAGCAGCGCATGACGACGCACAGGAGCGCACCGACCCACGCCCGGAGATCGGCAAATAAGCAGACTTCCATCGCTACGCCCCGGACTCGCCGACACGCCCATTCAGCGCCTTCGCCCAGTTCACCCAATGCCGGGACGGAAAAGACAAAAGCCTCAAAAACTCATCTCATCCGCTTCGCGCCGCCGTCAACCGTGTATTTGACCGGACGGATACCGTCAAGCTGCAAGAACGGAATCCAGAGAACCCGTGGTTCACGTAGCCGCTCGCGATCCTCTCATTTTTGACTTTGCGCCGGCGGAACAATGATTGTAATGGTGTTGGATCTTACAGTTACGCTAATCTCAGGGTCCTTAGGATAGGTTTCCCTTGTGACCGTTATCTCATAGGTGCCAGGCTTGCTCATGTCGTAGAACTCGCTCACATTCAACTGGTAATGATGCTCGCCCCCCGGTCCGATCCTCCATCCCGAATGACTTCCTTCGCAGGGCTTTTCTAACTTCCTGACTGCTTTCAGCTGCTTTACCGCATCAGTCTCTTCCATGGGTACGCCGTTGTAGAGGACCGACGCATCGAACCAATCTCGTAGGGCCAAACATCCTTGGTCACCAATCTCCTCATTTGAGATGTTCTTCAATTTGACGAGAACAGCATAATTACCAGGCGAGCTTCCCCCATAACCGATCTGGGAAATACTCAAAGTAAATTTCGGCGCAGGTTTTCCCAACACTTGGGCACAAGCACACGCAGTTTGCATAATGAACACCACTGCGATAACTTTTGACGTTATTGCTTTCATTTTCATCTCCTCGAGAGTCTCAATGTTGCGCACTCATTTCACTCCGTGGTCTCTTTGATATCTATTGACCGTTGTTCTTCGGACGGATATTAAGTGAGAGGCTCGACCATGTCGGCATACCGTGATCTTTCCCAACGTCGGAGCTTTGCTGATAGACGGGTGTAGTCGAGCCCGATGGGTTCAGCGTCCAAAGAGAATTCTGACCTGTGGGACGATTCGCGCTGCCTTGGATCCCCCAGGTAACATAGCCAATCGGGACGGCGATAGCATCATTGGTCGCGGTTGACTGCCACATCAGATACATTGTGGCTGAAAACTGTCGGCTCTCCGTCTTCCAACCGGCCTCACTTACCAATCCTGACAATGGACTATCCCACGTCTCTTCATCGCCTGAATATGGATAGGTGTTATCCAGCCCTGTTTGTGGCGGATAGCTATGTACTTGCCCGGAAGTTGATGTAATTGTACTTTGATCGTTATTGACTAATTGGATAAAGAAGAACTCTCCTCCACCATTCGGTACATTCGCAATGCCAGTAGCGAGAAAATCGATACCATACAATTCTCTTGCCGGGTCACACGAGTTATCCCATGGTTCCGGCAGGCCGAATAGGAGGACTTGATTGTTGCCACATCCGCTTAGCGGAGAAGTAACATACCAATATGCGTATGCATACGGGAGGTACGTTCTGGTCGTAATGGATGCTGTTGGCGCACTTACATTGAAGGCGGCGTTTGCGGTCACATTACAATTTCCTCCCGTCGCAAGGTCCTGAGGAGAAAGCCCGCCCATCTGGCTAGCGGGTACACAATATTGATAAGTAACCGGCACATTGCTCTTCGGGTAGATCCAATAAGTAGTTAGATTCGTATTGCTGAATACCGTGGGCTTCGTTGAGGCAGACGATTGTTGTCCGCTGGGTAATATGAGCGGGCGAGCTCCGATATTTGTTCCTCCTACGGTCCATGTGCTCGTTGAAAATGCGAGGCCACCCGGCAAAGAGTTCGGATCCGTAGTTAAGTCAACCTTCTGCCCGACAACAGCATTCTGAGTGGGGGGAGGGTTTACCCCACTAATGGTTTTGTTATTCCAAAGGATTTTAGGCGTGGCGAGAATCTGCACCGGTTGAGTCGGCCAATAATCGCAGTCGTCGCAGCTTACAGCGAGATTTACTTGTTCCGTTGGTTCCGTGGCGGCGGGCATCACAGTTGCCGTAATGGTGGAAGTGTTAACCCAATTTACTTGGGATACCGATATGTTTCCGTGTGCTCCCATAGGGACCACCCAAACCGGAAGACATGCCGGATCCGTTCCGTATTGAAGATTCGTACCCTTAATTGTTATGTGATAGGTTTTGCCAGCGAACCACGTATTGGGGCTAATGGAGGTTATGATCGCATGTGCAACGAAGCATGCGGCTTCGTCAGGGTGAGGATTTATGGGCGAACCTTGTGTTGGAGGCGCCTGGACATTTTGCTGCATGTTATTCGACCCCGTACCGCTCAGTTGGACGGTTTGTGTCGTATAAGCGGGAGCGCTGGCATCGAGATTGTTGTCTGTGAGCGCAAGGGTCCCGACGAATGTGCCTGTTGTTGTTGGCGTGAAGCTAATGGGGAGATTGCAGGAATGACCAGGGAAGAGAGTGCCTGCAGACGAACCAGCACTGATCTGCGGGCAAAGTGATGGCCCACTGCTGCCTGACGTGAAATTCGTAGAAATGGTGGGATTGTTACCGCTTCCGGGAACCGCACCCGCTTACCCTGGGAGGTCGGCATCAACCCTCCGCCGCCCTTCATGATGCCTGCCTTAATCAATTCCTCGTTGTATTTGCCCATCGCGGCCAGTAGCTCCGCACTAGGCATAACGCCCTTCTCGCTATTCTTGCTCGCCTTAACAATAACCATGCATTTCATATACGTTTCTCCTCTTTGGAATTTGTTTCAGAAGTTTGACTGAACAGTGCCACCAGATAGCGGCGGAGATGATCGAGGCAGGAGGCAGCAATCTGAGAGCTTTGCTGCGCCTTGGCCAGGATGAACGATCCCTGAATCACGGCTTGCGTATAGTAGGCGAGACTTTCGACCGTCCATTCCGGCGAAAGGCCATACTTTTCGACGGCTGCCTCGATGTCCGCCGCCAGCGTTGCGGCATGCGCGCCGATACAACGGTCGCAAGCCTTGCGGATGGCGGGATGAGTTTCGTAGGTTTCCTGCACCAAGGTGCCGAGCAGGCAGGTGTACTCGGGGAGCTCGCCCTGAAGGATGGCCTTGCGGAAGTCGACGTAGCCGAGCAGACGGTCCAGGGGATCGGCGAGGAAACGATACGGGGCAACAGAGAAGATGCTCTCGGCAAAAGCGGAAAAGTGCTCCGCTGCGGCAAGCGCCAGGTCTTCCTTGCTGGCAAAGTGATGGAAGAAACTGCCTTTGGTGAGACCAGCGGCTTCGCATATGTCTTCGACGCGGGCGGCGGAATATCCCTTCGCCCGTATGACATAGAGCGCGGCGTCGAGGAGCTTTTTGCGGGAGGCTGCGAGTTTTTCGTGATGGAGGGTCATAAGGAAGTCGTCGAATTGAGAGAGTCGTCGAACTCAAAAAGTCGTAGAATTCGTTGCGATCTGAGACAACATACCAACTGGTCGGTATGTTCTCAACAGGGATTTTGTACTGCGAGTGCGATTTTCTGATGGAGTTCAGTGTTTGCGCAGGAAAAACCGTCGGTATTGCGCGAAAATGTGGCCTCCTTTTCCACAGATCTAGCTAGCTTGTCCACAGATTTCGCCAAGTTTTCCACAGACTTTACCGTTTTTTCTACAGATGTCTCTGTCTTTTCCACAGAACTTGCTTACTTTTCCATAGTCTCGCTCCCGATCAGAAACTCGGATCGGAGATCTTCAGTTTCCGAAGACGGGCTGGAGCGGCAATCACTTTCATTTCAATGATCTTGCCGGCCTTAACCGTGCAACCAACGGCGATCCTCAGCCGGCCGCGTGGGGCCACGATAAAGCCCATTGACCGATCGACCAACGCAGGCCGGGCGAACTGGGCAAGCTTGCTGTACGCCAGTGCCTCTCTCGCTACGGCTGCTCTACCCTGAAGTTTCCCCTCCGGTCCGCGAGGCACGGCGCGTTCATCGGCGCGCCGCCGAACATTGGGATCCAAGACCGCAAGCATGCCCTCCATATCTCCGGCGCGCAAGGCGTTGAGGAATGCCTCGACCACCTGACGTTGTTGCGATAGATTGGTGTCCCCTGCCGTTTCGTTGCCCCGTACACGCAACCGGGCGCGGCTCGCCAGCTTGCGCGCGGCTGCGGGAGAGCGCTTCACGATCGGAGCGATTTCATCGAAGGACACCCCGAATACTTCGTGCAGAACGAACGCGACCCGCTCCGCAGGGGTGAGCTGCTCAAGAACAACGAGCAGCGCCAGACCGACGGATTCCGCAAGCAGCGCCTCTTCCTCGGGATCGCTGCGCTTACCGGCTGTCACTGGCGCCTCTTCCCTCCCCTGCGGCAAACTTTCTTCGCGCCGCGACTTTCGCGAGCGCAGCATGTTCAAGCAGATTCGCCCGAGGACAGTCGTCAACCAACCTTCCAGATTCTCGATCGCGCCGGTATCGGCACGATTCACGCGCAGCCAGCATTCCTGGACGGCATCGTCCGCTTCACCGACGGACCCGAGCATTCGATATGCCACCGCTCTCAGATGCGAACGGCTTGCCTCAAATTGCTCCGTCAACCAATCGCCGCCACTCATCGGTCACATTCTCTCCTCGTCACGTGTCGTAGTAGTGACACGCGGAAGCGAATCATTGTGACAGGGAAGTTTCGAAGATGAAAGTCACGATGGCCCGATTCCGGGTTGTTCCCAAATGCACTTTCGACCTCGTACGAAGCAGGAGACATTTCCCATGCATACCCATATCGCCGTTCTTATCGTCATGATTCTAACTGCCGTTGCGAATGCGTACGCGGCCGTCAACGACTTCACGCGTCCAGTCTGGATCATCGAGAATATGAAAAGGCTGGCGATACCAGAGCGTTGGCTTCCCGCACTCGGCACACTTAAAGCGCTGGGCGCGCTTGGACTCCTGGCCGGGATCGTTGTCCCCTGGGTCGGAGTTGCTGCTGCGGCCGGCCTGGTTTTGTTTTTTGTCGGCGCCATGGTCACGGCGATGCGCGCTCATTGGTATGGGCACTTACCATTTCCGCTGGTGTGGCTGGCGCTTGCGGTTGCCGCACTCGTTTTGCGGCTGCATTTTGTGTAAGCGGGACGCGAGGCTGGCAATGTGGCCCGAGTCCAATGCAGTCAGGTCACCACGGCGGACGGCCCGCGGCCCGTGCCCACACCTGGGCGGCGCGGGCGACCCTTTACGATGGAAATTGTGGTCGTAAACCACACCGGCCGTGCGAGGATAACAGAACGAATATGGTCTCGGGCGAAGAGATTGTTGCGGTTCAGGATCGGTTGACGCAGGAGTGGCACCAACGCCCGAAGACAGGTGTGGACGTCGCGGCTGGATCGCCAGCGGGCGAGACTGAAAGTGGGGCCCCGGCAAAGGATGCGTGGCTGCGGGCGGTGACTCGGCTGCATCGGGCCAATTTCGACCTATGGCATATTGAGGACGAAGCGCGCGCGCCGGGCGCAACGGACGCTGAGATCGCAGCGGTGAAGCGCAGCATTGACCGAACGAATCAGCACCGCAACGATCTAATTGAAGAGTTAGACTTTATCCTGCTGGGCTGGCTCGAACAACGCGGACTGTCTAACGCGGATGCCCCCCTTAATTCAGAGCCCCCGGGGATGATCGTCGACCGGCTATCGATCCTGGCGCTGAAGATCTATCACACCCGAGAAGAAGCGGAACGGAGCGACGCGCCGGCGGGTCACGCCGTTCGCAACCAGGAGCGGCTTGCCATCCTCAACGAGCAGCGGAAAAGCCTGTTAGGATGTCTTGACGCGTTGTGGCAGGAGATTTTGAGCGGAGACCGGCGATTCAAGGTCTATCGCCAACTGAAGATGTACAACGACCCGTCTTTGAATCCGGCCATCTACGGCAAAACCGCGTCCGGGCCCCACCGATAATCGAACCCCATTGACGGAATTCGGGGTTCTGCGTATAAAGATGGCCTAAGCAGTGTTCCCTAAGGAAGGTCCCCGCCCGGCTTTCACACGGATCGCGGGGGAAAGGAATGCGCTCCTCAGCTAGCAGCCATGACGCAAGAAGCTCGATCCGCGGCGCAAGGCCGCAAGAAGCCCCAGGCAACCGGCAAAGCCGATCACCGTGCTCGCACCGGCTCTGAGCCTGCGTTTCAGCATTATCAAACGGCGGTGCAGTTGTTGCAGCAAGGCAAGTACGAGAAGGCCCTCGGCATTCTCGAGAAACTGCTGCCCGAAGCCCCGCCGGAGATCCAGGACCGGTGCCGCATATACATCGCCACATGCCGCCGGCAGATGGAGAAGTCGAGCTTATCGTTCCCGACGCCCGAGGAACATTACGACTACGCCATTTCGCTATTGAATACCGGCTATTACGAGGAAGCGCGCGACCAGTTCAGCCAGATTCTGACCACGCACCCCGAAGCCGACTATGCGTTTTACGGGCTGGCGGTGCTGGAAGCAATTACCGGCCACACGCAGGATTGTCTTTCGAGCTTGTCCCGGGCCATCCACCTGAACTCAAAGAACCGGCTGCAGGCGCGTGTCGATAACGATTTCCAAAACATGGTGGACGATCCGCGCTTCACAGAATTGCTTTATCCTGAGATTCCGTAGGGTTGTTTTGGACTCAGTAATCGCTGCAAACGGTGATCTCGCACCGACCCCGCATCCCGGCCGTTCGGATCGGCTCGTCCACCATCCGTTGCGCGTCGTCGCGCTGGGTGGGGGCACGGGGTTGTCTACCCTGTTGCGCGGGCTGCGCCGGCATGTTCCGGCGCCGGGCGAAACTCCCGATGCGAATAATCCCATCGGCGACTTGGCGGCGGTGGTGACTGTTACTGACGACGGCGGCTCGTCGGGTCGGCTGCGCCAGGACTTCAACATGCTGCCGCCGGGCGATCTGCGCAACTGCATGGTTGCGCTGAGCGAAGAAGAGGATCTGCTCTCAAAGCTTTTTACCCACCGCTTCAAGGGCGGCAATGGCCTAAAAGGGCACAACTTTGGAAATCTGTTTGTGGCGGCGCTGACCGAGATCACCGGTGATTTTGCGCAGGCGGTGCAACTGGCCTCGAAGATCCTGGCAACACGCGGCCGCATCTATCCCGCGACGACTGCCAACGCGACGCTGGTGGCCAATATGGACGACGGTTCAGTGGTGAGGGGAGAGACAAAGATCACCGCGAGCCGGCGGCGAATTGTGGAACTGACGCTTGATCCGCCAAATCCTGCTCCGCTGCCCGAAACGCTGGATGCGATTGAGCGCGCGGATCTGATTACTGTCGGGCCGGGCTCGCTCTACACTTCGCTGATCACGAATCTGCTGGTGGACGGCATTCCCGCGGCCCTGGGCGCGGCACGCGGCGTTCGCGTCTATGTCTGCAACCTGATGACGCAGGCCAACGAGAGCTTGAATCTGACTGCCTCGCAGCACATCGAGCGGATTTACGATCACACGCGCACACGGATTTTCGACTACGCGATCGTCAATACAGGCCAGTTTTCAGCGGACACGCTCGCGCGCTACGCCGCAGAAGGTGCGGCACCCATCGATCCGGACATCGAGCGCATTGAGGCGCTGGGCGTGCGGTGTGTTGCGGGCAACTTTTCCAGCGAAGCCACGGTCGTTCGCCATGCCGCGGACGGCGTGACCAACGCACTGCTGGAGCTTGCCCTGAGCACGGCCTCTCACCGAAACTTATGAAGTAGACTGCTCCGGGCCCGCTGGACGGCATCGAACATCTTAGCAGCTCGTATCGAAATGACTTCTATACCCCGAAATGGAGATCCATGTTGAAATCTGAGCGATTGTTGCCTTTGTTGTGCCTGGTCTGCACCATGTCTCCGTGTTTTTCGCAAGCTCCAGCGACGGCAGCGCAGAATGCCACGCGCGCCACTCTCGCAAACGGGATGCGCGTGGTCATCGTTCCCAATAAGCTGGCTCCGGTTACCACGGTAGAAGCCAACTTCATCGTGGGCGGAAACGAGACTCCGGACGGTTTTCCGGGCATGGCGCACGCGCAGGAGCACATGGCATTCCGCGGCTGTACGGGGATGACCGCCGACCAGACAGCAGCCATCTTCGCACTGCTCGGGGGCCAGAACAACGCGGACACGCAACAGAACATTACACAGTATTACGAGACTGTGCCGGCAGCGGACGTAGACGTTGCGCTGGAGGCGCAGGCGGCTTGCCTGCGCGGTGTGGATGACTCGCAGGCGCAATGGCAACAGGAGCGTGGAGCAATCGAGCAGGAGGTGCAGCGCGACCTCTCGAATCCAACATATAAGTTCGTTGACCGAATGAACACTGCGATGTTTGCCGGCACGCCGTACGCGCACGATCCCCTGGGCACAAAGAGTTCGTTCGACGCCACGACGGGCGCAATGCTGAAGGAGTTTTACGACAAGTGGTACTCGCCGTCGAACATGATCCTCATCGTCGTCGGCGACGTGGATCCGGCGGAGACTCTGGCGAAGATCAAGCAGCTTTATGGCGACATCCCCAAACGCCCGGTTCCGGCGCTGCCGGCGATTGACCTGAAGCCGTTCCAGTCGCAGGCTTTCACCATCGACAGCAATCTGCCTTACGTTCTGGGTTTTATTGCATATCGGATGCCGGGAACGGATTCGCCGGACTATGCTGCCATGCAGATTCTGTCTGACGTGCTGGCCAGCCAGCGCGCGGATTTATATGGAATGGTTCCCGCGGGGAAAGCATTGGCCGCCGAGTTCGGCATGGCGGAGACATACCGCAAGGCGAGCGTGGCTTTCGGCCTGGTGGCGCTGCCGGCCAGCGGCGACGTGAGCAGCGCCATTACCGAGATGCGGCAGATCATCGATCGCTACGCGGCCAACGGCGTACCGGCCGACCTGGTAGACGCGGCGAAACGCAGCGAAATTGCGCAAGCAGAGTTCCAGCGCAATTCCATTCCCGGGCTCGCGGACGTGTGGTCAGCAGCTTTGGCTGCGGAGGGCCGCAATTCGCCGGAAGAAGACATCGACGCGATTCGAAAGGTAACGCTCGCCGACGTGAATCGCGTGGCGAAAAAGTATCTGATGAACGCGAGCACCATTACGGCCACGCTAAAGCCGGTGCCGAGCGGCCAGGCCGTCGCCTCGAAGGGATTTGGCGGGGCGGAAAAGGTTACGGCTGAACCCACCAAGCCGGTGGAACTGCCGGCATGGGCGAAGGGACCGCTCGAAGAAATCAAAGCGCCCGTTAGCTTCGTTCCCGTTTCGGATACGAAGTTGCCGAATGGCATCCGGTTGATTGTGCGAACTGACACGACCAGCCCGACCGTGACCGTGGTGGGATCGGTAAAGCACAACTCTGACCTGCAAACTCCTGTTGGTGAAGACGGGTTGGCCAATGTGCTCGATCAGCTTTACTCCTACGGTACGCAGACGCTGGACCGGATCGCGTTCCAGAAGGCGCTCGATGACATTGCAGCCAATGAAAGCGCCGGCTACGGATTTTCTTTGAGCGTGTTGAAGCAGTATTTTTCGCGCGGTGTGCAGCTTTTGGCCGATAACGAACTGAATCCGGCGCTTCCCGAGCATGCGTTTGAAATTACACGCGGCCAGACGGCGCAATTCGTGGCTGGCAATCTCGAAAGCCCGGGCTACCGGACGTCACGCGCATTGAATATGGCGCTGGTGCCTGCGGATGATCCGATTCTGCGCCAGACGACCCCGGCAACCGTGCAGAAGCTAACACTGGACGAAGTGAAGCAGTACCACGACACCACCTTGCGGCCGGACCTGACCACGATCGTGGTGATCGGCGATGTAACACCCGAAGAAGCACGCACGGTCATCGAAAAATGGTTTGGCGATTGGAAGGCCTCCGGTCCGACGCCGAACACAACGCTGCCGGCAGTGCCGGAAAACAAGGCCTCCGCGGTGAATGTGCCGGACCGGGAACGCGTGCAGGACGAGGTGATGTTGGCAGAACAACTCGACCTGAACCGCTTCGATCCCGACTACTATCCGCTCGAGCTCGGCAACCATGTGCTGGGCGGCGGATTCTATGCAACGCGGTTGTATCACGATCTGCGCCAGGTGACGGGATATGTGTACAACGTGAATGTGAGCCTGAATGCCGCGAAGACACGGGCGACGTATTCGGTGGACTACGGATGCGATCCGCAAAATGTATCGAAGGCGCGCGCGCTGATTGTTCGCGATCTGGAGCAGATGCGGACCGAAGACGTTTCTCCGAGCGAGCTGCACCAAGCCAAGGCATTGCTGCTGCGCCAGATTCCCCTGAGCGCTTCGAGCGAAGATGCGCTGGCCGGGGAATTGCTCGGGTACGCCGTGATTGGCTTGCCCCTGGACGAGCCTCTGCTGGCGGCGAAGAAGTACGTGGACCTTACTGCCGATGACGTGAAGAACGCATTTGCCAAGGAGATCAGCACGGGCAACCTAGTGCAGGTAGTGCGCGGACCGGCGCCGCAATAGACGGAAAAGTAGCGCGACTTGGTGTTGACGATGTAACGCGCGGAGGGTTCAACTGAAGCGCGCGAATGCACTCAGCCGTGGAAAATCTTCCTTTTGCCGATGTGGGAGCTTGCGATAGATTCGAGGGGCACACCCACTTGAAAAACGGAACGAAGTCGATTCAGCGGCGGGAGGATGCATGAGCAAGACCAGGGTTTGGACGGTGATTGGCTGTTGTGCGTTTGCGTTCGCAATCTATGCGTGGGCCCAGGGCATGAAGCCCGGCCTTTGGGAAACGACCTCCACGATGACCTGGCAGAAATCGCCCTTCCAGGCAATGGACGCACCGGCAGGAGCAGTGCCCAACTCGCCCTTTGGCGGCGGAACACATACTGCGCAGGTTTGCGTTACGCAGGAGCAGATCGACAAGTTCGGAACCGTGCCGCCACAAACCAATCACGGATGCCTGGTGACCAACGTCAAGAAAACTCCCGGCGGAATGACAGCCGACCTGACCTGCAACGGGCCGATGGGCGGCACTGGAACGGTGAAGGCGACATTCACCGACAGCACACACTCCACAAGCCAGGTGCATTTCACCGGCGCCATGCAGATGGGACCGAACCCCCTCCCCGTGGAATGGACTGTCGACTCGACTTCGGAATACAAAGGCTCCGATTGTGGCAGTGTGAAGCCGATCGTGATTCAGTAGAGCTGTCGGACCCAGCAGCTGCGTTTCCTCGCAAGCGCGCTATGCCTCCACGGTGCGCTTGAGCTGACCGCAGGCGGCGAAGATGTCGCGGCCGCGCGGCTGGCGAATGTAGGCCGGAATTCCCTCCCCTACGAGCAAATCCTTGAACGCTTCGATCGTGGCGGCCGCGGGTGAAGTGTATGCGATGCCTGGACCCGCGTTCCACGCAATCAGATTGACCTTTGCGGGCAGACCGGTGCGGCGGACGAGCCGCGCAAGCTCGCGTGCATGTTCGGGCTGATCGGTGACGCCGCCGAGGAGAACATATTCGAAGGTGATGCGCTCGCGCGGGCGCAGAGGGACGCGGCGCACAGCGTCGATTACTGAGGCGATGGGCCACTTGCGATTGATGGGCATGATCTCGGCGCGGATCGCGTCATTGGGAGCGTTGAGGCTGATGGCGAGTTTGGGGCGCACGTCCGGAGGCTCCTGGGCAAACCGCTCGATGCCCGGCACGATGCCCGAAGTGGAGACGGTCATGCGCAGAGGGCTTAGGCCGGCTTCGCGGACGAGCAGGCGGACCGCAGCCATGAAATTGTCGTAATTCAGGAAAGGCTCGCCCATGCCCATAAAAACCAGATTGACGCGGTCACGGCCGACGCGGACCTTGTGCCGATCGAGGATGGCGATGACCTGGCCGGCGATCTCGCCCGCGCTGAGATTGCGTTGCAGGCCAAGCTTGGCGGTGAGGCAGAATTGGCAGTTAACGGCGCAGCCCACCTGCGAGGAGACGCAGATGGTGGCGCGGGACCAGCTTTTCGTGTCCTCTTCGCATCCGTCGCCGGTCTCGCCGCCGTCGCCTTCAGGCATCCAGACCGCTTCGGCGGTTTCTTTTTTCGCTCCTGTACCTTCAAATTCAATAAGATAGCGCTCGGTGCCGTCGGCGGATCGGAAACTCTGGGCGATGGCGGGGCGACCGATCTGCCACTCTTTGTCAACCAGTTGATGGCGGAGCGGCTTTGGCAATGTAGTAATTTCAGAAAGTTCTGCAATATGCTGTAAATACATGGCTTCTGACACTTGCTTGCCTCGAAAGGCGGGTTCGCCAAGTTCAACCATGCGTGCCGAAAGTGCCCTGGCATCCAACCCAAAAAGCTGCTCCTTGCATCCGGCGGAGGGGGTGGTGGCGTCTAATAGAGTGAGTTGGGTTGATTTTTTAGGCATAGCGGGGCTCGGATAGAGTTATCTTAGCCGCAGGTGTGGCCCCTGGAACAGTTGGAACCGGTTCCTCGAATCCTCCAAAGTACGCGCTCGAACGCTGAGCGGTCTCAATTGCCCTACAACCGAATCTGAGCGGATGCCGATGCACGCTGAACGAAATCTTCGCCGCACTGTATTGCCGAACGGCCTGATCGTGCTGACCGAGCGCATGGAGCATCTGCGTTCCGTGGCGATGGGCGTGTGGATCAAGTCCGGTTCGCGCTGCGAAGCGGCGGATGTGAACGGAATCTCGCATTTTGTAGAGCACATGCTCTTCAAAGGCACCAAGTCGCGGTCGGCTCAGCGGATTGCGCGGGAGATGGATTCGATCGGCGGAAATCTTGACGCCTTCACCAGCAAGGAAACCATCTGCTTCAACGTGAAATCGCTTTCAGACCATGTACCGATTGCACTCGACGTACTCACCGATATGGTGCTCAACCCCACCTTCGTTGAATCCGAGATCGAGCGTGAGCGCGGGGTGATTCTTGAGGAGATCAAGATCGACGAAGACAACCCTGACGTGCTGGTGCATGAACTCTTCACGCAAAGCTTTTGGAAAGGCCATCCGCTGGGAAAGCCGATTCTCGGCACCACAGAGACCGTAGGGCGTTTGAGCCGGCAGCATTTGTTCGGATATCACAACGACCGCTTCCACGGCGGGAACATGATTTTTTCGGCAGCCGGAAACCTGGATCACGACAAATTTACAGAAGCAGTGGCAGAAAAGTTCTCTGTGCTGGGAAGTGGCGGAGCTTTAGAAGAGCTTTCGGCGCCCGAGCCGAGCGCGCGCATTATTTTACGCAACAAGAAGGCGCTGGAACAGGTGCAGATCTGCCTGGGCGTGCCCTCGCCGCCCATCACGGACGAGAATCGTTATGCCACGCTGATTCTGAACACTGTGCTGGGAGCCGGAATGAGTTCGCGGCTCTTTCAAACTATTCGCGAAGAGCGCGGCCTGGCCTATTCGGTGTACTCGGACTTGAGCCCGTACCGGGACACAGGAAATCTGTGCGTCTATGCGGGTACATCGGCCAGCAAGGCGCTGCAGGTTGTGGACCTGATTCTGGCGGAGTTCCACAACCTGAAGGAGACGCCGATTGGCGAGGAAGAACTCACGCGCGCCAAGGATCAGCTGAAGGGCAATATTCTGCTGGGTCTGGAGAGCTCGAACTCGCGCATGGCGAATCTGGCGCGGCAGGAAATGTACTTTCAGCAATTCTTCTCGGCCGACGAAGTGATTGCCCGCATTGAAGAGGTGGATGCGGGACAGGTGCAGATCATGGCGCAGCGACTCTTCCAGCCAGACCGCATTGCCGTCACGCTACTGGGACGGATGGACGGAGTGAAGCTGAGCCGGCCGCGGCTGGTGTGCTGAAAACAGCTTTCAGCTCCTAGCCTCTAGCCTCCAGCTTGTACATTGCAGGCTTAACCCTCGCGGCGAAACGGAGATGACCTCGTCGACGCCAGCGGTGAAAATCTCCGTGTAGGGATGGTTGCATAAATAGCTTGCGCCGGCCTAAAAACTTCCCTCAGAGTCTAAAGCCCGCCATTTATGCACCTTCTACGGCACGGCTGAAGCCGCGCCCTTTCAAAGCCGCATTTACACAACCAGTTCTAGTCCAAAAAGCTAGTGTGGGGTCCCAGAAGTTCGAAGCATAATTCGCAAGGAGCAACCGCAGATCCCCGCCACGGCGGGCAGGCTTTCGACTCCGTTTGCCGCAAAACGCGGCAAACTTCGCTTAGGATGATAGCTCTAGTTATGGCTTGAACTTCAGGGACATGACACTAGTAGCTAGAAGCTGACAGGTAGAAGCTGTCTTTCGAGCGCTCGATTTCCCTTTCGCGTCCTTACGTTGTAGCATTTTCACGGATGGGCCGCTTTATCGTGGCCTGCTCCACTGAGGGACCGGATTCCCATGAATTGCAAGTTTTCGCTCTGCTGCCGCGATCGCGCGCGCCGCGCTTCTCTGCCCAACGGGTTCACGTTAATGGAATTGCTGATCGTGATCGCCATCATTCTGATTCTGATGCTCATGGCGATTCCGACCATCGGCGTGATGAAGAAGCATGCCAATGAGGTGTCCGCGATCAATTCGCTGCGCGCCCTCACGCAGGCGGAGATTCAATACGAATCCACCTATCCAGCAAACGGGTATGCCTGCTCGCTGACATCGCTGGGCGGCGAACCCGGGTCGGGACCTCCCTCCCCCACCTCCTCCCAGCTGATCGGCGCCGATCTGGCTTCGGGTTACAAATCGGGGTACCTGTTTAACATCACCAACTGCCAGAAGGTGACGATCAACGGCACCGACAAGATCACGGCGTACACCATCACAGCGGTTCCGCAGGCGGTGGGCAAGACGGGCGACCGCGGATTCTGCACCGACCAATTTGGCGGCGCTCCGAAGTACGATCCGGCCGGCGGCACTAACTGCACGCAGCTTTTGCAATGATGCTGGGCGTAATGCTTCGCCGCGATGGCTGCTTGCGCGCCCTGGGCGCGCACGTCGTGCTGTTGTTTTGCGTCGGCTTGACGTGCGGTTTTGGGCAGAGCGCGGCGGCGCCCACCGCGCAAGAACTGGCTCAGCGCGTCGACCACCATTACGATGCTCTGCACTCGCTGAAGGCTGAGTTCACTGAAAACTACTCTGGACTGGGCATGCAGAAGTCAGAGTGCGGCACGCTTTATCTGCGCAAGCCGAGCAGCATGCTTTGGCAGTACAGCTTGCCGCCGGGAAAGATCTTTCTGCTCGACGGAAAATACGCATGGTTCTACACAAAGGGCGACGCGCAGGTGCAGCGGATTCCTGCCAAAGAAGTGGACGATCTGCGCTCGCCGTTGCGCTTTCTGCTGGGGCATACGGAGCTCGAAAAAGAGATCCCGGGCCTGAAGCTGACCGGTGCATCGAACGGCCGGTTTACGCTGACAGGCGAGCCCAAAGGGCAGGAGAATCGCATGACGCGGCTTTCGTTGACCGTAACATCCGAGGGAGAGATCACGGCAATTGAAGTGGAAGAAACCGACGGCGCGATCACGCGGTTCACCTTCACAAAAGAAGAGACCGACGTACCCATTCCTGCAGAGATGTTCCACTTCACACCGCCTCCGGGCGTGCCGGTGGTCGACGCACCACCGCCGGTATAGAGCCTGTTATTAACTTTCGCGCCCTGCGGATTCCAGAGCGAGAGTGGCTTGTCACCCGCCATGGTGACTTGGCGCACTGACGCCAGCTTCCGGCTGACTATTCTTCTTCCATCTCACAGCAGCTGTCGAAATGGTCAGAGGGTTCTCACAGGCCTGGAGTCTGAGCGACGCACAGGGAGCAATGACCTTCACCTGCGCTTTTACTCGTTTATATTTCCGAAACTGCTCTGAAACCGGGTCCCCGTTCAGCTTTCTTGATCTTCCAAGATGCACGCCTGTGCGAGGAGACTTTCCATGAAGAAGCACCACGCTTTCTACAGACCCGCAGCGCTCCTGGTGACCTGTTGCGTGCTATTGCTTTTCCGCGGTCCATTCGCTGCGGCTGCGCAGGATCAGCAACCAGCGCCGACCGCACAGGATCAGCAGCAAGCCGCTCCGCCTGCCAAGGAGATGCTGCCTATGCCGGCAAATCCTTCTGAGGGCAAGGCGATCATATGCATTTACCGGCCAGGGGGAGCCGTCGGCTCCGCCGCTCATGACCACCTTTATGTCAACGGCGTCTACCTGGCCACGTTGCTCAACGGCGAATATGCCTGGACAGAGGTAGGACCGGGCACGGTTGTCGTTGCCGGGATGGCAAAAATGTACTACGGACCGAGCATCATCATGTCCAGTGCCGCGGCAGTCAACCAGACTCGGGGCCAGGCCGAGAGAATACGAGTCGAAGCCGAGGCGGGGAAGATTTATTACATGAAATGGAGCTCGGGAATGTTCGCCACGGACATCAAAGTGAAGCTGATGGATACAGGAGTCGGCGAAAAGGAGATGCGCAAGCTGCATCCTTCAAAGCCTGCGAATACTGGCGAAGATAAAAGCAACAGCAAGGATGCGGCGAAATAGGATCGGACCGTCTGGACGCCGGAAGGTGGCGAGCAACTGAACTACTTGCCGGGCTTGGCGGGAGCGCTAGCCGGAGCCGTGGGCGCATTCTCGAGCACCGAGTGCGAGCCGGTTGAGCGCATAAAGAGAACGACGAGGCAGATGGACGTGCACATGAACACGACGGCGCCCCACGTGGTTAGCCGAGTGAGCACGTTGGCGGCGGCGCGCGGACCAAATGCGGTTTGCGATCCCTGGCCACCGAATGCACCGGCCAGATCGGCTGAGCGGCCCTGCTGCACGAGCACGACGCCAATCAGGAAGAAACACACAATGACGTGGATGACGATCACAACGTAAAAGAAAATCTGCATTGTCGAGACTGCTTTCTCAAATGGTCCGGCCGAGCCGGGCTAAAAATCGATGGTGCGGAAGGCGGGACGATATCTGCTGCACCGGAGAGCCCTTGAAAACACTGAACTTGGGGAATCGGAGGATTTCCACAGTCAGCTCTTAGCAATTTCCGCACTACGCGGTCCCCTGGTGGGGAAAATCGATGCCAAAGGTTAATCGCGTAGCATCCCTCGTCCGCTATGGCAAGATCCACGATCTTCGATGGCCACGTGGGTTCATTGTATCAAGCAAGAATGGCCAAGTGAAGCCCGACGTCGAGTTCAGTCTGCGCGGAGACAAGATTGCGCCCGCACTGCTTGGTCACGTACATTGAGGCATCGGCGGTCAGAACTCGATTTTTCGGGCAATGTCCGGCTTGGCGGTGATTCACACACGATGCCAGCCTGGCTTCGTTCCGCGGACGCCGCCCCTGATTGTTGCAGCTAAGCTAATTGCTGAACCCGAGCGGACAAGGGGATGATTATTGAGGCAAATAATTCTGCTGATACGGGAGCGATTCGGGGTCATACTCTAGGAGCAAGCCTTTGGAGGTTGCCCCGATGACGAAGTTCCGTTGCTCGCGCAGAGAGTTTCTTGGCGTCGCAGGAATGGCGGCAGTCGCTGCTGTTGCCCAGCCTTCCCTGGGGTCAATCGTGCCGGCGCCCTCAAGCCGCGTGGCCATCGGAATCTGTCCAGAGTACGACCGGCAGGTCTCCCAGGTGCTTTCCGCCATGTTCGACCAACTGGGCGGGATTGACAAGCTCGTCCGAGGGAAAACGGTCGCCATCAAGCTCAACATGACCGGCCCGGCGAACGACAGGCTCAACGACATGCCGGTTCAGATGACTCATTGGGTTCATCCGCAGGTCATCGGGTCATTGGTTTCGCTGCTCGGCAGTGCTGGGGCACGGCGCATTCGGCTGCTCGAAAGCGCACCGATCGGGACAAAGCCGCTCGAAGAGTTCATGCTCTCTGCGGGATGGCAGCCGAAGGACTTCTCGAGCGCCGCGGCGCACGTCGAGTTTGAAAACACAAACTTCCTGGGCAGTGGAAAAACCTACGCCCGATTCATGGTGCCGGGCGGCGGATTGATGTACGCGGGCTACGATCTGAATCACTCGTACCGGGACACGGATGTTTTTGTTTCATTGGCCAAGCTGAAGGAGCACCGCACGGCCGGCGTTACCCTCTCAATGAAAAATTGTTTTGGCATCACGCCATGCACGATCTATAGCCAGCAGGCGCCGGAAGACGAACCCAGCATCATTCCTGTGGGATACCGTGAGCCGATCCATTCGGGCTCTCGTGTGCCGCCAAAGAGCGCCCCGCAGCCTGTAGCTGAATCGAAGGACCCGGGCTTTCGTGTTCCGCGTGTAGTTGCCGACCTGGTTTCGGCCAGACCCATTCACCTCGCGGTGATCGACGGAATTTACACCATAACGGGCGGTGAGTTGCCCAACCAGAATCGCAACTGGATCCATCAGCCGGTTCACCCCGGGGTGTTGATTGCAGGCATGAACTGCGTTTCAACCGATGCTGTAGCCACAGCGGTCATGGGACTGGACCCGATGGCCGATCGGGGCGCGCCTCCCTTTGAAAACTGCGACAGCACGTTGCGCCTGGCTGAACACCTGGGCGTAGGCGCACGCGATTTGACGCGTATCGATGTTGCCGGTACGCCGATTGCAAAGGCAAGATACCGCTTTCCGACTCTGACGCAGTTGACGACTTGAAATTGATATTGGGCGGTTCCCACCCATAAATCCCGACACCCATTTGTTTCGCGCTTCCAATCGGATCTCATTCAGTACAAGCAAAGGCAGCAACTGGACCGGCATAAGCCGCCGGTTGTATGCTGTCCCGTCGCCGCTAATATCCGCGTCGGTCTCCGGTAAGAGCCGGGGATTTGCTTTTCGATTTGCCAGACGCGGAGGCCATCCATGGAGGTTTCAAAATGCCCATAGAACGCCGTTCCTTCCTCAAGTCCGTTGCCGGCGGGGGCGCGCTCGCTCTCGCTTCGCGCATCGCTCTCGCCGAGGAGCAAGCAGCCTGCGCCACGCGCGCCATGCCGACGCCTCGAATCAAGGACATCAGCGTGATTGAATGCGAGCCACAGGGCGTGCGCCTGACGGTGGTGAAGATTACCACGGATCAGGACGGCCTTTATGGCTACGGCTGCGCAACCTTCACGCAGCGCGCCGACTTGGTGAAACCGGCGGTCGAAAGGTATCTCAAGCCCTTTCTGATCGGAAAAACCACCGACCGCATCGAAGATATCTGGCAATCCTGCTACGACAGCTCGTACTGGAGGAACGGTCCGGTCCTCAACAATGCCATCAGCGGCATCGATGAGGCGCTGTGGGACATCAAAGGCCGGCAGGCCGGCATGCCCGTCTACCAGCTTGCGGGCGGCAAATGCCGCGAGGCCGCCGACACGTACGCACACGCGAGCGGCGCCGAGTTTGAAGAGGTTGTAGCCAACGCGAAGGAGTATATCGCGCAGGGCTGGCGCAACGTTCGTGTCCAGGTTGGTCTTCCGGGAATGGCGGGCTATGGCTCCCAACACAATGATCAAGGTAGGCCGCAAGCGCTCCACGACAAGCCGCTGTTTGACCCTGCCGCCCAGATGCGGCGCGCATTGAAACTTCTTGAGATTTGCCGGCGCGAACTTGGCGACGAGGTGGGGTTACTTCACGATATGCATGAACGCCTCACACCAAATGAAGCTGTTCAGTTCTGCAAGGAGGCAGAGCAGTTCAGGATGTTCTATCTCGAGGACCCGCTCTCTCCCGAAGATCTGGGTTACTTCCGGCAGATTCGGCAGAACTGTGCAACGCCGATCGCGATGGGCGAGCTCTTCAACAGCCCGCATGAGTGGCAGCCACTGATCACGGAACAACTCATCGACTACATCCGCGTTCATTTGTCTGAGGCTGGCGGATTCAGCCCGGCGCGCAAGATCGCGATTCTTGCCGAACCGTTCGGCGTGAAGACGGCGTGGCACGGACCCGGAGATGTTTCGCCGGTGGGCCACATGGCCAATGTCACTTTGGATCTGGTCAGCTATAACTTCGGAATTCAGGAATACTCGCCGTTCAACGAAAGAACCCAGGCCATCTTTCAGGGTTGCCCGGAGATGCGGGATGGATACCTGTGGGTGAGCGAGAAGCCGGGATGGGGGATCGAGATCGACGAGAAGGAAGCGGCAAAGGCGCCGTTCACCTCAAGCCCGCTGAATGGCGGTTGGGGCGAGATTCGACTGCGCGATGGCACCGTGATCAAGCAGTAATTGCCGCTCAGCTGAAGAGTGCATCGTCCCACGACTTTGGTTCGTCCCACATCGGTGTCGGTTTAAAGTAACCCGTTCCTGGATGCGCAGAGGATTCTCGCCAAGCGGACGGTTCTTCAGAACCATCGCATGCTCCGGCCCGGCAGAGCTGTCAAAAGAGCGCAAATTGCCGCCGCCATTGCTATGACCTTTTTTCATGGAAATATTCTGCCTTGGGCGTTTGATCAACGTAGATCTGCACACCGGATCGCTTGGAATCCACCGCTGAAGAAATGGAGATCTCCGGATCTGTGACGGTGATGAGCAGATAGAGGAGCGGGCCATTCCAAAGAGCCTGCACTGTGCCGGAGACTTTGCAGTGGCTAAGCTGCGCCTTCAACTCAGCATTCAAGCAAATCGCAATGTCGGGGGAAGGCGCCTTGTTCCACGCAGGCTCTGCATAGCCGTCAACCTTGATCGGTGAAGTGGTAAAGATCGCATTCAATATTTTGCCTTGCGCCAGAGCCGGGAGAGTACTCAGGCTCTGCATGGCAACAGGAAATCCAAGGACCGTGAATACTCGAATGCATCGCTGCTTCATGGTTCAGGCTCGGCAGGTCAATCGTAACGGTTGCGGACCTCGTTCCCTTGATCCCTTAGTCCCTGCTTCACTTGATCCCCACCACCATCGAATCCGGTCCCACAAGGTGCTCCACGCGCGTCTCCTTGAATCCCGCCTCGCGCAGCCAGCCCTGGCAGTCGGCGCCCGTGTAGTCAAATCCGCCATACGTTTCAATCAGCATGTTCAGGCTCATCATCAGTCCGAACGCATTCTTTCTGCGGTCGTCGTCGATGATCGCCTCGTACACGATGTACGCGCCCCCGTTCGGCAGAGCGTCATATACCTTCTTGATCAGCATCTTCTTCGTCGGCAGATCCCAGTCGTGCAGGATGTGCCCCATGACCACTACGTCAGCCTTCGGAATCTCGCCCTTGAAGAAATCTCCCTCGGCAAACTTCAGCCGCCCATTCAGCTTTAGCTCGCCCACGTACTCCTCAAAAATCGGGCCCACCTCCGCCAGATCGAATCCCATCCCGCTCAGGTGCGGATTCGCCAGCGCAATCTGTGCCGCCGTGTCGCCCTGCGCCGTGCCAACGTCAACGTACGTGTGGTGGTCCTTCCACGGAAACTTCGCCGCAATCGCCATCGCCGCCCCATGGCTGATTCCACTCATCGCCTTCAAAAACACTTTGAGCCGCGCGGGATCGGCATACAGCGTCTCAAACGTCGGCTGTCCTCCGCCGCGCACTTCGTTCTGCGGCAGGCCGGTACGCAGTCCCTCCGTCAAGTGCGACCAGTGCTCATACAGCCGCGCGTTCGCCATCTCCAGAATCCCGCCAATATAGGACGGCTTCTTCTTGTCGAGAAAAAGATCTGTGTCGGGCGTGTTCATGTACTTGCCATCGCGCCGCTCCAGGAATCCCAGAGCCACCAGCGTGTCAAGAAAATCGCGCGCCGCCCGCGGATGCAGCCCCAGCCGCCCTTGAACTGTCTCCAGGCTTTCCGGCCGGTGCGCTAATTCCGTGAATAGTCCCATCTCCACTGCGCTCAGCAGCGTCTTTGCGGCCATGAATCCCATGCCGATTTGCATGATATGTTCCGGTGTCGGGTGCTCGCCCACAGTAACCTCCTCTTTCGTTTGCGATCGCGTTTCAGATTTTGGGGGACAGCGTGAATCCGGATTCGAGGGGGAAACCAGCATTCCGGAATCGGGGAATGTGACCAATATACCTCACGCGTCGCGATTCTGTCCTCGTCAGCAATAACAAGCAATGTGGATTCGAATCCGGAATGCCTTAACCGCGAATGAGGAACAGGACGCCCGAAGCCAGCAGCACAAATTCAATCATCAAAACGAAGACTCGTTCGGGCAGGCGGTCCAGAACCTGTTTGCCAGCGAACGATCCAAATACCATCACGGGCCCAAGGGCGAGCCCAATCAGCACATCCGGCCCGGTGAGCACTGCCGTCTGGCGATACGCGATCAGCTTGGTCACATGCATCACGACGGTCGAGAGTGCCTCGGTTCCGATATATGCGCCTTTAACCAGCCCGTACGCCAGGAAGAACGGCGCCATCAGCGGCCCCACACTTCCCAGCAGCGCCGAGAGCAGACTCGCGCCCGCTCCGATCCCGGCGAAGACGGGCGCGGGAAATGGCCTATTCCAATGCGGCTTCACGTGGCGCAGAACCACAACCAGCAGCAGGAATGCGCCAAGCATTCGTGTGAGCGCGTGCAGTGGCGCCACGGAAAAAAGATAGCCTCCGACGAGCGCCAGTGGAACGCCCCCCAACGCGAACCACGCCACCACCTTCCAGTTGAGTTCGGTGCGATTGAACCATACGCGGCTCGCGTTCCCGATCAGTTGCGCAACAGTGAGAATGGGAATCGCATCGCGCATTCCGAACGCGGCAACCAGGAATGGCAGCAATACCGCTGCGCCGCCAAATCCTGTAACGGCTGCCAGGGTCGACGCCAGCAATGCCGCCAACAAAAGAGCCAACCATCTGAAGCCTTCAGCCATAGCTCTTTCGCGAGTTTATCCGATTCCATTTTTATTCGGGCAGAGCGAATTCCCGTTCACGCAATTCGAACATTACCGCACTCTCAGCCGATCGTGTGCGCGGCCAGGTCAATCGCCACTTCGTCGTCGGGCGTCTTCGTCGTTCCTCCATCCGATTCAACATGGAACTCGATCCGCATCATCGCCGCATTTACAACGACGCGCAAGTACCCGTAATCTGTGTCGTCGTAGCTTTCGAGCGTCAGCGTGTCGTCAATCTTGTACGGGGTGCGAACCGTCGATCGCATCTTGCTCAGCGGAGAGTGTCCACCGCACCCTGCCACCAAGAATGGAATCTGGTAGCCGTTCGCGACGCGTGTATAGCGTTGATAGTTGTGCGCGTGACCGGAGATCACCGCATGCGGCCACACTCCGGCCGTCGCGCAGGCGCTGTCGATGTCGGCAAGCATCAGCGGGCTGCCTCCGTGATCCGAGCCTCCGGTAAACGGCGGATGGTGCATCGTGATAATCACAGCGCCGGTGTAACTCTCGCTCTTCACCCGTTTGAGGGCCGTCGTCAGAAACGCGATCTGGCGCTGGTCGAGCTTAGGATACGTGCCGTTCTGATCCGAAATTACGCCGGGATCTTCCAGCACGTTGCTATATAAGCCGAGGATGCGCACAAACGGCGCGTCAAACGTGTAGTACACGCCGGGCTGAATCATCGTGGTCCGCACCAGCCCGCCGGCGTCCGGGGATGAAGCCGCCGTCGCCCCGCAAAAATTCCGCAGATAAGCTTCCAGCGTCGTCGCCGTGTCGCTCGGATACACGATTCCATCGTGATTTCCCGGAATTCCCAGAATCGGCGCCGGATAATTCCGGTAGGGTTCGTAGAACTGGTCATAGTAGTACTCGCCTTCGCCGAAGTAATACACCACGTCACCAAGATGGTAGTAAAACGACGGAACGTCTGCCGCGACGGCCTCCGAGAAGTCCGAAACCATCTTGTCCGCTACCAGAGATTGCGATCCCGGCCCTTTGTCGCTGCCTGTGTCGCCCACGCTATGAAAAACAATCTGCCCGGCGCTCTCGATCTTCTGTTCGATTGCTGCGCCTTCGCTTCCGTACACCTGCGCCAGCGTCAGCAACGGTTCAGCCGCCGCAGCCTCGGGTTGCGGAACTGTCTGCACACCCGCAACGTCTGGGTCCTTCGAATCCTTCACAGGGTCTTTGAAGCTCGTGGGATCGGGCGAAGGTACAGGCTGCGCAAAGACAGGATCTTCGCCGGATGATCTACGACTTGAAGCGGCACGACTTCCGCTGCTCCGGGTCGTTCCTCCGGTCTGCGGTGCGGCAACTTTGCCGGGCGAAGCGAAACGGTTAGAGCTGCCGATCCTTGCTGCGCGCTTCTTCGTCGAGGGGTGCGACGAATGTTTTCCGGGCTTCGCCATGGTGCAGTCCTCCTGCGCCGTGAGTATACCCAGAACACAGGCTTTCTATGGTCAATATGCGGGAAAAACGGGCTCCCTGCCGCGAATGCCCCTGCTCATGGTCCGTGGGGTGACGCATCCGGGTTCTCTGTATTGCCGCACGGGTGGAACGGCTCGACCCGCCGTCGCCACAACTCTGAGCGCGGCTTTCCGCACAGTGCAAGTAATGTGCCTTTAACGGGACTTCTAGCGCTTCTTTGCGGCTTTCAAAGGCTTCTTCGCTGGAGGCTTTGCGGGCTTTGGAGCAGGGCGCTTCGCGGGCTTGGCGGTTTTTGCCGAGGTCTTGGCGAGGGGCTTCTTCACACTCGCTTTGACAGCCTTTGCAGATGGCTTGGCCGCGGCCTTCGGTTTGGCGTGAGGCTTGGCCGGCTTTTGAAGCTTTGCAGCAACGGCTGCGGCGTTGACGGCCGGCGCAGCTAGAGGTTTGGGCGGCGCAGGCTTGGCCTTGGCTATCGCTGCCGAGTGCTTCAGCGGCGCAGGCGCCGCGGCCGTAGCGGGCTTGCCTTTGGGTTCGTGCAATGGACGAGAAGGACCGGCTTTTTCGGCTTTCCTGGGTGCGGGCTGTTTGCCCTTCTTGACCATTTCCGAGGCATGCTTCTTTCCGGCAGGAGCGGCGGCTGCTTCTTCGTCTTCCGCTTCCTCCTCATCCTCGTCTTCTGGCTCCTCCACTTCCTCCAATTCCAAGTCGCCCTTGGGAATCACCAGATCGAGTTCCTCGTCATCTGCGCCGATTGGCTCTATCTCTCCATCGGCGGCCAAACTCTCTTCCTCTTCTCCTTCTTCGTCTTCCTCTAATGCCTGTTCCTTGATGCGGGCTTCGGAGCGGCGGACACGCGGCCTTTTGACCGTTACATGCGGCGGCGGAGCGGGCGGGGAGTAGGGCTCCAGGAAAGCGCGCATCTCTTCGGGAGTGGTGAGACGGCCGTCAATGAACTCCAGAAAGAGGCTCTGAAGGAGTTCATCGTACTTGGGCAGGTCAGGAGTGATGCGCATCTCCTGCATGAGCGCGTGGGGAATGCGTTGGCGGGCCTCAGGCCACACTTTGAGGAAGAGATGAAAACGTTCCTGGACGGCCTTATCCTTGCTCGTAAAGCCAAGCCATAGAACCGCTTCTGGATCATAGCTCATGAAGAGCTTATAGCTCGCCGAGGGCTTCGCATTCTGCTTGTTGAGGAGTACCTTGGCAAATGCCGAAGCCTGATGATCGAGTCCGTTCCATTCCGCCACGAAGCCTGGCCGCAGCATCGATTTCTTGAGGGCTGACAGATCCTTGGGCTGCATTTTTGCGGTAAGCAACTGCATTTGCGCCGCCGACATATCGGGGTGAATCCCCTGCAGAAGCAGATCCACGGCAAGATCGTGAAGAGCCGTTAGTTTGGCTTCGTCAGCCTTGGCCAAGGTCCAGGCCGGATAGAGTACCTTCATCCAGCCCTCAGCCTCGAGGGCGCGCAACACCTTGAGCCCATCCTCCTCGTGCCCAATCTGCTCCAGTTCCTGGCTGCGTGCGTGCGGCGTGAGGAGCGCGATCACGTCCTCGGTTTTCGCATTGTCGTAGCGTGCCTGGGTTCGGGCGTCCATCTCCCATCCCAGCCGGGCGCGGTAGCGGACGGCCCGGATCATCAGCGACGGATCATCAATAAACCCGTAGTTCGAGACCAGCCGCAGGATTCTGGCCTCAATGTCCGCAGCCCCGTTCAGAGGATCCATTAGAAGCCCGAACGAACCTTCATTGAGAGAAAGCGCCATTGAATTTACGGTAAAGTCCCGGCGGCGGAGGTCTTCCTGGATCGAGGCGGGATGAAAAACCGGCCTGCCCGGCTTGGGGTACTCGACGCGGTGAGTGCTGACCACATTAACGCGAACCGTGCCCGGAAAACAGAGGTATAGGCTCTTGGAGAGTTCGTCTTCTCCCCATGTTTCTCCCCCTACTTTCTCTAGTGTTTTCTTTAGCTTAATAGCATTTCCATGAACCGCAACTTCAAGTTCGTGAACGGCATGGCCGCTGGTGAGATCGCGAACGGCGTCTCCTGTCAGAAACAGAATCATTCCAGCGTCCCGCGCGGCAACGCGCAACTGCTTGATTGCATTGCGTTGGTCCGCAGAAAGCCGGTTTTCCAGCAGGTAGATGTAGTCAGGCATACGCTATCCTAAATACGACGTCGGAGCCATGCGCCAAGTGCCTGATGGCGCTAGCCTTATAGCGCAATTAGAGAAACCTGGCAAACCTGTACATTAACACAAGTTGCGGTGGAAGACTAGGTTTGTTGCACCAGACCTGCAACTTTTTATGGCCTCGGAAGTCAGGCAGTTCCCTGCGCCGCGTGCCCCGGGAGCCCCGAAAGACAATAAAGCGGGTCTCCGGGCTGAGGCTCCCCGTGCGACAATCCAAAGCGATGGCATCGGCACGCAAACCTGTCATAGTGCGCAAGTTCACTCGCGATTGGTCCGCTGGTTACGTCGGTGCCGACTTCGGGCAACAGGAGGCGGAGCTGGAGCTTCTGGACCTGACGGGCAAAGTGATCCGCGTGGGCTGGGAGCAGGTGAAATGGGTCTGCTACGTTCGCGACTTCCCAACCGGCCAGGCAGACCAGAGCAATCCTGAGCGTCTGCAGCGGAAGCGGTTTGCGCTGCGTCCACGCACGGCTGGGTTATGGCTGCGATTGACGCTTGCCGACGGAGATGAGTTGGAGGGGCTCGCGGCCAATGACCGATCACTCGTGGATGGCGCGGGGCTGCTGTTGACTCCGCCCGACACGCGGTCCAACACGCAAAGAGTCTATGTGCCGCGACAGGCAATTGCTGCGATGGAAGTTGTGAGCCTGATTGGGGCCGCGGGAAGAAAGCGAGCTATGGCTACAAAGCCGGGCGGCAGCCAGCGCGACTTGTTTGCGAGCGACGGTGAGGCCAATTAGGCGCGCTGGAGCTGAGCCAATGGAGGCATCTCGAGCAGAGAGCGGTAATAGTCGGCCGTGATGCTCACCACTCGCTCTTCAGGATAGTGCTGGAGCACCCAGTTGCGGGCGGCGTGGCCCATGATACGGCTGCGCTGGGGATTGCGAACGATCTGGAGCACGGCCTCGCAGATGGCGTCGGAGTCACCGGGTGGAATTAGGAGGCCCGTGATTGAGGGAACGACGGAGTCACGGGCACCGGTGCAGAATGTGGTGACAACCGGAATCCCGCTGGCTGCGGCTTCGAGGACGACATTGGGAAAACCTTCACGCCATGTAGGCAGGACCAGCACATCCATGGCGCGATAGTAGGGCGCCATGTCGCTGACGAATCCCGTGCTATACACGTGCGGGTGAGAACGGATGCGGTTGCGAAGGCTGAGACCGAGAGCATCTTCAGAATTGTCGAACCAACCCACGAGCAGAAGACACGCAGAGGGTTCGGCGCGCAAAATCGAATCAAAGGCTTTTACGAGATCGGGCACGCCTTTATCGCGCGTCAATCTTCCAGCAAAGCCAATCAGCGGGGCTTCGCGCGGAATTCCAAGCCGCGCACGCACCTGGCTCGACCCAGGCGAGAAGCGTTCGACATCCACACCATCGCTGCTTCCTTCACCAAGAAGTTGCAGTTTGCGGGCCGGAGCAATCCGCAGTGCCAGCGCTTGAGAGCGCAGACTCTGGCTATTACACAGAACCACACTTGCGCAGGCCGAAGCCAGTCGTTCGGTATAGAGAAGAACGAGACGCTTGAACCCGGTGCAGGTCTCAAGCTTGAGCCCGCGCAGCATGTAAACGCGCCGGGGTACGCGGCTAAGTTTGGCGGCGAGTGTGCCGAGCAGTCCGGCTTTCGGCGTACTGAATTCAACAAGATCAGGCCTCCGAAAGCCCAGAAGGCGCCAAAGTCGATATAAGGAGACAAGATCTGCCAACGGGGCAATTCCGCGACGCATGGGAATCGCAATCGGCTCCACGCGTTCACGTGCCGCGGTGGCCCAAAGCAGGTCCCCAGGGCTTGAGACCAGGATCACGCGAAACCCCGCATCGCGCAGCGTGCGAAGACGGGCGCTCAGCACCAGGCAGGTTTGCGGATGGGTGACGCCCACGAGAATTGTGGCGCCTGCGCCAGATGAGGAAGAACGATTTGAAGATGGCCCAGAGTTCCACATAAAGCGCCAGCGCTGACTCCGATTCTCTTGATCATTCGAGGAAAATCAGGGCAAATGTACCATTTCGCGCCAACGCCGGAATGTGACGTCAGGCACCCGTCAAACTTTGTTTCCAAAATGGGACGGGCGTCGAAGCGAGAAACCAATTTGAGTCAGGTTTCACGAGTCTGCACATCCTTAAATGTCGATACCTCCAAGTGACTGCGGACACACGCAACGCCTTGGCAGGAGCGGACAATCAATGTGATCGGTGAATGTCGCATTCACCCGTCTTGGGGAGATCATGGGATGCAAAGGGTCCGATTGCTTTTGCTCATCCCGCGCATGGGTGGAGGCGGTTCCCAGCATGTGATGACTCTGTTGGCAAAGGAACTGCCCCAGGACAAATACGAGGTCCATCTGGGACTCGTAACGGCCGCTGAAACGCAGCCTTGCGATTTGCCGCCTTGGGTCGAGGTCAGCGCGCTCGGAGCGGGGCGTGTGCGCAACGGAGCTTTCCCGCTGCTGCGGCTGATTTGGCGGCGCAGACCCGATGTGATTCTGTCAGGAACTGCGGAGCTGAACTTCCTCGCGCTGCTGCTGCAGCCGTTTTTCCCACTGGGAACTAGAATTCTCGTCCGGCAGAACGGGACGGTATCGTGGGCTCTCTCTTTTGGGGGAGTTCCCCGCTACACGCGCTGGCTCTACCGCCTGCTTTACCCGCGTGCAGACGGAGTTATTTGCCAATCGCGCGCGATGGCCGAAGACTTGACTCGCGAGTTGAACCTAAGCAAGGAGAAGACACAAGTGTCGCCGAATCCTGTGGATCTGAAGCGAATCAGCGAGGGAATGGATGCTCCGAAAGCGCGGATGGGGCCGGGTCCGCATTTGCTGACCGTGGGAAGGCTGTCCGAGGAGAAGGGATTTGACCTGCTGCTGCATGCGCTCGTGAGGGTCCGCGAGCGGTTCCCTGGGGTTGATCTGATCGTGGCCGGTGAAGGGCTCGAAAAGGCGCCGCTCAAAGCTCTTTGCCGCAGGCTTTATCTGGAAACTGCAGTCAGCTTTGTTGGCCACGTCGAACGCGTCCATGCATTTTTCCCGGGAACCACTCTATTTGTTCTCCCCTCAAGGTTTGAAGGAATGCCAAATTCGTTGTTGGAGGCTTCTGCTGCCGGGTTGCCGGTTGTGGCGACGCCGGCTTCGGAGGGGATTGTGGATCTGTTGCGGGGACAGCCCGGCGCATGGCTGGCGCCGGAGTGCACAGCCGGAGCGCTTGCAGAGACAGTAATCGCGGCCCTTGAATCGATTCGGCCTGGAGACAGGTTTCGTTATCGATCCTTCCCGCCGCTGGATGATTCGGGCGGGAAACGACCGAACCGCAATTCCAAAACGCAGCTCATCGATGGATGACAAATTGAAAGCTGGAATGGCTGCCATCCAAGGGATGTGTGCGTGACCGAGCCGCTTGACATCTCTCCCGTAAGAGTATTTCCTTGATTACAGTTTTCCACCTCCAGTAAGCGGCCCGTTGAAGGGCCGATTGTGCGTTGCTGAGGGAAAGCACGCTTTGACGGAAAGCCCGGGCAGGCTGGAGAAAGATGTTCTCTGGCCATAGACTCAAGCCCATCGCCCGGCATCGTCGAGTCGGTCTCCCACAAAAGTGGTTTCCAAAACGCTTGCTCTGATTGCGATGCGTTATTGCGCATGTGCGCAACCGCGGGTATGCAACAGTGCAACTGGTGATGATTGGCCACGAGGCCTCCGTAGCGGCTCCTGTAACGGCGGCTGAGTGATGTGGTTTGGGTTGCCGAGGGATCGATATGCATCGTGGCGGGTTTGCTCGAACGTGCGCGACAGTGAGGGCCGCGTGCACTCTTTCTCTCTTTGCAGTTTCATTGTTCGGAGCAGGGTTGAGATTCGCGTGGTCGGCGACGATCGGCCGACTCGGCATGCGGCACACGTCGGACGCAGCAGCACACAAAGCGGCCTGGGCGGAAGAGGAGTTCCGATTCGAGTGCGCCATCGAAAAATATGAAGATCTGATTGACACGGCCGCGAGGAGGCGCCGGTGAGCCACGTTGCCATCGTGATCCCGGGATTGGACCGCATTGGCGGCGCGGAACGGCAAGCCATGCTGCTGGCGAAAGGACTGCGCCGACGGGGCTGGCGAGTGACTATGGTTGCGCTCTCAGGCAACGGAGGTGCGGCCGCCGCGGAATTGCGCGGGGCCGATGTTGCCTTCCTGAGCCTGGAGATGCGCAAGGGGCTGGCGGACCCTCGAGGTTGGATTCGCTACAGCTGGTGGCTTTGGCGTGAACGGCCCGACGTGGTTCACGCGCACCTTCCCCATGCAGCGTGGCTGGCGCGGTGGTCGCGGCTGGCGGCGCCGGACTCGGTGGTGATCGATACCCTGCATAGCTCGCATACGGGAAGAATTGGCCGGCGGATCGGCTATTGCTGCAGCCGCTGGCTGCCGGATCGGGTAACCGCCGTGAGCCGCGCAACCGCGGATTCGCATCTCGCGGCCGGGATGGTGAACGCAACCCAAATCGCAGTGGTGGGAAACGGGATTGATGTAGACGATTGGCGGCCGGATGAGAGGGCACGGGCCGCGGCCCGGTGCGAGCTGCGCATCGCGGACGAGTTTTTGTGGCTATCGGTCGGCAGGCTTGAGCACGTGAAAGACTTCCCTGCCCTGTTACGAGCGATGGCGCGTCTGCCGGAGAGACCGCGGCTCCTGGTACTGGGCGCTGGGCCGTTGCACAACGAACTCGTGGGAATGGCCGCACGACTCGGGATGGAACAGCAAGTGCAGTTTGCGGGATTCGATTCCGATGTGAAGCGCTGGATGCAGGCCGCGGATGGGTTCGTGCTCGCATCGCGTTACGAGGGACTGCCGATGGCACTGCTGGAAGCGGGCGCCTGCGAAGTGCCTGCCGTTGCGAGGGATGTTCCCGGGACGCGGGAAGCGATTGTCGACGGTGAAACTGGATGGCTGACGCGCGCAGGGGATGCAGACGCTCTGGCAGCAGCGATGACGAAACTGATGGCATCTCCAACAGCAGAGCGACACGCAATGGGCGCGCGTGCGCGCTTGTCGGTGAGCAATCGCTTCAGCTTGCAGAAAGTGCTGGATCAATGGGAAACAGTCTACACGGAATTGCTCGAGGCCAGCCTTCTGAAGCGGCGAACGGTTTTGAGCGAGCGTGAAATCATGACGCGGCGCAGCGAAAGTTCCGTCTGAAAATGGTCGAAAACGGTAAGCGGTGCGGGTGACTGCTGTGCGAGAAGGCGATCTACCGAAGTGAATTGGCTTGAGTGAGCATAAAGGAAAGCGCGGAGGTTTGCGATCTCGTGATCGCGCGCCGTATTTGGGTGGATGCAGATAGTCCAGATACCGTTGGGCTTTTCGATCGGTGCCCAGAGTTGCTGCGGAATCCAAATAACTCCGTCGCGAAGAAAAGGGAAGCGCGCGAACCCGTCTGAGAGCAGCGAAACACCCTCAGCGCGAAGAGCCGCCAGCGTCTGCTCATCAAATCCGTGACGCGGCGGAACGAAGACGCGCGGGTCGAGGCCATACCTGCGCAGGATGCGCATGCCCTCGTGAATCCATGCACGCTGCGTGCTGGCAGAAACCCCTGCAAACTCCGACATGCGATGCAGGCCAAGAAGGCTGCGGCCGGGACTGAAGCAGAGATGGTGGTAGCCGTGGAGTCCGATGGTTGCGCCGGAAGATTCGAGAGCGCGCATTTCGTCCCAGAAGGCGGGGTGGGGCGGAGAGACGGCAAGGGAGGCATCGTGGTTGTCGGGAACGATGGCAAGGATGGGTTGGAGATGAAAGTTCTCGATAAGCGCACGGACGAGCTTCCAACGCCCGTGCGAGACAGTTGGACAGAGATCGTCGATGCGGAGGAGGTAGTTAGCGGGTGATGGAATCATGCGGCCTCCGCTTCAATCGTGCGCGCGAGGAGGCGTCTGCTCCAGTACCAACAGTAAAAGAGCGTACTGACAGTCCAAAGTGAAGTTGCCACAGCGATTCCGGCGATGCCAAAACGCCGCATGAGGACGAGATTGAGCACGACATCGAGGGCGAGGTTAAGAATGCCGCAGTAAAGAATAAGGTCGGTGCGGCACATGGTGACGAGAAAGCGATAGTAGACCCGGCTGACGACGAAGAACGGAATCTGGATAGCATACATGGCAAGCACTGAGGCAACGACGGTGGTGTCGCGGGGACCGAAATGGCCGTGCTCAAGCGCGACACGAACCAAAGGGCGAGCGCCGGCAATGAGAAGAGCCGCGATGGGAACGGAGATAAGCGCGGTAAGGCGCCCCCAGGTGCGAAGAGTGTGGCGGCATGCGGACCAATCTCGATGGGCGATCAAGCGCGAGAGGTATGGGCACGATGGCGGTAGAGATTGCGCCTGCCAGGAGCGAAAGCACGACACTGACAAAGCGATTGGCGTAGACAAGCGCGGAGACGCTTCCGGAAGGCAACATCGCGGCCATTGACTGATCGACCAGCAGACCACCCGAGGCGACAACACTGCTAAGCAGGATGGGCCCGTATTGGCCGGCAACCCGGCGCGTGGCTTTGGTCATGCCGTACCAGCGCAGCTGAAAGCGATAACCGTGCGTGTGCATCATCGCGCCGACGATGATGGCGTGAAGCAGCGAACCCGCGAGCGTGGCATAGACCATGGCCCAGATTCCAAAGCGGGCGCCGAGAATCAAAGCTCCAGCGACGACTGAAATGGAGATGACGGCAGGCGCGAGCGCCGGAAGAGCGAAGCGGTCGAGCGTGTTGAGAACCGCCGTGCAGTTGGTGGAGACGCCGGTGATTAGAACGATGGGCAGCAAGCCGTAGAACAGATGAATGGCAAGCGAGAGTTTGGCAGGCGGAGAAGTGTGAGGCGATCAGCGGAAAGAATCCATGCGCCGCAAGCGCCATAACGATAGTTACAGCGCTTAGCAAAAGGCACATGACGAGCATCGCGCTCGAAAGAAGCTGCTGGGCGCCCTCGCTGCCCTCCTGTTCCCTCACCCGGACGAGCGTGGGAACGAGGGCCTGGTTCATTGACTCGGAGATGAGGTTCACCAGAAGGCTGGGGAGGAGAGCTGCGGCGAAGAAAGGCGTCCATAGCATCGGATCGGCCATAGACCGAGGCGACACCAATCTCCTTGGTGGTGGCGATGAGTTTGACGAATGATGGCAACGGCCCCTACTGATACAAAGGCGCGGAAGATGGTGCGATTGGCGATTGAAGCCCGATGTGGTGCGGCGACCGTGGAGGTGAGAGGCATAGGGCAAAATGCTAAGATTCCGTCCGCAAGTCAAGCTGCGGAGTGAGCCGCCGAGAAAACCGGGATGGCGCATTGGTGAACAATGCGGAGAGGGCTTGCGGATTCTCGACGGCCAACCGGCCGGCGACCGCGATCATGCCAAAGAGCAGCCACGTTGTGCGATTTTCCTCAACGGTGGCCGTGAGCGACGTGACCGCCCAGACCAGCAGCGCGGTGGCGAGAGCGATGCAGAGAGCGCCGCGCTGCTGGAAGGATGAGCGAGCAGCGAGGGCAACGAGGATGGATGCAAGAAAGAGGGCGCAGAGTCCTCCGCCGACGGCGATTGAGAGCATGGTATTGTGCGCAGTGTCGATGGGCGCCAAATGTGCTGCAGAGATGAATGTGCCGGCGCCCGTTCCGAAAACCGGTGCGTGAACAAAGGCTGCCCAGCCGGCGGACCAGATGTTGAGCCGCTGATTCAAATCGCCGCTGCGAATTTGTTCAGGGATGGTTGCGAGGCGTTCGAGGGTCGCGGCGGGAACAATGAACCAGAGCGCGGCAATAAACGGCGGCAGCGCAAAGACGGCTGCCATGACGCGGCGCGCGTGACGACGTGCGAGAAGAATAGCGGAGCCGGCAAGAGCGACGATGGCGGCGAGAAACCCGCCGCGCGATGCCGTAACCAGGACTGCCAGGAGACCCAGCGGCAGAAAGCCGAAAGCGAAGAAGCGCCACGTTCTGCGGGGGTCGCAGTTTAGAAGCAGTGCGGCCAGCGGAAAGCCGAGATCCAGAAAGCGGGCAACCTCGTTAGGGTCCTGCCCGTAGGCAGCAAATCGAATCTGGTTGGCGGCAATGGCTTCAGCCGAGCGAAAGGCCACTAACGTGAGAATGGCCAGCACCCAGGAGCCGGCTACGGTGGCGCGCAGAAGGTCAAGTAAGTCGGCGGGAGTGTCGGCAAATTCCCAAACTAGCCAGACGATCATCATTTCCTGAAAGTAGGCGCGGATTTTCGTCGAGCGTCGCGACAGGGTCGATGGTCCAGAAATACGAACAGCAGAGCCAGAGATAGAGAGCGAGTGTGAACCACCAGAACGCGCCGGGCGTGCGCATACGCCCAGCCTGCAAGTACCGCGGGAATTGCGGCGAGAAGGACGAGCAGGCCGGCGATGCGGGCGACGTTGCCCAACGGCTCGCCCAGGTCGAGCGAGTACTCCCAGGGGATGGTGAAAGCGAAGATGAGAAGCAGCGCCCAGGCGGTCTTTCGCATAGTCTAATACCTCTGCGAGTAGACGAGCGCGGAGTAGATGGTGACTCCGATGGTGGACTGAATGGCCGACTCCATGGTTCGGTTCAAGAGATTCTTGGCGACGGAATCGGGAACGAAGAGAATGTCGCGATCCTGGACCGGCTGGTCGGGATCTTTGCCGCGCAGCATGCGCTTGAGATCCAGCGCGATCATAGTGCGGCCGTCCTTTCTGCTCGCGGATGAGCACCGCCTTGCCGACCGCGGCATTCTGCGAAGGGCCCCAGGCAAGGGCCAGCGCCTGCACCACGGTGAGACCCTGCACAGGATCGACTGGAAATCCGCCGGGCCGAATGACATCGCCGACGATATAGACAAGGCCTGCGCGGCTAACCTGCACAGTGTCACCGGCGCTGAGCTCCGGATTGTGATCGACCGCTGTGTCGCTTCCGCTAGGATCGAGGACGACGGGATGCGCAGTCTTGGGTTCATTCTCATGAAAGATGTTGACCAGACGGCCGGCATCGGGCGCAAGGCCTGACGCAGCAGATATGAGATCGAGCAATCGATGGTGAACGGTGTAGGCGTAGACTCCTGGCCGCGCGACCTCGCCGAGAACGCTGACGTCCTGGCCCGCGTAGGAGGTGACAAGCACCGAGACGAGCGGATGCAGCAGCATGCCTTTTTTGAGCAGCGCGACTTCGATGGCGTGTGCGGCGGCGGGTTCATCCATTCCTGCGATCTCAATCTCGCCGATCATGGACAGAGTCACGGTTCCCGCGGCGGAAACGCGGACAGAGCAGCGGAATTCAGGCGTGTGGTACTCGCTGATTTCGATCAGATCGCCGGGGGCGATAAGAGCGAGCATGGGCGCGGCGGTTTGCGATGCACCGAGCGAAGGCACGCCGGCATTGACGGAGGTAGCGCTGCTCCACACGGTGGGCGCTTCTTTGGGATTGGGCAGGCTCTTGGTCTCCTGCGATTGCGGAAAGCTTGCAACGCCGGTGGGCAGGCCTGAGGTGCTGGGCGTGGGAGCCTGCGCACGGAGAGATACACCGGCGACGCATAGCACAAGGACGACGATGGCCGCGCGCGCGCCAGACGACGAGAGCGACTCACGCAAAAGCGCAGCGCCGATGGCGGCCCAGAGGCCGGCAAAAAAAGCGATGGCGAGATCGATAGGCAGATCGGGGGCGACGGGCTTAGCGGGCTGGCGGGCATAGTCAACCACGGAGATGTTGGAGCCGTGCACGCCCGCGGCAAGGCCTGCCTCTTCGGATTTTTCAAGCACGCGCATATAGAGATCGTGGCTGGCGTTCGCTTCCTGGCGCATGACCACGTATTGGGTTTCAGCCTGGTTGAGCTTCATGCCTTCACTGGTAACTTGGTCCAGCCTCTTTTGGACCAGTTCCTCGCGCCCTGCGGCGGTTCGCCAATTACTGCGAAAGCGATCGAGGAGCTTGGTGTCTTCGGCCTGCTTTTGGCTGTCGAGATCCTGCAACTGGCGTCCGATTTCAACGACGCGGGGAAAACTGGGGCCGTGTTCGGCGCTGAGCTGAGCCTGCTCCTGCTCGAGATCACTGCGGCGGGCGCGGATCTGTTGGAGCAGCGCGGTGGATAGATTGCTGCCCGCGGCCTGCAGGCGCGGATCGGAGGCCACTACCATCTCCGGGTCGCCCTTTGATGCGGTGCGATACTCAGCCTCGGCTAGGATGCGATCCGTAGTAGCAGAAACGAACTGGCGGCTGAGGTCGTCGATTTCAAGCAACCCGCCAGTGTGATCGGTTTCGCCGGGCTGGCCGTTTGAGAGGATCTCCGGCGTATTGACGATCCCGTGCTCCGCTTCAAACTCGGCGAGGCGCTGCTGGTCGGCGTCAACGCGAGTTCTTAGATCGGCGAGTTGGACGCTGAGCCATTTGGAGGCTTGCGCTGTAGCCTCAACCTGCGATTCGGTTTCTTCATCGCTATAGGCTCGAATGAGCGCGTTTACGACGGCGGCGGAGAGTGCGGCATCGCGTGAGCGGAAGCGAATCTCCACAAGCAGGGTGCGCGGCATCGCCTGAATGTGAAGCCGCCGCGTGAATCGATCGAGGAGCCACGCTCGCGCTTGAGGCGAAGGTACGACAGGGTCGAAGCCGGGGAACTCCGAGACAAAACGGCCGCAAAATGCGGGAGCCTGGTAGAGCTTGAGGCCGACGATCACACGCCAGGCCAGCCGGTCGCTGCGCAGGACGTCGGCCACAGTCTCCTGCGCGATGGGAGCGGAGAGGATCGACGACGCGATCGAGGACTCAGCGGGATCGAGACTGAGCGAGGAGGCAGGCGTAGTGCGCAGCTCAACCCGGGCGGCGGCTTCATATTGATTTGGGGCGATAAGCCAGTAAACGAAGCATGCAACCAGAAATGAGCTTTCGATGGCTGCGATCAAGCGACGGCGGCGCCAAACGATCTGCCGGAACTCGCGGAACGAGGTAGACGCCGGCGGCGCGGACTCAGCAGCCGCGTGCGTACCCGACGCTTCGGGAGGTGCTTCCTGGATAGAGAGATGGCCCGGCAAGGAAGGTGAACCTCGATCCCAAAAACACAATGACGCAGACTTGCCAGGGCGAAGAGCAGGTGCAGCAGTTTTACAGCGTGGTCGTGGGTAGTGTCGCTGATTCAGGCGGGATTGTTCGTGTTATCCATCACATAAGAAGATTCGGCGGGCGGGAAGGGATAGATCGGGACGGGAAATGATGGGCGGGGCCAGATTAGACGCTTTGGCGGTACCACTCGACGGTGCGGCGAAGACCTTCAGGAAAACCGACTTGAGGCGCGTAGCCGAGCAGTTCGCCAGCCAGGCGGATATCGGCGAGGGAATGCCGGATGTCGCCTGAACGGGGATCGGCGTGGGCGGGATTACCTTGATAGCCAGTAAATTCCTTAAGAATATTAAAAATCTGGTTGAGGGTAATGGCCGAGCCGGTGGCGCAGTTCATCATCGAGCCTGAGACTTTTCCCGTGGGAGCTGCGGCGGCAAGCAGGTTGGCATGGACGACGTTGTCAATGTAAGTAAAGTCGCGGCTCTGCTCACCGTCGCCGTAGATGGTGGGCTGCTCGCCTGCAAGCATCTTTCGGCAGAAGACGGCCAGCACGCCGGAGTAGTGCGAAGTCGGGTCCTGGTAGGGGCCAAAGACGTTAAAGTAGCGCAGGGTGACTGTCTCAAGCCCGTAAACGCGGGTGAAGGAGCGCATATAGTGCTCGGCGGCGAGCTTGGCGACTGCATAGGGGCTGACAGGATTGGGCAGCATCTGTTCGTGCTTGGGAAGGGTGGGCGTATCGCCGTAGACCGAAGAGGAGCCTGCGTAAATGACGCGACGCACGCCTGCGGCGCGAGCGGCCACAAGCAAGTTGAGTGTGGCGTCAACACAGTTGCGGTTGGTGGCGGCGGGGTCGGCGACGGAGCGTGGCACGGAGGCGAGCGCGGCTTCGTGGAAGACGATCTCAATGCCGGCGCAGGCCCGTGTGCAAACGGCCGGATCGGCCAGGTCACCCTCGGTGAAAACCATTGCTTCCAGGCCCTGGAGATTGGCACGCTTGCCAGTGATGAAGCTGTCGACGCCACGAACCGATTCACCGCGCGCGAGCAGCGCGGCGGCGATAGAGCGGCCAATGAAACCGGCAGCGCCGGTGATGAGATATTGAGCCAAGAAAAAAGCCTCTTTCGCGCAGCGATAAGTGAGATTGCGCCTAGTCTTCGCTTTCCAGCATACGCGACCGTCTGGGTCGTTCCTCAGTCTTCAGTGCGGCGCGTGGTGCCAGTCGGCAAAATATGCCACGCTAAGTCCCAGTAGTCGGAATGCGGCAAAGGAAATCAACAATACTGTCAACGGAATCATTGCTCCTCCGTGGCCCTGTTGCTTGCTGGTTCGATTTTCGCGCCGCCCGCCGGCCCCCTCATTTTCGGGTATCGGCGCGAGACTTATGAGGATCGAGACGGCCGGGTCCTTCACAGTACCGTGCGGGGCTCATCGTGTATTGTTGCATCGTTCGATGATGATAATGATTCTTCCAACCCTGGCTGAACCTCGCCACTTCTCGATCGGCGAGAAGGCGGCTTTTGCGGTGCTGACGGTCGCGTCTGTGTGGGCCTTCTGGCGGCGCTTTGGCCCGATTCTTGGCAGGATCCTGCACTCGAAGAAAGACACAGATTTTCGCCTGTTTCCGCTCGGCCGGCGCCTGCGCGACTTCATTTGGGAAGTCATGCTCCAAGCAAAGGTCATCCGCGAGCGGCCACTGGCTGGGCTGGCTCATGCATTTGTGTTCTGGGCTTTCTGCGCCTTTGCGCTTGTCACGCTGAACCACTGTGCAATGGTATTCGGCGCGGGCTTTCTCGATCCGGCGGGACCCGTAGGGCGGATTTTCTTCTACGTGGCGGCGGCATTTGCTGTTGCATGTGCGGTTGGGATTGCGGGACTGTTTGTGCGGAGGTTTTTTGTCCGGCCCAAATGGCTGGGCGACCTTTCATTGGGATCGGGACTGGTTGCGCTGCTCATTTTTCTGCTGATGGTCACGTATCTGGCCGCGTTTTTTGCTCACGACGGGAGCGCGGCGGCGCGGGCTCTCTGGTGGGCGCACGCCCTTACGTTGCTCGCTTTCCTTCCCGTGATTCCGCATACCAAGCATCTCCACCTGGTGCTGAGCCCGTTCACCATATTTTTGTCGCGCGGAGGGTTTGCGCGGATTCCGCCGCTCGTTGGCGATGAGGACTTCGGCCTGGTGGCGGGCAAGGACCTGACGCGGCTGGTGAGCCTGCAGACCTACTCGTGCGTGGAATGCGGGCGCTGCATGGAACACTGCCCCGCGAACAATACTGGGAAGCTGCTGAACCCGAAGGAGATTGTGCTAGGGCTGCGCGGCTACCTCAATGAATATGGGCCTGCGAGCGAGGAGTCGCTGCTTGGGAAATACAACGCGCAGGAGGCGGCGTTTGAGTGCACCACGTGCGGCGCATGCGAATTCCAGTGCCCGGTAGGGATCGAGCACGTGCCCATCATTGTTGGGCTGCGTCGCGGCGCGGTCAATACCGGCGCATGGGAGGACGATCACGGGGCAAAGCTCTTCCTGGCACTCGAGCGCGGCAGCAATGCGCTGGGCATGAGCGCTACAGAGCGCGGCAAGTTTATTGAGAAGAGTGCCCTGCCCTTCTTTGACGGGACGCAGGAATACTGTCTCTGGCTCGGCTGCATGGGTGCGTACGACCCGCGCGGGCGCGAAATTGTGCTGGCGCTGGTGCGCGTGATGCGCCACCTGGGCGTAAGCTTCGGCGTACTGCGCAAGGAAAAGTGTACGGGCGATCCGGTACGGCGCCTCGGCAATGATCTCCTCTTTCAGCAACTGGCGGAAGCGAATCTCGAGACACTCGCTCAAAACAAAGTGAAGAAGATCGTGTCGATCTGTCCGCATTGCGTGCGCACCATTCAGGAAGACTGGAAGGAGTTTGGCACGCCGCCGGCGGTGGAGCATCACAGCGAGTTCTTAGCGCAGTTTACGGATCGGCTGCCTCACGGGCAGAGTGGAGAAAAAATCGTCTTCCACGATCCCTGCTATCTTGGCCGGTATCGCGATGTGTACGACGAGCCTCGGCAGGTTGCCGCACTGGCCGGCGAACTTGTGGAGGCTCCGCGCTCGCGCGAGCGGAGCTTCTGCTGCGGAGCGGGCGGCGGTCTTGTGTTTCTCGGCGAGGAGAAAGGCGAGCGCGTAAGCCACGTGCGCGCTGCGGAGTTGGCGGCGACCGGCGCGGGTATTGTCGCCGCGGCATGCCCGTTCTGCAATACGATGTTTCGGGACGCATTTGCATCAAAGGGTGAAGGTGCACCGGAGTTGTTGGACATTGCCCAGTTGGTCGCGCGGGGGCTGCCGGAATGACATCTAAGAGTTACGGGAGCAAGTAAAAATGAAGATCGTCGTCGCAATCAAGCAAGTGCCCGATCGCGATGCGACCGTTCGCATTGCCGCCGGCGGCAAATGGATTGACGAATCCGACCTGCAGTGGGCGATGAACGAGCCGGATGCCTACGCCCTCGAAGAGGCGCTGCAGTTGAAGGAGAAGACCGGCGGCGAGGTTGTAGTCGTGAGCGCGGGGCCGGAGCGCGTGGGCTCGACGATTCGCGAGGCGCTGGCCAAGGGCGCCGACCGTGCAATTCACGTGGTCTGCGACGACCTGGGCGAGCGCGATGCGCTTGGCGTGGCAAAGCTGCTGGCCGCGGCAATCCAGCCGGAGAATCCGGATCTCGTGCTCACCGGGTTGCAGTCAGAGGACTTGGGGCTGGGACAGACGGGAGTGATCGCGGCCGAGTTGCTGGGACTGCCGCACGCCACGCTGATTCTGCATGTCGACAAAACCGACGCGGGTGTCACCGTGAAACGCGAACTCGAAGAGGGATGGTTTCAGCAAATCGAGATGCCGGTGCCGGCGGTTCTGACAATGCAGTCGGGCGGAAACAAGCTACGCTATGCCACTCTGATGGGCATCAAGCGCGCGAAGACGAAGGAGCTCAAACGCGTTAGCGCTGTGGACCTGGGAGTGGACGCTGCGCCGGTAGTCTTGCTCGAACAAATCTCCGCGCCGAAGAAACAGAAGTCGACACAAATGCTGGGCGGCTCGGCCAAGGAAGCCGCGGCGGCGCTGGTGGAGAAGCTGAAAACGGAGGCGCGGGTGTTATGAGCGGCATTCTGGTTGTACTGGAAGATCGCGGCGGGCGGATCAGAAGCGCAAGTTGGGAAGCACTTGCGGCCGCTCTCAAGCTTGGCCATGCAGAGAGCGTGACAGCGGCTGCGATAGGCGGGCAGACCGAGGCACTCGCCGCTGAGGCCGCAGCCAAGGGCGTGGGCAAAGTGGTTCGCGTCGAGCATCCACTGCTCGCGAACTACACGGCGGATGGGTTTGCGGCAGCGTTGCATCAACTCATCCAAAACCAGAGCCCTACGCACGTAGTCTTCCCGCATACATACCAGGTGCGCGACTATGCGCCGGCGCTGGCTGCGCGGATGGGACAGGTGCTGGTTGGCGACGTGGTGGCAATCGAAGATGGGCCGATTTTTACCCGGCAATTGATGCAGGGGCGGCTCAACGGAGCTTACCGGCACAGTAGTGACGGGCCTTGCTTCGTATCCGTGCAGGCGGGAGCGTTTCGCGCCGATGCTCTTGATGCCGCGCCCGGTACCGGATTGGCAACGATCGAGAAATTCGAGCCGAAGATTGACGCCGCGCAAATTCGCACCAAGCCGAGCGAACCGTTCCGCGAGGCTGCGCAGACCGTCGACCTGGGCTCGGCGCAACGCATCGTCAGCGTAGGCCGCGGTATCAAGGAAGCCGAAAATCTCAAGCTCGCTCAGGATCTCGCCTCGGCCCTCGGCGCCGAACTCGCCGCCTCGCGGCCCATCTGCGACAACGGATGGCTGCCGATGGATCGGCAGGTTGGCAGCTCGGGGCAAACGGTCGCGCCGAAGCTCTATCTTGCGGTCGGCATTTCGGGGGCAATCCAGCACCTTGTCGGCATGAAGGGATCGCAGTGCATCGTTGCCATCAACAAGGATCCCGAGGCGCCGATCTTCGAGGTCGCTGATTACGGGATTGCAGGCGATCTGTTTGAAGTGGTTCCGGCGCTCACTGAGGCAGTGAAGGCGGCGAAACAGTAAACCCACTGGCGACCTGCGGGGACTGACACACCAGCACCTCCTCTTCAACCCCCGACCCGGCCCTCGTAGGGGGGAGCGGCGAAGCGCACGGACACCCATCACCCGTAAGACCGCATCGTTGTAGAGGTGGCTGGTTTGAGGATTCCATTCGTGCCGAGCAGAACTGCCGCCTTGATCAGGCGGCGAAAGAAGACTGTCGTCGCCATTCTCTCGATTGCCGGTTGCGGTCTCGTTGTCCTCGGCTGGTTTTCCGCCGTTTATTGGCCTTACCGCTATCGCGAAATCCATCCGCTTCTCATCCAGGTCTTCGGCAGCGAGGTGAAGATTACGCACTACCGGCGCGTTTATCTGCCGCATCCGGGTTTCATTGCTACCGGCATTACCATTACCCGCCCTTCGGCTCCAAGTCAGCCTCCCTTCGGCACAGTTCAAACGCTGTATGTCCAGGGTGAATGGAATGACCTGCTGATGCTGCGGCGCAGGGTCCACCTCGTCGAGATGACCGGCGTGCATATCATCATTCCGGCCGCAGGCAGCCGCGCCAGCCGCGAGGAGTTTCCGGCGGGAAGCGCCAGCGGGTTCGAGGGCCCGAGCACGGCCATCGAACTGTTGCAACTGCACAATTCCACCCTTGAAGTGCAGTACGATTCAGAAAAATCGCTGCGGTTTGCGATTCGCTCGCTGGAGCTTCGGAATTTCGAGAGGGGTCACGCGGCTCATTACATTCTGGACATGGAGAATCCTCTTCCCGCAGGCCATATCTCCGCGACCGGAACATTTGGGCCGCTGAATGCGCATGACGTTGGCATGACTCCTGTTTCAGGACAGTTCGCCTTCGACCAGGTGAGGCTGAGCGATATTGGCGAACTTCACGGAACGCTGGCTTCCAACGGCCGCTTCAGCGGACCACTGCGTGCAATCGAGGCAAGCGCCGACTCCGACACATCTGGCTTCGCAGTGGCCGACGGACAGCCGACGCAGCTTCACGGATCGGTGCAATGCACTGTGAATGGAACCAATGGAGATGTGATCCTGAATGCCGTTGAGGTGACGAGTGGGCACACAACGATTCAAGCGCACGGCCAGGTGGCAGGTTCACCAAAGATCGCCATTGTCGATCTTGTAATGGATCATGGCCGGGCCGAAGAGATTCTGAGGCCGTTCATGCACGGGAATGTCCCCGTGACCGGCGCCGTGAGACTGCACAGCCACGCGTGGGTCGGCCCCACCGGCAAACCCTTCCTCGAACGGCTGCGGGCGGATGGGCAATTCAACCTGCCCGCCGCCGACGCTACAGATGCCAAAATCGAGCACAGTCTCTCTGCTTTCAGCGAGCGTGAGCAGAGCCCGAGCGCGAAACCCGCGGCACATTCCACTTCCGATCATTCTGCCGGTCAATCATCCGATGAAACCGATGTCCTCTCTTCGCTTGCCGGCCCAGTCACCATTCGCAACGGCGTCGAGCTGATGGCGGCCATCAAGACAGCAGAGCGCGCCCAGAAGGGCAAGGCGCAGAAGAAGACGGCCAAGGCCGCGGCTGTGCGCGCGAAGAAGATCGCCGCCAAGGCGCACACCCGCGACAGCCTGCAGGCTCTCTCCAAGCTCGCCGAGGTCGTCGACGGCAAGCACCGCATCGTCAGCCAGCCGCCGATCGTCGTGCCGTTCCGTGAGATCGACTTCACCAGCTACGGCATCGCCCGCGACCAGCTCGAGCAGTACGTCCACGCGGAGTTCCGCGCCTACCGGGCGACGCTGCAGAGCGACCGGCGTCACCTCCTCGAGAAGTTCGAGATCGTCGACGTGGCGCGCAAGGTCGTCGGTGTGGGCAGCGTCGGGACGCGCGCCTTCATCGTCCTGCTCCAGGGACGCGATAAGGAGGACCCGCTGTTCCTCCAGGTCAAGGAAGCGACCACCTCGGTGCTCGAAGACCACCTGCCGAAGAGCGTCCAAAGCAGCCCGGTGCGCGCGTCGTCCATGGGCAGCGCATGATGCAGGCGGCGAGCGACATCTACCTCGGCTACACAAAGGCGTGCAGGCCGGCCGCTACCTCTACTGGCGCCAGTTGCGCGACATGAAAGGCTCGGCCGTCATCGAGGCGATGACGCCTTTCGCGCTGGCCTTCTACGCTCGCCAGTGCGGGTGGACGCTCGCCCGGGCACACGCGCGGTCAGGAGACCCTGTCGCGATCGCTGCGTATCTCGGCAAGAGCGACAAGTTCGACCAGGCGATCGTCGACTTCTCCGAGCGCTACGCGGACCAGAACGAGCGCGACTACAAAGCCTTCGCCGAGGCGGTCAAGTCCGGGCGGCTGGCCGCGTGGAAGGCGTCTGAGCGCCCGGCCGGGAACCGGTCTCGGCTCGGCGAGAGCACACGGCCGTCAGTCGGAGAGGAGGTAGCTCGCAGTCCAGGTGCGGAGCGCGTTTAGACGCGCAATCCTCCGAATGAGGCCGCCAGAAGGCGGAGAGCACCTCGCGAATTCGTTTACCGCGCCCGCCGTTGGCAGCACAGGTACACCCGACCAAAGGAGTCTCGATGGCAGATAAACGCGTGTTCGTCTTCCTCGGCGTCTACGGCAATCCGGTGGACGCCACCGCCGACCTCGAGCTCGTACGCCGGCTGCACTCAGATGGCGTGATCGGCACCTACGACGCCGGCATCGCCGTCAAGCAGGTCGACGGCAGGGTCACCATGGAGAAGCGCGAGAAGCCCACTCAGCACGGCGCCTGGACCGGCATCGCCGTCGGCGCCGTGGTCGGCGTCCTCTTCCCGCCCTCAATCATCGGTATGGCCGCGGTCGGCGGCATCAGCGGCGGGCTCATCGGCCACTTCTGGAAGGGCATGTCGCGCAAGGACATCCATGAGCTCGGCGAGGCGCTCGACACCGGCGAGGCGCTGCTCATCGTGGTCGGCCACGACAAGCTCGAAGAGGCCTTGCGCAAGGCCGGCCTCAAGGCGCAGAAGCAGGTCGAGAAGCAGATCGACATGGACAGCAAGGAGCTCGACAAGCAGCTCGGCGAGGCCGAGAAGGAGCTCGCCAAAGGCTGAGCCGGCCAAGCTCGCCGCAGACTCCGCGAGCGCAGCGAGAATTTGAGCGACGGCGAGCACGCGACAGAGATACGGGAGGAGGCGCGACCATGGCTGAAGCCAACGCGGACGACCAGAACAGGATCAGCGAGGAAGAGGAGCACCAGCGCAGAGCAAGGGAGCGCCTGGCGCTCGAGTTCGGCAAACGTACGGAGTTCGACGACCCCAAGCACGAGTGGCGGCGCCTGTTCAGCGGTTCCTCGGTACCTTCTTCCTCGTGCTCGTCGGCGCCGGCGGCGCGGTGGTGAACGCGCAGTCGAACGGCGCCATCTCGCGGGCCACGGCCGTGGCGGCGCCGGGCCTCATGGTGATGGCCATCATCCTCTTCATGGGCGCCGTCTCGGCTGATACGCGCTCGGCCTTGCGCCTCGGTGCGCGCCTGTCGCTGTCCCGGTGGCTCGAGAATCACTAAGGCGTACGCCATAACCACCTCGTGCTGATTGCTTGCCCGGCCATTATGCATTCTCGATCCCGGCAAAATCGGCGGCCTCGAACAGCGGGCGAATCTCAATTTCCGATTCCTCGGGCATGGGGTTCGGACAGCGCTTCACCCATTCGATCGCCTCTTCGATCGACTTGACCTGCCATAACCAGAATCCGGCCACGAGTTCCTTGGTTTCGGCGAAGGGTCCATCGATGACCGTGCGCTTCTTGCCCGTGAAACGGACCCGCTTGCCGCGGCGGCTCGGGTGCAGCCCTTCCCCCGCCAGCATCACGCCGGCCTTGACGAGTTCCTCATTGAATCGGCCCATGGAGCCAAGTAACGCCTCGCTCGGCATGATGCCGGCCTCGCTGGAGGGGGTCGCCTTGACCATGACTATGACTTTCATGCTGCTATCCTTTTAAAAAACAATAAGTTGTATCAGATCTGGCGTCGGGCCTGCAGGGCGCTTTGGGCGCGGCTCGTTCCCGTTACATTACGGCGACGAACGGCAGGGTCCGAATTCGACAGTGCGATGAAAAAATTTCAAGAAACATGCTCTGCGCGGATGCCGATGGCGAAATTCCCGATTGCCTGGTTTGCGCTGCAATGGCAACTGCCCGAAAGCACAGCGGCGATGCTTGACATCGACATCGATTGTCAATGGTGAATTGCTGATTCAGCCATGGGCGCGGGCCCTTGGAAGTAGTGGCGCAGGTTCGATATCCTAACCAGTCGTTATTGAATCGAGAGTCAGCCACCATGCGTGCATCTTCCCGCCTGCTGCAGTCCCTGGCCTTTGCGTCCCTGTTCATGGTCGCCATCGGCGCCTCAGCGGGCTCCGTTTCGGGCCCGGTGGTGGTACTGCCGAACAGCTACTACCTGCAGCCCGACCAGGGAGGCCAAACGAAGCTCGTCAAACGCGATGGCAAGCGGCTGCTGCCCGGCACGATTGCGGCCTATGTCGTCTCGGGCGAGCTGGTCGTGGGGGCCATCGGCGCGACGCCGCCCCCGGGTCATCAATTCACCAATGACCTCGAATTCACGGGAACTCCCGACACAAGATATTTCATCCTCGACACGGCCACCGGCAAGCTCGAATCCGACCTGGACGAAGCGGCATGGCACAAGCGGCTGCAGGAACTGGGTCAGCGTGCCGATCTGCATATCTATCCGCCATTGCCCTGGCAGGACTGAACGCGGCCGCTGCTCGCGCCTGCGCGACTATGTGAATCGCAATGCGCCGATCTCCAGTGGCCTGCGCTCTTCACGTACGGCCGTCGAAACGGCCGGCTTGCCAGTGCCGTTCGGCCACCTGGCCCTGCAGGCGTGCCATCTGCGCCAGAGTCGAATCGGCGGGCAGCGGCACGCTGAATTCGACGTCGCAATGGAAGGTGGCGGTGGCCTGTGCGCCATCCGCGGCGATTGCGACCAGGTCCTGCTGCTGCATGCGGGCTTTGCCGATACGCGCTGTGCAGGACGCGCGCCTGTTGCTGCCGATATTGAGTGGCAAACAGGCTCGCATGATCGCAGCTTTCCCCTGAGCGGTTAGTACCCGCTCAGATTCAGATGGGCGTCGGGTTCGAACAGCTCAACAGCTGCTTCGTAGGCCTGTTTTTCGACCGCGGCGGTGAAGGCCAGATGCAGTTCGCGGATCGCTGCGCGATCCTGGTGGCTCGTCAGCTGCCCGCTGCAGCTCCTGCACCCGGTCCGCAACCGCGCGGCGAGGTGCCCGGCAGCAAGGCGCCAGCCGCTGCCATCGTTCCCACGCCGGCCCCCAGGACCGCACCGCCGCGCAGAAAAAACGCGCGACGCGTGCCATTCATTTTGACTTCAGTCATGCCGTTTCTCCTTAGGCCAGCCCGAGGTATTTCTTGATCTCGAACCTGCCCGCGTGACGGGCGCGCGCGCCGATCACGCTCAGGCTCAAGCCCCCCTGGCGGCCGACGTGATAGCCGAAACCGGCATCGTGCATGATTTTCCTGTTGAACAGGATCACGCCCAAGGTGCCATTACAGGCCTCTTCGACCCACGCCATGATGTACACCCCGTCCGCATCTTCGAGTACCAGCCCGGGGAGCTCCATTGCAGGCCGCCCGAACCATCCGGCTGGAAAATGATCCAGGAGTAGGTCGAAGGCGTCGCATACAGGTGCATGGACGTGAGCCCCGGATTGCCCGGTGAATAGTTCCAGGTATAGGCCTCGCCGACCATTTCATCGGTCATCGCATGGCGCAGATACTGAGGTGGCGTCGGCGCGCCCTGCATCTGGAAGACGCCGAAGTAGTAGGTTGGATGGGTCTCGTTGTTGCGGAACGGCGTGCCGGTCGTTCCTTTGACGATCGTGCTCAGACCGTTCTTCATGTCCAAGGCGACCATCGCACAGGAGCGTGGGAATTCGGCGTCCAGCAGATGCGCGAAGAAGTACAGGTCTTCGTCCGGCTCATACATCTCATACCAGGCGTCGCGCCAGTTCGAATCGCCTTCATAGCGCCACTTCAACTGCTTGCCATCGGTGAACTGGTACTGGATGACGGGGCCGCCCTTGTCCATGCGCGCGGTCAGGGACTTGCCGGCGAATTTCGTGATGAGTCTCACCCTTGTAGCCGCCCATGCCGGCCGCACCGCTGCCGCGACCGTCGCCAAAGGCGTGTGCGTGATTGAGGACCTGGTCCTTCACTTCGTCATCGGTCATGACCTCGAACGTTTCGAGGGGGCGATACAGGCGGCGCGGACCCGCGGGTTTCCTCATTGTTGCCGAATACTTCAAACGAGGCGATCTGGCCGGTGGGTTCGCCCTTGCCGGAGTACATGTAGTACTCGAGCTCATCCTTCTCGTTCAGTCCGAGGCGCACGCCTTCTGCGCCATCTCGAACAGGTCGATGATCTGCAGGGTCAGCGTGCCGGAGAATTCGGCCTCGATGCGCGAGTAGATGAACTGATGGTCGTTGACCATGATGTAGTCGGTCGGCGCGCAGACCGTCATTTCGCCACCGAAACGCGTCAGTTCAATGAAATTCGAGTACAGGATCGACACGTAGAACTCGAGCAGCTCGATGTCGTTGTCCTGTTTCCAGTACATGCCTCTGCCTTCGAGGCGGTTCGTATACGTGTGGCGCGCCGCCGGCGGCAGCCGTACCGTCATCGACATAGCCGAACCAGATCTTGCGCTGTGCTTCGCGGTTGCGGTGGCCGTTCTTGAACTGCGGCGCGCGCTTCGCTTCGGCCGCTGCGGCAGTTTCGGCCGCGGCATAGCCGCTGAAGGACACCTCGAACACCGTCACCAGGCGGGTGCGCGGATCGACCACCACTTCGTAGCCGCGCTGGGTGCCTGCAATCATATGGGACAGCAGTATCAGCCCGTGGCTGTCCAGGGCGCCGTAGCCGGCCTTGATCGCCTTGCCGCCGTTTTCGGACAGTTCCAGCTCGCGGCTGTTGCGGAAGGTGTATTCCAGACGCGGGCCATCGTTGGTCACGATCTTCAGGTGCTTTCCCGCGAAGGCATCGGAAAAAGTGGATTTGCTGCTGGGGCCACGGCAGTGGGGCGCAGTGCCTGGGCCACCTGGACTTCGGTCAGGTCCGTGTAGGGGATCCGATGCATCTGCAAGGACCGGTAATTGCGCGTGACCACAGCATTCTCCTTCGTGGGGCATCTTTCTTGGGCGGCGCAAGAGTAGATCATCTGGGCGGTAACGGGAACGGGGCGAAGCGCGTGTGGTGCGACGCAGCGTATTATTTTTGCCCGCAGGCCGGGAGCGCCAGGGGGCCATGCTGGCGAACACCCCGTCCTGGTAGATCCAGGCGTGCACCAGCGCTGCGCCAAAGTGTGCAATTAATTCGCGGAGCGCGTGCGGGTCAGCAGGATCGTCTGCCGCAAACGCCTCGTTCGGCACTATGGCCCAGCGCACGCTGCTCGCAGCCCCGCTGGCCGCGACGAAGCGAAACGCATCCAGGCCGTTGAAGCGCGAATTGGCAATGCCCGATGAATTCGGCTCGCTGCCGATGATGGCGATGGCGCGCGCGGACTGCGCATGCCTGGCCAGAAAATCCGCCATCCGCGCCGGATCGGGCTTGCCCGTGGCTAGGCCGTGGCGTGTTCACCGGAAAAACCGGCTATGGCGTTCATTCCCGTGCGCCATTCCTCCCCGTCCGGGAGGCTGAAGCGCAGCGCGAGGCTGCGCACGGGTGCGGGCGGGCCACCGGCTGCGTCAGCACCGCACCAATCGCCGGTAGTCTTGATCGGCTGGTCATCCTGGGGATTATAATCCGTGGCTGCAGACGCAAGAGCCTCATATGTTGTTGCCCCGGTTGCGAAAAGCGTTGCGGCAGGCCGCCGATCCCGGTCAAGGCGCTGATCATGCAGGCGTACATGAAGTCTGAGATGCCGTATCACGGGGTGCCGACGCCATTGCTGCGCCAGATATGCAAGAGCGCATTTCGCGGATGCCGAGTTTCCCACCGCGCTGGCGTGGCAGGGTCAGGTGCTGGGCACTGTGGCACGAGGCGCAGCTACCGCGAGGAGCGCTACGCCGCGATTTACCTGACGCGGGACCAACGCGCGCTGGCGCTATCAGACACCGTCCGCCATGAAGCTCTACGAGGAATTGATCGTCACCGGGGCCTGGTGGGATTACGTCGATGAAATCGCCGCGAATCGAGTCGGGCCGATACTGCGCGACTATCCGACGCCGATGCGACGCCGGATGCTCTCCTGGAGCAGATCTGCCGATATCTGGAAGCGACGCACCGCCATCCTGTGTCAGCTCGGGTCCAAAGCGCACACCGATCTGCCGCTGCTGTATGCCTGCATCGAGCCGTCGCTTGGGTCGCGCGAGTTCTTTCTGCGCAAGGCGATGGGCTGGGCCCTGCGCCAGTACGCCCGGACCGATGCGGCCGAGGTCAAACGCTATGTGCGCCGCCAACGCGATCGCCTCAGCGCCCTGAGCGTGCGGGAGGCGCTGAAGAACATCGCCTGAGTGTCATCCCGGCGGTCCGCTGCGTTCCTAGGTGAGCTGGCGCGGGCCGCCTTGATGCACGCACCACGCACTGCGAAGCACTTTGCCTGGCGGCGCTCGCCGCCCGGTGGCACTCGCGGGCTGCGCTTCCACGCCGCAGGCGCGCCCCGAAAGCGGCGACTGCCGCCGACATGCCCTGGCTTGAGCGGCTGACATTCGGGGTCGATTCCAGGTGCTGGCCCAATACCAGAAGCTGGGGCGAGACGGCTTTCTGGAGGCGCAGCTGCGGGCCGCGGACGAGCGCCTGCCTGATGCCGTGGCCCAGCAGCTCGCCCGGCTTCCGATCGGTCAGATCGATGCGACACGGCTGTTGTTGAGCATCGCGGCGGAGCAGAAGCGTATCAACGCGCTGCCGGAGGGCCGGAAAAGCAGGCCGCGCGGCAGACAGCTCAATGAGCAGGGCAACCAGGCCGCCTATGAGGCGCGGCGCCGCGAGCTGCTGCGGGCCATCTATTCGCCGGCCCAGCTCAAAGAGCAGATGGTGTGGTTCTGGCTGAACCATTTCAGCGTCTTCGAGCAGAAGGCCAATGTGCGCTGGATGCTCGCGGATTACAGCGAGCGGGCGATCCGGCCGCACGCCCTCGGGCACTTCCGCGACCTGGTCATGGCGACGCTCGAGCATCCGGCGATGCTGCAGTATCTGGACAACGCCCAGAATGCCGCCGGACACATCAATGAAAACTACGCCCGCGAGCTGATGGAGCTGCACACGCTGGGCGTCGATGCGCGGCTACTCGCAGCATGACGTACAGGAGCTGGCGCGCGTGCTGACCGGGGTCGGGATCGCCGGCCCGCAGCCGCCGCACCTGCGGCCCGAATTGCGCGGGCTCTATGTGCGCGCAGGGCGCCTTCGAGTTCAATCCGGCGCGCCACGACTTCGGCGCCAAGACGCCTGCTGGGCATCCGCTGACCGCAGCGCGGCTTCGCGGAAGTCGCCGAGGCGGTCGACGCTGCTGGTGCGGCAGAGGGCCTGCGCGCGCTTCATGTCCCGCAAGCTTGCGGTCTATTTCGTCGGCGACGATCCGCCGGTCGCGCTGGTGGAGCGGATGGCGCAGACATTCCAGCGAATCCGATGGCGACATCGCGGCCGTGCTGCGCACGCTGTTTTCGTCGCGCGAGTTGCCGCGCAGGCGGGGCGCAAATTCAAGGATCCGATGCAGATACGTGGTGTCGGCGATGCGCCTGGCCTACGACGACCGGCCTGATCCAGAACATGCACCCGGTGACCGGCTGGCTCGCAGCACTGGGCGAGCCGGAATTCGGCCATCAGACGCCCGACGGCTACTCCGCTGCAGGAAGCCGCATGGTCAAGCTCCGGACAGATGAGCCGTCGCTTCGAGATCGCGCGCGCCATCGGCTCCGGCAGCGCCGGGCTGTTCGATCCTGAAGACGCCGGTGCCGCGACCACGGGCGGATTTCCGCTGCTCACGACGCCGGTGTACTACGGCGTCGCTCGAGCCGTCGCTGTCCGCCCGACCCGCAACGCCTTGCAGCGCGCGCGGTCCCAGCAGGAGTGGAACCTGTACCTGCTGGCTTCACCCGAATTCAACTACTCGTTGACATAACGGAGCGTAACCATGAACCGCCGACATTTCCTGCGTACCGGGCTTGCCGCCGCGCCCGCGCTGGCCCTTGCCGGGCGGCTGTTCGCCGCGCCCGCCGGCACGCCGCGGTTCCTGTGCGTGTTCCTGCGCGGCGGCTATGACTGCGCCAATCTTCCTCATGCCCTGGTCCAGCAGCTTCTACTACGAGCAGCCGACCGAGGATCGCCATCGCGAAGCCGGATCGCTGCGATCACGGATGGCGCGCTGGCGCTGGATGCGGACTGGGCGCTGGCGCCTGCCGTGCGCGATTCGCTGGGGCCGACTGTATCAGCAGCGCCAGGTCGCGTTCATTCCGTTTGCCGGGACCGAGGATCTGACGCGCAGCCACTTCGAGACCCAGGACAGCATCGAGCTGGGACAGCCGGTGCAGGGGCCGCGCGATTTTCGCTCCGGCTTTCTGGCGCGGCTGGCGGGCACGCTCATGGCTCCACGCCGATCGCCTTCACGGATACCCTGCCGCTGGCGTTCAAGGGCGATTCGGGCATCGCCAGCATTTCCCTGCAGCGCGTCGGCAAGTCGCCGTTTGACGCTACGCAGACCGCGACGCTGCGCGGCATGTATGCCGGCAGCCATTTCGAATCGGCCGTGCGCGAGGGTCTGGAGCTGCAACAGGAGATGGCGCAGGCGATGCAGGAGGAGATGCAGGCGGCAAACCGTGGCGCGATCAGCACCAAGGGCTTCGAGCTGACCGCCGAACGCATGGCGCGCTTCATGCGCACGCAGTACCGCCTGGGGTTCGTGGATGTGGGCGGATGGGATACGCATGTCAACGAAGGCGGTGCCCACGGCGCGCTGGCGACCAACCTGAACAGCCTGGGCAAGGGCCTGGCGACCTTTGCCGAGTCCCTCGGGGACGAGTGGAACAACACGGTGGTCTTCGTGCTGTCCGAGTTCGGGCGCACGTTCCGCGAGAACGGCAACGCCGGCACGGACCATGGTCATGGCAGCGTGTACTGGGTGCTCGGCGGCCGCATCAATGGTGGGCGCATTGCCGGCGAACAGGTGCGCGTGGCGCATGACACGCTGTTTCAGGACCGGGATTATCCGGTGCTGAATAACTACCGCAGCGTGCTCGCCGGCTTGTTCGGCACGCTGTGGGGTCTTGGCCCACGGCAGCTGGATGTGATCTTTCCGGGCGCGCCCCCGCTTGATCTGAGGTTGGTCTAGCGCCGCGGGCCGGCCACATCGCCGGGTTTGTCATCAAAAATGCTGGCCGGCGCGCCCTGGTTGCTCAGGATGGCCTTGCGGCGCAGGAATCGCATGATGGACTCCGGTCCGGTGCGCGAGCCGCCCAGGCCCGAGACGCCGAAGCTGTGCGTGCCGATCTTGCGCAGTTTCGCGAAGGTCAGGAAGGTGTCCTGCACGAACACGCTGCCCGCATTGAGCTGTTCGGCGATCTGCTGGCCCTGCGTCCTCGGTGCCGGAAATCACCGAGGCGGTGAGTCCGAACTCGGTGTCGTTGGCCAGTGCGATGGCCTCTCGGTGGTTTTGAAGCGCATCACGGGCAGGATGGGACCGAAGGTCTCCTCGCGCATCAGGCGCATGCGTGTGGTCCACTTCGGTGACCACGGTGGGCCGCATGTACAGGCCGCCCCCCAATGACTCGGTGACACCGCCGGTCAGGATCTTCGCCCCCTTGGCGAGCGCGTCAGCCAGGTGGGCTTCGACAATCTGGGG
>CAWDKT010000012.1:0-702167 GCA_963802955.1 uncultured Acidobacteriaceae bacterium
CCGGAGACACCGCCATCTCCAATAGCCCCATCGTCAGCGACAAGCCGGGCCCCGGAGCGGGCAAACACACTCTCGAATTCGGCATCACTCCCAAAATGTCCACCTATCTCCTCGCCTTTTTGGTCGGCGACTTCCAGTGCACCGGCGGCCAGCAGGACGGCGTCGACATTCGCGTTTGTGCCACTCCAGACAAGGTCGCCCTCACTTCCTTCGCGCTCGGCATAGCCAAGTTCGCACTACACTACTACGACGATTATTTCGGCATTCATTACCCCCTCAAAAAGCTTGACCTCATTGGCATACCCGATTTCGAGGCCGGCGCCATGGAGAACTTCGGCGCCATTACCTTCCGCGAAGATGCTCTGCTGCTCGATCCCAAAACGACGCCTCTCCCAAACAAAATCGAAGCTGCCGTCGACATAACACACGAGATGGCCCACCAGTGGTTCGGCGACCTCGTCACCATGCAATGGTGGAACAACATCTGGCTCAATGAAGGCTTCGCCACATGGATGGAGAACAAACCGGTTGCGGCCATGCATCCCGAGTGGAATATTCCGCAGTTTGTAGCAAGCGAGGAAGAGAGCACGCTTAACGTCGATGCGCAACCCACCACGCGCGCCATCCGCGCCAATGCCAGTACTCCCGCTGAGATCAACCAGATGTTTGACAGCATCGCCTACGGCAAAGCCAGTGACGTCCTGCTGATGGTTGAGAACTATCTCGGCGAGGAGACCTTCCGCAAAGGCGTGCATGCCTACCTGGCTGCGCACGAATACGGCAACGCCACCGCGCAGGACTTTTGGAACGCCCAGACGGAAACCAGCCACAAGCCCGTCGACAAGATCATGGAGTCGCTTGTAGAGCAGCCGGGCGTGCCCAGTCTCAGTTTTGGAGAACCGGCCGCAGGCAAGGTTCCTGTTTCGCAATCGCGCTTCTTTCTCAGCCCCAGCATCACACCCAACCCTGACCAGAAATGGACGCTGCCCGTCTGCTTCAAGACGGGCGGCAAATCTCCTGACTGCGAGCTTCTGGCTCCGGCTTCGTCCAGCATTAAAGTTCCCTCGGCCCCGCTCTTCTTCGCCAATGCCGGCGGTAAAGGCTACTATCGAAGCGCCTATGCGCCCGCCCAATATGCGGCACTGGTCGATCACGTTGAATCCGGCCTCACTCCCACCGAGCGCATCATTCTAACCGGCGACGAATGGGCGCAGGTGCGCGCCAACAAAGCCACGGTCGGCGACTATCTGAGCCTGGTCGTGGCTCTCAAATCCGATTCCGACGCCGCGGTCCTTTCCGGCGCCTTTAGCGGTCTGGGCGCGATTGCCTATCAGGCTGCCTCAAACAAAGAGGAGCGCGACGCACTCGGCAGTTGGATTCGCCGAAACTTTGCGCCTGAATACGCCAAACTCGGCCCGCCAAAGCCCGATGACTCTCCCAATACGCGCGAGCTCCGTGCCAGCCTATTCGCTCTGCTCGCCTATCACGGAAGCGATCCGGAAATTCTTTCTCAGGCGCGCGAGATCGCCGATCGCTACATTGCCGATCCTGCCTCGGTCGACCCCACCCTCGGGCGGGCCGCTCTATCCGCGGCGGCTGAAAACGGCGACGCCGCGCTCTTTGACAAATTGCAGAACGTCTATGAAACCTCGAGCGATCCCACCAGGCAGGAGGGGGCGCTCTATCTGCTCCCCCAGTTTAAGAATCCTGAACTCCTAAGCCGCGCTCTTAACTATGCGGTTTCGAGCAAAGTGCGCAATCAGGACGCGGCCATTGTGCTTTCCATCGCCCTCCAGATCCCGGAAAACCGAAATCAGGCGTGGCAGTTCATTAAATCGCATTGGGATCAGGTGCATGCGCAGTTGACGACAGACATGGGTTCCTACCTGGTTAGCTACACCGGCAGCTTTTGCACCGCTGAGGCCCACGACGATGTGGAGAACTTCTTCGCCTCGCACGAAGTAGACTCTGCCGACATGGCGCTCAAACACTCGCTTGAGCACATCGACGAGTGTGTCGAATTCCGCAAGCTGCAGGAGCCGAATTTGAAATCCTGGATCGCCGCGCAACCCGCCATGTAAGTTGGAAAATCCGCTAAACCGACGCAGCCACGCCGAGCGGTTTCAGAGCTTGCGCAGCCGTTCGCAAGCTTCGTCCAGTTCCGCATCCTGTTTGGCGAAGCAGTAGCGCAGCAGGTTCTCACCGCGGCCGGGGCGGAAAAACGCCGAACCGGCTACGGCAGCCACGCCCGTTTCGCGCAGCAGGAATCGCGCTCTTTCCGCAGCCGTCTTTCCAGGTAGCCGCTCAGCGCTGGCCATGATGTAGTACGCGCCCGGAGGCACGGATGGCTCCATGCCTGCTTCCTTGAGCGCGCTCAGCAGGCGGCCGCGCTTGGATTGGTGATCGGCAGCCACTTGTGTGTAGAAGCTTGGCAGCAACTGCTCAAGTCCCGCGGCGGTGCCAATCTGGAACGGTGCGGGCGCGCAAACGTAGGTCAAATCGTGGAAGTGCGCCATCGCCGGCATCCATTTGGCGTCGGCGGCTGTATAGCCCACGCGCCATCCCGTAATCGAATAGGTCTTGCTGAAACCTGAAACCACAATCGTGCGCTCGCGCATGCCGGGCAGCGTAGCCGGACAAATGTGGCGCGCCCCGTCGTACACAAAGTATTCATAAATTTCGTCGGTGATCAGGAAAAGATCCCGCTCGATGGTGAGTTGTGCTACTGCTTCCAGCTCTGGCAAAGTAAAGATCTTTCCGCTCGGATTGGCTGGCGTATTCAGCAGGATGGCCCGCGTGCGTGGCGTAACGGCGGCGCGCATTGCGTCCACATCGAGTTGCCAGTCAGGCTCGGCCAGCGCCACCAGCACCGGGTTCACCCTCAGCGACTTCAGCGTATTGACGTGATAGGCGTAGAAGGGCTCAAAGAGCAGCACCTCGTCGCCGGGATTCAGCAGCGCCATTGCCGCTGCGTGCAACCCGGCCGTCGCGCCCGAAGCCACCATCACTTCGCGCTCTGCATCGTAACGCAGGCCATAGTCGCGCATTTGCTTGGCTGCAATCGCCTCGCGTAGCCGTGCCATGCCGTCGCAACGCGTATAAATGTTCTGCCCATCGCGAATGGCCTGGATCGCTGCAGCCTCAACAACAGCGGGCACCGGCGTATCGCACACGCCCTGCGCCAGGTTGATCCCGCCCATGCGATCGCACTCTGTGGTCATGGCGCGGATTTCAGACTGAAAAGTCTCGGGGGCGAGCGCGCTGAGGGCCAGGCGCGCACCAAGTCTGCTAGTTGGCGTTGATATCACGGGCACGGGGAAGATCCTTTCCCTCCATCTTACATATTGTTCAGGCCTTGATGAACAGAGTGATCTCGGGCGCAGCCAGAGTTGGCTTCGCCGTAGTATCTTGCAGAAAGAATCGATGCACGAGCTATCCATCGCGGCCAGCATTGTTGAGGCGGTTACTGAGTCGGCCTCCGCCTATCCCGGCGCACGCGTAAAAGAGGTCCGTCTGCGCGTCGGTGCATTGGCATCGGTCGTCGAGGATTCGCTCCAGTTCTGCTGGGAATTGGCGACCGAAGACTCTCCGCTCGCTGGTTCAACGCTCGCCATCAACCGGCTGCCGGTCATCATCCATTGCGACCAATGCGGCATCGATGCCGAAATTGAGGGCGTACAGAGCTTCCGGTGCCCCCGCTGCGGCGAGCCCGCGGCCGATCTTCGCCAGGGCCGCGAGCTGGATATCGAGTCGATTGAGCTGGAGGACCCCGATCCCAATGATCCGGGCATTGCCGCGTCAAAGCAGGTAAAGGAGCAGGTATGACAACTCGAATTGTGGAGTTGCGGCGGGGAATTCTGAAGAAGAACGACGAACTCGCGGCGGGACTGCGCAACCGCTTCTCAACCGCCGGAGTTCTGGTGCTGAATCTCGTCTCAAGCCCCGGCACGGGCAAGACCGCATTTCTTGAGTACACTCTGCGCGAGTTGCGCGCTCGCGGCGCGCATGCTGCCGCGCTGGTGGGCGATCTTGAAACCGACAACGATGCGCGGCGGCTCGCTGCCAGCGGCGCCCCCGTGCGCCAGATCAATACTCACGGCATCTGCCACCTCGATGCCGAAATGGTGGGCAAGCATCTCGACGACTGGAAAGACGTTACGCTCGCCGGCCTCAACTATCTGTTCATTGAGAACGTCGGCAACCTGGTTTGCCCATCGAGCTATGACCTCGGTGAGCGTATTCGCGTGGCACTGCTCAGCGTAACCGAGGGCGAAGACAAGCCGCTCAAGTATCCCGGACTATTCAACTCGGCCGACGCAGCCGTAATCACCAAAATCGACATCGCCGGCCCCTGCGGCTTCGACCGCGAACTCGCGCTCAAAAACCTCAATGAAATTCGGCCAGGCATGCGGATCTTCGAGACCTCTGCCAAAACCGGCGCCGGCATGGACGATTGGCTCGCCTACCTCGCCGAACAGGCACGACCCTCCTGAGGCATCGCGCCCCACTGCGTGCTCACCGCGGATGCACCCGCTGAAATTGCCAAGCTGCGGCCTGAAAGCGTACCTTCCAGCTAAGGTCGATAGCACAAGATGGATCCCTTGGATTCCCTGGGCCGGGCCACGTCTGCAGAAGATCGCGTCGGGCCGGATTACGCCCAAAATACAATCGAAAGGCTCTTCGAGTTCTCGCCGGATGCGATCCTGGTCACTGACGGCGATGGCGTCATGCGCGCCGTTAATCCGCGCGCTGAAGAGCTATTCGGCTACAGCACTGAGGAGCTCATCGGGCAGCCGGTCGAGATGCTTGTTCCCGCCCGCTTTCGTCGAAACCATCCACGCCATCGCGAGGACTACAACGCAGCTCCTCGCGCCCGCCAGATGGGCGCTGCCCTCAATCTCTTTGGCCTGCGCAAAGATGGCACGGAATTCCCCGTCGACATTATGCTCAAGCCGATCGAAACCGAAGCCGGTCCGGCGGTGGTGAGCTTCATACGCGATGCAACCGAGCAGCGTGCAGCTCAGGAAGCTTTGCGGCTCCAGGACCTTCGCCTTCGCTCGATCCTCGATAGCATCGGCGAGTACGCCATCTATCTGCTCGACCGTGACGGCCACGTTCTTACGTGGAACCCCGGTGCAGAGCGCATCAAAGGCTATAAAGCTGACGAAGTTCTTGGGCTGCACTTTTCGCGTTTCTTCATACAAGAAGATTTGGACCGTAATCATCCGGCCGAGCTCCTGCACCAGGCTGCAGCAAAAGAGCGTGTCGAAGAGGAAGGATGGCGCGTCCGCAAAGATGGCTCCCGCTTCTGGGCCGATGTCGTGCTCACAGCGATTCATGACAGCACGGGCACATTGACGGGATTTGCCAAGATCACCCGCGACGTGACCGGGCAGAAGCAGGCGCAGGAGTCGGTGATCGCCGAGCTCAGCAGCTTGCTGCTGGCCAACGTGGACATTCGCAAGCTGCTTGCCGCTTTTTCCACCAGCATCAAGCAGACGGTGCCGCATGATTCCGCAACCATCGCGCTCTTTGACGAGACTACCGGCAAGCTCCGCGTTCAATTTCTCGCCGTTGCCGGCGACTCCGCCCCAAGCCAGGGTGAAGTGTTGCTCGATCCCGATGCTTCGCCTGCTGGCCGAGCCTATCGTACTCGCAGGCCGTTGATCCTCAATCGCATCGACCGCTGGCCTTTTGCGCCCGAGTCGATCAAGCACCTTACATCTTTGGGCATCCAGTCTGGAATGTGGGTTCCCCTCATTCATCGCGAGCGAACCCTGGGTGCTCTGATGGTGGGCAGCCGAAGTGAGGGTGCCTTTACTGAACGCGACACCGAAATGCTAGGCCAGGTGGCTAACCAGATGGCCATGGCCGTCAACAACGCACTGGCCTTCAAGCAAATCGCCGAGCTCCGCGATCGGCTGACCCAGGAAAAGCAGTATCTCGAAGATGAGATCAATCTCGAGCACCGCTTTGAAGACATCGTGGGTGAAAGCACCGGCTTGCGCAACGTCTTGCGCCAGATTGAGACTGTAGCCCCAACCGATGCCACCGTTCTTATCCAGGGCGAGACCGGAACCGGCAAGGAGCTGCTCGCACGCGCCGTTCACCGGCTGAGCCCGCGCAGCGATCGCACCTTTATCAAACTGAATTGCGCTGCAATTCCCGCCGGCCTCATCGAGAGCGAGCTCTTCGGCCATGAGAAAGGCGCGTTCACTGGAGCTATCGCCCGCAAAATCGGCCGCCTGGAACTTGCGCATGAAGGCACCCTATTCCTCGACGAGATAGGCGAGATGCCCCTCGATCTGCAACCCAAGCTGCTCCGCGCTTTGCAGGAACGCGAGATCGAGCGCCTCGGCGGAACGCGGTCCATTCCCGTTAACGTGCGCCTCATCGCCGCCACCAACCGCGACCTGGCCAAAATGGTGGCCGAGAAAGAATTTCGCAGCGATCTCTTTTACCGCCTCAAAGTCTTCCCCGTCTATGCGCCGCCCCTGCGAGAGCGCGCCGCCGACATCCCCGTCCTGGTCCGCCATTTCGTCTCACGCCACGCCCGGCGCATGGGCAAAAACATCGAATCGATCCCGCCCGAGGCCATGGCTGCGCTGGTCGCGTGGCGGTGGCCGGGAAACATTCGCGAGCTGGAGAATTTTCTTGAACGTGCCGTCATCTTGTCGCGCGGGACTGTGCTCCACGTGCCCCTGGCCGAGTTGGAAGCCATGGAAGCTGAAGAAGAAGACGCCGGCGCGGCAACCGACCCCACGTTGGAGGCTGCAGAACGCGATCATATTCTGCGCGCATTGCGTGAGGCCAAAGGAATGATTGGCGGACCAACCGGTGCAGCTGCAAAGCTGGGCCTTAAACGCACCACCCTGAACTCCAAAATGAAGAAGCTCGGTATCGAGCGCGGCGACTAAATGTAGATGGACTCGGAGCGGCCCGGGTCGCCCCAAGGCTATCTCAGCCTGCCCATTGCGACGCTCCTTCGTCTCCGCGACGAAATATCGTCTTCGTCACCTCGTCACTTGTCACCTCGCCGGCCCCGTCCATCCCCGCTTCCGCCAAAACAACCGCTTTGCTTTCAACGTCGCGTTGGCCGTCCAGCTTCACTGCAGTAGTTTGGCACGCGCCGTGCCTTATCACGGGCATGGCGCAGGACGAGCCAGCAAGTGCTTCGAATCACCGTTGACGAAAATCCGGATGCGATTGTGATCAAGCTCGAAGGGCGCATCGCTGGACCATGGGCGGCCGAACTTGGCCGCCTGTGGGAAGAGAAAGCTCCAACAGTCGCGCAGAAAAAACTCTCTCTCGATCTGCGCGAAACTACGTTTGCCGACGCCGGCGGAATGCGGATTTTGAAAGCCATCTACTCCCAAACGGGAGCCGCACTCCTCACCGGGACACCCTGGACCGAGTATCTCGCCGAAGAAGTAATGCGCAAGAACTCACAACAAGCGGAGACGGAGGGCTGAGATGTACACAGTACAAGAAACCAGCAACCAGGCAATTCTTCCTTCTTACCGGAAGGGCGAGTTCTTCAAGGCATTACCTGCCGCTGCACTAGCCGATCTGGAGCCCCTGCTTGCGCCTTCCACTTATCCTTCGGGCATGGTCCTCTTCAGTGAGACCCAGGCTGCCTCGGGCATCTACGTCGTCCTCGACGGCGAGGTCAAGCTTTCCATCAATTCGAGCGATGGCCGTCGCCTCAGCTTTCACATCGCCAAGGCCGGCGAAGTCCTTGGCCTTTCATCCACACTCACGGGCGGCCCTCATGAAATGACCGCCGACACACTCTATCCGGCCAAAATCGCGCACATCTCGCGCCAGGTATTCCTTCAGTTTCTTTCCCGTCATCCCGAAGTTTACCCAATCGTCATTCGCGAAGTCAGCCGTAGTTTCAACCTTGCCTGCGAGCAATTGCGTATGGTGGGCCTTTCTACCTCAGTTCCAGAGCGTCTGGCGCGCCTGCTGCTTGTGTGGAGCGACGAGCCCGGCCAGAAACCCGAGCGCGCTGCTCACTGCCGCCTCTCGCTCACTCACGAAGAGATCGGCGAGTTTATCGGAGCCTCGCGCGAAACCGTCACGCGAACGCTGAGCATCTTCAAAAACCGTCACCTGGTAGCGCAGCATGGATGCACGATCACTATCCCAAGCCGTGTGGCGCTCGAAAGCTACGCACGCAGTTAGCGCCAAAGCATCTTGTTCCAATGCGGGATTCATCGGGGGATGTTGTAACTCTTTGACTCAGCCGCAAGTCCTGTAAGACTGCAACTCATAACCGGCCGTTCGTCTGGAGCGCGATGTGGAAGGCATCGCGCATCGCAGATGAGCGGCCAAAGTTTTTTGCAGCCTGCTAACTTATCCGCAGCTTGCTCAGCGCGAGCTTCGCGGCGTGGTAGCCGCACATGCCGTGCACACCCCCGCCGGGCGGCGTCGATGCCGAGCACAAATATAGATTTGGCGATCCGGTCGCGTAGCCGCCCAGCACGGGCCTGAAAAGCATTTGGCGCATCGTCATTGCGCCGCCGCTGATGTCGCCGCCAACCAGGTTCGCATCCATCGCTTCCAGCTTTGCCGGCGTGGAAACATTCCGCGCAAGAATGCAGTCGCGGAATCCCGGCGCAAAGCGCTCAATCTGCCCCTCAATGCGCTCCGTCATGTCGAACGTCGATCCATTCGGCACGTGGCAATACGCCCATAACACATGCTTGCCTTCAGGCGCGCGCGTCCGGTCGAAAAGCGTCGGCTGCGCCACAAGAACGAACGGCCTCTCGGCGCAGACCCCTCGCGCCACCGCATCTTCGGCCTCGGCAACCTCCTCGAACGTGCCTCCCAGGTGCACGGTGATCGCGCGGTGGCAGTCCGCCGCCCGCCAAGGGACAGGCTGCGAAAGAGCATAGTCGATCTTGAATGCGCCCGGCCCTTGCTGGAACTGCTCCAGCGCGCGCCGGTAGTCCGGCTTTAGCCGCTTGCCTGCAATTGCAAGCAACTGCCGCGGCGTAGTGTCGAAAAACAAAAGCGCGTTGTCGGCCTCCAATTCCCGGAGCGCCTCCGCGTCGATGCGCCGTGAAGTATGAACCGTTCCGCCCAACGACTTCAGATACCCGATGAGTGCATTCGCGATAGCCTGCGCGCCGCCCCGCGGAATAGGCCAACCCACTGCGTGAACTGAAATCGCAAACATCAAACCGATCGTGGCGCTCAGCGGCCGGTCAAAACTCAGAAACGAGTGACCCGCCAGTCCCGCAAACACGGCACGAGTGCGCAGCGTCGAAAAGTGGCTCCGAGCAAACGATTGCGCCGACTGAAATGCCGTCAACCCGAATTGAGCCATCCGCAGCGGGTGATGCGGAACGCGCAAAATCGGCCCAAGGCTATCCTCCGCAAACTCGTTCCAATCCTTCACCGCGGGCTCTACCAGCCGCCGCCACTCCCGGCCGTCCAAACCCAGCACACGCTCCGCCCGCGCCACATCGCGCTCCAAAACTACCGCCGTGCCCTCATCGAGCGGATGCGCTACTGGCGCCTCGCCGTGAACCCATTCCAATCCAAAATTCGCCAGCGGCAGCGCATTAAAAAACGGCGAGCCGGCGGCGAACGGATACACAGCCGAACCAAAGTCGTGCACAAATCCGGACAGCGTGAGCGGCAGCGTCCGAGTTGCGCCTCCCGGCTCAGCTTCTGCCTCGTAGACATCCACGCTCAGTCCAGCCTGCGCCAGCACAATGGCTGCAGCCAGCCCGTTCGGGCCCGACCCAATCACGCACGCGCGGCTCATTGTGTCATCTCTCCTCAGTCATGCAGCGGTAATTCAGGCGGCCATTCCACTACCGCATATTTGCCGTCCGAGGTCATCGATAGCTCCGGTGCATAGAGCCCCAGGTACTCGCGCTTCCACCAGTCGCCGGTGCGGCGCTTCTCATCCATTGAGGTAAACCAGTACTGCCAAAGCACCGCTCGCACATAGCGCGGAGGAACCTGCGGAAACGGATCGCCGCGAAACAGCGACAGCACATCGGCGTCGCCAATCAGCAGCCGCTCCTCCGTGATGGGAACAATATCGTTCTGCCGCCAGTCGCCAAGCGAGGCGAACCACAGGTTCCAGTCGAAGCGCGGCTGATATGGCGCATAAATGCCCGGTGCTTCATTCAGAGCCTGCGGCTTGTACCGAAACGGATACGCGATCCAGTTCTGGCCATCGTTCGACCCCTGGAACTCGATCTCATAACGGCCGCGCGTCATCACCGCGAACAGGCCGTACTGGTTGGCGATGCGAAACGGATCGAGCGCGACAATCGGCTTCACCGGCAGCGGAATCTGGCGCAGCGGTATGCCGATCATCTCGGCAGTCGTGTCGTACGCAATCCATGTCAACATCACCGCCGCAACCGCCAGCCCCACCGCGTGCAAATGAGAGATAAGCCGCCCGCGCAATGCTCGCCGAGCACGCCCGGTTTCACTTCCCTCGCTCTCGTCCTCGACCTCACTGACCGGGCGAGCGAAGAAAATTGACAGCGGCTGCTCCTCCTCGGGCTCCGGCTCCGCAACCAGTTCCGGCTCGCGCGGTCGAAAGCGCGCGGGAACAAAGCGCAGCAGGAACCTGTCGTCCAGCAGCAGGAACCCCAGCGAAAGCACCAGGTAATTCAAGAACGTGTAATTGGCTGTCAGGATCACGCCAATCTCCCACGGCGTCACGATGAAGAAGCAGATCAGCCGCACGCGCCGCGGAAAAAACATCATGAACACCAGGCCCAGCTCCATCCCCAGCGTCGCGCCAACTGTGGCTGCCTGGAACCAGTGCGGCAGATGCTGAACGTACCATCCGATCCAGGTAGGCAATGGCCCGTTCTGGTAGTACTCGTCCATCGCAGTAAAATGCCGCCACTGCGGGTCGCCGCTCACCAGCTTCACCATGCCAGACTCAAAGTAGATGCGGAACCACTCCCATTGCAGCAAAAACCAGCTCGCCCGCGATGGCGGATCGTGCGCACCCCACCCCGGCATCAGCCCGCGCGGCGCAAAAAATAGCGCGAGAAATCCAGCCTCCAGCAACATGCCGTCCGACTGATAGCTCGAAAACACGCCCGACCCGCCGATAAACGCGAGGAAGCACAGAAAGCAAATGAGGAAACTCAGGCGCGGCCAGAGATTGAAGAACGCAATCACCGACGCAATCAACCCAATCCACGTGATCGCCATCAATGCCGTCGAGCTGGCTGAAATCCAGTAGAGCGTGGGCGCGTACCAATAACGCTCCAATCCAAACTGATCCGCCACGGCAGCCAGGAACTGCTGCGCCGGCAAAATCCCTTCCGGGCCGATCAGCCCCTTGATCTGAAAAAGCAGTGATAAAAAAGCGGAGAAGTAAATCGCGGCCAGCGCGCGCAGAAAAATCCATCGCGGAATGAGCCGGCCGCGTGGTCCGCGTTGCGAATCGAACAACCACCTCACAACGTCGATGGGGTTCCGCAGCCTCATGTCTCGAACAGAATACCGGCTCGCCAGCGGCCTGTCATAAATAGATTTGCGCGGCCTTCGCTCTCATGCAGCCATGCTGGTTGACCTCCGAAAGCCGAAGGAGTATCAAGGCAAGGTGATGAATCTCGTCAAATTCCCCGCCATAATCGCACTTGCATCAGCCTCCTGCGTCTTACTTGCCTCTGCAAATGTAGCCGCGCAGTCGGCCGCCTCCCCGCAAAGCGTACCCTCGGCGCCGCGCGATCGAACCGCTAACCCGGCAGATCGGGGGCGCCTGCAACTCGACCAGTACCTCGACGGCATTGCGGCGCAATTCGAATCAAGCCGTACCGCCGCAGTCGCCGCCATCCACACGCGCGCTCAGGCTGAAGCACGCCAGGCCAGGGTGCGCAGCCAGATTCTCTCCCTTATCGGAGCTCTTCCTGCGCGCACGCCGCTCCACGCAAAGGTCATGGGCGAAACGCCGGCCGACGGCTTTCGCATTCGCAAAGTGCTTTTTGAGAGCCAGCCTAATTTCTACGTCACGGCCCTTTTGTACGTCCCCGATGGCCAGGCCTCCGGAGCTAAGCGCGCCGCCATTCTCATGACTCCCGGCCACGGCCCCAGCGGCAAAGCCGGCGATGCGCCTGTCGCCGCAATCTTTGCCCGAAACGGCTTCATCGTCCTCTCATACGATCCCATCGGTCAGGGCGAGCGTTTGCAGTATCCCAATCCCGCCAAACCCGATGTCTCATTAGCCATTCGGCCCACCGGCGAGCATGGTGAAGCTAGCCTGCAGCCTATGCTCATCGGCGAAACCTTCGCCAAGTACGAAATTTGGGACGCAATGCGCGGCGTGGACTATCTCGCTTCCCTTCCTGATGTCGATCCGCATCGCATCGGCGCCTTCGGTTGCTCCGGCGGTGGAACCGTTACCGCGCTCACCGGCGCGCTCGATACCCGTATCGCCGCCATCGGCACCGCCTGCTACATCACGTCGTTTGACACGCTGTTGCCCTCGCTTGGGCCGCAGGATGCGGAGCAGTCTACACCCCGCTTCATCTCCGCGGGCCTCGGCTTTCCCGACTGGATCGAGCTAGCCGCGCCGCGCCCCTACGCCGTCATCTCCACCTACTCCGATATGTTTCCCTTCGCCGGCGCGCGCAATTCAGTCATCGAGGCTCGCCGCTTCTATTCCCTCTTCGATCCGGCCAGTGTCGGAACCCATGAAGCTAACGCACCGCCCTCCGTCCCACCAACGCCAACCGCGCCCGCACTCAACGCCGACACTACAAATCACGTCTCTCCGCAGGCTCGCTTGCAGTGGATCGCCGGCCCCGGCCACCACGGCGCGCTCATGCCCATCATGGGCAATATCGTCAGCTTCTTCATCCGCAATTTACAGCCGGGCGTCGACGCGGACCACCCAATTCTTCCTGCCGGTGACAACCCACGAGCTGCGATGGCGTTGCTCGCCGGCATCCCCAGGAATGCATTTCAGGTCACGCCGACTGGCCAGGTCTCCACCAGCTTTCCCGGCTGCGCAACCGTCTTCACTCTGAACAAGAAACACGCTGCGCGTATTGTGCCCGCTCATCGCCCCGACATCGCATTTGAAAAACTTGGCGAACTCATTCGCCAAGAAACCGGCGCGGAAGCCATCCCCGGCGCATCGAAATTCGATGCCGATCTTCTGGCCGCAAGCTCCGGTCCAATCGCTTTGCCGACGGCGGGCGGATTGCGCCTTGAAGGCGATCTTGCCATCCCTTCCACACCTGGCCGTCATCCCACGGTTTTGCTTGTGGTTCCCAACTCCATTCACAGCGCCGGCCCGATCGCGCAAGCGAATCAGGCCAGATTCGACGCTCTCGCCACGCAAGGCAATGTCGTCCTCGCCATCACGCCGCGTCCCTCGCCTCCCGGCACCGACGATATGAAGGCGCCGATCCTCGGGCCTTTTTATCTCCTCAGTCTCCGCGCCGATCTCGTGGGACGCACGCTCGTGGGCCTGCGCGCTGACGATGTCATTCGCGCTATCGACTACCTCACCAGCCGTGCTGACGTGGATCCGGCACGCATCTCCGCTGAGGGCAGCGGCCACATGGGGCTGGTGCTGCTTCACGCAGGCGTCCTCGACCGGCGCATTCGACCCATCGAAGTCGACCACGTACTAACCAGCTATCGCAGTCTTCTCGAAGCGCCACTCCCCACCGGCGCACCGGAAGATGTGATCCCTGGCGTCCTGCTCCATTACGACATTCCCGACTTGGTTCGCGCGCTGGGTCCGCGTCTCAAGGAGAGCGACCCGCTCAATGGCACCGCCGACCTGAGCCAGGAATCCACTCCGCTTGCATCGCTCACCCACGCGACACCGTAAGCCATCGCGTCAACCCAACGGCTCGCTCAATACCGCCGGCCGTTCCGCGGCCAGCGTCAGCAGCAGCTCGCCAAACAGCGTATTGGCCCATGCAAACCACGATCGCGTAAACTTCGCGGGATTATCTTTGTCAAACGACTCGTGCATGAATCCCGTCCCCGCTGTGGTGTCACGCAGCCAGCGCAGGCATTGCCGAATCTCCGCGTCGCTGGTCGACGTGAAAGCCCGGTACATGATCCCCATCGGCCAAATTGCGTTGAGTCCCACGTGTGGCCCGCCAACCCCTTCGGCTGCCGTTCCGCGAAAGAAATATGGATTCGAATCACTGAGCGCGAACGTGCGCGATCGCTGATAGACCGGGTCGCTCAGCTTGCAGGCCCCGAGATAAGCCAGCGACACCAGCCCCGGCGCGTTGGCGTCATCCATCAACAAGGCGTTTCCGTAGCCGTCAACTTCGTATGCCCAGATCTCGCCAAGCCGGGCGTGGTTCACTCGTCCATGGCGCTCGGTCGCTTGCGCAACTTCGCCGGCAAGTGCTGAGGCCTTCGCCGCAAGGTGCGCGTCCTGCGCGGCATCGGATGCAAGCTCGGCCAGTTGGCCCAGCGCCTCCACCGCAAACAGGTTTGCGGGCACAAACAGCGGATAAATGCAGGCATCGTCCGACGGACGGAACATGCTGAAGATCATCCCATTAGGCCGCGCAGGATTGCCAAACCCCGAAAGCCCCAAAGTGTCATACGGAGAAAGTGCCTGCCGTTGAAAACTGTAGGGCCCTCGTGACCCCTTACGCTGCTGCTCGGTGAACGTGCGAACAATCGCTTCTGCCGCTGCCCTCCATTGCGCATCGAAGGGTCCTGCATCGCCCGTCGCCTTCCAATAGCCGTGCGCCAGGCGTATCGGATAACACAGCGAATCAATCTCCCACTTGCGCTCTGCCACGCCTGCATAATGTTTCGTGCGGTCGTGCGCGGCCCACGAAAGCGGCGCGTCATTCTCATCCCGCATGAAGGCGTTGGCATAGGGATCGATCAGGATCATGCGCGCCTGCCGCCGCACCACGCCCTCCAGCAGCACCCGCAGCCGCGCATCGAGCCGCGAGAATCGCAGATAAGGCCATACCTGCGCCGATGAGTCGCGCAGCCACATGGAGTCGATGTCGCCGGTTACAACATAGGTATCCGGCTTGCCTGCAAACGTCCCTGGATACACCGTAGTGTCGAGCGTATTGGGCAGGCAGTTCTCCGCCAGCACGCGCAGCGCGGGATCGGCGATCTGCCGCTGCAATGTCGTAATGGCGTCTTCCACGGCCGGCGACGTAAACTTGCGATTTGCCGGCGCAGGGCGCGCGTGCGGCAGCTCTGGACTTACCGGCGAATCCGCTCCGCTCACGATCGCCTTCGCCGCGCCCGTCTGCATCGCCGCTAGCGCAGTTGCTCCGGCTAAAAATGTACGGCGCGTCGGCATGCATTTCGCCCGCGCTGCATTCTTCTCTACTGCTGAAATGGATGACGCGGTTATCTCTGGCACTTACCCAGCATAATCAAGACAACCGGTATGGCGCTCGCTGCGAACGCGACAACATGCTGTTCGCCTCATCGTCGTTCTTGAATCGCTCCATCACCGGATCCCAATAGAGCTTGCGTTTCAGCACCATCGCCATGTCGTGCAGCAGGCAGGTCGAACAGGCGCGATGCCCCATTTCCACAGGCGAAATCGGCTCCTCGCGGCTGATGATGCAGTCCAGCCAGTTGCCATGCTGTTCTTTGCTTTCGTAAAGGTGAATCTCGTCGGGACCAATGACCGACTTGATCATCTGCGGATCGCTTGAGGCAAGCGCGGTTGCGTCGTTCAACTTCGCTGCCGGATCGCTCTTCGTCACCTGCTCGTTGCCCCGCGAAACAAAGATCCAGCCTTTGCTGCCATAGAACTTGATGCCGTTGGGGTAATCCCCGCTCACGCTCATGTGTACGCCGTTCGCCGAAATGCTGTTCGGAGCGTAGTTCGCCTCGGTCTTGAACGGCCCGTGCACGTCCCACAGCCCATGATCTGGAAACTCCGCATGACCCCAGATCTCAACGGGCCCTGTGTACTCCGTATTCATGCCCCAATGCGCGCTATCGATGTGGTGCGCTCCCCATCCCGTGATCATGCCCGCGCCAAACTGGCGGCAGCGCAGCCATCCTGGGCGATCGTATCCTTCGCGCGGATGTACACGATCGACCGTGTAATACACATAAGGCGTTTCGCCCAGCCACATCTCATAGTTGAAGCCGTCAGGCGCCGGCATCTGCGTCTTATCGCCTCCCGGAGGGTCGCCCGGCAGGCCTACTTCTACCCGCTGCAAATCGCCGATGCGGCCATTGCGCACCAGCTCCGCCGCGTAATGAAACTGGATGGTCGATCGCTGCTGGCTGCCGATTTGCAGAATCCGGCCCGACGCCTGCACGGCGTTGCTCAGCGCGCGTCCCTCGGCAATGGTCAGCGAAGCCGGCTTTTGCAGATACACATCTTTCCCGGCGCGCACCGCGTCAACGCCGATCAGCGCATGCCAGTGGTCGGGAGTGCTCACCACCACTGCGTCGATATCCTTGTTCGCCAGCAGCTCGTGATAATTCGCGTACCCTGTCACCCCGTCGTAGGCCCCACCTGTCTTTTGCGCGTAGTAATCATTCACAAACTTCTTGCCGTCCTCAACACGATGCGCATCCAGATCGCAAACGGCAACAATGCGCGCGCGATCGTATTGCAGGATCATCGGCATGTCGTGCACTCGCGAGATGCGGCCCACGCCGATAGCGCCGATGTTGATTCGCTTGCTGGGCGCGTATTGCCCAAACACGCTGGCCGGCACGATGGCCGGAAACCCGGCGGCCGCCACGGCCGCGGCGCCAGTCTTCAAAAAACTGCGCCGAGAAACCCTACAAGCAGTCTTCAACTTTTGCTCCGTTCTATTTACAAATCCCGAATTTCATTCCGATTTTCTATTCGACGCGAATTTATTCTCCTATGATGCGGACTGTCAAGTACTTGATCAACCTTAATGGTTTCAGCGCTTTTGGCCGATCTCGACTCACGGCTCATTATGGGCCCAAATGTACGGCCGGCATCTGATATAATTTGAGACGTGAATAAAATCAAACCAACAGCCTTTCCAGTATCCGGGGCCGGTCAGCGCTGCGTATTGAGATAGACGCCATGGAAGATTCCGCCACTCTCATCGATTCAAGACCGACGCAAAGCGCCTACGTTGTCAGAGATCCAGACCTGGACCTCAGTCCGATGACGGGAATGACAAGAAAGCACTATATCGAATGCGGTCAATACGTTCTGGAACGAACCTTCCGGCACGTGAAGTCATTCGACTCGCCGATTGTTTTTCCTCTGGTGCCCGGCAAATCGTATCCCCAACCGGGCGCACCGGAATGGCGGCATCGCTCGCACGAGTTTGAGGCGCTGGAGAGAACCTTCGATCTTGCGGCGCCGCTGATCCATGTCGACCCCGATGTCTTCATCGGCGACATCAAGCTGCGCGATTACTATTGCCACCATTTCTACAACGCGCTGACGCCCGGACATTCAAACAGCCTGCCGATGCCCGAGGATTTGCCCGATGCGACCTATCAGTTCACGTGCGAGTTCGGCGGGTTGGCGAAGACTTTGCTGTTAATGCCCGACGTGTTGTGGCCACACCTGTCCCAGCAACAGCGCGATGCGATGGCCGTCACCATCTCCAAGTGGGCGCATCGCAGAACCACCCAGAACAACTGGCGGCTCTTCAACATTTGCGCACTCTCTTTCCTGAAGAAGAATGGATATGCAATCGATGACGACCTGCTCAAGAGCCACCTGATGTGGATCGCCTCGTACCATGCAGGCAACGGCTGGTATTTGGAGCAAAGCTACAACTACTACACAATCAGTCTTTTCGTGGTCTACGGAACCATCTGGAGCCGGGCTTTCGGCCGAGAACACTATCCGGAGATTGCCGCCGTCCTCGAAAAAAGCTTCGCAGAATTGTTTCAGACCTATACCAGCTTTTTCGGGCGGAACGGCTTCATCAACATGTGGGCAAGAAGCATCTGCTATCGCTCCTGGGTTTCGGGTGGGTTCCCCGTATCCTTTCTGCTCGCGTCGAAACCGCCGCTCGATCCCGGATGGGCGCGGCGCTTATGCTCTGGATCGATTCTGCAGTTCACGGCCCGGCAAGACTTCTACGAAAACGACATCCCCAGCCTGGGTTTCTATGGCCACCGGGAATTCGCAATCCAGAACTACAGTTGCCCGGCGAGCCCGTTCATCATGTTTCTGCCTTTCATATGCCTCGCATTGCCTGAAGATTCTCCCTTCTGGACGGCAAAGGAAAACGACGGCATGTGGATTGAGCTGGGAAAAAAGTCAAAAAGAACGATCCTTGAAAGACCGGGCATCGTCCTGGTGAACCATGGCAGCAGCGGAAGCTCGGAGATCATCTCCGGCAAGGTGTACGACGACGACCACAATTATTCCAAGCTGGTGTTCAATACCCATTTCCCCTGGGAAGACCACAATCCCGAAGGTGGAACATCGCAGGAGTACAGCTTCCGCAGTCTGGACCCGCGCGATCTGCGCGGCGTCGACATCAATTTCTATCTCACCGGCCGCGCCGTCGATAACACGGCATCGAAGGACAGCGGGTACGTGACCTCGCAGAGGATTCTCTTCAACGGCGTGCGTAAAGGCGTGCTTTACCGGCAGTTGATCATGCGGAGGCCGCCCAACAATGGCGTGGGATACATCATCGACCTGGCCGAGATCACTATACCTGGCGGTACCGTGCGCGTGGACCGCTGCCGGCTGGCCTTCGAGCATGAACTCACGCTTGGCCATTTCGGCCTGCCACACATCGATAGGCAAAGTGCCCTGGTGCATCCATTTGAGACAAGTGAAGGACGAGGGATCACAGCCTCGATTCCCGGCCGCCAGGTCGCGCTGATTGCCTACTCCGGGTGGGATGAGGTGGAAAGCCTGCGGCATCGCGGTTTCAACGCGGAGTCGGAAGAGAGCACGGTGTTGTACGTCCACCGCAAGCGCACCACCAGAAATCCGTCGATGGAGCTGATGATTACTGCGATGCTGCACAAGACGGATGATACCGGCTGGACGCCGGACGAATTGGATCCTGTCAAAGACACCCGCATCATGGACGTAACTCCGTCGGGTTCGGTTCTGGGAGCCGAAATCACGCTGGCGGATGGCGCCGTCTACTTGGTCGACTTCAAGGATGTGGACGGATTGAGAAATTGATGACTATCTGTTGTCCATTCCATCTTCTTGATATGCGCTTGCAACGGGCATTCAGCGTCTCAGAATCACATGAACGGTGAGACGCTTCAAATCTCCGCCGCCGGAATCTGCACCTTCTTGCCCTCGCGGCACGAATCGTAGATGCTGCGCACCAGTTGAAGCGCCCTGTACCCATCCATGCCCGAAGATGCCGACGCCCGCCCCGCATTGCACGCCTCGCCAAATTCGGCGAACTGCCGCTCAAATGGAGTGAGTGAAATCGCCATCGGATCGGATGCGCCCGATTTCGACTGCTGTGAGATCGGTGCCGCCTCGCCCTGGTCGTCCTGCACGTCCCACGACGTTAGCTGGTCGCCGGTCACGATCGCGCTTCCCTTTGTCCCATGAATCTCGATTCGCTCCGGGTAGCCCGGCCACAGCGCAGTCGCAGCTTGAATCACCCCCGTGGCGCCCGACGCATAATGCATCACCGCGCACACCAGGTCCTCTGATTCGATCTTGTGCGTTGCGCCCAGTTGCCAATAACCAAACACCTCATCTACAGCTCCCATCAAGTGCAGCAGCACATCCACCTGGTGGATTGCCTGGCTGATCAACGCGCCTCCGCCTTCGCCGGCCCAGCTTCCCTTCACCGGCCGCGCATAATACTCGTCGCTGCGATGCCACTTCACATACGCATCGGCCTGAAGAATAGTGCCCAGTCTTCCCGCTGCAATGGCGCGCTTCAGGAACAACGTCGAGTCGTCGAAGCGATGCTGGCTTACCACTCCCAACTGGATCCTCGCCGCGCGCGCCACTTGAATCATGCGCGCTGCTGTCCCCAGGTCCACGGCCATCGGCTTTTGCACCAGCACGTGCTTGCCATATTTCGCGGCGAGCTCAACCGCCTCCAGCCGATACCCAGGAAAGGTGCAGACGTCCAGATAATCCATGTCCGCGCGGCGGGCAAGCTCCTCTGGCGTGGGCACAAACTCGGCGCCAATCGCATCGGCAAAATTGCGCCCCTTCGTCTCCGTCCGATCTGTACAGGCGGTAATCTTATATCCGATATTCTTGTAAGCCTGCGCCTGCTTCCACGCAATTGCGCCGGTGCCGATAACTCCCACTCTCATGGATTCCTTTGCTCCCATACATCGCTCGTCAATCGTCATGCGGGCCATAATCGAATCTACTTATGGACAGGCAGTCTGCGCTCAGGTGTTTACCAGAGCAGGCTTGGGGCCGGTCCGCTCGCCCCCGCGAACAAGTCGCGGCGCGAAATCCGCTTGCTGAAACAGTACCTTGTGCAACACCAGCGCGGCAGCACCACGCAATCGCGCCACATCGCCGTCCGTCGCAGCAGCCACGCGCGGAGTATGCGAAGTGAACGACTTGGCGATCAGCTGGCTCTCCAGCACAGGGCAAATGCGCGGCCAAAGCGCCGTGCAATCGCCTACGATGATAATCACCTCGGCCGCCAGTCCGGCCGCCAGCATCGTCAGCCCTCGCGCCAGGTAAGCTATCATCTTGTCGATCGAACGCAGAGCGCTGATGTCCCCCGCAAGCGCCAGGTCGAGCAGTTCCTGAAACGTACTGAGAGTGCTCTCCGGCACAAGCTCGCGATAGTACCGCAGCCCCGCCCGATTCGAGGCAAACGTCTCCCAGCATCCCACGTTGCCGCAGCCGCAAACGGGCCCGGACTCTTCCAGCGGCATATGGCCGAACTCGCCCGCCATATCGTCGCGGCCACGCATCACGCGACCATCCACCAGCATCCCAGCACCAATTCCTTCCGAAACTGAAACTACCAGCATGTTCGCCACGTCGCTGAATTTTCCAAACCAGCGCTCTGAGAACAAGCACGCGTTGGCGGCGTTGTCCATCTCTACCGGTGTATCCAGAACTCTCTGCAGCTCAGCGTACAGATCGATCTGCGTCCAGGATGCATTGGGCGAAAACAGCAAGCGGCGCGTCTTTTGGTTCACGCGCCCAGAGACGCTCACGCCCAACCCCTGAAAGATGCGGTCGCCATAACCCGCCTTCAGCGAGTGCGCCGACCGGGCGATCTTTGCAATCGCGGTCTTGGCTTCTTCCTTTGAGCCCGTCTGCACCTCGTACGCCACCGTCTCCCGGCCAAGAATCTTGCCGTTGATGTCGACGACCGCCAGGTTGGCTTTGCCCGGCCGCAGATCGATGGCAAGCGTTACGTGCTGATCGTTGAGCGTGACAAAAGTTGGCCGGCGGCCACGCGGCAGGCGGCCTAAACTGCCCGGCAGCACCCAGCCCTCGTCGATAAGCTGGCCCACAATCACTGAGACCGTGCTGGGCTGCAGGCCTGTCAGTCGCGCCAGGTCGGCCCGGCTCACCGGCTGGTGCAAATGAATCGTGTGCAGCAAAGTCTCGCGGTTGATCTCACGGGCGGTTTCGCTCGAAGCAACGGCGCGGCTCGGTCGTGTCGATTTATCGCTCACACTTATCTTTCAGAACTTTGCCGATCGCCAGATCCGGCGGATCGTCTCGTCATTTCTGCTCTTCCGGTTCCCTGGGTACCCGCAAACACTATAAATGAGCCGCGGCAGCACCCGAAGCACTTTCGCAGGTCGCTCAATGCAGCTTTCGTTTCCGCAGAAAACAGTGCGGCAGCCCCCGGGGGAGCTGCCGCGCCAACTTACAACGATCAGAGGTTAGAAGTTAATGCGGCCGCTAAACTGCATCTGGCGTGAGCCCGCGTTTGTGCCGAAGGCCGCGACATTGAAGGCGTTGAAGTTGGTGATGTAACCAAACGTGCCGCTACCGACCGTCGTGTTGGGGGCGTTGAGCCACGGGTGGTTAAACAGGTTGAAGGCCTCGAACCGAAGTTGGAATTCGGATTCGTGGTAGATGTGGAAGTTTTTGACGAGACTCGCGTTGGTCTGCGTGTTGCCGGGTCCGCGAAATTGGTTGCGGCCGGTATTCGGTATCACCGGCGCGGCCGCAGACTCAGTTGGGTTCGAGAATATGGTCGGGTCAAACCATGCCTTGCCGCCAGATACAGGAGAGCTGGTTTTCTGTGCGTGGCCGCCCAGTTGCTTATAGGAACCGCTCATTTGGGCGTAGGTGGCTCCAAAGCCGGGAGCAAACCCCCCGATCGTATTGCTGTTCGAGTTGACCGAGAACGGGAAACCGCTGTAGTGGCTGAATTGCCCGCTCAATTGCCATCCGCCGATAATGTCGCCCGCCAGGCCGTGATTGAGCCACATCTGGCCTGGACCGAAGGGCAGGGTGTAGACGCCCCACACTTGCAGGTTGTGCTTTTCGTCGAATCCGGCCGAGCCCCTGTTGAAGCGGTAAAACGCGGGGTAGCTGAACGTGGTTCCGCCCGAACCCGAGCCCGCGCCGTTGTCTTCGTAGTCGATGGCGTGCGAGTAGGTGTAGACCACGCCCACAGAGGCGTTTTTGCCCGCATTGCGCGTCAACTGCGTCTGCAACCCGTTGTACCCGGAGCTCCAGAGCGGCATGTCAAACGTGATGCCGCCAGTGTTATAGCAGGTCCCCTGCGCGGTGCCCGTAACGGTTGATGCGCACGGCTTTCCGATGTTGATGGTCTCGTTGGCGGTGAAGCTGCACGGCCCGGTATAGCCGGATGTTGGGCTGAACTGTCCGTTGGGCATGCAGGGCGAGGACGAAGAAGGAAAGTTTGCGGCGTTGAGATAGTTAATGTTGACCTGCTGGCGAACGAAGTGATCGCCCACATAGCCGACGGTGGCCACAAAGCCCGCCGGCAAGGTCCGCTGCACAACCAGGTTCCAGCTTTCGATGTAGCCGCGGCGGAAGTTCTGCGGCACCGTATTTGTCGACCCTGCAATGGGCAGCGATGCGAACCCGGTTGAATAGTTGGGCGCCATCTTGGCGGTATTCGGGATGCCGTAGGTAAGGTTCATGGGCGCGTTGCCGTTTGCCGGGTCAACGGTCATCGTAAAGTTCCCGGTTCCTCCGTACGACGGCGCCAGGTCCTCGGGGAACGAGTCGCGCAGGTAGCGCATGGAATCCGGATCGGTGGTGAGGCCGAAGCCGGTGCGGATCACCGTCTTTTCATTCAGGCGATAGGCGATGCCCAACCGGGGCACGATCTGTCCCCACCCGGCTCCGATGCCAGCGCTGCGCGGATTGCCGTTAATGCCGCCCACTTCCACGTTGGCCGATTGCGGCAATTGGGGTAGCAGAACGGTTGCGCCGGTGTGATCGCGGTACGGTGCTGGATAAACTTCATACCGGATGCCGTAAGTCAGCGTCAGCTTGGGAGTCGTCGTCCACGTATCCTGAACGTAGAGACCATCCTCGCTCCAGCGCAGTGCGTTGGGATTGAAGACCTGCGAAGGATCGCCGATCGACTGGCCGGAACCATTGTTGGGCAATCCGAGCAAGAAGTCGGCAAGGGAGTTGTATCCGTCGATGGGACACGCAGCGGCCGTAGCGGTCGCCGTGTTGCCGCAGCTCATTCCGCCCTGGAAGGTGAAACCTCCGCGCGGCGTATTCGGCTGGCCACCGCTGGTGGGCTGGAAGTGGTTGAGATCGAAGTGATAGTAGGTGTAACCAATCTTGATGGCGTGCTTGCCCTTCAGCCAGCTCAGGTTCACATCGCCCGTGAACTGGTTGTCGCGGAACTCATAGGGATTCGCGCCCTGGTTGTTGCCGAGGCCGGTAAACGTAGTGAGGTAGAAGCCCGGAATGCCAACATAATTCAGGCCGACGCCGTTCGTCCCCGGAATCTTAAGCGTGTTCAGGCCGTAGTCGCCCACTGCGATGTCGAGCGTGGACTGCGCGAACGTCAAAAGGCGAGTCCAGCCACCGTCGGCATCGAGCACCAGGTTCTGGTTAAAAACATGGCTGAAGCCGAGCTCGGCGTTCTGCCCGCGGCCGCCGATATTGCCCGGCTGCCCGCCGTCTGCTGTGGGACCGCCCGCGCAGGCGTTGCTGCCTGAACAAGGTGTGTCACCCAGGATCTGTGGATCGATGTCGGAGTACGGCGTGATGCCGTATTTACCGAAGATCTGCGTGTTTTCGCTGGGAATGTAGGTGATTTTCGAGTCCGACGCGTTGCGGCTGTAAGCGACGGTCGACGTTGCCTGATAATCGTTGAGCATCACTTGGTTCAGCAATGACGCGCTTGGCGCGCTAATTTGTTTCGAGATCGCGAGAAGGTCTTGCATCATGATGCCGCCGGCGAGCGAGACTCTCGACGCTGGAATGGTGTTGACGCCCGCTCCCGTCTCTCCGTACTCAGCGGTAAAGCTGGGCCGGCACTGGTATTGCAAATATCCATTCGTGTAGGAGCCATTCGGATTCGGGCAAAGCACGGGGTTGACCTTGCCCTGCCAGCCCGGTGCCTGTGGCTGCGGATCGTAGAGCGTCGCCACCCCAGCCGCCTCGGAGAAGTTGCCGCTGTTCATCAGCGCGTCGGGAACGGTTTCGGGAGCGCTCGCCAACGAGCGCTGCGTAATGCGATCGAAGTTGGTGAAGAAGAACAGCTTCTTCTTGCCGGTGAGAATTTTGGGGATGTAAACGGGTCCGCCAATGTTGCCGCCATATTCCTGATTTATGTTCTTGGGGATCGTCGGCTGCACCAGCACAGTGTTGAGGTAAGAGCGCGCATTCAGCGCCGCGTCCTGGTAATACCACCATCCACCGCCATGGAAGTCGTGGCCGCCGCTCTTGGTGGTTACGCGGATGGAGGCGCCACCGGCCTGGCCCTGTTCGGCATTAAAGTCGTCGGTGGTGACGGTGACGCTTTCGACCGCGTCGGCCGGCGTGACGTAGGCGATCAGGTAAGGCAGCCATCCGTAGTAGTCGATGGCGCCGTCAACGCGCGTGGTGTTGCCGTTATACGAGGTACCGTTTACGTTCACTGACAGGGCGCGCGAGGGGTTGCCGCCAATGGAGTTCTTTTCCTGTACCTGAGCAGCGCCGGGAATCACCGTATAGAGCTCTTCGTAATTGCGGCCCTTGGACGAGGTGATAGGCAGTTGCGATATTTGTACCTGGTTGATAGCGCTGTCGACCTCGGCCGTTTCGGTCTGCAACTCCGGCGGAGCCTCGGTCACAGTAATTTGTTGGGATACAGACGCCGGCTGCAGAGCGACGTTCAGGCGCACCTGCTGGTTAACTGCTACGGCGAGGTTCTTCTGCGTGAAACCCGCAAAGTTCCCGGACTGGGCAATGGAAAGTGAGTACGTGCCGGGCAACACGTCAAGGAAGGTGTAGTTACCATCTCCGCCTGCCTTTCCAGTGCGCGTTTCACCTGTCGCCTGGCTGGTGATCGTCACCGCAACATTCGGAATCACAGCGCCGGTCCTGTCGGCGACCGTTCCGGTGATCGAACCGTACAGAACCTGTGCATGAGCGGCGCTGCTTACCATCAACAGCCCCAGAAATGCGATCGCCGTTACCAGAAATCTGATCGCTGACAGATTTACTCTTGAGTCGTCCTTTGGCCTTCCAAACATACCCACCTCCAGAAAATGGGTTGAAGTTGCTAACAACCTTGCCAAACTTCCATGTTGAGCAAGGCTGCCCTAACCGCTGCGGCCAAAACCCGCATAGCCGTGCGGCCTTTCAATGCGCATCGAAACTTGCCTTAATTGGCGAACCGAACTATATGTCGAACCAGAGACGGCTGTCAAGCGAAAAACTGCGTTTATTCGTAAGAAAAAGCGATTTATCATTACTACATGGGGAACGCCTGGCCATGAGATGGCTGCCATTTCTCTCAGTCGTGTCATATTGATAGGGTTATTTTCTTCAAAAGATGCCCGTCGATAATCTACATATGTCACTGAAGGAAATAAGCTATTTCTTCGAATAGTGAAGTTTCCCACACAAAATCCCCAAATTTTGAGCACAAATCCAGGACATCGGCCTCTCTGCTCACGCCCTGCGGGTTACCGGCCTCACCCTCTTTACCCGACCCGGCAGGCGGTTTCCCCACCCCGATTTCGAGGCAATTGAACAGGCCTTCCCCAGGTTCCCGATACACTCTTCTGTGGAGATTAACGATGAGCCCTCGCTGCCCCATGCGGCATTTCCTTCCCGTCGCTCTTTGCCTTGTCACCTTCGGTATTACGTTATCGGCGCAAAGCGCCTCCACGCCGGACTCGAACAGCGGCGCAGATTTGCAAATGGTCGTCATCCTCAGCCGCCACGGAGTCCGCTCTCCCCTCCCCATGCAACCCGACGCCGCCAAATATTCTGCCGCGCCCTGGCCCGTCTGGAGCGTTGCGCCCGGAATCCAGACCGCTCGCGGCAATGAATTGATCAGGCTCTTTGGCGAATGGGATCGCGGCAAGCTCTCCGGCGAGGGTCTGCTCGCGCCGACCGGCTGCGCCGATGCGGCCCACGTCACCATCCTTGCCGATACTGACCAGCGCACACGCGAAACCGGCAAGTCCCTCGCCGAGGGAATCTTCCCCGGCTGCCCGCTCACGGTGCATGCCCTTCCCGGCGCTACCATTGACCCGCTTTTTCGTCCGATTGAAGCTGGAGCCGTCCACCCGGATCGCGCGCTCGTCTTCGCCGCTGTCTCCGGGCGCATTGGAGGCAATCCGAACAACCTCACTGAAGCCTACCGGCCGCAGTTGGCTGCACTCGACCGCGTATTGGCCGGATGCGGGCATCTGCCGGTAAACAGCAAACGCACATCGATCTTCGACATCCCCGCCCGTCTAAGTCCCAGCGTCACCAGTTCGCTTATCTCAGTGAGTGGGCCGTTAGTCACCGCATCCGCAATGGTTGAAAATTTCCTTCTGGAATACACCCAGGGCATGAGCGACGCTGACACCGGCTGGGGCTGCATTGACGGCGCCAACTTGCGCTATTTCATGCAGCTTGACACCGCGCGCTGGGACTACGCCGACCGCACCCCGGCTATCGCGCGCCTGAATGCGTCCAATCTCATCGATCACATTCGCAGCACCATGCAGCAGGGTGTAACAGGCAAGCCCGTTCCGGGCGCCATCGGTAACCCCGGCGACCGCCTCGTCATCATCGTTGGCCACGACTCCAACATCGTCACCGTAGCCGGCGCTCTCGGCATCAACTGGGTGCTCGACGGCCGCGTCGACGACACGCCCCCGGGCGGGGCGTTATGGTTTGAGCTTTGGCGCTCGCGAGCCGACGGCGAACACTTTGTGCGCGTCGAGTACAGGGCGCAAACCCTGGAACAGATGCGCAAAGCCGAGCCGCTTACGTCCGCCAACCCGCCCGCCGAGGCGCCCATCTTCGTTCCCGGATGTAGCCGCCAGGACCTTTCCTGTTCCTGGGAAGATTTCTCAGCCGCCCTGCGTCGCGCAATCGATCCCGCCGACATCGTTGCGCAACCGTAGCGCCTGCTGTGCCGGCCCTCGCTGTATGATCGACGTGCACCAAAATCGGCCCCTGCCAATCAACCAAATACGAGGAATTCATATGAAAGTCGCCTTGAAACTAGCAGCCTTCGGTTTGCTGTTGCCGCTTGCAGCCGCAACCGCAATCGCGCAATCCGCGCAGCAGGACTACTTCAGCAACTGGCCCGCGGGCCGCTCTCCGCAGGAAGTCGGCAAGGCCCTCTCCGAGCACTTCGTCACCAGCCCGCATCAGGGCAACAAGACCATCTTTTACGGCGAGGTCGGCACCTGGTACGGCGCGCTCACCTTTGCCGATCTAACCCACGACACCGCCCTGCGCGACGAACTGATCAAGAAGTTTGATCCGTTGATGCCCGGAGGCTCCGAGCCTGACCGCGTTCCCAAGCGCGACCACGTCGACGATTCCATCTTCGGCATCGTGCCGCTCCAGATTTACATGGAGACCAAGGATAAGAAGTACCTCGACTATGGGCTCTCTTACGCGGATCGCCAGTGGGAGAATCCTCTGCCCGACGGCCTGTCGCACGAAACGCGTTTCTGGATCGACGACATGTACATGCTCACCATCCTGCAGCTCCAGGCCTACCGCGCCACCGAAGACAAAAAATACCTCGACCGTGACGCCAATGAGATGGTTGCCTATCTCGACAAGCTGCAGCAACCCAACGGCCTCTTCTATCACGCACCCGATGTGCCCTTCTTCTGGGGCCGCGGCGATGGCTGGGTGGCAGCCGGAATGAGCGAGATGCTCATGACCCTGCCCGCCGACCATCCCCAGCGAGCGCGCATTATGGCGGGCTACAAGCTCATGATGGCTGCTCTGCTCAAGTATCAGGACTCCGACGGCATGTGGCGCCAGCTCATCGATCATCCCGAGGCGTGGGAGGAGAGTTCAAGCTCAGGCATGTTCACCTTCGCGCTCATTACCGGGGTAAAGAACGGCTGGCTCGACGCCGCCACCTACGGTCCCGCCGCGCGCAAGGGGTGGATCGCCGTCACCGGCTTCATCGATCAGAACAACGACGTGACCAACATCTGCGAGGGTACCAACAAGAAGGACGATCTGGACTATTACCTCATGCGCAAACGCCGCACCGGCGACTTCCACGGCCAGGAGCCAGTGCTCTGGGCCGCTTCGGAGTTGCTGCGGTAAGAGGAGACTTGTAATGAAAGCCCGAAGCAAGATAACGGGAATTGTTGCTGCTCTGTCTCTCGCTCTGCTCGCCTTGCTACCGCTATTGCGCTCAAGTCATTCCGTCGCGGCGCAGAGCCCAAAGGTGCCCCTCTTCTTTATGCAGCCGCCAGAATTCCCTCTCGGAGTGTCTCGCCACCCCTTCCACGCGACCGTTACTGCTGATTGGAGATTGACTCGGCCGAGGGGAGGAGTGTTCCGCACCGAAACGACAGGAAACGTGTGGCGGGACGGGGCCGGCGATGTGAGAGTAGAAGGCGCGATGGCGCACAGTGGGCATAATTCGGTTCAGCTTCCTTCTTCCAATGTTCTGTTCTTGGCGGCAAACGGGACCATGCTGAGTTGGAAGACTGGCGCAACAAGCGTGACCTCGTTTCGCTCAGCACACTTGGAATACTCGAATCGCTTTTTCGAAAACCTGACCGTCCCAAAAGCATTCTTGGCTACGCGCTCCTATGAATTGAATTGCCTGCAGGGCGGAGTTGCGTGTGCCACCGAGCCTCTTGTGGAGCGCGTCATCGAAGGAATTCGGGTGCAAGGGACGCGATACAAGGAAACCATACCCGCCGTATCTCTGGGAGCGCCGAACGATGTCATCGTGACCCGAGACGTGTGGCGCGATCCCAAGATGGAGGTCGTCGTGGAAATCGACGGCACCGATCCGCTTTTTGGCAATTTCGAGCTGCGACTTTCGGGCATTTCCGGGGGAGACCAGAAAAAGGACTTGTTTGAGGCTCCCACGGGGTCCAGGGTCAATGACATCACTCCGCCATCTGGTCTTCCTAGCCCTGGTGCCCGTTATTGAATCGGCGGGCACCGGCAGGGGCCCCATCCTAAACGCGCTTTTCGCGTTAGATGGGAGCTTTCTAACTCCGCCAACATCGCTAACGCCGCTGCCTTCTTGTTCCCCTGTTCCCTAGTTCCCTTGTTCCCTAGTTCCCCTGGTCCTGCTTCTCTCAATCCAGCCTAGTCAAAAACGCATTCCCTTCCACCGGCCGCAGATGGTCCGCAATGTACTCGGCCGTCTGGCGGTCGTCGCCCTGGGGCCGGATGCGCACCCAGTAGCTCTTCTCGCCAGGAAACTCAATCACATTCGAGCCGGGATAAGTGCGCAGGAGTTGCTCCTTCAGCTTGATTGCGTCGCGCTCGTCGTGGAATGCGCCAATCTGCACGCACCAGCGCCCGCCTATGCCGATCGGCTTTGGCGCCTCATACACGTCCAGGCGCACCCGCGCCATGCCCGTTCGATAAATTCCTACTGCCTTTGCCGAGGCAATCGTCAGATCCAGAATCCGTCCTTCCACAAAGGGGCCGCGGTCGGTTATGCGCATCACGCCCGATTGGCCCGTGGTCAGGTTGGTCACTTCAACCAGCGATCCCATCGGAAGAGTGCGATTGGCAGCCGTCATTGCCCAGTCGTCAAACACCTGGCCGTTCGCGCTGCGCCGTCCTCTATAAGGCGCGGTGTACCACGTCGCGTAGCCCTCCTCGCTCTGGATCGGCTGATGCGTTGCCACAAAATCCAGGTCTGCCTCGCTCACCCCTCCCGGCGGAACCGGCGTGATCGGAATGCGCGATGAAGGCGGCGCATTTGCGGGTGGCGGAACTGTTGCAGGATAGGTCGCCGGCGGCGGCAAAGCCTGTGGCGGCACTTGCGGAGCGCGCTGCTTATGCCGGCAGCCGCTAATGCCCAGCAGAACAATCGCCAACGCCATCGTGCTCAGCGCGCCGCGCGTTAGCGCCGTCGCCCGCGCGTTTCCAGTCGTCACTCTCGCGGTCCCCTCGTCGGGTCGCGGGGTTGGCCGGCGGCCTGGTCGCCCTTTTGCTCAAACCGGTCAGCCAGGTTGCGCAGCGTTTCTGCAGCAGTGCGCATTGCAGAGATGGACTCTCTACGCACCTCCGGAATCACAGCATCGTTCACGTAGGCAATCGCATGGCGCAATTCCATCTCAATCAGCTCGATTGCCTCGTCGATGCGTTGGCCGACGCCGGGTGCACCCCGGCCGGAAGGATTGTTTGTATTCACCATAAATAAGTAACTTTCAAAAGTAACCTCTCCAAAGTCTGCTCGATGCGCTGCGCAGCGTCAATGCCTGTGCAAACAATGGGGAACCGTGAAGATTACTATCCACGCGCGCGCGGCTCTCTCGTACCCACCGGCAACAGACGCCAACCAACCTTCAGCTTCATCGGAGCATTTCGATGCAGCCGCGGTGCGCCGTGTTTTCTCGCTTCCGATTTTTCCGCCGCAATTCCTCACACCCTCGCGTTTCGGAATCCGCATTCGCCATTAACTCCAACCCTGCGCATCTCATCCAGCGTGCAGAATTCCCTAAATTCCCTATCCAATTGCCGGTTATGGCTCACCCTTTGCCGAAAATCTGCGTCCTAGCCATTGGTGGAGTCTGACCTCCACCCTCGGCTCTGATTGCCATGATTCTCCGGCCCGAGTGCCGGTTTACGCCTTGGGTGCGCGTCCAAAACGAAGTCCCAGCGAACCGGAGCCCGCTCTTGGCAGACGATACGTTGCACCCAAACCAAAATCAGGGCCGACGTCGCTCCTGCCTTCCGCAGCACCTTGCGGCCCAGCTCGCGATCATCGCTTTGCTTGGGTTGGCAGTTGCATCATGCCCCACCCTTCCATCGTTTGCCCAGGCGCCATCCGCTCTGCCCCAAACAGCTAACCCGGCGAATCTCCCCGATGCTCCGTTACCGGAGACGCCGGCGCCCACCCCGGTCTCCGCTGAGCAGCCTTGCCAGGCAAAGTACGATGGAACCACGATGGCGGCATCCGGCGCCGCGCATGCCGTTCCCGCATCCGGCGCAAACAGCACCTCAGCCAACTCGGATACGAATGTCGCGGGAAAAAAGGACTGCGTACCCCATCTGTCCATCCTCAACCGCTACAAGCGATTTGTTTCCGTGCCCGGCGTCCAGCCGCTTACGCCCCAGGAAAAAGGCCGTCTCGCAATCCATAACCTGCTTGACCCCTTCAACCTCATCACCATCGCCGGAGAAGCCGGAATCTCCGTCGCTGCCAACTCCCACTCCGGTTACGGTCCCGGCATGCCCGGTTTTGGGCGCTACGTCGGTGTCAGTTTCACGCAGGACCTGACCGGCGAATTCTTCGGCACCTTCCTCATTCCGTCCCTCGTCCACCAGGACCCGCGGTACCGTCGCATGCCCAACGCCACGGTTCCCCGCCGCGTTCTGCATACAGTCGCTCAGGTCTTCTGGACGCAGCATGACAACGGCAAAGCCATGGTGAACTACGCCAACCTCGCAGGCTTTGCCATCGACGACGCCATCGGGAATCTTTACGTGCCCGGTCAGCAAACACGGTTCAGCGCCAGCGCCGAGCGCTACGGCATCGGCCTCGCAACGGCGCCCATTAGCAACCTGGTAATCGAGTTCCTTCCAGACGTCGCTCGCCACATCCACGTCCAGATCGTCATCGTCCAGCGCATCATCAACCAGGTCGCCCGCACTGGCAGTGAGACACAATAATCCCAGCCTCGCACATCAAGACCGGCCCGGCTTGGCTTCTCCGGCATAACTCCAGTTTCGCCAACCACTTGCCACCCTTCTTACTCCCCCTCCGTTCGCTACCTTCAAATCCCCATTCAGCCCTCATTTCCGCCATTCGCTGCTCCTTTGTTGGGTTGGCAAAGCTCCTAAATTACTCTCGTAATGACCTTTTAGCCTTCGGTTTATCCGGTGGAAACCAAAGGCTTCGAGCCGGGCAACAACTTTATTCCCGGCGCCTTCAATCCATAGAGGAGTCAAGCATGTCCAAAGCCGTCAAGTACGTTGAGAAGGCCGCTGTTTACGCTGCTAAGGGAGCCTGGGTTGTCTTCGAGCGCTTCAACCGCATCAGCCCCAACCCCTCCTTTACTCCCAAGTGGAGCGACAAGCCCTTGCAGAAGAGCTGGCAGAAAGAGAAGCCGCCCCTCGGCTGGCCGCGCACCACTGACTCGCTCTGTCCCAAGTGCGTTCCCGAGATTCGCAAGCAGATCCTCGACGGCAAGCTGCCCCACGAAGTCCTCCTGAACGAGAAAGTGGGCGAAATCAAGGCCCAGATCATCGAGCGCGACGGCAAAATCCTCATGGTCAAGGATTGCCCCAAGCATGGTCACTTTGAAGACGTGATGTCGATCGATCCGGCATTCTTCAAGCACCTTGAAGAGAGCTTCCCCGGCCGCGACATGCGCGCCCACGGCAAAGGGGACGAGAAGCTGCACAACCACGGCACATCGACCGTTACCCACGGCCGCGGCTCGGTGCTCACCATCGACCTCACCAACCGCTGCAACATGATGTGCGATCCCTGCTTCATGGACGCCAACCAGGTCGGTTTCGTCCACGAGCTTACCTGGGAAGAAATCAAGACCATGCTCGACAACGCCATCACCATCAAGCCCAAGCGGCAGATGAGCGTGCAATTCTCCGGCGGCGAGCCAACGCTTTCGCCCTACTTCCTTGACGCTGTCGCCTACTCGCGCAAGGTTGGCTACAACAGCGTGCAGGCCGCATCCAACGGCATCGAGTTCGCCAAGTCGAAGGAGCTGTGCCGCGCCGCTGCTGAAGCCGGACTCCGTTACGTCTACCTCCAATTCGACGGCATCGGCAACGCTGCCAACTCGCACCGTAAGGTCGGCAACCTCTTCGACGTCAAACTGCAGGCCATCAACAATCTTCACGAGGCCGGCGTTGAAATCGTGCCCGTCACCACCATCATCAACGGCATTAACAACGAGCAGGTTGGGCGCATCATCGAGTTCGCTCTCGACAATCCCAGGAAGATCAGCTTCCTGAGCTTCCAGCCGGTCAGCTTCACGGGCCGCGATGAAGAAATCACCGACGACCGCCGCGTGGCGCAGCGCTACACGCTTTCGCACATGGCGCACGACGTCAAGACGCAGGTGGGCATCGGCGAGCCGGCTCGCGATTGGTTCCCCATCAGCTTCATGAGCACATTCTCCGATTGGGCCGACCTCGTGCACGGACCTACGGCCGAGTGGGGTCAGCTCTCCTGCGGATGCCATCCCAACTGCGGCATTGGCATGGCCGTGATGATCGACAAGGAAACCAAGGAGTCTGCTCCCGTCACCGCCTTCCTCGACATGGGTCAGGTAGCCAAGGATCTGGCCAAGGTCAACGACGCGGCGCGCGGCAAATTTCTCTCCGTCCTGGGCCTCGGCCTCTCGCTCATGCGCAACTACGATCCGTTCCAGGCGCCTACCCACTTCAAAATCACTGACATGATGAAGAAGATGGACAAGACCTTCAACGCCACCGGCAAGAACTACGGCAGCGTCAAAGGCGATCGCACCATCGAAGACATCAAGGTTCGCCGCCAGGACCGTTGGAACTTCCTCTTCATCGCGGGCATGTGGTTCCAGGATCTCTTCAACTACGACTTCCGCCGCACCGAGCAGTGCATCATTCCCTACGCCACGCAGGAAGGCGAGATCAGCTTCTGCGCGTACAACACCGGCGTGGGCTGGCGCAACATCATCGAGAAGATGCACATGACGGCTACCCTCACCAAGTGGTATGAGGAGCACGGCCGCCATGAGATCTTCGCCGGCGGCAAAAAGGTCGGCATGAACCACGTGGGCCACGACCTGCAGCTCAACATGGAACATGTGAACTCTGAAGCCAACCACACCCTCGACAACCTCGGCATTGCCAAGAACGCACGCGAGGAAAAGATTCGCGCGCGCGACGAAAAGGTGAAGCAGGAAGCCGAAAACGCCCGCATGGCTCAGCTCTACCGTGAGCACGTCCTCGGTGAAAAGCCGGTTGAGGGCCTGGTTTCGCTCGGTGACATCAAGCCTGCATCGAACAACGCCGCCTCGCCCATCAACAGGCACAAGGAAACAGACCTGGTCGCCGGCGACTAACCAATATCCCTCCCTTGGTTCTCTCAATAGAACGGGCCGCTCAGCAGTGAACTGAGCGGCCCGTTCTACTTTGAGCGCGTATGGGGGCGGTACCCACTTCCTCTGATTTTGCTCTGACGCAGCCAACCTCGCGAGCGAAACAGGTATCCCTCCTGAGTATGAAAACAAATCGTCAGCTATCGGCAATACTTCCGTTCGTTCTCGCGGGAGCCATCTTGCTCTGCGCGCCGGCTCCCGGATTCAGCCAACAATCCGCCCCAAACCAGGACAATGGCGCAAAACAGGACATGAAGGACGCGGGACAACATACAAAAGCCGCCGCGAAGGACACTGGCCACGCAGTGAAGAAGGGCACCACAAAGGCTTACAGCAAAACCAAACAAGGTACCAGAAAGACCTACCACGCCACAAAGAATGGCTCAAAGAAGGCCTGGAGCAAGACCAAAAACACAACCAAAGGCGCGGTGAATGGTGCCAAAGAAGGATCGAAAAAGCCAGACTCATCGAAGCCACAATAACTGGAATCGAACTGCTCGCCGCCGAAGCGGTATACGCGTGGTCTCCGCGCCATCCTCCAGCACTCCTCGCCCGGTCTGCCGTAAAGACGTGTTCGCGTCACGTTCTCATCGCCGGGTGCCCCAGGTCTCGCCTCTGAGACCTGGGATACCGCAAACCGATTCCATCCTCTCTCCCGTAGGGGAGAGAGCGAAAGAGCGACTTAGACGCGACGATTCCGCCTTACAAAGCCCTCAATCCCCCTACCGCTCCCAGAAATGAGGCGGCTCAATCCCCAGGGCACGCAGATAAACATATCCCTGGCCGCGATGATGAATCTCGTTGTCGATCGCGTATTGAATTGTCCCGATTCCCGTCATCTCCCACTGGCCGAATGCCTTGTCGATCTCGGCGAAACGGTGCGGTGGAATCGCCGGAAATCTCTCGTCGATCTCTCTGGTCTGCCTGTCCCAAACCGCCAGCAGTTCCGCCTTGGTCGCCGGTTTGGTGCCTGCGTACTCCTCCCAGTGACCGCTGGCGACTCCATCCACAATGGGCACCGCCATCTTGATGAACTCGTATGCCAATTCACCAAATGGGCGCATGCCGCCCACGGAGAAGGTAAAGAGTTTGTCATCGGGAAACGCCTCGATGGTTCTGCGGGTAAGCCTGCGGTGTCCCTGCCAGTGCTTCAAAACGTCCTCGGCACTCAGTGCGTTGATTGCCATTGTCTCGATTGCCATTGCAAACCTCCTTGTGGCCCTCTTGGGCATACAAGTCATCCTAGAAGCAATTCCCGACGAAATCTGTCGTAAATTGGATAGAGGATAAAAACTGCGATGTACGATCCCGTTATGCGCGTGCTCACTGTGTTGGAGGTGCTGCAGGCGCGCGACTACGTCAGCGGCGCGGAGTTGGCCGAGCGCCTGGAAGTAGACCTGCGAACAGTGCAGCGCTACATCGTGCGGCTGAAGGACCTGAGCATTCCGGTCGAGTCGTCGCGCGGCGTAGGAGGAGCATACCGCTTGAAACCCGGGTTCCGATTGCCGCCGCTTTTGCTCACCAACGAGGAGGCGTTTGCGCTCTCGTTAGGGCTGCACTCGCTTCGGCAGGTCGGGCTCTCGGCGTTTGCGCCCGCCACCGAAGGCGCGCTTGCCAAACTGCGCCGCGTTCTTCCCGAGGCCCTGCGCCAAAGCATCAGAACTGTCGACGACGTGGTAGCCATTGAACCGGGGCCTTGGGTCGTCACAACTTCAGTGGAGTACCTGATTCGCGCGGCTTCGGCAATCCGCAGCGGACGTCGAGTCCGGTTCGATTACGAATCGCACGAGGGCGCCCGTTCGCGACGGCAGATCGAGCCCTATGCGATCATGCACATAGACGGACGGTGGTATCTGATCGGCTACTGCCTTTCGCGGAAAGCCATGCGGACGTTCCGGCTCGATCGCGTCTCAAGTCTGGAAATGGGGGCTGGAACCTTTCGGCGCCCGGCAAATTTTGACGCGCGGAGCTACCTGCATCAGAGCTTGGCCTCCTTTCAAGCGCAATACAAGATCGACGTCTGGATCGAAATGCCGCTCGAGGAAGCAAAACAAATGTTTGCGCCCTGGCGAGTAGCCATCGAGGAAGAAAACGGCGGAACACGGTTGCGCTGCGGGCGCGACCGTCTGGAGATGATTGCGGCCATGCTGCTGAGTACAGGAGCGCGCATTGTCGTTCACAGTCCCGATCAGTTGCGAGAGACATTCCGGGCACTGGCCCGCCATGCGCTCCGAGCTGCCAAGCGATCAAGGGTTGCGAAAGGTAACTCGTCCTCGGATTCCTAGTCGGAGCCGCCAACTAGCGCCCTCGCCGGGTGTTCCATCCAAGCGCTGCTTGGGTGGGCAGATCACACTGATAACCCGGCAAACCTTTGCCGTGCACCATTCATCCTAGAAAGCTGGCCCTATGCGCATTCCTCTCGCCCAACTTTTCCGATCCTGGTCCATGATCGCCCTCCTGTTTTGCTTCTCGCAATCGGGTGCTTCAGCGGATCCCATACCTGTTCGCTATGCGAACGGAACGATTCACGGCTTTCTCGAGTTGCTCTCCGAAGACGGCCACGTCCTGGCGTCAGGAGACCTCGTTCAGGTCGCCCATGGCAGTCAGGTCACTACCCGCTTGCTCTTCCATTTCAAAGATGGCTCAATCGATGATGAAACAACTGTCTTCTCGCAACATCGGGATATCAAGCTCATCTCTGATCACCATATTCAGAAAGGCCCCTTCTTTCCTCATCCCATCGACGTCATGATTGATGCCCGCAGCGGCAAGGTCACGGTCAGCTCAACAGGAAAAGATGGCAAGGAAGAGGTGAAAACCAGCCAACTCCACTTACCGCCGGACCTGGCAAACGGCATCGTCTCCACCATCATTCAGAACATCCCGGCTGGCGCCACGGAGACAAAAGTACCGCTGCTCGCCGCCACGCCCAGCCTGCGCCTGGTCACTCTGTCCATCTCTTCCCGCGGCGAAGAATCGTTCTCATTGGCCGGATCACCTCGAAAGGCAATTCATTACGAGGTCAAGATTGAACTCGGTGGAGTTGCCGGGATCGTCGCGCCCATGATCGGGAAGCAACCACCGAACATTGAGCTTTGGATCATTGGCGGAGAAGCTCCCTGCTTCCTCAGAGAAGTAGGCCCGATCTATCCGGATGGTCCAATCTATACCATCCAGCTCGCCAGCCCGACGTGGCCGGAGTCGCAGCAGTCCGGCAACTGACGTCTTCGGCGCCCGTTCCTTAAGCACATAATGGTGTCCAATCTCATCCTGAATTGAAACAACTGCGCGCACCGCAAAACGGCCTGCCACGGTCTGTCTGCTCGGTGTGCGATGTTTCGATTCAGCAACCCAAAATCCGAGCCGCCCGCATTAGACGTGCCCTTCCCACACGAAGACTCATGTCTTTTCGCACAGAAAATTCTGCGCCTCGCGCTCGCCGATGCACCCGCTCAGCTTAACAATTCTTTACGCAACTCCCACCGGCGCTCCGTGTCTACACACGCAATGGCCAGTTAGCAGCAAGACGGCCGAAAGGGAGAATCCAACGTATGTTCACGACAAAGGCAACCATCATTCTGGGCGCGCTGCTTTCAGCGGGCATAGTGCTCGCGCAGGCGCCTGACTCCAGCCAGGCCCCCGCTGCCAATGCGCCGCAAGCCGCGCCAACGCAGTCGGGTAACTTCCACCGCAACTTCGACCCCAGCCGGCGTGCTGCGCATCTCGGCAAGCAGCTGGGCCTCAGCAGCGACCAGGTGGCGCAAATTACCCCCATCCTCGCCGATCGCCAACAACAGGTGCAAACACTGCGCGCCGACACCTCGCTTACCCCGAAGGATCGCCACGCAAAGGTCCAGGCCATCATGCAGGACAGCAACAGCAAGCTTGAAGCTGTCTTGACTGACTCGCAGAAGCAGCAGTTTGAGCAGATGCAGGCTCAGCGCCGCTCGCACCAGCGCAACCGCCAGGCTACGCCACAGGCGTAATTGCGCGTCCCCACCCTCGGCGTCTGCCGCAGCGGATTTTTGCGCCTGGGGTGGGAAGCAGCGATTACCCCAGGTCTCGAATCTGAGACCTGGGAATGCGGCTCCACTGCTCCCCAACACACTCACCTTCACATGAAGCGTTGAAGAATCCCTCGCAATCGCGCCTCTCGAAACGCCCTGCGCCTCTCAGTCGCTTCCCTTCGTCCTCGCGGCCGGCCTGCCTATCCCTCCGGCCTCCGCCGTCCAAACACGTGATCTTCAAATCCCAGCAGATACCACATTCCGCGCCCGGAAAACTTCCCCGAGAACAACTTCTTAACCAATCGCTTGCACAGCTTCACCACGTCCGCAATCGTGGTCCAGAATCCCTCCTTCGATCGCCCCGCGTGCAGCACTTCCACCCCGTTGGCGCGCAGAACGTTGGCGATCTCGCCCACCTCCGGCAAATAAACATGCGTGGGATCATCGTAGAAGTTCAGCGTCTCGTCCACCGAATGCGGCAACCTCAAACTGCGCTTTGAAGGAAACGCAATCCATATATATCCGCCCGGCCTGAGCTTCCCGCACAGCGCCGCCACAATCGGGCCTGGCTCCCGCATGTGCTCCACGACATGATTCAGGATCACGAAGTCGTAGCTCGCCTCCGGAATCGCGTCGTAGCCCGTACCGTCTTCGCCAAGCTGGAAGAACTCGTCCATCGCGACAACATCCGCGTCGCTCAGCCTGTACCGCTGAATGTCCGCTCCCGCGTAATGGCACCCCGGAAACCATCGCTTGGTCACGGTGGGCGAACCGTTGCCGCACCCAATATCCAGAATCCGCGGCGCAGCCACAGTCAGCCTGCCGCGCACAAACCGGAATTTCATCGGGCAATGCGGCATCAAACTCCTCGCCTCTCCTCTCCGCAGGGAGGAATGCGGCGCAGGCCACATCAAATCACATGTGATTGATCAGCGACGCAATGCATGCCGCGCCGAATCCGTTATCTATATTCACTACGGAAACATTTGGCGCGCACGTATTCAGCATGCCCAGCAGCGCCGCCACGCCGCCCAGCGACGCTCCATAACCCACGCTCGTCGGAACCGCGATCACCGGCGCCTTCACCAGGCCGCCCACCACGGTCGGCAGCGCGCCCTCCATCCCCGCGCACACAATCAGCACGCGTGCCGATTGCAATGTGTGCTGCTGCGCCAGCAGCCGATGAATACCAGCCACTCCCACATCGGCCACCAGTTCCACGGTGTTACCCATCAGCCGCGCCGTCACAGCGGCCTCTTCAGCCACGGGTAGGTCGCTGGTTCCCGCGCAAACCACGCCCACAATTCCCTTCCCGGCGGCCGCCTCAGTCTGCGTCAGCGTAATCGCACGCGCAGCCTCGTGAAACTCCGCGCGCGGTTCCGCGGCGCGCACCGCATCGTACGCCGCGCGTGACGCCCGCGTTGCCAGCACGTTGCCGCCCGCCTTCGCCATTCGCTCAAAAATCACGGCCACCTGCGCCGGCGTCTTGCTCTCCGCAAAGATCACCTCCGGCATCCCGGTGCGCAGCTCGCGGTGATGGTCGAGCTTTGCAAAGCCCAAATCTTCAAACGGCAGATTGCGCAGCCGCTCCAGAGCGTCCGTCACGCCGGTTCGGCCCTCCCGCACTTCGTTCAACAACGCTTCAATCTGCAAGCGATCCATCAATGCCCTCTCTTGGCCTGCGCGCGTTCCGCCTCCGAGTAAACCCGCATCGCCTCCTGCATCACCTGCTTCAACGGAACTGCGTGCTGCCGCGACAGGCTCCGGCAATCCTCATACTCCGGCGACGCATTGGCCACTTCTCCCGATGGCCATCGCGCAATCTTTATCCGCACCTTGCCCCACGGCGTTTCTGCCTCGGTGAACTCGCGTGCTAAGGCCATTTTGAATTCGAGCCGCCAGCGCAGCCCGATCGTCGTGGTCTCGCGCAGCAGCAAATCGCGCAGCTCCGGCAGCTTTTCGGTACTCGACAGCACGGTCAACTGCACGCCCGTGCGGCCCTTCTTCATTTGCACCGGAACTCGATACACATCCCACGCGCCCGCCTCCAGCAGCAACTCGCTCACATAGGCCAGCAACTGCGGCGTGGAGTCGTCGATCACCGTTTCAATGATTGCGATCGGCTCCCCCTCGGTGATCGTGATCGGCTTCGCTCCCGCCGCCTTATCTTCCGCTTCGCCCACCAGCATGCGCAGCACATTCGGCTCGCCTGGCGTGTCGCGGCCGCCCGCGCCATATCCGCGCGACGCCACGCGCATGGCCGGCAACGACCCATAGCGAACATCCAGCATACGCAGCACCGCGGCTCCGGTCGGCGTCACGCGCTCCATCGGCGGGCCCGCAGCGTAAACAGGAGCGTCGCCAAGCAGCGCCAGCGTAGCCGGCGCAGGCACAGGCAGCGTGCCGTGCTGGCACTTCACCGTTCCGCTGCCCACATTCAACGGCGACGCCATCCAGCCATCTACGCCCAGCGCCTCGCATCCGGCCGCCGCGCACACAATATCCACAATCGTGTCCACCGCGCCCACTTCGTGAAAGTGCACCGTCTCAATCGGAATCGAGTGAATCGCCGCCTCCGCCTCGCCCAGCAACTTGAAGGCCCTTGTCGCACGCTGCTTCACCGCATCCGAAAGCGGCGCAGCCTCAATGATCCCTAAAATCGTCGACAGCGACCGATGCGGCGCATGCGTGTGCTCATGCCCGTGTTCATGCGCATTTTCCGATCTCTGAACTCTTATCTCTGATCTCTGCTCCCCATGCTCATGCGCATGGTGCTCGTGATCATGATGGCTGTGCTCGTGCCCGCTCGTTCCCTCATTCCCTTGTTCCCTTGTTCCCTGCTCTCTCGTTCCCTCGTTCCCTTGTTCCCCTGTTCCCTGCTCTCTCGTTCCCTTGTTCCCTTGTTCCCTTGTTCCCTGCTTTTCTGTTCCCTGATCCCTGACCCCTGATCCCTCTTCGGTCAGCACGTCAATCTTCACCGCCGCCAATCCGCCGCGGCTCACCTTGCGCATCTCGAGGCGCGCGCCCACATTCAAGGCCGCCGCCGTTTCCTCAAGCAAGCTGAACGGAACGCCCGCATCTACAAGCGTGCCCAGCAGCATGTCGCCGCTGATTCCGGAAAAGCACTCCAGATACCCAATTCGCATCGCTTTGTGATTCTAAATGGCCAGAGGCCCGAGAGGTGAAGCCGCTTTAGGTCCCCGACCGCACATTTTGCGCCAACAGCGGGTGCCCCAGGTCTCGATCTTGAGACCTGGGATTCCTCGAAGCTTCAGATACAAATTCACGCGCTCCAGGCTTTACGCTCCTCGCTGCACCAAACGAACGGGAAGCGCTATTTTTCTTCCCGCATCCACGGAGTGTACGTAACCCCGACCAGAATTCCTTCGGGCGCAATAAAACGGCTTACCACCTGGCCCCACGGCTCTTTCCTGTTCTTCACCAGCATTCGATAGCCCCGTGATTCCAGCTCCGCGGTTGCCCTCTCCACATCCTCCACATCGAACTCCAGCCAGGCCTGCGGCCGGGGAATCTCGTCGGGCCAGGAGTCCTTCCCAAAGCAGGACTGGGCTGCGTGTGAAAGAGGCCAGAGAGCAAAGCTGTTCGTGCCCTTCAGGGCCTCCGTATGGAGATAGCCGCCGGTTTCTTCTTTGAATTGGATGCCGAGGGTCTCGCTGTAGAGCTTGCGGCTTTCCGTTGCCTCGCTGACGATCGGACCAAAGCCCGCGATGAACTGAATTCCGATGTTGCCGAATGGTTCCATGACCTCTCCCGCGCGCTACGCCAGTCCAGCCTCCGCCATCGAGCTCGCCGTGAACTCATTTCACGATATCGGTCTAATGAACGAGGGCTTTAGCCCCTGAGGAACGGCTCTTCTCAAACTGACCTGGTACCGGAAGCGACGATCCTCTACGCCCCGCGTCGCGCCAGCACGTCGGCGGGCAGCACCATATTCATTGATCCCGACCGAAACCCAGTGCAATCGAGCGTCACGTACTTGAATCCCGCCTGCTTCAGCGCCGCCGTAATCGCGTCCAGCATCTCCATCGTCAGTGCGCGGGGCAGCTCGTCGCGCGCAATCTCCACGCGGGCCAGTTCGCCATGGTGCCGCACGCGCAGTTCGCGAAAGCCCAACTGCCGCAGGCTCTCCTCGCCCCGCTCTACCTGCTCCAGAACCTCGCGCGTCACCGTGCGCCCGTACTCCACGCGCGAAGAAAGGCACGGCGCCGCCGGGCGGTCCCATACTGGATAGCCCGCCGCTTTTGCCAGCGTCCGCACTTCCAGCTTGGTCAAGCCCGCCTCCGCCAGTGGAGCCAGCACCTCGTGCTGCTCGGCCGCGCGTTGCCCGGGCCGAAAATCCCGGCCGTCGTCGGCGTTCATTCCGTAGGCAATCTTCGCAAACCCAAGCTTCGTCCCCAGCGCGCCCATCGCAGCAAACAGCTCGTCCTTGCAATGGAAACACCGGTTAGCATCGTTGCGGGAATACTCCGGCTTGTCCAGCTCTTCCGTCGCGATCACCTGCAGCGGCATTCCCAGCGACCGCGCAAACGCGCAGGCCTGCTCCATGTCGCGCCGCGCCAGTGAAGGCGAATCGGCCAGCACCGCAAGCATCTGCGATCCCAGCACGCGATGCGCCGTGGCAGCCAGAAACGCCGAGTCCACGCCGCCGGAGTAGGCCACCATCAGGCTTCCCGCCTGCGCCAGCCGGTCCTCCAAATCGTGCAGCTTCTCCGCGGCGCCCGCATCAACCCCCTGCGCCGTCGTCCCCGCTGCCACAGCTCCTGGAACCTTTGTCTGCGCGCCCGCCGTCATGCCTCCGATTATACCGTCCGGTCGTTTTTCCTCGCGCCCCCGCGCCATTCATCCAAGCCGGGAGGGGCGACTCCATCCAATTGACGCCTCCGCCTGCGGGCAATAGCTTGGAAGAGAGCATAGAAACCGCACAATGTTCTCTTCTGACTGGGAGGTTGGATGTCCCTCGGTTTTTCCCGCCGCCATTTGACTGGCATTTTCTGCGCCCTGCTTGCCATCAACGCATGCAGCGCCCGCGCCCAGGATCTCAAGAGCTTCGAGCAGCGCATCACCGTCAAGGTCCTGCCCAACGGCCTCACCCTCGTCATCTGCCGCAGGCCTGAGGCGCCGGTCTTCAGCTACACCACCTTGGTGGATGCGGGTGACGTAAACGATCCCTCCGGCGAGAGCGGCCTGGCACACATGTTTGAGCACCTGGCCTTCAAGGGGACAACTCAAATCGGCACCACCGACTACCCTCGCGAAAAAGTCGCTTTGGCAAAGGTCGAAGCGGCAAACGATGCCTACGAGGCCGAGTACCTCAAACCCGGTGGCGGCGATCCGCGGAAACTCGCCGATCTCAAAAAGGCCTTCGTCGCTGCGCAGGCTGACGCTGAAAAATACGTCATCCCCAACCAGTTCACTCAAGTGGCCGAAGAAAACGGCGCCAACGGTCTGAACGCTGAAACCGGGCTCGACGACACGGAGTACTACTGGTCCATGCCGGAGAACCGCCTTGAGCTTTGGGCGTGGATGGAAAGCAGCCGCCTTGCCAACGTTGTCCCCCGCGAGTTCTACAAGGAGCGCGATGTGGTCATGGAAGAGCGCCGCATGCGCGTCGACTCCGACCCCATGGGCCGCCTTCTGGAGCAGTTTCTGGCCACTGCCTACGTGGCGCACAACTACGGCCGCAGTGACATCGGCTGGCCCAGCGAGGTCGGCCAGATCACCGCGACTGAAGCCATGGCCTTTCACAAAAAATATTACGTCGGCGGAAACATCGTGGTCGCCATCGTCGGTGATGTTGACGCCAAAACTGAGCTGCCCATGCTCGAAAAGTACTTCAGCCGAGTTCCTGGCGGCCCCAGGCCTGAAGAAATGACCACCGTCGAGCCGCCCCAGTTCGCTGAGAAGTCAGTCGTCATCCGCGAGCAAACGCAGCCCATTTATATCGAGGGCTATCACCGGCCCAGTGTTCTCGATCCTGACGACGCCGTCTACGATGCCATCAGCGACATCATGTCCAACGGCCGTGTCTCGCGTCTCTACCGCAGCATGGTGGAGCAGCAGCAGATCGCCGCCGACGCCGCGGGCTTCAGCCCCTTCCCCGGCGAAAAGTATCCCAGCCTCTTCGCTTTCTATGCCTACCCGCTTCCCGGCCACACGCCGGCAGAGATGCGCGACGCCATTCACATGGAAATCGAAAAACTGAAGACCACCGACGTCACCGACGAAGAGCTTCAGATGTATAAGACTCGCGCTCGCGCCGACCTGCTCCGCGGCCTCGCCGACAACCAGGGCCTCGCTAATTCGCTGGCTGCGTTTCAAACGCGTTATGGCGATTGGCGCCAGCTCTTCCTCCAGCTCGATCGCGTCGACAAAGTCACCAAGGCCGACATCCGCCGCGTTGCCAACAAGGTGTTTGTCGCCTCCAACCGCACCAGCGCCGAAGTCGACACCGAACCGCCCGCCGCCGGCACAAACAAAGACGGAGGCGCGCAATGAAGAATGTCAATCAGCCACAACATGGGGTGCCCCAGGTCTCGTATTTGAGACCTGGGAAAGTGCCGAAGCTCACTTTCTGCATCGCCATCCTCGCATTTTCGTTCCCTTTGCCCAGCATTCTCTCCGCCCAGCAATCCAAACCCTGGGAGCACATCCCCATCCCCCCGCTCCACGCCTTTCATCCCCAGCAGCCCAAACGCATCGAGCTCAAAAACGGCATCGTCATTTTTCTCCAGGAAGACCACGAGCTTCCCTTCATCTACGGATCGGTCCTCATTCCCGGCGGCTCTCGCGACGAAAGTCCCTCCAGGGCCGGCCTGGTTGCGATCTACGGTCAGACCTGGCGCACCAGCGGTACCGCAAAAATGAGCGGCGACGCCATGGACGATCTCCTCGAAGCCGAAGCCGCGCACATTGAGACTGCGGGCGACAACGATTCAACCGCCATTTCATGGGACTCACTCAAGGGCGATGCAAACCAGGTCTTCTCGCTCGCCATGGACCTGCTCTTTCGTCCGCAGTTCAGCGAGCAAAAACTCCAGCTCGCCCAGCAGCAGCAAGCCACCGCCATCGTCCGCCGCAACGACGACGAAGACGGCATCGCCCAGCGCGAATCGGCGAAGCTCGTCTACGGCGTCAACAGTCCCTACACTCGCCAGCCTGAGCTCTCCACCATCGCCAACGTCACTATCGCCGACCTCCAGGCCTGGCACGATCGCACACTCAAAGGCAAACTCATCGTCGGCGTCAGCGGCGACTTTGACCCCGTAGCCATGGAAGCCAAACTGCGCGCAGCCTTTGAAAGCCTTCCGCCCGTCACGCCGCTGCCGCCGCGTCACGATGCATTCCCCGGCCCCAGGCCCGGCGTCTATTTCATCAATAAAGAAGACGTGGACCAGTCGAACGTGCAGATCGTTGGCCTCGGCGTCGATCGCCGCAATCCCGACCTGCCAGCCATTGCCGTAATGAACGAGATCCTCGGCGGTGGCTTCGGCAGCCGGCTTTTTCAAAAGGTTCGCACTCGGTTGGGCCTCGCGTACGCCGTCGGCGGTGGGCTTGGCTTCGAATATGACCACCCCGCTGCCTTCGCCGTTGAAGTCATCACTAAAAGCGCTTCAACCGTGGAAGCAACCAAAGCGGCAATGTCCGAAATCGCTGGCCTGAACACCAACCCGTTCACAGAGGCCGAGCTGCAGCGCGCAAAAAATGACATCCTCAACTCGTTCCTCTTCCGCTACGACACCAAAGACAAGATTCTCGATGAGCGCGAGAGGCTCGAGTTCTACGGCTATCCCGCCGACTACCTTGAAACCTACAAGTCCGGCCTCGAAAAAGTCACTCTCGCCGATGTCACCGCCGCGGCCAGAAAGTACATTCATCCCGGCAAGCTGGCTATCCTTGTCGTTGGCGACGGCCCGCAGATCAAGCCCAGCCTCGACGCGCTCGATAGGGGATCGCCCACGCCAATCGATATCACCATCCCGCAAACCGCCGGCGGCGCAGCATCGAGATAGCGGCGGCGAACGGTCCCGATAACCAATTCCGGTCAACCTCAACCACACGCGTACGATTGAATAAAGCAGGAGAACGTGCGATGACGACAAACACAAAACACGCGGCCAAGACGCCGGCTGAAACAACCATCGCAGAGCACATCGCGCAGGATGCATCGCGGCGCGCGGCGGCCACAGCGCGCCTGATTGCTGCTGGTGTCACGATCTACAAGCCCGACACCTGTGTCATCGACCCCGAAGTCGAAGTCGCTTCCGGCACTATCATCGAGCCCTTCGTGCAACTGCTCGGCAAAACGCGCGTCGGCAGCGAATGCCGCATTCGCTCGTTCTCCGTCATCGAAAACTGCGCCCTCGGCGACAAAGTTCTCATCCGCCAGAGTTGCGTGCTTGAAGACTCCACCATCGCCGACGGCGCAGAACTCGGCCCCTTCGTGCACCTTCGCCCCGGCTGCGAAATCGGCGAAAACGCCCACATGGGCAACTTCGTCGAAGGCAAAAAGTTGCGTCTTGGCAAGGGCTCAAAGGCCAATCACCTCAGCTACCTCGGCGACACGGAGATCGGTGAAGGCGCCAACATCGGCGCCGGCGCCATCACCTGCAACTACGACGGCGTCGCCAAGCATCGCACCAAAATCGGCAATCGCGTCTTTGTCGGCAGTGACACCACGCTCGTCGCGCCCATCACCCTCGGCGACGGCTCCTACATCGGCGCCGGTTCCTGCATCACAAAAGACGTCTCCTCCGACGCCCTCGCCGTCAGCCGTGCGCGCCAGGTCACCAAAGAGGGTTGGGCCGCAGCGCGCCGCGCCAGGCGCGAATCCAAATCGTCATGACATTCCGTCGCCGGGTGCCACATCCTCGCCGCGCTTTTGTTTTTGCGGCTAGGGTGGGAAATCCTGGCTGTTGCTTCAAACTCACGTCGGAGTCAAACTCAAAAAAGGATAGAACGATGTCAATACTGCGCGCGGCTCGGTCTCTGCTCATCGTCCTGGCTGCGCTCACCTTGCCGGCGTCCTCTCTTCCGCAACCCTCCCATCTCGTCGCGCAAAAAATCGCCCCCGGCGTCTGGTTTCTTCTCGGCGACGCCTCCAAAGGCTACTGCAACAACATCGTCATCGAGATGAAGGACTATCTCATCGTCGTCGATGCCAACTATCCCGGCCGCGCCCGCGAGCTGGTCAGCGAGATCCATCAGCTCTCTCCCAAGCCCGTCCGCTTTGTCTTTGACACCCACGCGCACCGCGATCACGCCTACGGCAACATCGTGTGGACGCGCGCCGGTGCAACCACCTTCGCCTACCAGGGCGTCGACGACGAAATGGATCGCTACGAGCCGAAGCGCTGGCTCCAGACCGCAGCCGAGCGCGAAGACGTCCGCTCGCTTCATCTCAGCAACGCGCCGCGCCCCCAGCTCGTCTTCCGCTCCAGCCCCTTCATCCTTAAAGACAGCACGCGCGAAGTTCGCTTCTACTTCTTCGGCTGGGCGCACACCCGCGGCGACGGCTTCGTCTGGCTCCCGAAAGAACGCATCCTCTGCACCGGAGACGCCGCCGTCAACGGGCCCCGCAACAAACTTTGGGACGCCAACATCGCCAACTGGCCGCGCGTCCTCTCTCAGGCCATCGCGCTCCAACCGCTTCATGTTCTTCCCGGTCATGGCGACGCCGGCGGCCCCGAGATCCTCACCGGCCAGAAACAGTTTCTCGATGATCTCTACTTCGCCGTCAAGCAGCAGGTCGCTGCCGGCAAAACGCTTCAGCAAATCGCGCCCGCTCTCCCCGCGCGAGACCGCAACTGGGCTCCGAACGACCTGAGCACGGATTTTGCCATAACCTACGCTGAAATCACGCAACATCAACCTGCTGGCGCCCTTCCTCATGAATGGAAATAACACCAGGGCACAACCGTGCTATACCGCATCGTTCGCTCTCGCTGCCACATTCGGGTGATTGAGGCGGGGGTTACTCCGGTGATAACCTCTGCTGAGGAACAGTGGGTTGGCGTCTCGCTGACTTGGGGCCTGCGTTTTTATTCTTGCGTCACTTGCTTGTTTGTGTGCAGGCTATTTCTCCGGTTGCTGTGTTCCAAAATTGCGCGTCGGAATGCAGGCCGGGCTTATGCTTGGCCTTTTGCGTCTAAAAGAAAGAATTCTCGGAACTTATGCAACGCAGAACGCGGTTTTTGAATCAAAGCGGTAAAGGCACTCGCCACCTAAAACTATCGCAGCATTGTTCGCATCGCCGCGTCTCTCAGGGCAACAGGGCGATGCGCGAATGTAAAAGCTCCTCGTCCTCGCGAGCAATCTGCGAGGGCTCTAAATCTACGGGGGTTGCCGCTTGGCATTGAGTCTGGCACATACAAGACTCCCCAATCCTTCCGGTGATCGGCAGGGCGAGGGCGGTGCGCCCACGCGCAAGGCGGCTCGGGTTCTCGTCGTCGACGATGAAATGCCCGTGCGAACCATGGTGGCCGCCGCGCTCGAGCGCCAGGGTTACATCGTGGAGCAGGCCTCTGGCGGCCGCGAAGCTCTTGAAGCCCTCGAGCTCAACAACTTCAACATGGTGCTCACGGACATCGTCATGCAGGACGTCAACGGCATCGCGCTCCTTGAGCGCATCCACGCGCTGCAACCCAACCTGCCCGTCGTCATGGTCACCGCCGTTCACGACATCAGCGTGGCCATTGACTCCATGCGCCGCGGCGCTTACGACTATCTGCTCAAGCCCTTCGAGCGCGAGCAGTTGCTGACCACCGTCGAGCGGGCCCTCAGCCATCGCCAGGCCCTGGAGGAGACGCCTCAATTACCACCAGAACCTTGAAGAGATGGTGCGCGCTCGTACCGAAATGCTCCGCCACGCCATGGAAGACCTCGAGCACTCCTACGACGTCACCCTCGAAGCGCTCGGCGACGCGCTCGACCTGAAGGACTCCGAGACCGAGGGCCACTCCAAGCGCGTTACCGCCTACACCATCGCACTGGCGCGCGCCATGGGTATCCCGCCCGACGAAATCAAGGTCATCGCCCGCGGCGCTTTTCTGCACGACATCGGCAAAATGGCCATTCCCGATGAGATCCTGCGCAAACCCGGCAAGCTCACTCCCGAAGAGCAGGACTTGATGCGCGAACATTGCGCGCGCGGCTACCACATGCTGCGCAAAATTCCCTTCCTCGCCGGCGCCGCCGAAATCGTCTTCTGCCATCAGGAGTACTACGACGGCAACGGTTACCCCAACGGCCTGCGCGGCCGCGAGATTCCCATTGGCGCCCGCATCTTTGCCGTCGCCGATACCCTCGACGCCATCACCAGCGACCGCCCCTATCGCAAGGCGCGCGGCTTCGACGCAGCCCGCGAAGAAATTCTGCGCTGCTCCGGAACGCAGTTCGATCCCGCCGTCGTCGAAGTCTTCCTCAAGATTCCCAACGAGCTTTGGCAGGAGCTCCGCTCCGAAATCAGCGGCCAGAACAAGCGCTTCTCCACCTTCGATATGACCCACGACCCCGCCGCACCAGAGCCGTTCAGCGCCGCCTGATCCCTACCCGCCTGGTTCTGCACGGAAAGCCGTACCCCAGGTCTCGATTTTGAGAGCCGTGTGATGCTGCCTGGGTTCCTTACCGCTTCGTTGCAGACCAAATGGGGTGCCCCAGGTCTCGGTTTTGAGAGCCGTGTGATGCTGCCTGGGTTTCTTACCGCTTTGTTGCAGACCAAAATGCGGCGAACCAGGTCTCGATTTTGAGAGCCGTGTGATGCAGCCTGGGTTTCTTACCGCTTTGTTGCAGACCAAAATGGGGTGCCCCAGGTCTCGATTTTGAGACCTGGGATTGGCAATCGCTAGGTTCGAAATCATGCGGGTAAGCCCATATCCCTACCGCCTGTTTCCTACCGCCTCCGAGCCAACCTTTGTCGCCCGCCGGTTCGCACCCGCGCATCCAACTCTTGTACTCTTCCTCCCAGGAGCAAAACCATGCCGCCACTTTCCCCGTCTGAAGCTCAATCGCACCTCGGCAAGCTGCCCGGCTGGCAAATTGAAGCCGGAGAACTCGTCAGAGCATTTCAGTTCAAAGACTTCCGCGCCGCGCTTCATTTCGTAAACCAGGTCGGCGACCTGGCTGAAGAAGCCGGCCACCACCCTGACATCGACATCCGCTACAACCGCGTCCGCCTCGCCCTCGTCACCCACGACGCCGGCGGCCTCACCACCAAGGACTTCGACCTCGCCGCAAAGGCTCAAAACCTGGCCGGATAACGGAAGCGCTGACCAGTCGTCAACGCGATCAAGCCCGATAACCGTAGCGCTGACCATTCGTCGACGCGAACAAGCCTGAAAGCCTGGCGCAGAGCTACTGTCAACTAGACCAGGCCGGATCGCCGCATAGATTCCATGTAAGCCATTGATAAAAAACAGCTGTCATCCTGAGCGAAGTCCGCCGCGGCGGACGCAGTCGAAGGATCTGTGGTTGCTTTTCAGGAGCCTCGCCCTGAAAACTCACGGAGCCCCCGTGTCCCGATTCCGCAACATGGGATGCCGCCAGCCCATCACCACCCGGCACTGCCACAAAGCGCAACTCCGTAGCCAGCGGCGGGACTCCTTCGCTTCCAAGTTCTGTATCAGGGCACGACTTCAGTCGTGCCGAAAACGCTCCAAAACTTACCGGGGCTTTATCGCGTTGTGGCGGCAGAACGTAAGGATATTGAAGTCGTAACCTTGGTCTGCCCTGAATGTGGATCGGAAGTTTCTCTCAAGATCGCTACGGCCAAGGTACCTGAATACTGCCCCTCGTGTCAGATGCGCTACAGGTTGCCGATCTCTGAAGCCCTAGCCGCGTTGGGGCGGTTCCACCGTTCAGCCGCAACGGCTGAGGAGACCGAGGGAAAGCCGATATTTAGGTTCTCGATCAAACAGACCGACTAATCCCCAAAAAATCACCAGGCCCGCACTATTAGAAGGCTGTGCCTTTGGCGCCTATAATCCGGGTCGGAGGATTGTCCATGACAATCACACTTTTCAAGCCAAATAGCGAGTCCCTATCGAACTATCCAATCATCCGCAACGTGCAAGTGAAAGGCGGCACATTAACCTTCTATTGGAAAAACAAGGCATTGGGCACGTCGAAGGTCGTAACGTCAATGCCTCTCCTCATCCAAGAGGTCATTGCCCAGCCTGACTAGTTCATTGTCTAGTGCTAGCAACATAGTGGTGGAACACTTCCTACGGGGTGTGAATGAGCCCATAATGCTTGCACGCGCAGACTGGCTAGGCTCACATGACCGATGAACCCCCAATAAGAGCCATTCACGATCTGGAAAGGGCAATCCGCCATTGGGAACTGCTGCGGGATCACGCGCAGCGATTAGTAAACGAAACTAGGGCATATTCTGAGAATCAGGGAGATTCCTTTGAGAGCACGTTGAGAGTCGCAAAATTCCAAACTCATATCGCCAACTTCGATGCGTGGATTCTTGAGGCGAGGGAGCGAATCGACCGACTGGCAAAAGGGAATTAGAAGCGCAAGCCCGCTTTCTACAGAATCCTCCAATTCAGCAGCGACGCACTTTTAAGACACTACCCCCAGACCCCGGCCCATTTTGTATCCGCAAATCTGTATTTCACCGCTTTTTTCCGCTCCGCCAGAGTTTCTGCGGCCTTTTTCGATGCGGCATCTCACCCACAATTCCCTCCGCAAGCCCTGGCCCGCCTCTCCGCAGCCATGCACGCACACATCTCCAACGCCGCCTGAGCCGAACCGGAAAACCATGCAAATGATTGATCCTAAACAACAATCGATTGACAAAGCAGCCCAGGACAGACCCGAAACCCTTCTCAGCGCCCCCTAAACTGCCCTCTTTCCAACGCCAAATCGCGCACCCCTAAGATGGGGTTTCCAGGAAAAACGATGGCCGAGCGGCGAAAAAATAAATTTTGAATTTTGTATTTGCATTTTTCCGAATCTATGCTATCGTGTATTTATTCCGGTTGTGAGGGTGGCTCAAAACCCTCCTTCATACCGGAAGTAGTTTGCGTCACTGGCCTCCCGGCACGAACAGCAAACCGTTCGTGCCGTCTTTTTTTTCTATCCGCAAATCATCCCCGCATTCCCCTCCGCACCCAAACGCTGTCAAGTACTTATCCGCCTCAATCCGGCCGCCAATCCTACCCTAAGTCGTTGTTTTTATGCTCCCTGAACCCTTCTGCCTGACCCTGTTTTTCTTTGCAGGTTAATTCTCCGAAAATCGTACCATTGAATCAAAGGCGAGTTCAGCCCCGCTGGTTTCCGCTTCAATGAGCCAGCCTGCGCTCAACTCCTTTGCTATCTCAATCCTGCACACAGCGCCTTATTTTTCTAGAGGATGCGGCTATAACCTTCGCGAATGCGATGAAAACAAAGGACATGGCCCAAGAATCTCCGACACCGGGGTAGGGCGCTCCTGTGAGTCTCTATGGACCACGGCAGGGAAAAGGAATATATCGATGATCCGCAACTGTCGCCACACCATGCCGGCCGGCGCTAAATGCCTCTCACCGGCCATGCGTAACTCAGCCTATTGCTACACTCACGCTCCGCTGCACCAGTATCCTCGCGGGCCGCGGCCCACCAAAAAGTCCCTCCAGATCCCTAAACCCGAGGATTCCCAATCGCTCCTCGCCGGCCTCAAACGAATTATGGATGCGATCCTCACGGAGGAGATTGACCCGCGGCGGGCTGGACAGCTCCTCTATGGTATGCAGATCGCCTCTGACAGCCTTCGAAACGCCCGCAAGCGCCACCGGGCCAAACCCATGGCGTCCACGGCTTTTTCGAGCACGGCTGCGCCAAATCAGCAGCCAGGCGGCCACTCCATCGCGAGGCCCAATTTGAAGTACGATAAAGGCTGAGGAGCCTATGAAGCATTCCACCATGAGCAGCTGTCTCATTGCCCTCGCCGTCTTCGTACTTACCGCCGCGAGCTATGCCCAGTGGTCCAACCCGGCCGACGACGTTCCCGCCTACCACCCCTCGGCGCCCCTCAATATTCATGCGCTGCCGGCCATCCTCCACGGCACGCAACTCACGGGATTGGACTTCCGTTATCCGTGGCAGGTGCATGCTTACCAGTTGGCCGCTAAAGTCAGCGGAGTGCTCTACCAGCTCCCCTGCAACTGCCGCTGCGATCGCGCGCTCGGCCACACCAGCCTCCGCAGTTGCTATGAGACGAACCACGCCACCGAGTGCTCCACCTGCGCCCAGGAAGGCATCTACGCCTACGAAAAAACCAAGGCAGGATGGACGCCCGCCCAGATTCGCGCCGGCATCGCCCGCCACGACTACGAATCCATCGACCTGGACAAGCAGTAGGCCGCCGGCGCCCCCTGAGCTCGGTTCGGCGTAGACCCGTTTCAGCGTAGAATAGATAGATAGATGCAGCACGAGCCACTCGGCCCGGGCTCGCACCCAACGGCAACCTGGAACATCAAACAGGGAGCTGCTCGATGGGGGCGTCACGGTTTCGACGGGATCGATTGCGGCATGGGAGGCATGTCGGGGTGTGGGCACCCGTAATCGCCTGCAAAACAAAAGTTGCCAACGATAATCTGGCACTTGCTGCTTAATTAAATAAGCAGCCGTCTTTCGCGGCTTCGCCTATGGGCTGCGAGTAAGACGTCATTCAGTAGGCTGGTGGTTGCGGCTCGGTCCGTGTCGTAACCACGAGATCATCGGACTAGTTTGCGGCGCATCTTGTCCGTTCTTAAGCGCCGTAAGCGAAACCAATCGAATCGGACACAGCATGGACTCTCCCGGCTGACAGCGATTTCGGACGCGGGTTCGACTCCCGCCGCCTCCACCAACTCTAAGTTACATATTTTCAGTAGCTTATCTTCCACGGGCAAAATTGAAGCGCAGTTTTGTACGTAATTTGTACGTTGCGCCCTTTTGACCGACTTCCGTTCTGCGGGCAATCTCACCTGAAGAAGTGGGAGCCCGATGCTGCTTTCTGTCTTTACCCGCCACTCCACCACCTGCAGATTTTCAAGAGACCGTGCCTGCCGGCGCTGCAATTGCCCCAAGTGGGTCGGCGGCCAGGTCAACGGATATTACTTTCGCCAGAGTGCCAAAACCCGCCAGTGGGCCGAGGCCGAAGAAGTGCGCGTCAAGCTTGAGGAGGCGCTCATCAAAGGCCTGCCGCCTTTCGGCACCGCGGTGGTGACCGGTTCGGCGCCGCCAATCCCCACTCAGGCCGATCCCCCGCCGGCGTCCCGGACCGGAGTCCCGGAACCACGCGTACCGAAGCCGCGGCCAAGGGTCACGGTAGCGCAAGCAGTGGAAGCATACCTGGCCGATGCCGTCAGCCGCAGCGTCGAATCCTCGACCCTCAAGAAACTCGAAACCATCTTCCGCAAGCAGTTTCTTGCCTGGACGCGCGTTGAGGGGATCGAATACCTGGATGAACTGGAGCTGGATACTCTGCTGAACTTCCGCAACACCTGGGAAGACGGTCCCCTCGCCAAGCAGAAAAAGCAGAGCCGAGTGATTGGGTTCTTCTGGGCCTGCGTACGACGCCGCTACCTGACTGAGAACCCCGCCATCGGTCTCGGGAAGATAAAGGTCGTGCAGATCCCGACCGACTACTTTCCGCCTGACGAGTTCGAGAGGATCATTGCCGCAATCCATCGTTACATCGGCGAACTTCCTCATCGATTCCGAAAGCCAGCTACAGTCCGCCGCGGGGGCCTTTGCTCCGCCGCCACCCGGCGCCGGGAATACTGCGCAGCCGACCAATGCGCTGGCGCAGGGGAAAGTCGATTTCACGACCGATCCCAATCCCCTGCAAAAGGGCAACAATGTCTTTCGCGTAATGCTGACTGACGCGAGCGGCGCTCCGGTCGCTGGAGCAGACGTTATCGACCTGTCAAACACCGATTATGGGGGGTTCGTTGCAAAAGCGAATAAGCTCTTGCACGAAAAGCTTTCAATTCCTGCCAATTACACCTACCAGTGGTCGGGAGAATACGAACTCGAAATGCGGGCAAAGCAGCGCTTGAAGTTGATTCTGCCCATCGTCTTCTTCGTGATTTTTCTATTGCTCTTTCTGGTCTTTCACTCGGTTGCGGAAGCGCTCGTGCTGATCTTTCCGACCATCTACGCGATGAGCGGAGGACTACTGCTGCAGTGGCTGTTGAAATACAACTTCAGCGTTGCCGTGGCCGTCGGCTATATCGCGCTGTTTGGAATTGCCGTCGAAACCGGCGTAGTGATGGTTGTCTATCTCCATGAAGCGCTTGAGCACAAGTTGCAATCGGGCAAGCCATTGACGAACTCGGATGTGGAGGCTGCAGCGATTGAAGGAGCAGTGCAGCGCCTCCGTCCCAAACTGATGACCGTATGTGCGGTCCTCGCCAGTTTAGTCCCGATTCTTTGGGAAACGGGCATCGGTTCCGACGTCATGAAGCCAATTGCGGCTCCTATTGTCGGGGGCATGATTACCTCGACCATTCACGTCTTGATTTTGGTTCCTGTCTTCTTCGTGATGATGAAGGAACGGGCGCTAAAACGCGGAACGCTTGTTCCGCACACCCTGGAAGGCGCTTCAACACAGATCAATCCTGATTCTTAAATGTAAATTCCAAAGGAGATCACCATGCGTACCAAATTGACCATAGCCTTTGTCGTTCTCATCTTCGCAGCCCCGAGTGTTTTCGCTCAGGTTAAGCAAACTATCACCGGAACGGTCACCGATTCAATGTGCGGTGCGCACCACATGATGAAGAATGCAACGCCCGCGCAGTGCACGCGTGAATGCGTCAAACAGGGATCCGACTTCGCGCTCGACAGCGGCGGCAAGATTTATACGCTCAAGGGAGATAAAGCGCAGTTCGACAAATACGCGGGGCAAACGGTGAAGATCAAAGGGACAATTGCCGGGTCTGATCTGACCGTTGACTCTATTGCGCCATCGAAATAGTGGCTGGCGGGAGAGGGCGGAGGCGATTGAAAATGCGCCTCTGCCCACCTTCCCGTGACCGGCGTGATTCACGCGCCACGAAGCACACTCGGCTGACTTGCTCAATCGTTCATCGTCGCTAAAAACAGCGGAATAACGAGGTAAACCATGTTTCATGCGGTCGCACATGCGCTTCAAATGGCTGGGATCATGGCGTGGGAGATTCTTTGGGCCTTGATCCTGGGGTTCGGTTTGTCGGCCGTAGTGCAGGCGGTTGTTTCGAAGGAAGAGATGTCGAATCTGTTGCCAGACGATCGAGCGCGCACAATCGTCAAAGCCTGCGGTCTGGGAGCCGCCTCCTCTTCCTGCTCTTACGCCGCCGTCGCTCTGGCGCGCTCCATGTTCAGAAAAGGAGCAAACTTCACTGCAGCCATGGCCTTTCAGTTTGCGTCGACGAATCTAGTTCTTGAACTCGGCATTCTGCTGGCTGTACTCATGGGCTGGCAGTTCACGCTGGCTGAGTTTGCGGGCGGCCCGCTCATGATTGCCATCATGGTGCTGCTCTTCAAGGCGTTCCTCACTCCAAAGATCGTCGATGCAGCTCGGACGCAAGCGGAAAAAGGGATCCAGGGACGTATGGAGGGACATGCGGCTATGGATAATTCCGTTCATGAAGGCACGATCTGGCAAAGAATGTCGTCAGCTAAAGGGCAGACGGCCATCAGCCACTTCTTCGTAATGGACTGGGCCTCGCTCTGGCTCGATATTGGCGGCGGGCTGCTGATTGCAGGGGCACTGGCCGCGTGGGTGCCGCAGAGCTTCTGGCAGGCTTTCTTTCTGCAAGGACATCCAATCATCGCAAAGTTCTGGGGACCGGCTGTGGGACCAATCGTGGCCATTCTCTCGTTCGTTTGCTCGGTCGGAAACGTTCCCCTTGCGGCGGTTCTATGGAAAGGAGGGATCAGTTTTGGAGGAGTGGTGGCCTTCCTCTTCGCTGACCTGATTGTTCTCCCCATCCTGGATATTTACCGCAAGTATTACGGCCTCAAGGTGAGTGCGTTTCTGTTAGGCGTCTTTTATCTTTCTATGGCATTGGCAGCTCTGGCTGTTGAGCTTGTCTTTGGAGCACTTCACCTGATTCCCCAGCAACGAACGGTGCAAATTGCGGAAGAAGCGATTCGCTGGAACTACACGACATTCCTGAATATCGCATTCCTTGCCCTGGCGGCGATTCTCGTGATCCGCTTTCTTCGCACTGGAGGACCGGAAATGCTCCGGATGATGAGCGGTTCAGCCGCACAGTCGCAGCAACATGCTCACGCCGCGCACGAGGGCCATCATCATGGCTAGGTCTATCTACTGGATTCGCCGATCGACTCGTCACTTCGCGCTTCTTGGAGTTGCAACCGGGATCACTTGGGTGGCGTATGCGGCAACGCCTCCACCCGACCTACGCCATCGTTTGAGCATGGCCACGGCTTATGCCGGTCTGGCTTTCCTGGCATTTTCGCTCTGCATCGGCCCGTGGAACGTGCTGGCTCGACGTCCGAACCCGACAAGTTTCGACCTGCGACGCGACATTGGCATTTGGGCGGGCGTTCTCGCTCTCGTGCATACCGCGATCGGCTTGACCGTGCATCTTCGTGGACGAATGTGGATGTACTTCTTCAAGGCGTTGCACCCATTGAAAATCCAGGGCGGCGAGTTCGGATTCGCTAACTACGTTGGGGCAGGCGCTGCGCTGTTGTTCCTCATGTTGGTGGCAATATCCAACGATATCTCTCTGCGCGCCCTGGGAACGCGCCGATGGAAATCTTTACAGCGATGGGCTTACGCGGTTGTCGCACTCACAGTGGCTCATGGTATTGCGTACCAGTTAATCGAAAAGCGTCAGCTTCCTTGGGTTTTCATTTTCGCAACACTTACAATCGCGACAGTGTCCATTCAAGCCTTAGGGTACATTCGGTTTAGGAACGCCATCGAACATTCGCGCCCTCCCAGTTCTAGGACTTCGCCTTGACCTCAGGCGAATCGCCAGTTCGATGATCTTGAATTTGAAACTCCAGAAATTCGTGAATTGCTTTTAACGCTTCGGGATCGTGAGTCACAATTTTCACCTGGCCGCCGCGGCCGGTGGGCTGAAAAATGTAGCTGATCGCTGCATGTTTCTCCTTCAATACCGGAACTCCAGGAGGTACGCGGTCGTGAATGAACATCGGAACGTCGAAATTATTGTCGTTAAACATGGCGGCGATGTGGGTCAGATGCATCCGAATCTGGTCCCGTGTCGCATCATCCTGATCGGCTTTGATATCGACTTCGATGATCCCGCCGTCTGGAAGAAGCGTGAAATGATGAACCGTGTTCTCGTGGGAGAATCCCATTGCATAATCGCCACGATTGTCGACGCCTGCCGAGTGATCATCAGACTTTTGATGCTGATCGTGCATGGGGCATTCCATGGCCGTTTGGGCCCCCGCTCCTGCGGCCAGGCATAGGGCGGAGATGAGAATGAGCGCCTTCATTTGATGTTCCTTTCCGTGGTTGATTGGGGTCGGCAATTGGCTCCTTTCGTAAGGAATCCAAGAGTCCGGCACGTTTTCCGGGGGGCGTTTGTTCGAGACGTCTGTGCCATGCATTCACGGTCGAGGCAAGCCAGTCCTTGAGGTCGGTCAACTCGCGGATTTGCTCTTCCAACGATTCGACCTTTTCGCTGCCATGCCCGCTACGCGATGGCAGGGAGTTCCGCCCGCATCGCGCTCCCTAAATATTCCGGAGAGTTCGGCAAGGCTGAAACCGGCCTTGACCGCACTCCTTATCGTTTGAACGCGGGTCACGACGCTGGGGTCGTATAGGCGGTAACCGCCGCCTGAACGAACCGCCTTCTTAAGCAAGCCCAGCTTCTCGTAGTGGCGGATCGTATCTGCACTGACGCCGGTGGCAGCTCCTAGTACTACTGTGTTATAAGAGTAGATACCCTTTGAGTCGATTTTCCTGGTTCCCGCAGGAGCCGATGTGGCTAACCTGGGCCCATGAAGCGTCAGCAGCCGCACTCGCCTGATCGGTCACAGCGTTTTGAAGATTATCTGGAGCAGTTGACGCGCTGCTGCGGACACGCCGATCGCATTATCCCGATGGAAAACTACACGAAGGGGCTGCTGCTGCCCCTGGAGCGCAAGAGTGTTGAGCCCATGGCCGCGCGTCTTGCGCCCGGTAACGTTCGCCAGATGCATCAGTCGCTGCATCACATCGTGGCCGATGCGGCCTGGAGCGATGCCGCACTGCTGAGAGAGGTGCGCGACCAGGTGTTGCCTGCGATGACGCGGCGGCACAGGTTGATTGCCTGGGTCGTGGATGACACGGGGTTTCCAAAGAAGGGCATCCACTCGGTCGGAGTTGCGCGTCAGTATTGCGGGCAGGTGGGTAAGCAGGACAACTGCCGCATCGCGGTCAGCGTGTCGCTGGCCACCGAGCAGGCCAGCCTTCCTGCCCGGTATCAGTTGTATCTTCCCGAGAACTGGGCGGCCGATGCAGAGCGTCGCAGGAAAGCGAGCGTGCCGGAAGAGATCCGCTTTCAGACCAAACAGGAGATTGCTCTCGATCAGATTCGTTCGCTGCTGGAGGAAGGCGTCGAGCGTGGCGTGGTATTGGCTGACGCTGCCTATGGCAACGATCATGGTTTTCGGGAGGTGCTGGAGAAGCTCGAACTGGAGTATGTGCTGGGCATCCAGTCCTCCACCTCCGTATGGCCGCCGGGCACGGCTCCGCTTCCGCCCCGAGCGCGGAAGACCATCGGACGCCCTGCTCATCTGCTGCGCCGCGACCAGCACCATCAGCCGCTTTCGGTAAAGCAACTGCTCTCTGTCTCAGTCCCGCAGATCTGCGGCGGGTCAGCTGGCGCGAAGGCACGCGCGGTACCATGCACTCGCGTTTTGCCTGCCTGCGCATCCGCGTTGCTCATCGCGACTACTGGCGCAAAGAACCGCACCCCGAGCAGTGGCTGCTGGTCGAATGGCCGAGGGAGGAGAAGGAGCCGACGAAGTACTGGCTCTCGAACCTGCCGCAATCCATCCCTCTGCGCCGTCTGGTTCTGCTGGCCAAACAGCGCTGGATCATCGAGCGCGACTATCAGGAACTCAAGCAGGAACTGGGGCTGGGGCATTTTGAAGGACGCGGCTGGCGCGGCTTTCATCACCACGCCTCCCTGTGCATCGCCGCCTACGGCTTCCTCATGCGGGAGCGGTGTCTTTTCCCCCCTCCGCCGGGCGAGTCGCTGCGGCCAGCCGATCTCCGCCTTCCGCTACCACGTCCCGAAGCCGGCTACGCGCCCCGCGGCGCTTCCGGCTCGCACTGAGCGGCACAACCCATATTCCATCGCCACCCTGCGCTGCCAGCTGGCCGCACACCTGGCCCGCTCCCTGCCCAGATGCCCCTGCTGTCTGCGAGACTTCTTATAACACAGTAGTACTAGCTGGCCTGTGGTTAGCTCCAACCTCACGTTTGTGTTCCCATCGTAAGTTGAGTATGAACCCTGGAATACATTCCAGAGTCAAGCACTTTCTCAATTTTGGTGCTAAAGCGGGGTAAGAGCCGGAGGAGTTTCGTGACAGTCTCTATTCCTGCCCCGCAACGCCCGGAGCGCAGGATTTTTTGCCTCGTTCGCCAAGGAAGTTGAACGCTTCTCCACTACTAACAACCTGAAGTCCACCGTCACTGCTCCAACGTCTTCGATACCCGCTGGGCGCAGCGGCTTAGAGGAGTCGGCGAAAAGGAATTCTGGGGAAACTGATAGGCCCTTCTCCGGCTTTACGATGTTTTCCAGCGCCACATCCCGTTCGCCGATGCCGGTGTTGAACTCGGAAGCCATCGGCTTCCGATCTGCTTCCGAGTTCTTTCAGCAGCTCCGCAAACTGACGCGGCCTCGATGAGCGAGTTGGCATGTTTCCCGAAGCACTCTTGGCCGTGCGCGTTTGCGTCGATTCACGCCTCGGGTATAGATTGAGAGTCAGTGATGTACAAAGCGACATTGCCGCTGCTCTTGCTCCTGCTGGTGGCCGGGCAGATGTCTGCTGAGTTCTGCATGGCTCAGTGCGAGGGCATGAGGATGACTGCGCCTGCATGCACAATGCACAGCATGGCGAGCGCTCATTGCCCATTGTGCAAACATGCCTCTGGCAGTCGTACGAGCAACCATCTTTCCGCTCCCGAAACCTGTTCGAGCCAGGTCTGCAACAGTGTTTTGGGGCTGGTACAGATCCGCTCCGATCTCGGATCAGTGCCCTTGGTTTCGCCGGTATCGATCATTATCCTTGTTCCTCCAATCCGGGACAGAGCGCGTGCAGCCCAATTCCGAGATGCGCGAAGTACCAAATCCATCCTGCCGTTCGACCCGCTGATCTCCACTCTCCGTATCTAGTCCTTCCTCGCCTGCCCGAAACGCCAGGATTGGGTTGTCGTGTGCCTCTGCTCGTTTGAGCGACTCCGCTCGGCCTCCCGACTTCAGCCCAGTCCCAACTTTCATTCGTTCCGACGCCTATTCGGATCTCCGGTATTTGCGACAGCCGGTCACGCCGCGATGGGCCTTCCCCCTTTTTCGAAACTGTATTCAGGAGGAACGATGCGCAGAGAAGAAAGGGATTTCGAGCTCCCCACTTCGATTAGTCGCCGCCGATTTGTTAGAGGTATAGCGGCGGGAGCCGCGCTCGCGGCGTTTGGGTGGAAAAATTGGCCTGCATTTGGTCAAAACGCACCGTGGGATTCAGCTGTGCTGACCGGAATGCACTTTGACCTGACAATCGACACGATTCCCGTGAACTTCACCGGACGCCCTTCGCGCGCAACTGCCGATCAACGGGTCTACGCCTGGTCCGACCCTCAGATGGCGGGAAGGCGATACCGTCACGATTTCTTTGATCAACCGGCTCAAGCACCCAACATCCATCCATTGGCACGGAGTCCGCGTACCCGCCGATATGGACGGTGTACCAGGGCTCAGTTTCGCGGGCGTTCCTCCGGGCGAGACCTTTCAGTATCGTTTCCCCGTCCGGCAAAACGGCACCTATTGGTATCACAGTCACAGCGGGTTTCAGGAGCAGACCGGACTGATCGGGGCGGTCATTATTGACTCGCGCGATCGCGATCCGATTGAGTTCGACAGAGACTACGTGGTGCTGCTCTCGGACTGGACGGATGCAAATCCTCAATCCGTCTTCAGTAACCTGAAGGAAGAGAGCGACTACTACAACTACCATCGTCTTACCTTGCCCAACTTCATCTCCACGTCGGCAAAGGATGGTTTCGATCAAACCGTCTCGCAACGGCTTGCGTGGGCTCGCATGAACATGAGTCCAAGCGATATCTCCGATGTCACAGGCGCAACTTATACCTATCTCCTGAACGGACATGCACCGAACGCGAATTGGACCGGGCTATTTCACGCTGGCGAACGAATTCGTCTTCGCTTCATCAACGGTTCCGCCATGACGTTCTTCGATGTCCGCATTCCCGGTTTGAAGATGACCGTTGTGCAGGCGGACGGCAACGATGTCGATCCGGTCGCCGTAGATGAATTCCGGATAGGTATCGCCGAGACGTACGACGTGATCGTGCAGCCTGTGGACGATACGGCGTACACCATCTTTGCGCAGTCCGAAGACCGCAGCGGCTTCGCACGCGGCACGCTTGCGCCAAGGGTCGGCATGACAGCCGCCGTTCCCCGAATGGACCCGTTCCCCATGCGCACAATGGCGGACATGGGCATGGGCAATATGAAGGGAATGAAGATGGGAGATATGAAAGGCATGGACATGTCCAATATGGCCGGTATGGATATGCCGGGCATGACGGGAACCCAGAATAAGGGAACGCCCGAATCGAGCAAAACCGCCGCAACGAGCCAAAGTATGGCCGGGATGAACATGGACCATTCCAAGATGCCGGGCATGGAGATGGGCAAGGCCATTGCTACAACACCCCTGCCGCAACCTGGCCCGGACACCACACCAATCATGGCCATGAGCGGGATGGCGGGCGCCGAGGCGCGATTGACGCCATCGAATCCGGTTCATTTGCGCGTTGGGCCGCAGGTGGACAACGTGGCAATGGAGGTCAGCGAGCGATTGAACGATCCAGGGGACGGACTAACCGGAAGCAGCAGACGCGTTCTGACCTATGCCGACCTTCGCGCCCGCTATCGCGGTGTAGATGGAAGACCGCCAACGCGGGAGATCGAACTTCACCTCACGGGAAATATGGAACGCTACATCTGGGGATTCAATGGGAAGAAATTTGTCGACGCCGACCCTATCGAATTGAAACTCGGGGAACGTGTGCGCTTCGTGCTCATCAACGACACGATGATGGAGCACCCGATTCATCTGCACGGATTATGGAGTGAATTGGAAAACGGGCACGGTGAATTCAATCCCTATAAGCACACCGTCATCGTGAAACCGGCGGAGCGTCTGAGCTACCTGGTCACTGCGGATACGCCGGGCCGATGGGCGTATCACTGCCACTTCATGTTTCACATGGACGCCGGCATGTTCCGCGCTGTGGTGGTGAAGCCATGAGCACACGGAGACATCACGGCACCAGGGTACACGTTGCATTCGCTGCCTGGTCTTTGCCTATGGCGATTGTCCTAGTGCTCTCAGCGGGTTCCATGCACGCGAGCGCTCAAATGTCCATGCCGTCTCCCGGCATGGTCGATGGCGCGTCTCCCATTATGAAGGACTCCATGATGGAGAACCCGGTATTCACGCACGCGCGGCTCGATCAGTTTGAGGGCCGCACGAGTGGTTCGGAAAGTGCGTTCCGCTGGGACGGCGAAGGCTCGATTGGGACCGACATGAACAAGCTGTGGGTCAAATCGGAAGGCTTCAGCGATGGCTCCACGGTCAATGACGGCGACCATGAAGCGCTGTACGACCGGCCAATTCCCCGCGTGCGCTATTTCGATGCGCAGGTTGGCGTGCGGGCCGATCTGGATTCAGGACCGCACCGCGCCTGGGCCGCGTTAGGTATTGAGGGGCTGGCGCCCGGTTACTTCGAGTTTGCACCGACTCTTTATATCCGGGACAGCGGCAACGTAGCCGGCCGTGTGACAGGTTCTTATGATCTGTTGCTCACGCAGAGTTGGATTCTTGCAACCGGAGGCAGAGCTGAACTTCTACAGCAAGGACGACCCTGGACGCCAGATTGGCTCGGGTTTATCGGATTTGGATGCAGGCTTGCGTTTGCGTTATGAGGTCAGCCGCAAATTCGCTCCCTACATCGGCTTCGCCTATAACGGAAAATACGGCAATACCGCCAGCTATTCACGCAAGGCTGGAGAAACAACCAACGGCTCCCAGTTCGTGTTCGGGCTTCGAGTCTGGTACTGACACCTTGCTCGTGCTCAATTTGCTTTTGTTCAACATCCCCAAAGGAGAACCATCATGCTCAAATTTCTTCTCGGTTTTGCAGTCGCGGTTGTTGTAGTCCTTGCGGCCGGCTTCTCCTATGTGCGCTTTGGGTTCGTCGATCCGCGCGCGGACATACCCGTTGGCTGGCTCGAAAGCAAAATTGCGATGCCTGCACTGGATTCTGCCGTCGATCGGCGCGCGCCGGAGACACACAACCCGCTCCAGCCTACGGATGCCAACCTCATTGCCGGAATGAAGATCTATCAAACGAATTGCGCTGGCTGCCACGGCGACACTCAGCACTCGCACGTCGCGTTTGGCGACGCATTCTATCCACGCGCACCTCAATTCGCTGCGGACGCGCCGGACATGCCTGAAAACCAAAACTTCTACATTATCCAACATGGCATTCGCCTCAGTGGAATGCCCGCTTGGAAGAGAGCTTTCGGTGAACAGGAGACGTGGCAGGTGACCACATTCCTCAGCCACATGGATAAGCTGTCGCCGCAAGTGTCGGCGGCATGGAAAACCGCGGCTGGCGGCTCTCCCAACACGGATTCTTCACATGACGGGTCGAGAATGGACATGAAGGGCAAAGGGAGCATGGCCATGCCCATGAAGTAATGCAGCCTGCAATGGAAAGCGGCACCACCGACGCCCTGGAACAAAGTTGGGCAGAAAGAGATGATCGACCGGTGAAAAACGTTGAGAGAGAAGACGACCACTTCAACGTCGTAGGAACCACGGGCAATGTAGCCGATCCCGTCTGCGGCATGACAGTTGATCCTGCAAAAGCAGTGTCCGTTGAACACGAGGGAGAAAAGCTCTATTTCTGCTGCCAGGGCTGCGCGACGAAGTTTCGCACTGCCCCTGCCAAGTACCTCAAGGCGAAGCAGGAGTCCCATTCGATCCCGATACCAATGAACGAGGAGGCCAAAACGGACTACACCTGCCCCATGCACCCCGAAGTACACAAGGCTGGGCCTGGCAGCTGTCCCAAATGCGGCATGGCGCTGGAGCCAGCGACCGTCGAGGCACCCGCGTCACGGACGGAGTATATAGAGGATGTCCTTGGCGCGTGTCCTTGGCGCGCCTGTCGCGATCACGCTTCTCGTGAATCAGAATCTTCTGCACCAGGAACGCCGCCGCGTTGGGAACGAAGGATGCGTCGAACGCCGGGCGTCGGATAGCCCGTGGCCGGGGCGATCATTACGTCCCAGGGATTTTGGAGCAACAGTTCGAGGTGACGGAGCTTCTGGACTGAGACGCCGGAGACACGTGCCGTTACGTCGCGCCTGCCTCCGCGCTTGACTGCGCTGCCCTCAAGCGGCGTCAGAAACTCCGCGTAAAAGCTGTTGTCTCCGCTCTCGACGCGGTAGTGCGCGGCCGGAGGCTGCATATCGCCCATCAGCTCTTCGCGGAAGTCCCTTTCGAGCAGCCGTGCGCGAATCTGTTCGCCGGTGGCGGGCAGATCGAGAGGGACGGCGATGTCGGTGTCGAAGGTTCCGAGAGGCTCGTAGTCGAGCGGCTGCGCGAGAGGGTGCAGGCGGTAGAGGCGGTGTGCCCAGCCGCCGATGATGACGACCTGATCGAGCCAGGGGTCGAGGGCTTCGACCAGGCGTGCGAAATACTCGACATCGGATGGACCGGCCATTACGGTTTCTCCTCGAAGATCGGCGCAAGGACGCGGTGGCGGATCTCTTCGGCCTGTGCCTCGCCGCGTGCCGGATGGGAGCTCACGTCCAGCCAAACCTGCAGGATGTCGGCGACCGGAACGCCGTTGCGGACGACTGCGGCGCGGAAGACCGACTCCCGGAACGCGGGAATGCGCACATAAACGTCCGGTCTTTGTTCGGCGCCCTCGGGCGAGAGCCCCATCCGGCTGAGGACCTCCCGGTCCAGGCTTTCGAGATAGAAGTACGGCGGAACACCGTGCACGAAGCCGAATCCCAGAGATTCGGCTGCGGCAAACAGTCCGATACAGGCTCGAGGCGCCGGTTCGGCCTTTACGTTGGGCTCGGCGTTATAGGCGTAGAGTGCCGCCAGCAGTGGGCGCTCGCTCTTGCGCGGAATGATCCAGCGCAGGGGAAGCTCGGGCGCACCGCGCAGATGGGCGGCCTGCCAGCGGCGCAATAGCTCTTCGCGGCGCACCAGGCGCAACGGTTCATCGTTCCGGTCGAGAAATCCCTCCTGTCGCAACTGGCGCACGAAACGGAAGGCGCTCATCACCGAGACCTCGGCTGCGGCCGCAAGCTCCGAAGCGTTGCGGTATTCCCTCCGCGGCGCGCGAAGAAGATCTTCGGGGAGCAGGGGCGCGAGCAGGACCTTGAGCATCCACTGGCTGAGATCGGAGAAAAGATACGCCGACTCGGGAGGAGGGAGCTTCTGCCGGTGCGCCCGGCGGGGAGGTGCGGCATTGAGCTTTTCGAGTCCGGGCCCGACGAAATGCCGGAAGCCTTCGCGGTCGAGGATGCCGATGGCGACGTCGGGCGCAAAATGGGAGAGAAAACTGACCAGGCTATTCGCAGCGCTCGAAGAGATTACAGGGGCGGCGACGACGGCGAGCGGCACTGCAGATTCAGGGAATGCCTGGGCATAGGCCCGGACTTGCAGGATGGCCTGCGAGAGCAAGGGCACGAGGCGGTCCGGGCGGCCTTCGGAGGCGGCCTTGAGTTCTATGATGTATCGGTGGTTGTCGCGTGCGACGACCAGATCCACTTCCTTGTCGGCAAACTTAGGCCCCTTTTTCACACGCCAGCCGTGTTGGCGAAAGAGACCGGCGAGTAGATCGAGGTAGTCGCGCTCGCTGCGCGCGCCCTGAGAGTTCGGATTGGAAAGCGGAGAGGCCATGGCTTTACCTTGGCCGCGTTAATTATCGTGGCCGTGGTAATTATCATGGCCACGTTAGCTACAAAAAGTCAAGGCCTACCCTTTTTTCGACCATGCGAACTTATAGGAAAAGGCCAGAATTCTCTTGAAAGAGGCTCGATTGAACCGATGCTCAGAGGCTCGCAGGTGCGACTCGGAATGGCGCAGCATCCTGGAAGGCGGCGGCTGAGCCGGTCTCCTATTCCCGAGCGTTGTGGGCATTGACGACAATCTGGTTGTCTATCCCGCCAACTGTGGCCGACGGCGCATACCCTCAAGAACGAACAGGAAGTCATCGAGCAAGTGAGTCTCGCCGGCAGATACAAATGAAGAATCGCCCATTCCCGGCCATTGCAGACGGAACTGATGTATAAAGGTCAGAGAATACTTCAGATCGTCTGCGGAATGGATCGGAAGATGCAACTGCTGGGATTCTAGGAGTTCCTGAAAATCTTTGTACGCGATTTGTACGCAAACCTGGCAATCGTGGAATTCTGCAAATTTCAGGCATTCTCAGTATCAGTAACTTGAGTGTTTTCAGTGCTGATGACGGGTTCGACTCCCGCCGCCTCCACCAACTTATAAATGTCTTAGATTCAGAAGAATCGGCCCAATATGGATTGGCTGGGTCGTTAAGCGAACCCCGAGACTTCGCCGATAGGCAATTTTGACTTGTTCCGCATCACAACCACTGGCTGCTGTCTCACGTCTGACCAGGTTTGATTCCCGGCCTGTAAATGGGCCTTCGAATTTCGCGAAACGATTTGCCGAAGTATCTGCAACGCAAGCGAATCATTTGACTCCATCCACGCCAGCCCCATCTGCAGTTCCGGCAAGCTCTCTTCAAAGCGAAGCGCGACTAAATCTGGGAATGGGCACCGTGCCATCGATGAGGGCATTATCGCCACTCCTTCATCCGCTGCCGCATAGGCAAGTTGAACAGCGCAGGAATAGGGAGCCTCAACGATCCTCGGAGTGATGCCATATGGCGCAAAAAGTGTATGAAGAAATTGCTGATGAAAGCGGCAGTCGCGCGGGCGCGATGCAATAATGCCCACACCGTTAAGCTCGCGGATGGAGAGAACTCGCTTGTTCGCCAGCGGATTTTGTCGCGAAACCAGGGCGATCAGCGGCTCGCTGCAGATGGGTTCGAAGCGCATTCCCAGGATTGGCAACTCGGGCGCCATCAGCAGCGCATCGATCTTCCCCTCTGGAAGGCCTGCTATTTGTTGCTCCGTCGTCAACTCCATCAGTTCGAGTTGAAACTCCGGATGAATGCGCGCCAGCGAGCGAATCAGTTCCGGAAGCACAACATATTGACCCACCGGCCCGCAGCATACGCGCAGCGATAGCCTGCTGGCCAGTCGGCTCAGCCGCTCTTTGGCGGCATGCGCCGTCGCCAGCATGCTTTTGGCATAATCGCGGAACGCATAACCGGCGTCCGTTAAAGAGACGTGCTGGCGGCTGCGATCGAAGAGTTTGACTCCCAGCGAATCTTCAAGAGATTTAATCTGGAAGCTGAGAGTGGGCTGGCTGAGATATAGCGCACGCGCCGCCTTTCCGTAGTTCAAGGTGTCGGAAAGGACGATGAAACAATGCAGCTGCCTGAGCCTGAAATCCAAAGACAACTCCTTTGTCGCCGTTCGGGTGTCCCGCAAATACCTAGCGAGTCCTGCCCTCGGGACTGAGACGATTCCCTCCGTAGAGTGTCGTCCGCGGCTGGTCTTTTATGTCCTTTGTTTTGATCGGGGCAAAACGACCCCCGGATGAACCAAACTTGCTTTGCAATAAAGACCAGACCCGGACTGCCGATCATAAGAGGTATTTTGGGGAAAGTTACAGGCCGAAACTAGTTCGATCATCGCGTGAAACAGGCCTTCTGTCAACAAAAAGCTCCAGATACCGGCACTTGCGGCCAAGCCCGTCCGCCCATTTCACCGAAACTGCCAATCACAGAATTGAAAAATTTGATTAGACAGGATGTGAATCCTCAGTTAATCTAGACTGACATTCGCAGGTTCCCGGTTGCGAGGCAGATGCAAGCTCTCGACTGTCTGCGAACTTCCCCGTTCTTGGGCCGCCCACGTCGCCGCGCCCATTGGGTCAAGTCCTAAATCTGAACTACGAGAAGAGTTTGCCGATCGACTTTTGATTGGGCATGCGCAGCACGTTCCTCCGCGAGAGTCTAGGGCCAGGATGTGTCTCCTGATGGCGCCGGGTTAGTTCTTGCCTGCAAGGGTGTGTCTTCAAGGGAACTCCTCTTAAACTCCGGATGTGCTGTGGGTTATCGCCTAATACAGCTTGGCGGTTGAATACTAGGGCATTCCTTCTCGATTTATAGGCTTCGTAAATTGTCCCGACTAAGGGAGGGACCTTGTACGTAGGTGTAACTTTGTGCGCTCTCAGTGTACGCATCACCGCAGCCCGGTTCGAATGGATGTTGGGTTGCAAACCACCTCAGCGATTTTCAACCGGCAAAGCTATGGAGGCTTCTGCGAATGAAGGTTTCTTGGAGGCTTGCGGCACTTCTTCTTTTCCCCCTCAGCGTAGTTTCAGCATTTGGCCAGCAAACGGGAATCACTGGCGTTGTCACCGACAGCCAGGGCGCTATCATTCAAGGCGCGAAAGTCGAAGTCAAGCAGGCTGGAGCTGCGTCATACTCCGCCACGACGAACAGTCAGGGCGTCTATGTTGTTCCCGGCCTTGCCGCCGCGGAATACACCATCACCGCAAGTTCGCCCAACTTCAGTTCGGCGGAAAAACGGGTCCTTCTGCTGGTAGGTCAATTGGCGCAGGTCAATCTCACGCTTCCGGTAGCGAGCAGTGCATCCCAGGTGGTGGTCGAGGCCAGCAGTGAATACGCCATCGATACCACGTCTTCCCAGGTGGCCGGCAACATCACACCGCAGCAAGTGCAGGACATTCCTGTCAACGGTCGCAGCTACGTTGAGCTTTCATCTCTGGTCGCCGGCATCAGAAGCAACGCGTTTGGAAACGCTCCGGTCAGCGGGCCCGGCGGAGCTTCAGAAGGCGATGAAGAAACCGGAAAGTTCCAGGTCACTTTGGATGGCTTGCAGCTCTCCCAGGACTCGGTTGGATCGAGCTTTGGCCAGCCAAAGCTCTCGCAAGATGCCATCTCACAATTCCAGATCATTACCGACCGGTTTGATGCGACAGCAGGCCGGTCTGCGGGCGTCTACGTCAATGTGCAGACCAAAACCGGCACTAACCAGATGCATGGCGGCGCTTTCGGCTACTTCCGCAACTCGTTCTTCAACTCGGCCGATCCGATTCTAAAGGCCGCTAATCCGACAGCGAATGACGTGATCCCGTTTGCGGATGAACAGTACGGCGGCACGCTCGGCGGCAAGATCATTCGCGACAAAATGTGGTACTTCGGCTCGTATGAAGGTGAGCATCAACCCAGCAGCATTACAGAGAGTCCAATTATCACCACAACCGCGGGCGTTACCACCACAGGAACCAGCGGTGTCTATACCCACCCTTCCATCTACAAGGTCAATGAGTATCTGGGCCGAGTGGATTATCAGGTTGGCTCTAATAACCATCTGTTTCTGCGCGGCGACGGCTTCACGCAGAACACAAGCTTTGTGGGCCAAAGCAATGAGCCCAGCCAGTCCTACTATTCCACCGTCACCACCGCCGGATATGTCTTTGACTGGGACCGCAACATTAACGATCACCTCATCAATGACATTCACGCTGGATTTCACTACTTCCAATTCGGAAACTTCCCGTTCTTCTCTGACAACTCCATTGTCCTCACCTTGCCGCAGGTCACGGTCGGCGAGCCATACAACGAACCGGAAGTGTTCGACCAATATACGCAGCAGTACCGCGACGATCTATTCTGGCTAAAAGGCAAGCACAGCATCAAACTTGGCGGCGAATATCTTCATACTCTCCACGCTGGCGCGTTCCCGCAATACTTGCGCGGAGGCTTGACCACTTGCACGCCTACTGCCGGTTCCACTCCAAATTACGCTGCCATGTTCCCCAACGGTACTCTGAGTCCCTCAACTTGGAACTTTTCGGCCATCAATTCGTACTGTAACTCGGGCGAAATCTTCACTCAGGCCTTCGGCAACTACAACATCGATATCGGACGCGACATCATTGGCGTATGGATAGAGGACGACTGGAAGGTTCTACCCCGCCTGGTTCTCAATCTCGGGCTGCGCTATGACAACGACCTGGGCGCATACAACACCTCCTATGTTCCGACGGCAGGCCTCCTCACTCCCAACACGAACCCCAACATGAACTTCGGACCCCGAGTCGGATTTTCCTGGGACATCTTCGGTGATGGCAAAACCTCGCTCCACGGCGGCGGCGGCATCTACTACGCAGATCAAGTTGCCAACGCCATTATCGACGAAGAACTCTACAGCAGCACCAAGCGGGCGTTGCAAGCTACTCTTAGCGGCACCAACCTTGGACTGCCTACTCCCTTTGCCGGGCAGAATCCAAGCTCTGACCCGCAGAACTACGTCAGCTCGCCACAGCCTGTCCAGCGCGGCGCCAAGACGCCATACGCCTTTCAGGCTTCCTTCGGCATTTCGCGCCAGCTCCCCTGGCAAACGACCATCAGCATCGATGCCGCTCATGTACGTACCTATGACGACTGGATCGCTTTAAGCGGAAATCTGCTCGTCAATCCAGCCAACCCCGAGCAGAATCTGAATCCCACCACAGCCATGACAGCGACCATCTACGGAGAGCGCGTCTGTGGCAACGGCGGCATCCTGCTCGACACCCTCAACACGTCCACACTCTCCACCGATGCCCCGTCCGGCGGAGGTGCCACCGGTACGGCGGCGAAGCAGGTCTGCAACCAGTTGTTCGGCGGGGCGACACGCAACTTCACTGTCTTTCCAGGCGCAGGTGATATCAGCGATGACCTCGCCGTCTCCATCCGTCATGCGACGACAAAAGGATTCACTGGAGCCATTGCATACACCTGGGGCCGCGACAAGAACTCCACCAACGGCGCATTCGGCTATCCGAATAAGCCCTTCAAGCCGGGCATTCAGCAGGAGTGGGCCGACGGCACCGACGACCAGCGTCACACGTTGACTGTCACAGGCCAGTACGCGTGGAAGTACGGGCTCATGCTCTCCAGCCTCTACCACTACGGTTCGGGCCTGGCATTTGGCCCAACCTCCGGTGCCAGTGTGAATGGCTACTCCGGCAGCACTCGAACCTTCGGACCGGGCGTCACGCCGGTTGCTCCAACCTTCACCGGCACATGCCCCACCGCAACCTGCACCAAGATATACGCGCCCCTTTCCAAAGTATCCTTCGACTCCGCCTATGGGTATTACGTCATCCAGCGTGACGGATTCCGCGGGACGCCTTATAACCGCATCGATGCGCGGCTGCAGGAGACGGTCAAAGTCCACGAGCGCTACAGCGCCATCGTCGGCTTTGAGGCTTTTAACCTCACCAACCACGCAAACTATGGCAACTTCGCCACTACCGCGACTATCGGAACTGGCTCCAACACTTACGGCCGTCCCACTGCAGTAAGCAGCGAAGGTGCATCGCTCGAGTACTTCGCTCGCAACCTACAGTTCTTCGCCCGCTTCGCTTTTTGATCCTTTGCGGCATGCGGCAAAGCCTTGCGCCGCAGCATGTCATTTCCAATCACTGATGAATCGCTGGATACCGGCCATTGCCTTTGCAAAGTTTTCGCAATGCATGGCCGGTAGTCGCGCGAAGTAAAATGGGGCGTTGGGTCACTTCCCTTCCACGATGATTACGCAACTGGATTGGCCTGCTATCTTCGCCGGTGATCTTATGCCGCGAATTGGGGCTTGGCAGAAAGTCGCAACGCTTTTTGCCCGCTCAGCCGTGAAATTGATACCCTGACAGGCGCGCACCAGGCAAGCGTCATGCGTCGCAAATTCCAAGTCCAGGAGATGAGAGTTCCATGAGGCAGTCCTTGAATATGACCGGTCGAATCGCCCTGCTGCGCCGGCAATTGAGCATTGAAATCACCGGCACATGTTTAGCCGGCATGATCCTGGCCTGCGCATTCGCCCACTCTCAAACGCAGACCGCCGAGCGGACGGGAATCATAACGGTGCATGAAGGAACCGACATGGCTCTCACGGTTTCTCCGGACCACAAGACCATCATGATCGACCTGCAGGGAATGATGTACACATTGCCGGCGAGCGGCGGCATGGCCAAGCAGGTAACCTCGGCGGTCTTTGAGGCCTCGCACCCGAGTTGGTCGCCCAAAGGCGATCTGGTGGCAGTCCAGTCCTACTCGGGAGGAACTTTTCATATCTGGACTATGAAGCCGGACGGAACCGATCTGCACCAAATCACAAGCGGTCATGGCGACGATCGTGAACCCGACTTTTCTCCTGATGGAACCACAATCGCATTCTCTTCCGATCGCGCGTTCAAAGGAAGTTACGACATCTGGACCGTGGATTTGAAGTCGGGCGCGCTCAAGCAGTGGACGTCGTCGCCTGCTGATGAGTACGAGCCATCCTGGTCGCCCGACGGTCACGAGATCGCCTTTGTCAGCGGCGAAGGAACGTTGGGCAGGACCATCGAAGCCATCGACGCCGACGGCCACCAGCGAACGCTTGCTACCATGGGAACGGCCCAGGGCCGGTTGGAGGCACCATCATGGTCTCCTGACGGAAAGACGATTTCCTGGACGCAGTTCACCGGCGAAGGATTCTTCATGATCAGCAGCCACTTGATGGTGGCCGGATCAGAAGCCAGCAAAGAAGACGACGTCTTCCCATTTCCCGCCACATGGCTTTCAGCCAATGATTTGATCTACACGGCCAATGGCCACATCTACCGCCTGGATCTGGCGGCGAAACAGCAAAAAGAAATCCCCTTTACCGCGGGCATCAAGTGGATGCGGCCCGAGTATCAGCACAAGCAATACGCCTTCAGCTCCACCGCGCCCCAGTCGGTGCTCGGCATCCTTGCGCCCGATCTCTCGCCCGACGGAAAAGAAATCGCATTCACCGCGCTCAACAATCTGTGGGTCATGAAAATCGGCGACAAGCCGCAACAGCTCACCCACGATACGTACTTCGAAGAAGGCGCGCAGTGGTCGCCGGATGGAAAATATCTTGCCTACTCCTCCGACAACAGCGGCGTTCTCAACCTCTATATAAGGGACATGCAAACGGGCGAAGCAAAGCTGGTCTCGCCGTCTCCCACCGCTGCTCAAATTCTTCCCGCATGGTCGCCCGATGGAAAATGGCTCGCTTTCCAGGATGAGACCGGTGTCACATCCATCGTCAATATCGCCACAGGCAAAGTGCGCGCGCTTACACCGGTCCAGTTTGATCCGGGACGGCCATCGTGGTCGGCAGACGGCCGCACCATCGCCATCGTCGCCGTGCAGCCGTACACACGCCGCTTCCGCGAAGGCACAAACAAAATCGCAACCATCGATGTTGCTACGGCAAAGATGAGCTGGTTTGCGCCGGCTCCTTATGAGTCCATCAGCGCGCGCGGCGAAGATGGCCCGGTCTACTCGCCCGACGGCAAAGAGATCGCCTTCATCATGGACGACCTGCTCTACACAATGCCGGTTGACGCCGCGGGCCATCCCAGCGGACCTGCAAACAAGCTGAGCGACGAAACAGCCGACGCCCCCACATGGAGCGGCGATTCGCAGCACATTTTGTTTGAATCCAACGGCAAGCTGCGCATGATTCCCCGCGATGGTGGCGTTGCTTCCGATGTACCGTTCGATCTCACCTGGCATAATGATGTGCCGCACCAGAGACTGCTCATCCACGCCGGGCGCTTCTGGAAGGGCGAAGGCCCCGATGAACAGACCGACGTAGACATTCTTGTCGTCGACAATCGGATTGAGAGCGTTCTGCCGCACGATGCGTCTCACGACTACCATGCCGACCGCACGATCGACGCCACAAAATACACCGTGATGCCGGGCCTGTGGGAGAACCACGCACATCCCTCCTGTCTGCAGTCGATCTACTATGGCGACCGCATGGGCCGCCTCTGGCTGTCTTACGGAATCACGGAGCTCCGCGACCTGGCCGATTCCACCTATCGCGCAGAGGAACAGCGAGAGGCCTTCGATTCGGGTGCGCGAGTTGGACCCCGTCTGTTCCCCACCGGCGAGGCCATCGATGGCGAACGTGTCTTCTACAGCATGATGATCCCCACAACCAGCGAAGAGCAGCTAAATCGCGAGCTCGAGCGCCTCAAGGCGTTCAACTTTGATTTGGTCAAGCTCTACGTTCGCCTGCCCTATGCGTGGCAGGCGCAGGGCAGCAAGTTTGCGCACGACGAGATGGGTGTCAATACTGCATCGCATTATCTGTTGCCCGCTGTGGCGCTCGGTAATGACATGATGAGCCACATCAGCGCGACATCGCGCACCGGTTACGCTTACTCGCGTTCGTATACAGGCGTCACTTACGAAGATGTGAACAAAATGCTGGCCGAGTCTGGCATGGCCACCACGAGCACAACCTTCAACCAGGCTCTATATGCCGATGATCCCGGCCTCGCCACCAACGGCCGCTCCGCAATCTATCCTCCATGGGAGCGGGAACGGCTAACCAAGGCGGTTGACACTGCGGTTCACGAGGATCAGAAGGATAGCCTCGTTCGGCTCCAGCGCGAGGAAGATACGGTAAAGTACGACTTCAACCACGGCGGACTCATTCTCGCCGGCACGGATTCTCCGCTGGATATTCCCGCCACTTCCTTGCAACTTAACCTGCGCTCGCAGGTCAAGTTCGGCTTGCAGCCCTGGCAGGCGCTGGAAACCGCCACCAGCATGGCCGCAAGGGCATGGCATCTCAGTGCCGACCTGGGCACGCTCGAAAAAGGAAAAGTCGCCGACCTGATCATCGTTTCCGGCGATCCCTTGAAAAATATTGACGACGCAGCCAATGTTCAATGCGTGATGAAAAACGGAAACCTCATGTCGGTCGGCGAACTGGCAAAGCCCTTCGCTTCGTTGACGACAGGAGAGGATGTCTGCCCAGCACATTAAGGGGAACGCTCATCAGGGGCGAGAGGACTTCAGTCCGTTGATTGCGAAGTCAGGGATTTCTGCATGATCAGAATATCCAGCGCTCTACCGAACTTCTCGCCCACGCCGCTCAGTACGCCGATGTGTTCGAACCCGAGCGATCGATGCAGCCCCACTGAGGCAGCGTTGACCGATGGATCTCCAATCACGGCGATCATCTCCCGCGTGCCCGCATGCGCGCATAACTCAACCAGCCGTTTCATCAGCGTGGTTGCAACGCCGCGCCGCTGAAAGCATTCTGCAACATAGACTGAGTTCTCCACGGTTGAACGGTATGCCGCGCGCGGACGAAAACGGCTGGCGTAGGCGTAACCGGCAATCTCTCCATCGGCCTCAGCGACAAGGTAGGGATGACCAAGCTCCAGGATTGCGGCTCTGCGTCGAAGAATCTCTTCCGCATCCGGTGGCTCTACTTCAAATGACGCCGTGCCGGTGCGCACATGCGGCGCGTAGATGGCCGCGATTGCACCTGCATCTTCCGGCATTGCTGTCCGCACCTCAACGAGGCTCTGCATAAAGCTCCCTCGGCGAAATACCGGTCTGCTCTTAAATCCAACAAATGGGGCGCCGACCCGGTTCCTCAGTTTGACTGATCCGGTTCGGCTTTCTCACTTCAATCGCCGGACCGTCTCTCCCGGCTTCAAATTGATTGTAGATAATGTTGCAGAAAAGCCGTCGCCAAGAGCGTCATGACGAGAAAGCGCCAGACGCCTCAATGCAGGTTTGGATAAGTTCTGTACGCTTCAATCGACGCAGTGAGGGGTGTGCCTCTCACTTCCGATATCTTCAGCAGTACCTCGAAGTATGGAAACTTTGTCACATGCATCATCTTCCTGAAGTCGGACAATTGATCTTCGGATAAGAGAAAGTCGCCTGCAGCTTCCGACGATACGGCATCAGTGCCTTCAAGCAGTATCACCACACCGTTGTGGTCCGGATTCGGCAAGTAGGCCACCAGGCTATACCCATTGTCGGGCCCGCTGCCTATATAGCTGTTTCGCTCGCCAGAAATGGGAGCCTTGTTCACGATAGTGGGTGAGCCGCTATTGTCGAACTTCATCGTGAAGTTCAACCGGTTTTCAAATAACTCCTCCCACGGATTCGTGAGTCTGCCGCCAATCAGAACCACGTTGTCCCGCTTGATCAGGTCCGGCATAAAATCCCGTGCACTGTAGATATGCATTTTCTGGTCCAAAGGATCCAACGCCAGAATGCCCCGCGCCAGTTTGAACTCGTCAATGCTCGCGAGACGCCAGCCTGCGATCAGGCGCAACGCATCGTGCATCTCCGGTTGCGTCTCTTTGGCCTGAATCTGGCTGATGTAGCTGCGGTTGATATAGTCGTTCAGCCCGAATCTCATCCCCGTGGTGGCCTGCAGCAATCCGTAAGATGTATCCGCCAGTACGATATCGGTATTGGAGTTCGCGCCCAGCACATCGGACCAGAATGCTGAAACCGATGGCTCGTACTGCCAGGGATAGAATGAGCGCTGCAACGCATCCAACGAATGCTGTGCTGCGCGCTTCTGGATCAATAAAACGGTACAACAACCAACAGCAATTGCCATCACGATGAGGATGGCAAGCTCTCGCCAGCGTCGAGCGAATGTCGGCGCAAGATCGCGGGTGTCTCCCTCACCTGTCCCCTGCTGTTCGGTTGTGCGAACGTTTCGTTCAAACGAGAGGGCATAGCGGCCTTTTGGCACGTCGACCAGGATCGGATCGTGTACGCCGGCCGAACTGTAGTACTCGTTCAGTTTGGTGCGCAGGCGCCCAACCTGCATCCGAACGCTGGAATCGGTCTGCGGATCAAAGTCAACTGGGCGCCCAAGCACCTCGGTTCCGATCTGGTATTCCTTCAAGTGGTTAGCGGGCGAATTCAGAGTATGGTGAGCCAGGTATTGCAGCAGTTTGCAGAGTGCTTCGGACCCCTGCAGCAGCGGGCTCCCGACCAATCGTTCAATCTGCTCCACACACTCCTGCGGATCAGGGCCCGATTCGCCTCCGAGGCGGCCATGTGACGTCTTGGTGACATTCCCTGTATGTTTATAAGAAATAATACCTTTACTATACGACACTAACTTGGAGACTGTATTAGACGTCGCCAAGACTTCCGAGTTCCCGGAACCCTTCGCTATCTTCACTAACTGCCTCCACAAGTGCCCAAAATTTTCTCATAGCCGAGTTGAGGTTGGCAATCCGCAGAGTGGCCCAGCGGGAGGGGATGCACCGCTGCAGCCCGCAACAGTTCCAGGGACATGTCTCCAAGCAAGTGAGGGAGCGTGTGAAATTAGGGGGTCCACAGCAGCGGGTCCATATCGAGAATCTCAAGGTGTTCTTATGATCGAGCAGTGTCCCGAACGATTGATCAGTGAAAAAACAAGGAAACAAATAATGCCTTCGCCGTCCGATTCGGGTTGATACAAGCCGTGCACACACGCTCAATCTTTCGGCCGGGACTTCCCACCCACCAACATTTCTCTTGAGGATGATTCAGATGAAGAGCTTAGCCAGTTTTCTGATGCACATTACGTACAAAAGCAATTTGCCCGTTCTCGCAGCTATTTTCGCTCTTGGGCTGGCCATCTGCTGCTCCAATGCCTTCGCGCAGAGCGGCGCCGGCTCCATTCAGGGTACAGTCACGGACGCAACCGGCGCAGTGATCCCCGCAGCTTCAATCCATGTCGTCAATCAGGCGACCGGCGTCGCCGTCGACACAAAGTCGAATAACGTCGGCTTCTACCAGGTGCCTTCCCTCTTCACGGGGACTTACGTCGTCACCGTGACCGCCCCGGGCATGAAGACCTCCAAACAGTCTATCGAGCTGCTTGTTGCGCAGAACGCCGTCATCAACGTCGCTATGACCGCGGGTTCCGTGACGCAACAGGTCGAGGTAAATGCGGATATCGTCCAGCTTACGACTACGGATAACGGTGTCACCGGCGCAACCTTGGAAAACGCCAAAATCAATCAACTCCCAATGAACGGGCGCAATTTATTGACCCTGACCAACGAAATCACGCCGGGGCTGGACAAGTGCAACCAGTCGCCCTCGTGCGCCAATGGGCTCATGCCGGCAGCAACAGCCTACGTTGTAGACGGTGTGACCTTGGAGTCCCGTGAATTCGGAGGCGCCAATGCGGGCCAGAATGCGTTGCCCGACCCTGATTCCATCCAGGAAGTTGCGGTGGAAACCAGCGGCGTGGGCGCTGCTTACGCCACGCCGGCAGTGGGAGTCATGACCACCAAGTCGGGCACCAACCAGTTGCATGGATCCTTCTTTGAAACCGCGCGCAACAACGGCTTCGGTATCGCAAAGCGGCGGCAGGACCCCTCCAACCTGGTCGCACCTCACTATGTGCGCAATGAGTTTGGAGCTTCTGTCGGCGGCCCTATCATTTTGCCTCGTATCTACCACGGCAAAGACAAGTCCTTCTTCTTCTTTGCCTACGAGCGCTACTCGCTTTCCCAGGCGAGCTATGAACTGGGATCAGTGCCGACCATGGCCATGCGCGGCGGCGATTGGAGCGGCCTGATCAACGGTTCGGGCGTGACGCAGAGGCTCTACGACCCGGCCACAACGGTTGCCAATGCTGCCTGTCCAGCTCCCACCGGCGGCACGGTCAACGATAAGTGGTGCCGTACGCCCTTCACCAACAACCAAATCCCAATCGGCCGCCTCTCGCCGGCCATCAATGCTCTCTACGCCATTACGCCACCGCCGACGACGGCGGACGACCCGCTGGTCACGAGCAATATCAACATTAAAAACCCCAACTTTACCGTAGAGCCGAATATCACGTTCCGCTTGGATCATACATTTAACGAGAACAACCGCGCTTATCTGCGCTACACAATGAATGTCAACTCGAACGTTGGCCTTCGCAACAACCCGGGCAATGAACCCGCTACAGTTGCGGCCTCGGTAAATGGCCTCAATATCCCCGCGAATGCGAGCGGCTTGGCCACCTCGCCCTCCGCTTTGTATGCCGCTGCTCTCGGGTATACTCACGTGTTCTCGCCCACCTTCTTTTCAGAAACGGTCTTGAGCCAGCAGTGGCTCAGAGAAGACAATTTTGCTTCTGGTCCTGCGCCGCAAACCGATTTCGAATCGGAACTCGGACTGCCCAACAACTTTGGTGAAAAAGGGTTCCCTGAGTTTTCAGCCAGTATTTACACCCAGGGCGGCACCTTCTACCAGTACGGAATCACAGGCATCATCTCCAATCTGGATGAAAACCTGACCAAGACGGCTGGTAAACATCAAATGCAGTTTGGCGGCCGCTTCCGGCACGAGCGATTTGGCTATCTCGAAAACCAGGCATACGAGCATGTGGATTTTGGTGCCTACGCTACTGCCCTTGAGAATCCGTCAACCGGCGCCACGACTCCCGCAGGCTTCGGCAATACCGGCTACTCCGACGCCGATGAGTTTCTCGGCGCCGTCCAGGATTACATTGTCAATCTGCAACCGCCCTACATCCACTTCCACGATATGGAGTTCGACGGCTACTTCCAGGACAACTTCCATGTCGCCAGAAGCCTGACTCTGAACCTGGGCGTTCGCTACGAGGCTCACCCCGGTCCCTGGGTGAAAGACGGCACCATCGATGGCTTCGATCTGAAGAATGATGCCCTCGTGTTGCCCGCTTCGCCTGCGTCTCTCATCGCGGGGCATTACACCACGCAAGCAATCATTTCCAACATCCTGAACGATGGAGGCAAGATAGAAACTCCACAGCAGGCCGGACAGCCGTCGAACTTGCTCGATAACTACAACCTCATGTTCCTGCCCCGATTTGGCTTTGCATGGCAACCCTTCGGTAAATTGGGAACAGTCATCCGCGGGGCCTACGGAAGATACCTTTATCCGGTGCCAATTTACTTCTCTCTCGTGGCTCCAAGCCAGTTTGCGCCGTTTGCAGGATCTTACGAAGAAAGCTATATTGCTGCGGCCCAGTCACCGGACAGCGTGCAAAATTATCTTTTGCGGTCAGCTCAGTCAACTGCAACCAGCCCGGCACTCGGCGTACCGGGTGTCGCGGGCCTCAATAGCGCGAATGCGGTGGACAGCACGTCGCCCACGGCCATTGCCCCAGGCATCAATCCTGTCTTCATGGACACGGATGACGCACCCGATCAGGTCACCCAGGCAAATTTCACTATCGAACAACCATTTAAAGGAAACTCCGCGCTTCGCGTAAGCTGGAACTTCGCTCACGACGCCAACTTATGGAACTACTATTACTTCAATAACCATCCCTCGCAATATGTTTGGGAGATGAAAACCGGCACAGCTCCGCCCAACGGAAATGTAGTCGGCAGCAATCAGTATGCTGCAACCGCAACGGGCCCATTCGACCAAACCACCTGGGGCACTAACCTTCGCGAGGACCAAAAAACGGGTTGGTCAACCAATAACATGCTGCAGGCCAACTATCAGCGGCTCTTCCATCACGGCATCGCGTATCAGATCAGCTATATCTGGTCGAAGCCAATGCACACGGGCGGAGAGTCCGGCGCAGACGGTTATGTCTATCCGAGCGCCAATTACGTCTATTCCGCGGCGAGCACCATGACGTCTCCTTACGGTACGGTCATTAACCCGTCACTTCCGCCGCCGCAACCGGCTGGCACGGCGCCGTATGCATACTATCGAGCCTTGAATAACTTCGAAGAGTATAAGACAGACATTTACTTTCCGAAGCACGAAATCAAATTCAACGGAATCGTCGACCTGCCTGTCGGGCGCGGCAAGTGGCTCCTCCGTGGCGCCAACCGTTTCGTAGACGAGTTGGCCGGCGGTTGGCAGGTTGCTGGCGACGGCAGCGTTCAGTCCCAGTCGTTTACCGTCGGTGCCGGGAACTGGGGGCCGACAAATCCCCTCCACGTTTACAAGCACGGCGCGCCCATCAACGATTGCCGCAGCGGCGTCTGCCACAAGGGGTATGAGTGGTTCAATGGGTACTTGGCGCCAACGGTCATCTCCGGAAACACCTGCGCCACAACAACGGCGGTCGTCTCCGGCCTTCCCGGCAATTGGACGCCTTATTCGAGCCCCATCGACACGGACTGCAATAAGACCGATCCCGCTTACAAATACTATGGCCAGAATGAGGTGAGCATTACTTTGCCCGGGAAGGCTCCAACCGATATCGCGTTCTCGCCGGGTTCCGACATCAACCCCTACTCGCGGACCGTCCTCAATGGACCCTTCAACTGGTCGGCTGACGCATCCCTCTTCAAGGTTTTCCCAATCACTGAGCGGGTGAACGTTCGTTTCAATATGGATGCATTTAACGTCTTCAACGTGCAGGGACAAACCAACCCAAATGGAACCGACGGTACGCAAAACTTTCTCTCCTCATACAACGTGGCCAGACAGTTGCAGTTCACATTGAGGTTGAACTTCTAAGCCACCACTCAGTAAAGCGATAGCCGAATTCACTTTCACAGAATTTGATTAGGAGGAGATTCCTTGTTGGCAGGCGGCGGTGATGACATTCCGGCTCTGGGTAAGCCCGGTAAGACCAGCACAACGAGGCGTGATTTTCTGGGCAAGGCGGCCGGCGCAGTCGCCGCATCGGCGGTTGTCGTCGGAGGAGCCGAGACCGCCAGGGCGGCCCCGCCGCAACCGCCATCAACTTCTGAGCGTGGGTTCTATAACGTTAGCGACTACGGCGCGCGAGGCGACGGCTCGGCTGATGACACCGCCGCCATCCGCTCCGCCATCGCAGCGGCTCAGCAAAACGCATATGGCGGAGTCGTATATCTTCCGGTCGGCCAGTATGTCGTAACTGCCCCGCTGGTCGTTACAAAAAGCGATATCTTGATTCTTGGAAGCGGCCCGCTTGCCACGATGGGTGGTGCCGGCTACAACGACGGCAACTGCACAACGATAAAGCCGGCAGCGAAATGGGCGCAGGCAGGCGCAAGCCAGCCCGCGTGCATCCTGTTTGACGCGGTGACCGCGGGAGCCGGCGTGAACCGCTGCGGCGTAGAGCGCCTCACGATTCTCGGAAGCAATCTGCCGCCAGAGAGGCAGATGCACGGCATCGCAACTTACGGCTATGTCGGCGCCTTCAGCGTTACCGGCTGCATCGTTGGCTCCATTGCAAACCGGTCTTCATCTGGAATCACCAACACAACAACCTACGCACCCACCGCCCAGGGCAACTCGATCATCCGCAATCTCGTGCAGAACGTTGGCGGCGACGGCTTCGATCTCGCTTCCGGTGATCTGACAATGGAGCATTGTCATGCGCAGGTCTGCGGCGGCAACGGAATCTCGATCACCACCAAGGCCGGGGATACCCGCCTCGCCAACTGCCGCAGTGACCTGAGCGGCCGCAACGGCTTCTATATCAATGTGCCCTTCGGTCAATACTTAGGCATGGTGCAGCTCGCCAACTGCTCTACGCAGCGCAACATGGAGAACGGCATCATGATCGCAAATACAGCATCTGGGAAAATCAGCCCCGTGTATTTGACCGGCTGCGTTTTTCAGGGCGACGGGAGGAGCGGTTCAGGTTATGCGGGCATCCGACTGTCGGGACCGGTCATGGCGACCATAACCGGCTGCGGCGTTCACATCAACACTGTGGATGTCCGCGCCGGTGTTCCGCTGTATGCGATCACCGTTGCCTCAGACGGCATCTCGCCGCCGGTGATACTCTCGATGCTTGGCGGCTTCTACAACGCGGTCACGGCATTCTGCGAAAAAATAAATGCACCCGTGACATCTGACATCCGCGTTTACAGCTACGTCGGCAGCCAATGGAACTACGACAAGACACCGACGCTGACGACAGAACTCTAACCCCGATCACGCGCCGCGTTGGCGTCCCCGTGCGCTTGCCGATCTCAAGCTGCCGCCCAGTGTCGGTGCGATTCGCTATACCAGTTTGCTCGAACTTGAACTGCACAGCGCATCAAGATGAATGGGCCGTAAGGAGCACAACTGCGCTCATTGGTGGTACGGCAACATGTCCATCGTTGACTCGCTCCTGGCTCGTTGCTCCCCGTTGTCCGTTGCCGCGTACTGTTGCTCCGTTAAACGCCACCCTCGTCCTGCTTTCAGCGACAGACGCAGTCAGCCGCTGAACCACTGCATGTTTTATGTCCAGATTTGTAAACGAAAAATGCGAAACGGCAAACGATCAGACAGAGTAGGTCAGGCACTCAAGTACGCGCATAACGATCGCAGTTCAATTGTCCCGCTGAGGAAACAGCCAGACTTCGGCCACCTGCAATCCTCGTCCGCCTCCGCCGAGGCCCTTCGGTCTTGTCCATTGCAGATCGAGCGTGCCGCCGCGGGTTGCCGCCGGCGGAACAGGAAACTCAACGGTCTCAGGGTTCGCGGCTCGCAATCGCGGCCCATAAATCAGATATCGGCAGTCTGCAGTGAGCGTCACCGGTGTCGTGTAATCCTCCCCGGCGTTGATGATGCGCAGTCTGTAGTGAAGCTTCGCGCTCAATCCCGTGTAGCGAAGTTCGAGCGGATGATCGTAGAGCGCCCCCGCATAGGAGATCTCTGAGAGGCGCCACCCCTGCTCCGGAGTGCGGTCGGCAATTCCATCGAGCGCGGACTCAAAAAATGCCGGATCCGAAGGAAATCCGGGGCCGCGCACCAGCTGCGGCTCCGCGGAAGGATCGCCAAGGTCGTCATAAAAGCCGCCTGGGCCCGGGTCCTTCCAGTGCACGATTGCCGCAATCGCCTTTAACCGGTGCGCTTCGTCGCTCATGCTCCTGATTCGCGTGAACTCCCGCTCCAGCCACACGCGATCGTTCAGTGGCACGTCCACCGTGTCCAGGCTCGCTCCACGGTCGGTGGCGGACGCGCCGTATTTTGCCACGCTCAGTTGCAGCCCGATGTCATGAAAGAGCCGACCAGCCAGGTCTTCGATCGCCGCTCGCCACGGCTGCAGTGCCGCCAACTCCGGCGGATCGGCGGCGAGAGCTTCGTCAGCATCCTTCATAGATTGATCGCTCCCAGTCCGATCTGCGACGGAAAGCAAACCGAGCGCCCGCTGCTCTTGCGCAGTTGCAGAAATCAGACGGTGACGCTCGTAGGCGTCGGTATACGCCCGGTAAAGGGCTGCCTCGAAGCGCCAGTTGTGGGCCTGTGCCGGCGTTGCTGCTTGCTGCATCTCCTCAAAACTTCGCAAAGTTTGATCGACGCTTTCGTTCGTTGCCAGGGGCCCATCCCAGTTTTTTTCGAGCGCTAGAATGCCACGCGCGAACGCGTCGGCGCGAAAGCCATTGTCGCCCGCAAAATAACGCGCATACTCCAGCAACGTCTCTTTGGGATCGGCCTTCGCCGACCAGCCGAGCGCACTCCATATGAACTTGTTGACGTCATCGTTCACGCCCTCCGAATACGTGACAAAACCATTCATATACGGAGCGTAGTGCCGGAAGATCGCCGTTTCAGCCGTCGGTCGCGGATCGATGATCTCGCGTCCTTCAGTAAGCGCGTAAGCTACATCCCACCTGGGCACAGGGAATTGAGAGTGCATGGTGTGGGCAATATCAGGGTAGAAGCGGATGGGAATGGCCCTGGGAATGTGGGCACGTTGCACATCAACCCCATCGCGTGATTGCGGGCCGACCACAACGCCGCTCAACCACACGGGCCGCGCGGCCACCAGCGCATAAAACCGGCGCATCTGCTCTGCGTTGAATCCCTGCGTGGAAACACACACGCCGGCATGCGGATGGGACTGGTGCAGGACCTCCGCAACCCGCGCCAGGAATGGGAAAAGCACCGCAGGATCGGTGTGACCAGGATCTCCGCCGGGCACGAACAGCTCGTCGATCTCCGGCAGCTTGCTGAAGACGTTGCCCCAGACGCGAAGCTCGGACTCGACCGTGCGCGGGTCGGCATAGTCCTTTGCCAGCGCCGGATAGAAGAGGGAAACGCGCAGGCCGTACTTCTGCGCGATGCCCGAAACCCGCGTCATCGTCTCCATAGCTGGCAGCGGGAATAGCGGACTGGATGGTGCGTCGTCGGTAATCGGCGGCAGAAGCTCGATTGTATTGGCGCCGAAGACCGCCAGGTCGCGGATGTATTGTTCGAAGCGTTGCGGCGTCCACGCATCGTAGGTGTTGTTTTTGAAGCGATAGCCTAACTGGTGACCGCGGACTGCAAACTGCGGTGCGGACGTTAAATGCAGCGGCGCATCCAGCAAAGCATGATTCGGCGAAAACCCGATGTGCCGCAACAGATAGCCGATGCCGAACAGCACGCCGCGGTCGTCCTCGCCCGCGATCACAACGCCCCGCCCGGAGCCGTTGGGAACTGTCTCGATCTGAAATGCCTCAGGCTTCGAAGCGGCAGCGGGCCAAAATGCCAGGACCGTTCGCCGCAACTGGTCCCTGCGCCCGACCCTGATGCACGGGCAAGGTGCCGTCAGGCGGTTTAACTCATCTTCTCTGCTGACTTGCCACTCGCTGCCAGTGCGTTTGCCCGCTTCCTGGACGAGCAACTCGACCGCCGCCATCTCGGGGCCGTCCGCATCTGCCGGCGCAATCACGGTGGCTTGCGAAAGATCGAGGAACTTTGCCTGCGCCGAGCAGACAGACAAAGAGCAGGCGAGCCCGAAGATGACGGCTGAGTTGCAAAGTGTGCCGAAATCAGAGCAGAACCATCGCCGGGCGCGCCGCGGCCTTCCAGGACCAGGCTGTCTGCTCCGGTATAGCGGCACGGCCGTCAGGCCACCTTTATGCCCACGGGGCCTGGTTGCATCAGTTTTCGTGAAATCTCCTCTGCTACGTGTTGCAGTGCCCCCACGATTCGCTGTTGGCGAGATTCGTCTGCCGGCATTCGGGCCTTTGGCATCGAGAGGCTGATCGCTGCTTCGGCCTTTCCCGGCGCAGAAAAAATTGCGACGCCGAAGCAGTATCCACCCAGCGTGCTCTCCTCGGCATCGGTCGAGTATCCGCGTGCACGAATCTGTTCATATTCCGCCTCGATGGTCTGCTCATCAATGATGGTGTTCTCGTTGTATCGCGCTAACCCGTAACTCTGCAGCAGTCGCTTGCGGGTTTCGGCATCCTGCCACGATGTAATCACCTTGCCCATGGAGCTGGCATGCGGGGGAAGAATACGGCCAGCGATATTCGTCATGCGAATCAAATTCGCGCTCTCCACCACGTGCACCACCTCAATGTGGTTGTGCAGCAATACCGCCAGGCTCACCGTCTCACCAAACTCCATATTCAGGCGGCGCATCGGCTCGCGTGCCGCCGTCGCCAGGGCGTTTACATATTGGGTTGAGACGACCGCGCTGTTCTCGTGCGAGGGCAAATAATGGCCGTTCGCGTCCCGCCGGATATAGCGCAATGTTTCAAGAGTCTGCAGCAGCCGAAAGGCCGAACTCTTGGTCAATTGGGTTTGCTTTGAAAGTTCCATCAGAGTCATCGGGGCAGCGCTTCGCGCAAGCAGTTCCAGCATCTGGATGGCCTTGCCAACCGCACGGGAAAAATAGCGGCTCTCGCCCGGCGCTTTCTCAACGGATTTGTGCGCGCCCCCGCGCACCTTTGCCTGCTTGGCTTTCGGCATGATCGGCTTATTCCTACCCTTCGCAGGTAAGCATTTCACATTACACATACTCTTTCAATATTTCGCCCAGGGCTTCATGGCGGCGCGAATCCGCCGACACATATGGCAGCGCCAGAGTACTCTTGCAAATGCCTATCAGCTCCAGACCAAGCTTAAGCCCGCGCAAGTAGCTCGATTCGGCCTCCCCGATTCCATACAGCAACTCGCCCAGCTCGCGCACTCGCTCCTGCAACTGTGCAGCCTCCTGCTTGTTGCCCGATTGAGCGGCCTCGTAGAGCGTAACAAACAGTCTGGGAAAAAGATTGGCTCCGCCCGTGACGCCTCCGTGCGCCCCGATCGCGAGACTCTCGAGCAGCAATTCCTCAGGCCCCACAAGCAGCGTGAACTCGGGACGGTCCCCTAGCTGGCTGGCAATCGTTCGCAAATATCCGAGATCGCCGGAACTATCCTTGAGCCCGTAGACATTGGGCAATTCGGAAGCGCGCAACACTGTTTCCGGCGCAAAGCAAGTCTTGGTCAGGCTGGGCATGTTGTAAAGAAACAGCGGAAGCTCCACCTCGCCGGCCAGCCGTTCTATCAAGCGGAACAGATCGGCCTGGCTCACCGCAAAGTAAAACGGAGGTGCAGTAACCACGGCATCGGCGCCTGCGCTGCTCGCGTAGCGGGCCAGACCACAGCTCTCCTCATAAGACGTGTCGGTGATTCCCACCAGCACCGGCACGCGCCCCGCTACTTGCGCGCAGGTTCGGTCGATGAGTTCGCGGCGCAACCGATAGCTCAGCGCAGGCCCCTCGCCCGTCGTGCCCAGAATGAAGATGCCGGTAACTCCTCCGGCAATCATGTGCTCGATAAGCCGTTCCAGGCCGGTTCGATCAAGGGATGCCGGGCCGTCGAGAGGGGTCACCATCGGTGGAATGATTCCTCGCAACGGCCGGGATACGAAGTGCGATTCCATAGGTGAAGGTCAGTATAGCGATAAAACTACAAATAGTGAAACATAAATTGTTATTTGAAACAAATGTTCCGCAATCTTCGAAAGACCCACCATTTTCCATGGACAATCCCACCCCTCTCCTGCTTTGATCCTGGAAACGCTTATTCGCCGGGCCTGGAGGCAATATTTCTTTCGTTCCATCTCAATCCGCTCCCCCACCCTCCTATCGCTGGCTGCTTGTCGGCGTTCTCTGGGTGGTGGGCTTCCTTAACTACGCCGACCGTCAGGCGATCTTTTCCGTCTTCCCACTCCTTCAGTCCCGCCTTCATCTCGATCTCACCGAATTAGGTCTGCTGGGCTCTTCTTTTGCCTGGGTATATGGCTTGTCTGCTCCATTTGCGGGTTACGCGGTCGATAGGATTCGCCGCAAGACAGCAATTGTCGGAGGCCTCGAATTCTGGAGCTGGATTTGCGCCGCTACAGCCCTCACAAGCCGCCTGTGGAGCCTCACCGTTCTGCGGTGCGCCATGGGCCTCGGCGAGAGCTTTTATTTTCCCGCGTCGCTTTCCATGCTGAGCGACTACCACGGACCGCGCACGCGTTCCCGCGCGCTGGGCCTTCACCAAACCAGCGTGTATGCGGGCACTATCATGGGCGGATTTTGCGCCGGCTGGCTCGCCGAGCGTTATGACTGGCGCTGGCCATTTGTCTGCTTCGGCGGAGCCGGCGTGTTGTTCGGATTTTTGCTGATTCGCTTACTCGTCGAGCCTGTGCGGGGGGCGTCAGACGAGACTGCAGCTAAACAGTTAGCCCATTCCGCAGCTTCGTCCCCACCCGCCTTTGCCTCGTTTGCCCTCATGGCCTGGCGCACTCCCGCTATCGGATTGCTCATGGCCGCGTTCGCCTGTGCCAACTTTGTCGCCGTTGTCCTGCTGGTGTGGATGCCTTCGTACCTCTATCACGCATTTCATTTGAACCTGGCCATGTCCGGCCTTACCGCTACTGCCTTTGCGCAAATCGGCTCCATGGCGGGAACCGTGGTCGGTGGATGGCTCGCCGACCGACTGGTCAGGCGCCACAGCTGGGGCCGTGTTGCGGTCCAGGCCGTCGGCGTGCTGTGCGGAGCCCCGTTCGTCTTCCTTTGCTGCCAGACCCGATCAATCGCAACCGTCTTTGTGAGCCTTACCGCATGGGGCTTCTTCAAAGGCCTTTATGACGCCAATATCTTTGCCTCGCTCTTCGATTCGGTTCCGGCAACTGCGCGCGGCGTAGCCGCCGGGTGGATGAATACCGTCGGATGGATGGGCGGAGGCGGCCTTGCGCCCCTGTTCGTCGGCGTGTTGGCTGGCCATTATGGACTCGGCCCGGCAATGGCGCTGGTGTCGGTTGTTTATTTGCTTGCAGGCGCCCTCTTGCTGTCGGTCCCGCTTGGCGCCCGCTTTGCAACGCGGTAAGTTCAAGCTCCCACCCGCTGCATAAAGGCTTTGCTTGGCCGGCATTAATGCCGAGCGGCCCGGACTGAAACAGTGAAAGGCAAAATGGCGAACGATGCATAATAACTAAACATCGTTCCATAAAAGTTTAATAATGTTAAAAAATTGCTTGACGTTTCATTTTTATTGGATTTAAGATTGGGCAATTCTCCGGAGCCGGCGCTTATGCCGAAGATTCGCCGAACGGAGGGCCAGCCCGCAGCAGGGTTTCAATTCCTGCGAGCCCGGCTGAAGTAGATCGATTTCAGAGATTGCCGGAGGATCGCCAAATGCACATCAAAGCCGCACCTTGTCTCGCCGCCATTCTTGCCCTTTGCGGAGTGGCGTGGGCCCAAACCATCACGGGCAACATCAATGGCCGGGTCACCGATCCCAGCGGTGCAAATGTTGTGGGCGCCCACGTGGTCGCGACCAATCTCTCAACGAGCGTTGCCACCTCTGCTACAAGCAACAATGAAGGCCTTTATAGCATTCGCTTTCTCCCGGTCGGCCAATATTCGGTCAGCATTGAGGCAACTGGCTTCGACCGGCAGGTAATCCCGTCGATCACGCTGGAGGTGGCGCAGGATGTAGAGGTCGATGCGACTCTCAAGGTGGGTTCTACTTCCACATCGGTCAGCGTGAGCGCCGGCACCGCTCCCATCCTCAACACCAGCGACGGTACCATCACGACCACGATCTCGCAGACCTTGGTAAATGATCTGCCCATCAACGGCCACAACTTCACCGAGTTGACCCAGATGGTCCCCGGCAGCACTGTGGCTGACGGCAACCAGTGGAACGGCGCCGGCCAAAGCAGCCCCGACAACTCGGGTGAGCGAGTCCAGAGCTTCGCCACGCTGCCCAACATCAACGGCAACCGGACCTACACCACCAACTTCACCATTGACGGAATCTCCATCGTCGATACAGGCGCCAACCTCAGTAACGGCTACGGCACACCGGCTTATAACATCGCCCCGGAGGCGGTCCAGGAAGTAACGATCGTCTCCAATGTGCCTCCGGCCGAGTACGGCGACGGCGCAACACAAATTGCTGTGGTGAGCAAGAGCGGCACCGATAAATACCACGGCAGCGCCAGCGGCTACTTGCAGAACTACCTCATGGACGCGAACCTTTTTCAGAACAAGCGCGTTCTTCCCGGCCAGGCCTTTGCGCCGCGCACCGATTACACCCAGGCAATCTACACAGGGACCTTTGGCGGCCCCGTCCCCATCTTCCATAAAAAGCTGTTCTTCTTCTCCGACTACGAGGCTTACCGGAAGCCCTCAGGCGGCTTCAGCAGAATCAACGTTCCACTGAACGCATGGCGCGGCAACACAACGGCCGCAAGCGGCTCACCGGATACCAGCGTGTCACCGCTTTCCGGATATGCCTACTTTGGGTCTGCCGTTCCGCAACTTTACGATTCGCAAAATGGATTTGCGCCTTTCAATCAAACCATTGGCGGCGTCTTGTATCAGAACCTCGTGCCAATCCGGAATCCTGTGGCCAAGTTCCTCTTTTCCAACGCGGGTCTGCTGCCGCTGCCCAATGTGGCCCCTTCCGCAGCGCCCGTCCAGAACAACTACCAGGGAATCACAAAGTCCCTGACCCGGAACGACCAGGGCGACATGAAGGTTGACTGGACTCCTACGGCCAAGGACCGCATCTCCGGCCGCTGGTCTGAAGGCGAGGCGGATGACGGCACAAGGGTGGCCATTGACCCAGTCTCATTTCCCACGATCAACGACTTCCCCTTCAAGCAACTCGCCCTCTTCTATACGCGAATCATTTCGGCGAGCATCGTGAACGAGGCTCGCGCCGGCTTTACCCGCATGCACTACAACTCGTATGCGCTCGACCTCTCGGGCAAGTTCGGTAGCGGTGAGTCCGCCGTCGGAATTCCCTGGTCTAACGATCTCCCCGGCTTCAGCCTGCAAAATTTTACTGAGAGCACGAACAGCACCGGCGTGGGCGGCTTCGGCACTTCGGGCTCTGCCAATCTGGCTCTCGATAACCAGTTCAGCTATGGCGATAACCTGACCTGGCAGCGCGGCCGCCACATCATGCGGTTTGGCGCGCAACTCTTCCGCGCTCAAAACAACTTCTTCCAGAACAACTCAGGCGGTCTGCTGGGCAGCTTCAACTATAGCGGCGCATTCACCGGCGATCCCGCGCTGGGAGAATCGGTGGGCTACGACTTTGCCGACTTCCTTCTCGACTACTCTTCCAGCTACTCCGTTTCGCTGCAAACGGGAGACGTAGGTTTGCGTCAATACCGCTTTGCGGCGTTCGCCCAGGACGACTTCAAACTCACTCCGAATCTTACCGTTAACTATGGCCTTCGCTGGGAGTACGACCAGCCGATGTACGAAGTCAATAACAAGCTCTCGGATATTAACCCGGCTACCGGCGCCCTCGAGATCGCCGGCCAGAATGGCGTCAGCCGTTCCATCTATAAGCCCACGACCGACGACTTCGATCCGCGCATCGGCTTTGCGTGGAATCCCGACCTGTTCAACAAGAAATTCGTGCTGCGCGGCGGATTCGGCGTCACCAGCTACATGGACTACAACCTTTTGCATAACCACGTCGGCAATGCTCCATTTCACATTGGAATCTCCCGATCCGCGACGACTCCAACGGCCACGACCGCCGGATCGCCCTTCGCAGTCACCAACGGATTCGGGACATCGGGCGCAACCACGACCGGCGTCTCCTTCAACGCGTGGGGCAATCTGAAGCCGATGTGGGAGCCGCAATACTCCATGGTGGTCGAATATGCAATCAACAGCAGGCAAAGCGTGAGTGCGGCCTACGTGGGCAACGTCGCCCAGCATCTCGGCGACGAACGCAACATCAACCAGGAAACGCTTGTGGCCACACCATCGAGTGCGGCCTTTGACACAACCACCATCGGCACGCCCACCGGAAACGTCACCATCGGCACCAGCGCAGTACAGCTCTACGAGTCGGAAGCCTACTCGAACTTCAACGCAGGCGAAGCCACCTATCGGCTACGACCCTCCTACGGCCTGGAGTTCCAGATGAGCTACACCTACTCCAAAGCTTTAGGGAATACTTCCGGCCCCATCGCGGTAAACGACAACAACGTGTCCGGCGGAGACCCGCAGAACAACTTCTGCCTCAGGTGCGAATACGGCCCCTCGGCGAGCGACAGCCGCCACATGCTGAACAGCAGCTGGGTATACGAGATGCCGTTCGGCCGCGGGAAGCAACTCGCAAGCTCTGCGCCCCTATGGCTCGACGAAGTGATTGGCGGATGGACCGTTTCGGGGAGCGCGGTGCTCTTCTCCGGGCAGCCCAATACGATCACTGCAAACGGCAGCAGCGGCGCAACGGGCGCGGGAACTCTCCGCGCCAACCACTATCGCCAGATGAAGCTTTCGGGGCGCCGCGTTGATGGCTGGTACGAAACCTCGGGAGGCGGTTCCTATGCACCCGACCCGGGTCTCGACGGCAAGACCTCAGCCGGATATACCTACGTCATCGCGGGCAATTGGGGTACCGACCCATCAGCCACGCACTCCGGCAATGTGGGCACAGGAACCTGCGGCGCTTCCGGAACCGACGACGGAGTTTGTGCCTACGGCCAGCCTGCGGTTGCCGCGGCTGGTTCGGCGCCGATCTTCGGCACGGCAACAGTGGGATCGGAACGGGCCCAGGGCTTTCGTCAGGTCGATGCCTCGCTGCAGAAGACCTGGACACTGCACGAAGAGCACAAACTCTTGTTCCAGGCCAACGCCTTTAACGTGGGTAACATCGTCAGTTACAACAACCAGGGGCGCACCACCGGCGGCGGCAGCACGTGGGGTTATGTACAAAGCACGCGCTCCGAGCCTCGCCAGATTGAGCTTCAGCTCAAGTATCAGTTCTGATCGTCTTTACTGGTCTCCACGCCGGGCAGAGTGGTTACACTGCCCGGCACAGTTTTCCTATTCGCTCGGTTCGGTCACAAACTGCGCACAGAACGAATAGCCGACCGCACCAGCTCAGTCTGCGAAGCTCTTCGCATCTTGTCTGCGGTTCCAGCGGTCTCGGACAGAGAGCATCTGTCCTCGATCCAGCCAATTCGCCGCGACCTGTGGCAGCGGCGCTCCAGAGCGCGCTTTGACCCGCGATCGCTTTTCCGAAACTGGTCTAGAAGAACGTTTCAATGAGATCGACAACATCGTATCGAGCGTTCACCAGGGCCAAAACTCTCCACTTGTCAAAAGTCAGGCATGGATGCGCTATATCAAACGAGATCATGTCGCCGACGCGAAGGTCGTCTTGTGCGGCAATCTGCAAGTAGGTGTGCTGGTCCATCATGCGGGTCACCGTCCAATGAGCAGGAGCTGCCTTTGTCTCGGCATCTCCCGGCCTGAAATGAAGAGCCGGAACAGGGAGACCGGAGTCGAATGCCGCGTCGCGCTTGCCCATGGCCACAATCGCTCTTTCAGCCTCAGGCACGGATTGCACATAGGCCCAGATTTGCAGGGCCGGCTTCAATCCCTCGCTCATCTTGCGCGCTACTGCGTTGCTTCGTTGAATCCTGGTCTGCGCAACGCGATACGCGCCGATATCGTGCGTGAGATAGCAGCCGGGCCGCAGAACAATTTCAACAGGGTGCTGAATGCCCGCCTCAGAAAAGACTTCGGCGACAACGTCGTACCATGCCGATCCGGCTCCCGAGAGAAGAATGGGCTTGCGCTGGAAAAGTCCCTTTGCAGCAATTTCATTCGTGACGCCCACAGCACGGTGCAGGAATGCGCGGATCGAAGCCTCGTTGTCGAGCACACCTTCGTAGATCTCCACGCCGCACAGCACAAGCGATTCGCTCCAGTCGCCCAGCGCATTCAGCGCGGCCAGCAACTGGCTGCCGTTACGAACGCCCGCGCGGCCGCCGTCCACTCCCAATTCAATCAACACATTCAGCCGCTGGCCGAATCGGGAATAGTACGAACCCAGTTGGTTGATCTGGTCTACGGAGTCAACCAGACAATAGAACTCAAAAGTAGGATCGCGCAAAAGGTGCGAGATGGTGGCCATGTTTTGAAGGCCGATAAGCTGATTTGCCATCAGCACGCGACGCACATCGTACGCGTAGGCAACTTCTGTCTGGTGTGCCGTCGCCAGCGTAATGCCCCATGCGCCCGCCTCCAATTGCATGGCGAACAGGCGCGGAGCCATCGTCGTCTTACCGTGCGGCGCAAGGTTTACGCCGTAAGCCACCACGAATTGCCGCATCCAGTCGAGATTGTGCCGCAGCTTCTCTTCGCACAGCACCGCTGCGGGCAGCGTCAGATCTTCGCGCAGCAGGTTCCAGCCTCGTTGCGCGATCTCTTCGTGCGCAATGGGCTGCTCCAGAAATCCAATTCCCTTGTTCAGCGGGTTGATCCTGCCGGCAGGAACTGCTGCGTGCGGTTCTCTTGTGGTCACCTGAGAATCTCCAATCCGGTCGCAAGCCATTTCGCCTCGGCCTTGGAAGCGCGATGTATCTAGCCTATATACTCAGGGAGCCGTGATGTCGACATGTGACACGCTGATTCGCCGCGCTCGAGTCTATGACGGCAGCGGCGCTGAACCCGAGGTCGTAGACGTTGCCTTGCTCGGCGACCGCATTGCCGCTGTCGCGCCAGCACTCTCGATGCGCGCGCAGAGCGTCGTCGAAGCTGACGGCCTGGCGCTGGCGCCGGGCTTCATCGATTCGCACACACATGATGACCTCAGTGTGCTTCACGCTCCGGAGATGGCGCCCAAAATCTCGCAGGGCGTGACAGCCGTTATTACCGGAAATTGCGGAATCAGCGCCGCGCCAGTCACTTTGCGCAGCGGGCTTCCCGATCCGATGAATCTGCTGGGCGATGCCGCCGCGTTCCGTTATCCCACGTTTGCCGCATATAGAACAGCTATTCAGGCCGCGGCGCCGGCAGTCAATGTAGCTGCGTTGGTGGGTCACACCGCGTTGCGAAGCAACCACATGGATCGCCTGGACCGTGCGGCGACAGGCGCTGAAGTTCAAGCCATGACGGCGCAATTGCAGGAGGCGCTCGACGGCGGCGCGCTGGGGTTGAGTACCGGTCTCGCCTACCTCTCCGCTTACGCGGCCTCTACTGAAGAAGTGCTGGAGCTTGCGCGCTCTCTGGCGGCCGCGGGTGCGATCTATGCAACTCACATGCGGACGGAAGGTGACGCAATTCTGGACGCAATGCAGGAAGCCTTTACCATCGCCCGCTCGTCGCAGGTGCCAGTGATCGTCTCGCATCTTAAGTGCGCCGGAATCGCAAACTGGGGGCGAAGCGACGAGGTTCTGCACGCTCTTGATGCGGCACGCAATGCGCAGTCCGCCGGATGTGACTGCTATCCGTACGCAGCAAGCTCAAGCACACTCGACCTTCGCCAGGTGGACGAGCGCGTGGAGATCTTCATTACCTGGAGTTCGTCGCATCCTGAGGCAGCCGGCCAATCGCTCGAGCGCATTGCCCTGCAATGGAGTGTATCCCAGCTTGAAGCAGCCCGCCTGCTGCAACCCGCCGGAGCCATCTATCACAGTCTGTGCGAAGACGACATGCGCCGCATCCTGCGCCATCCCGCCACCATGATCGGCTCCGATGGGCTGCCCAACGATCCAATGCCGCATCCACGGCTCTGGGGAACTTTCCCCCGCGTGCTCGGCCGTTATTGCCGGGAGCAGAAGTTGTTTTCGCTCGCAGAGGCGGTCCATAAAATGACCGGCATGCCCGCGCAACGTTTCGGCATCGCAGAGCGAGGATTCATTCGCGAGGGCTTCTTTGCCGATATCACGCTATTTGATGCGGAAAAGATTATCGACACCGCGACTTTCTCCGATCCCAGGCGCCCGGCAAGTGGGATCGTTGCGGTTTGGGTCAACGGCGCCCTCTCGTACGATGCGAAGGGTATCACGCAGCAGCGGGCCGGCCGCTTCTTGCCGCGCTCCAAAACAACATGGATTCAATGACAGCGCCGGAAGAGGAATATCGATGGCTATCAAGCGCTACGGGGCAGAACAAGGCAGGGGTACAGGCGGCGACCAGCCTCCCTTTGCACGATCCGTGGAAGCAGACGGCTGGCTTTATGTATCGGGCCAGGTTCCCATGCTCGATGGCAAAATGGTCGCGGGCAATATCTCCGCGCAGGCCCAACAGGCCATTCGCAATCTGCTCGCTGCCCTCAACGAGGCCGGATATGGACCCGAACATGTGGTGCGCTGCGGAGTGTGGCTCGACGACCCGCGCGATTTTTCCGCTTTCAACGCCGTCTTCAAGGAATTCTTCGGAGCGCATCCGCCTGCGCGTTCCTGCGTGGTCTCAACGATGGTTGTGGATTGCAAGATCGAGATCGATTGCGTCGCCTACAAAGAATCCCGCCCATGATCAAGCTCGCATTTGCCGCTTTGACCTCTGCCGCACCGGCATTCCCCAGGGAGTGAAATATAGAAAATGCCGATGAGCGACCCACACAGCATCTTTCTTATAGCCGCGGCGATCGTTTCCGTCGCCGGCCTCATCCTCTTGATCACGGTCGCGAAGCTCAATCCCTTTCTCACCCTCCTCGCCGCTTCGCTCTTTCTCGCCATTGTCACAGGCATGCAGCTTTCCACCGTGGTTCACTCTTTCGAAGCCGGTGTCGGTGGCACGCTGGGGCACATTGCGCTAATTGTCGCCCTGGGCACCATGCTCGGAAAGATGATGGCGGAGTCGGGCGCCGCGGACTGCATCGCGTACACATTGATCCGTGTCTTCGGCGAAAAGCGCATTCCCTGGGCGATGGTCCTGGTCGGTCTCATCGTCGGTCTTCCCGCGTTCTTTGAGGTCGGCTTCGTGCTCCTCTTTCCCATTGCGTTTACCGTGGCGCGGCGCACCGGGACTTCGTTGGTGCTGGTGGGCTTGCCGCTGCTGGCGGGGCTTTCAGTCGTGCATGGGCTCGTGCCGCCCCATCCTGCCGCTTCGATGGCTGTGGCGATCTTCAACGCGGATGTGGGCCGCACCATTTGGGCAGCATTGCTCGTTGGCCTTCCCACGGCGGTCATTGCCGGACCGCTCTACGCAAAGCTGATCGCCAGCCATATCCACCTTCCCGCTGAAAATCCCCTTGCCGAACAGTTCACAGACCACGACATCAATCGCGCCCTTCCCGGTTTCGGGCTCTCGTTGTTCACAATCCTTTTTCCCGTTCTGCTGATGTTGACCGGCAGTTGCGCGAATGCGATCTTTCCCGCGGGCTCCACGCTCAACGCGACGCTTCATCTTATCGGCAATGACGACATCGCGCTGTTCATTGGAGTGCTGCTAAGTTTTGTCACGCTCGGCTATATGAGAGGCTTCGCACGCGCAACCGTTCTCCGCTTCAGCAACGAGTGCCTCGCTCCAACGGCCACCATCACGCTGCTGGTCGGCGCCGGCGGTGGATTTGGCCGCATCCTCCAGGACAGCGGTGTCTCGCACGCGATCGTCACCATCGTCATGGGCACCCACATCTCTCTGCTGCTTTTGGCGTGGCTGCTGGCCGCAGCCATGCGGCTTGCCACAGGCTCCGCCACTGTAGCCATGACCACCGCCGCTGCCATCGTCGCTCCGATCCTGGCGCACACTCCCGGCGTGCATCCCGAACTGATGGTGATTGCCACCGGCGCGGGCTCGCTTATCTTTTCCCATGTGAATGACGGCGGCTTCTGGCTGGTCAAGGAATATTTCAACATGAGCGTTACCGACACTCTGAAGACCTGGTCGGTTTGCGAAACCATTATCTCCGTCACAGCGCTCGTCTTTACGCTGGGCCTGGCGCAGTTTATGTGACACCGCTTTTTGCCCAAAACAGAGGCAAGCGTCGGATTGGAATCAATCGCACTGTTTGAGAGATTCTGTGACGCAAACTGGCAGCCCCGGAACGTGGTCGCGCCGCAGGCTTCTAAGCTGCGCGGCATCCCTGGACGATGGCGCGCGGGTTAGCCCCTGCGTTGAGCGAGCTCGGCTCCGCGCAGCGCCCTGCACGGTTGCTTGCCTAAGCAAATCCTGGTAGGGAAACTGCCGGAACACCCCAATCTTGCGCAAAATGCTGCCTTGGCATTGGCAGCATCTCGAACTTGTAATCGATTGAATTATAAGGACTAATCAGATGCTTGAAATGGTCGGGGAGAGAGGATTCGAACCTCCGACCCCCTGGTCCCGAACCAGGTGCTCTACCAGGCTGAGCCACTCCCCGATTGATTGCCCAAAAACCAGCCCTTCGCAGCGTCGGGATTCAAACTACGCTGCATTTGGAGCGCGAGGACTGTTCTTGTACAACCTCAGAATACCATCGCCGTAAGGCGCGCCGCTTGATCTGGAACGGCTCGCTCCCAGGCCCAATCCCTTTGCAACTCCTCATCGATTTTAGCGCAGATCGCGAACTTTTTCTTGACGCCCGTTCGCAGCGCCGCCCAAATCGCTGCCCCGCCTAACAAATGTCGGCTCTAGAGGATATACCGGGATAGATCGTGGTCCTTCACAATGGACGCCACCATCTGCTTGACGTATTCGTCGTCAATCAAAAAAACCTTCTCGGGACCGGAAGCAGTCATCCGTTCCTCATAAGGCAGGGGCGTGGAGGCCTCTTTCCTGATCTCCTCTGGCAGTGCGGAGCCGGTCTCGCCATTGGGTGCGCGGCGCACAACATCGGGCGCCAGAAAGCTCACATCTTCCAGCACGCGCTCCATGATGGTGTGCAGCCGCCGCGCGCCAATGTTTTCCGTGGTCTCGTTTACTTTGAATGCAAATTCAGCCATCTCACGCAGGGCTTCCGGCGCAAACTCCAGGCGCGCGCCCTCCGTCTCCAGCAGTGCCGCATATTGTTTGGTCAGTGAGGCTTTGGGTTCGGTCAGAATGCGCAAAAAATCGTCCACCGTCAGCGATTGCAACTCCACGCGAATGGGAAAACGGCCCTGTAGCTCCGGGATCAAATCGCTTGGCTTCGACACGTGAAATGCGCCCGCGGCGATAAATAAAATATGGTCGGTTCGCACCATGCCGTAGCGCGTGTTTACCGTTGTTCCTTCCACAATCGGCAGAATGTCGCGCTGCACGCCCTCGCGTGAAACATCCGGCCCATGCCCGCTTTCCCGCCCGGCAATCTTGTCGATCTCATCCAGAAAAACAATCCCGTTTGACTCCACGCGCTCCACCGCTGCGCGATTCACGGCGTCCATGTCGATCAGCCGGCCTTCCTCCTCTTGAACCAGGTAATCGAAAGCGTCGGTGACCTTCATCTTCTTTTTCTTCGTGCTGCCCCCGAAGATGTTCGGCAGCAGATCCTTCAGGTTCATCTCCATGTCTTCCATATTCTGATTGGAGATAATTCCAAACTGCGGCAGGTTGCGCTCCCGCGCATCGATCTCAACCATGCGGTCGTCCATCTTGCCTTCGCGGAACTGCTGCCGCAGCTTTTCGCGGGATCGCTGATAGCTCTCGCTGCCCGGCAGCGCCAATTGGGTCTCCTGGCCGTGCGGCGCGGCGGGAGGTGGCGGCAAAAGTACATCCAGCAGCCGCTCTTCGGCGTTCATTTCCGCCCGGTCTTCCACTTCCTCCAGGCGCTCTTCGCGCACCATGTCGATCGCAATCTCCACCAAATCGCGAATCATCGACTCCACGTCGCGGCCCACGTAGCCCACTTCGGTAAACTTTGACGCCTCCACCTTCAAAAATGGCGAATTCGTCAGCTTGGCCAATCGCCGCGCGATCTCGGTTTTGCCCACGCCGGTCGGCCCAATCATGATGATGTTCTTCGGCATGATGTCGTCGGCGATATCCGGCGGCAGCTTTTGACGGCGCTGGCGATTGCGCAATGCGATAGCCACTGCACGCTTCGCATCGCGCTGCCCAACCACGTGCTTGTCGAGCGCTGCGACGATTTCGCGCGGCGTCAGCTCGTCGAGCGCGAGTTCCTGTTCTTCAGCGGATGCGGGAAGATAAATCGCCATGTGCCAATCTCAAGGGCAAGCACGCGGCTAACCCTTCAACTCCTCGATCGTAATGCGGTCATTTGTATAGATGCAGATTTCGCCGGCAATCTTCATTGCTTTTTCGGCGATCTCGCGGGCGCTCAGCTCCGTATTCTCCATCAGCGCGCGGGCCGCAGCCGTAGCGAAACTTCCGCCGCTGCCGATCGCCGCCAGAGGCTCGTCGGGGTCGATCACATCGCCCGATCCGGAGATCAGAAATGTCTGCCCTTTGTCCGCCACCAGCAGCAGCGCCTCCAGATTGCGCAGCATCTTGTCGGTGCGCCAGTCCTTGGCCAGCTCTACGGCGGCGCGGTTCAGATTACCCGGCGTGCTGCTCCAGTTTGGTTTCAAAGCGCGCAAACAGGTTGAAGGCATCGGCGGTCGAACCGGCAAATCCGGCAAGAATCTTGTCCTGGAAAAGCCGCCGAATCTTCTTCGCCGAATGCTTCAGCACATGGTCGCCGAGTGTTACTTGTCCATCGGCCGCCATCACCACCTGGCCATTGCGCCGCACGCAAATTACAGTCGTGGAGTGGATTCTGGAGCTCTCTTTCACTTCATTCCTCTCGTCCCAAACTCCCAGCGGAGCGCCGAACTCGCCACGCGCAACCTAGAGTATAGGTCATTGGCGCGGTATTGAGCCCTGGCCGCCCCCAACCGCCAGCTCTCGATTGCCGCACCGCTTCCGTAGTACAAGCGCGAATTCCTCTGCGTTATCCTCAAGTTGAGGCCCCCTGTGCTGATGCCTCGCCTCCAGATGACGCTCCTCAACAAAACCGAATGGGAGATTGCCGCTGGACTGGCCGTCACCGCATTGGTCGCGGCGCGGGGCCGCATGGCTTGTCCTGCGCAAGCGCCCCACGCGCCGATGAGCTGGAGCGATGCGCCGCCGAGTTCCTCGCTCAGTCAGGGCGCCTTGTCGACGGCATGCTGCTCGATATCTACGACGTCGACGCGGAAGACCAGGCGCAAACTCACCATGCTTCTGTTTAATTACCGCATCGGCGGCGTCGACTACGAATGCTCGCAAGACATTACCGCGATGCTTGAGTGGTCGAAGATCCACAGGTGCGTGCCGGATTTCCCTGCTCCGTCCGCTATCAGCCCGGCAACCCGCAAAACAGCATCGTCGTTGCGGAAGGCTGGTCGGGCCTGCGCAAAGGCCTTCCGCAGCTGCCCATCATTCGAAGATCCCGACCCGCTCGACACGAGCCATCTCAGCAACCCGGCGGCGAGTCGCCCGGGCCGTTGCGCGCCATACCCACCGCCGGTTACACTAGATCTATGCATGTCCACGCGGCGTCCGCGGGCCATCGCGCAAACCGGACTATCTTGGTGCTGCGTTTCTCGCTGGCGGCAACGCTGGCCTACGTCGTCGTCACATTCATCGCGGGCCTGCGCGCCCATTCGCTCGCGCTTCTCTCCGAATCAGGCCACAACGTCTCCGATTTCCTGGCTCTCCTGCTCAGCTTCGCCGCGGTCTACTTCCAGTCGCGCCCCGCTGATCACGCAAGAACCTTCGGCTACCAGCGCGCCGGGCGTGCTGGCCGCATTCATCAATGCGGCCACGCTTGATCGCCATCTCCCTGTGGATCGGCGTTGAAGCCGTTCACCGGCTCAGCTCTCCCGTGGCCGTGCAGCCCCGGCTCATGATGATCGTGGCCGCCGCCGGCGTTGTGATGAACGGCGTGATCGCCGCACTGCTCTGGGGCGTGGCCCGCGATGTAAATCTGCGCAGCGCTTTCCTGCACATGGCTGGCGACACGCTTTCCACGGCTGCGGTCATCGCTGGCGGCGCCGGCATTCTGCTCACCGGCCAAAATTGGATCGATCCGGTTCTCTCGCTGCTCATCGCCGCGCTCATCCTCTGGTCGAGCATTGGCATCGTGCGCGAAACCCTCAATATTCTGCTCGAAGGCACGCCGCGCGGCATCTCGTTGCCCCAGATTCGCTCCGGCATGGAAGAAGTCGAGGGCGTAGTCAACGTCCACGATCTGCACGTCTGGTGCCTCGGCTCGCAGTCGCGCGCTCTGGCCTGCCACGTCACCATCGCCGACATTCCTCCGTCTGAGAGCGCCTGCATCCTCGTGAATCTCAATCCGCTGCTCCGCGACGCGATTTCAAATCAGCCACACGACCATCCAGTTCGAGCACATCGGCTGCGAGGACTCGATGGTTGCGTCGCGCCACCCAGGAGATCTCCAGCGCCCACGCTCACCATCACGGCCAATCGCACTAAGATACGCTGCTCATGCCGCACGCTTTTACCGGCGCTTTTCTCCTCTTATGATCCGGCTTGAGAAAATCGCTCTGGAGGCTCGATTTCTCTATGCGCACCACGGCGGGGCCGCTTTGACCTCTTGCTGCGTCTTGCTTGCTGGCTTCTTTCTCGCGCTCTTTCCATTCGCCGCTGCGCTCGGCCGCGCCGGCACAGCCGGCCCTCATGACTGCGGCCGCACAGCTTAGGCTCTTGCCGGCGAATACACCGATCCCGCTGAGCCCGATAGTCGGATTCGATTTCTATCGTCCAGGACGGCAAGCTCATCGTCGAATCCGCGCGCATGGTTCCGGTCGAACTCACTCCAGTTACCGCGACCATGTTCGCGTTTCCGATCTCGGACTCCACCGTCACGTTTACTCTCGATGCATCAGGCCGCGGCAGCAACCGTCTCCATTTCCGGCAATCCCGGCAGCCGTCTATCGCGCGCACCGGCGAGCCCGTGCATCACGTCTTTCACGACTACGTGCGCACTGAAGCCATGATTCCGATGCGCGACGGCGTCAAGCTGCACGCGGTGATCCTGAAGCCCGCCGACATCGCCGCGCCGCTTCCCATCCTGATGCAGCGCACGCCCTACGGCGTGGACGAAATCACTCGCGCCTCGTTCTTCAGCGCAGCGCCCGGAGCTGGCCCGCGCCGGCTACATCTACGTGGGCGAAGACATTCGCGGGCGCTACAAGAGCCAGGGCCAATTCGTGATGATGCGCCCGCTGGCCGACCATCACGATCCCAAAGCGACAGACGAAAGCACCGACGCCTACGACACGGTCGCGTGGCTCATCAAGAATGTCCCCGGCAACAACGGCCGCGTGGGTGTGGTCGGCACCAGCTATCCGGGATTTCTGGCCATGATGGCGGGCATCGATCCGCATCCCGCCGTGAAGGCGATCTCGCCGCAGGCGCCCATGATCGACGTCTGGATGGGCGACGACTTCTTTCACAACGGCGCCTTCCGCCAGAGCTATGGCTACGACTACGTGCTCGGGCATGGAGTCGAACAAGAAGCTCAACCGGTGAGCTACGGCAAGGACGCGGACGGCAAGCCCGTCGACGGCTTCGACTATTTTCTCAAGCGCGGATCGTTTGCGGCAGGATGTGAAGCAGTCGCGGCTCAAAGATGCTGCCCACCTGGAAGCTGTTCCTCGATCATCCCGCCTACGACAACGTCTGGTCTTCGCGCGGCGTGGAGTACGCACTTGAACACGGTCACTGTTCCCACGCTCACCGTCGGCGGCTACTACGACCAGGAAGACATGTACGGTCCGCAGGAGGAGTACGCAAACGCTGGAGCCGCACGACACGCAGCATGAAAACTTCCTGGTGCTCGGTCCCTGGCGGCACGGCTATTGGTCTTCGTCGTCGCGCGCACCTGGGCAATCTGCGATTACGGCGAGCCCATCGGCACGGAGTTTCGCGCGCGAATCGAGGCGACGTTCTTCGCGCATTATCTGAAGGATGAGCCCGGACTTCGATCTCGAAGAACACGGCGAGCTTTCAAACCGGCTCCAACACCTGGAAGCACTACACGCAGTTTCCGCCCGCCGAGTCGCGCACCCACGCGATCTGCATCTTGGCGGCGACGGCAATGCTGAGCTGGAGCGCGGCCAGTCGCGGAGCCGGCAACCAGCTATGTCAGCGACCCTGCCAATCCCGTTCCCTACCGCCATCGGCCCATCCAGCCCACCTACGGCCCCGGCTCGGAGTGGTACAACTGGCTCACCGAAGATCAGCGCTTCGTCACCGGCCGCAAAGATGTGGCGGTGTGGAAACTGCCCGTGCTCGACGCACGATCTGACGCTCACCGGCGAGGTCGTCGCCGACATCTTCGCCTCCACCACCGGCTCCGACAACGACATGGTGGTCAAGCTCATCGACCAGTACCCCGACGACGATCCGGATCCGAAGATGCGCGGCTATCAGCTGATGACCAACGCCGAAATCTTCCGCGGGCGCTATCTGTCCGGCTTCGACCACGCCCACGGCGCTTGCGCCCGGCTCCGTTCACGAATACAAGTTCTCGCTGCACGATGTGGACCACGTCTTCAAGGCCGGCCACACGGTGATGGTCGAGATCCAGAGCACCTGGTTTCCGCTCTACGACCGCAATCCGCAAACCTTCGTGCCCAACATCATGAAGGCCAAGCCTGCCGACTACAAACCCGCGACGATCACCATCTACTCCGGCCCGGGCCACGACTCCGCGCTCGAAGTGCCGGTAATGGCCACGCCATAACAGCCGCAAAATGGGACAGCGCGGCGCTACCGTCCTTGGCAGTCCCGCTCCCCCGGCAACCTATAATCGCAGTTAGAACGGTAACGGCACCCGATCTTCCCTGCAAAGCGAGAGATGCCATTGCCACGTGAGACTTTATACCGCGCGTCTTGAGCAAAAGATTGTATCTCTGAAGTCGCCCAGTGCTACCACTTCGATTTTGCGGTCGACAGCATGGAGCACTTTCCATTTTCTGCCCGGCCAGTTTGTTTCCGCCGTTGCTCCCGACGAGAACGGCAAGCAGCAGACGCGCGCCTACTCGATTGCCTCGGCGTCGCGCGGCAACCACTTCGATCTGTGCGTAAACCGGGTCGAGAACGGATTCTTCTCAAATCACCTGGCCGACCTGCCCGATCTACCCATCGGGCGCTACGATCCAGATTCACGGGCCGCACGGCCACTTTGTGCTTCATGAGCCCATCACCGATTCGATCCTGATTGCGACCGGCACGGGCGTTGCGCCCATGCGCGGCTTTGCGCAGTGGCTCTTTCCCGAGGACGGCCCCGACCGCAGCCAGGGCAAAGGATATCTGGCTCGTCTACGGCACGCGCCACGAAACCGACATCTACTACCAGCGAAGAGTTCGAGGCGCTCGCCGCGAAGCATCCCAACTTCCACTACCTGCCCACGCTTGAGCCGCGCGCTCGATAGCTGGACCGGCCTGCGCGGCTACGTGCAGGACCACGTTTCGCGAAATCATTCAAGAGCGTGCCGTGAGGCTGGGGCAACCGCTGCCCGTTCCGCCCGTCGATCCCGCCACTCCGCCGAACGAGTCTGAGCTTCGACATCTACGCTTACATCTGCGGCCTCAACTTTATGGTCTCAAGCGTGCGCGAGACGCTGACGAACTTCGGCTGGCACCGCAAGCAGATCGTGTTTGAGCGCTACGACTAGGTTCCCGATCGCCTGAATTTATGCCAAAAGGGGTGCCCCAGGTCTCCGTTTTGAGACCTGGGATTGGCAATCGCCAAGTTTCGAGATGGTGCTGTCAGGGTGATGAAACCCGATCGAACAAACCGCGCCACCCCCTAACCGCCCTCCCAAACCTCAACATCGCCTCTTCGTGCCCCCGATCCCGTTGCACGATGAAATACCCCTTCCCATTCATCCCACAAAAGGCGCAGTTCGCAGGGGCAACAGCCGGGGTAAGATGAAGCCCAAGCGAACATGAACCGAAGACTCATAGCGAACTTGATCGGTTGGCTCGGTATCGCCTGCTCCCTGGCGTTCTGGGTGTGGGACGCAATCTGCGTCAACCTCCCGTTCCATCTACGTGGCACCTGGATGCGGCTTGACCTGGGAGTCAGCAATGTATGGCCGGCGCTTTGGTTGGCCGGGCTGCTGCTGTTTCTCGTGGCCGCAGTGCTGGGGTCTAAACGATGGGTATTCGCTACCATCGTCCCCATCGCCTCCTGCGCCGCCGCCATAATCTATTCTTCAAGAGCCCATCTGTAACCACTCCAGAAATACCTCGGCCCCCGGCGACAGGTGTTAGTCGCTGACGTGAGAAAGTAACGGGAATCGAATGGGGACCTGCTTCTGCCTCCCGCGCCAATCGAACAACATGGGTGCCTCACCTTCGCCACGTCTCTGTTTTTGTGGCTAAGGTGGGATCGCGAAAAGTGGTTCCCCTGGGTGCCCCATCCTAACCGGCGCGCATTTTGCGCCGGTTAGGGTGGGTGACCACCGCCGCCAATTCCACTTCACCCACACATGATCATTTCCAATGGAGCTTTGTATCAAGGCTTGACCTCAGTCATCCCGACTTCTCATTAGCGATCCGAAGCAGATTGGTGAAGGTGCAGATTTTGTAGCGATCAGGGCGGCTTCTGTGCCGATTTGGCAATTGACTGATTTCATCATCGGAGCCCGGCTGATTGCGCGATTAGAAGCAATCCTGCCCCGATGACAACGACCCCAATGGCTCGTGCGACGCTTTTTCCAGCCGGTGCTAGGCGCTCGGCGGTGATGGCTGCCGTTACCAGGGCCATGGCGCGCAGATCCATGACGCCGACTACCAAAAGAATCGCCGTCAAGTTGGCGCAGCTAAGGCCGCAATGAAATCCAAAACGCACACCCTGCCGCCAGGCTGTGCCTGCGTCTGCCGGCAGTGTGCGGTCGCGCGCCGGCATTTCCCGGCAACAAACAAGGTGATGTGCCTTCCATGGCGTGAGCTGAACTGCGCCGGCGATGAGGATGACCACGCCAACCGCGACCGGAACAGCGTGAGCCAGTTCCGGATGTTCCATCTCGGCGGTTGCCAGCACGACGCCCAATGGAAAGACGGCCAATCCGAACAGAGTCCACACGAAGAAGTACGCCAAGCCCTGCCAGCACAGTGAGAAGCGCGAGGCGCGGGGCGCCACTGCCGCGGACCGCCTGGCGGTAGCGAACCAGCATGGGCGCCAGCGACGGCAACATCATGGCTGCCATCATCACGACCCACATCGCGAGGAATGATGCAGTGGCCTCGATCCAGGTTTGCCCGGGCATTCGCATCCATGCCATCGACATGGTCCAGCCTCCGGGCATCCGCATTTCTCCCATCGCCGACATGGAGTTGCACCAAAGCACCGTCACCAACGCGCTCACGGCGAAGAGGAGCCCTGAGATGGCCAAGAAGGTTCGGTGGTGTGCGTCTTTTGAAGGCGAATAAGCGCCCATTCCGCGCGAGATGCTGCACTCGAAGTGATTGTTGAAGGATGCTGCGCTTTTCATGATGCGATCTCCGTTGTTGCCGCATTGGCCGTGCCCTCGTACCCGCGCCGGCGGGAATGGGTACGAGGTTGAGGCATTGGAAGGCGTGGTTCAGTGATCCCCGGCTCCCAGGTCGTCGGAATACCCGGCCTGCACGCGGGGCCACTGAGCGATGGGGCGTCCGCCCGGCCACTCGGGTTCCCAGGTTGGCGAGCCGCTTTTAGTCCGCGTGATGGTGCACTGTTGAGGCCAGCCCGTTGGCGAGTCCTCCCACTGCTCCTGCCGCCCGTAGACGGTCAAGTCGAGCAGGTGATAATTGTTATCGATCACCTCGGAGCCGCGTGCGGTCGTCCAGTACGTCTCGAAGACTTTGGATCCCAGCCGCAGGTAGCAGACGATGTGCATCCTGCCTACCCGACGCCCAACCAAGAGGGTTTCGAGCGACTCCCGTGGGGCCGAGTACCAGGGAATCTCCCAGCCCATGAATTCGCGGTATCGGGCGCTCTCTTCGTACGGGCCCTGGCAAAATGTCGCGTAGGTGACGTCACGAGAGTGAATATAGGACAGCTCGCGGACCTGCGATGTAACCCAGGTGCAGCCCTCGCACTGCTCCGGCGCAGGGTGGCCGGTGTGCCACATAAAGTAGTAGGCGATCAGCTGCCGACGGCCTTCAAACGCGTCCAGTAGAGTCACCGGACCCTGGGGGCCAATCAGCGTTGTAGTGCCGTCTACTTCCACCATGGGGAGCCGCCGGCGGGCGGCTGCGATCGCATCACCCTCGTGCGTGTGCGCCTTCTCTCGAACCCGCAATGCGTCGAGCTGCTCTTGAAAGACGCTCCGATCAACGATTTCGGGCGCTGCAAATCCATCTCTCATGATGTCTTTCATCGCTTCCTCCTTTGAAGCACGGGTTTTGGGTTGTGATGCCGCGCTCAGGAGCAGTTACATGCTTTCTTCTCTGCTTCGCGCCGTCGGGCCGCAGCGGCTTCGGGATCAGTCAGCATATCGAGCCACCCCGGGTTGATCGAGGTCTCGTTCTCATAGTTGTCGTTCCAGTTCCACCATTTATACGGCGGGGTCTGCGGGTAGTCCTTCGGCGAATCCTCCCAGGTCTCCTGGCGGCCGAGCGCCGTCATATCGAGGTAGCTCCAGGTGGTTCCCATCGCCTCGTCGCCGCGGCTGTTGATGAGGTAGGTGCGGAACACCTTGTCGCCGTCGCGGATAAATGCATTGTGGCCGTGCCATTGATCGACGCCGAAGTCCACGTCGAAGCTGTCGGTGATGGTGTACCAGGGCATCTTCCAACCCATTCGCGCTTTCAGGCGCGCGATGTCCGCCTGCGGGGCGTGTGAAGCATAGGCGAGCGTGGTGTCGCGGGCGTTCAGATGAGACAAATGAGCGACCTGGTCTGCGCCCAGAGAACAGCCGCGGCAGGCATGGTCGGGCCAGCCGAACAGCCCGGGCTCGAAGAAGGCGCGATAGACAATCAACTGCCGGCGGCCCTCAAACAGATCGAGCAGGCTGACTTTGCCGTTGGGTCCGTCGAATTGGTACGCCTTCTCGACGGCCATCCACGGCATGCGCCGGCGTTCGGCGGCCATGGCATCGCGGGCGTGCATCAGGGCTTTCTCTTTTGCGAGCAGCTCTTTCCGCGCGGCCTCCCACTCCTGCTGCGACACGATCGGGGGTTTGTTGATCGCAAGATGCTCTTTGGTTTCGATACCGTGCGTTGTCTGTGTCGTCATCGTCTTTTCTCCCGTCGTTGATTTTGGCCTTTCGTTTCGTCTTCGATATGACCAGGTGCTTCATGGTCATGTACAAATATTGATGCAGGTCTCGAACCAACAGAGAGTGACAAGTGTGGCGGGATTCCGATGGATTCGCTGATCACAGCTGCGGGACAGGCTCTTGCGGCGGGTGACCCTCTCGGTGCATTGAAGCGTGTCGCGCTCCGCGACGATGCGCCCGCACTTGCACTTCGCGGTATTGCGATGGCACAACTCGGCGACTTTGCACGGGCAAAGGAGTTGCTGCGAAGAGCGGCGCGCGCCTTCAGCCCAAAAGAATCTGTGGCGCGCGCGAGGTGCGTCGTCGCCGAAGCCGAGATCGCGCTGGCCTCGCGCGACCTGGGCTGGCCTGCCAAAAGCGCTGGACGCGGCGCGGGCGACGCTTGAGAAGCACGGCGACCTGCTGAACGCCGCGCATGCGCGGTATCTCGAGGTCCGGCGTCTTGTGCTGATCGGCCGCCTGAACGAGGCAGAGCGCCGGCTTGCCGATTTTGACTCGACGCCCCTGCCGCCCGCACTGAGAACTGCCTACGAACTTATGGTTGCTGGAATCGCCATAAGGCGCCTGCAAACCAAAGCGGCGCAAGCTGCGCTGGCGAGGGCCGAACGCGCCGCCCGGCAAGCCAATATCCCTGCTTTGACGGCGGAGGTTGAAACAGCGTTCCACGTCCTGAACGCGCCCGCAGCCCGCCTGATTTCGCGCGGCGAGGAGCGGCCGCTCCTGCTCAAGGAAGTCGAAGCATTGTTCGCGTCCAAAGCGCTCGTCATGGACGCCTGCCGGAATGTCGTGCGGGATCGGCGCTCCGTGGTCTCGCTTGTAACGCGTCCGGTGTTGTTCGCGCTCGCTCGCGCGCTCGGCGAGGCCTGGCCTGATGATGTTCCAAGAGATCGGCTCCTGGCTCGCGCGTTCGGAGCCAGATTCGTCGATGAATCGCATCGCATGCGGCTGCGAGTTGAAATCGGGCGGCTGCGCAAAATGCTTCGGCCGCTGGCAGATGTGAATGCGACGAAGAGAGGGTTCGTGCTTGCGCCGCGAGCCGCCAAAGAATTGGTCGTGCTGGCACAGCCCGTCGAGGATGAGAATGGGGCCGTGCTCGCATTCCTCGCCGACGGTGAATCGTGGTCGAGTTCAGCACTGGCGATCGCCCTTGGCACAAGCCAGCGTTCCGTGCAGCGAGCCCTTGATTCACTCGCGGCAGCAGGAAAGGCGCAGTTCTTCGGACAGGCCCGGGCTCGTCGTTGGATCACTTCGCCGATGCCGGGATTCACGACAACTTTGTTACTCCCCGCTCCGCCATTCGTCGATTAAGGTGGATGTATGAAACAGTCAACTGCCGAAATCGTTTGTGAGTATGGCCCCTTTCCCGGAGCCGAGCGCGTGCATGGAGTCACCTATGACGGCCAGAACGTCTGGTTTGCGTCCGGAGACAAGCTGAACGCCTTCGATCCCGCGAGTGGAAAGGCAGCCCGCTCGATTGATGCCGCCGCGCATGCAGGAACAGCGTTCGATGGCCAGCACTTCTATCAAATCGCGGAGGATCGCATCCAGAAGATCGATCCCCGAAACGGCGAGGTGCTGGCTACGATTTCTGCGCCCGGCGGTGGTCGTGACTCCGGACTGACGTGGGCTGAAGGCAGCTTGTGGGTCGGGCAGTACAGGGATCGGAAGATCCATCAAATCAATCCCGACACCGGGGCCATTCTTCGCACCATCGAGTCCAACCGCTTTGTCACCGGGGTCACATGGGTGGACGGAGAGCTCTGGCATGCAACCTCTGAAGGTGAAGAGAGCGAAGTGCGTCGCGTCGATTCGCAAACTGGAGAGGTTCTTGAGAAGCTTGCCATGCCTCCGGGTGTGCTCATCTCAGGGCTCGAGTCGGACGGTGGCGATCGCTTCTTCTGCGGAGGGCAAAAGAGCGGGAAGGTAAGAGTCGTCCGCCGGCCGAAGCGTGGCTGAACGGTGATCGGCCGAGCGGCGCTGAATGAACTTCGTGGAGCGCGACCGGGTGCGCCGGCAAGCGCGCCGATAGGTGGGACGAACTCGACGGCCGAGTTGGTGCATAACCTCTGATTCCGTAGAAAAACGCAGGAGTGTGTTATATAAGTTCGAAGTGGGAAATCGCATTGGGTATATTCACCGGAGCATCTAGCCGTAAGGCCAGTCTAGAAAGGGAGAATAAATCATTATGAATGTCGTGCGTTCTTGTCTGCTTCTGCGCATATCCTCAGTGCATCGTGTCCCGCCCCAGAGCCATGCTGCAAAGAAAGTAGCTTTTCCTGCGATTGCGGCGAGCCTATGTGTTTCAGCATCCAATGTACGGAGTCACTCGTAAAATAATGGCGCCTCCATCTATTCCAGAAAGGCACTTAACGATCTCGCGCTCCAAATGCGCGAAAGGCACGACATTACCAGCAACGCCAACAATGGTCTATTGGAGAGGTCCGGGGCGACTCCGTGCTGCACGGTGTTAGCACTGAGCTGAGGGCGGGAGATATTGCTCAAATCCCAGCAGATACGCCTCACCAATTACTGCTCGAAGGCAGCACCCCATGGTCTATTTTCTCGTAAAAACTTTAGTGCGATGAAGAAGTGCTCGATCTGTTACTGGCATTCCAAGCAACAGGCTGTTGGGCGGGTGCGTCGTACGAGGGTCCCTGCGCGCAACCACAGATTCGCATGGCGATAATCGCCGATGATCGGCAGGTGATACCAGGGAAGGCGCACTGAGTGATGAGATTGCTGGTCGCGGAGTTAGTACCAAGCTATGCTAAAGTGTGGCATGCAACCTGGACATAATTCGTCCCAGGTGTAGTACGCCATATATCGCGGGACAAAGTACCTCAAAGAGAACATGAAATATGAAACATGCTTCTAAAACAGTCACTCCCGTTGTACGAACAAAGCTGACAGCATCTGTATTTGATCAACTCTTGTCTTACGTAGTGAGCGGAAAGTGGAAGGCCGGTGAGCGAATTCCCCCCGAGCGCGAGTTGTGCCAACAGTTGGGCATTGCTCGCACCTCGCTTCGCGAGTCGCTGAAGGCAATGGAACTGGTTGGCATGCTGGATAGCCGCGTAGGCGATGGAACCTTCGTTTGTCCTCGCTCGGAATTCCTCAGCCGGCCCTTGCTGTGGGCTTTCACCGGGACTGATCATGAAGAACTCCAGGAGATCATGGAGGCCCGAACGATCATTGAAGAGAATTTGGCAGCAATAGCCGCGAGCCGAGCAACGCACGAGCAGATTGAGGAGATGGGTCGTGCAGTTCAACTTATGCGCGACAGCATAGCACGAGGAGATTCAACGCTCGAAGCCGACATGGCATTTCATTTGGCCGTCTCAGCGGCAGCGCAAAACGGGGTGTTGAGGAATGCGGTACATTTATTGCGCAATTTGATGCGGCAATGGATTCATTACAAGCTGCTCATTCCCGAGGTCCCGGAGATTGTCTTGAAGCGTCATATCGCGATTTATCGGGCTATTGCGGCGCGAAAGCCAAATGCGGCGCGAAACGCTATGCGTCTCCATTTGGAAGAGACCATTAGACTGGTTACCGATGTCGTTCAACAGCGCAAAGTAAGAAAATAGACACGGCCGGAAGATGGTCGGCAAGCGACCGGCCGCCAGTATCTCCTACATAAATTGCTTTGCCGCGAGGTTACTTTGGACGAAGTTGCGTGTCTCGATCGCGGCAGGTCCACGTTCCTGGTACAAACGGACGTGCTCCGATCTTCCGAAGGAGTTTCCGCGGCTTTGCATGAATACACTCGTCCCAGCGCCGCAAAACTGTGCCCAAGTCTAGAGACGACTATCGTTAGTTAGAGAAATGGTCCCCACACGTTCTCTACCTTCATCGTCTTGATCAATATCCGGGGAGCCATTCCTTAACGGCTCGTTTCCTGAGTCAACGGCAACATTGTCGTGCCGTTCGACTGAACATTCAGCTATCACCGAAACTACAAAACCGGTCCGGAGACGCGTACTGAGACAATTCTGAACGTTGCCACGCGACTGAGGCATCAATTGTGACTCGTGAGTCAGTTAAGCCGTGGCTAATCAGTCCATTGAGAGATCCACGATGGACACCACGGAAATGTTTCAAAATGTCCTTGACAGCATTGGTCGGACCGGTATACCTTTCGGATTTATTGGCTCGCACTTCCCAAAATCAACCATTATTCCTGGCATGACCATTTGAAGGCTGAATGGAGCAAGTTGAATCGGACACTTGATCTAGCTAGCTCTCACGGAGGCGCATCATGTCGTTAGTATCCAAAGCTGCATGCCTGGCGTTGCTAACATGTCTGAGCATAAGCATTGCCGAAGCCCAAATCGAAACCGGAACCATTGTCGGGGTCGTCAAAGATAGCACTGGCGGTGTTGTCCCGAACGCCGCAGTCACTCTCACGCAGATCGCTACGGGCGTAGCGCGGCAGACTCACACCAATGATCAAGGTGAATTCAATGCGCAATTCATGCCGCTAGGCACATACGCCATCAAGGTGACCGCGACGGGCTTCCAAACCAAAACGCTCAACGGAATCACGCTGCAAGTTGACCAGACGGCGAATCTGACTATCGCGTTGGCAGTTGGATCGGTGAGTCAATCGGTCGAGGTCACCGCAGCAGCGCCCCTCGTCGATACGACAACATCTTCTCTGGGGCAGGTAATTGACAACCATGAAGTCCTGAGCATGCCGTTGAACGGACGAAATGCATTCGCACTCGGCCTTCTGGTGGGAAACACTGCCCCCGTGTATGGGATGGCAACGAACCTTCCTTTTGTCGGCGGAAGCGGGCGATTCAGCAGTGGCGACGTGTCGCTTAGCGGAATCGACGACAACACTTTTGCGACTGCCGGCAATATCGGGCGGAACGGATATGCCATTGTCCCATCAGTCGACGCTGTTGAGGAGTTCAAAGTAATGACCAACAATTTTGCCGCGGAATACGGCCATGCAGCAGGCACAATTGTCTCAGCAACCCTCAAGGCCGGAACCAATCAGTTCCACGGTGCAGTCTTTGAATTTGTGCGCAACGATATTTTTGACGCCAACAACTTCTTCACCAATCGTGCCGGACTGCCCAGGACGCCCTTCCACCAGAACCAGTTTGGCGGCACCACAGGCGGACCGATCCTGCACAACCGCATCTTCTTCTTCGGCGATTACCAGGGAACGCGGATTAGCACCCAGTCCGGAAGCTCCATTGAAAGCGTACCTCCAATGGCTTGGAGAACTGGGGATTTTTCTTCGAGTCCAACGGTCCTTTACGATCCAACGTCGCGCCACATCGGACCAAACGGAACCGTTGTTGCCACTTCCTTCAAGGCTGAAACAGGGGCTAACAAAATTCCCGCTAACCTCATCAATCCGACAGCCACAGCAATCCTGGGCCTGATTCCAGCCCCGAATTACGGGGCCACCACCCTCACCGCAAACAACTTCTTCTATACACCCAAGTCGTCTTCAAACACGGACCAGGGCGATATCCGGATCGATGCGACAATTACCTCCAAGAACCATCTCTTCGGAACCTATTCCATCAGCAACAATTTTCAGCCGGCAGTAGGCGCCTTCCCAAGTTGGATAGGAGGTGGCTCTGCCGCATTGGATAATAATGACCAGATTACTCTGTCCGACGTCCACATCTTCGCTCCAACTCTGGTAAACGAATTGAGAGTGGGCTACCTCTACAACAACGGCACGCAGCCAGGCGGCGGACCGGAAGGCGCGACCTTCGGCACAGCAATCGGTCTCGCTCATGTTACCTACAAATCCCTTACAGTTTCCGACTATCAGCTTCAGTTATTCGGGCGTTGCGGCAAATAGCACTGTAGAGTTTACCGGGTGGGGTCCCGCCAGTCTTAACCTGAACACCCTGCAAACCCGGCAATTGGCCGACAACATGAGCTGGACACACGGCCGTCACTCCGTAAAGTGGGGCGTGGATATTCGCGATTCGATCTTCGACGTGCTAAAGGGAGGGCCAGGGTCTGTCTACGGCGCCATTTTCTCCTCCAGTTCCGACGCGCCGGGTTCCGGCCTTCCCCTCGCCGACTTTCTGATGGGATTTCCAGCCAATACGAATGGTATCCCGATGATTGCCAAGGGACGTCAGCACACCGCCTATTTCGGCGGCTATATTCAGGACGACTGGAAGACGTCCAGCAAATTGACACTCAATATGGGCCTGCGCTACGAGCTTATACACGCAGCCTATCGATGCAAATAACCTGGGTTCCGAATTCGACATAACAACAGGCCAGTTTGCGATTCCAGGCCAAACACCCTACAGCCGCGCAATGGTGCACGGAGACCATAACGATTGGGGCCCGCGGTTCGGCTTTGCGTATCAGGCTTTTCCCAAGTGGGTAGTACGTGGCGGATACGGAGTCTTCTACGCCATGCGCGACCAGAACCAACAAACCACTCAATTTTCGGGAAACACCCCCAATATCCCCACCATCGTAGTGCCGACCATCACAGCCGCCCACACCGTAACGCCGCCATACACCATGAATACCCCAATCAACACTGTCCCCGCCACCGACTCGCTAGCGGGCTTTACTGCAACGAGTCCATATTCAGGCCAAATCAAATCCCAAAGCATACAAAACGGGCTTATGCCCAGGTTAATGCAATACAACCTCGACTTGCAGTTTCAGCTGAACCCAACGCTTCTTTTTGAAGCATCATACAGCGGTGCCCGTGGATCCCACTTTGCCTCATTCTTCATCGATGACAACCAGGAGCCATTTTCCGATGCGCTGAATGGGACGAATACCCAGGCCAATCGCCCGTTCCCCTACATGGGTTCTAGTGTGCTCGAAGTTAATGACATTTCTACTCAGAACTATAACGCGCTAAATCTAAAGGCACAGCAACAGTTTGCGCATGGGTTACAGTTCCTTGCCAACTATTCATGGCAAAAGAACATTGAATCGGATGGAGATGGCCCCGACTCCTATAACCAGACGTCAACGTCTGTAGCCCTCTACACCTACGACCTATCAAGAGAGAAAGGCCTTGCTCCGCTGAATATTGGCCAAACGGTGAGCGTGAGTGCGCTTTATGACCTTCCTCTGGGCTCTGGAAAGCGATTTTTGAATGTAACTGGTCCACTCGACACTGTGCTTGGGGGATGGGTGATCAACAGTATCCTCACGATGCGGACAGGTTTTCCAACCGATATCAACACGAATGTGGTGCCTCCTACATTTCAGACTTATAATGTCGCGAGCTGCGTTGCCGGTGTTCCCAAGAAGCTTCCAAACGCTGGCGTCGATGGATACTTCAATCCCGCCGCATTTACCGTTCCTCTGACCGAGCCAAGCATAACGGGTGCTCAGATAACAGAATTCGGCAATTGTGGGCATTTCCCAGTTACAGGCCCTGGATCAAAGAACCTTGATTCGTCCCTTTTCAAGAATTTCTATCTTTCGGAGTCGCATCGCCTGTATTTGCAGTTCCGGGCCGAAGCGTTCAATACTACGAATACACCGACGTTCGAGCTTCCAGCCGCGAGCAATGTAACCCTTACCTGTGAGGGCGCGCCGGGTGCCGTCTGCAATTCAACGAATCCGAACTTTGGCAAATTGATAAATGGGTCTGCGACTGGAAGGCAACTTCAATTCGCGGCAAAACTCTACTTTTGAAATGTCAGGCTCTCTGTGCATGACCGCTGATGAGGATATGCACTGAGGGCGGCCACGTTGATCATCCTTGGCGATTGCGTCCTTATCAGGGCCCGTACACTTTCTACCAGTAGTAGACGGATCCCGCTCGTTAATCGGATACGGCACGCTGATTGTGTGATTTTTCTTCCGTCGGGAGCCACAAATGGAGAGTTCAAGAAGAGCATTTCTGAAGCAGACCGCGGCACTCTCTGCGACTTGCATGGTGGGATTTGACGGGCAACAAGGCGCAGGTGTCGCCTCGAGCAGCGACGCAGGCGACGCAACAGCCGCCAAGCAGGTGGGTTGGTATGACCGCCCAATGCGCTGGGCTCAGTTGAGTTTCGTTGAGAACGATCCAGGAAACTACGATCTTCAATTCTGGCTGGACTACTTTAAGAAGATCCACGCCGATGCCACCATTCTCAATGCCGGCGGATGCGTCGCCTTCTATCCCACCCAGGTTCCCTTCCACTACCGCAGCAAGTGGCTTGGCAATATGGACACCTTCGGCGATATTGCCAAGGGTTGTCGTGCGCTTGGTATGAACGTCGTTGCCCGCACCGATCCCCATGCTTGCCATGAGGATGTCTACAAAGCACATCCAGATTGGCTCGCTGTAGATGAATACGGGAAGAAGCGGCGCCACGCGTCCGATCCTGACTTTTGGCTGACCTGCGCGTTAGGACCCTACAACTTTGAATTCATGACTTCGGTTCACGCGGAGATCATGACGAAGTATATGCCGGACGGCATCTTCACCAATCGCTGGGCCGGGAACGGCATGTGTTATTGCGAGCATTGCCAAAACAACTTCCATGCCTTCTCGGGTTTGGATCTGCCTCGCACCAGCGATCCTCAGAAGCCGGCACGGCGCGAATACATAATCTGGCACCAGAAGCGATTGTTTGAGTTGTGGCATGTCTGGAACGACAAAATCCAGTCGATCAACCCAAACGCCAGCTTTCTGGCCAATGGCGGTGGCGGTACCATGAGCGATCTGGACATGAAGACCTTTGGCGCCCTGGCGCCGACTGCATGTGCCGATCGTCAAGGCCGGGCCGGTCTCATGCCTCCCTGGGCGGCTGGTAAAAACGCCAAGGAGTTCCGCTCCACCATGGGACGGAAGGCTATCGCAGGGATTACCAGCGTTGGGCTCGAAGATAAGTAGCGATGGAAAGACTCCGTGCAGAACGGCGACGAGATACGCATCTGGATGGCCGATGGCATCGCCCAGGACTTTCGTCCGACTTTCACAAAATTCAATGCAAAGCCCTTTGACAAGCGCTGGTTTCCGGTTGTCAACGACGTCTTCCAGTGGCACTATGCGAACGAGCATTACCTCCGGAACGAGAGATCCTTTGCGCGCGTGGGCATGGTTTACTCACAACAAACGGCGCAGTTTTATGGCGGTCCGGATGCGGAGGTCAAGGTAAATGAACCGGGCCTCGGCTTCTACCAGGCATTGGTGGAAGCGAGAATCCCTTTTGAAATGGTCCATGATGGATTGCTGGACCCCGAGCATGCAGACCAATTTCGTACACTGATCTCTTCCCAATATCGCGGCGCTTTCAAATGGGCAGTGCGATCAAATTCGGGAGTTTGTCGAGCGCGGTGGAAGTGTGATCGCGACTTATGAGACTTCCCTGTACGACGAGTGGGGTGTCCAGCGTAAGGATTTCGGCCTCGCTTCGCTCTTTGGAGCCTCCTATGCGGGCAGCAAGGAAGGCCCTATGCTCAACTCGTATCTCACATTGGAGAAAGACCCCGCCACCGGACAGTATCATCCGTTGCTGGCCGGACTTGAAGATGCAGGGCGAATCATCAATGGTATCCACAGGGTTCATGTCGTTCCGGCGGAAGGTGGCGCGTACTCGCCACTCGTAGTGATTCCGACCTATCCTGACCTGCCCATGGAAGAGTGTTTTCCACCGCCCGAGACAACGCACGACGCTGGAGTGTTCGCGCGGAATGTCGGCCGAGGCCGCGTTGTCTACTTTCCCTGGGATATTGATTACACATTCTGGGAGGTGCTGGATGTAGACCACGCAAAGCTGTTGCGCAATGCAGTGCTCTGGGCCACGAACGAGCCTGCTCCCCTATCGGTTGAGGGCAAGGGTGTCCTGGATATCTCCGTCTGGGGGCAGAAGAACTCGATGACGGTACACTTGGTAAACCTTACGAATCCCATGATGATGAAGGGACCATTGCGCGAAGTCATCCCAATCTCCAGTCAGAGAGTTCACATTCGTGTTCCCCCGGTCGACAGCGTGACCAAGGCGCATTTACTCGTGGCAGGGAAGGACGTCCCTTATCGTGAGGAGCAGGACATGATTGTTCTTGAGGTGCCAACCATCGGCGTGCATGAGGTCATCGCGCTCGACTTTGCCGCATAGGCACAATGCGCTTGTTTCTGTTTTGACCTTCCGACATGAACAGCGATCGTCAGGGCAAGTGCCCGCAATGCGATTTCGACCCACAGGAGACAAAATGACCGACATTTTTGACATCACGCGCCGAGAATTCATTCGCACGTCGGCACTTGTTACAGCATCTGCGACGCTTGCCCAGGCAGCCGAACTTGCACCTTCGACGGCGACACCGGGAGCAGACAACCAAATGGATGGACCGACGGCACCCGCGTTCCCATACGGTGCCGTCTATTTCCGCAAGTCGAATCCGCCTGAAGAAGACTGGGCGAGGGATCATCAAACTGCCGCGCAAGTGGGAATGAATATCTTCCGCCATTGGTTCATGTGGTCAGCCATCGAGGTCGCGCCGGGAAAATACGACTGGTCCGATTACGACCGGATGATGGATCTTGCAGCCAAAAACGGAATCCGAGTCATCCTTGAAGAGCAAGTTACGTGCGCGCCCGAATGGGCGTTCCGCAAATATCCACACGCTCGATTCATGGGCAGTGATGGAACTGTGGCGAAAAGCACCATATCTGGGAGCAGTGCAACCGGCGGCTTTCCTGGACTTTGCCTTGACAATCAGGATGTGCGTGCAGCCGCGCAAACCTTCCTGACTGCGCTGATCGAACATTACCGCGGCCATCCGGCTCTTTTTGGCTATGACCTGTGGAACGAAAACACGTCATTCGGCGGATCGCCGGCAAGGATGTACTGCTACTGCGATGCGTCAAAGCAAAGGCTGCGCGAGTGGTTGCGCAAAAAATACGGCACAGTTGCGAACGCCGCGAAGACCTGGAAGCGTTACAGCTTCGAGACGTGGGATGATGTGGAACCGCCGGCTTCCTTCTCTGGATATGCGGATAGCATCGACTGGCTCGAATTTCGAATCGACAATGCTTACGACCTGTACGATTGGCGGCTGAAATTATTTCGCGGCCTCGATCCTCATCATCGCATCACCGCGCACGGGGTGGCGGGAACGCTCGATGATATGCCCTCGTCCTCGCACAACGAGTGGCGTTCGGCGAGGCGCGTGGATATCTACGGATTGACGTGGATCGCAGCGAGAAAGGGAAACGAGCCGTGGAAACAATTCCATGCCATGGACCTGGTGCGCGGCGGCGCTCGGGGTAAGCCGTTCTGGCACGCTGAAGCCCAGGGTGGCCCGCTATGGATGCAACCGCAAGTGATTGGTCGCCCGAAGGAAGATGGGCGCATTCCGGAAGCTGAAGATGTGCGCATCTGGAACCTGATTACCTGTGCGGGAGGTGCAAAAGGAATTCTGTATTGCAGGTGGCGGCCGCTGCTGGACGGCCCGTTGTTTGGTGCTTTTGGCCCCTTCGCCATGGATGGCTCCATTACTCCCCGGGCGGAAATGGCGGGCAAGGTTGCACGCTGGGCGAATGCGAATGCCGATGTGTGGAAGTCAAATCCAGTCAGGGGCGATGTCGGGCTCGTGTTCATTCCCGAGTCCGAGTTGTTCAACTATGTGCAGCAAGGCTCAACGGCTTTCTATTCCCAGTCCATTTGTGGAGCATATCAGGCATTTTTCGATTCAAATATTCAGCCTGATTTTGTCTCCATCGATGATATTGGCGAATATAAGATAATCTACTTGCCTTATCCAGTCATGTTGAAAAATGAGACTGCTGGGAAGCTTCGCCGGTTCGTCGAACAGGGAGGCATGCTCATAAGCGAAGGGCTGCCGGGATATTTCGGCGACCATGGCCACGTCGGGACCGTTCAGCCAAACTATGGACTCGACGAAGTATTTGGAGCGCGAGAAAGCTATGTGGAGTTTATGCCCGACATTTCAGATCAGCTAACACTTCAAGTTAAGGATGCCAAGATCTTCGGCCGATACTTTCGCCAGGAGTACGATCTCCAAGGTGGCACGGCGGCGGGGCATTACGAGAACGAAAAGATCGCCGCCGTGGAGCATCAATTCGGAAAGGGGCGATCGCTGCTCATTGGCTCTTTCCCTGGTGCGGGCTACTATTTGCATCATTCTCCAAGTACAAGAGATCTTTTTGCGAGTCTTCTCGAATCGGCTGGAGTTAGTCCTACGGTAAAAGTCAATGATGCCCATGTTCAGGCGAGACTTCACCAAGGCGCCGGGGGAACCTATCTGTGGGTCACAAACCCCACACGTGATACTCGCTCGGTCAGGATTCGACTTGCTCCGAACGCTGGTAATTTCACGTCAGCCGAGGATGTCTGGGGAAAACAACAGGTCATGCTCGAAGGTCAGCAGGTGACAGTAAGCATTCCAGAGCGGGATGCGGCTGTCATTGCCATGCGGTAGTGATTCCTCTCCTCGATTGTCATGAAGGACGAGTGTATTTACTCAAGAGTTGGTAATATTACTGTGCTTCGGGGCTTTGCGGATTTCGCCTGGAAGGCCTGGATGAATGAGGCCGGATCAGTCGCGGCGCCAGGGCACGATCCCGCACCAGACGCTTGCGCTTCCTGCGCCGAACCGCCAGCCGTTCCTCCAAATACAAGCGGTAGACTCGCTTCACGTTAACCTCATGGCCTCTACGCTGAAGTAAGACATGCAGCCTTCTATAGCCCTAGCGCGGCTTCTGTCGAGCCAGCTTCACCAGCGCCTCGCGTAGTTCGATGTTGCGGTCCGGCCGAGGCTAATATCGACATACTGCTTCAAGGTCCCGATGATCTGCTCTTCCGTGTAACGCCTCTTCTTCATCGCTCCATCCTCCCGTTTGGATTGCGAGAGAACTCCAGCTTTAACTGGTAGAGACTTCCGGGGGCAGGTCAAGGGCGTTCTCGTCGAACTGGGCCTTCTTTGGAATGCCAGGCGCGTCGGCCTCAAATGAAGCGCCTCAAATGCCGGAGAGCTCCCCGCAGAAAGGGCACTTGCTCAGCAGCGTTGCGGATCCGCAACCGTGCTTTCGAGTCCCACTTAGAAGCCAATATTTCAATAACTTAGCTCTCCTCCCTGCCGTTCCCCGTACCATTCACAGCATACTGAAAGCCAGCTTTACATCTTCCCGTTTTCCCCGCGCATCTCTGACGTTTTCGCATCCCCATAAATATTCATCGCGGTGCGAATGCCGGAATGCTGCATCAGCATCCGTTCCACACCAACGGGCACCCAATCTCGGCAATCTATGCCCCGTTTGGAGTGTTTGATTGCGCCGGAGTGGTCCCAAGGGGCGCAAAGGAAACGATCGCGCATTTCATCTCCGGCGACGAGCAATATGGCCGCGTGTCCTGGCGCGTATCTGCATCCAACAAAAGGTAGCAATTCATCCTATTGAGCCACCGACCATGATCTCTACGAAATGGCACACCGGCAATCGCAGATGTCTGATGGCATTGGCGATGCTTTCCTGCAGCGGATTGTTCGTTCTTGCCGCCGCGGAATCGGCAGTTCCCGCCGCGGCGCAAGCTCCGGCTTCCAGCGTGAACTTCGATCCGACCAAACCGGAAGCTCAGCCGCCGCTCGACGTCGACCGCGATCCAATTCCATCGCCCGACGTGAATGTAACCCCAACACTGGGTACTGCGGCGCAACTGGGCCCGAAGTCTTCCACCGTTGAAAGTGCGCCGAATCCCGCCACTGCTCCAGCCGGTCCGGCTGAAATCCAGAAACAAGAGAACGGAATGTACGTCCTCCATGCGAACGTGGACGAGGTGCTGTTGAATTGTACGGTCCTTGACGCAAAAGGCCGGACGGTGATGGGCCTGAATCGCGGCGATTTTCGGGTGTGGGAAGACGGTGTTCCACAGACCATCAATTCCGCTCTGCAGCTCGATCTGCCGGTATCGATGGGCATCCTGATCGATAATTCCGGCTCGATGCGCGATAAGCGAGCAGCGGTAAACGACGCCGCATTCAAGTTACTCACCGCGTCAAATCCGCAGGACGAAGCTTTTGTCGTTAATTTTTCTGACCACGCATATCTCGATCAGGGCTTGACCACAGACCGTGTGGCCCTGGATCGTGGGATTTCGCGCTTCGATTCCTCCGGCACTACGGCACTCTACGACGCCGTCGCTGCATCGGCCGACGAGCTTGCCAAACACGGCAAGGACCGCAGGCAGGCGCTGCTCATCATTACCGACGGCGCAGACAATGCGTCGCGGCTCACTCTGCAGGAAGCGATCCGCCGCGTACAAGTGCTGGGCGGACCGGTGGTTTATACCATTGGGCTTCTTTTCGACACCAGCAAAGAAGAATCGGTCCGCGCCAGAAACGACTTGGAGACCCTTTCGCAAGACACCGGCGGAGTCGCCTACTTTCCCAGTTCCTTGCAGGATGTGAGTGCGATTGCGGCGCAGGTTGCCAAAGGCATTCGGCAGCAATACGTCGTCGACTACCATTCGTCGAAACCGTTCACCCTGGGCGGCTACCGTTCGGTTCGTGTGGAGGCCAGTTCTGAGCATCGCGGCCCGCTTTTTGTGCGGACTCTGCGAGGCTACTATGCGGAACCGCAGCATTCGCCGCATCAGCAGGAAGCCCAGAACTGACTGGCTGTTCTTCGAATCGGGCAGAGCAGGCGCGAATCAATGCAGGCGGAAGTCGACGTCGATGACCATTTGTACGGCCACCGGTTGGCCCTCATAAACCGCAGGCCTGAACCTGTATTGCTTGACGGCGGCGATGGCTTCGTCATCGAGGCCCATACCAAGATGACGAACCACGCGCACGTCTTGAGGGTCGCCATTTGCGTCGACAACAAGTTGAATCGCAACCGTTCCTTGGTAATTTGTCTGGCGCGCCTGCGGCGTGAACTGCGGTTCAACCGAATGGATCACTTGGGGAGCGCTCACTCCCCCCCCGACACTCATAATCCCGCCGCCAAACCCGGCCCTGCTGCCGGGGCCCTGCCCAACGCCGTGTCCCGCGCCCAATCCTCCGCCCAGGCCCATGCCGAACCCGTTCTGGTTGCCGGTTCCTGTCGATGCCATCGCAACCTGCGGTGCATTGGGCATGCCGAGACTTGGCATCGCATTCTTCTGCGGCATGCTGATCTGCACATTCGGCTGAACGGGCAACTTCGGCATCTCGATTCGCGAAACCTGTTCCAGAATCACCGGGGTCTTGGCGACCTGCGGTAGAGGAGCCCGCCTCGGTGGGAGGATATGATGCGATTCGCTGCCCCCTCCTCCTCCGCGCACCTTGGCTACTTGCATGACGGGAGGCGCGGGAGCGGGTGCATAAAGGGTGATAGGCGCGACTGTCATTGCCGCCGTTGAGACCACAGGGCGGCTGATTACCATTGCCAGCCAAAGCACTGCAGCGATGATGAGCCCATGGGCGAAGACCGAGAGAATCGTGGTGCCGCGGCTCCGATTGGCAATCTGCTGGTCCAGATCGCGGAACATGGGGACATTGCGCCCGTCATTTTTTGCGGGAGGACGCATCAACAGCGCAGGTGATTTCGGACGCGCAGTGGGCGAAGGTTTGTCTTCCAACTCCAAAGCAAGCGACGACCGGTTATAAGGGTGCGCCTCGCGCATTTGTCCCCCGGTGCGATCAACCGCATTGATCTTGCGAGGGGCCGGTCTTGAGATCCTCAATATGATGGCCATATATTTTTAGCCGGTTCGAACAGACTCTTCGGCGTCCTTCCTCTCTGTTGAGCGCCGGCTCGTTGCCGCGCCCGGTGCTCAAAAATTGTCTCTTCATTCCGTTTCAATAACCAAAGCCATAGGGTTTCCGTCTACCAAATGCCTTTTTCACTTCCCGTCAGTTTTTGTTTCGCAAGGGCCGCCGTGGCAAGCCATGGAAGTAGACTGAGACGAGCGCCGGCCTGCAATTCACCGCGCCTGAACGTGCCCGCTAATTGAGAGCCATAAAGCCGTGCAGAGTGCGGCATGATCGGAACACGCAGGAATCCACGCGCGTAATAGATTTCGCCTCCGCCGAATCGGGCTGCAGCCTGCACAAAAGCGGGCAGCTCAATACCAAACCCGCGATATTTCCTCGTGTAGTCGGACACGATTTCGAGATAAGTCGCAACCCCCCCCCAGATGCCTGCAGCTTCTGCGACGGCGCGCAGGCGCGCGTAATCGATGGCGTGAGAATCCGCCAGGGCGGTAACATCCAGAATGTCGCACAGCCTGAAATTCATGTGTCGATACATCCGCTGCAAGACGGAGATGATCAGCCGATACTCAGTAGCCGGAACGTGAAAGGCGTAGCCCCCGAACAGAACAGTCTGTGCGCCTTTCAAAAGCGATCTGGAGACAGCAGCCTGTTCTCCCGTCTGCCCAAGGCGGCCGATATGGGCCTCGATCGGCTCAGGCAAGCCGGGGATATTGAAATTCCATTTGTGGGCCAGACGGTCACCCCAGCTACGCGATGCGGGGCTGGCATTGAAGCGCCGCTTCATCAGCTTGAATACCTCATTCGGCGCAGCATTCGTGTAGAGATCGAGATCGCTGCCAAAATCGGGCCAGTGATCAAGAGTCTTAATCACGAGAACATCGAGACCGTGCTCTTCGAACGCCGAGCACACTTGATGCAGAACGTGTGTAGCTCTGGCAATTCTCTCCCGTTCCGTTGCCAGGGCGAGTTGTGCCCATTGTGTGCGAGCAACATCGCCCTTCCTGCGAAGAAGAGCTACGAAAGTTTCAAGTCCGCGCACAATGACATGGTGCGACTGAGCAAGCGCGGCGAGATCGTCAAATTCTTCCCGGCGAAGGTCGAAGAGTGCGGTTTCCTGCTGATTTGCCGCCGGCTTGGGCGGAACATCACCCGGCTGCCACTGCAGCAGGAGGCGAGAAAGTCGCGTGAACGACTCATGAGTTGAAAATTCCGCGACCGGAATCGTCATTTCAATAACTCCCCAAACTTAATTACTGATGAGGCTCTGGTTGGGAATTCTGGGGCAATCCCGTCGCCGGATTTGGCGAAGACGGTTGCTTCGATGCGGGCGTGGACGTACCCTCGGATCCTGGCCCGCGAGGCGTGAGCTCCACGTTTCCCCCCAATTCATGGCGCTCCTGGCTGTAAACGTCGAGGACGCTGCCGACCTTTTGGTGGCTATCCCCTGCGACTTGCGATAGTGCTTCCCCCTGTCGCAAACTGCTGGTTGCTAAGCCCACGCGAAGATTTGCGCCCGCGGCTTGCTGGGCCTTGCGATAGAAAAATTGCGCTGACTCAGGGTCGCCGTCTTTCTCAGCGACGTAGCCACGGTTGTTGAGCGAAAAGGCATTCGTTGGATCAATTGCATAGGCCTGCATGAAGTCGCGCCGTGCCGCGGACCAATCGTTTTGGTTCTCCGCCAACACGCCGCGCATGCTGAGTCCAAAGGCCTGCGTTGTTGCGGAGCCGCCTCCTTCGAGCCTCCTTTGCAGACGCGAGGCGTTAGCTTCCGCAATCTCACTCACCGGTTTGCCTTGCCACGATCGAGCCTCCGTAACCACCACAGCCTCCTGGGAACGTGACTCCGCCGCCTCGGTGTAATCGCTCAGCGCGCCGCGATCGTTTCCCACGGCTTCATTCGCCACTCCCAGGTTGTTCAACGTGAAAGGATCGTGTGGATCTAACGACAGGGCCTCTTGCAGAAGACCAGCAGCTTCCGCGCCCCGATCTTTCGATAAAAGCTGAACAGCCTCCACATTGATCTCTGCCACGCGAAGGGGGGTGTTCCGGCTGCCGGTAAGCGCGGCCTGCATTGGCCGACCTTCCAGGTGCTTAACGTTGCTCAAGTCGATCGCAGCATCGCAGCCTTGCTCCATCGCTAACTTATAAAAGCGGACTGCTCGATCCAGTTGCCCCTGCTCTTCGGCAATAAAGCCAAGGTTGTTGAGAGTAAATGGATCGGCGGGATCGTAGAGGTATGCTTTGTAGAAAAACCCGGCCGCTTTGTTATAGTCGTGCTTTTCAATTGCCTCCACGCCTTCGCGATTCAGGCGCTGCACAACCGACAGGCTGGTGTGCCGTGGAATCGTAATTTTGATTGTGGCTTGCGCGGAGGCAGGAACGGCGCTCAACCCAATGAGCAGCGTCAAAACATCCTTAAGTTTGAATTGCCAGTTGAACATCTTGACCCTGCTCTTTTCGCATTTCTGCGTCAGAACCGCTCAACCACCCAGGAAATCGATCTTTACCGATCACACTGATGACTTAGATGCGCCATGCAAACCCCCGTTGCCTCCGCTATAAACCTGCGCGAGAGGCCACCCTGGGCGGGTAGTCACCATCTAAACGAGTGCTCGGAAAATTAGCTGCAGATAAGGGCTGCGAGTGCGATGCAGACAGTTTTGGTTATCGTGATTCTTGCCGGACTGTCGGTTGAGGTGCGATCGATGGGCGCACAGTCAGGGCAGTCCTTTGATCCGAAGTCGGCTATAGGCTCGGCCGATCTCGATAAAACTCTTCCGGCTTTGCCCTCAGATCCCGCCGGACGAACCACGATCCTAGGGGGCGAAATCCGTAGCGTGGATCCGGTTCGGGATCAATTTGAGCTTCACGTCTTTGGCCAGCGGCCGATGAAAGTCCTCTATGACGAGCGCACCAAGGTCTATCGAGACGGAACCAGATTTCCCCTTCTCGATCTCGGTTCTGCAGATCATGCTTCGGTCGAGACCGTCCTTGACGGGGAGAATGTGTTTGCCGTGAGTATTCACATTCTGTCGCGATCGCCGGAGGGCGATTGCGAGGGCCGCGTGCTGAGTTTCAACCCACAAAATCGGGAACTGTTGATCTCATCGCTGGAGTCGCCTGAGCCAGTGAAACTGCTGGTCTCCGCGAATGCATTGATCGCTCGCGCCGGGCAATCCACATTCACATCGGGGTCATCGGGGTCGGCCGATCTGGTGCCCGGCGCCATCGTTTCAGCCACGTTTGAATCTGAGCCCGGCCGGCAAGATACCGCAAGCAAAATTACCGTTCTCGCCGTTCCGGGCGCCTCGTTTGTCTTCAGCGGGAATGTTTCGTTTGTCGACCTGCATTCTGGTTTGCTGGTCCTGCTTGATCCACTAGATAAAAAGAGCTACGAAATCCACTTTAATTCCGGCGACTTCGCCATTAGTAACAAGCTCCGCACCGGAACGAACGTGACTGTATCGGCAGGCTACAACGGAAGGCAATACTCGGCCAGCAACATCAAAATCAATTGACGTGAGCAAAAGGTACGACCCAAGGCCGCGCCGTAGCGTACTTTGAGAACTGCAGAACCGCAGCGCTCTGTCAAACGTGGTTCTTGACCCACCTATCAATGGGGAAAATGGATTGCTGCGCGTCGTGCGGCCGGCCTCGGGCACCACCGCGAAAGGCCTATTATTCGCCAGCTCAACGAGTTGAGGCAGTATATTGGCTGGTCCGTGCGGATTGAGGGGCGAAGCTACTGGGCGTGCATGGATCGTATCCCAGCGACTGCGCGGACGCCGGGGTCGGCGGAGTTGGGGGTGTCGCCCACGGAATGTTAGTGAAGTCAAAAAACTCCAATAGGTTGGGTTGCGCAGCATCGCGGGCCGTCAGATGCTCAGAACTCCCAAGAAACCTGCTTTCCACAAACTTGATTACGGCCGTGTGGTCCATTGGCGTGTGCGATACATAATGCCGCCGGGTAAATGGAGAGATGATGATGTCCGGCACGCGGAATCCGAGTTGCGCCGCAAATCCCTTGGCGGCTGCGGCATCGCCCGAATTCGCTCCCGGGTCTGCTGAAGCCAGGTCGCAGTGGAGCGTGGGCGTTCCGCCCGCCGGGACACACGGGTTGTACCCATCTGGATTCACCGCGATCGTCGAAATGTCGGGAATATCGGCCACCGAAGCGCTCCCCAAGGTTGCATCGGTATTGTCATTGGAGTGGCCGGGTACCGGCGGCACATGATCGTACGGGCCGCCGCCTTCATCGTAGGCCAGGAAGAACACCGAACTCATCCACTCCGGGCTGGCCATCAGTGAATTAACAATCTTTGCCACTTGCGCCTGGCCGAAAAGAATCGACTGGCCAGACCCGGGATGTTCGTCGTTGTTGCCATAACCCGCTTCGATGAAAGCAAAGCTCGGCAGAGTACTGTTGGTCAGGTCGGTAAAGTATTGTGACAGCGGAGCGATGTGATTGGGGTCAATGCAAAACGAGTTCGACGAATCGCCTACCACGCTGGACGGCTGGGTGGGCGACATACAAGCGGCGCCGGAGGGATTCTCATAGAGATACTGGTACGAATAGCTAAGGCTCGAGAAGTCGGTCGCGGGATACGCGGCGTTGCCCCCCCCGGGACAGTCATCCTCATCCAGGCAGAAACCCTGTGTCACCGTGTAGTAGATTTTCCACGAGACTTTTGCTGCATCCAGTTCCTGAAATATGTTCGGAATGTCGAGCTGGCCGAGGTGATCGTCGTTGCCGGGATCCATGACGAGACCCTGGGTCGTGCCGCCCGTGAAGGTTGCTACGCGGTTGGCAATACTCTTGCTCGCAACGGGCGAAAACCAGCGGTCATCCACGGCAAACTGCGACGCCATGTAGTAGTAGTAATTTAAGAATCCCTGATCGTAATAGCCCATCGAGCGTTGGCCCGTGGTGTCGGTAAAAGCGCCCGAGCAGGTTCCTCCTCCAGAAGCTGCGCAGCTCTTCGCATATCCCTCGGCATCGTGAACATATCCATCCATATTGATTGGCCGCGTGGTAAGGAAGTCGTAACGATTCACATCGCCATAACTGGCGAGCCAATCAGAACTCATATCGTCGACGCAAGTGCTCGTAAATTTGAAAAGCGAAAAGCTCGCGCCCTCATCGTCCTGGTTGTTAATTGTTGAAAGTCTGTCGTCAATACCGTCGACTTCGTAATCCTTCCCATCGTCTCCAATGTTCCATCCATTGGCCTTCCTGTACGGATTCAACATCCCGAAATAGTTGTCGAACGAGTGATTCTCCTGCATCATGAAAATCACATGATCGATCGACTCTTCACTGCCTGGAGGCGTTGGCTGCGTAGGCTGTGACCCGCCGGGCGTGACGGTTAAGGCGCCGCAACCAGCGAGCAAAACGCTAAAGAGGAGACCGGAAACCGCGGAGAGAAGGATACAGCGGATAGCGGAGGGTGCGGGAGCATTTGACACGATGTTCTCCTTCGCGTCTGAGAAGAGCTGCGTGGGTGAGTAGCGGAAGTGAAAGGCACGTGAGCGGGCAATTGAAGTAATCGCGTCAGGAACCGTTACACAACTCGCCCTTGACACGTTTCTCGATTCAAGCTCCTTTGCTTCCTGGCCAATAAGTCAACACTGCTGCGCGTATTATTCGATGATTCCGCGCCCTCACGGGGATGTCTCGCCTCTGCTAGTCCAGAGGGATCTCGCTGCGATTGCTTACTTCCTGCCCCGGCGCGAGCCGGAGCGAGCGAGCGTTCAAATCCGGCGATGCGACCCTCGCCGACACGGAAGTGCTCCTCCGCCGCCATCGCACGAGGGAGCCTTCCTCACTGGCAATGTCTCTCTTGAGTTGTTTCAACTCAAACCAGCGCAGGTAATTCTGGATAATGCTGGTCATCGTCATTTCAAGTCCCGCCGCAAAGTTCTGTTCAGCCATTTCATGCTCTAGTTGAGGCGATTGCAAAATGGCGAGAAGCTGATTCGCCAGGTCGGCCGAGTCACCGACCTTGTAGAAGCGGATCGCCATGTTTTCATTGGCGGCCATCAGTTCAAAATCCTGGAGACGGGCGCTCACAATCGGAACGCCATACTCGCATGCTTGATGCGCAGGTCCGCTGGAACCCGTTGCCGAATCGTAAGGAAGAGCAACAACTGAGCTGGTTTGGTAGAGCTCTGGAATATCGTCTTCAGGGACGTAACCGCGAAACTCGATAGGGAGGGAACTGGGCTGCGCAGCGCGGATCGATTCCCAGTAGCCGGGCTTAGTGTGGTGGTTCGCGCCTGCGACCACCAGCTTGGCCTGGGGCTCCTTCTTCAGTACCAATGGAAAAGCCTCCATGAGAGTTTCAAGCCGTTTGTAAGTTCCCCAATGCCCGATGGCCAGGATGCGCCGATCGGGGTTGCCGCGCTTCGTGAAATCCGGTGGGCAGGGCGCCGACGCGAAGGTGCCATGATTGCTCAGAAGTACATTCTTGGCAGAGTACTTTCGGATGAGTGTGTGATAGTAACCGGGAAGCAATACCGAAACAGAATCGGCTTTCAGCAGGGCCCTGGTAGCGAAATCCGTGCCCAGCCGATAGAGCCGTTCATGCTGCACGCCGGCTGCGGAGAAGTCGACATGTTCAATAATGTGATGCAACGTGATGTGGGTGTAAAAGCCGGCGGCTCGGGTGAGAGCGGGCGCGGAAAGGCCCGCGAACGCGGCAAAAGGATTCTCCGGTGTTGCAAACGTTGAAAAAACCAGGTTGTACCACACGACGTCGGGCTTTAGACGGCGAATCGATTTCAAAAGGCGGGTCGGATTTGCCAAATCACCGAATTTCCAGCAACGGATCACGTTGAAGTCTTGCAACTCACGGTGCTGCGGCAACTCGATCGGCGCGCCGTGCTGGTCGGTTACAAATCGATACTCAGTGAGTTCGTCTGCCAGGATCGTCAACTCGACACCAGGAAAACGCCGCAACGCATTGGCGATGTGGAAAGCGTATTCGTTCAACTGACGGCCGCTGGGCGGGAATGTAGCTGCGAGACAGATTTTCATTGGCTCTCACTTCTCAAAATATGCTGATCTCTATATAGGGTCGAAACTGTTGACTTTGCGCTCCACTGAAGTTAAAGAAATTCTCGTCTTGTAGACCCGCTGAGAACCGGATGGGATACTGAAGCGTAAGTGGTCCAGAGCTATCGTGAAAGACGTGCCGGAATGGGCGGGCGTAAGAGACAGAAACGCCGTTCTGGGTGGCATCGTATACGTGGAAGCCCCTGGTGCTGGAATACGCGCCTGAGAATTTCACATCCCAGTCCCGGTGCGGAGTGAAGTCGAAACTTCCTGCCGGTCGAAGATCCTGCGCGATTCCCCAGCGCGACCCGAAGATCCGCCATGCGCGCAGATACTCGGCGAGCACGCTCAAGCTAAAGCGGCTGGAGAACCTGTGCTCAAGACCAATGTAGGAAGAAGAGTAATAATCTTCGGTGTGATTGACCCGGAAAAGCTGATCGTTCACACCCCAGCCGGTGACCAGAGCAGTCTTTCCCCATGGAGCGCCGACACGGAAATTCACGGCCGCCGCCAGGTCGCGGGAATGGAGATTGCTTTCAGTGAATGGCCCGGACTCGCGCATCGCATAACCGTTGACTGAAACAGCATTGAAAAAGGAACTTGTATTCAGGTAAGTGAAAACACGAAATAGATTCTGATTCATGTCGAACGGGTCTCTCGAGTCGCGCTGTACCGTTCCCTGAACTCCACTATTGAATGTCAGCACGTTATCGCCGAGATGGATAGTGGGATTCAGGGCAAAGTTGAAAATGGAGTCAGTGGTGTCGCGATTGACGATCGAACTTGTGCTCGGGACCGAAATGAGTCCGCGAGAGTTACGCAACTGAAAGAAGCCGCTCGCCGGCGGTAAATTACCGAGATGAAGATGAAATGCGTCGGTCCATTCTGTCTGCAAAGAGGAGCGAGGCGGAGGCAAAAGTGCGGTGTCGTTGCTGGGAACAGGGACCGCGGCATCCAGTTTAGAGTCGAGAACGTAGACGGTGGTGTCTTCGTAGACAGGCTCGATGGAGACGTCGGAGAGGGCGCTAAGTTCCGGAGTAATTCGCAATCCTTCGTTTGCGCCGGTATCAATCATGCCCTGCACTGCTGTTTGATCGTCACCGGCAGCGCTCGCGGCTTGCGCAAAGGCTGTAAGCGCCTGTGCGCCCTGCTGCTCCTGGCGAAGCAAAGTCGCCTTTGCCAGCAAATACTGATAGTTGTTCACGCCGTCGCTCGGATCGGCGATGGCGGAAAGCTCTGCTTGGGCTTTCACGGTATCTCCCAGGGCCAAATCGTTGTCGGCGAGACCAACCCGCACCTCCGCGTCGGGCGCGCCGGCAGCCTTCGCTCGCTCGAGATAGGTTTGAGAAAGCTGGTAATCGTGCATGGAGCGAAACAGGTCGGCTGCGGCGATATACTGGCTGCCGGTTGCCGGCGCAGTGTCTCCTGCATCAGCTTCCATCGATGCCAGCGCAACCTGGCGCTCTGCGGCGTCTGTCTGACCCTGTTCCGCCATGACCTGCGCGATCGCCAAACGCACGCCGACGCGATCGCTTCGCGGTAGGTCCAGCGCCTTCCTGAAGCGATCCATCGCGGCGCGATCGTCTCCGAGGGTACTTAGAGCATCGCCGGTCGAGATCAATACTTCACTTTCTTCAGATTCCGCTGAGCCCGGATCCGACAGCGTTTGCGGTAGGTGCTGCTCGGCAAGCTGTACGTTCCGCAACGTTTCATCGCGGTCGTGCAGATTCGCATAGGAGCGGGCAAGCATCGCGTATGTGTCCGCGTTCTGTGGCGATAATTCTTCAGCGCGCCGTAATTCCTGAACTGCCTTCTGGTAATCCCTCTCGGAAAAGTAGGTGTTTCCGAGCCCCAAGTAGAGCGCGCCGTCTTTGGGCGTAAATTTGAGTGCAGCCTGGTATTCATGGGCAGCCAGGGGAAGCATGCCCTCGCGGCCGTATGCCGTCGCCCGAATCACGTGAGGATCGCGCGAATTGCCGCTTTCCTCCTCGGCCAACTGCGCGTTACGCACTGCGGCTTGGGGCTTGTTGAGATCGAGGTCGGCATAAGCCAGACCCAGATGAGCTTCGCCATCGTGCGGTTCCCGGTTAAGAGCGGCCTCGAAGTCTGCCGCGGCGGCCTGCGGCTGGTGAAGGTCATTGAGGAGGTAACCGCGGTTAACATACGCAGTAACCACCGACGGATCGCGCGCCAGCACTTCGGTAAAGTCCGTCAGCGCCTCTTTTTTCATCCCTTCCTGCTTGTGAACATAGCCCGCGAGCAGGGGAATGTCAGGCTCCTTTGGCAAAATGTTCCAGTACTTCTTAGTAAGTTGCAACAAGTCATCGTACTCGCCAAGATGCAAGAGGTCGTAACCGAGATAGACAACAACGTCTCTGTCGTCGGGGAGAACCTCGATCGCCTGCCTGCCAAGCGCCGCAGATTCCCGATAGTCGCCCTGAAAGGTCAGGTAGCGTTCCTTTTCGCGGAGAATCTTTGGCGTTGACTGCATGGCCTCGGTTACGCGGGTCAACCATTTTCCGGCGAGCGGGAAATCGTGCGATTCGATTCCGGCAGTCATGCCCCCCGCAACAATGAGCGGGTTCCGCGGGTTCAGCGCGTAGCCCTTCGTATAGGCGCTTTGCGCTTGTTTGTATTCCTTCTCTGATGTGTAGAGGTCGCCGAGCGCCAGATAGGGGACATACGATGAAGGATCGGCCTGGGCCAGATGTTCGAAGCATTTCTCCGCATCCTCGTCCTCCCCTGCGGCCCGGTAGGCATAACCGAGAGAAGTGAGTGCGAGACGATTGTCCGGCTGGCCGGTAAGGATCTGCTTATAAAGGCCAATCGCTTCCGCAGTGTGACCGAGTTTCATTAGAATGTCGCCGTCGAGCTGCAGGTTGTCGCGATCATGGCTGTCGATGGCAAGCGCCTGATCGATATCAGCCAGTGCCCCGTGAAGATCGCCTGCATTCAGCCGAATAAGAGATCGTAAGCGGAGGAATTGTTCCCGGCCCGGTCCCGCCCCGTCGATTTTGCCGATTTCGTCTTCAGCGATTGCAAGCTGGCTTCGCGCGGCGTTGTCGTCACCCAGACTTTGATTGAGACTTACCAGATCCATGTGCAATTGGATGCCGTAGAGTGGGCCCTCAGCGGGATCGGCCGGCAACGCGGCGAGAGCAGCGGTGTATTCACTCAACGCATCACGATCCCGGTCCTGCAATTGCGCAATTTCACCGTTTACTACGTGCAGCCGGTAGTCGTTAGGGTTGAGCTGCCGGGCACGATCGAGAAAGGGTTTCACCGCCGATTCATCGCCAATTGCGATCTCGGCCCGAGCCGCCGAAAACTGCAATGTAAGATCGCGCGGTTTGTCGTTCGCCGCTTGCGAATAAAGCTGCGCGGACTCGTTGTATTTGCCATCGAGCTGGTACGTATACGCAAGCTCCGCTACCACGTCCGGCGCAGGGTTGTGAATCGACTTGAGCGCAGCGATTGCCTCCGGATAATTTCCGATTTCGCGATCGTATTCGGCTGTGGTGCGCAATACGTCGGGGTTATTCGGCGCGCGCCGCTCAGCCATTTGAAGATAGCGGTCCGACAGGTCCATCTGTTTGAGTTGCCCATAGCAGATCGCCAGAAGCACCTCGGAGCGGGCGTCAGGAGCAATGGCTTCCGCTTTGTTGAGCCAATCGACGGCGCCGCTGTAGTCCTTCGAGCGCATGGAGAGATCTCCAAGCAGCATCAGATCGCTTCTTCGTCCGGGGTCGGAGGAAACCAGCTTCTTGAGAATCTGCTCGGCCTCACTGGTTCGCCCCATTTGGCTGTAGACCTGTGCCAGACCGGATTGGCCATCGGCAGCCGAAGGTGCGATACGAAGACCATGCGTATAGGCGTCCACAGACTCCTGATATCTTCCGTTGAGCCGGGCTGCGTAACCGAGCAGGAACCACAACTGCGGGTCGTTGGGAGCGGCATTCGCTGCACTTCGGGCATCATCGAAAGCTTGCGCGTAATCGCCATGCTGGAGCGCGAGTTGTGCAGCACGACCAAGACGAGCGTTCTGAATGTTCGATCCCCAGCCGAGAGATTGGCTCGACGATTGCGGCTGATTTGCGGGAGTCTGCGGCGATGCCTCGCCGCTGGAACCCACTTGATAAGTTTGTGCACTGGCAGCGCAAGCAAGTGAGGCGAACACCCATACCAACGCAGCATTCTGGAATCTACGTCTAACAATCAAGGTGAGTCACCCTGGACCCAAATTCAAGTTGAAGAATTTGATGCCCGAATCAACGGGGCTGTTGGCTCGTCACTGCGATTTCAGATATTTACAGGCACGGCAAAGCACGATGCTGAACCACCCGAAGCAACCTCTGAAGGGCGTTTGCTAATCGAACAGGGAGTACGAGTTTAAACCTTTTACATTTAAACTTCTTCAATTTGCCTTGGCGAAGGGTCCAAACGGCGCAGTTAGAGCCAGCCAGAACCGAGCCGTCCGCAAGTCAAAGTTCCGTTGGGAGTCGAACGTGGATAAAGCTGAGCCGAAGGACCTATTACAACGGCCCATTCCAATGAGCCTGCTTTTAACAGCGGCCGTAGTGGTTCACTTTCCGCTCCTCCTGATGAAATTACCGCTGAAGTCGTACGACGCCAACTTTCATATTTTCTTCGCATCGCATTATTTTCATCACTGGTTCAATCCGTGGAACCAGAGGTGGTATGCGGGCTTCTCGCAGACCACTTATCCGCCGCTTCCCCAGCAATGGGTGGCCCTGATATCTCCGCTTTTCGGTTTCGACCTGGCCTACATGGTCGTACAGCTCGCCGCCATTCTTTTGCTGGTTGTCGGCGTATACCGGTTTTCGCTGCTGTGGACGGGGCCCCGGGCCGCGTCGATTGCGGCGTTCGCCAGCGTATTCTTGGGATCGGAGAGCTTTCTCGTTTACTCCGCCGGGCAATTGGCAACCACCTTCGCGGCGCCGATCTACCTGAACGCACTTCCTTTCCTGTTTGACTGGGTACGACACGGCAATCGGCGCGCATTTTCTAAAGGCAGCATCCTATTCATCGCTGCTGCGGCGGCCCATCACGCCACGCTTCTCTTTGGCTCCATCTTCTTTGCCGCACCAGTTCTTGCTCTCGTAATTTTTGACAAGGTAGAAGGGCAGCGGATCGCAATCGGGACTTTTATTGCGCGGACAATGGCGATCGTACTCACGGTCGGTGCGGCGGTCGCAATCGTGCTGCTTCCGTTCTGGATTGCGCTGATTCATTATCCGGTCACGCAGACACCGATTCCACATCCGAGCCGGGCCAATTACATTCTTAGCCCTCAGTGGGGTCTCAACTACTTCATCGTTCCGTATGGAACTTTGATCCTGGCTTTGCCATTCATTTTTCTCCACGGCTCGAAACATGCCCGGCTTCGCCCGCTTCTCTTCGGCTTCTGGATCGCCTTTCTGATTGGCCTCGGTGGAACCACACCCGTCGGCCATTTGGTGCTGGGCCGTGCGTTCGAAGTGTTAACCATGGAGCGATTCAGTTATTGGGCGACTTTGCTCGCGTTGCCATTTGTGGGGATACTCGCGGCGCAGCTCATTGAAAGATTCCGCCTTCCCGCGGTTGTGGGTTTAACTACGCTGGCGGTAGTGAGTTGTGCTCTGGCGGTTGCATGGGCCACTTATAAGCCGGCAGACGCTGAAGATTTCAATGTCGATTCGGTCGCTGCGTGGCTAAACCGCGATGGTCACGATCAATATAGGTACTTCACGCTGGGATTTGGGAATAAGATCTCGCGGCTTGCCATGTTGACCGACGCCAGCAGCGTGGACGGCGAATGGAATTCCGGGCGTATGCTGCCCGAATTGACAAAATACGGCGGGGGTCCGCTCACCAGCGCAAAGTATTTCGGAACCGCAGGACTCGACTCGCTCCGGGCAATGCTGGCCGACTCAGATCGCTATGGATTGAAATGGGTTTTCGTGCGTGACCACTACTACGATGCGCTCATGTCGTTTGCGGGCTGGCGTCCCGTTGACTACCTTGACGACAAGACAATCACCGTGTGGAGCAAGGATGGAGTGTCGCCGGCGCAGCCGGTGAACGCTCCTCAGATGCCTCCCCGCTGGCAGGGCCTGATGTGGGGCACTCTTCCGTTTGGAAGCAGCATTCTCGCCATTCTCGTGCTTCTGATTCCGGAGAAGAAGAGGCTCGGACTGGAAGAAGAAGAGATCCTCGTTACGCCGACTCCCTCGCACCAGAGACTCGCAGAGAGGAGCCTGGCGTCATGAGGCACGGAGGGGCAGTGCTTGCAGCGTTCCTTGGGATTGCGACGGTGGCTCTCGTCGCCGTAGGAACCGTTTGGCCCGGTCCGTCGGCACTCGCTTATGCCGGCGGGCGTAAGCTCCTGCAGTCGTCTTCAACTCCCGAAGAGGCGGTCAGGAACCTAGGTGAAGAAATTCGGGCCCAGGACTGGGAAAAAGCATATTCGAGCCTGGCGAATAAATCGCAGTTTACCGAATCGGAATTCATGCAGGACGTGGCCGGGTATTATCCAAGCCTTCGCACATACTCATCCCTCGATCACTTCGACATCAGGCCTCTTCATGCTGCCGACGACAACGCAGAGATGCAACTCACGCTCGATTGGTCGACTGTTGTCGGAGCTCTACCGGACACGCGCGATCTGCAATTGACGAAAGACGGCGATCGTTGGGCAGTTGACTGGCCCCTGGGGAAAAAGCCGACCGTGCCGCCACAGGTGATCCCGGTTGAATATCTGCGGTGGGATGTAATCAATCGGGGTCCGGGAGACGACTGGGGCGTTCAGAACGTGGATGCTCCGTCGGTTCGGATTGTAGACATGCATCCCGTGCAACGCGCGGAAGGCGTGGTCGTCATGGGCGAGTTGCTCAACGAAGATGTCGTGCCCGCTTATGTATCAGTGACGGCGACATTACAGGGAAAGAATCAAGCGCCGATAGCGACGGAATCTGCGTTCGACCAGATCTCCCACTTGCTTCTGCCGAAGCAGGTTACCCCGTTCCTCATCCAGTTTCCTGATGCATCGCTATCTCAAGTGAGCAGCATCCGGATGAAGCCCTTCTCAACCCTTGTCTCAGCCTCCGCGGATCCGGTGATTGCGATCGACAACGAGCATTTCAACCCCGCGCCGAATGCTTCACTGTCAGGACAACTTACCAATGAGAGTGGCCAAGTGGTAAACGTGGCTCATGTGCTAGGAACTCTCTACGACAAGAGCGGCCAGCTGGTTTGGGTCGTGGATCAATATATTGACCGCGCGCTCCTGCCGCAAATGCCGGTCGCTTTCAATATTCCCGTCCCCGAAGATTTGGCGAGCAAGGTAAGCAGCGAGCGGACTGTGATTGCGACTTACAGCTTTGGAGGCTTCCTGTGAGGCCCTGGCATCTCTTCGTGTTGGGGGGTGTTGCCTTGGCCGGAATGCTGCCGCGTCCGGTTGTAGCCGCCGGATTGAATCTTCAAAAGACGGTTCAGGCGGGCAACGCAGTCTCGATTCAAACTTCAGGAAATGGACCGGGTACTTTGTACGTTGTTGGTCCATGGCAGGTGGTAAAGAAGGATGTCCAATTGGGCCAGGACATTAACTTTCCGGCCGGCTCGTTGTGCCGTGCTGGGCACTATCTTGTGATTCTCACGCAGGGGCAGGATGTCGAGACTGGTTCCTTCGAAGTGACTCCGGCCGGCGCACCTTCGCGTTTGAGTTTTCTGGCCAGGCCGTCGCGTCTTCCCGTAAGTCTGCATGATGGGATCACGGGGGCAGTATATGTTTTCGACGTCTTCGGCAATCTGATCCTGACGCCGACACCTGTCGCCTTCGATCTCTCCGATCCTTCCGGCTCTCAACAGAAGAACGACATTGAGACGCGCGACGGGGCCGCCTGGACTCAATTAGATTCCACAGGCAAGCAAGGAATTGACCAGTTTGTGGCTCGGGCGGACCAGGCCTCCAGCACACGGGTGATTCAGCAAGTTCCCGGAGACCCATGCGCTTTGAAAATGAGCGCGCAACAGTCAGGGGAGCAACTTCAACTGAAGACGGATCCGGTTTTCGACTGCAGCGGCAACGCAGTGCTCGACGGAACGGTTGTAACCTTCACTGAAACTTATGACGGCAGTCAGTCCACTGCGGACGTGCCGCTGAAACACGGAATCGCCGAAATCACGCTGCCGGCTCATCGGGGGGCAACACTTTCAGTCGCCAGCGGGGTTGTCTTGGGGAACCAGATTCGCTGGGAGCAGTGATCATGCTGAAGAGCATTCTGGCCCTTTGCGTAGCTTTCGCGGCAATCCCAAAGTCGAGTGTGGCGCAAGCCATCGTGCGCGTGGATGCTGCAAAACTTGAAGCACCGCGGCCCCTCAATGAGCAGACGCGGAGCGCCGCGATTCGCGACTATTTGCAGGCCTGGCAAAGCATGCGTGAAGCACTTGCGCAAAACCGCGCCGATCTGCTCGACGAAGATTTTGTGGGCAACGCGAAAGACGAGCTCGCCACTAGGGTTCGAGACCAGACGGCGTTGGGAATCTCAACCCGGTATCAGGATCGCTCGCATAACATTCAGCTTCTCTTCTACTCGCCCGACGGATTGTCGATTGAGCTGGCGGATACGACAGAATACGACGTCCAGGTGTTCAATCACGGAAAATTGCTGGCAACCGATCCCGAACACGCGCGCTACATCGTCGTCCTAACACCCTCAGAGGTGCGCTGGAGAGTTCGCATTCTACAAAGAGCCTCCGAGTGACATATAGCGCGGCTGAGCAGTGCATCTAACCAGATTGCAAGATAAAAATAGATTCGAAAGAAGGCAAAACATGAAACCAACAACACGGTCATCGGTCCCGATTCAGGAATTCGCAACGGTTTCGGTGGTGGTCCCTATCTATAACGAAGAAGCCCTTATCGTACAGTTTCACGAAGCGATTGCGCGCGCGATGAACAACGTGGCCGAAGATTGGGAGGTCGTTTATGTCAACGACGGATCTACTGACGCCTCTCTGGAGCTACTGAAAGGTTTGCAGAAGGCGGATTCCCACGTAGTAGTGGTGGAACTATCTCGCAACTGGGGTCATATGGGAGCCATCATGGCGGGGCTGCAAACCGCAACCGGACGAGCCGTGATACTGATGGACGGAGACTTTCAGGATCCACCGGAAGTTCTGCCCCGGCTGATTGATGGATGGCGAAAAGGTGCCGATATTGTGCTCGCGGTGAGAAGAAGCCGGGAGGAACGACGAAAAATTCTGGCGGCGTTGTTCCCCCTGTTCTATCGCGTGCTGGGAGTTCTTTCCGACTATCCGATCCCTTTGAACGCAGGAATCTTCAGCTTGATGAGCCGGAAGGCGGTTGATTCACTCCTTTCGCTGAGGGAACGAAATCCATACTTGCCCGGCATGCGTGCGTGGATTGGTTATCGCAACACCATCGTCTATTATGATCGCCAGGATCGCGCCGCGGGTGAAGGCAAGCTCTCGTTTATAAGCAGGATTAAATACGCTTTTGACGCTATCACCGGATTCAGTTACAAGCCCATGCGGCTAAGCTTCGTGCTTTTTGCGTTCTCATGCTGCCTGTCGATGATCCTCGGGGGCGCCATGTTTCTTCCGGTCAATCCCGTCAGAGCGGCGGCTCTGGGGGTAGCATCGGCAGTTTTCCTTGTGGGTGGCTTTCTCTTCTTGACCGTTGGCGTTTTAGGAGAGTACATTGGCCGGGTCTATGACGAAGTCCGTGGCCGTCCCCTTTCGCTGGTTAGCCAGGTTCATCGTTCTTTGATTCAAATTACTGCGCAAGAGAGCAGAATCGCCCTTTCCAACAGCGCCTTTTCAATTCAGCCTGATGGTGGAGACGGCCAGACCGGAATCAAAGCGGCATAAGTCAGAGCACCCGCCTCGGAAGGCTGTAAAGATGGGTAGCGCGTCGCGTGCGCTGCTTCCGATGGTTCGAATGCGGGCGTGCAGCACATCGTATGCGCGAATGGCGGGATACGAATCGAGTGTCAAGGATGGGACGTGCGAGGCACGGCCGCGTCTTTGATTTCCTTTGCAATGTCGACCTGGGCGCCGGCAGGTGTGCCTCCTGAGGCGGCCTCCGTGGAAGTGCCGCACCCGGGAACTCCGCGCTCTATGGCAGTGCCCTCCTCGTAATCATTCCAGGTTTCGATCATGATGAACGGAATCGGATCGACTGGAGGAAACTCGTGGCGCCAGAAACTGAATGTGTCAGAGAATGTTTGCCCGCAGCGCGCCGAGATATGGCGGTCAAGCCCCCAGGAAGCTTTGCTGTCATTGAACTCCGCCCACGCGCCTCCGACAATTAGCTTATCGGGGTACTTATCGCGCATGGTTTCATAGAACTGGCTCAGATACTCTTTCCCCCAGTTGCTGCCGTCGGGTCGCCAACCCTCCGTCCCGGGGTTGATCCATGCGTAAAAGCCGTCGAAGGCGTCCGCATACTTGCCGGGGAGGTTTTCATCAATAAGGAATGGCATCGGGCGCCAGGTATTGACCAGCGCGCGCACCTTGCTCCAGTCCGTATGGCCACCCTTGGGAAAGATGAAGATTACCGGCCGCCCCTGATAGGTGAGATAGGCCTTGCGTCCGGGCGATTTTGCTGAAAGGTAGGCGTCATGAAACATCGTGAAATCAGCAATGGCTTCGTCGGTCGCTCCAATGTCCGCTTCGGTTTCGTCGTACATCATGGCGACATGGAAGCTATTCTTTGCCGCAAGTTTCTGGATTAAGGCGTAGCTCTGGTCAATAAATGGCTCTCTATCGCCGTACCAGTCGACCACGAATGCGGAGATGCCCATCCCCCTGGCCTGATCGATCTGCTTTTTGATCTCTTTAGGGTCATGCGACAGGTAACCGACGGAGATGTGTTTCGGATGTCCAAACCATGCTTCATAGACAGCGATTACTTCGGGCGAGCCCCCCGCAGCCTTGTACTTTAGCGGCGCGGTTCCAGACGTTCTGAAGCCGGCACAGCCATGAAAAAAGACGAGAAAAGCTAGGGAAGTGGCGACTCGATAAAACATGGATCAATTAGTTAGAATCACCTTCCAACCCCACGGTTGTGCGTCCGTTGGCGAATTGACCCGTCCCCGCCCAGAGCAGCCAACGAGTGTATTCAGGCATCGAATTGATTGTCACAGATTGTTTCTCCTCGCTTCATTCGAAGTGTTCCTTGCGCGGCGAACGGGGTGCCTCTAGCGTGGAAAATGATTCCTCGTACAAAACGAAAGCGCTGCATACCCGAATTGTCTCGGGCAGCGCAATGTTACTGGCAGGGGCCGGGTTAACCGCTGCGATCAATCTCACCTACAACGTCGTCGTCGCGCTCTTTCTTGGTCCCGCTGGCTTCGCGCATGCCACGGTTGTATATACCGTCCTCACCATCCTTTCCGCGGTGGCACTGGCATTTCAAATTGTGTCCGCAAAGCTGGTGGCGCAACAGAAACTCTTCGCGGCGCGGGCCGAATGCTATCGCGTGTTCCATCGCGCGGCATGGGCCTGCAGCCTGCTCATGGCGCTGGTGCTTCTGATTTTTCAGGATCAGATAGCCGGCTACCTGCACCTTCCGGACCCAATCCTCGTCGAATTGCTCGCGATCGGTACAGCTTTCTTTGTTCCGCTGGGCTGCCGCCGCGGTTGGATTGAAGGAACGTATCGGTTTCGCTGGTTCGCCATAAACCTGGCCCTTGAAGCGGTCACGCGTCTCGGGGGTTCCTACCTGATGCTCTGGCTGGGTTTCGGCGTCCGGGGAGTGGTTGCCGCAAACGCCGCCGCAATTGCTGCGGCATATCTTGCTGCGCAGCCCAAATTGGGGCCGCGGGCGAGCAGTCCCCTTTCCTTTTGGCCGGCGGCTGCAGAAACCTGTCAGGCCCTGCTGTTCTTTGCCGGCCAGATGCTGATCACAAATTTCGACATTGTGCTCGTAAAGCATCTCTTCTCGGCGAGAATGGCAGGGCTTTATGCCGCGGTGGCTCTGGTGGGCCGCGTAATCTTCTCGCTTTCTTCGGCGGTTGTAAACACGATGTTTCCACTCGTGGCGGGAACCAGCGAAAAGGAGAGGAAGGATCTGAGAGTGATCGCGACTTCGCTGTCGCTCGTGGTCGGCACGGGATCAGTTCTCGCGATCGGGCTTTTCGCAATCCCCGCATGGATGTGGACGAAATGCCTTGGCGCCGGCTTCGCGATGACCGGAGCCGGCAATCTTTCGCATCTTGCCGCTCTCTATGCCGTTAAGTCGGTTGTCTATTCGATCAGCGTGGTCTTCATTGCCTTTGAGATGTCGCACAAGATCGCAAGTTCGAGCGTCGTGCAACTGGCATTCACCGTTGTTCTCATGGCCGGCGTCTATGAGTATCATTCATCTTTGCTTCAAGTCATCCTGGTGCAACTCGCGCTCTTGTCGGTTCTGGTCGTGCTCACCGGGGTCTCGTTTCTCAACGATCTTCGATCCGGCTCGATCGAATACAGCGATCTTGCTGAGTCATGTCCAGTTCGCATTATCAGGAGAGTGTCGGAGGATGAGGTAATCGGAGAGTTTCTGAGAAGCGATGTTGAAGGAATGGGAATTCAAGAATGTCCGCAGGGTTTACGCGAGCTCGTTGTGCGGCCTAATTTCTCGGACCCGGACGAAAACGCGAAGCGGCGCGCCTTACTTCTGCTTCGACACCTTGCTTTGTGGAATGAGATTCCCGGCGATACCGCCTGGTTTGAGGTGAATATCAACGAGCGCGCCCTGGAACATGTCAGAGTATTTCCGCGCGCCCAGTGGAGAAAGCTCGCGCGCGGCAATTTCTCGGTTACCAGAGTCACCGATGGCATTCGAGCACAACGCTTTGAACTCAGTCCCCGGTTTCATGCCAAGTTGCTGGCAATCGGCGATCAGCTAAACAATGACGTGCAATTCGGCGCGGTCATACTTCTGGGAATGAGTGAAGACAAGCCGGTGACGGTCCTCGATGGCAACCATCGACTAGTTGCCGCGATGCTTTCATCCACGGAAGAGCTGGTGAAGTTGCGATTCATGTGCGGACTCTCTCCGCGAATGATGCAGTGCTGCTGGTACAAGACCAATATCGAAACTTTGATCAGGTATGGATGGCACTTGCTGCAATCGGCGATTCGCAATCCGAAAGCGGATTATTCGCGCTTACTTTTCGAGCCTGAAGGGTTTACTGCGATTGAAGCGACCGGAAAGTCAGAGATGACGAGCCTGGTTGAAGCCGATGACGCTCGGTCTTAGGGAGCGGATCGTGCATACGGTGAAGCATGGGAATTGACGAGCGCCTCGATAACTTAATCGTGAAGCAGATCCCGGAAGCAGTGAGCGGAAAATCGCAGAGAGCCTTCCTGCGAAGCCTGGCCTTGGAGATGAGCGAATATCGGCCGCGCGTTGTCCTGGATTGCTCGGGATGCGACTCCATGAATCGATCGACAATATTTCTCATGCTTTGCTGCCTTGAGGAAGCGTTGAAGCGCAACGGCGATGTGAGGCTGGCAGGCCTTTCGCCGGCGGCAAGGGCCGTGCTTGAGGATCACAAGGCCGACCGGCTGTTTCAGATTTACAGTTCGAAGGTCGAAGCAATCGAGAGTTTTTATCGGCCGCGTGCTGAGTTTGGATTCGCCGGAGGGCAACGGGACGAAAAGGATCGAACGTCGGAGAAAGCAACATAGGTGCTTTGAGTTGGGAGCGTGAGGCGCCGAGTTGTGAATCGCTTGGAGAGTGATTATGAGGACTTCGAGTCGGCGATGCATTCGAAGGATAGCTTGCTGCTTGGCAGTTTTGCTGACAATGCAGATTGCCGAAGCATCCGTGGCGTCAGGCCAAGGCAGCGCAGGTGCCACGGCAGTGCAGGAAACCGTTTCATCTGGTGCGCAGGAAGGTGTTTCAAGCGCAGAGCCGAAGAGTGCGGGCACGGAAAATGCTTCTCATGCTCTGCCGGGTCCGGACGGGAGCGAGAGCGAGGCGGCGCAGAGTCAGGCTGCGAGCAGTTCATCGAACGACGCAACCCCGACCACCAGTGAGGGGCAAAACGGTCCAGCAAAGGCGGTGGGAACGGCCGCTGCGCCTGCCCCGGAAGTGACAGGTGTCGCGGGATCGAGACTAACTGGCGCTGTCATCGCACCTGCGAAACAACGTCGCGTTCGTACGTTCCTGATCCGTGTCGGCGTAGTGGTGGGTGCGTGTGTGGCGATTGGAACAGTCGTCGCGCTATCGCATTCGAGTCCGAGCCAGCCGCGAATGGCCCATTGAGAAACGGGAGATCGGCGGTGTATAGCGATGCAAAAGCGACAAGAGAAACGCCCCACGAAGCTCATCAGTTTCTCCGGCATTGACGGGGCAGGCAAGAGCACACAAATCCGAAGCCTATGCGAGCACTTGAGCCGTCGCGGGGTGAGCTTCCGATTGGTTTCGTTTTGGGAACATGTGGCTCGGTTTACCCGGCTACGCGAGTCGACAGGGCACGCCGTTTTTGGAGGTGACTTGGGAGTTGGAACTCCTGCGGCGCCGATTCAGCGGAAAGACAAAAACGTGCGGTCATGGGCTATGTCGAGCATCCGTCTGTTTCTCTACATTGCCGACGCCTTAGCTCTTCGACAGTTGGTGAGTGAAGCGCACGCGTCCGGCCCCGAGGTGCTCATTTTTGACCGCTTTATCTACGATGAGCTCGCCAATCTTCCGCTGCGGAATTCAATGGTTCAGGCCTACGTCCGCGCCATGGCAACGTTCGGGCCGCGACCCCATCTCAGCTTCTTGTTGGATGCAGATCCGGCGACGGCTCGCGCCCGTAAACCAGAGTATCCTCTCGAATTCCTCCAGTCCAATCGCGAGTCATATCTCGCTCTGAACGATTTGATTGGAGGGTTCAACGTCGTTGGCCCAGCGCCAATTCACGAAGTCGAGCAGAAAGTCCAGGCGCTTGTGGACAAGGCGCTTTCGAACCCGCCGACGCCGGGCAAGCGCGTCAAGAAGAGGCAAATGTTGCCGAGCAGCAAAGGTCCGGCAAAGCCTGCGCCTCACATCCAGAAAGCGTCACTTTCCCAATGAACGCCGTCAGGTGCGCGGGGGACGGGGAAGTTTGGGAACTAGGAGGGAGTTTTCCTGAGGTGGAATGTTTGAATGACGACTCGCACGGCGGATCGTCGTGCGGCAGACCGTCAGCAGGCCAATCAGGACCGTCAGGAAGCATCGAATCGCATCTTAGTGATTAGGAGATCAAGCCAGCCATCTGGCGGAGCGTTCAACGAAGAGGTAGCAACTATGCTCCAACTGTTTATGAAAGGCCGATGCGCCTCGTGGGCCTTGCTCCTGGTTTGCATCTTCGTGCAACCGTGGAAGGCCAATGCCGCTTCCTGCACCACGCAGTCGCAAATGACACCAGCGCAGCGCGAGACCTTGTCGAGTGCGGCTCATACGATCGTTGCGGACGTACAGAGCGGAGACACGCAGGGGGTCCGGACCATGGCGGCTCCCTCCGTAGCAGCGGACTTTCAGGCGATGATCGGATCTGTTTCGCATCTGCAGCCACTTGTAAAATCGGCGGCTATCACCGTCGACGAGCTTTATCTTCTGGATGCGACCGGCAATCCTTCGAGCACGACGGGAATGGATTTCTTTTGCGGGTCACCTGTGGTGGCGCTTAGCTTTACAGGACTTCCGGCCGGGACCTACGCGTTGGCTATTGTTCACGCAACGGGCGTGCCAAAACCGCAGCAAATCGCACTCATTATGCCCAATGTACCTGGCCACGGCTGGATGCTGGGCGGCATGATGGCCAAGCCGATGACCGAGGCGGGGCACGATGGTCTCTGGTATTGGGAATCGGCGCGGAAATACGCGCAGACAAAGCTGGACTGGGACGCGTGGTTTTACTATCGAATAGCTGCCGATCTTCTTGATCCGCTCGATTCCATGTCGAGCCCGAACCTTGCTAGACTGCAGCACGAAGCCGACCAGATTCGGCCCAGCGACTTACCGGGAGCGGCGCCCATGAGTTTCAACGCGCAAGGGAGCCTGTTCAAAGTGACGGCGATCGACACTTCGACAGAGCTGGGTGGGCTGGATCTCGATGTCCATTACACGCCGGACGCAACCCAGGCTGCGCAATTGCGCGATCCAATTGCGGCGCGGCAGCAGGTCACCGCCGTGATGGGGGCATTGCTGAAAATGCATCCTGGACTGCAACAGGCCTTCCACGGCATCTGGGTTCACGCAGATCAGGGAACCTCTTCACCGTTTGCGCTGGAATTGCCTATGCAACAAATCACTGCTGGAGTCTCTGTGCCGGGAAGTGCGGCAGACGCTGCCGCGCACTGAGGCCAATGCATCTCCAAGGCGCCCATCGAAGGCCGCCGCCGCTATATCGTGATCCGGCCAGGAGGGATGCAAAATGCGTGCGGGCAGCACGGATCAAATGCTGGAACACTGAGATTTGCGTAATCTCTCCTCGAGATGCGATTCCCGGGGTGCGCCGCTTGTGCGCAGGCACAATTCATGGATGCCTCACCTGATTAAGCCCTCGCGGCGGCCGGGACACCCTTTAGGCCTTGCCTCAACGCCGCATTGCTCGGTGGCAACTCATCCAATACGAGTTCGTTCGCCTGGACCACCGGGTTGGCATGGAACCACTGTTTGACGATGTTGTTCCGCAGCAGGTTTGTAATCGCCAGGAGAGACATCCCGTGATGATGGGCCATCCACTGGCGCACAATCGCCGGGGTGGGCGGGGAAACAGAGAAGTCGGCCGCCTCATAGAAGCCGTAGGGGCCTACCCAACCTTCAGATTCCATGCGGTGCAAGTTGTGAAGAGCCTCGGGTGGATCGACGCCGATTGCAAGAAACGTTGAGTAAGGCGAGATCACGGGACCGGCCACGGCGTCTGGACTGATTGCAACCGACGGAACACCGTACGCGTGGTAGCTGTAGTCCCCAGAGTCGTTTCTTCGCGCAGTGCCTGACTCGGAGATGCCCCAGGGAATTCGCCGGCGGCGGGCAAACGCGCGTTGGATACGCACGCACGACGCTTCGATTCGAGCCCCCAGCGTGCCCGGATGACTGTGCATCCAGAGTCCCGGCATAAGGTACTCGAACATCGTGCCTGTCCATGACAAGACCTGGAAGTTGCCCTCGGCGAAAGTGTGCTCACGCTCCAACCTGAACCAGCTCTGCTGCGGAAGAGCATAAGTCGCGACGGCCAGGAATGTGGCAAGGCGTGCCTCCGAAGCGAATAAGTCGTAGCAGCTATCGTTGAGTTTCTGCTTCGCAGTATCGTAGCCGATAGAGAGAACTTGACGGCCAGAATGGACAAGCCACGAGAAATCCATTTCTTCCGCGAAGTGCTCTGCGTTTTCTTCGATGGCGCGCAAGTCAGCCGCCAAAGCGCGCAGGTTCGATCCCGCCGCGGAAAGCGAATCGCGTAATTGCCCGGCAAGAACAAGAAGCGGATCAGAGGCAGCTAGTAACGCAGCGCGATCGGCCGCAAGGCGGTTCTCGAGATCCTGCGCAAATGAGCTGGCGCTTTGGACCGAGTGCGACACGGCGTTTGTCATGACGGAGAGCCGGAGTTTTTTGCGAAGTGGCTTATATTCCGGGAGCAACCATGGAAGGTAATCGCGGAGCAGTGTGCTTATCGCGGTCAGGCGATGCAGCATTTCATTCAGCCACCAGGAACACTCATCATCGCCGGAAAGTGAGGCGGCAGCAGCTGAAAACGCAGCCTCGGCCGAGGGAAGCCATTCAATCCAGGCGGCCATTGTGGCGGAAGAGCGCGGCATTCGAAGGCGTGAGAGTGAAGCGGGCAGCTGCTTTTGCTTTCGCAAGATTTGCCAATGCGAGCGCAAAGCGGAAAACAGGCCTGGATGAAGGAGCGGCTTTTGTTTGAGGCCGTCTGCGCCTGCGCGAAGCGTGTAGAGCGAAGCCAAAAAATTCCCGTTATCGACCGAGGAGATGAACGGCGCGTCTCCCAGTTGCCGCAGGGTTTCGGTGTCATACCAATTGCAGAGGTGACCGCGAAACTTCTCGAGGCGAGCGATGGTTCCGAGGCTTCGATTCGTGAGAGCAACGAACTCCGGAGCCGTGAGGAAACCGAGTTCGCAAGCGGCCTGGCGGGCATTGAGAAGAAGCCCGACGTTTGTAGGAGAGACGCGGGCGGCTTCAACTTGCCCATCCTCGACGACGTTGTCGGGAATCAGAAAATGGTGACGCTCGGAACTGAACTGAGCGAAATAACGCCAAATACGAAGCGCATGCGAGAGCAGAAAATCCGTGCCGGCTTCATCCAGAAGGTAGGGCGGGTGAGGGGGCTGGTTGAGCCAGGTGCTGACTCCTGTTGAAAGAGCCCAGCCGGCCAGCAAGCACGCCGCATAGAACAGCGCGTCAGGATAAATACTGAATTTCCAGACGACGACAGCCAAAGCAAGCACCGCAAGGGGCGTCGCAGCCAGATATCTGTCGACCGGACCGTTGTGAGTGGAATGCAGCTCCGCTTGCGCAGCGGTCTCCCATTCCAGCAGGCGCTCGCCCGTGATAAAGCGACGCACGAGGGACCGGATCACGGCATCGGCGGTGAGCAAAGTCTGATGAAAGAGGAGGATCAGATGAAGCAGAGTAAGCAGTGCCGCTCGTCCCAGGTCGGATACTGCTTCACCACATCGGTGCCAATCTCCGCTGGCCAGAGCGCGGGCCACGCCTAGAGCGGGCTGAATGAGCATGGGGAAGCCCAGCAGTATAAGTGCCGCGATCGTCCAATAGAGCGCCCCGCCGGGAAGGAAGAGCCAGCCCGTAACAAAGAGCGTGAGCAGAGCGGGGTCTACGAGCGAGCGGCGCAAATTGTCGAAGATCTTCCAGCGGGATATGCCCGAGATCGGATTGGGCCCCAACTTTCCCGATTCATCCGGTACTCGCGAGAAAATCCATTGCACGATCTGCCAGTCGCCGCGGAGCCAGCGATGTTGGCGACGGCTGTATGCGCTGTATCGCGAGGGATAATCGTCGATGACTTCGATGTCGGTGGCCAGACCCACGCGTGCGTAGGCTCCCTCGATGAGATCGTGGCTCAGCAGAGCGTTGCGCGGAAATCTTCCGTTAAGGACGGCTTGAAGCGCAGCCACTTCGTAGATTCCTTTGCCGGTAAAGATGCCCTCGCCAAAAAGGTCCTGGTAAGCATCAGAGACGGCGCGCGTGTACATATCGAAGCCTGTCGGCCCTGAAAAGATTGTCGCGAGGCGCGAACTGACAACCGACCGGACGGCGACCCCCACCCGTGGTTGCAGAATGCCATAGCCGCTGGTGACAATGCGCAGCTTGGGATCGATGACAGCTTGATTCAGCGGGTGCGCGATCGCCCCCACGAGCCGAGCCGCACTTCCGCGCGGAAGCTGAGTGTCGGCATCGAGGGTAATGACATAGCGAACCCCGTGAAGTTTTTCGAGGGCGCCCGCCTTGACGGGAAACGCATCGTATTTGCCGGAGAGAAGGTTGTTCAGATCAAGCAGCTTGCCTCGTTTGCGCTCCCAACTCATCCAAACCCCCTGGCGCCTGTTGAAGACGAGGTGACGATGGAGAAGCATAAAAGAGCCGCCGGGCGATGCCGCGTATTTGGCATTCAACTCGAGGATCAACTGGATCGCGAGATCAACGAGGGGATGGGACTCCTGCTCTCGGGGCTTGGAGTTGGAGTCAGGCAGGTCAGCCAGAAGCGCGAAGTGCAAATGGCGCTCGCGATTGGCGAGATAACTCACTTCGAGATTGTGAATGAGCTTGCGAACTTGATTTTCGTTGAGAAGCAGCGACGGTACAGCAACCAGCGTTGCGCAATCCGGTGGAATTGTCTTGCTGAAGTCCAGTTTTGGTAAAGGTTTGGGTTCGAACAAAGCGGTGACAGCCTGGTTGACCAGGTCAACAGCGCATTGCATCGCCGGAGGCAGCAGCGCCAAAAGTGCGATGATCAGGCAAACCAGGGATGAGAAATGGGGCAACACCGGGAAGAGCACAATCGCCACGAACACGAAGGACAGGGTCAGGATGCCGCCGATGTAGAAATCTTCGGCATGCTCACGAATGCTTTGGCATACTCGTCCGGCCGGAGAAGGATGAAAGCCGATTCGAGTTGCAAGGCTGGGGAAGCCTCTGTCGATGAGATAGTACCCCACGTGCGTCCGCCGAAGTTGCATGCGCGGATCGGAGGAGGGGCGTTGACTGGCCGCCCGGGCGAGATCGAGCGCGGCCTGCGCGACGGCCACCTCGGAGCAGTCGGAGCGGCGCGCGAGGAACGCAACACGTTGGCGATAGAGCTCCCGGCTTGGCGAATCCATATGTTCGTAAGCCCCCGCGGGATCCCGCCGCAACAGATCGTCAAAGACAATCAACGGCTCGAGAAGATCGGGCCAGGCAGTACGACGGATGGCAAGCAGGCTGTTGAAGTATGCCAGAACGTCCAGCGAAGATTCGGACTTGGGTGAACGCAGCCACACCCGCACGTCGCGCAACAGCAATTCAAGCAGTGCGAACTGCAGAAAGGCAGCAGCATTTGATAACTCATCGAGCGTGAGAGGCTCGCGGGCCTGCAGGGTGCGGAGAAAAGCGCAGAAACTGGCCGGATCGAAGACGCCGCCCACAGCCCCCAGATATATGTGCGCTACCCCGGCAATACGCGGATCTTCGCGGCCTGAAGTAAGCAGGATGTGCGGAAGCCGTTCAATGACCGGCTGCGTACCGGTGATCGCCGAGAGGGTCCCACGCAGACTGCGAAGGTGCGTGCGCAGCTCGCGAAGGGATGAGGCGGTGGGCTCCGGTTGCGGGCCCTTTACCGATCGAGGATCGTTGCGCGCGCCAAGGAAACTTTCCAATCTCTCTAGCGCGTGAGAAGCGGCATCGATGCGGCGGGAAAAACTCCCCTTCGAAGACGGCTGCCGCACCACGTCCCACGAAGCTGCAACGCGCGCCGCGTCTTCCAGGCGATCGAGCCGCGTGCCGTGCGCGCCGGAAGGTTGCGGTTCAAGAATGGGAACGATATCGGCCATAGGATTTCAACGGTAACTGGCTGCCTGCATTTCGAACATGGCAGCATAACGCCCGCCTTGTGCCAGCAGCTGACTGTGATTTCCTTCCTCCACCAGGCGGCCGCCCTCGAGGACAACGATCCGATCGGCCATCCGCACAGTGGAAAAGCGATGGGAGATGAGCAGCGCCATCTTTCCGTAAGTGAGCTCGGCAAAACGCTCGAACACCTCGAATTCGCTGCGTGCGTCGAGCGAGGCTGTGGGTTCGTCAAGAATGAGAAGTTGTGCGTCACGCAGATACGCGCGGGCCAAAGCCATTTTTTGCCATTCTCCGCCAGAGAGATCGACGCCGCCCTCGAAACGACGCCCCAGCATCTGGTCATAGCCGTTGCGAAGCCGTGCGATCACTTCGCTGGCCATGCTCTTGTTCGCCGCGTATTCGATGGCTTCATCTGCGTGGTCCACTTCGACGCGACCCATGGCGATGTTTTCGCGCGCCGTCATCTCATAGCGCATGAAGTCCTGAAAGATGACTCCGATCTCAGAGTGGAGATCGGCCAGATCGTATTCGCGCAGGTCCACGCCATCGAGCAGGATGGATCCTTCAGTGGGGTCGTAAAGGCGTGTGATCAGCTTGACGACCGTCGTCTTCCCCTGGCCGTTTTCACCAATCAAGGCAACGCGTTCCCCCGGGCAAAGCGTGAAGTTGAAGTTGCTGAGAACCCGCCGGTTGGTGCCGGGATAGGCGAACGAGACATCCCGGAATTCGAAGCCTCGCTGGATGGGGCGCGGCGTGGGCGAACCATTCGTTTTCGACTCGACGGCGGGTTTCATCTCAAAGAAGGCCAGCAGGTCAGTGAGGAATAGCGCCTGATCGGCGACGCCCGACGCCGTCGAAAACATTTGCTGGATGTTGCTCATGGCCTGCATGATCGCAGTCGTGATCACCGTCAGGCCGCCGATGGTGTAGACGCCGTTGATTGTGCGGTAGATGCTGAGCACGTAGGCCGAGTAGTAGCCGAGCTGGGCAAGAAGCGCCAGCAATCCAGTCCAGAAAAGGCGGCGACGGCTGAGGGCCACGTCTTCCTCGTAAATACGCCATGAAAGCTTTTTGAATCGCTCGGTAAGGTACTCGCTCAGGTTGAACAGCTTCAGCTCTTTGGCGGCTTCTTTGCTGCCGCCCACCTGGCGCAGGTAGTCCATCTGACGACGAACGGGCGTCTGGCTGAAGTTCTTTGCATAGGTGAGAAATGCGAAGTGACTTTCGCCGATAAAGGCGGGAATAACGCCACCCACCAGCAGCAACAGCAGCAGCGGCGAATACCAGGCGAGCAGCACGGAATAGGCCGCCGCCGTGACCGTTTGCTGGATGAGCCGGCCCATCTGCTGGATCATCGCCAGGCGGTCGGTGGCCTGCACGCGGGCCCTCTCCAGCCGGTCGTAAAAGACGGGGTCTTCATATACCGTCAAATCTAGAGCAGCCGCTTTGCGCATCACCTCCACGCTTACGTGGTACATATAGCGGTCGGCGAGCAGGCTGTCGAAATAATCCACCGCGCGGGAAAGAATGCCGATCGTCAGGGCTAGTCCGGCTTCCCCCGCCACGATCCACCAGAAGTATCCGGGCAATGGCTTGTGAAACAGGGTCTGTTTGATCCCGTCGATGATGTAGCCGCCGATAATGGCGATTCCCACTGGAAGGAACGCGACCACGACCCGTACCGCAATGTTCCAGGTCACTACCGCGGGGCCCGACTCCCAAACGAAGTGGAGTACAGGCGGAATATTCTTGAGGGCCCGCACTCGCTCGCCCCACGGGCTTGATGTGGCTGGCGCATCCGAAGACCGAATTGAGGAGCTGTTACCCGGCTTTGTTGAATCGGCTTTCGAGGGCATTCGCGTTCCTTGGATTCACTCAACGGTGCAGAGCATAAGGTGCAGGGCACATCGCCGCGGCTCGGACCAAGGTGCGGGATGCAAATCAACAAAAATGGCGCTTTAGCGCAGTCGTGCGCTGGTTACCTAATCACTTGATGCGATGCATGGCCGCCACAGAGCGTTGTTTGCTGCGGGTCTCAGCGGGATTCCGGCACGCTCTAAGAAGGCGTAGCCTGATCTTATGCCATTCCGAACCGGATCATGAGGCCGGCTGTGTGCTATCAGGTTGAAAACCGGCGGCGGCCATGCCGCGTTGTGCCTCAGGATTCTTCATAAACGTGCTCCAGACAAAGCCAGTTCGCGCATTTTCGGCCATGAGCATCGTGATGCCGGTGTCGATCCCGATCACATCAGTATCGTACCATCCGGTCAATGGATTGAATGCATCCACAAAGCCGTAGCGGCATTTGGCGTTAGGGTATTTGTCCTGGATGGTTCTAAGCACTCGCACCGTTTCTCCGGGCAGGAATGGGAGCGAGCCGCCTGCCGCGGCGGGCACAATGGTGCCATCGATCGGTCCCACGGCCGGCGGTCCGCCCCATACAACATAGCCATGCACGGAATCAGATGCAGTGATCCCCCAAAGCGCATCGCTGTAGTCGGAGAATTGCCCGCTCAAACCCAGGCAAAAAAGCCTGTGCACATCGGTAGCGATGATTGAGTTTTCGAAGTAGTTCGCAAAACGGTCGCGCTTGCCACGGAAATCGAACCATGCCTGCGAATATTGGTGAACGAAGAGCGGAGCAAACGATCCGATGTATCGCAGTCCGTCATATTCGAAAAGAGACCGCGTCCATGCCAACCACACGTCCTTGGGAAGCGGATGAGAGTTGGATCCCATGGCCAGCAGGTACATCATCATCAGTTCGCTATAGAAATCCCAGCGCGAGGGGATGAAACCGAGTTCCGGCGTCCAGCCATGGGCAAGAAGCGTGGTGTCTTCAGAAAGCCATGACCAATCCACGCGATCGAAGATGGCATGAGCCAGCTCGTCGATGTCCCTGTCCTTAAAGTGCTGCCGGCAGGTTAGTACGCCGCAGAGCAGAATGGATGTGTCGATGGACGAGACTTCCGAGTCCCACAACCTCTCGCCGGTATTGATGTTCGCGAAGTGATAGAAAAAGCCGCGGTGAGTGGGCAGCTTGTGCCATAAAAACGACAAAGTCCGCAGCACTCGCAAACGCGCCTCGGTATGGCCGATAAAACCGCGCTTTTCTCCAATGCAGATCGCGGTAAGGCCAAAGCCTGTTGCTGCAATGCTGGCCGCGAGGCTGGTATCTTTGGCGCGAACGTTGCAGCGGTCCTTGATGAGTCCAGTTTGAGGATTCCCCTGCTCCCAGAAAAACAGGAAGTTGGCATGCTCCAGTTCGTCGAGCAGTTGATCGTCGTCGCCGGCAAGCGATATGGGCGCGGGGCGGGGAGCGGGGCGCAACTGGTCCTGCGGTTCACCGTCTTGGTCTTGGGCTTCAAGGCCACCGGGAGTGGTAAGCCCTGCAAGTTGCCCAAGCGGGAGGCCAAGCGAGATACAGGACATCTGACGTAGAAATCGCCGGCGCGAGGCTGCGTCATTGTTTTCGCCGATCTTTCGTATTTGAGGCGGATTCATCGCTTCGACGCAATGGCCACAACGCACCGGCGGCCTGCGATGAATTTTAAACGCAACCGGTGCCCGTAAAAGGCCTGTATATATAGTTGGATGCACAGGCTCGCTCAGTCGCTGGGGTCTCCGGGGACGGCAAATTGGTGAAAAATGGCGTCAAACGGAGCAAAAGGGTCGGAAGAGAATGACCAGAAAGAAGACAATCGTCTGGATCGTTGTCACCGCCGGAGTTGCGGTCGCCGCTGCCGTCTGGCTGAGCCTTCGCCACTGGCGGCCGCGTTGGTCCACGATTCAAGGTGCGGTGATTCGCCGCGATGCTGACCCGCACAAAGAGTCGCCGATCGCCGGCGTTCTCGTTACGGCGTCCCATGGAAATGCGAGCCTCACCACGTTGTCTGGCGCCGATGGTTTCTTTCAAATTACATTTCCGGGGACCGTCTTGCCTGGGCAGACATTGGATATTACCTTCCAGCACCGTGGCTATCAGAATCTCGAAATTCGCAACCCCATTCGCTTTCGCTCTTCGCTCAGGCAGTTGGTGGTTGCCGCCATGGTGCCGGTTCCAACTGCTGAAAGTAATGCGCCTACGGGCCCGCTCACAGTCGTTACAAACATCAAAGTAAGATATTCCGTGAATTCCCGAAGCGATGACAATATTGGCAGCGCAGTGCAGACCTTCCAGGTCGTTAACCGTGGCAACATCCCTTGCCGTCGCCACAACCCATGTTCACCCGGTGGATATTGGAAGGCGTCAACTGGTTCGGTGACCTTGGATGCCGGTGCAGGAAATGAGTTCAGGGACGTGAGAGCATCTTGCATCGCGGGGCCTTGTCCATTCACACGTATCGACTCCAGGGGGTTTGCCAATGGGGATCGCACAATTACGGTTTCGGCGACCGACTGGTCCGACACGGCGACTTTTCTTGTACAAGCTGAGGTCTTTCACACAGATAACATCTCCGAGGTTCGCGAGTCGTATCCGGTGCGCTTTGGTGCGGCACTCAACTTCACCGTGCCGCCCACTGCTGAAGGCGTCAGCCTCGAGGCCGAATTGAATGGGGTTCCAATTGTCTTTCCCCTGGGCCCCAATGTGTATTTGAATTGGACGGCCTGCGCCCAAAGGTCCGAATCTAAAACAGAAAAGTCGCAGGTCTATCAATGCGAACTCAAGCCCGGATTCCGGTTCTAGACCCGTCTTCTCAGGCGCTCTGCTGAAGGGCGCCCGGGACCTTCGAGCCCCCGAATCGCGCCCAGCGATCTCGTTCTCAGGCACAGGCTTTCCCGTGACATTGCCCACATAGAGAAAAAAGCAGTTGCCGAAGTCTGTTTTGAGGTGTAAGGATATCTGTAACAAACTAATCGACTGAATGCCTTGCGGTCGAAACCTAAATAGATCACGGAGACTGTGATCCTGAACCTCAGGATGAGCGTCTCGCAAGACTTTTGAGAGGACAACCAAAGGCTGCAGCCACAAGGGAAATCGCAAGAGCGTCTTTTCCGCCGCAGGTCTTTCATTAAAAAAGAGGTTTGTAGAGCCGCAAGTTTCTCTCAGGTTCAAAACAGCCCAACGGAAAAACTCCGATCATCGCTTCGCGCTCAGAGCGTGTGCGAGCGCATGGGAAGTGTGCTGCACGCCACCTAGGTCGCGTACAGAGCTTGGCGCAAGTCTGGGTATGCGGAACAAGGTCAAACGGGCAGACGTAACCAATGTGAACGTGCAACTTATTTAGGATCAATGATCCGCCGTATTAATGAATCGCCGGACCTACGGATTCGCCGATTCACCTTGAAGTTCAAGCCGCGGAACGCGGTAATCATTCCCTACGCAAAGGTGTCACTAGATGAAGTTAGTAAAGGCTCTCCTCCCTATTTCTTTGATGATCTCTACTATGCCAATCGTTGCATTCGCGCAAACGATCGTCATCAGCCCCGTCAATGGCACCCAGGTGTCCTCGCCCTTCAACCTTAATATGAGTGCGAGCGCCTGCTCATCCCAGGCTGTAACCAGCGTCGGCTATTCGCTCGACAACAGCACTTCGACAACAACCTTTGATGCCCAGTCCATTAACGGGCCGGTCAGTTCTCCGAACGGATGGCATACCTTGCACGTGAAAGTCTGGAATGGTTCGGGAGGCGTTTGCGTTACCGATCTTTCGATCGACGTCAGCAGCGGGGCAAATGGAGTTGTACCGGCGAATGCCGTGAAGGTGGGTAGCATTCAAACGCTTGGCAGCTGGACGGCGATCCATGATGGCGGAACACCAGGGTCATCGAGTGGCACGATGAATGTGTCGAATTCACCGTCATTGACTGGGGCAGCCAGGCTGTTCGCGAATCAGTTCAACAACTTCGGTGGTGAACGTTATACCGCGCAGTTCGATGACAACTCGACTTCACAGAATTTCTTCTATGACGCCTGGGTGTACATCGCCAACAATGCAAATGGTTTCTCGAACCTTGAATTCGACCTGGACCAGACCATGAGCAATGGCGAGACCGTCATCATGGGATTCCAGTGCGACAGCTGGATAGACCGGTGGGACTACTCCGTCAACGGCGGATCTCCGACCAATTCGAACGACACGTGGCTGCATTCCTATGCTCCCTGCAATGTGCACACCTGGGGCGCCAACCAATGGCATCACGTGCAGATTTACTTTTCGCACGACGACAACGGTTGGGTGACCTACCACTCCGTGTGGCTGGACGGCGCGGAACAGGATCTGAACTTCAACGTCTTCTCGGGATACGATCTCGGCTGGGGCCCGGCGGTTTTAACAAACTTCCAGATCGACGGCAATAGCAGCGGAACGACCTGGGGAAATGTGTATCTCGACGAATTGACGGTGTATCGCTGGTAAGCTTGCTTGTTTCACCTGCCGGACGTTCAGTATGCACGGATCTGCCATTCGCGACCGCTACGAGGTATACGGCGGCCTCAGAGATGGTGTAACCGGATTCCAGGTAGCCGCGTCCTCGCGACGCCTGAAGCCCTAGTGCGGTGTGACATGCGCGTGTGCTTCTTCGAACAGATCGACAAACTCCGTATAGCGGGCGGCGATGCTTGAAATCGCCGCCTCTCGCGTCATTCGGCCGGCACGCATAGCGACCAGGGGATCCCAGAAATCGGTTCGGCCCACGGCAAAGCCGATGAAACCGTTGACACCCGCCGCAATCGACAGCCATTCGCGCACTTTCTTTTCATCTTCGCCGCGCCCCAGGATGATGCATCCCACTTTCGTTCGTCCGTTGCGCCGCGCTGTGGCCACCATCTGTTCGCAGTCTGTGCGCCGATCGAGGCCTTCGATCTTCCAGATATCCGGCTCGACACCGGCATCCTGAAGTTCCTGAATCGCCTTAACCATCAGCGGGGGACGCAGATCCAGGTCGTACGTTCTCTTATCGCCGTTCACTTGCGCGAGTTGACGCTGTTCCGGGGGAACCAGAAGCTCGAACATAAAAAGACTGCGATTGGCAGTCTGCAGATACTCCGAAAGCCGTTGCAGGCGACCCGACTGCCGGATGTTGAGATCTTTATCGCCCTCGGGGTTATAACGGACCAGCACTTTGCAGAACGTGGGGCTGAAGGCTTCGATATGCTCTTCGAAATCCTCGCCGTATTCAAAGTCAAATTCTTCCTGGCCGCTCTTTTCCGCGGGACACGCGATCTGATAGCCCTTGGCGAGCGCATCGCGTAGGATCGCAGCCCCAAACTGCTCGTCGACAAGTATGCCTGCTTTTTCGCGAGGCACACCACCGCCGATGGCCTTCTGAAAACCGTCGTAGATCACTTGCTTGGCCGCCGCAATCTCGGCGGTTTGCGCGGGAGTCAATGCGCCGTGCCAGCCGAACATTCCCGTTTCAAACGATCCGCGATGATCGTAGGGAAGAATGTACAGCGGCTTTTCAAATCCACGGGGAATCATGGAGGCTCTCCTTAAAGATAAAGGATGCGCCACGGACGGATCGGGATTTGCTCGAGCGTCAAATTCCGATCGAGGCGAATTCCTGCCGCCTAGGACTTCTGCTTGCTCTTGCGGTATCTCCGGATCAGATTGTTGGTCGAGCTATCGTGCTTCAACGGAGGCTCAGTTGCGCCTTCGAGTTCGGGAATGATGCGCTGCGCCAGGGCCTTGCCCAGCTCCACACCCCATTGGTCGAACGAATTGATCTGCCAGATCGTGCCCTGCGTAAAGACACTGTGCTCGTACAAGGCGACCAGCTTGCCCAGAGTTTCGGGCGTCAGCCGGTCAGCAACAATCGTGTTCGATGGCCGGTTGCCTTCGAAGACACGATGAGGCACAAGCCAATCCGGCGTTCCTTCGCTCTTGACCTGTTCCGCGGTCTTTCCAAATGCCAGTGCCTCCGTCTGAGCGAAAACGTTGGCGATGAGTATGTCGTGATGCCGGCCTAATTCATTCAGAGTTTCTGTAAAGGCGATGAAGTCGCAGGGAATCAGGTTGGTTCCCTGATGAATAAGCTGGTAGAACGAGTGCTGTCCGTTGGTCCCCGGCTCGCCCCAATAGATCGGGCCGGTCGAGTAATCCACGTGAGAGCCGTCAAGCGTGACGTGCTTGCCATTGCTCTCCATGGTCAACTGCTGAAGGTACGCGGGAAATCGCTTGAGGTATTGCTCGTAGGGGAGAACCGCGACCGTATGTGCGCCAAAGAAGTTGTTATACCAGACGCCAAGCAGTCCGAGCAGCACCGGCAGGTTTCGCTCGAATGGCGTTGTGCGGAAGTGGTCATCCATCTGGTGAAAACCATCGAGCATTGCGTGAAAGTTGTCAGGGCCGACGGCTAGCATGGTCGATAGGCCGATGGCAGAATCCATTGAATAGCGCCCGCCCACCCAGTCCCAGAACCCAAACATGTTTGCCGTGTCGATTCCAAATTTGGCGACTTCGGTTGCGTTTGTCGAAACCGCGACGAAGTGTTTCGCGACGGATTTTTCGTCTCCTCCCAGCCCAGCCAGCGACCATTCCCGTGCCGAGTGGGCATTCGTCATCGTTTCAAGCGTGGTAAACGTCTTTGACGAGATGACGAAGAGTGTCTCCTCCGGGCTCAGATCGTGCACGGCTTCGGCAAAATCGGTGCCATCCACGTTCGACACAAAGCGAAAAGTCATGCTGCGGTCGCTATAGTGCCGGAGAGCTTCATACGCCATGACCGGGCCGAGATCAGACCCACCGATCCCGACATTGACCACGTTCCGAATGCGTTTGCCGGTGTGTCCCTTCCACTCGCCGCTGCGCACGCGATTGGAAAAAGCCGCCATCTTGTCGAGCACGGCATGAACTTCGGGCACAACGTTGGCGCCGTCCACAAGAATCGATGAACCCTTCGGCGCGCGCAACGCGATATGGAGGACGGCTCGCTTTTCCGTGACGTTGATCTTCTCGCCGCGAAACATGGCCTCGATTCGCGCCGGCAGCCCAGACTCTTCAGCAAGACGCATCAGCAACTTAAGCGTCTCGTCTGTGATGCGATTCTTCGAGTAATCGAGGAAGACGCCGGCTCCTTCGGCGGTCAACCGCTCGCCGCGCGACGCATCGTTCGCAAAAAGTTCACGAAGTTGTAACGCGCGAATCGAATCGAAGTGGCTCTGAAGGGCCTTCCACGCCCCTCGTTGTTTCAAGGGAAGGATGGTCTGGGCTTCTGTTTCCGGGCGGGTCGCTGATGCCATGTTTTAAGGTTCTCCTCAGATTGATCTCAGGGGCTCAACACAGTTTAGATGCGCCTCGATCGCACCGGTTCTTCCTTTGGAGATGAATTTCCGCGAGAGACTTCGCGGCCTCGACAATCACAAGGATAGCTCATCACGGAAAGCAGTTGATGAAATGTGCAACGATGATGCGGGAGGCAGGCGTTTCCGTAATCCGCCCTTCTTGCGACGCACCATGAGCCCGGTCAAAACGCCGCAATTTCCGCGGAGTTCAAGCGAGAGTGCATAGCCGGGGCCCTGGTCAGTGTGCGGCGGCCGCAGCCTGATAAATCTCCGCGATGTAGCGCACATCGCGCAGGCCCTCTTCGCCCGGGGTCTTCGGCTCCAGGTTGTTCTGGACACAGTTCGAGAAGTGATTCGCCTCGGCCGTGAATTGATAAGGCTGCCGGTTGGTGCTGGGAATGTCCAGCCGATTGAATCCGTTGCCGAAATACATGGCCTTGAGATGCAGCCCGTCGTAGTCGAAGGCCGGCGCCATGTCGATCCATCCCTTGGAGCCATGCACTTTGAAGAATCCGCTAAGCTCTGCTCCATAGGTGGTGTTGCAAGCGGCTAAAATGCCGGAAGGAAACCTTGTCGTCCACGAGCAATTCTCCTCCACCGTATCGAAACGGCCATCGTGATCGATCACCGACGTGTACGCCTGGAAGCTTGCCGGCTCCTCGCCGGTGAGATAGCGCGTGGCATTCAGGCAGTAGATGCCCACGTCGACGAGCGGACCGCCGCCGGACATTTTCTTGTCGAGACGCCACTCGCCTTTCACTTCGTTGAATCCAAATCCCGCTTCGATCATCTGCACCTGGCCGATGGCGCCGGAGCGAATGAGATCGATCGACTTGAGATGAAGTGGCTCATATTGGCAGCGATAACCGATCATGAGCTTGACGCCGGCGGATTTGCAGGCGGCAATCATCTGCTCGCACTCGGCGACGTTCAAGGCCATGGGCTTCTCACAAAACACGTGCTTTCCCGCTTTGGCCGCGCGAATGGTGTATTCGGCGTGCATGGAGTTGGGGAGGGCCACGTAGACCGCATCCACCGCCTTGTTGGAAGCGATGGAGTCGAAGTTCTCGTAGCTGTAGATGGAGTTCTCAGGAACTCCGTATTGGGCGGCGATACGGAGAGCCTTGTCGCGATGGCCGCTGACGAGGGCCGTAACCTTCGAATTCGGGCTGTTCTGAATGCCTGCCATAAAAATGGCGGCAATGCGGCCAAGTCCAATGATTGCGTAGCCGGTTTGCCGCTCGGCAGGTTGAGCTGATAGGGGTGGGGCGAATCGTGCGGCAAGACCAAGCGCCCCCAGTTGGGCGAATTCTCTGCGACTCCAAGACATGGCGTCCACTATAAACCCTGGGCCCCGATCCAGGTAAAGCGCTTTTATAGAAGGATTACGGAATCGTCGCGCTCGGCGAAATGCGACTTAAGTGTTGCCGTCGCAGCGATGTTTAATCTTCTTGCCGCTGCTGTTCCGTTTAGGAAATGGTAATTGGCGAGTGCGATTCCCTTTTCTATCAGTCGAAGCGATACCTCAATGGGCAGCGGAAGGACTCCCTCATCCTGCAGCACGAATGCCAAGACCATGACTCTTCTGCGCGCGGCTGGTCATTCCCCAGAAGGATTGCAGATCATCTCCGGGTGTATGCTACTCGGCGGAGCGGTTCCCATGCAGATCCGCCCTGAAGACGCATCGAAAGGGGTTACGGAATGACCGTCAAAAGAAAGCCCGAAGAACTACGCAGCTATGCCTGGTTTGGTCCTGACACGCTGCGTGGCTTCGGCCATCGCTCGCGCATGTTGCAACTCGGCTTCCAGCGCGAAGACTTCATCGGCAAACCAGTTATCGCCATCATCAATACCTGGAGTGAAATCAATCCCTGCCACGCGCACCTGCGCGAGCGGGCCGAAGCCGTCAAGCGCGGAGTCTGGCAGGCGGGCGGCTTTCCGGTTGAGGTTCCGGCCATCACCATCACTGAAACCTACATGAAGCCGAGCCCCATGCTCTATCGCAACCTGCTGGCCATGGATACCGAAGAGGCTTTACGCAGTCTTCCCATCGACGCTGCAGTCCTTATGGGCGGTTGCGACAAAACCACGCCCGCAATGCTCATGGGCGCCATCAGCGCCAACATCCCAGCCGTTTATCTTCCCGCGGGCCCTATGCTGCGCGGCAACTGGGACGGCAAAATTCTCGGCAGCGGCACCGACGTCTGGAAGTATTGGGCCGACCGCTGTGCCGGCGTGGTCACCGACGAGGAATGGAAGGGTGTTGAGCTTGGCATCGCGCGCTCTCCGGGATTCTGCATGACCATGGGCACCGCCTCTACGATGACGGCCTTGAGCGAAGCTCTCGGTATGACGCTGCCCGGCGCATCTTCGATCCCCGCAGCCGATTCCAATCACGTGCGAATGGCCATGGACACGGGCCGCCGCGCTGTTGAGATGGCATGGGAAGATCTGAAGCCCTCCGACATTCTCACGCCGGCTTCCATCCGCAACGCCATCACCGTGGACATGGCCATCGGCGGCTCGACCAACGCCATTATTCACTTGGTCGCGATCGCCCGCCGTCTTGGCTTCGATCTGCCGCTCACTCGCTTCGATGCAATCTCTGCACACGTCCCCGTACTCGCCAACATCCGCCCCTCCGGCGAATATCTGATGGAAGATTTCTACTATGCCGGCGGCCTGCGCGCATTGATGGCCGAGATTCGCGACCTTCTCGACCTCAACTGCCTCACTGTCAACGGAAAGACCATCGGCGAAAATCTCGAAGGCGCCGTGGTGTTGAACCGTAACGTCATTCGCGAGCGCTCCAAACCCCTGATGGAAACGGGCGGAACGGTAATTCTCTTTGGATCGCTCGCTCCCGATGGCGCGGTCATCAAATGGGTCGCCGCCGACCGCAAGTTGTGGCAGCATACCGGACCCGCCGTGGTCTTTCACGGCTTCGACGATATGGAAGCGCGCGTCAACCGCGACGATCTCAACGTCGACGAGAATTCCGTTCTCGTTCTTCAGAATGCCGGGCCGCTGGGTGCTCCAGGCATGCCGGAGTGGGGCCTGCTTCCCATCCCAAAAAAGATCTTGCAGCGCGGCATCCGCGACATGGTGCGCATCTCCGATTCGCGCATGAGCGGCACAGCCTACGGCACATGCGTTCTCCACGTCGCACCGGAGAGCTACGTTGGCGGCCCGCTCGCCCTCGTTCGCGACGGCGACATGATCGCTCTCGACATTCCCAATCGCAAGCTCGACCTGCTCGTGTCGCAGGATGAGCTTGCCATGCGCCGCGCCGAGTGGAAACGCCCCGAAGAAAAGGATCGCCGCGGCTATTTAGCTCTTTATAAGGAGCACGTCTCACAGGCCAACGAAGGCTGCGACTTCGACTTCCTTAAGCCGGTGGGTGCGGCCGCAGAGAAGATTTAGTTCCCGCTCGGCGCGGTGCCTACTCTTCGCGCCGACGGGATCGGCCTCTGGCCTTCGCAGAGCTTTAGAGCGGAAGAAGATTGAAGATTGTTTCTGGTAAGAGAGCCCGCCGCGTAGACTGATCGGGAGGCTCTCGCCACTTTGATCTATAAAGCCCAATTCCTTCTCTCCGCACTCTCGCCTGCCCAGTTTCCCGCGTCTGGAGCGCCGGAGATTGCCTTTCTGGGGCGGTCGAATGTGGGCAAGTCGAGCTTGCTGAATGCGCTGGTCGGCGCTCGATCAGCCAAAGTTTCCTCGACACCGGGACGCACGCGCGCCATCAATTTCTTTGCACTTCTCGACCGCAGCGAGCGCCGAAAGCTCATCTTTGCCGACCTTCCCGGCTACGGCTACGCCAAAGTCTCGAAATCCATTTCGGCAACCTGGCCGGTGTTCATCGAACCTTATCTCGCGGAACGCGCGACGCTGGCGCTCTGCGTTTGCCTGATCGACTCCAACGTGCCAGCGCGCCCCAACGATCGCCAGTTACTCGATTGGCTGCGCTCGGTTGACCGCAAGTTCGTCGTGGTTGCCACAAAGGCGGACCGGTTAAGCGGCAACGAGCGCACGCGCATTCTGTCAGCCCTGAAGAGCGCGCTGGAACTGGAGGAGATTCTGCCGGTGTCGGCTAAAACCGGTCAGGGTGTCAGCGAATTATGGCGCCGCATTGATGAAGCCGGGAACGAGGAACAGGGAAAAGCAAATAGGGAATAGGGAATAAGGAAAGACCGCGACTGCCGCTCAACACCGCGAGGGCCCGAAGCGAAATTCTTCATGCAAGCCGCGAAAATACGATTCGATCCCAACAGCGGACGCGATTTCGCCATATTCGACTCGCGCTTGCACCTGCTGAACAAAGCGCGTGGCAAACTCGCGGTGGCTCGCAATCAGGCGCTGGCCCTGCGCAAGGCGTCCAAAATAACGTGGCGCCAGGCGCATCCAGCGCCGCGCCTGCCATTCGTCCGCGCCGAGGCAGTCGACGGCGATTTCATCCAGTCTGGCCAGGTCCCGGGGTAATTCCGAATCCACGCGCCAGGTGACGAGAGCCGGAATGCTTTGCAAGTCAGCCTCGGCTTCCGCATCCTCTCGCCGAACAAGCGCCTCGTGGGGTGGCGCGAATCGTACATCGTGCCGCAGCAGATCTGGCTCGACGCCCCGCTCTTTCATCTCGCCTTCTACGGTGGTTGGCGAAAGCGCAACGCAAACCGACACCGTCTCTCGTTTGCGGAGCTGATTCTTCAGGATTCGCAGCGCCTCGTCGAGCGAGTTGACCAGGAAATCAGTAACGCCGTCACGGATCGCCTGCTTTTGCGCCGCGCGGTCTGATGTTGCCACCAGGGTGGCAGCGCCCGCTATGTTAGCGGCTACGACGCATGCGCGGCCAACGTCATCGAGATCGCCCACATAAAAAAGCCTGCCGCCAAGCCCCGCTTCGCGGTCGGCATTTACGATCAGGGCAGAATAGGCCTGTGCAACCCGTGCGGAGAATTCAAAGCCAGTCGGTGATGGGGATTCGAGATCCAAGACTCCATCATATAAAGCAACCGCGCGATGGGTCCGCCCGGATCTCCGACGTTGAGCTCCTGCGCCCAGCTGGGGCGCCCCAGGTCTCGATTTTGAGACCTAGGAACCGGAAACCGAATGGAAGGAATTCGCGCGGTCAGAGAAGCTTACTAGTCACCCAGCCCATCGCGCCAGTCGCGCTTTCTCACAAAGAAGATGAACTCGCCGGGCTTGGCCGCGTAATCGGTTTTGCTGCATTCGTTGGGCGCGACAGCGCCGGCTTTCATGATGACGGCGATTGGATACCAGATATCTCTTTCCTTGTCTTTCTGCTTCGCAGCATCGCAGTTGATGTAGGTGTCCATTCCCATGTCGTAGGTGGCCTTTACGGAGATTTCCTGGGCATCGGCCGGAACCGTCACCGTTACCGAACCGTCGTCGTCGATGTGCACCCATTCGTTGTGTGCAGTCTCGTGGTGATCCACTTTCACCAGAAAATTCGACGCATCCACATGCGCTCCTGTCTTGCCGTCAAGCAAACGGATGTGGATGACATTTCCGGTCTGCGCGCGAGCGAATGTGCAGAGCGCGGCCACGCAAGCAAACTTTGCCAGGGTGCGAATGGTCGGCATAGCCAGACTCCTCACCCCTGAATTTACCAAGTGTTGTACGGCTGCCCGTTGGATCCCGTTTCATCGGAACCAGAATGTACATCATTAATGCCCGGTTCAGTCTCGTCGAGGGAAGACATTGAGTCGCTCGTATCCGTCACCCAGGTGTCCGTGCTATGCGTCATGGGATCCTCGGGAAGCGCTTTCAAGTAGCCGTCCTGTACCAGGTCGTCTAGAGACTGCGGCGCCTTCTGCTTGTCCATCGTGTAGGAATCGATAGCCATCCGCATCGTCTGCAGGTCTTCCCTCAGCACCGCCTCGCGCGCATGCTTGATCGCCTGCGCGAAGTATGGAACAGCAAGCGTCGCAAGGATGCTGATGATCGCCATAACGACCAGAAGCTCGATGAGCGTGAAGCCGGATTGTGTGCGTCGGTTGCGCATACTCTTAGCCTATTGCCGTTAGCCTTTAGCTGTTCACGCCCAATCTCGACTCTCTTTGTGCTTCCTCTCTCGCTGCATCTACAACGATCAAGCTGGAAGCTAAGAGCTGATGGCTAAAAGCTCGCATTTCTTACCAGGTCGAATACTTTGTTCCGTCCAGCGCCGTTCCCTGCGACTTGGAATACACATCGAACACACTCTGGCCGCCCCAGGAGTCGGAGTCGGGATCGTCCTGCATCGAGCGCAATCCCCAATCCGCCTGGCCCGTCATCGGATCCACTGGAATCTTCCGGAGAAACCGGAGTTTCTTGCCTTGCACGTCCACGCCGTTCACCAGAGTTTCCAGGTCGGGCGGATAGTTCTGGCTTTCCACCTTTGTCTGAAAGGCGCCTCTGTCTGCGGCGTCTTTGTACTTGTCGATAGCGTCACGCATCGTCCACAGGTCGTAGCGCAGTTCGCGTTCCTTTTCCCGCTTCACCTGGAACCTCGCCAGCGGCACGGCAGCCATAGCCAGAATGGTGAGGATCGCCACCGTCACGATCAGCTCAACCAGCGTAAGACCACGTTCGTCGCTGCGCGCCGGAATGGATCGCTCGATGCTCATCGGCGTGATTCCCTACTTCACTTGGACGCTGGCTTGCGCACTCTGTGCCGGTAACTGTTGCTGCGCGCTACTCATCACTGAGGCGCGAGTGATGCTTAAATCGCTTGTGCCCGAGGCCTTGGCCTGGAACGAAAGCACACACACCACACCCGTTCCGTTGATTCCATGCGTTCCCGGCGGACGTGAAGTCCCGATAATCAAATTCCCTGCGGGCTCATCCGTGTGAATCGGAGGAGCAGCCTGCCCGTCCCGGCTGAGGAAGTTGCCGGGAGACACATTCACGAGCGTGAGCTTGGCCGGATCGTAGTGCATCTGCATTGCAATCGACGCAACATCCGCGCCCCCATTCAGCACGATTGGGACTTGGAAACTGCTGCCGGGGGCGACCGCGCCGGCCGGCACGTTCAGAGCGAAACCTACGCCTGCGACCGGTGTTGCGCCCATGGCCGGCGGCGCAGTCTGACCGGTTGCCGCCGGCGGCGGCTGGCCCGGCACAGGAGGCGACGGAGCAGGAGCCGTCACGCCCGGCGGCGGGTTTGGAGCTGCTACTGCCGCTTGCGATGCCGCCATCGCGCTGTTGGGCGTTGTCGCCATTGCTTGTGCAGTCGATGTTGGGCCTGTGTTCGAGCCCATATCGGCGCGTAGTTGCGCCAGCATTTGCGGCGCCGCTTCAACAGCGCTCTGTCCCGGCAGGGTGCCCACGGCTGGGTGTTCCAGAGCGGTCGGCCGCGGGGCCGGCGCAGAGTCAGGAGTTGTCCCATCGTCTGCACGCCGCAGGTCGATCGACTGGCCCTCGCCGGTATCGATCACCCGCAGATTGGCCTCATCCAGTTCCTGCGAACGCACGATGTGCGGCACCACGACGAAGACAATATCGTCGTTCTGAATAATGCGATCACGCGAACCGAAGACGTATTTCAGGATGGGGATTGCGCTGAGGCCCGGAATCCCGCTCCAGTTGTTCTGCTCCTGGTTATTCTGGATGCCGCCCAGAATGCTCGCCTCGCCCTCGCGCAGTCGAATCGTCTGGTCCACGACGCGCTGGCTGATGATCGGCTCCGTCACGCCGCTGATCGTCTCCGTTCCGCTCTCCGACGAAACTTCGATCTTCATCTTCAGCGTTACATCGTGGTCGTAGTGGATGCTAGGCGTCATCTCGATATTCACGCCGACATCCTGATATTGGAACTGCGTGTTGACGAGCGAACTGACCAGCGCGGTGGCGGCTCCAGTCTGGTACGAGCCGGTCGCAATCGGGATGCGCGAGCCGATCTTCATCGTCGCTTTCTGGTCGTCGGTGGCGCGAATGCGTGGGCTCTGCAAGACCTTCGTGTTGTTGTCGGTCAGCAGCAAGTTCAGCGTGGCCGATCCCACGCTTACCGCGAAGTTCGTCGAGTTCAAGTGCGCCAGGTTATAGAGGGTTGGGCTGACTGTGGTGCCCGTGCTGCCGGTCGTGCCGGTGGTTGTGCTGCCGCTCGTGCTCGAACTCGCGCAGGAGTTGCTTTGTGCGCAGTTCGGTTGCAGGGCCACTCCAAAGCTGCTCGGCCATGCCAGCCCCAGCGTCCGTTCCCAATTCTTGCTTACCTCTAGAACGGCAATGTCCACCACGACCTCGCCCCGCGGCTTGTCCAGATCGTCGATAAGCTGTTGGGCCAGCAGCAGTTCGTCGGGAGTGGCCCGCATCACGATGGCGTTCTGGCTCTGCACGCCGTACACCTTTGCATTGGGCATCACGTTGCGCAGGGCGGTCTGCACATCATTCAAATCGTTCTGCTGCCAGGCATTCGTCAGATAAAAAGTCTGCACCGCCTGTTCATCCAGCTCCTGCCGCTTGGTGCGCGAGTTCTGCGCCACAAAAATCGTGTTGGTGGTTACCGGCCGCCAAAACGTATTCGACATCACCCCCACGATGCGCAGCGCGTCCATCAGCGACACGTTATTCAGATCCACCTGGACGCGCTTGGAGTTGTAGTCGGGGTCGAAAAGCACGTTGATGCCGGCGGCTTTGCCGATGGCCTGGTAGATCACCTTGGCGTCTTCCGTCATGTGCAGCGAGAGCGGCTCGTTCGAAAGCGGCTTGAGCTGGGCCGGAGCCTCAACCGACTCAAGCTCCTCCGTCTCTGCAGGCGGTTGCGGTAGTCCAATTTCCGGTACAGGTTGATTGGTGCCCTGCTTCTGCCGCACGCGGGCAATCTCCTGCTGCGCGGCCTCGTTGCCCGGATCGATCTCGGCGGCGTGCAGAAACTCTGCCAGCGCTCCTTGCAGATCGCCCGACTGGTACAGAGCGCGTCCCTTGCTCACATGCGCCGATGAGTCCGTCTGTCGGATTCGCGCCAGCGCAATTTTGAAACGCGCATCCCTGGGGTCTTTGTTGAGCGCCTTCTGGTAGTCGTCGAAAGCCGTGTCGTAATCCTGTCGCGCCTCGGCAGCCTGGCCGCGCTTGAAGTCTGTGTTCGCCGACTGGGCATGCAAGCTCGTTGCCGGAAACCCGATGCCCACTGCGGCAGCCAGGAATAAAGCGAATGCGGCTCTCGAGGCGATCATTCCGGCGCGCGCCGGTGCGGGCTTGCGGCAATTCATTCTGTTCCCCGGTGTCTCCATGGGTCCGCAAGTGCGCTTCGATGCAACACTTGGCACGCTCTCTGGCGCGCCTCCGGCAGGCATCCCCATGGGATTCTTGGCGCCGAACTTCAGAGTAAAACGCTGCCTCATTCTAACAAAGCCCCGCGGCCGTCGAATTCGCAACCGACCCGATGCTACGATGAAGATTCAAGGACGCTTGCCCGTGCCCCGCCAGACCAGTCACATAATCGTCGCCAAGGAAGCCGCGGCCGCCAAAAAGCCCGCCAAGCCGCGCGACCCCGTGGCCAGCGGCGAACGCGACGCTGCCCATAACCGTGCCGCCTCGCACAATTATTTCCTGCTCGAAAAATTCGAGGCCGGCGTCGCTCTGCGAGGCACCGAGGTCAAGTCCATCCGCCAGGGGAAAGCCAACCTGAAAGATTCCTACGGCCTCATCAAAGACGGCGAGGCGTTTTTGCTCAATATGCATATCGGGCCTTATTCCCATGGGAACATTGCGAACCATGACGAGACACGCACCCGCAAACTGCTCCTGCACCGCGAAGAGGTTCGCAAGCTACTGTCAAAGACGCAGATCAAAGGGCATACGCTCATCCCCACGCGCCTCTATTTCCGCAATGGCAGGGTCAAGTGCGAACTGGCCGTGGCCAAAGGCAAGCAGGACTGGGACAAGCGGGAGACAGAGCGGCGCCGTGAGGCTGACCGGGACGCTCGCGCTGCAATCAAGATCAACAAGCACAAAAACAGCCGATAGTCGGTCGCTCGAGGCTCGGCACACTCAACTCTGCACGAAAAAGGGTGCTCCACGCCCCGATTCTGGGACGTGCGATCGCACAAACCTCTGTCCAGATGCTATGTATCAGGGCACGACTTCACAGCTTGGTGAAAAAGTCCCAAGGGAGCCACTTTTTCTCCACAGGGAGTTGATTTAAGAAGTTGTTATGCGCGGCGACGACAAGCAGCAGGCATCGATGTTTAGTTACGTAACGATGGAACAGCGGATAGCGGCCAACCACCCGATGCGTCGGATACGGGCGATGGCGGACCGTGCGCTTGAGACGATGGATGCGGTTTTCGATGATCTCTATTCGGCGACTGGCCGTCCGTCGATTGCGCCGGAGCGTTTGTTGCGGGCGCAGCTGCTGATGATTTTGTATTCGATCCGCTCGGAGCGCCAGTTGATGGAGCAGATCCACTTCAACATTTTGTATCGCTGGTTTGTGGGCCTGGAGATGGACGAGGCGGTATGGGATGCGAAGGTATTCAGCAAGAACCGCGAGCGTCTTATTGCCGGAGAGGCGAGCCGGCAGTTGTTGCTGGCGGTGGTCGATCAGGCGCGCGGCCAGCAGCTGCTGAGCGAGGAGCACTTCACGGTGGATGGAACGCTGTTGCAGGCCTGGGCCAACCGGCGCAGCTTCAAGGAGAAGTCCGATCCGCCGGATCGGGGCACGGGGGCGGGTGGCCGCAAGCTGCTGCGCGATACGCACGAGTCGACTACAGACCCGGAGGCGCGGCTGTACCGGAAGAGCGGATCAGCCGCAGTGGTGCCGAGCTATCTGGGCCACGTGATTACGGAGAACCGCAACGGCCTGGTGGTTGCGGCCATGGCCACCGAGGCCGGCAACGCGGCCGAACGACAGGCGGCGCTGAAGATGCTATCGCGCCTCAAGCGCGGCAAGCGCATGACGCTGGGAGCTGACAAGAGCTATCAGGAAGAGAGATTCGTGGGCGCGCTGCGTAGCCAGCGGGTAACACCGCACGTAGCCGAGTACGAGCCCAACCCGAAGTGGCGCAACTGGCTCACCGAGGCCGAGCGCAACGATCCGGGCCTGGCCGTGAGCCAGAAGAAACGCAAGCTGGTGGAGAAGGTGTTCGGCTGGATGAAGCAGGACAAGATACGCCAGATCAAATTGCGCGGACTCGGTCGCGTGGACTGGCTGTTTCAGTTGGCCGCAGCAGCGCATAATCTGCTGCGCATGAGCAAGCTCATCCCGATTCCGGCGCAAGCCTGAGCAGGGAGACGTGTGTCTTCTGGCCGCACAAGCGGCCAGAAGAGATAAACATCAACCCCAATAACCCGCCTATTCGGCGGTCAAACCCACGGCACGGAAAAATAGCGACGGGAACAAAGAGTTTTTCACCAAGCTGTTCAGTCGGGCCGATAGTAGCCCAAAAATGAGTGCGGGGCTTCAGCCCCTGCTCAGCCTGCGGTGAGCCGGCTCTCGTGGCCGCCTATCCGATGACTTCAGACCAACCCTGGTTCCCAAGCCCTTCCATTCCTCGTTCGTCGTATAGGTCTTGGCTCTCCGCTGCATCGCCATCGCCCGGTAGGGGCAGTGGCTGAGCGAAAGTCCGCTGGCGTGCGCCCCGGTCGCGCTTCATCTGCGCATCTCGCTGATTGCGCCCACTCCCGATTTGCCACCAGCACGCGACTCCATCAACAATGAGTCCTATGCGTACCGCCATTTCGTTTGCTTCACCCGCTGAAATCGAGACTGAGCTCCTCGTCGCCCTGGCTGCTGACGCCCAAACCCCCAACGGCTCCGACTCCAAGCCCCGGCCCACCCTGTTGACCGCCGAGGCGGCGGTTCTGGCAGCCACAGCCAGCGTTCTTTCCACCGGGGAATTCAAAGCCGGCGCGAATGAGACGGTTCTCCTGCACGCCCCTTCGGGGCTTGCGGCCAAAAGGCTTCTCATCGTGGGCCTTGGCAAGCTTTCCAGGGTCACCGTTCACAAGGTGCGAGACACTGCCGGAACCGCGGTCCGTTTCGCCAAGCCTCGCGGGATTCGCGAGATCGTGCTGACCCTCCCGAACTTCTCCGAAGGGCTGCCCCACGCGGCCGCCGCAGGCCCAGCCGTCGAAGGTGCCTTCATCGGCGATTTCGACCCCGACACCTACCGCAGCGATCGTAAAGATCAAAGCATCCAGTCGTTCAGCCTCACCGTTCCCAAAGATGCAGACCGGTCCGTCATCGAGTCTGCTGTTTCGGAAGGCGTGATCATTGGCGAAAGCCAGAACTTTGCCCGGTCGCTGGTCAACGAACCCGGCAACAAGCTCACCCCGACCATCCTTGGCCGGCGCGCGGCGGAGATGGCGCAGCAGGTGGGCCTCGTTTGCGAAGTTCACTCGACCGAAAAACTGCACGAGCTCAAGATGGGCGCCTTCTGGAGCGTCTCCCAGGGCTCGGCCGAACCCCCCGCGCTGATCGTTCTGCGCTACGAGCCCGAAGGCCTCAGCGAAGGCCCGGTTCTCGGCCTGATAGGGAAGGGCATCACCTTCGATACCGGAGGCATCTCCATTAAGCCGTCAGACAATATGGAGAAGATGAAGTACGACATGGCCGGTGGCGCGGCCATGCTCGGCGCCATGCGCGCCATCGCGCTCCTGAAGCCGAGAGTCCGTGTGATCGCCATTGTTTGCGCAGCGGAAAACATGCCCTCCGGCACAGCCCAGAAGCCCGGCGACTTGCAGACAGCAATGCCGAAAGCTCCGGATATGCCGGGCAAAACCATCGAAATCATCAACACCGATGCAGAAGGCCGCCTGGTTCTGGCCGATGGTCTCACCTATGCCCGCCAGCTCGGCGCCACTCATCTCATTGATGCCGCCACGCTCACGGGAGCCATCTCGGTTGCCTTGGGCAAAGCAACCGGCGGTGCATTCTCCAACGACGATCCCACCTACGAAAAATTTGCCGGCGCCCTCGCGCTCTCCGGCGAGAAGTTCTGGCGGATGCCGCTGGGCGAAGAGTATGCCGACTTGATTAAATCCGACATTGGCGACATCAAAAACACCGGCGGCCGCTATGGTGGCGCCTCGACCGCCGCGGAGTTTCTGCACACCTTCGCTGAAGACACACCGTGGATCCATCTCGATATTGCCGGTGTGGCCTGGGTCGAGGATACAAAGCCGTACATTGCCCGCGGCCCCAGCGGAATCGGCGTTCGCTCCATCCTTGAGTGGGTGCGGAGCTACGAACCGAAATAATCCCGCATTTTCATTCTGCCTGGACTGCGTTTCATAAGTCTGCTTTGTAAGAAGGGCACGACTTTAGTCGGACCGAACAAGGCAGGAAAACAACGGACTTTACAGGCCGCGAAGAAACTCGATTGGCCGCAGTTTTGTAATAAGGGCGCGACTTTCGTCGGGCCAAAAATCGCCCAAAATGTGAGAGGGCTTTAGCCCCTGCAGGAAGCATTCCTGCATTTTGGTCTGCCACACGGCCTTTTTCCGCAGCATGTTTAACCCCTGCGCCTCGACAACCGAAATCTGCGCAACTATTTTTGAAACACGCTCTATGCATTCGGCCGTCCCACGCTGAAAAGCAGCAGCGGCGCCCTACCCTCCGTTTTCCACATTGGAATTTCCTCATTGCGGACCGGCGCAATCAAGATGTGGCCCTTTCAGCCGATTGATCAAAGTAGCGCCACGCACGGTCCGCCCGTGCGGTGTTTGAACCGGCTTTCGCGATCGCTGGCGCAACTTGGACAACCGCCATGACTGACCATTCCGAATTGCTCGAAGCAGCGCTCCATAGCCGGCCCGACGGCATTGCGCTGCTCGACATCGGCGGCGAAGTCGTGTTCTGGAATCGTGCCGCTGAATTGATCACCGGCTATAACTGCGTCGATGTGCTGGCCCGGCCGATTCCTGCTCTACTGGGCCCGCTGCTCTCCGAATCGGCTCTGCAGGAAAACCTGCCGTTGGGAAGAGTTCCGCCCCTGGCCACCGGGGCGCTCGTTCACGTTCGGCACAAGCTCGGACACACAGTGCCTGCCATCGCGCGCCGTGTCGAATTGCGCAATGGAATCGGCGAACGCATCGGCATGGCCGTTGTTTTCCATCCCAGTGAGAGCCTTGATGCACTTCCCGATGGCGAAGGCGGTGAGCAGATACGCGAAATCCAGAGCCGTGCCGAATTGGAAGAGCGGCTGCAAGCGGAGTTTGACGATTTTTCTCAAGGCGGCCCTCCATTCGGTGTTCTATGGATCGGCATCGATCAAGCCGAGGAGATGAAAAAGACGCATGGGATGGACGCTTGCCGCGTAATGCTCGACAAGGTGCGGCGAGCGATCGCGCGAGGATTGCGACCCAGCGAAGAGATGGGTGACTGGGGCGAAGGAGAATTTCTGGTCCTGGCGCATGAGCGAAGCCAGGAGATGTTTCTGTCCCACGCACAAACCCTCACCGGGCTTGCTCGTACGGCCGATTTCCGGTGGTGGGGCGACCGCATTTCCCTGACGGTGAGCACCGGCGCTGCACAGGCTTGCCGTCGGGGCGACGAATCAGTAGAACAACTGCTCAACCGCGCTCGCCATGCAATGGAAACAAGCAGCCATGCCGGCGGGAACCGTACAACGGTTGCCGCAACCAGCCCGGAAACCGCCAGTTCAGGGGACCCGACATGTTCGCTATCATAGGCATCGTTCTCGTCTTCGCAGCCATCCTTGCCGGCTTTCTCATGGAAAAGGGCCAAATCACGGTCCTCCTGCAGCCCGCTGAACTCATCATCATTGCCGGCGCTGCTGCCGGAACCCTGCTTGTCGCTAACCCCATCCGCATTCTCAAAGCCATCGCCGCGGGCCTCGTCGCCGCGCTCAAAGGCTCACCCTTCACGAAGGCGCGCTACCTCAGCACCCTGAAAATGCTCTATCAATTCCTGAATAAAGTACGCAAAGAGGGGCTGCTAGCCGTTGAAATGGATGTCGAGAAGCCCGCCGAGAGCTCGATTTTCAAGAATTATCCCGAGTTTCTCAATGACCATCATGCCCGCGACTTCGTCTGCGATACGCTGCGCACCGCCATCACCGGCGGCGTGGAACCGTTCGACATGGATCAGATGATGGAACTGGACATGGAGGTGCACCATCACGAGAACGAACAGCCGATCGATGCACTCTCCACGGTCGCCGACTCCCTGCCGGGTCTCGGTATTGTGGCGGCGGTGCTCGGTGTCGTCATCACCATGGGCGCGCTCGGCGGCCCACCTGAAGAGATCGGGAAGCACGTCGCCGCGGCCCTGGTGGGCACATTTCTCGGCATTCTTCTCTGCTACGGTGTCGTCGGTCCGGTCGCCGCCAATATGCGAAAAATCGCCGACGAACACAATGAATACCTGAATGTGCTGCGCGTGCTTTTGCTCGCGTTTCTCAAGGGCTCAGCGCCGATGATCGCCATTGAACTGGGCCGTCGCGCGATTCCCGCTTATGCCCGGCCCAGCTTCGACGAGATGGAACGAGGCTGCAAGAACAAGGCCGAGCCGGTTGAAGCTGCGGCAGCCTGATGTACGAGAGATCGCATGACCGCTAAAGCGCAACCCATTATCGTCATCAGGAAAAAGGGGGGCCACGCCGCTCACCACGGCGGCGCCTGGAAGGTTGCCTACGCCGACTTTGTCACCGCCATGATGTCGCTCTTCATCGTCCTCTGGCTCATGGGTTCAAGTGAAAAAGTCAAGAAAGCCGTGGCCGGCTACTTCAATGACCCGAAAGGAACTGCGAGCCTTCTTGGCACCACCATGTCCGGTAACGGGGTCAATACGGTGACCGTACCCGACGAAAACCAGAGGAAGCTCGAAGACCTGAAGCAGAAGCTCGAGCAGGAGATTCAAGCGCGTAAGGATCTGGAAAAGCTCTTGAAGCAGATTGAGCTCACGATTACCCCTGAAGGCCTGCGCATTGAAATGCTCGAAGATAAAAACGGCACGTTCTATCAAAGCGGCAGCGCGCAGTTGAGCGGGAACGGCCAGGAACTTCTGGCAGTGCTGGCCGGCGAACTTAAAACGCTGCCCAACAAACTGCTCATTGAAGGGCATACCGATGCAGCGCAATATTCCACGAATGCGAATTACAGCAACTGGGAGCTCTCGGCGGATCGCGCGAACGCTGCCCGGCGCCTGCTGCAGCAGGACGGCGTCGGTCCCGACCAGGTGACGCAAGTACGCGGGTTCGCCGATGAACTGCTGCGCGTCAAAAGCAATCCCTACGATCCGTCGAACCGGCGAATCACCATCCTGGTGAAGAACCTTGAAAGCGGTGCTGCTCCGCCAAATCTCGCGCACACGCGGGTTGAGGACGGTGGGACGGACGCGAAGCACCCGGGAAGCGGACCCGCCGGAGAGAAACCGCAGCCAATGCCCACAACGCCGGCAACACAGGCCAGGCCCGCCCCTCCAGCCCCGAAGCGAATGCCTTCAACGCCGGCAACACAATCCAAACCTGCCCCTCCAGCGCCGAAGCCGGGAATCTTGGGTAAGCTCTCGTCGCTCGTGTCAGGCGCAAAAAGGTAGCCATGCGGGTCGCGTTGCCCGCTCATGGTGTACTCTGGTAAGCGTTTACAACAAGGAGCTCTTGGTATGTCTATCGTTGCCGGCGTCGACTTCGGCACACTCAGCGTTCGCGTCACCCTGGTTGACAGCAAGAAGGGCCCGATTGGCACTGCCTCGGCCTCCTACCCCCTGCATCGCCGCCGCGAAGATCCCAACTACGCCACGCAATCGCATGCCGACCAGATGGCGGCTCTCGCCACGGCCACGAAAGATGTGCTCAAGAGCACCGGCATCGATGGAAATCAAGTAGAAGCGATCGCGCTCGATACCACCGGCTCCAGCATCATTCCTGTCGGCGAGGGTCCCGGGACGGAACTTGCCCCGCTCGACGATTACTACCTTTGGTGCGATCATCGTGCCTCTGCCGAGGCCGAAGAAATCACCCACAAGGCGCATGAGCTCGGCTTTGAAGGCATCGAGTGGTGCGGCGGCGTCTACTCGCACGAGTGGGGATTCGCCAAGCTCCTGCATTGGCTGCGCCATAACCCCGAAAAGCGCGACCGCATGGTGACTGTGCTTGAGCACTGTGACATGGTTGCCGCTACGCTGTGCGGCATTACCTCCGTCGACGGCCTCAAACGCAGCGTGTGCGCCATGGGCCACAAGTGGATGTGGAATCCCAAGTGGGGCGGGCTGCCGCCGGAGAGTTTTCTCGTCGCCGTCGATCCGCTCTTCGCTGGAATCCGAGCCAAAATGGGCGGCGAATACCTTACCAGCGACCATCTTGCCGGGCACCTCTCGCCCAAGTGGGCTGCCGAGCTCGGTCTTCGTGCCGGTATCCCGATTCCCGTGGGAGCATTCGACGCGCATTGGGACGCGATCGGCTCCAACATTTGCGAGGGCGACGTCGTCAATGTGGTCGGTACATCCACGTGCGTCATCGCCATGGCGCACAAAACCCAACTCGTTCCCGGCGTGTGCGGAGTGGTCCCCGGCAGCGTCCATCCCCAGTACACAGGCATCGAAGCAGGTCTCTCGGCGGTCGGCGATATCTTTGAGGCGATTGCTACGCGCGCCGGATCGACCGTTGCCGCCATGAGCGAAGGACTCGACGCCTACAAAGCCGGCCAGACGGGGCTGCTGCGTTTGAGCTGGGACAACGGCGACCGCACCGTGCTCGTCAATCCGGAACTCGGCGGCGTTACGCTCGGCTGGAACCTCGTCCACACCGCGCAGGACGAACTCTTCGCCGCCATTGAAGGGACCGCCTTCCACACGCGCATCATTCTGGAGCGCATGGCCGAGCATGGCGTCCGCATCGATCGCGTGATCAACGCCGGCGGTGTGCCGCAAAAGAACGAAGTGCTCAATCGCGTATACGCCAACGTGTTCAACAAGCCCGTGCTTGTGCCTGCGGGAATACCCACGAGCCTGGGCTCAGGCATCTTCGCACTCCTCGCGGCGGGAACCTACAAGACCATTGAAGAGGCGCAGGCCGCGGTCTGCATTCCGTTCCGCACTGTCCAGCCCGATCCCAAATCCGCGGCTGTTTACGAACAGCTTTACCCGCTCTATCGCGATGTTTATTTTGCGCTGGGCACGCGCGACGCCAAGCCCATCGCCCTCGGCAAAGTGTTACCCGAGCTCCGCAAAATCGCCGCCCAGGTGCAAAAAGCCGGCTGAAGAAAATGCGTGAGTCTTTGATGGGGCACCCGGAGTTTGCGGAACATCCTCGTGTTTGCCGGAATTTTCCAGGCGCACGATCTGCTGGTTTTCAAGGCAACCGGTCGCGGGATGACACGGTTCCAGGGCGGTGAGCGCGGATGCGCCGGCCAGCAGGTGCGAGAATGCGACGCCTGGAAATTGTTATTGCTTGGCTGCCGGGGCCGCGCTCTTGTGCACTGTGAAGATGTGTGCCTGGTGGCAGGTCACGCACGTCTTGCCTTTCAGGAATGGATCAGACTTCAGCTGTGCCACCTGATCGGTGTGACAGGTGTCGCATGCGCTGAACGCCGGCATGCCCGCGAATTCCTTTGATGTTGGCTCGCCATGGCACACGGTGCATTCGATACCGTTGGCGGCATGCGGGCTGGCTTGCCATTGGTCATACACCGCCTTATGGCAGGTGGCGCAGGTATCCCCGGCTGGAATTCCCCGATGGAACACATGCGGGGCTCCATCTTGCTGAGCAATGGCTGGTTGGACGGCAGCAGCCAAAAAGAGAAAAACGAGCAGGGTGGAGCCGAACACGCACGCGCAGAACCGATTCACAGGCAAATCTCCTAAGTAGATGTCGAAGTATCGGACTGGCGATGGACGCCGATCAGTGATGCATATCACGTCTCACTGGAATGCGATCTTGGCACTGGTGGCGGGGTCTGCCAGATGAATGGCCACAAATCCCCGCTGTTTACCTCGCTTGGGTTGTGCAATTTCACGCGCTATGATGCTCCTCACCGCCACCACCTCGGGTAAGGCGTTGCCGAGTGCCTGTAGATGATCAAGAGGCTGTTCCGAAATCGGAGCGAGGGATATCGCTCGCTTCAGCACGCAGTGGCGTTAGCCCCACCGCGTAAGTCTGGAGAGATCGTGCCAACCATATTTTGAAAAACAAAGCACGCGGCTTGCGCCGCGCCCAAATCTCGCTCCAAGACCATCAGCCTTACTCCCGCCAATCACGACCAAGATCGGTTTCCAAAAGCTGGCTTTTGGGTACCTATCGGATCTCTGTGAGTGCCTCGGCGGAGATAACCGGCCAATAAGCTGGACCACGCGATTGTGGCTGTCGGCAAGAAGTTATATTTTCTTTCAGTTGGATTTTCTTCAGGAGGCGGAGCCCCGCTTCCTGCCAGCATCTTGGCGGATCGCAGCAGGAAGCGGGACCCGTGTGAGGTTACGATCCTCTTTGTCCCAGTGTCGGTCGCGCTGGAGCGGCTTGCTGCCGGCTGGGCCGAAGACTCGGACGAGATCATCTTACGCCGATGCCCGGTTTGTGAACAGGATTCGATTGTTGGTCATGGGCGGCGGCGCAAGCAGGCGCACGACGAGCATCACGATTGGATCAGGATTCGCCGGGGCCGCTGTGGCAGATGCGGGAAGACCTTCACCTTTCTGCCGATATTTTCTCTGCCCTACACGCATTACAGCCTGCTGGCGCGCTGCCAGGCACTGCTGCGTGCGCTTTGTGGAGCGCTGTTGCGTGGGAGAAGGCGTTGCCGAAGCTCAAGGACCCTGATCGGTTGCCGGATCCTTCCACTGTCGCGCCGCTGGTCAAGCGTGCCTGGACTGGTCTCAGCCGGTACCTGTCCTTTCTCAGCCAGACCGTTTCCCGCGTAGCTCAGTGGCTGGAACTGCGCACTCGCATCAGGCCGATGGCGAAGCGGGGCCATTGCGCTGGATCACTCCGGTTCTCAAAGACCTCTGGCCGTATGCGTCTCTGAGAAAAAATCCTCTTCACCCACCATCCTTGCCTGGGAATGCCGGCGTCGCTTCTCCTACGCTGGGCTCCGGAGGCGAAAAGGCGCTGTGGGCGAAGACGTCGAAACACTAAAGCGGCGAACGCCGCTGCTGGAGTATCTGCGGCAGCATAACTGGACTGGTCATCCTGCGGGTCGATCCGAGTACGTCGGACTCTGTCCGCTGCACGAGGAGAGCCAGCCGTCGTTCTATGTGAACACGCGCAAAGATGTCTTCTACTGCCACGGCTGCGGGCAGGGCGGCGACCTGATTCGCTTCGTCCAGTTATCGCGCGGCTTATCCTTCCGCCAGAGCCTGGCTAGCCTCGATCCCGGAGATCGCTCCGGAAGCTGATTCCAGCGCTGTGCTCGAAGAGGCCGCGGCGTTCTATCAGCAGCAACTGGATCACTACCCCGATGCGATGCGTTATCTCCACCGGCGCGGAGTGCATGATGCGGCTCTGATCCGGGAACTCGGCATCGGCTATGCGCCTGGCGGAAGCCTGCGCCGATATCTGACGCGCAAGGTTATTCGTTCGATGTGTTGCGAAGGCTCGGCCTCATTAACGCTCGCGGTGCGGACGCTCTCTATCAGCGCATCGTGTTTCCGTTGCGCCAGGACGAGCACATCGTCAACCTCTACGGCCGCAGCATCGGCTCTGCCTTCGCCCATCGCTTCCTGCCCGGCGGCAAGGGCGGCCTGTATGCATGGGAGAAGGTTCGCAACTGCTCCGAAGTGATCCTGGTCGAAGGACTGTTCGACTATGCCGCCGTAAGGCAGGCGGGCTTTAGCAACGTGACCTGTTCGCTGGGCACGCATCTGAATGACACTCAGTTCCGCCAACTCTGTGAAGGCGAGCGCACCGTCTATCTCACCTTCGATGTCGATCAGAACCAGAGCGGCCAGCAGGCTGCAGAGCGACTGGCTCATCGTCTTGTCGTGCACGGTATCTCCGCACGTCGCGTTCTCCTGCCTGAGGGGCATGATCCCAACTCCTTCTTCGTTCAAGGAGGAGACGCACACCAGTTCCAGTCGCTGCTGGAGGCTGCGCAGCCATGAAGTTCCGCGTCATCTGCCAGAAGACTTCTTCGGGCGCACATAGTCCGATTCAGGTGGTCGAGCAATCCACCGGCAAGGGCGTTGCGTGGATCAATCGGTACCTCGACCGCGAGTATGTCCGCCGCCTCGCAGACAAGTCCCTCTACAGCTACGCCCACAGCCTGTTGCACTTCGTGCGCTGGTGGGAGAGCGTCCATCACACTGGCGAAATCTCTGCCGCGGACCTCACTGAGTCGACTCTGTTCGATTACGTGCGCTTCCAGTCGAGCCTGCGACCTCCGCCTTCTGCCTCCACCATCAACGACCGCACCGCCACTGCCGATCGCGCTATCCGCAACCAGTTCCCCGATGCTCCCTGTCAAGTCGCGCACGGCTTCCATCAACCCTTCCTGCACCGCAGGCCGATGGGCCTGGGACGGCCCAGGTTCGAACTGAGCAGACTCAGAGTGCGGGAACCCAGGCTCAACGTCGTTCCTCTCTCGGTCGATGAAGTGGCGCGCTTCTGGCGAAGTTTTCGAAACGCTCGCGACCTGGCCATCGTCGGCTTGATGCTGATGCAGGGGCTCCGCTCCGCCGAAGTGATGGCCTTGAACCGTGATGATGTGTTGTTCTCCGAAGGGCAGCTTCGGGTGTGCGGCAAGGGGAACAAGCTACGCTTGCTGCCCCTGGCGCCGGAAACCACGCAACTGCTCGATCACTATCTCCGCGTCGAGCGGCCCGATCCCTGCTCGGCAGCACTGTTCGTGGTGTTGAAAGGGCCCGCTCGCGGCCAACGCATGACACCCGCGGGATTACGTTCCTTATTCCGCCATCATCGCCGCACCACCGGCGTCCAGTTGGCCAATCCCCACCGGTTCCGACACACCTTCGCCTCGGATATGGTGCGCGCCGGCATCAGCCTGCCCGCACTGATGCAGTTGATGGGGCACGCCGACATCGAAACCACCATGCACTACGTAAAGGTCTCGCCGCAGGATGTCTATCTCCAGTATGCCCGCGCGGCGGCGCAGTGCATCCATCCTCAACCGAGGATCTCGTGATGCGCTGGCGCCGCCCACCGCTTCAGCATCCCCTGGTGCCGGTCTTCGCGCACGCGATCGAGTCTCTGTGCACAGCACTCACTTCTTCCAGCAAGCGCAACTACGACATCGTGGTGCGTAGCTTCCTCGTCTATCTCGGAACGAAACATCCGAAGATTACTCGTCTCGAACAACTGCGCCGTGATCCTCATATCCTCGGATGGATGGCGCACCTGCGCGCCCAGAATCCGCCCTTGGCCACGGCAACCTGCATCGGACGCCTCTTTGCTCTGCGCACCATCTTCCATGAGCTGGCGCGTACCAACCATCTCGCTGAACTGGCTCACCTGCTGCTGCGCGAGGATATCCCGCGCTCACCTCACACACTGCCACGGCCGCTCACCGCCGAACAGGATCAACTCTTGCAGCAGGAGTTCATGCGCCGAAACGATCTGGGCGGAAATGTCTTCCTCCTGCTCCGCTCGACCGGCATGCGCATCGGCGAATGCGCCGATCTCTCCTATGACTGTCTGCGCTCCACAGGGCCGAGCCAATGGGCAATTCATGTCCCCCTCGGCAAACTCAAGACCGAACGCATGGTCCCCATCGATGCCTTCGGCCGTGATCTCGTTCACCGCTTGCGCTTCTTCCGCTCCCTCGATCCGCTGCCGGCCGATGGACGACTCCTGGCACGACCCGGAAGCAAAGTTGCGATCCTGGTTCAGCTCCGCGATTACCTGCATCAGGTCTGTCACTCGCTCGGACTTCCCACAGCTATCGTCCCTCATCAGTTCAGGCACACCTACGCCACTGAGATGCTTCGCTCCGGCGTCAGCTTCCCCGTCCTGATGAAGTTACTCGGCCACGTCGATCCGGGCATGACCATGCGCTACGTCGATGTCGCCCTCACCGACCTCGAACGCGAGTTCCAGTTGGCTCGCTCCAAACCAAGGCATCTGGCTCCGCAACCCAAAACATCTGCTATACCCGTACGGGCAGACCTCGATGGTCTCATCGATTGCTTCCAGGCTTCTCAACATGCGCTGGAAATGTTCCGACGCTCTTTTCCAAACGGCGACAAGCGCAATCGCCTCAATAAGCTCCCCAATCGGCTCACAAAGATCCTGGCCGAATTACGTAAATTAAAAACCACCTGAATGAAAATAAGCAGAGATTGGCCGGTTATGGCGATCATGCACTGTGCGCCGGGATAAACCGGCATGTTGTAGGGGGTGCGAGTCCCCTGCAGGAAAGGAAGTAGCGACTCCATCCTGACCTCTAGTTTTGCATGGGACATCGTGAGGTGTTCCGTGAAGCGTAGGCCGGAGGCATCGGTGGGCGGGGTGATTGAGCTTCGAAAAATCGCAGATCAGGATGCCGACTCCCTAGTGAGCAGGAGGAAGGCAAAACGGCAGTCGCGTTATCGCGAGCGACTATTCGGTCCTGCGTAGTCGTGAGAGCCCGCGCACGCTGAGAAACAACATGCACGAGAACCGGGAGATCTCCAGTGCGCCTTCATCAGTTGATGAAGGCCGGTCCGCGAAGGCCTCAGGCCGAACGGCGGACGTGTACGTGCTGGAGAAGTCGGACTGCGCCGTAGTACCTGTGAACCAGCCGAACAAAGCAGCGATGGCTGCGGCGGAGGTTGGGGAGGGAAGGGCGCAGATGAAGGAGAACATCGGTCAGCCACGCATGCTCCCGACACAGAGCGGGAACCGCATGTCCCAAGGGCTGGACGGTGTGCGAAAAGCAGCAAGGGAAAGGAAACGGGAACGGTTCACTTCCTTGCTCCACCACGTAACAACATCGCTGTTGCGCGATAGCTTTTACGCTCTCAAGCGTCAGGCTTCGCCGGGAGTCGATGGTGTCCGGTGGCAGGAGTATGAATCTGGGCTGGAGGGTCGGCTCGTTGATCTTCACAGCCGGGTTCACCGCGGAACGTTCCGGGCGCAGCCTTCAAGGCGAGTCTATATACCGAAGGCCGATGGGCGGCAACGTCCGTTGGGCGTCGCGGCACTGGAAGACAAGATCGTCCAGCAGGCCGTGGTGACGATCCTCAATCATATTTATGAGGTCGACTTCAAGGGCTTCTCCTATGGGTTCCGTCCGGGCCGCAGTCCCCATCAAGCGCTCGATGCGCTCGTCGTCGGACTGGAGCGGAAGAAGGTGAATTGGGTGCTCGATGCGGACATCCGTGGCTTCTTCGATAACATGAGCCACGAGTGGACGACTAAGTTCATCGAGCACAGGGTGGCCGATCACCGCATACATCGCCTGATCCGGAAATGGCTCAAGGCGGGTGTATCGGAGAATGGCCAGTGGTCGGAAACGAAGAAGGGTACGCCGCAAGGGGCAGTGGTCTCACCGCTGCTCGCCAACGTGTATCTCCACTACGTGTTCGACCTATGGGCGGATGCCTGGCGCAGGAAAGTGGCAACGGGCGATGTCATCATCGTTCGTTATGCCGATGATCTTGTGATGGGCTTCCAGCACCGAGCCGAAGCAGTGCGGTTCCTTGAAGAGTTTAAGGAACGGCTGGCGAAGTTCGGCTTGGAACTTCACCCGGAAAAGACCCGGCTGATCGAGTTCGGGCGTTTTGCAGCCCACAAACGGAAACAGTGGGGCAAAGGAAAACCGGAGACCTTCACGTTCTTGGGCTTCACTCACTACTGTGGGCGTCGCCACAAGACCGATACCTTCACCGTCTGGCGGATTACGTCGAAACAGCGGATGGTCGCGAAGCTCAAAGCCATCAAGGTCGAGCTTCTCCGCCGGAAGCATGATCGCATCAGTCAGGTCGGTGCATGGCTTCGGAAGGTGGTCACTGGCTACTACCAATACCATGCTGTTCCAGGGAATATCGGTCAGCTGCGCACCTTCAGGCAGCGCATCAATCGGCTCTGGCGGAACGTTCTGGTTCGTCGCAGCCAACGCGCGAAGAAGAAGTGGGAGTCACTGACTCCGGTCTTCGACACGTGGATACCCATACCCCGAATCCTGCATCCCTATCCGCACGCCCGCTTTAACGCCACCCATCCTTCATAAGAGCCGTATGCGTAGACGCGCACGTACGGATCCGTCCGGGGGGCGCTCAGTGATGAGCGTCCCTACCGGGACCACCGAGATCCGCCGATTTCAGATGGCCGAGAAGCCGCCGTCGACAGCCAAATCCACCCCATTCACGTAGCTTGAATCGTCTGAAGCAAGAAACAGCGCGGCCGCCGCAATTTCCTCGGGACGACCCATCTTTCCGCGCGGGATCAGGGATTCGAACATCTCCCTCGTCGCCTTGTCGAGTCGCTGGGAATCCGGTGTGTCAACCTGCCCCGGGCTCAGCACGTTCACCCGGATATTCCTGCCCTTCAGTTCGTTGAGCCACGTGCGTGCGAAGGAGCGCAATGCCGCCTTGCTCGCCGCATACACGCCGAAACCAGGAAAACCTTTCACCGAAGCAACTGACCCAGTCATGATGATCGATCCGCCATCGTTGAGCAGCGGCAACGCCTTCTGAACCGTAAACAGCGTGCCGCGCACAATCAGGTCGAAGGTCGAATCGAAGTGCTGCTCGGTAATCTCGCCCAGTTTGGCGGCTTCGCCCTTGCCAGCGCTCACAAACAGGACGTCGATCCTGCCCTTTTCCCGCTTGATTGTCTCGAACAGACGGTCGAGGTCGTCGAGATTGGACGCGTCACCGCGCACGCCGGTCACGTTCCGGCCAATCAGCTTAACGGCCTCATCGAGCGCCTCCTGCCTACGGCCCGTGATGAACACGTAAGCGCCTTCTTCAACGAACCGCTTGGCGCTCTCCAGCGCCAGGCCGCTCGATCCACCTGTGATGACTGCAACTTTTCCTTTAAGCTTTCCCATAATTGCTCCCTTCGGAAGATGTGAAGCATTCGGCATCTTCGGACCGATGCACGTAACCGCTTTCGGTCTGCACCGGCTCGAAGCCAGAGCCCGCGAGCGCGTCAGATTTGCGCCAGGCCACCGTCGACTGCGAGCTCGCTGGCCGTCATGAAGCTGCTGTCATCCGACGCGAGAAAGGCAGCCGCCGCTCCGATCTCCGCCGGATCGGCCATGCGCTGAAGCGGAGTCATCGAGGCGTAGACCTTCTGGCCCTCCTCGCCTAGCGCTGCAACCGCGAGCTCGGTCGCCGTCGCCCCGGGCGACAGCACGTTTACCCGGATGCCGGTGCCCTTCAGGTCCTGCGCCCAGGTCCGCGCGAGGTTGCGCACTGCCGCCTTGCTCGCGCTGTAGACGCTCATTGTCGGGGCGCCCGTGGTGCCGGCGCTCGAGCCGGTCAGAATGATCGAACCGCCCTTGCCCATCAGCGGCAGCGCCTTCTGGACCGTGAAGATCGTACCCTTCACATTGGTGTCGAAGGTTTCGTCAATGTGCTCGGCAGTGATCTTACCGAGCGCAAGCGGGCTTCCCGCCCCGGCGTTGGCGACGACGATGTCGAGGGTTCCGCGCTCGGCCTTCACGGCTGCGTAGAGTCGGTCGAGGTCGGCCAGAACGGAGACCGAGCCCTTCACCGCGCGGGCGTTGGGCCCGAGCACGGCCACAGCGGCGTCGAGCGCTTCCTGCCGGCGGCCGAAGATGAAGACAAAGGCGCCCTCCTCGATGAAGCGCTTTGCTGCGGCGCGGCCGATGCCAGTAGCGCCACCTGTGATGACTGCAACCTTGCCCTCAAGCTTTCCCATAATTGCTCCCTTCGGAATGTGTGTAGCATCCAGTACAGTGGAGTAGATTCTTTGGCGGTGGACGAGAACTGCTCGGGAGTCCAAAGTTTTTGTCTATTCGTCCAAAAGAGGGAGGCTACGTTGGACCCGATAACGGACATCTTCAGAACGATGCACGTAACCGCTTTCGGTCTGCACAGGCTCGAAGCCACAGCACCGTGGGGCTTGATACAGGACAAGCAGGCCGAAGAAAAGGTCACGCCTTCCGACAAGAAGATTTCACCCACAGATTTGGCGCACTTTGCCATGCTTTCGCGCGGCAACTGCTGGCTGAGTGTGGAAGGGATTCCGGAGCCGATTCCCCTCACCGGTGGTGATTGCTTTCTGCAGGCTCGGGGGACTTCGATTGTTTTGCGCGACAGCCCGCGAACGCGTCCGAGGTCAACCTTCCGCGAGATCGGGGCCAGGGCCAACAGCAATGTCGCTCACTATGGAGGTGGCGGCGCGCCGACGACAATCGTCTGTGGGTCCTTGAGTTTCGATCGCGCCAGCCTGAAGCCGATCAATCAGTTATTGCCGAGCTTCATTCTGATGAAGGCCGATGAGGCACGCACGCTTGCTCTTCACAGCACAATGCAGGCGCTGGCATCAGAAATGGCGGAACAGGCGCCGGGATCTGAAGTCGTCGCGACTCGGCTGGCCGAGGTTCTGTTTATCCAAGTACTCCGGGCGCATATTGCGTCGGGACCGGAACGCAACAAAGGATGGCTCCGTGCGATCTTCGATCCTCAAATGGGCACTGCCCTGACTGCCATTCACGACAGAGTGAAAACACCCTGGACGGTCGAATCCCTGGCCGAAGCGGCGGGCATGTCTCGCTCCGCATTCGCTGCGCATTTTAAAGAGCTGCTCGGGCAAACGCCACTGGAATATGTAACTGAGTGGCGGATGCAGAAGGCGATGCAGTTACTCGAACAGCGTGACAAGAAGCTCATAGACGTTGCTCGGTCGGTCGGTTACGAGTCCGACGCTGCGTTCAGTAAGGCGTTCAAGCGAGTTGTCGGGGCCAACCCGGGTGAATACCTCAAGCGTGGTTTTGAAGACCGGGGTCATGCCGCAGCTCTTCGGCGTTGAGGCAGTAAGGCGCCTCGATGGTAGCCACGATCGGGTATGCCGGCGGGTGACGCGGGACTGTGAGACTGTGGAACTGTGAAACTGTGGCCCCCAAGTTGTTGATTCGGCGCGGCCCACAGTTTCACAGCCCGAATTAAAAAAAGCCGGAGGGGCACCTGTGGGGATTTGCTCCGCGATTTGCCGCGCGGTTTTGGCGACGATGCGTGCGACGGAAGTCATGTGCTTTGCGGGCCAGATACGAGCCCGATAGCAGGTGTCCGGCGGTTACGGCGACGGTGATGTTTCTCATTGGTTCCAACGCTCATCTTGATTGTGCGGGAAATGGCGAAATATCCCGCAAAGTTAAGTAGCCTGGATGGAGCGAGTCACAGGAACTGGGGCTTGACTGAAAGGAGGGGGCAGGGAGGTGCGAGAGGCGGGGGAGCGAGCCAGCAAAGTTCATCCCACCCTAGCAAAGCTAGAATGGGGCACCCGGCGGCCCTGGCAAAGCCAGGATGGGGGCACCCGGCAATTGTGACTGAGCAATTGTGACCAGAGTTCGACAATCGTGATGTCCCATAATGACGGGGACGGGCACCGCGTTTGCGCCTGCTGCGTCTCGGATGAACTTGGTCGGGATCGATAGAGCAAAATAGTCGCGCGATCCCGCAATATTCAGGAGGATATATGAACAGCACTATCGCAATGTTAGCGTTGCTGGCAGTCTGGCCGCTAACTGCTACCAAGGAATTCCAAATGACAGCCGCTACCAGTGTTCCGGCGGCGACGGGAACTGTGAAAGCTCAACAAGCTAAAGACAACGGAAACATCAAGCTTGATATTAAAGTGGACCATCTTGCAAGACCCTCCAGTCTCACTCCCTCAGCCAATAGCTATCTCGTTTGGATCCGCCCAAACGGCGGCGAGGCTTTCAAACAAGGCGCGATCGGGGTAGACAAGAATCTAAGCGGCGAATTGAAACTGGAGACGGTTTCGAAGGATTTCGACGTGCTCATCACCGCTGAACAAAGCGACAGCGTGACCTCCCCATCGAGCGTGGAGGTCCTGTCCGCCCACGTAAGCATGAAGTGATCTGCTGATAACGCAGGAACAGATTGCTCCGCCAACAGCGCCAATTTCCGCGCCCGGCTTCCAGCTCCTCACGCTGGAGATATTTGCAAACAACCATTACGGGTTGAGGGAGTTGCGGAGGGGCCCGCCCTAGCAAAGCTAGAATGGGGCACCCGGCTCTGTCTTATTTGACCAGACATGACAGCCTGCAAGCCGTTGTCCGAACACATAGCCGGTGCTAACCTGTCCACAAATGAGCAACTCCAGTTGGACCTGTCCATTCTGTGATCGCCCGGTGACCATTACGGATTCGAGCATTTCCAGCGAACTTCACTGGTTCCATCTCGATAATGTTGATGGAGACCGCGTATTTAGCACGACCGCGATCGTTTGCCCGAATTCCAAGTGCAGAAAATTCACTTTCTATGTCGTCGAACGCAAGGTGAATCGGGACGGGCTAGGACGCGCCAGTCAAGGTGCGGTCGTACATCACTGGAACCTCATCCCCCCGTCCCGCGCCAGAGTGCTCCCATCCTACATTCCGAAGGGTATCGTTGACGACTACGCCGAAGCGTGCCTCATTGTCGAGCCGAGCGCGAAAGCGTCCGCCACATTGTCTCGCCGTTGCCTTCAGGGCATGATCCGCGATTTCTTTGGGGTCAAGAAGGACAGATTGGTCGATGAAATCGAAGCGATTAAGGACAAGGTGGACCCGACAACTTGGGAGGCCATTGATGCGGTCAGATCAATTGGTAACATCGGCGCTCATATGGAAAAGGACATCAACATCATCGTGGATGTTGATCCTGGTGAGGCCGAGGAATTGATCAAGTTGATTGAGCTACTTATCGAGGACTGGTACGTTAACCGGCACAAGCGACAAGAACAGCTCAAGGCCGTACTGAAGATAAAGGCGGAGAAGGACGCCGCCAAGAAGTTGCCGCCGAAGCAAACTAAAACGACGTAACGACCCAGCAACCCGGCGATTGGCCGGGCTGCCCCAACTCTCGATTGCGCGACCGGAGCGCTCTCAAATGTCTTTGAGAATCTCCGCTTTAGTCACGCCTTTGTGCACAGCGACGGCGGCAACAATTGCGTTCAAGGTTCCGATTCTTAGCGGATTGTGCGCAGGAACTGCGATGCGATGAGGCGTGGGCTGCTGGGTTTGCAGAATGATGTGGCTACCGACCTGATGTACCTGCTGGTATCCCCAATGCTTCGAGAGGTGCTTCACGAGCGATTGCCCGCTCAAGTCGCGCGGCAGCTTCATGCGACCGCCAGCACCTCATCGCGAACCAGGCGCAGGCGGATCGATGCGGGCGGGACGGAGTCAAAGTAGAACGCTTGAACGGCCTCTCTTACGTTGGCCCTTAACTCGTCCCAACTATCGGCCTGCGTAAAGATGCTTTCGCCAAGCGCTTCGGCTGTAAAACCGCCGTCACTCTCCTGCGCAACCTCAAAGACGATTTCTTTCATACGGATCGCGTCTCCGCTTCGATTCTACCGCGGCGCGTTGCAAAATTGCTCGCCACAACCGATATCAAGCCGCTTCCGGTATCCGCCGCTCTCCTGAGTCCCTAGTCCCTGCCTTCTCGGTCCCCAGCCTTACTGCTGTTGTTGCTGTTGCATCTGCTGCAGGTCGATAAACGGCGCGGGCGGGTCCGGTGGCTGCTGGGCGCGCTCCACCAGCACGCTCCAGTCTTCAGGTATGGGTAGCTTCTGGTCGAGGGCCGGCGCATGGTCGCTGGCCTCCACTTTTACTGCCACATAAAGCTCGCTCGCGGTTTTTCCGCGAAAGACGCCGTGCGTGGGCGGAACATCGGCGTAATCGCGACCCACCGCGGTGCGGATATGCCGGTGATGCGCAATCAGATTATTTGTGGGATCGAGGCCCACCCAGCCCAGGTGCGGCAGCAGCGCCTCAACCCACGCGTGCGTAGCGTCGGGCGTCGACCGGTCGTGATCTTCGCTGCCGCGGTACAAGTAGCCGGAGACATAGCGGGCGGGAATGCGTACATGGCGCAGCAACGCAATCATGGTATGCGCAAAATCCTGGCACACGCCTTCGTGACTAAGGATGGCTTCGTCAATCGGCGAATCGACGCGCGTTGAGCGCGGAACGTAATCGAAGTAATGGTAGAGGCGCTGGTTCAACTCAAGAACCAGGTGCAGCGGGTCATCGCGCCGTACTACCTCCATCTCTTTGGCCAATTCCACGAGGGCTGGAGTCTCGACAGCAAATGTGCTCGGCAGCAGCATCTCCCAGTAGTCGCCGGATTCGATTAGCTCGTCGAGTTCGACCCATGCTTCGGGAAAAAGAAAGCCGGGAACGTCAGGCAAGGGCTGCTGCTCCACCACCGATTCGGCCACGATGACCAGTTGGCTGTGCTCGCCCGGAATGTCGAAGTGTTGCACGTTGTTGCCGAGGTGGTCGCGATAGCTGAAGACGCGGCAACGCGGGCTGACTGACAGCGCGAAGGTAAGGCAGTGCTGGCTCGAGTCGGAGCGCGGATGCATGCGCGTCTCCATGATGCTCTCGCTGATGGGCCGCGAGTAGCGAAAGCGCGTCAGATGCCGTATCGAATAAAAGTTCATGCTCGTTTTTTAGACCGCCAGTGCCGACTGGATCGAGTATTGCACGTAATACCGATAAAGCAGCTCATGAATTCTGAGGCACTGCTCGCGAATTTTGTGCAGAAACGCGCCGGCATCTCCGGCCAGAATCTCGCCAATCGTGGTGTAATCCAGCATGGCGTGCAAGCGGCCGATGCCCGCAATCAACTCTTCCGGCGAGCGGCGCCCGCCCGTGGTTTGGATCGACTGGATCGCGCTGCGACCCGTATCGATGCAATAACGAATTGCGTGGGGGAAGTCGCGGTTCAACACCAGGAACTCAAGGATGCGGCCTGGAGTGAGATCTGCCGTGTACACCTGGCAGTACGCCTCGAACGCCGTGCAGCAGCGCAGCAACCCCACCAATTCCAGGTACTGGTAGCCGGTGTGCTCGCGCTCCTGAGCGCTTAAGAGTTCGGGTTGATACACCTCAAGCAGTGTAGCCGTTGCGTAGGCGCGTTCCAGCGTACGGCCGAGCCGTATGAACTGCCAGCCCTGTCCGTGGATCATCGTGGAGTCGCCAACGCCCTGGAAGAGATGAATCCCATCCACCACCGAGGCAAGCAGTTCGTTCATGTTCGAACTGAACTGGGCCTGCGCGTGTGGGGAGTGGATTTGATGAAACAGCCGGTTCAGCCGCTGCCATTGCTCAGTCGAAATTTCTTCGCGCACTTGACGCGCATTTTCTCGCGCCGCGCTCACGCAAAAGATCACGGACGCCGGATCAACGAGGTCGAAGACCAGCTTTTGCGCCATTCGCTCGAGGTTCCCGTTCCACGCCATTCCGGCCGATTTGCCGAGCGCCTCCACCATCCGCTGCCAGCGCGCCTCCGCGCCGGCCCCGCCCGTGTCGAGCATCAGGCTCATGGTCACGTCGAGCAGGCGCACGGTGTTCTCCGCCCGCTCCAGGTAGCGGCTCATCCAGTAGAGGCTGTCGGCAACTCGAGATAGCATCCTGCTCCTCTCTCCTCGCGCACGACTGGCATCGACGCCTACGATTCCAGAACCCATGTGTCCTTGCTGCCGCCGCCCTGTGAGGAATTGACGACGAGCGAACCTTTCTCCAGCGCCACGCGCGTCAATCCGCCAGGCACGATGTTTATCTTGTCTCCAAAAAGAATGTAGGGCCGCAGATCGACGTGCCGCGGCTCCAGCCGCTCGTCGACCATGCACGGCGCCCGCGAGAAATCCAGCGTAGGCTGCGCAATATAGTTCCGCGGATTGGCCTCGATTTGCCGCGCAAACTCTTCGCGCTGGCGCGCCGTTGACTGCGGTCCGATCAGCATCCCGTAGCCGCCGCTCTCGCCGACGGCCTTCACCACCAGCTTGTCAAGATTCGCCAAAACGTATTTGCGGTCCTTCTCTTCGCTTAAAAGATGCGTCTCTACATTGGCGAGAATCGGATCCTCGTTGAGGTAGTAGCGAATCATCTTGGGCACGTAAGCGTACACCGCCTTGTCGTCCGCCAGCCCGGTGCCAAACGCATTCGCCAGCGTGACGTTGCCAGCGCGATAGGCATTGAAGAGGCCAGCGCAACCCAGCGCCGAATCGGAGCGAAAAATCAGCGGATCGCTGAAGTCGTCGTCCACGCGGCGATAGATGACGTCTACGCGCTTCAGCCCGTCGGTGGTGCGCATGTAGACGACATTGTCGTGCGTCACCAGGTCGCGGCCTTCGACGAGATCGACGCCCATCTGCCGCGCAAGATAGGTGTGCTCATAATAGGCGGAATTGAACACGCCCGGCGTGAGCAGCACAATATTCGGCTCCGGCCGGCCCTCCGGCGCCAGCGAGCGAAGCGTTGCCAGCAGCAGTTGCGGATAGTGCTCAATGGGCCGCACGCCGTAGTCGTGCGAAGAGATGCGGAAACGTCCGCTTCATCACGCGGCGGTTGGTGAGCATGTAGCTCACGCCCGAAGGCACGCGCAGGTTATCTTCGAGCACCACAAACTCGCCGTTGTTCAAGCGCAGCAGATCGCTGCCTACGACCGCAATGTAGACGTTGCGCGGAACCTGCAGTCCGCGCATCTGCCGGCGATAGTGCTTGCAACTGTAGACCAGTTCGCGCGGCACTACGCGATCGTTCAGAATCTTGCCGTCGGAGTAAACATCGCGCAGAAACAGATTCAGCGCGGTGATCCGTTGCGTCAGACCGCGTTCAATCCGATCCCACTCCTCCGCCGTTACCAACCGCGGCAGCAGGTCATAGGGAAAGATGCGCTCCGTACCCTCATCGCGGCCATACACCGTGAAGGTAATGCCCTGGGTCAGAAATGACGAGGTCCGCCGACTGCTTGCGCCGCTGCAACTCATCCTGCGGCAGAGTGGCCAGATTCTCCGCCATGGCGCGATAGTGCGCGCGCAATTCCCCGGTCGGCTCGCGCATCTCGTCGAAGGCCTGGTCGAGCGGATAGTCTCCGTAAAGCGGTTCCAACTCGATTGGATGGCCTGCACTCATATTGGGACGAACTTTCGTTGCGGCTGATTCGGGAGGTCGGCGGCTAATTCTCAGCAGCCAGGTTACATGGACTGTATTTGCACAATCCCGGCTTTTGAGCAAGCTCCGCCTTTGGCCGGTTCTCTCGTTTCTAGCACCCTTAGTATAAAGAACCCATCAGGAAACTGCTGGGAGCGCACGCCAGGCCCGCATCGTCGTGGACCAGGCGACGTGACGGCAACACTTTCGAATGCCGTGGCCATCAGGTTAATCTGATGGGTCATGAACAAACGGCCCACGACGGTCCCAAGGCGGCTCGCGGCTCCTATTCTCGTTGCACTCGTTCTTATCTGTTCTTTTTTCGGCGCGATGCAGCTTGACGCGCAGAATTCCAACGAGGATTTCGTTCGCGCGCACTACACCAAATATGAGTACCGCATTCCCATGCGCGACGGCGTGCGCCTGTTCACCGCGGTGTACGTTCCCAAGCCTGCGGCATTTTCTGACGATCCCGGCCCGTATCCGTTCATGATGAACCGCACGCCCTACAGCGTCGCACCCTACGGAGAAGGCCGCTATCCTACCCATCTAGGGCCCGCCGACGAGTTCGAGAGTTCAGGCTACATCTTCGTTTACCAGGATGTGCGTGGCCGCTGGATGAGCGAAGGCAAATTTGTGGAAATGCGTCCGCATATCGACGTCAAGAAATCGCCGCAAGACGTGGACGATTCCTCAGACACGTACGACACAGTTGAATTCCTGCTCAAGAACGTGCCCAACAACAATGGCAAGGTCGGCATCTGGGGGATTTCGTATCCGGGGTTCTATACCTCGGCGTCCATCATCGATTCGCATCCCGCTATCGTTGCCGCCAGCCCGCAGGCGCCCATGACCGATCTCTTCCTCGGCGACGACTCTTACCATGGCGGCGCGTTCATGCTCTCGGCCGGCTTTGGATTCTACGCGCCCTTCTTCCATCCGCAGGACAATCCCGTGCTTCCCGGCCCAGCCATCCCGTTTGACTTCGGCACGCCGGATAGTTACGAGTTCTATCTGCATGCCGGGAATGTGGCCAATCTTGATCAGTACCTGAAGGGCCCGACCTGGATGTGGGACGACCAATACAAGAACGACACCTATGACGAATACTGGCAATCCCGCGATCTGTCGCGGCACATGAAGAATGTGAAATGTGCGGTGCTCGTGGTTGGCGGGTGGTACGACGCGGAAGATCTCGAGGGGCCTTACCGAACCTTCTACGCGATCCAAAAATTCAATCCTGAAACGCCGATCACGCTGGTGGAGGGTCCGTGGGTTCATGGAGGATGGGCACGCAGCGACGGCAATCATCTCGGCGATGTGCAATTCAACGCCAAAACCGCGGCCTATTTCCGCACCAGTATTCAATTTCCGTTCTTCGAGCGCTACCTGAAGGGCAAGGGCAGCGCGCTCCCCAAGGCGATCGTCTTTGAGACGGGAACCGATGTCTGGCGACGTTACGACGTGTGGCCGCCGAAAGCCGCCGCGCCCAAGACGCTTTACTTCCACTCCGGCGGCAAACTCAGCTTCGATCCCCCCGACGAAGCCGCGAGTGTGGACGAGTATGTGAGCGACCCCAATCACCCTGTGCCATTTGTTGGCTACACAACCGACACGGTGCCGCAGCGATACATGGTCGACGACCAGCGTTTTGCGGGCTACCGGCCCGACGTGCTCGTCTACGAGACAGATCCACTGACTGAGGATGTAACTATTGCCGGTCCCATTTCGCCGCATCTCAAAGTCGCTAGCTCGGGGACCGATTCGGACTTCGATGTCAAGCTTATCGATGTCTATCCCGACGAGGACGCCGATGCCGAGCAATCTTCCATGCCTAACAAGCGTGTGCTCGATGCGCCGCCAATCCATATGGGCGGCTACGATCAATTGCTGCGAGGCGAGCCGTTCCGCGCAAAGTTCCGGAACAGTTGGCAGAAACCCGAGCCGCTGGTTCCGGACAAGCTGACAGCCATCAACTTCACCATGCCCGATCTCTATCACACCTTTCGCCGCGGCCATCGCATCATGGTGCAGGTGCAGAGCTCCTGGTTCCCGCTCACGGATCGCAATCCGCAGACGTTTACCGATATTCCCTATGCCAAGCCGGATGATTTCAAGAAGGCAACCGAACAAATTTTTCACCAGAAGGATGCGGCCTCAGGTGTCGAAGTGCTGGTGCTGCCGCAACCATAACGGCGGTTTCCCGTACAATCTTAAGAGCGCCGATGCCCAGCGGAGAGGTGGCCGAGCGGTTGATGGCTCCGGTCTTGAAAACCGGCATACCCGAAAGGGTATCGGGGGTTCGAATCCCTCCCTCTCCGCCAGAACCATCGAGAGGTCCTTCGTCGCAGGGGCGACTCAGGATTTCGGCTCGCGGCTCAGACGCCGCGAAAACGCCTCAAGTTCGAATCCCTCCCTCTCCGCCAGAACCATCGAGAGGTCCTTCGTCGCAGGGGCGACTCAGGATTTCGGCTCGCGGCTCAGACGCCGCGAAAACGCCTCAAGTTCGAATCCCTCCCTCTCCGCCAGAACCATCGAGAGGTCCTTCGTCGCAGGGGCGACTCAGGATTTCGGCTCGCGGCTCAGACGCCGCGAAAACGCCTCGCAATCACATCTCACCCTCCCCGAAGCTGTCGTGCGCGAGTCGTTTCCGATGTAGGCTGGCGGTCAACCGATCGGAACACCAAAACCAAGCTTCAAAATCGATACCTGGTTCCACACTGCGCATCAAGAATCAGTTCGTCGAGGTGACTGAGGCTGCAGAGGCTCAACGGGCTTCGATCCATTGTTGTGTCGGGAGACTCCTCAACAGAAGCAACTGTTTCCATCCAGCCGAATATTGTTTCTGTCTGGACAGAACAAGCCTGGCAGGCCGCATCTCACTTTTGCGTAGGAGTGCCACATGTTTCGGCGTTTTCTGTGCTTTCTTTGCTCATTCGCATTTGCGTTTCAGGTCTTGCTCATAACCGGGTGCGGCGGTTCAACTTTAGCGACCAGCAGCCCTGGTTCCGGCGGCGGATCGGGGAGTGGAGGCGGGTCGGGCAGTGGTGGCGGATCGGGGAGTGGCGGCAGTCCGGTGTTTGGCGGAAACCCGAGCGACAGCAGTGCGGGATGCGGCGGATTTGAATCGGGATATAACAACCAAAATGGCTCAATCAGCGGCATCTGGTTGCAAAACCCCGCACCAGGCGGGAATCCAAGCAATGTCACGGTGAATGCAACCGCGTACGCCAGCGCTCCCATTACCCAGTGGACGGTTTGCCTCGACGGTCAATCCGTATACCAGGCAAATAACGCCGCAACTTCCATCTCCCAGGCGATTACCATTTCCACTGGCCAGCATCTTCTGTGGGCAAGCGTCACGGACTCCAGCGGCGATTCCGACAGGTCTGAAATCAGGCTGATCCAGGTTGGACCGCCTCCGGCGAGCAGTACTGCGCTGCCCACTCCGCCTGCAAACGCAACGGTGCTCAAGGAGATGCAGAACGACAAGGCCAACTGGAGCATTTGCAGCCTCTGCGCGGCGGGCACCAACACCACCAGCAATTACACCATGACGTTTGACCAGAGCCAGCCCTCGCTGAGCGGCAGCAGCCTTGAGATGTACGCCGACGGGCCGTCGTGGAGCAACGTTCTTTTCAAGGACATCATGATGGGCACGAATCCCAATACCCATTTTTTGTGGGACTTCTGGGTCTACCATGATCCCGCTGCCGAAGCCCACTTCTGGTCCTCGGAGCTCGATTTCTACGTGGTTCTGAGCGGCCAAGAGTTTATGATCGGCAGCCAGTGCGACTTTGGAGACGGCTACTGGGCCACCTGGGATAGCAACGGCGATCGATGGGTCCTGAATGGAATTTCTTGTCCGCACTGGACGCCGGGCTGGCACCACGTTCAGGAGTACGATGAGGTCCTCAATTCCACGCAGTATCGCTATGACACGCTGGTCTTGGATGGTGTACCCTACGGCCTCAATCAGACCTGGAACACCAACAGTACGGGTTGGCAAGATCAGATCGGCCTCCAATACCAACTGGACCAGGATCCCACCGGTACTCCACTTCACGAATGGGTCGATAACGTGACTCTGACGATGTGGTAAGGCGAGCCGCGGGTGGTTAATCGACACACTATGACAGGCACCCCGCCGGGTGTGGGCCGCAATCCGGTTCGCAGCAAATCTCGATTGGCTCATGCGCGCCTTCGATCTCGATCTTCGTGGCAGCGGCGACTCAGGATTTTGGCGCTCGGCTCAGACGCCGCGAAAACGCCTCAAGTTCGAATCCCTCCCGCTCGCCAGTATTGAAAATAAATGACTTAAGCAGTCGGATACACCGCCGACTCCATACTTTTCTTCCCAATCGTGGCGCCCCCCGATCTCCTCAAGCCCTACGGAATGCATCTGAATTATCAGGATTTTGCTGGTTTTTTAATCGGGCGTAGACGGGAGAGTCACATTCACTCATGATGTCTCCCCATCATTGACCGCGCCCGTCTGGCATCGAGACTCGTTGCCGTGAGGGATTCAGTTGCCAATCAAGTTTCACGAGAGGTGGAGATGGCGGTCGTTGATGCCTTCGATTTCAGCATTCTGCATTTTCTGAACCAGTTTGCCCAGAGGTCGTGGGTGTTCGACAAAACCATGGTCTTCCTTTCGACAGACCCATTCATCACCGGCGGAATCGCCACAAGCTTCTTCTGGTGGGCATGGTTCTCGGGAGGCGGAACGGCGAAAGATACGAGAGCAAGAGAATATGTTTTTAGCGGATTGGCCACATCGCTTGCTGCTTTATTTGCGGCTAGATGCCTCGCCACCTTTTTGCCGTTTCGAGCGCGGCCCTACCTGAATCCAGAGCTCCATTTCAGGGCTCCGCACGGCACGGCCGAGTACTATTTCGACCTAATTCACTGGAGTTCATTCCCCAGCGACCACGCGGTCTTATATTTTGCCCTCGCCACCTGCATCTTTCTTATTTCATGGAAAGTGGGAATCCTGGCATATTGCCACGCGTTCTTCATCATATGTTTGCCATTGGTTTATCTAGGTGAGCATTACCCAACTGACGTCGTTGCGGGTGCTCTGATCGGCATTGGTTTTGGCGCGCTCACAAAAATCGCGGTACTTCGACAGTCCTTGTCGCGCGAGCCGCTTCGCTTTTACAACTACTCCAAGCCTGCCTTCTATTTGTGTTTCTATCTTTGCACTTTCCTGTTCGCGACAAACTTCGATTCCGTGAGAAAGATCGCCTTCTACGCCCTGCACGAACTGCTGGGGCGCGGGCATGGGGAGTTCTAGGCTGTATCCACATATAGGGGTGCGTGTCGCCGGGAGCGGATTTTTCCGAGTTCCAGAAGCGACGAGTGACGGATACCGGGTGTCTCCTGGCGAGGAGCGACAACGAAATCGGGAAAATCGGCCCCGGCCCGGAGGGTTGCGGCGAAAACCGCGTGATACTTGTCGCCGCGGCGACTCGTCCTAGGCTGTGGGCCCGCCATCCGCCGCGGCGGATCGTCCTCCGCCTCGTCTCACACAATTTTCGCCCGCAACGTCGCACATCCCTATATGCGGATACAACCTAGGGCAGTTTCGGAAAAAGTGTGAGTGCAAAGCGTTGGTTCTGGTCCTCGCTCGCTGTTCCTCCAACCCCAACGACGAAGGCCTGTCGATGTGGGCCCAGTATTGGTGGCTCGGACTTGGAGGAGGTGAACACCCAACACCGATCCCGAAACTGTTCTGGCAGTCAACTTGAAAAACAACCGGCAAGCCCGTCGGCACCGGAATCAAAAGGTCACGAGACCATGCTTCGCAGAGTAGATGACGAGCGAAGTTCGGTCATCCACTTCGAGCTTTCCGTAAATTGAGGTGAGATGATGCGAAACCGTCGCTTCGCTGATGTGGAGGATTCCGGCAATCCTTTTGTTTCTCAGGCCTTTGCAAATGAGAGCCACCACTTCGCGTTCACGCTGTGTCAACGAGCCAATTTTGCGGGTCTCAGGATCTCCCCCGGAATGCCCATCCAGCAGGTTTTGCAGGACCCGCTCAACCGCAGTTCGATCAAGCCAGAAGCCCCCGCTGGTTACTCTCCGGATCGCGATGGGAATCTGTTGAACTGGCCACTCTCTGTGAATCACGCCCTTGGCGCCAGATCGCAATGCGCCTTCAAGGAAATCAGGATCTTTTCGGCTCGTGAGAACGATTACGCGTGTCTCATCGATTTCCGTCACGAGACGTTCCAGGGCATCCAGCTTTTCATGGAGCATGTCAAGGCTCACCAATAAGACATCCGGAGTATGCCTGCGCACGGCGTCGACAAGATGGTCGCTGGTCTGGCACTCCGCGAGGACCTGGATATCGTCTTGATCCGCCACGGCGTATCGCATACCCGAAAGAGCGAGCGGCTGGTTGTCGGCAATCACGACCTGAATATCGCCCATGGATCTCTCCTCCTGCGGAGCCAGAAACTACACCCCGGAGAATCAGGATTGCAGTGCTTTCGCAGCTTTGTTCCAGGCCCAATAAGATCTGAAGGTTGAAGTTGAATCGATTTCAGCGAGCTGTATTGCCGAGCGCGGAAGAAGCGATGGAAGCATCTAATTGATTAGAAAATGGCTGCCGCTTCCTTCGCATCGTGTTTTAATTATCGATCTCATCATCTTGCGATCAGGCATCCACGGTCCCTGATAAGCGATCTTGCTCGGTGCTAAGTTAGACGCCTTGTCATTCCAAATGGTTGGGTTAGAGAGAATGCTATCGACAATCCCTTTTGTTTCAGTCAAGTTTGCAGCTCGAACTTTGATCGCCTACACGCTTTTGTTTCCAATCGCCGGATCCGGCGCAGAAGTGAAAGATGGAAATGTTTCGAGCACGACGGCGAATTCTTCATTGCACCCGGAGTCGCCCCATACGGCTTTTGATTTCGTCAACAGCATCGGATTGAATACGCATTTGAATTATTTTGATACGATCTACGGCAACTTTCCTCTCTTCAAACACGAATTGCAATCTATCGGTGTGCGCCATTTGCGTGACGGGGTCCATCTGCAGGATTCCGACTACAACCACATGCTCTACGGCAGATGGATTCAACTGGGGGCACTTGGCGTACGCTTTGACGCGGTTCTCGATCCGCGCAGCAATCTCGGTCCGCTGAGCGGCGCGATGCTCGATCGAGTCGATTCCTTGGCCGGCAACACAATCGAATCGTTTGAAGGCCCGAACGAGCTCGACATCAGCAAGGAGTCCGATTGGCCAGCGGTCGCTCGAGACTTTCAGAAAGGGCTATTCGATGCTGCCCGGTCGATGAAAGACAGCAATTCGATCACCATCATCGGTCCGTCGCTTGCATTTGCATCAAAGAGCGCACAAGTCGGCAACCTCAGCAATTTTCTGGACGAAGGCAATCTCCATCCCTACCCGGCGGGCAAGATGCCATCAGTGATATTCCCCGAACAGGTCGATTTTGAAAGGGTGATTTGCGGTGCGAAGCCGATCGACATCACAGAGACTGGCTATCATAACGCCATTAACGAACAGCATGATCAGCCGGGGGTATCGGAGACCGCCGCGGCCAAGTACATTCCCCGGTTGTTTCTTGAGAACTTTATGCGCGGCATCCCTCGCACCTATTTGTACGAGTTCATGGATGAAAAGCCCGGTCCCGGCTTGACTGATCCCCAAAGGCACTGGGGATTGATCCGCGCCGACGGATCGGAGAAGCCAGCATTTTCAGCGATGAAGAATTTGATTGCGGAGTTGAACGATTCGTCCGAGCCAGCCAGCGTCCAGGCACTGTCATGGAGTCTCAACTCGGCGGACCCGCACATTGACCACCTTTTGCTGCAGAAATTGAATGGAACCTACGACCTGGTTCTGTGGCAGGAAGTATCGAGCTACGACGTGCAGCACCACGTCGATTTGAAGAACCCGGCAATTGCTGCCACCTTGACTCTCGGCCGCCAGGCGCGCGCCATCACCGCCTACCAGCCGGTTCTCAAGGCCAGTCCGGTGCATACATGGAAGAATGTCAGGAGTGCGCCCGTTGAGATTCCCGATCATCCACTTGTTGTGGAGATCTCCTTTTGAGCGGCGGCGCCGGAACCTCGATCCCGCCGAGGCCGACTCGCGCGCGGGACCGTTTCTCAAGCAGAAGTTCGTCATAAACCGTCGTCATCTCCGCGGCCATGCGGTCAATATGAAATTCGGCGATACCCGCTTTCGCCTTAGTCTGCAATTTCGCTTTTTCGGCGGGATCGTTCAGAATTGCCAGCAGCGCGCCTGAGAGTTTTGCCACATCTCCCTGCGGAACCAAAATGCCGGCGGCCCCATCGTCGAGCGCCTCGGCCACACCGTCCACGTCCGTCGCCACAATGGCGCAGCCAGCCTGCCGCGCTTCAATAAGCACCAGTCCGAATGACTCTCTTCGTGAAGCCAGCACGAACGCGTCTGCGCTCAGCATGTACGACTGCGGCCGCGCCTGGTAGCCCTCGAAATGGATGCATTCTGAACAACGAGTCTGTCTGGCCTGTGACTCGAATTCCCCGCGGTCAGGCCCATCACCGACTACATAGAGATGCGCCTGCGGCAGGTGGTCATGAATCTTCTCGAAGGCGCGAATGAGCTCGTCGATTCCTTTTCGTCTGCTCATGCCGCACACGGTAACGATCGAAGGCCGCATGAGATCGGCAGGTTGGATGGAACGGAGGGCCGGGACACGCCTGCTGCCAAGCGTTCCATTCAAGACAACTCGAATCTTGCGCCGGGGAATTCCCGCGGACGACATGGATGCGGCCACCGATTCGCTTACCGCGACGACTCGATCAGCCAGGCCCATGATGATGGATTTGCGGTCATGCACATTGTGGAAGTGGCCGACCAAAACATATCGATGAAAGGGCCGGAGGAGCCACGCCAAAAGCAATCCCGTTCGCATGTGCGCGTGTAGCACATCCGGCCTGAAATAGAGCAGTTGCCGGTGAAACAATCGAATCGCTCGCAGCGCCTGCGCTGGGTTTCGCGCCTGATCGAGCGCGAGATGCATCACCCCGCCCTGCTCGAGCAGAGGTTGATATGCACCTCCCGCCGATACCAGGGCAATCTCGAGGCCCCGTTGCACCTGTTCCATCGCCAGGTCGACGGCGGTGTTCACAATGCCGTTCCCGCGGTCGGTCACGTCGTTCACAATGTGCAATACGCGCATCTGGCTCCTATGCGGCCGCGAGGTCGGCGGCGCGGCTCTTTTCTGCTTCGCTTTTTATCGTTTCCTGCGCGTAATCGGCCGCAGCCAGGCTCATCGAAGCAAAGGTCCACACCATGAACCCCAGAACGCCGATCAATACGCTGTTCAGCAAGAATTGCGTAGCAAATCCGACGAGAATGGCTTTCGATGAGGTGACAAGGGAATCGGTATTACCGGTCCGAAATACCTGGAATACCAGCGAGGCCAAGCCCAGCAGGTAGACCAGGCTTCCCATCCAGCCGAGCGAGTAAAGAATCTCCAGAATGCTGCTGTCATGCGGGCCGATCAGCTCATCGTCCCCGGCCGTATCGTGATTCGCTGTCGTGCTGCCCATGCCTTCGCCGTAGGGTTCCTGCGCAATCCTATGGAATGCCGCTTCATGCCCGGCCACCCGTGCGCCGAAGCTGATGTCCTGGTTTGGATCCGAAAAGGAGTTCAGCCGCTGTACGAGCAGGTCATGGACAACAGGAACCTGCCACATTCCGGCCAGGAAGACGCCGCAAGCGAAAACGGCGATAGCCAACCGAATTCGCTGGCGCATGCCGGCACAAATCATTAGAAAGATTCCGCCCGCTGCCAGACTCAGCCAGGACGACCGGCTCATGGTCAGCATGAGCCCAATGAACCCGACTGCTGCGGAGATCAAGCGCAGCTTTCCTTTCATGTTGAAGAGCAGCAGCAAGCCGCAAAACGAAATGGCCGCGAAGATCGTCGGGGCGTTCATGGTGCTGAACACCCGAAGTTTCAAAGGCTCGGTCGCACCGAAAGCGTTGATCTGAACGTTGAGCATCCATATCCGGTCCCAGTCGGGAAGTCTAAAGAATTGATAGAGACCGTAGATCCCAGTGAGCAAAATGCCGATAAGAAACGCCCGTTCGATCGCTCGTTTGAATTCCGGATATTCGCTCCGGTTCTGATAGATAAAGAGACCAAAAAATATGGGAACGATCCAGTTGAGCAGCGCACGCAGCACGTCGAACGTTGGCAAGGTCATCAATCCGATAATCAGCCCATAAATGATCGCCACCAGAGCACACACATAGGGCAACGCGCGCCGAGTGCCGAAGACCCGCAGGGATGAGAGGAGGGGAAAGGCGGAGAGGGCCGTGGTGATGTAGGGCGCCAGCTCGACGGCGTTGTTAGGAGTCCAGCCGCCCTGGAAATCGGCCATGCGGCCTAGAAAAGGCGAAATGAACCAGAGCCAGAAGACAAGTTCCACATAGGCGGGCTTACAGCGCCAGAGAAGGAATGCACCGACAACCAGAGATAGGAGTGGAAAGACGATGTGGAGCAAGCCGGCCTGGCCGCCCGCAATGCACAGCGCGGGAATGCCGAAGATCACCGCAAACGCCGCGACGATCTGCATTCTGGGTGCATGCTGCTCCGCAATGGGGGCGGGCGTAAAGCGGTCGTCCCTGAGCTCCATGGCGATCATGCTGCACGCTCCCGCACCAGGAATTGACAAGCGACCAGCAGCGTCTGGACGTCACGCCACGCTGGCAAAAGACGAGGACGAGAAGTCTTGAGGAAGATTCTGAAGCCGGTGCAAACAAAGAGCAGCCGCACGCTCGTCGAGGTGAGCAGCGAAATCGCAGCTCCAAATATTCCGTAGCGCGGAATCAGCCACAACATCATGGGAATGCTGAGTGAAAGACCGATGCCCTGCAGGACCGTCACCACGCCAGGTCGATTCAATGCCATGAATGCCTGCGCCAGAACAAAAGTAATTCCCGACAGAACGGCTTCCAGAACCAGAATCCTCAGGGCTCCGGCTGCGGCCTCGTACTCCGCTCCATAAACCACGCGAAGCAGAGTGGGCCCGGCGATGCACACCACCGCGCCGCAGGCCACCGTGGCCAGTCCGCTGATGCGCACCGACTCGCCGGTCATCGCCATCACCTCTTTCTTGTTGAGGCCTGCAGCCTTGGGAAAGAGCACCATCACGACCGATGTCTGAAACACATTCAGCATGCGCGAGATGCTGAGCACAACGATGTAAGAACCCATCGCTCCGGCGCTCAGAAGACTTACCACAAGCACCTGATCCACCTGCAGCGCCAGTGTGCCGAGCACGTCGATTCCATAGGACCTGACGCCGTATTGCAAAATTCGTTTCATGGCTGCGAACCGGGGGTGTGTCGCGCGAAGACCCTTCCGCCGCACGCGGGAAATCATGAGCCAGAAGGCGGGGAGCGAAGCGGCAATGTAGGCGGCTGCCGCAGTGTAGGAATTCATCGAATGCCCAGCCAGAAGAGCCAGCAAAACCACGAGCGTTGCCAGGGGCGTAAGAATCTGAATGGCATTCGAGGCGGAAAAATCGTGACCCGCCTCAAGCACTGCCCGCCCGGCCAAAGTAACGGAGCAGAGCGGCACAGTGATGAGGAACCACTGCGCGGCATGAATTACGCTTGGCGAATACTGTCGCAACCACCATGGCAAAAACAGGGCCGCAGCGGCAGCAGCCAGTGTGCCCATCAGGGCGGCCATGGCGAATCCATTGGCCACCAGTTCTTCGCGCTCGTCCGGTCGATGGCGCAAATGATAGATGAGCGAGCTTGGCACTCCCAGCGTTGTGACGCTGGCAATGAACAAAGGCCAAAGGATCATGGCAGCCAGCTCGCCTCTGCCCGCCGGCCCCAGGATCCGTGCGGTCAGAATCCCTGTCCCGGCCTGCAGCGCCAGAATCGTTGATTTGCTTCCAATGGATTGCACCACGGCTCGAAGGCCGTGACTCGGCCCCTGCGGTTGCCCTTCACGCTTGCCGACCGCTTGAAGCGGCGCAGAACTCACCCCGCCCTCCGTGCCAGAACGCGATAGTCGCGCATCGATGGCGCAACCTTGCTGAGAAAGTCAAGGAACCTTTCCTGGAAAACACGGATGTCGTAGCGCAGCGCAATTTTCCTGATGGACTGCGGGTCCCACGCGCAACTCTCGAATTTCTCGAGCGCTGCAATCAAGCCTTCGGTCGTCTGTTCTTCGAACAGAATCCCGTTCAATCGCTCAATCACCGTTTCCGTTGCGCCGCCTGCCCCGTAAGCGACAACGGGTCTTCCGGCCGCGTTGATCTCGAGGGGCGCCATCCCGAAATCTTCTTCGCCGGGAAAAATCAATGCGCGGCAACGGCTCGCGATGCGGCTAACTGCTTCGTCCGATTGCCGCCCGAGGAAAGTCACAGTGGGGCCTGCCAGAGCCTCCAGTCGCTGCCGGTCCGGGCCGTCACCGATCACCATGAGCCGCCTTCCCGTCCGCGTGCACGCTTCCACCGCGATGTCGATTCGCTTATAAGCGACGAGCCGCGAAAGAATGAGATAGTAGTCCTCCACGTTTTTGCTGATCCAGAATCTCGAGGTTTGAATCGGGGGTTCGATCACCGTCGCCTCGATGCCGAAAGCGGACTTGAGCCTGCGCGCCACAATATGCGAGTTGGCGACAAAGTAATCCGGTCTTTGCGCCGCTTTCATCTCCCATCGCTTCAAGCCTTCAACCATCATGCGGAGGATCAGTTTGGTCGGTGCGTCGAATTTCTCTTTCGCCATGTATTCCTGGAAGCGCCACACCCAGCGCATGGGGTTGTGGCAATAACACACATGCACGGCGTTCTTACCGCGTTTCACACCTTTGGCGTAGCCGCAGCAGCTGCTCACAACAATGTCGTAGCCGTCAAGGCGCGCGGACTCTACGGCAAACGGGTAGAAAAGGAAATAGTGCCTGTAGAGTTTCGCCTTTGCCGGCAAATGCTGCATCCAGGTTGTCTTGGCTTCGACACTCTGAAAGTAAGGCGACATCTTTTCGGGTACGAAGAGCGTGGTATGCAGATCTGCTTGCGGGAGCGCCTGGTGCAGGGCCTCTGTTACCCGCTCCGCACCGCCATATTGAGCAAGATAGTCTTGAAACAACGCGATCCTCGGCATGAAGTGCTCCTTAGTTATTAGTGCCTCTCATAAGCGCGGCACGGCTGCGCGTACTCCATTTCCGATCGAGGGCAGGTTCAAGCCTGCTGTAGAACCGTTCGATCTCCTGCAGAAACCTGTCAATGGAAAATCTCAAGCGAACTTCCTGAAGGGCTCTTTGCGTAACGTGTTCCAGTTGATCTTTTCTTTGCGACAGATCGAGTAGCCTCGCAGCGAGCGCCTGGGTATCTCCTTTTTCAACCAGCCAGCCATTCTCAGAGTCAGTCACGATTTCAGGAACTCCTCCGACGCGGGCTGCAAGCACAGGGGTGCCGCTCGCCATGGCCTCAATCAGCACCAGGCCAAAGGGTTCGTCGTGCGAGTTCAATATGAGTAGATCTGCTGCCTGCAGCACCGGTGAGACGTTGGAAAGTTCGCCGGTGAAATGTACGCGGTCTTGCAACCCTGATCGTTCGGTTGCGCAGCACAGACACTTCAGATACTCTTCCTCATGCCGAAACACCACCTTGCCCACCACGGCAAGGTGAATGCTGCGTGCCTGATACCGAATTCGCGCCAAGGCATCGATCAATTCGAGAAGACCCTTTCGAGCGCAGATTTGCCCCACGGCGCAGACCAGAAAATCCTCTTGCGAAAGCCCGATGCTTCTTCTGAATTCTGAAATCCCAGGCTGCTTGACGGGGAACCGGCTCAGGTCCACGCCGTTGTGGATGGCGAGCATTCTTGCGCCGAACGGAAACCGGCCCTGAAAATGCATTGCCGTCGATCGCGATACTGCGATGAAGCGCGTATTTCCCGAAAAAAACGCGAATGCGCGAACGGCAGTGCTGAGCGGGTGCATTGGCAGGGTATCGTGGACATGCCAGATGACCTGTGTGCCGGTGCCCCTTGCGGCGAGCGTCGCCACAATGCCCGCGCGAGCGGAATTGGCGTGGATCACGTCGGGGGCAACGGTTCGAATCAAGCGTCGCAGCACTTTAGCCGTTCTTAACAGAGCAGCGCTCGCCAGGAGCGCGCGATCTGGCCGCCAGGAAAACCGGGCGCGCGGTGCGGGCATCGGGTGGCAATCGACCCTTAAGCGCACGATTTCCTCTGCCAGCCCCCCCTCCGCGGGGCAGATCGCCATAGGTTCGAACCGCTCGCGGTTGAGCCCTCGCAGAATCTCGAGCAGAACCTTTTCCGCCCCGCTCACGAGTCCGGTGTGATTCACGTAGAGGATGCGGATTTTGCGGTGTGCGCTCATGCCGCCCCCGTACCCTTGATGACCGCCGGAAGCGTCATTGCGAGAATCCTGAAATCCAACTGCAGCGACCAGTGGTCGATGTAGTGCAGATCCAACGCAATCCAGCGATCGAAACTGATGTTGCTTCGCCCGCTGATCTGCCAAAGACAGGTCAACCCGGGCTTGACGCTGAACCTTCGCATCAGCCATGCCTCGGAAAAGCGGCCAACATCGCGCTTATTCAGCGGCCGCGGGCCCACCAGCGACATCTCGCCTTTCAGAATGTTGATCAACTGCGGCAATTCGTCGATCGACGTCTTGCGCAGAAATGCTCCCACTGCGGTGACGCGTGGATCTTTGAAGATTTTGAAGACTGGCCCGCTGTTCTGATTCATGTGTTCCAGCTTCGACTGGGCCGCCTCGGCGTTCTCGAACATGGTGCGGAATTTGTAAATGCGAAAGACGCGGCGTCCGAGTCCATATCGTTCCTGCCTGAATAAGACCGGCCCCTTGCTCGTGGATTTGATGAGGATCGCAACGATCAGGAAAAGGGGAGCGCCTGCAACCAATCCCGTCACAGCGCCGGCAATGTCGATGGCGCGCTTGATGCGATGACGATAGTCTTCGCGCACCATCTTCAAGACCACCTGGGGCTGGTCCTGGTGGTCACGGTGGCAGTGATTCGACCAGGAAACGTCAAACAGATCTTCTGGATATTGCACCTGCACGCCGACGCGCTCGCACACTTCGATCACGCGCTCGATGGTCGAGTAATGAAGCTTTGCAGGCAGCGTAACGATCACTTCATCCACGGCTTGCCGCATCAGAATCTTTTCAAGATCCGCAATCGAGCTTAAGACTCCGAGCGGCGCTTTCGTAATTCCTGCAGACGAGCAATCGACCACGCCGAGAATTTTGTACTTCCAGTTCGCGTGAGACATTAAAGCATTGCTTGCGCGCGCCGCGGTCCCGGGGGTGCCCACAATGACCGCGAATCTCGTTCGCCTGAGGTGCGGTCTGACAAAGATATGGAATACACCGATCGCTGCCCGCGACGCCGTTGCACCAAGCGCACACGCAAGCCAGGAATAGAGCACGATGCGCAGGAAATGCCCGTGATGCCATTGCGCCGAGATGATCTGGGCATTCGCCAGCGCACAGATTCCCGACGCCAGCACGATGCGGCCCGACAGGCTTCGCACCTGCCGAATGTGCTGCCACTCGTAGAGCCCGCAGTAGAAGAAGATGGCGCGCCACATCATCCAGCAGAATGCCAGGACGCAAAAATGCGCGATCGAAATCCGCATGGAAAGCAACGCCAGCGGATCGGTGGCCGGACGGGCCTCCACCGCCCATAGCGCAAAGTAGATCAGTGTCAGGCTCAGAAGGCACAAGTCAGCAACTTGAGTAACGCGCCCCGCCAACCCTCGTGCGATCTCCGGGCGCAGCCGCAAACGTGAAAATGTACCCTTCGATTCCGGCCATGGAGAGGCAACCAATCTCAGGCTCGCTGTATCCTGCTGAACGGGTTGCAATTGAGAGTTCATGCTCACAAACTCCTCTAAAGGCTTGGGGAGAAAATGGACGAGGCTTTCGCGAAGGCGCGACGTTCGCGCCCCTGAAGTATCATCGCGAGGCCGTTAGGGAAGACCCATGGCCGGGTTGAAATACAAGCCCAGATTCGTGGCCTTCATGAAGCGCGATAGATGCTCCAACCTGTTGCTTGTGACCAGCAGCATATCTCCGGGTTCGAGTTCCATGTCGCGCTCCAGTTGCGCCTTCTTTTTAATGTTGTGCAGGTTGAGCCGGTGCACCTCAGCGGTGTCTTCATTGATGTGGCGAAAGAGAATGACCTGTGTCTCTTTTGCCGAAGGCATAAACCCGCCCGCCAGCATCACCGCCTGTAGCGCCGTCGTGTCTCCGTTGATTTCGATCTTCCCCGGTTTGGCTACCTCGCCGGCCACCACAACGTATGGCTGCACAAACTGCTTCAGCGTTATCGCAAGCTCCGGATGGTTGAGCTGCGTTGACGCCAGCTTCAAGATTTCGTCGTGCACCTGGTCGAGAGTCAACCCGGCCACGCGCACATTTCCGACGACCTGCAGATCCACGCGTCCGTCCGGTTGCACAGTAACCGTCTGATTGAATTCCGGTGTAAGACGATAGCTGAGGTCAATGACATCTCCGATATGAAGTGTGTAAAGTGGCCTGTGTTGCAGCTGCTCATTACTCCACGCAGCCTGTTGCAATAAGAAAAAAGACAATATGACAGCTAAGAATCCTTTCATCGTGAACATCTCCTTCCTTAGATGCGTCCGCGCATAGATCAGAGCATGCGATCGAGCCACATTGGGATTTCGTAAGTTCGCTTGTTCAGGATGAAACCGAGGAGCTTCCCTCCGGCCGCTTTAATACTTTGTTCTGCCAGGAGCGGCTCGTCCCGTCGCGTGCGGTTCGCTTGAATCACCAGAAGAGTTCCGTCGACAAACGGGGCAATGCTGAGCAGATCGCCTGAAACGCTGAGTGCAGGGCACTCGATGATGCTGTAATCGAACTCCGAGCGCAGCAAGTTAACGCAGTCACGGCGGTATTGCCAGCTTCCTTCCCAGGGGCCGAGACGATCGTCGTCGGCAAAGCCGCCGCCGCGCCTGCGGGAGATGGCCCGCCTTTCCCCGTCGGGCCCAGGCTCGACGGCACTCAGAGACTTTCTTATCGCCTCGAGCGTGGGCTCATGCAGTTTGCGCAGGAAGCTCATGTTCACTCCTGCAACGGAATTGAATTCACTCTTACCCAGTTCGTGCAGCAGCGCCCTGGCTACAAACGTCACGCCCTCGCTGGGATTCGCGGATCCGATCGCAATCACAACTCCACCGAGTTCAGGGTCCCGTGGCTTTTGAAACACGGTATAGAGCAGAGTGTGAAAGACCGATCCCTTTACGTCTTCGAGCATTGGCATCGCACTAGAAGAAGCGGATAGATTCAAAGTCGCAGTCATAGCACTCAAGCCTCCTTTCGATCACGGATAAGCGCGGGCCATGGACCACGCTCCCCGTCCATCGGTGCTTCCGGATCGGACATGCCGACAAACACAGGAGCAAATTCAAGATGCCGCTCCATTCGTCGTGCGCCGCGGATCAGAGGAACTTCCGCAAGAACCGGACCACGCAGCGATCTCTCTACCTCAGAAGAATTTGCAAATGTGTTGCGTCCGATTTCCGCGAAGAACACAAGAAAACTGGCGAAGAACAATGCGGTGAAAGTGCCAAGAACCGTATCTACGACGGGCTTGGGGCTATCCGGTATTACGCTGAACGAGGGACTCTGCGCTACCGCGACGTTGAGCAGGCGGCTGGCATTCATGGCATCTGCGATCTCAGCCTCGTCGCGCTTTTGTGTGTAAAGCTGGTAGTTGTTTTGGAGGTCTGCCACCTTTTGACGGAGCGTGTCGAATGTCACCGTAGAGCCCTCAACACCGGATAACTTTCCCTGAAGGGCTGCAATCTGGTTTGTCAGTGCAGCATGTTTTGCCTTGAGCGCCTCGCGCTCAGTTTCGTTCTGGATAATCGATCCGGTGACGGACTGCCAAATCGGATTTACGTCCGTATCGTGCTCCTGCGATGTCATCAGCTGAGCCTTTGACAGGGCCTGCTTTGTATCCTTGATCTGTTTGTCTATCTCCTGCACGAGACGATCGTTGGCAGTGAATTTCGTCATGAGCGACGTTCGCTGGTTTTCGAGTTCGGCGAGCATCGTATTCAGCCGCTCGATCGAGTAGTCGTTCGGAATGGTGCGCACCGCGGTCATTTGCCTCGAGGGAATGGACCGCAGATGCAGCGTCTGCGATGAAAGTTGTTGCGAAAGCGCGCTGATCTGTGCATCCGTCGCGCGCAGATCGGTCTGCTCATCGTTAATCTGGCGATCGAGAGTGTCCTCGGAATCCGGCAACGAAACAATCTTGTTCTGTTGCTGGTATTCGGCGAGTTGCTGTTGTGCCTGGTCGAGCTGTTGTTTATAGTTGGCTGCCTGGTCGGCAAAGAACTTGGCGGTGCCCGGGGGCTGGGCAAGCTCCTGTTGTTTCTTCAAGAATGCGGCCAGCAACCGATTCAGCGTGTCGGTGGCCGTTTTCGGGTCGGATGCAATAAATGCGACCTCGATCACGTTTGATTTCCGCACCATGCTCACGGTTAGATGCTTCTCAAACCGCGTCACGGCTTTGTCGTGGGCCTTTAGCTGTTCGTGCGTCATCTTTGCTTCGGCTTGGCTGCTCCAGCCCGGATCGATAACCTGGTTCGCGAGGCCTCGACTCGTCAACAACTGGATCTCCGAGTTGATCTGCTCTTCGGTGACTCCGTTGATCGTGATTTCACCGTTGATGCGATTAGGTGTGATTTGTTCGTCGCCGCGTTTGTTCTGAACGAGGATATCCATCTCGGAGCGGTATCTTCGAGGGAATAGCAGGATATAGACTGCCGTGATCGCCACCACGCCAAGAACAACCATGAGCCACAAACGGCGATAGCGAAATCCAGCGGCGACGATCGGCCGGAGAGAGCTGCCTTCCTGAATTTGGATTCCTGTGGTACTTCCTGGAAGACTCTGCATAGGTTGCGGATCACTCCTTTTGGAAGTCTTACTCGCCTCTGCGGACGCCCCCACACTCTATTTGTTCCTGGCCCGTTTCGCGCTCCGCACTTGGGGAGAAATGAGCGTTCACCACCATGAATAACCCGAATCGAATCGGGTTCGCATCGGAGAGCTTTGCCTTTTTGAATGGGAAAATGATGCCAACCGGCAATGGCATATTCTTGCTATGCGCTATAGCAGGTGTTCCGAGTCGTCTGCCGGGGGGCACGGGATTGAGAGGGCAAAACGCATCCTTCCCGCCCCGCCATACGCTTGAGATCAAAGACAATATCGCCGCATCGAAGGCGGGCCGAAATATAGCCGATCGCAAACTTGGGATCGTCGGCTTCGGTCACTACCGCCGCTTTGCCGTAGCGCGAGTGTCCCATGATGCCCACTTTCGCTCCGTCAACATCGGCGTCGGTCTGGAGGTAGTCGAGGATTTCCGGCAGCGCGGATGGGTTCCCCGGTCCGAGGACTTTATTGTTGCAGCACGACCTGGTCGCCTTCTTTGAGGCCGCTCGCGACCTCTGTGATGGATCCGTTAGAGAGGCCGACTACGACGGGAGCTTTGCGCTGCCCATCTTTCTGATTCTTGTCAGGAACGTACACGTAGGCATGCTTCTGGTTGTCGTAAATGACTGCGCTTTCCGGAACCGTGAGAACGCCCTTGTGCTCGTCGAGAAGAATCTCGGCGTTGGCCGTCATATTGGCCTTCAACTCGCCACCGGGATTGTCGATGGAGACGCGCACCTCAAACGTGGTCACGTTGTCTTTCTCAACGCCCATGGGCGCGATCTTGGTGACCTTGCCGTAGAAGGCCCGATCGCGAAAACTTTCGACCTTGATGCGCGCGGGCTGGCCGAGATAGACATGAGCGATGTCTGCCTCATCGACCTTGCCCTGCACATAAACCTGGGAGGTGTCACCCTCCGTCATGACGAGCGTAGCGGTTGAGCCAAGCACAAGAATGGAGCTGACGGCGTCGCCCATTTCAACGTCGCGGGAGAGAATCACGCCATCCATGGGCGCTGCGATCGTGGTGTAGGAGAGCTGTTCCTCCAGCTGTTTGAGGCTGGCCTGCGCCTGCAGCACCTGGGCGCGGGCTTGCTTGAGCTTGGCGGAGTCGACGCCGATTTGCGCGCGGGCGGCATCTCGCCTGGTGAGCGCGGCAAGGTAATCGCGATTGGCGTCGTCGAGCGTCTGCCGGCTGACGATGCCGTCCTTTTGCATTTCGAGACTGCGGTCGAGTGTGACCTTGTACATGGCGAGATCGGGCGCGGCGGCGTTCACCTTGTCCTGGTCGATATTGGCCTCGTAAGTGGTGACGTTGGCTTCGGCGCTGGCGAGTTGCGCGCGCTGCGCATCCACCTGGTCCAGAATCTCCTCCTCATCGAGCTGTGCAAGCTGCTGGCCTTTGTGTACGCGATCGTTGATGTCGACGTAGAGCTTCTCGACGATGCCCGAGGCTTTGGATTTGACTTCGACCTTGGTGATCGGCTGGATTTGTCCGGTGGCCACCACGGAACGCGCAACGTCGCCGCGTGTAACTTTGGCGAGCTTGTTGGGATCGACGGGATCGCCCTTCACGAGGCGAACAAGACCGGCGCCGGCGGCGACGAGGACGAGAACCGAGACGGCGCCGATGATGATCCAGAAACGCTTTTTCTTCTGCAATGCGGCCACGAAACCCTCCCCAAGCATGACACAGGTATGGCTTGCCGAACGGAAGCTCCGAGATGAAGACGCGGTCAGAACTTTAGACGGCGACCGAAGCGTGAAATCACTCTTCTCGATGAGAAATACGCAGTCGCGGGGAAAGTGGTTCCAATGTGTGAGGTGAATCACAAGAAAGGCGGGGAACAGGGAACGGTCGGGATGGGTGGAACCGGGAGGGGGCAAAGGGCGTAATGATGGATGAGAAGATGAGGAGCGGTACGGGCGTTGCGCAACATTCCGGTTGCGGAGATTGCGCGGGCAGGCTCGAGCCGTCTGATAGATATGACCAGCTTTGCCGACACTCTCGGGCAGGTGCTCCGCGCGATTCTTGCGAACAAGCTGCGCAGCTTTCTGACGATGTTCGGGATCGCGTGGGGAGTGGGGTCTCTGCTGGTGCTGGTGGGGCTGGGTGAGGGATTCAGGGAAGGCCAGCACAAGCAACTGGCGCAGTTTGGCGACGACGTGGTGATGGTGTTCAATGGCACAATCCCCGCACTGGCGAATCAGCATACAGGGATGCGGCCCTACCAGCTTACGCTGGGCGACGAGGCTGCTCTGCGGCGCTTACTGGAAGTGAGGGCGGTGACCGACGAACTAACGCGCTCAGATCTGTATGAAGTGAGCCAGTGGAACAACACTTCAGGTCATGTGACCGGAACGGAGCCGAACTATCTCGTCGTTCGGTACATTCCCATGTCTGCAGGACGCTTTCTGGATGACGAAGACCTGAGCGACAATCGGCGTGTTGCGGTGCTGGGATGGAAAACGGCGATGCTGCTGTTTCGAGGGCGGCCGCTGCTGGGTGAGACCATCTCCATTAACGGGGCGGATTTCACCGTGATCGGGCAGATTGCGAAGATCGGCCGGGGCAACAACACCTATGACGACGAGAAGGTGTACGTTCCCGTGACCACGATGCTGGAATTGTTTCCGCTCAAAGGAGACAACATTCCGCAAGATGCGCTCACTTCGATTCAATACCGGCCGACGACCAAGGGCGATAACACCGCTGCAGCAATCGCGGTGCACCGCGTAATTGCCCAGCGGCACGGTTTCGACGCTTCGCTTCTGGATGCATTCAACGAGTGGGACACGATCCAGGAAGCACAGACCATTAGCATCATCTTCACGGCCATGGACATTTTCCTGGGCGGCGTGGGAATTGTGACGCTTGGACTGGGTGCGGTAGGCATCATCAACATCATGCTGGTGAGCGTGACAGAGAGAACGCATGAGATTGGCGTAATGAAGGCGGTGGGAGCGACCAAAGGCACAATTCTGGTGCAGTTCTTCTGGGAGGGGCTGCTCTTAACGGGGATCAGCGGATTGATTGGCGTCGCGGTTTCGGGAGCGTTCATGGCGTTGCTGCAGGCGCTGCTCACTGACAAGATTCCGGGTTTCGATCCGCCGCGGATTGTGCCGTGGTCGGCGGCACTGGCGCTTGGATCGCTGGTGCTGTGCGGTGTCGCTGCCGGCCTTTATCCGGCAAGCATAGCGGCAGCCCTCGATCCGATCGAGGCAATGCGAAGAGAGTGAAGGAGAGGGAAGAGGGGTAGCGACGAGAAGCTTGCAGGCCGGCGTAGAAGGGAACGTGCAGCGATGCTGAAAGACATATTGGCGCAGGCATGGGAAGCGATGCTTTACAATCGCCGCCGCACGGCTATCACCATGGTAGGCATGGCATGGGGCATCGCGACGGTGGTGCTGCTGCTGGCGTACGGAAACGGCTTCAGCACAGCCATCGAGACGATCTTTGCCCAGTGGGGAACCAATACGATCGCCTTCTTTCCTGGCCGCACCACCGAACAAGTCGGAGGAGACAAGGCGGGGGTGACGGTCCGGCTTACGCTCGATGACCTCGATCGCGTGAACGCAGCACTCCCGGAGATTACGCACATCTCTCCAACCGAGTATCAGAATGCGACCGTGCGGAACGACTTGCACAGCTACACCTGGACAGTGGTCGGGGCGCGCACTTCCTATGCCGATATCGTCAAACTGATTCCGGACCAGGGGCGGTTCTTCACCGGAGCGGAGGATGAACAGCGCGCACACGTTTGTGTGCTGGGATCTGAAGCCAGGACGAAATTGTTCTCGGGCGCCTGGGCGGTGGGTGAGACGATTCACCTGAACGGCGTCACCTTTACGGTTGTGGGCGTTCTGAGACCAAAGATGCAGGAAAGCAACGACGACATCAACCGCACCATATATGTACCGTTTAATACGATGAGCGACCTGAAGGACACGACATACGTCGACGGCGTCTGGATCGGTTATCAGGGCGACTACGAGAAGATTGAGAAAACCATCCGCGATACGCTGGCGGCTGCGCACCACTTCAGTCCCACCGATCACGACGCCGTGCGTGTCGCCAATCTGCGCACGCAGTTGCACCAGTTTCAGATTCTTACCATCGCACTGCAGGTTCTGCTTTCGATGGTCGGAGCACTCACTTTGGGAATCGCCGGCGTCGGGCTAATGAACATCATGCTGGTGGCAGTGCAGCAGCGAACGCGGGAAATCGGAATCGAAAAGGCGCTCGGCGCACGCAAGCGTCACATCTTGATGCAGTTTCTGGCCGAGGCGCTGGCGATAACGGGCATCGGCGGAGCATGCGGCGTCGGCCTGGCCTATCTCATCTCTGTGATGGTGGGGAGGATCACGTTTTACAGCGCCATCGCCAAGAACGCCGAGTCAGCCGACATCAAGCTGATCATCACGGCCAATTCAGTTATCGTAGCCACGGTCATTCTCGCCATCACAGGCCTGGTGAGCGGAATGATTCCGGCAATACGGGCCGCGAACATGGATCCGATTGAAGCGCTGCGGTATGAGTGAGGCAGCGGTCGAGGGAGCGATGCCGCCGCGAATGGACGCTCACAGACAGGGCTGGGTTCTCTTTAATTATTCTTCGATGCGGTATGTGTATTCTTCGATCACGGGATTGGTCAAAACCTCGCGTGCCATGCGCTCGACCTGCGCACGCGCGCCGTTTGCATCCAATTGATCGGCGAGCGAGATGGCGAAGTACTTGCCCTGACGCACGGCGGTAACATCGGCAAAGCCAATCTTGTGAAGAGCGTTTTGAATGGTCTGACCCTGCGGGTCGAGGACCGATGTTTTCAACGTGACGTAGACATGCGCCTTCATGATCCTTGATTATAAAGACAGGAACCGAGGGAAAGTAATCGAGGGTGCGCGAAAGCAGAGACGGAGGAAGCAAGACGCGGGGTGAAATCGAAGTATGCCTCCGAACTGCGGTTGGGCCGAGTTTCAAATGCGGAAAGGTTGGTTTCCGCAATTCCCCAAGGAGACATAAGACGCAATGGTGAATTATCTGGAACTGCCGGTGGGCGACCGGGCGCCGGAGGTCTTTCGAGCGGTGATTGAGATACCGCTGGATGGAACGCAGAAGTTTGAATACGACAAACAGCTGCACGTCTTCAAGCTGGACCGTAACCTGCACTCCCCGGTGCATTATCCCGGCGATTACGGATTCATCCCTTCCACGCTGAGCGACGACGGCGACCCGCTGGACGTCCTTGTCCTTGTGCCAAGCCCAAGTTTTCCGGGATGCGTGCAGGAGGTGCGGCCGATTGGGCTGCTGGAGATGCTGGACCAGGGCATTCTGGATGAAAAGGTGCTGGCTGTCGGAAAGAATAACCCACGTTTTGCGAATATCTGGAACTACACCGATATTTATCCTCACATGCTCAAGGAGATTACGCACTTCTTCTCGATCTATAAGGATCTTGAAGGGAAGCGAGTGGAGATGAGGGGTTGGCGGGATGCGGCGTTTGCGCGGGACCGGGTGACCCACGCCATCAAGCAGTTCAACGATGGCAAGACAAAGCACCATGAGACGAGGAAGAAAGTAGCAGTGTAGAAACGGCCGGCCAGCCGCCCTGTCGAACAGGGTTCTCTCGATGGGCTTCCCGGGAGCGAGCAGAGAAACGATATTGCTCGCCGAAAGAACAGCCTTCACCTGGACCGCGGTGGGCGAAGCGCGCTATTTTGCAACCTGCTCCGTCACTTGGCCCCGGCGCGCAAGCGGAGCTGCGGTGAGCCAGTAGATCACTGGGCCGAGAAGAGCAATCACAAAAGCGAAGAGAAGCGCAGAGACGTTGGCGAACGAGGAGTTTGGATCGCCGAGCTTTTCGGTGCGCGAAGCATAAAGCGCATAGCCGATGAGCAGCGTTGGGCCAACTCCGAGCAGGCAGGCAAAGCCGAAACTGCCGGCGCGAAATGGACGCGGAAGACCAGGCTCGCGAATGCGCAGGGCGACGAGCGCAGCGAACTCAAGGATGAGGCTCGATCCGTAGAGAATCAGGTCGATGGAGATGAGGCGCTCAAAGGGAAGCTTGAGCGCAAGCGCCCAGCCCAATCCGCAGATCATCACGCTTACCCAGGGCACGCCGCGGCGATTGCGGCGGAGGAAAACGCGCGGCAAGTAACCGTCAGCAGCCATGGCGACAGGCAGGCGTGTGTAGCTCATCATGAGCGCGTTGAACATGCCAACACCGCAGATGACACCTCCAGCGACAACCGCGGTGGCCAGAATGGGTCCGCCGATGGCGCGGCTCGCGACGGCCCACGAACCGGTTGAAAAGCCTGCGGGCGAGAGTCCTGCCACCGCCATAGCGCAAAGCGGAAGTACATATGTCACGGCCGTGAGGATGGCGGCGGCGATCATGGCCCGAGGGTAATTCCGTTGCGGATTCTCGACATCGCGTGCGATGGTGGAGGCGTTATCCCAGCCCATGTAATTCCACAGAGCCACCAGGATTGCGGTGGACAACATTGCGTCGGCCGCGGTCCCGGAAGCGGGTCGGCCCCAGTGCACGACGGGGTGCTGGCTGAATCCGCGCCAGAATCCGAGGACCACGAAGACCACGAAAGGTGCAACGAGCAGCGCAAAGAGCCAGACGGAGTCCTTGCCCACTCCGGGCGCGCCGCGCAAGTTCCATGCAGAGCAAACCGCGACGACGGCGAGTGACCACGCATATTCGCGCCAGCCTGCAGTGAGCGAGGGGCTGAATTTGCCCAGGTACAAAACGAAAATCGACGGATAGAGCGCCATATCGAAGACGCTGGCCGAAAGAGAGAGCCAGCTCTCCTGAAAACCCCAGAACGATCCGAGACCGCGGCGCACCCAGACATAGAATCCGCCTTCGGCGGGTATCGCGGCGGCGAGCTCGCCGATCATCAGCGCGGTGGGGAGGCTCCAAAAGAAGGGCAGGAGGAGCAGAATGACGATGGCCCAGCCATATCCCGCGCCGCCAAGGATGTCCTCAATACCGTAGGGCCCGCCGGAAACCATGAAGTAGGTAGCGGCGATGAGGGGCAGGAGGGCCACCCTCATCTGCGGCGTTTTTGGGGTGGCGCGCATTACTGTGAATGTAAATGGACACGGCTAGCGCGAAAAGAAGAATGCACACCTTGGGCGGGAACGGCGAGGCCAATGCGGCTTCCGGTATAATCCAAATCTGAGATGCGGAGAGATGGCCGAGTGGCTGAAGGCGGCGGTTTGCTAAACCGTTATAGGGTTTAAAAGCTCTATCGGGGGTTCGAATCCCCCTCTCTCCGCCAGATTGCTAAACAAGTTGTTGATTCTGTTGTAAATCAATCAAAATAAATAACTAAATGGCCGTGCAATCTGTGCATCTAGTGCAGGGGGTGCACCCTGTTGAGCCTGATGAAGCGGTTTTGCATTACTAAACTGACGGTGTATTACTAAGCCGGATCACAGCCGCTCGAACTCCAGAAACATTCCAAAGATCACGGTCACCGGGAGCGGTAGTATTTAGGCAATGACAGGGACAATTTATTGTTGGAATGGTCATTACGTCAGTTGTGTGGATGAACGTCCATCGTTCGGTGTCATGCGAATTCAAATGGCAGTACAGCAGGCAGAAAGAGAACGACAGGGCCGAAGTGCTTTCTGTTCGGAGTGCGGAGCTATGACACTCAAAGAGTGCGAGCACTGCCATGCGTCGATTGAACTTCAAATGGCGCGGCCATCATTTTGTGATCGTTGCGGCAAGCCGTTTCCTTGGACGGAATCGGCTCTCAGTGCGGCAAAAGAATACGCGGATGAACTTGAGGAACTGAGCAACGAAGACAAGCTAGTTCTAAAGGGAACCTTTGATGATCTGGCGTCGGACAGCCCGCGAACGGAAATCGCCGCGAGTCGCTTCAAGAGAATTCTGCGCAAGCTGACACCCGATGCGGCTGAGGTAATCAGAAAGACGATTGTAGAGATTGCAAGCTCCACAGCGGTCAAGCTGATAAAAGGATGATCAATGACTGTCCCATCCAACGGTGAATCACTAGGCATCGGAGCAAGAATCGCAAGTTTCAAAGGTGCTCTGACGGCTCAAGAGGTTGCAGAACTGTTCTCACTGATGTTCTTGTGGAATTCCTGCCAGCAAATCCGCTTGCTCTCTACTGTGATGGGAGCTAGGATGGGCGCGAAAGGAATTTGCCATGGGCGAACGATTGAACGACCTTCCGCAATCTTCCTCTGCAATCAGGACTCTCGCAGAGAAACTGGTTTGTCACTTGAAGGACAAATTCAAGAATACCCAGCAGGGAGTGGATGATTGGAACGAGCGGAATAAGCACGTACTCGAAGAATTCTTTTGTGAATGCCAATGCAATTTCACTAGGTCAAAAGCTGGTAGAGAGTTCCTCTGGGATTTCACCGCTTACATCCCATGTAAAGGTATGCTGTTAGTCTGTGAATCTGAGCGCGATCCCCATTACGAAAGGATTGTCGAAGATTTCGATAAGCTCCTTTACAGTAACGCTCCCATCAGGCTTATGATTTGCAGGATTGACAAGCGGAAAGAATCCGAAGCAAAAGAACAGGCTGAGCGGATTCGCGCCAGCCTTGAATTGAATGTCCAGCGAAACTGCACAAGCTATTCCGGGGGTAACGTTATCATCCTTTACTGCGTTTGGTGGGCACTCGACGATAAGAAGAATCGTGATTTTGCATACCTGCTCCAAATCAACGGTGAGCCGAGTTATCGAGATGCAAAAGGGAAAGGCTTTAAGCCTGTGAGTTGTGAGCCATCCATGACAGCCTGACAAGGCGCAATAAGTCACAGCCCCTTGAATAGCTCCTCAACTGGAATCCCGAAGACTCTTACCAGCTTTCCGACCGTCTCCAGAACGGCGTAGTGACGGTCTGGACTACTGGAGAAAACGGAATGCGAATGGCAGTCCGAGCTTTGATTGTTGCTCTGATCCGACTTCAACAAATGCCCATGCAGATGCAAAAGCGCCGTCAGGTGTCAACCTTACTAGCCGCATTGCTTTTGATCTCTTGCTTAGGGTGTAAAACGAAGTCCATGCCCTCAGCCAAAGAGCCAACGGTGTTGATGGATGACTGGTGGAATGTCGATTATGCAAAAGAAGGATGCGCAATGAAGGTGCAAGCGCACACTGACCTTTGTACAGATGACCCGACCGGGGAAGTCCGGGATTATGAGTCGCAGATTGCAACCTCATTCGCGGCAGACCCAACTTGTCATGGCCTGAAATTGATTGGAACTAATAGCCCTGTATTTGCTCAAGAGGGAGTAGATTCGGAGTGGCAGCTAATGCTGGACTACGTGGCGGGCGACTCCAAACAGAATTGGACAGTCACAAGCGAAAAGGTCATAGTTGCCACCGGCACTGACAATGCGAAGTTGACTGCGCATACACTTTGCTCGGTTTTGAATCACAAGGGCGGTTCCGTCGAGTAGAGTCTAGCCGTGTTACCTGCGCCGTCAACCCGATGCGCCGCTATCTCATGCCGTCTAAAAACGGGTGAAAAATCCCGCCTCTTAAATCCTCTTAAATCAACGGTCCGATCCTCCCCCAATCCAGCCGTGTCAAAAGGTGCGGGTTGAGAAACGGCCTGCCGTCTTGACTCGCCTTCGAATCTGCTTCTAGAATTCGGTATCCCCGGCCGTGAGTCTCCGCCAATCCGTCACCGCCGAGCTTCCCTTCCCCGGCCTAAAAGTGCGTTCGCGCAGATGTTGTATGTTGTGCTGAGCTTCCGCGGAGGTACCGCTTGAAGATCGCCAGGCGTTGGTATGTCTTCCCTTTGATCGCAGTGGCCGCCGTGATCCTGGCGGCTGTGTTTATTGGCTCGGGCCGGAAGCACTCCATTCTGGCGGCACGGACCAATCTTCAGGTGGCGTCGCAGCGATACCCCAGGTTTACGATGGCGCAGCGCATGGCCGTGCTGCGCGAACTGCAATCGGAAAAGCATCCAAGATGGCGAGACCTTTCGTTGACTGAGATTGGGCGGCGTCTTCTGAAGATGGCATCGGCGGCACTTACATCGTCATCCTCCACGTCGCAGCCACCGCTGGCCCCGTTTCGCGGCAACACGACCGTCATCATGTCTCCCGGTGGAACGGTGGTCGGGCTCGTCCGAGAGACGGACTGCACTTTGACCATGGGTTGGGCGAGTTACGCAGTGAGCCTGCCCACCGCGACTTACGACATTCCCACTCCCACCCATGATTACAACCAGGTGCTGCACACTGATGCCGGTCTTACGACGACAGGCGGCGTGTGGCCGGAGGGCTGCGTGGACTCGAATCTCGGCGTGTCTTCGCTCATGACCGTCCCTCTAGGCAGAACCCCTGGCGATCTGCTCGTCTCGGCGGGGGCAGGATATAACGCTATGACCGGCAATCAAGTGATCTGGACCTTTGCCGGGAGTTTGACGGGGAGCAATACTGATTCGGTTGGTGATTTAACCTTGAGCAACTCTTCTCCGGTTGCTGTGGCTGCGGGCGACTTAAACGGCGACGGAATCGCTGATCTGGTTGTCATCAGCGATTCGGGTGTCTCCGGAGGATCGGCGTCGATTGCGATTCTCCTGGGCAATTCCGACGGCTCCCTGCAGTCGCCTGTGATTTATAACCTGCCCGGCGATACCGGCATCAGCGCGGTGATCGACAACTTCAACGGAGACGGAAAGCCGGATATTGTTGCTGCCAGTTCATCGTTCTCAATGGGGACTACAACCTACTCCCTTTCCTTTCTGGCCGGCAAGGGTGACGGCACCTTCCAGACACCGCAGTCGGTCACGGTCACCCCACCTTCCGGCTTCAGCAACCTGAGCGGCAGCGTGCCCTATTTTGGATTCATCAGCGCCGACCTGCTCGGCAACGGCAAGAAGGACCTGGTGACTTCCGCGGGAATTGTTCTGATGGGCAACGGCGACGGAACGTTTACTCAATCCTCGACGCTTGCATTTCCCACCCCGACGGCAACCTCCCAGTGGGGCCCGAATGTGATCGCCGCCGATTTCAACAAGGATGGCAAGCTCGATCTCGCCGTCGGCAACGGCGAGTCAATTGCGATTTACCTGGGCAACGGCGACGGCACTTTCACACCGGGCAATGGTTATGCCTCAATTGGCAATACAGGCGTCCTGAGCGCGGCCGATTTGGACGGCGACGGTAATGTCGACTTATACAGCGGGACCGCGCGCGCCGGGTATTTCGGTGGCGACCACTTCGGAAGCAACCAGGCTTATGCGCTGATGGGCAATGGAGACGGAACATTCCAGGGAGCGCCGGAGCTTCCGTTCGTGTTCACCGGCACGAACCTCGCCGACTTAAATGGCGACAAGATCCTGGATGGCGTGGGTGTGAATGCAACCACGGGCACTTCAAATGTTTCCATGACCTCCTACCTGGGAAAGGGCGACGGGACGTTTACCGCTGGGCCCACATTGCAAGTTTCCCCCGTTATGATTCAGGGGACTTCTTACTCATTCTCGTCCCTTGATTCTTTCGGCCTCGGAAACGTAAAAGGTGACGGGAAGACAGATTTGGTTTATCTGCCTGCGGTGGGATTCTACGGCCCCGGCGACTCGGTCGGCTACTTTCTCGCCACCGGCAACGGCGACGGTAGCTTTAACGCGCCGGTCTTTATCACTGCTCCAACGCTTGCACCGTCGGGCGATTTCGACGACTACGAACTGCTAAGCAATCTGTTTGTGGCCGATGTGAACGGCGACGGCAAGGCGGATCTGATTTACAGCTATAGCGTCGCGGTCTATCAAACGAACACGTACGAGCAGGGAATCGCCGTGCAGCTCAGCAACGGCGATGGCACGTTCAAGGCGCCCCAGGTGATCCAGAGTTATTCCAGCACCACGGCCCCGACGGGTCAACCACCGCAAGTCGTCCAGATCGGCGATGCGGCCGGGAGCGGAAAGCAGGATATCTTCACTGAAACGGGAGCAATTGATTCCTCGACTAATACGTACGTGTACTCGCTTCAAATGTATCTGGGCAACGGTGACGGCACCTTCGGTTCTGCATTGACTCCGGCGGTGGCGGACAACTTGAACCTGCCCCCCGCCGGCGAAGAAGTGGGGCAGATTGCAGTGGCTGACATGAACGGCGACGGCAAGCCGGATCTGATCACGCTGGGCACGGCCAGCAATGGAGATTCCGAGCTGGCCATCTCCTTGGGGAATGGCGATGGCACGTTCCAGACGCCGACCAAGCTCGACTTCGCAGGCGGCGAGACCTTTGGATATGGCCTGGCGGTGGCGGACTTTAACGGAGACGGCAAGATGGACGTCGCAGTGAATGGGTTCAATCCGCCTTTAGATACGGGTATCTTTCTAGGGAACGGAGACGGGACCGTGCAGACCTTCACCACATCGGGCGGAGCCGTCGAGCCTTCGGAGTCGATCTACCTGCTTGTCTTCGGTCAAGCCTTGGCGGTGAACCTGACCAGTGGGACCGGCTTGCCGGCCCTAATCGCGGGCTCTGCCGTGCTGGCCCCAACCACCATAAGCACGCCGACGCTGACTCCGACCACGACAACGCTAACATCCTCTGCCACCAGCATCGCCACGGGCCAAACCGTGACCTTCACGGCAACGGTGACGGCCAGTTCGACGCCTTCGGGATCGGTGACGTTCTATGACGGGACCACGGCGCTGGCCACGAACGCGCTGAATGCTTCGGGAGTCGCGGTCTATTCCACGTCGAGCCTGAGCGTGGGTTCTCATTCGATCACGGCTGCGTATGCAGGCAATGCAACGTTCGCCGGCAGCACTTCGGCGGCCGTCACGGTTGCGGTGACGGCGACGGCACCGGTGCTGACGGCAACCACGACATCGCTGACGGCGTCAACGAGCACGGTAAATGTAGGTGCGAGCGTGACGTTCAACGCGAGCGTGACACCGGCCTCGGGAACGGGCACGCCGACGGGAAGCGTCACCTTTATGGACGGCACGACGGCGCTGGCCATGATAAGTCTTTCCGGCGGCGCGGCCAGCTACTCGACGGGCAGCTTGACTGTGGGAGCGCATTCGATCACGGCGGTGTACGGAGGGGATTCGAATGATTCGGGATCGACCTCGACTGCGGTGTCGGTGACGGTGCAGGCGCTGACCCCGAGCTTCATGCTGAGCGCGTCGCCGGGGAGCAGCACGGTGAAGGCAGCCTCTTCTGCGCAGACCACGATCACGGTGACGCCTGTGAATGGATTCAATTCGCAGGTGAGTTTCGCCTGCAGCGGGCAGTCGAACGGGGTGACGTGCAGTTTCAATCCGACGACGGTAACGCCGAGTGGGAGCGCGGCCACGACGACGTTGACGATTGCGACGACAACACAATCGTCAACACTGGTGCGGCCGGAGGGGGGAAGTTTGCGGCGAGGCCTGCGCGGCGGAGCGACGATGGCATTTCTCGGGGCCGGGGCGTTGTGGCTCTTCCGGCGCAAAAAGGATCGCAGCTGGCTGGCGCTCGTGATCGTGGGCCTGGCGATGACGGCAGCCGGCCTGGGCGGATGCGGCGGAGGGTCAAGTCCCAGTTCGACTGGTTCCGGTACCGGGTCCCAGCCGCAATCGGCGAACTACACGATCACGGTGACTGCAACGGCAGGGGCACAGGCGCAGACGGCTAGCTACACTCTGACGGTGACGCAATAGCTAAATCACGGCGGACGTTCGGCTAACAACGTCGCAAAAGCGGCGGAATCTGGCATTGCACGGACGGCGGGAGAGCCGGGAGTGTGCACGGACTTTCGCTTCGTCAATATTCTGGAATACATTTGAAAAGCAAATTGAAAGAGGAGCACAAGAACTTGATTAGGAATGGGGCAGCGCCTGTAAGGTGGAGCGCGATAATAGCTGGGTTTGTTTTGATCCTCGCCGTATTCGGGGGGCGAGAGCTGAAGGCTCAAAACATGAGCTGGCCCGCCTACGGAGGTGCTGACGGCGATCATTATTCGCGACTCACCCAAATCAATCGCGCCAACGTCCATCGACTCACGCAGGCCTGGGTCTTCGAAACCGGCGAGAAAGGGAACATCGAGACCAACCCGATCATCATCGACCGCACCCTCTACGCGTACACGTCCAGCCAGGAAGTCATCGCCCTCGATGCCGCCACTGGCAAGCTCAAATGGAGGTTCGACTCCGGTGTAGTCTCAACCCAGCCTGCTCGTGGGGTCGCCTACTGGACCGACGGCAAGGATGAGCGCATCTTCGCCGGCGTGATGAACTACCTCTATTGCCTGGATGCCAAGACAGGCAAACCTATATCGAGCTTCGGTGAGAGTGGCCGCATCGACCTTCGCAAAGGCCTGCGTGAGCCCTGGGAAAAGCAGTCCATCGCGCTGACCACACCGGGCAGCATCTACAAGGACCTCATCATCATCGGCGGCCGCAATCCTGAGACCCATCCCGCCCCTCCCGGCGACATTCGCGCCTTCGATGTGCATACGGGTGCGCTGCGTTGGGTATTCCACACCATTCCCCGACCTGGCGAACCTGGATACGAAACCTGGCCGCCTGACGCTTGGGAGACCGCAGGCGCCGCGAACAACTGGGCCGGCATGACTGTCGACACGAAGCGTGGCATTGTCTACGTACCGACCGGGTCAGCCGTCATGGATTTCTACGGTGGCGACCGGATCGGCGACGACCTCTACGCCGACTGCATCCTCGCTCTCGACGCCGGAACCGGAAAACTCCTCTGGCACTTCCAGGGCGTCCATCACGACATCTGGGATCGCGACTTCCCCTCCGCGCCCTCCCTTTATACCGCCCGGAAGAATCGCCGTTCCGTTCCCGCCCTCGCGCAAATCACAAAGCAGTCCTACATCTATCTCTTCAACCGCGTCACCGGCGAGGCGCTTGTTCCCATCCATGAACGACCGTTTCCCGAAAGCGCGGTCCCCGGCGAAAAAACCTCGCCCACCCAGCCTGTACCGGACTGGCCAGCCCCCTTTGCCCGTCAGGAGTTTAGGGCCGACATGCTCACCAACCGCACTCCCGCGGCCCACGCGTGGGCCGTCGACGCGTTCAGCAAGATACGCAGCAACGGTCAGTTCTATCCCCTGGCCGTCGCTCAGCAGACGATCATCTTTCCCGGGCTTGACGGCGGCGGCGAATGGAGCGGTCCGGCTGTCGACCCCGTTAGCGAGACGCTCTTTGTCGGCTCAACTGAAATGGCCTGGCTCGGCGGTCTCGATCCAGCCGGCTCCGGCGGCAGCGCCGGTGAGCAGATTTACCGCCAGCAGTGCGCTGTCTGCCATGGAATCAACCGCGCCGGCTCGCCGCCCGACATCCCTTCACTCGTCGATGTCGAAAATCGGCTGGGCGCGCAGAAAGTCACCGAGATGATTCACAACGGCGGCGGGCGTATGCCGTCCTTTCCCGATCTCGACGACTCAAAGATTGCCGCAATGTTGGACTTCCTCCGCACTCCCGTCGCAGCCGATAAGGAGATGGCTGCAACTGGCGGCGCGTCTACAGCGACCGCAGCCTCCGGCGTGCCCCAATACACCTTCACTGGCTATCGCAAGTTCCTCGATCCCGAGGGCTATCCCGCCAATGCTCCGCCCTGGGGAACGCTCAACGCGATCGATCTCAAAACCGGAAAATACCTTTGGAAGATTCCTCTTGGCGAATATCCGGAGTTGGCAGCCATGGGCATGAAGAACACTGGATCCGAAATGTACGGCGGTCCTATCGTAACCGCCGCCGGCGTGCTCTTCATCGGCGCCACCGCTTACGACCGTAAATTCCGCGCTATCGACGCCCGCAACGGCAAACTCCTCTGGGAGACGGTTCTGCCCTTCGCTGGAACCGCGACCCCAGCCACCTACATGGTCGGCGGCCGACAATATGTGGTCATTGCCGCCAGCGGCGGCCGCGATCCCAGAGGACCGATCGGTGGCCAGTACGTGGCCTTTGCGCTGCCGCGCTGACTTACAGCAATTCCTGAGTTGCTTTGACCTGTCTGAATTTTGCCGAGGTCGCCGCTCCCTGGGGGTCGCGTCGATTGAATGCAGTGGCTTCGGGACACAGTGACTCAGGAATTGCGATAGCGCCCACGACTGAAGGTGATCCAGGTGATTGAACGGTTCAGGCTGATCGGCCTTTAAGCAGCGGCCACGTGTGCCACACCTGTGCCCCCTTTTCTTGCTTTTGGAGGACGTACCCAAACGCCCTCATACAGGAGGCATCAAAGGGCTGGGGCCAGCGGGTGCCGGCTAAATAACTGCAACTCCGTCGCGGGAATTTCAAACCGCTGCCGGCGAGAAGAATTCGTCGTGTAACTCCACACGTCCCGCCGGACAGGTTGCGTCCGCCGCCGGATTCTCGTTAGCGAATCACATCTACTATCTCGCCATCGGGTCCCGCCCACCCCGGCGCACCCGTATGTGTCAGCTTCTGTGCGGCCTGGTCCCAGTGCAGTTGCGTCGCCTTGTAGTCGCCGTGCTCGTAGGCGTAAGTGGCGCCGTCGTCCTGGTAGAGCGTGAAGTCGGCGTTCCGGCCGGCCCACACCTCCACTTTCGTGATCGTCTGCGGATCCTCTGTGCTCTCCACCTTGCTGCCGATTGGGATGATCGAACCTGCGCGCACGAACAGCGGCAGCCGGTCGATCGGGGCATCCACGGTCACCATCTGCCCGCCGTGGTATTGCGTGTGCGTCCAGTAGTCATACCAGTCGGCGCCTGCGGGTAAATACACCTGCTTCGTCGTTTCGCCCTGCGAGGTCACCGGAGCCACGAGGAAAGCCGGCCCGAACATGTATTCGTCACCAATTTCATCCACCTTTGGATCGTTGGGGAAATCCATGAACAGCGCACGCATAAACGGCGCACCCGTTTCATGCGTTTGCCAGCCCAGCGAGTAGATGTACGGCATCAACGTGTATCGAAGCCTCAGGTACTTTTCGAGGATCGGCTCCGCCGGCTCGCCGTACGACCACACCTCGTTGAACTTCCGGGTTCCGTGTGTGCGGAAGATCGGCAGGAACGCAGCGTACTCGAACCACCGTGTATACAGCTCCGGATAGTCCAGATCACCCCCAACGTTGTTCCGCGCCGTTGCCGGATCCAAGAGAGGTGTGTGCTCCGGGGTGTGCGTGGCCGGAAGCCCCTGCCAGCCTCCGGTATCGTTGCTCCAGTAGTTCAGTCCTGATGCCGCTACGTCCAACCCCGTCGGAATCTGTCGCCGCAATGTATCCCATGTCGGGTAGATGTCCGACGACCAGACAATCGCGCTGTTGTGCTGCACGCCCAGGTAGCCATCGCGCGAGAGAATCAGTCCGCGCTTTTCGCCGTCCGACCGGTAGCCGTTATACAAGGCGCCTGTGTGAAAGAGTGGGTAAACATTGAAGTACTCGCTGCCTGGACCAATATGGAAGTAACTGCCGTTCGGCGGCAGGTCCGGCTCTGTCTCATCGGCCCAGAGATAGTTGAAGCCCTTGCTCAGAATGTTGGCCTTGATAACGTCCCAGTACCAGCTGGCCGCAGCGGGGTTGGTCGTATCGATGTCCGATCCGGCGTGGTCATAAGGCAAGCCATTGGTCGGCGTGCCGTCGGCCAGGTGCTCGAACCAGCCCTTGTCCTGCAGCATTCCGTAATAGCGGTCGGTGGGCACAAAGCGCGGCCACACGCTGATCATTGTGGTGATGCCCATCTTGTGCAGATCGGCATTCATTCTTGATGGATCAGGCCAGTACTTCGGGCTAAAGTCCATCTCTCCCATGTTCGTGTAGTAGAACCAATCGACGACGATCATATCGAGCGGCAGATGCCGCTCCCGGTAGCCATTTGCCACTGCCATCACTTCGTCCTGGCTGCGGTATCGCTGCTTGCACTGGATGTAGCCATAGGCCGCCTTGGGCAGCATCGGCGTGTTCCCGGTGAGTAGCGCATAGCCGGAGTACAGTTCGTCCGTGTCTTGCCCGTAGATCACGAAGAACGAAACGCGGTTGCCTACCTGCGAGTCCCATTTGGTCTGCTCATTGAAGCCCGGATCGATGGTCGTTTGCGACGGGTTATCCCACAGCACGGCATAGTGCCGGTTCGTCACCAGGAAAGGCACGCAGAAGGTTGGGCCGGCCGGGGCTGTGTAGTTGTTCCAACAGCGGATAGCGTGGTCGCGGTGATCGAGATAACCCTGTTGATTCTCGCCGAGGCCGTAATAGTGCTCGTCATTTGGCGAGAAGAACGTCGCGCCCACCTCGTCGTACACCTGGTCCGGATTGCGCGGGTCGTACTGGTCGTAGGCGATCGAGGGCCTCACCTCGTCGAGGATCTCTGCATCGCCGTCCTTGCGGTTCGGCACAGACATCGTCCAGTTTTCCATCCGAAGCAGCGAATTGCCATTCGCGTCCAGCACCTCAAGCGGAATCCGCGGGGTCGAGCCGTGGAAGTAGTTGCAGGTGTCACAGCCCGGCGGCGGACCGCCGTTGTTGTAATGCGGTACCGGCATCTCCACCTTCAACCGCGCGGACGCGTAAGTATCCATCGCCGCGTTGTGCGAGTACTTCCAGCCTGCGTCTTTGGCCTGCGCGCTGATGCCGTATCCCGGTGGCGCCAGCACGGCCGGCTTATCCAGGATCATGGTGATGCGCACAATGTTTGGCGCATACGACTCCAGCGTCACCGTGGCATGGTCGCGTTGCAGAATGATCTGTTTCTGGGCGCGTGCGCTATTGTCGACCAGCAGCGAAACGAGAAGAAATCCTGCGGCAAAAAGCCCTCGTGTCATATCGACTCCGATGTTAAATGCTCTGGCGGACGGGACGTGCAGAGTGCCCCGCGCCGGCATTCGTCCGTCAGTAGGTTGCAAGCGATACGTGCAGCACCTCGGGTGCCGAGGTGAACTGGAGCCCGTAGTCGGTTTGATCGCCATTCAGGATGCGCTCGAATTTGAATACACCGCCCACATACTGGCCCTCTTCGACGCGTAGAAACTGGCGATGGATCCATCTGTCATCAATTTTGGCGGAGGGCGTCTGGCCTGTTCCGAATTCGATGTTGCCGGTCTTCTGCTGGTCACCAATCCGGCGCTGTTCCGCCAGAGGATCAAGGACGGCATTGCGAAAGCCACCGACGGGTTGCTCTGCATCTTCGCTCCAGCAGATTCGCAGTCAGAGGATCGGCTCGCACGCCTTGAGTCGAGTCACGTTCAGAGGCGCTGCGACTCGCTGAAGCAAAACATAGAAGACATCGATGGGTTGATTCGTAGAGAATACTCCAGTTAAGTCCAAGCCTTCGATGAGGAGAATTGAAGTGGAAACTTCCCAAATGGCAAAGCGCGAGAAATTGAATTCGCGCACATCAGGATACTCGCTGCTACTTACTCTGGTCTGTCTTGGTTTTCTGGCTTCATCCATGATGGCGCTGAAGAATCCGAAGGCCGAAGCGGCAAATCGTGAGGCTGCATCGTCGCCTCAGGCTACGAGCGCACAATCTGCCGCAACAAATGACCATGACCCCGCGGCTCTGCTCGATGCCTATCGGCATGTCGAAGTGGCTTCGGTCTCCGATGCCCTCGAGCAGCTTTACGGCCAGCGCATGTACTTGTCGCACAAAATGCAACCTCTGTTTCCCACGCGCTTTTCTGGATTCGCGGTGACAGTGCGGATGGAGAAACAGGAGAATCATGATGCTCATGCTGTGGACGGGATGCTGGAGGCCATCGATCGCGGTGAAAAGAATTCGGTCTATGTGATGTCGATCGAAGATGGAGCGGACATCGCGGGGATGGGCGGACTGATGGGAACGGCGATGCAGGCGCGGGATTTTTCCGGTGCGATCATCGATGGTGCGGTACGCGATACGGCTTATCTCAAAAAGATCGGATTCCCGGTTTATGCCACGGGCATCGCTCCGTCAACCCTGGTGGGACACTACCGGTGCAGCGGAACCGAAGTGCCGGTGGTGATCGATGGCGTCACAATTCATCCGGGCGACATCGTGACTGCCGATCAGGACGGCGTCGTGGTTGTGCCGCGGGCACGTGCGGAGGAGGTTCTCGCTCTGGCGCAGCAGTTGGACTTCAAAGAGCACTCGATGTACCCGTTGATCGACAAAGCGAAGTCGATTGAAGAGGCGGTGAAGCAGTTCGGACGGCTGTGATCGAGAGTGCTGCGCGGGATTTTCTTTTATGGATTGACCTGCGCCGCTGCGGGGAGTGTGATGGATCCCATACGCCCGGAGTTTTCGTCGATCACGATGATTCGCACCGTGCCTGTGTCCCGCCTGTTGTCGATGTATTCGGCAAATGGGATGCCGTCCTGCAAGACTTTTTGATATGTGCCAGGCTTCAGGTTGAGAGCCAGCGTTTGCCCCTTCGCCGTCGCGTGCGTTCCTGTTTGGTCACGCTGTACGAGGAAGATATCGAGTTTGCCGGTGCGGCGGTCGCTTTGCTGTTCCATGCCGATGTCAGCGGCCGCAATGTTCAGTGAGATGGCTGCGCCTTGCGAGGCGTGATCCCAGTGGGCGTTGAGGCCGATCTCGCTTTCGTCCTGCGGCTGCCAGACCGCCTGCCTGAGCCGATCCTTCAGAGTGGATGGCTCCTTCGTGTAAAAATAACCTGCTCGGTAGTGAAGCACAATCCCGCGCCGGCCCGGGACCGTGACGGTCAGCCGGTGATACTGATTGTCGGGCTGAGTATCGGGCGCAAAGCTGAGCAGGTAAGAGGCGTGCCCGTCCTCGATCACGCTCGAAAGATCGCTCACCATGTCGTCTGCTCGTGGAAACGATCGGCCACCGGTGGCTTGCGCCAGCTGCTGAATAGCAGGCTGAACGCCGTGGACGTCTTGCCGTATTTGGGCGGCAGCGCGGCCGTCGGTCATGGCAGCCTCATGAGCCTCAAGATCCGCTTTTCCATCCAAGCCCTGGATCGCAGGATTCAACTGCACGCTGTTGTTCTTGAGACTGGCGTCAGTTGCAGCAGTTTCCAACTGCGATGCATCGAGCGGATAGAGGCTCACGTGAGCGTCGTTGAGGGCTTCCTGCGTAGGGAGGCCGAAACGGCCAATCGTATTCGGGCCTTTCTCGTTGCCAGCCGCCTGGTCAGTCCAGTTTGCGAGCGCATTGTCGCTGGCCACCCAGACAAGATCCTTATGGCCGGGGATGGAGTTCATATGCCCTGCGATGGCCATCAGCGCGGTCATCGTCTCGCGAGCTGGGTCACTCCCTTCCTTCATCATTTTTGGATCGACGCTCGCGCTCGTGCCTCCGCCGGGGATGTCCGGGCACCAGGACGAGGCCGTAGGAGGTGTCAGGCTTGCCATTCCGCCATCGTTTCCGTTCACGTACTGCATGTCACAGGGAGACTCCACGGTGTCGAATTGCTGTCGGTTGCGCGCTTCCGCTTCCTGCGCGCGGGCAAGATCCTGAGCGGCTGGCATCCATTTGCGCAGCGCGGAGATCAATGCCGCATGATCCGACGTTTCTTCGTTCAGGATGCGAAAGCCGGAGCCTGTCCTGACATAGAGACCTACGGGCTCAGACTGTGGGAGCCGATCAAGGAATCTGAGAATTTGCCCGCGGGCATGAGTCAGATCGGCAAAGTCGAGATTCGTTGGGTCGAGCAGGAGAATGGTCGAGCTTCCAAGGACGGGATCGGCTGAAGGTTGCGTCGGTCCTGTTGCGTCGAGACGATTGGAATAGAGAACCGGCAGTACCGACGTCACGGGACCCTGTGGGGCCACAGTTGACGCACCGACGTATTTGAACGAATTGAGGCTTTCCTTCCTGCCGTTATCGTAAATTTCGAAATCCTTCATCGCGAAGCCGGTGACAGGATGACCCTTTTGGTCAAATGCAGTGACATCCACATCGACGAGACGGACGTTCACGCTTAGCGCAAAACCGGGCGCCGGGAGAGGCCCAGTCTTTTCCGGAAACGGCGCGGACGCGACAACCGCCATTTCAGGCGCGGAGGCAACCGAGGTCGACGCATCGGATTGTGCGGTGGGTTGCAAATTAGCGGGTGCTGAGGGCGCGCTCTTCACATCTACCACCGGGTGGGAAGCATCGGCGATCGCCCCGGTGCTCGCCGCCGATGGAGCCGGCTCGGCATTTTCGTTGGCAACGCTAACCTGCTCGCTCCGAGCAGGAGCAGCGGATGCGGCGGACTCAGGCGAACCTTTCGGCGGCGCGGTTGGCGCAAGTTCGCCTTTAGAATTGTCGGCACCGAGGATATGTGCGTCGGCGCGAAAGAGATGATAGTTGTCGAAGGTAGTCTCGTTAAGCATCGCCTGCAACTGCTCATCCCCTCCGGGTTCCCCCGATATCATCCCGGTCCCCAACCGTCCATACGCGGTTTGAGCATACTGCTGTGGAACCGTTGGGTGAGTCTGCATCGGAGCGTGGACAACCGAGACGCTTCTCAAAGGGCAAAGATACTTCTGTTCGCCCAGCTCAACCGGGCCATATTCCACCATGAGTTCGGCTTCAGGAATCTCCGCTCTCTTCTCCAGATCGGCGATCAGCGTAACGCGAAGAATGGTCCCATCGGCAGGATCGACGGTAAGCTCGCCATGGTAGGCCGAGAACTCTTGAAAAAGCCGGCCCGCGACGCAACAGAATTTCACTTGATAGTGCGATGCAGCCTTCGGCACATTGAACCGGAACACCGCCCGCAGGCCGGCCTCTTGTTGCCAGTAAGCCCACCTCAGATTGCCGCTTGGCAGATCCCCATAGAGCACGGAGAAGATCGGTCCGAATTCGCCGGACGTGATCAAGCCTGCTGTCGCGGTTGCGCCGCCAGTTTCTGCCGCTTGGTCCTGGACGATTTCCTGTCCGTCGCGATAGAGCACTGTCGCAACCGACCGACTGACTGGATGCAACGGCTGGTAGACGGTGAGGTCGCCACTCTCTGGGTCTCGAATTGTGGGCGGGCTGTCTTGGTAGCGAATCGTATCTTGCCGGGCGAAGAAGTTTGGAAGCCGGTGCAAAATGCCCCCGACATATTCGATCGATTTGGCAATCATTGCGTGCTGCTGATCCAAACTGGGGGCCGGTTGGTTCAGAATATCTGCCGGAGGCGGGTCGAGAAACTCTGCCTGGTCCGCGAGCGCCACCAATGCACGGCGGGACTCCGGCCCAGGAAGCGCAGCTTCGAAGGCAGCTAGATTTGCAGCACTCAACTGCTCCGTAAGTTCGGCGTCGAACAATCGCTCGGCGACTTTGGCGTCTTGTTTTCCGCGGCTCGATGCGGTCAGACGGTTCAACTGTTCCACGCTCAAGCGTTGGGCAGCAAACGCCGAAGCTACGAACAGTGCCAGAAACGAGAAAGCAACCGTCTTACGCATGACGAGGCCCTCAGAACACTTGATTTTAAGCTTAGGCTTCTCTACCGGGCGCGGCTAGTGTGGTGTCCCAGAATTTCTTAGAGCCTGTTTCATAAATCCGCTTTGTATCAGGGCACGACTTCACAGCTTGGTGAAAAACTCTTTGTTCCCGTCGCTATTTTTCCGTGCCGTGGGTTTGACCGCCGAATAGGAGGGTTATTGGGGTTGATGTTTATCTCTTCTGGCCGCTTGTGCGGCCAGAAGACACACGTCTCCCTGCTCAGGCTTGCGCCGGAATCGGGATGAGCTTGCTCATGCGCAGCAGATTATGCGCTGCTGCGGCCAACTGAAACAGCCAGTCCACGCGACCGAGTCCGCGCAATTTGATCTGGCGTATCTTGTCCTGCTTCATCCAGCCGAACACCTTCTCCACCAGCTTGCGTTTCTTCTGGCTCACGGCCAGGCCCGGATCGTTGCGCTCGGCCTCGGTGAGCCAGTTGCGCCACTTCGGGTTGGGCTCGTACTCGGCTACGTGCGGTGTTACCCGCTGGCTACGCAGCGCGCCCACGAATCTCTCTTCCTGATAGCTCTTGTCAGCTCCCAGCGTCATGCGCTTGCCGCGCTTGAGGCGCGATAGCATCTTCAGCGCCGCCTGTCGTTCGGCCGCGTTGCCGGCCTCGGTGGCCATGGCCGCAACCACCAGGCCGTTGCGGTTCTCCGTAATCACGTGGCCTAGATAGCTCGGCACCACTGCGGCTGATCCGCTCTTCCGGTACAGCCGCGCCTCCGGGTCTGTAGTCGACTCGTGCGTATCGCGCAGCAGCTTGCGGCCACCCGCCCCCGTGCCCCGATCCGGCGGATCGGACTTCTCCTTGAAGCTGCGCCGGTTGGCCCAGGCCTGCAACAGCGTTCCATCCACCGTGAAGTGCTCCTCGCTCAGCAGCTGCTGGCCGCGCGCCTGATCGACCACCGCCAGCAACAACTGCCGGCTCGCCTCTCCGGCAATAAGACGCTCGCGGTTCTTGCTGAATACCTTCGCATCCCATACCGCCTCGTCCATCTCCAGGCCCACAAACCAGCGATACAAAATGTTGAAGTGGATCTGCTCCATCAACTGGCGCTCCGAGCGGATCGAATACAAAATCATCAGCAGCTGCGCCCGCAACAAACGCTCCGGCGCAATCGACGGACGGCCAGTCGCCGAATAGAGATCATCGAAAACCGCATCCATCGTCTCAAGCGCACGGTCCGCCATCGCCCGTATCCGACGCATCGGGTGGTTGGCCGCTATCCGCTGTTCCATCGTTACGTAACTAAACATCGATGCCTGCTGCTTGTCGTCGCCGCGCATAACAACTTCTTAAATCAACTCCCTGTGGAGAAAAAGTGGCTCCCTTGGGACTTTTTCACCAAGCTGTGAAGTCGTGCCGAAAAGAGCCTGAAAAGCAAGGGGGTTTTACAGGTTGCGGAAAAAGTCCTTTAATTGTCACTTTTTCTCCACATTGATTTGCGTTAGTTAAGAGATATGCGTGGAGACGACGAAAAGCAGACGGCGATGTACAGCTATGTGACGTTGGCACAGCGGATTCCAGCCGATCATCCGGCGAGACAGATTCGCGCGCTGGTAGACCGTGCGCTGGCGCGGATGGACGCAGATTTGGAGCGGCTATATTCGGCCACCGGTCGTCCCTCGATTGCCCCGGAGCGCTTGCTGCGGGCGCAGCTGCTGATGATTTTGTACTCGATCCGCTCGGAGCGGCAGCTGATGGAGCAGTTGAACTATAACCTTCTGTTTCGCTGGTTTGTGGGTCTGGAGATGGACGATCCGGTGTGGGACGTGACGGTGTTCACCAAGAACCGCGAGCGGTTGATCGCCGGTGCGGTGAGCCAGCTGTTACTGGAGTCGGTGCTGGTGGAAGCGCGCGAACACGCTCTGCTGAGCGAAGAGCATTTCACCGTGGATGGAACGATGATTCAGGCATGGGCCTCGACCCGCAGCTTTAAGGACAAGCCTGATCCGCCGGCTCCGGGGGCAGGCTCGGGCTGGGGTGGCGAGGTACTGCTGCGCGACCGTGTGGAGTCGACCACCGATCCGGAAGCGCGTCTGTGCAAGAAGTCGAACACGGAAAAGGCCATTGCCAGCTATCAAGGACACGCCCTGATGGAGAACCGCAACGGTCTGGTGGTGGCAGCCAAGGCCAGCCAGGCGGCCACGGTGACGGAGCGCGAGACAGCGGTGGAGTTATTAGATGGGGTGCTGGGACCTAAGGATCAACGCGGAGAGCGCAAGATCACGTTGGGAGCTGACACGCAGTACCAGGAAGACAGATTCGTGCAGGCGCTCAGGGATCGCGGGGTGGCGCCGCATGTCAGCGAATATGCGCCGGGCAACCGCGGCAAGAACGCGCTGACCGACAACGAACGGAGCGATGAACGGTGCGCTATTAGCCAGCAAAGACGCAAGCTGATCGAGCGAGTCTTTGGCTGGAGCAAGTTGGATCGGCCGATGCGCCAGGTCAAGTTGCGTGGTCTGAAGCGAGTGGACTGGTTCTATCGGCTGACCATCACGGCTTATAACCTGGTGCGCATGCGGAGACTCATTCCGATTCAAGCGATGGCCAGCTAGGGCTGAGGTGTCTCCGCATGCCGAAAAAACGGCCTGCGGAGGCAAAACGACAACCGAAATGGAACTGCGGAACAGACTCAAAGCGCGAAAAAGTGCGACCGAAAGCAAAATGATCCGGGAAACAAGGGTTTTTCCGCAGCCTGTTTAACCCCTGAGGGACGACAATCCGGATGCGGCGGCCATTTATGAAACACGCTCTGGCATAATTCGCAAGGAGCAAGCGCAGATCCTTCGACTCCGTTTGGCGCAAAACGCGGCAAACTTCGCTCAGGATGAAAACGATAGGTTATGGCTTGGACTTCAGGGAGAGGACATTAGTACGAATAGACGAATAGCTCGTGCCCGGAGACAGCGCAGATATGCGATCCGCAATCCACGCCTTCGTAGGGATATTGAGGCGCCGGACCCTGCCAGACCACGTTCCCGGTCGTAGGCGAGTAGATCGTATTTGTAGTTTGACTGTAGACTGTACCGGCTGAAGGGAACTGCGGATTCGAGATCGCTACCGGGATAGGGACATTTGCAACGACTGCTCCAGTAGAACTGTAAATACTGCTTTCACCATAAGTGAAGCTCTCTAAGCTGGATACATAGTCCGCAACCAAAATGTCATTATTGTCGATCCAGCCTTCGCCCAGACCAGGGATGGCTACGACAAGGGCCCCATTTTTGTAGATTTGTGTGGCATATCCTTCTGGTCCCCCGAGAGCAGCCACTCCAATCATTGTTCCATCCGGAGAAAGCGTGACAAGGTTATTTCGCATCGGATCGCTGTTCGTCAAGTAGTCTGGGCTGCCGGATATGCCCGTCACGCTCTGCTGGTAAACGCCAACGCCGGCTTCCTGGTACTGGGCAATCGTGGTTGCCGAACTTGACATCGCGAAGCCGTATATCAAGTTGTTGGCACTCGGATCTCCACTGTAGGTGTACAGGGGAATCATGGACGGAAGAGAGTAGAACGTAAGCGTGTTACCGGGAACAAAAGCCAGAACGCCCAGGATGCTGCCATCGGACGACAGATCCATTTCGTTCGCGAGCATGCTAGTGGTCGATGTCAAAGTTGGGCCGGCTAGATTGTAAAAGAGCGTTTTTCCGATGGCCGTGCTTGCCACAACCATGTTCTGGGAGCCGGCCATGGCAAGGACGCCGCCATACCCGAAAAATCGAGGCGTAACGGATGCGTTTGATTGGCTTGGAGCGCTCGCTCCGTCAATGATTCCCCCGGTTTGATCGCCCCCAACCCACTGCGAGCCAGAGAATGCCGCAAACGCGCTGAGAGCGGAAAGCGGCGGGGTTGAATAGGTAGTTTCAACAGGACTCGACCCGCTCAAGTCGATCACACTCGCTTGATCCGTTCCCGATGAAAGGGAGCCAATCAGATTGCCGGAAGGAAAGACCAGATTGCCGGCAACATTCAGCGAATAGGTGACTGACGGCGTTGTCGAACAAATGGGATAAACCGCGAGTAGGGGGCTCCCACTGGTCGTGACGTTCCAGGCCCAATTGCCAACTCCTCCGTTCAATGTGGCATTCAACACGCACTGCTGCACTCCATCATTCGAGTAGATCCAGGAAGTGCTCGCGAGGGCCGAGATAAAGCGGCTACCGTCTGTGAACCATTGAGAGAAGTTCCCTGAGAAGGCCGGGCTCACGGAAATAGCTCCGCTCGGGACAAGAATCGTCTGAATGACATTCTTTCCGGCGGCTCCGTTCGCGACCTGGATTTGCCCCGGTGAGCTGAACGTGCAGGCGGCCGCATAGTTCCCAGACACAGTAAATATCTCCTGCCCATCGGTAGACCAAACGGTCAACGCCGCGTTGCTCCCGGCAACCAGATAACTGCCGTCGGTCGCGAGCTGCCACCACCCGGAGAGTTTGATGGTCGACAAGGTCTGCCCGCTTGTTGACGACATCACCTGGATGCCGCCGGAAAAGGAGCTAGTTCCAAGCTGAACCGCGGCGACTGAACCTGCCAAGGCGATCTCACCTGCGTTCACGCCGTTGTAGCCGGTGCAGCCGGACGAACCAAGGTAGGCCCCGTCGCCGGAAGCAACCTGATTGCCGCTGGCATAATCCCATAGCACCCAGTGACCGTCCCGATCAACGCTCAGCACCCTGTCGGCGGTCTCCTGAAGCGCTTCAATCGGTGAGGCGTGTCCCAGGTCCAGCAACGTGGTGGCTTCCTGGTTCACGGTGATCGAGACAATCGCCGTTGTGCTTCCGTAACTGTTCGATGCTGTAACCGTGTAGTTTGCTTGCACAGTTCCAGTAGTCGGCGTTCCTGAAATTGCCCCGGTCACGGTGTTCAGGATTAAGCCCGCGGGTAGTGCGGGCGCGACAGAGTAGCCGGTCACAGTTCCGGTCACCGTGGGTGTATCGGTCAGGATCGCCGTACCAGCCGTCGCCGCGATGCTCGTCTGCTGGTAGCTCAAGTTGGATGGTGCGGCGGGGTTCACGGTGATCTGTAAGGTTGTCGCCGTCGAACCACTCGCGTTCGAGGCCGTAACAGTGTAGCTCGCCTTCGCAGTTGCGAAAGTCGGCGTTCCTGAGATCGCACCGGTCGAGCTGTTCAGGCTTAATCCCGCGGGAAGTGTAGGCGCCACCGAGTAGCCAGTGACGGTTCCGGTCACAGTTGGCGTATCGGTTTGAATCGGTGCGTCAACCGTTGCCGTGATGCTCGTTTGCGGATAGCTCAGGTTGGATGGCGCGGCGGGATTCACCGTGATCTGCACTGTTGCCGTCGTGGAGTTGGTGCCATTCGACGCAGTGACAGTGTAGCTTGCCTGAGGAGATACGGTTGCAGGCGTCCCGGAAATTGCGCCTGTCGATGCATTCAGGCTCAACCCGGCGGGCAGCGTTGGGGCCACGGAGTAGCCGGTGACGCTTCCTGTTGCAGCAGGTGTATCCGCTTGGATTGCTACACCAACAACCGCAATGATGCTCGTTTGAGGATAGGTGAGGATGATCGACGTGGATGTAGACGTAGATTTTTGGGAAGATGCGCCACATCCGGCGATAACGCATACGAAGATGCACAGGATCGGAAATCCAAATCGAAGCAAAGCCTTGATGGCGGAGACAGGAAGACGCTTACGAATATGCACGCCAGACCTCGCTGGAGACCTGCCGTGATTTAAACGGGCTGACGATTGCCTGAGGGAGACCCACGGGCAAATAATAGCAGGGAAAAAGTGACAAGCCCACGCCGCGTCACTCCACCGTTACGCTCTTGGCCAGGTTGCGAGGTTGGTCGACGTCGCATCCGCGCCGAACGGCAATATAGTAGGCCAGCAACTGCAGCGGCACAATCTCAATTAACGGGACCAGAAGCTCAGGCGCCGGCGGAATCGCGATGACGTGCTCCACCAAGCCGCCGATCGTCTCGTCACCCTCGGTTGCCACGGCAATCACGCGGCCACTGCGCGCCGTCACTTCCTGGATATTCGAAAGCGTTTTTTCGTATCGCAACCGCGAAGCCGGATCGGCCTCATCCCGCGTCGCCAGCACAACCACCGGCAGCGTCTCATCAATGAGCGCGTTCGGACCGTGCTTCATCTCGCCGGCCGGGTAGCCTTCCGCGTGGATATACGAGATTTCCTTCAGCTTCAACGCGCCTTCGAGCGCAATCGGGAAGTGAATGCCGCGACCCAGGTACAAGAAATCACGCGCCGTTGCAAACTCCTTCGCCAATTGCTCACATTGCGGCGAGCAGCTCCGGAGCGCGTCCTCGATCTTCGCCGGAACTCGGCCCAGCTCCTCGATCAGCGCCACGCTTTGGGCCATGTCCAAAGTCCCGCGCAGTTGCCCCATCTTCATGGCCAGCAAAAACAGCGCCGTCAGTTGCGAAGTAAACGCCTTGGTCGACGCGACGCCGATCTCCGGGCCTGCATGGGTATAGATCGCGCCGTGGGCCTCGCGTGCCACCATTGCGCCGACTACGTTGCAAATGGCCACGGTCTTCGAGCCCAGGGCCTTCATCTCGCGCTGCGCGGCAAGCGTGTCGGCGGTCTCGCCGCTCTGCGTAATCAGCAGGCCCAGCGCGTCGGGCCCGCCAATGGGATCGCGATACCGGTATTCGCTTGCGTAGTCCACGTCGACGGGCAGCCGCGCCAACCGCTCGATCATGTATTTGCCAGTCAACGCCGCGTGCCAACTGGTTCCGCACGCCGCAATGTTGATGCTCGCCGCGCGCTTCAGTTCGTCGTCGGCAATCTCCATCTCGCCCAGGAAGACGCTGCCCGAATCCAGACTCACGCGTCCCAGCGTCGTATCCGTCACCGCCCGCGGCTGCTCCCAGATTTCCTTCAGCATGAAGTGCTTGTATCCGCCCTTTTCTGCCTGGATCGGATCCCACTGGATACGCGTCAGCTCCCGCTCGATCGGCCGCCCGTCAAAGTCTGTCAGCGTTACGCCCGCCCGCGTCAGTACGGCCATGTCGCCGTCTGCCAAAAAGTACACGTTGCGCGTGTGATTCAGAATTCCAGGGACGTCGCTGGCCATAAAACTCTCGCCTTCGCCCACACCGATGATCAGCGGCGGGCCCAGCCGCGCGGCCACAATCTTGTCCGGCTCCGCTGCACTCAGCACGCCTAATGCAAACGCGCCCTTCAAATGTTTCACCGCGCGCCGTACTGCTTCCTCCAGTGCAACGGGCTTGCCGGCGGCCTCAGCTTCCTTCTGCACCTGCTCAATCAGGTGAGCAATGATCTCGGTATCGGTCTCGGTGACGAACTTATGGCCCTGGGCGATCAGCTCGCGCTTTAATTCCAAATAATTTTCGACAATGCCGTTGTGAACAACGACGATACGGCCGGTGCAGTCGCGATGCGGGTGGGCGTTTTCCTCAGTGGGGCGGCCGTGTGTGGCCCAGCGAGTATGGCCGATGCCGAAGGTGCCGTCGAGAGGGTGTTCGCGGAGGATTTCTTCAAGATTGCCGAGCTTGCCGGGCGCACGGGACACCTGCAACTTCTCGCGCTTCGGGCTGCCAACGGCGATGCCCGCCGAATCGTAGCCCCTGTATTCCAGGCGCCTCAACCCCTCGATGATGACGGGAACCACCTTTTTAGGACCAACGTAACCGACGATTCCGCACATATTTAGATTCTAAGCGACCCGGTGATAACCCGCGCAGGCGCGTTGGGACTTGACTGTGAGGCAGCGCGCAAATGCTCGAAATTGCAGGGCGCTCACCGCGATTAGGGTGATTGTCCGCGCTTCCTTCATGGCGAGGATTGGACGCGAAGGTCATGGAGCGGAATTCGGTTCCTAACCGAAGCATTCCAGACTCAAAGGCTCCCCAGCCGGGAAGCGATTCCGCGTTGTGCATCAACAGGTATAACGCTAGATCAAGAAATTGAATAAGTTACGGATCACGAGCGGCGAATCATGGGTATGAATCTTGTTTGCTGCCTTTTACAGCTTGCCAATTCATATCAAATTGCTGTACCGTTCGAGGCCATCAAGAGGTCTGACCGCCAGAACGGCACAAAGCTTCCCCAAGCCAAGCCACAGTCGAGACAAAGCAGAATCGCTCAAACCGATGGTTCGCGCAAGCTCGCAAAAAGCCTGCGCGAGGAGGAAATGAATTCGATATGAAGATCTTCGGACTTTTGCTAAGTCTTACCCTGTTTCCCGGCTTTGCCGCCGCACAGTCGCTTACTTGCACGACCGAAGCTGGCTATAAGCCGGCCGAAGGCATGAAGGCCGAAGTAAAAGAGGGGATGGTGACGCTCACTTGGCCGGGTGAAGACGGGGCCCAGCTCCGCGCGTCGTTTGCCATCGAGAACGGCCAGCCGATTGTAAAAGAACTTGCGGCACGCCAAGGGGCGGGCTGGATTGTGCTAGGCAAGGATCTGACGCCGGAATTTCAGGTGACGACCGGCAAGCGCCGCATCTCGTCGGCCCAGCGCGCCGAATTGAAGACGCTGGGTATTGACACGCCGGAAGAAGAGGACCGGCGCAAGTGGAACACCTTCTGGGACGCGCCACTGACGGTTCCCGGCGCTATCGGCCAAGGCCAAGCTGTCGAGCTGCGTTCTGAGTCGGATATTACCCACGGTTCTTCCAGTTTCCAAACGAGCGCCTGCACGCTGGGAACAGACGGAAACCAGTTGAAGGTCACCTTCAATGGGTTAACTCTGGGCATCTTCTCCGGCGATCTCCGTTTCATCGCCTACAAAGGAACCAACCTGCTGCGCCAGGAAGCGGTGGCGTCTACCCAGCGGCCTTCGGTGGCCTACATCTACAAGGCCGGCCTGAAGGGCTTCCCCATTACCGATAGCACCAAGCTGGCGTGGCGCGACAGCGCCCAGCACCAGCAGTACGAGTACTTCGGCGGACACGTCAACCAGGGGCCGGTGAACTTACGCGCGCGCAACCGCATGGAGATTCTGGATGTGGGTTCGGGTTCCCTGGCGGTTTTCCCCACGCCGCACAAGTTCTTCTTCTCGCGCGAGGTTGAAACCAACCTTGGCTGGGTGTATTACCGCAAAGACACCGCGAATTCGTTCGCGCTGGGGGTCATGTGGCCCGAGCACAACGAGGGATACCATCCCTGGGGCGAGACCGACGCAGAATGGACCAGACGCGTTGGCACCTCTCGCGGTGATATCTACAACATGGCCCTGTTCAACGCGCCTCCCGGCACCAAGCAGCGTATGTCGGTGTACTACTACCTGAGCGCCCGCAGCGATGAGGCCACGCGCAATGCGCTGATGGCTTACACCCACAATGATGCATTCAAGCCGTTGCCCGGCTACAAGACCATGGAAGGCCACTTCCACCTGGATTTCAACGAGCAACTCCGCGAGCGTAACGACCTCGATTACCAGCCGCCGTGGGTCGCTGTCTTCCGTTCCCTGGGCATCAACATTATCTATCTGGGCGACTTCCACGACGATTCCGATCCCCAGGATCCGGGCCCCAAACGCTTCATGGAACAGAAGGTCTATTTCGAGGGCGCCGAGCGCGTCTCGGACAAGGATTTCCTGGTGATGCCCGGCGAAGAGGCTAATGCCTTCACCGGCGGCCACATGTGGATTCTGACATCCAAGCCGATCTACTACTCGCACAGTCGTTACGGCAACAGGACGGGGGGAATAACAAAGGGCGAACTCCGTCCAGCAGACGTACCGTTTGAAGAGGATCTGCCCGAATACGGTCACGTATACCACCTCGGCTCGACGGCGGACGTCCTCAGGTTCCTCAACGAGACGAACTCCGTCGCCTGGACCACGCATCCCAATACCAAGAGCTCCGAAGGCTATCCTGATGCGTACAAGGACAAAGACTTCTTCCTGAGCGACCGCTGGGTTGGCGCTTCCTGGGAATCGCTGCCCGGCGATCTGTCGTGGACGGAAGAGTGCCAAACGCGCTGCTTTGATACAGAAGACAACATGAACAACTGGTCTCCCCAACCGAAGAACCTGATCACCGAGGGCGATACCTACACCAAGTGGCCCGACGACGAGTCCTATTCGTCGCTGGCCGTCAACTACGTCAAGCTCGATAAGACGCCCGCTTACAACGATGACTGGTCCCCGATCATAAATGCCTTGCGGAATAACCAGCTCTTCGGGACCAATGGCGAAGTGCTCTTCCACAGTTGGGGAGTGCAGGGCGGGGGCGCCAGCGCCGTCTACACCGCCAGCATCGAATACACCTACCCTCTTCAGTTCGCTGATCTGGTGTGGGGTGATGGAACCAAGGTCTATCACAAGTACGTCAGCCTGTCGGATACCCTGCCGTTCGGAAACAAGGAGCTGAAGATTCCCTTCGACGCCACCGGCGCCAAGTGGGCTCGGCTTTCGGTATGGGACACCATGGAGAGCGGCGCGTGGGATAACCCCGTGGAGATCAAGTAAGTGCAAACGCAGAGCGACTGTAAGTGGCCGGTCGTACGGAGCATGCGAGAGCAGGAACGAGAATCAGTGGTATGTAAGAAGCCCTTTCCCTTTGGGAATCGGCCGGCGAGGGGCTTACGTTCAACCCATTCAACTGAAATAACAACTCAAGCTGAAGCAATCGGAGGTCGGACTCGCTGCTTCAGTGACGCTTTCAAAATCTGAGCAATCATTTCGAATTCAAGGCAGACTAGCGTCGGAGAAGGGCCCTTCAAATTGGAGGATCAATCATGTTGAATGTGAACAGAAAGCAACTTGTCATGCGTTTACTCGCTCTTACAGCGGGTATCGTAAGTGTGATGCTGGTGCCCACGACAATGTGGGCACAGGCCGGGGGCGAAAACGCCAGCATTATTGGTGTCGTGACCGACCAAACCGGCAACGTGATTCAAAACGCGACAGTCACAATCACGAGTCCTGCGCTGCAGGTCCCTCAGCTGATCGCGAAAACCGACGTAGGGGGCAACTACAAATTCGTTGTGTTGCCGGCGCCGGGCGTTTATCGTCTCACCTTCGCAGCCACTGGTTTCGGAACGATTGTTAAGCAGGGTGTGACGCTGACGGTCGGATTCACCGCGAAAATCGACACTGTACTGCCCGTCGGCACGACCTCTTCGGAAGTCGTCGTAACCACCGCCGGTCCAGTCGTTGACACAGTTTCCACGGCCGTCACCAGCACACTTCAAGCGGACACCTTAAATTTGGTGCCAAAGCCGTTGGGGATGCAAGATCTCCTTTCGATGGCTGCGGGTGTAAGCCTGGGAGGGGGATCTCCGGACGTGGGCGACAGCAGTCTGGCTGTCGCGCTGAAGGTCGAAACAGACGAAATCGGTGTGAACGGAAATGTCGCCGATATTCTTCAGCCTGAGCTCCGCATCGAGGGCATCAACACTCTCACCGAACACCAGGGAAACGGAAGGGTCTACCTTGACTCTACGGCGATTGGTGAGGCAGAGCTGAAGACCAGCGGCAACAACGCCGAAGTGGGTCTTCCCGGTGTGGCGCAGGAAGCTGTCATGAAGTCCGGTTCAAATACCTTCCATGGCGATGCGCAGGGCGACTTCGAGCGTCCCGGCATGCAGGCCAACAACATTACAGCGGCCGAAGCAGCACCGCCCAACAACCTCAAGTTTGGCAATCCCCTTGCCGGAGACGCTTACTACGACTATGCCGCCGACCTGGGCGGACGCATCCTCCGTGACCGGCTATGGTTCTACGGCGGCTTCTCCAAGCAGCTCATCAATGAAGGGCAGGCCAGCTTCAAAGGTGGTCCTGACGCCAGCGGCTGCTGGACTTGCGCGGATTCACCAAGCGCCTTGTTGCTGAGCGCGCTTCCGCAGTACGACGATAAGGTAAGTTATCAGCTTACCTCCGGCACAAAGGTAATCTTCTCGCAATTGTGGGGCCGGAAGCTTCTTAACAACCAAAGTAGCTCCCCGACCGTCCCTCTTCCTTCCTCCCAGTACGAATTACAGCCCGGCCACATCTGGGAGATAAGCGTTAATTCTGTACTTAGCTCCCGCATGGTGCTCGTAGGAGAATACGGAGTTGCCGCCTACGATGTGGACTACGAGCCTCAGCCTGTAAGTCAGATCGGCCAATTCGGCTTTACGAAAGGCGTCGAATTTGCCGGATCGCCCAGTGAAGAAGACTTGACAACGAAGCTCTTTACCGGACCTTACCCTACGCTTGATAACGACAAGCCCCAGGATATCCGCGAGATGCCGATCACCTTGTCGTATATTCCTGCTGCCGAGCACCTTGGGGGACATCACGAGTTTGCTTTTGGCACTGACGATTACTGGGATTTTCAGGGGTCCCGCGTCACACATGACAATGCCAGCGGCGATTATCTCCTGCTTTTCAAAAGCAGCGCGTCACAGCCCGGAGTCCCAATACCGAACGAGATCACCGTTTATAACTTTCCCATTCCAACCTCAACTACGAGCCTGAATAGCCTGGCGCTCTATGCGACCGATACCTGGACCGTTAAGCAGGTCGCCTTCGATCTGGGAGTGCGGTGGGATCGGTATCACGCATTTAATCCGAGCCAGAGTAAGCCAGCGGGGCAATTTGCTGACCTGTTTCCCGCCAAGACATTTCCTTATCAAGACCTTCTAACTTGGAACGAAGTTGTTCCGCGGATCGGCGCCGCATGGAATGTCGGAGGAAAGGGAAAGACGGTCGTCAAGGGTTTCTTTGGAATGTTCGGTGACACCCCAGGGGATACCTATGGAAATCCTTACAACGCGAATGCTCAGGCAAGCTACACATACGCATGGAACGGCCCATGCCAAGCGACGGCCGCGCTGGCGCCCGTGGAATATCAGTGCGACGCAACACCTGCATTTCTCTCGTCACTCCCTTCGCTGACGCCCATTTCGGCGAGTGGCGCACAGAGCGAGGTTCTTGACACCCATCTCAAGCAGGACAAAGTATATGAATACGACGCCAGCGTGGAGCAGCAGATAGCCTCCAATATGGCAGTTACCGTGGGATATATATACCATGGCGTCTACAATAACTATCCTGTTGACGCAAACGGCGTCGATATTGGGCACACCTACAATATTCCGGTTCAGTTTACACAATTCAACGGACAACCAATTACGCTTTACACTTACACCAAGGGCAGTGGAACCCTCGCCAATGAGCAACTGAATGCTCCCTCGAGCCGGCCAGATACGTACAGCACGATTCTGGTCAGTTTCGCCAAGCGGACGAGCGCGAAATGGAGCGCCGCCGCTTCCTTCTGGGATACGAAGGATCATATGTGGCTTAACCAGACAGCAGGACTCTATGGCGATCCCAACAGCTGGTTCTTCCCGAACGACGATACCTGGAACTGGGGATTCAACGCCAACGGGTACTATAACCTGCCGAAAGGCATCGCGCTTTCGTCCTTCCTGACCATGCAATCAGGAACCCCGGGACAGCAGACCGAAGTCTTTGGCAGCACCTCGACACTGACACAGGGAGCGGAGACAGTGAATGTGGGCCCTTACGGCCAATTTCGAGGGCCTGTAATCAACAATCTCAGTGCAAAGGTAGCCAAGGATTTCACCATACACGAGCGTTATCATGTGGAGGCTAACTTCCAGGTATTCAACCTGCTGAATAGCAGTGCGGCGGTGAGTACAAACTATCTCACCGGCGCGACCACCTTTGGTGTGATCACGAGTCTGATTTCGCCGCGCGTTGGCAGGTTCGGTGTGAAGTTCTCATTCTAAGGACGGAGTGGCCGAGCTTATGTGATCACAGCCGCAAACGGCGCATAGTATGGAGCGAGGCGAGTAACTGTGTACTCCCGCCACTTAGTGTGAAGTTATGCCCTGAACCCTCGGAACGGGCTGCCAAGATGCAGGTATGCGGCATGAAGAAAGGGAAAGTCAACTATGTCTTTACGCCGGCAGCCCACTATGTTGCGCCTCCGCGCTTTGTCATCGGGTCGGCGAACTAGTATTCATGGGACAAAATCAAACATCTAGAGGAACGGTCAATGTAAGTGATCACCCAAATCCCCTCGCCGGTCCTTGGTATCCAGGCCGACAGCATACTCAGACCATGCTCCAACGCATACTCGTGAGCATTCCGGTCGCGTTCACCCCCAAATTGTTGATTTGAATGTGGTGGCCAGGGACGGGCGACGAGACGGGATTGAACCGCCGCCGCCGGCCTTTTCAGGGCGTAAATAACCAGTACTTGTAACTACTTACACAACGTAAACTGGTCCAGAGCCACAAGCGGAGGGAACCGGTCATGAGAGAGAAGTTACGATTTTTGGGCTTGGATGTCCACGCCGAAACGATAGTCGTAGCAGTAGCCGAGCCGGATATATCATGCGAGTGAGATGGCCGCGTCAGGCAACTGGCGCGGCCCTGCGTAGAGCAAGCCATCCGCAGGGCGCCCGGCTGATCCCCGACGAGTCCGCGACGGATCGATCGAGATTTCGTTCGCTTCGCGTCCAACTCCGACAACGTGCCAACAACGGGAATATCGATCCATTGAGGTTGCGGGGGGTTGCATCCTGGGTCTACGGAGCGAGAGAATCTGGTTCGTGGCAGGTGTGAAGTCCTCCAGGTTCTTGGGAGCGCTCGGCGCGTCGTGGCTCATGACGGTGCTCGCGGTCAATTGCGTGAGCCAGCAGCCGGCGCCTGTCGAAAGCCAACGACAATCTGCGTTCGCGTTCGAACAAGAGGGAAAGGTGAGCGAAGCAGAAGCGGCTTGGAAGTCGCTTTTGAATACCCGGCCAAACGACGCTGAAGCGTATGCGCATCTCGGCCTTCTCGAAGCACGCCAGGAACATTACGAAGAGGCAATCGCCCTTGACCGCAAGGCTCTGAGTCTGAATCCGAGCTTTCCGAACCTGCGGCTGAATCTCGGCCTTTCGCTTTTCAAGGCTGGTAATCTGCAAAGTGCAATCCAGACCTTTGAAGGTCTGCTCAAGGGTGAACCTGACTCCTCCGCAGAAGCGCTCCGCCTAAAGACATTGATTGGAGTGGCTCATTATGGGTTGGGGGAATACGTGGCTGCAGTTCCTTATCTGAAAGAGACCGCGGCCAATGACACGCAGAATCTTCAGGTCCGGATGATGCTGGCGCAAAGTTGTCTTTGGTCGAAGCAATACCAATGTCTTCTCGATACGTACCGTGAAATCCTCGCGATCAACCCCAATTCGGCCGAAGCGGATATGCTGATGGGCGAAGCCTACGACGATCAGAAGAATGACGAAGGGGCAATCGAGCAGTTTCAGGCTGCGGTTAAGGCTGACCCGAAAGCGCCGAATGCTCATTTCGGATACGGGTACCTCTTGTGGAAGGGGGTCAAGTTCGAAGAAGCGGACAAAGAGTTCCGGGCGGAACTCGCAATCTACCCAGATAACCCTCTCGCACTGGCGTATCTTGGCGACACTGAAATGCATCTCAACCACTCCGGCGACGCACTGCCGTACCTTGAGCATGCGATTCATATTCAGCCGGCAATTCCCATTGCGCATCTCGACTTGGGAATTTTGTACGAGGGCAAAGGACACCAGGACGAAGCTTTGCAGGAATTCAAAGTTGCGGAAAAGCTCACGCCAGACGACCCGGTGGTTCATTGGCATCTTGGGCGGTTCTATCAATCGACCGGCCGGAAAGCGGAAGCAAAGGCCGAGTTCGAAAAGACCCAACATCTGCAGAACACGAAGACTCAATCGCTTCGAGAGCAACTGCACCAAGCGGATATCAAACCGACGGGCCCGAATCCCGGTGACGAACCGAAGTGATTCCCGGCCGACCCGGCGTGCTCGGCAGGAATCGCATGCTTCAAATGTCGGAGCGAGGTTCACGGTCCAGCCAATGAAAAACGGGCGCGGAGCAAGCCGAGCGCGAGTGATTTCTTCCATGTCATCGAAAAGCAGGGATGCGGAGTCGTTCCGTTTCAATCCGGAAACAATGTGAATGGCAACAGAATCGTCCAGAAACATTAAAGAGTTAGGCAAGGCAATCCGTTGACATACGCTGGAGACGCGATAAATGTCTGCTACGACCATTGATTGGGCGCGCGACTTTCCAACTTCATCCGATCCAAGTGATTTCAGATGAGAGTTGCCGCGTTATCGTTTTCTCTTGACAAGGGTCTCCGGTACACAACATTCTTTGCAGGTACAGCTTTTTCCCGCGTGCAAAGCGTTTTACTAACTCGCGCGAGGCCGACCGCAAGCCGCTGGAAGGTTCCTTTCAGATGACATTAGAAGCTGTCACGGTGATGCACCCCAAGAAAGTTCCCGCCGAGGGAGCACGGCCTGAGGAGGATCTCGTGCGCCGCGTTGCCTCCAGCGCGACGTTTGAGAAATCGCCGCGGCTTCGAGCGTTTTTCTTGCACGTTTGCCGATGCGCCCTCGAGGACAAGCCCGAAGAGGCAACCGAACAGCAGATCGGGATCTACGTATATGGCCGGCCGCCCGGCTACAACCCCAATGACGACAATATTGTTCGGTCGCAAGCCCGCGTATTGCGGATGAAGCTGGAGCATCATTTTGCTAGCGAAGGCAAACACGAATCGATCGTCATTACGATCCCGAAGGGTCAATACCTGCCGCTCTTCGAGTCCAGGTTCGAAGAGCCGCTTGAGCGACCTGTCATTGCTGAACCCATAGAGCCTGTAGAGCAAAAGACTGGCGGTTCACGCCGGGTCCTAATTACGCTGGGATTGGTTATCGGGCTTGTCGCCATATGGCTTGGCTATGCGCTGATCAAATCGAGGTCCCATCCCGGCTCGTCTGCCGCTCCAATGGCGCCGACTTCCAGTGTCGGACAGGACCAGGAGACGATGCAGCCGATCGACCATTCGGGTGCACTGCCCGCGAGCGCGAACGATCTGTGTATTGACGCGGGGCGCACGGGGGTGGCCTATGTGGACCCGTTCGGGCGCAAGTGGGAAGCGGACCACTATTTCGAGGGTGGTGTTGTCGAACCTGGCCCACGGCACTTTTTCCCTCCTGTACCTGATGAGGCTCCATTTCGGAGCATCCGGGAAGCCATGTCAGCAGACAGCATGGTCCCGCAGTCGGAACGAGGTTTTCAGTACAACATACCGTTATCACCGGGGGCTTACGAGCTGAGGCTTTACTTCGCCGATCCGATCCGTGATCCAGATGCCGACCAGAAGGATGACGGGCAGAACAACCGGCACTTTCAAGTCAACTTAAACAGGCATCCGTTGCTGACAGATTTCGATCCGATTGCCGACGCCGGCACTGCGGCGGTGGACGTGAGAGTATTCAAGGATGTTTACCCCGATACGGACGGCAAGCTGCACCTTGAGTTTGTTTCAGATTGGGGACGGGCGTTCGTGAGTGGAATCGAGATCACCCCGGGCATTCCTGGGAAACTGAAGCCGATTCGGATTGCCGCAGGGCGTCAATCGGATTTTGTAGATGCCGATGGCGTGCGATGGAGCGGCGACGAATACTACATCGACGGGCGTACATGGTCCTATGAAAACCCACCCAATGGGCCGAAGCTGGCTTCACTCTATTTAAATGAGCGACACGGGAATTTCAGTTATTCGATCCCGGTTGCGCCGGGAAGTTACACGGTGAAGCTTCACTTCCTTGAGGCGTTTTTCACTCCACTGATTCCGGCGGCATACTGTCATGGCACTGGCTGCAGGGTGTTCGATGTCAGTTGCAACGGAGTCATGCTGCTGCCCAGCTTCGACATCAACCGGGTCGCTGGCGGTGCATTCAAACCGGTCATTCGCGAGTTTCACGGCCTGCATCCCAACGGCCAGGGAAAGCTTTTGATCTCTTTTTCGCCGAGTGTGAACTACGCAGAGGTCAGAGCCATCGAAGTTATCGACGAAGCGAAATAGCGCAACTATAAGGGCCTCCGCATCTGCTCGTTTATGGTGAGGGATTCACCGCCGAGCTTCCCAACCCATCCGCATCATCGCCTGCCAGGGCCGAGATGGGATGCCGCTGCTCCTGCAGCAGATGGCCCAGAACGATCATCTTTCGCCTTTTATTCTCGTGATTCACGGTGGATTTTGGGGGTGACTCCACCGTGACACCCCTTCACAGGTCCAGCACAGGCTGATTAGATTCTCGCGGCAATCAAGCGGGGGTCTGAGACGGGCGCTAAGTCTTTCCAATTTAACTAAATCGATTTTCTTTGGAACCGGTTGACACTTAGATTGGCGTCCTCTTTGGGGCTTCCGCAAGCATTGCCGCAGAAACGAGCCAATCAGGAGGACAGTTTGATGAAGCTACAGGCCGCAAAGGTACGCAACTACCTATTGCGAGCCTCCACATTGTTCGTAATGTTGGGGCTTGCATTGTTCAGCAGCAGCATCTATGGCCAGGGGACCGGATCCGGACAGATCCTGGGCACAATCACGGACCCGTCGGGCGCCGTCGTCTCTGGCGCCAACGTGACCATCACGAATGCGGACACCGGAATCGTCCGCACGACTGTCAGCAACGCGGCGGGAACCTTCAGCGCCCCCGACCTCCCTGCCGGCCACTACGATGTCCGGATCGAAGCCCAGGGTTTCAAGATTTATGAGCAGAAGAACATCGCGCTGGATATTGCCTCGGTAATTCACGTCAACTCCGCTCTCCAAGTGGGTGCCGCGACGCAGACCGTGACGGTGGAAGCTGCGGCCCTCCAGGTGCAGGCCGACACCACCGACGTGAGCGAGACCATCAACTCGACTCAGGTGCAGAATCTGCCCACCAACGGGCGCAACATGAAGCAGCTAGAGGCGCTGGTACCTGGGGCCAACAACGAGATGCCGGACTTCGATTCACCCGGCGCGCAGTTCCAGAGCACATCCATTTACTTCAACGGCATGCGCTCTGAAGATAACAACTGGCAGATCGACGGCGCGGAGGCTTATGACCGTGGGGGAGGCGGCATTTTCGTCGTTGCGCCCTCGCAGAATGCCATCTCGGAATTCACCATCCAGACCGAAGACTATGCCGCGGACGAGGGCGAATCCTCCGGGGCCATGGCCAGCGTGGATCTGAAGAGCGGCACGAAGCAGTTCCACGGGAGCGCTTGGGAATTTGACCGCAACGACGATCTGGATGCCAAAGAGTACTTCCAGACCACCAAGGCGGAACTTCGCTACAACGCCTTCGGCTTCAACGTGGGCGGCCCAGTGCAGTTCAAATCGCCCAATCCCAAGACGTTCTTCTTCTACAACCAGGAGTGGCGCAGAGAGATCAACGGTGGATCCATTCACAATCTAGCGTTCACCTCGGCTGAATTAGGTGGCAATATCGCCCCTCTGGGAAAGATTTACGTTCCGATGACGACGGACCCGAACGCGATCGCCAAATTCGGCAACGTCGGTCTGAAACCCGGCCAGGAATTCCCGAACGACACGATTCCATCGAGCCTGATCGACGCCAATGCGGCCGCCTACATCAAGGCCGGATATCTGCTGCCGCCGAACAGTGGATCGTACTACTCTTCGACAGCCAACACCTCCACGGACTTCCGTGAAGAAATCGCTCGCGTTGACCACCAGTTCAGCCCCAAGCTTTCCTTGATGAGCCACCTCATCTGGGATTCGCTCTCGCAGGCGGCGCCGACTGTGGCCTGGAGCGGCAACACCTTCCCAACCATCGGGTCGCTGGAAACGGTTCCTTCGTGGCAGGGTGTGGTTCGCCTCACCTACACCATCAAGCCCAACCTGCTGAACGAGGCGACTTACGGCGAGAACGGCAACCAGATCGTGTTGGCAAACACTGGACTTTTCACAGCGCCATCTGGTTTCAACGTCGCCGAGTTCTTTCCATCAGCCAACCCGAACAATAAAATCCCGGATATAAACATCAGCGGCGGCCCCATCGGAGAAACCATGGACTCGAGCAACTGGCCATGGCTGAACTTCTGGAAATCGAACACGATCAAGGATGATGTCTCCTGGATTACCGGCGCGCACAACTTCAAGTTCGGTTTTGGGTACATGTGGAGCAACAAGACGCAGGAACTCTTCGACAACATCGCAGGCACGTTTAACTTCCGGGGTCAGGCCACTGGATGCGCGGTATCGTCCGACCCGGCCTACTGCCCGGCAAATACCAGCGGCATTGGCCTGGCGGATTTCCTGCTCGGCGATGCTCAGTCCTACAGCCAGCCGGAGATTCAGGATTACGTGTCGATCGAGGAGATCTCGCCAGACGCCTACGCAATGGACACGTGGCGCGTGAACAAACGGCTGACGCTCAATCTTGGTTTGCGGTGGGAAGCCATGCCGCACGCTTACGACCAGAACGGCCGCGCCAGCAACTTCTACCCCAACCTCTGGAACCCGGCCGATACGGTAGGTTTATTCCAACCAGGCACCAGCGGCGCCATGAACACCAGCAGCCCAGGATTCACAACGGTTTCAGGAGTCAAGCTGTCGACTGTACCCTTTTATATGAACGGAATCGGCATTGCGGGGAGGAACGGAATACCGAAGGGGCTGGTGGACAACCACTGGGATATCTTCGGCCCGCGTGTCGGCTTTGACTACGATCTGTTCGGCGGTGGGCGGACGATCCTGCGCGGCGGAGTCGGCATCTTCTACACCCGCAACCAGGGTAACGAAGAGTACAACATGGGTACTAATGTGCCGTTCGTTAACCAAACCGGGACGACGAATCCATATCTCGACACCCCGGGCACGTCGTGGCAGAACGGGGTAAGTGCCGGAAAATCACCTACGACGCCCCAAGGCTTCACGGCACTGCAGCAGCGTTATCCCATCACAACCATCTATGAATTCAACCTCGGCATCCAGCATCAACTCGGTAACAACATGGTGGCGACCATTGCCTTTGTGGGCAACTCCAATGCACACCTGGCGGATGGCGTCGCGACCAACACCCTGCTTCCCTCCGACATTGCCGACCGAACCAATGTTTGCGGTTCACCATGCGGCGGAGCGGCGGGTGGCGTTGACGCTGATTACTATCGTCAGTTTCTCGGCTTCTCGGGCATAACGACGGTCATGGACGAAGTCAATAGCCATTACGAGTCGTTGCAGGCCACGCTCCGTGGCAATTCCTGGAAGGGCCTGACATTCGGAAGTGCCTACACCTACTCCCATGCTTTCGACGTTGAAGATGCGCAGATCTTTGCCAGCATCGACGATCCTTTCAACCCGAACTACTCAAGGGGCACGTCTGGGTTTGACCGCCGGCAGATTTTCGTCGGTAGCGCAAGCTACGACCTGCCAATTTTTGCTCACTCGAACGGGTTGGCCAACCATTTGGCCGGAGGCTGGACCTTGGCCGCGATCATGAACTTTCAGAGCGGCACTCCGAGCACCATCACTGCCCCCGACTGGCTCGGCTTCGGCGGCGGCACCAACAACCATGCCAACTTCTCGGGTAAGGTCTCGTATCCGCATTCAGTGGGCCAATACTTCAGCACGACAGGGTTCTCCCAGCCGGCCGCGCTGACGTGGGGCACCGCACCTAAGAGCCTTGTCGTAGGCCCCGGCGAGGACCACTGGACGGCGTCCCTCTACAAGATGTTTAGGTTCACTGAGCGGGCGAACCTGCAGTTCAGGGCGGATGCCTTCAACACTTGGAACCACTCCACGTTCAATAGCTTGAATACGAGCGTGTTAACCGGAAATGCGGGAAGCCCGATTAACCAGTTTGCGGGAAATCTGAACAACACGGGCGATCCACGCGAATTCCAATTCGGCGCGACGGTCAGTTTCTGACGGGGCTCTGAACCGAACTCGATTTTCACCTCCCTGGCGCATGCGAGGGAGGCCGGTATGTGGAACCGGCACATGCGCCAGGGAGATTTATTGACTCTCACCCTGTTCAAGGGTGCTCAAAATCCCCCCTAAATATCAGGGAAGCAACTCTGGCTCGTTCCGGGATACTGCCCTCCCTTCAATAGAGAAGCTGCGGCGAGGATAGATGTGCAATCGTGGCTCTTGAAAGAAGCGCGGATCGTTCGCACTGGAAGCTCTATCTCGAAGGCAGTTCGACGGTGGCGACTCAAGCTGCAGTGGACTTTGTATGTGATGAAGGCTCCGTTGCCGTCCTGCTGAACCAACTGTACGTCACGAACGCCAGTGGCCCCAGGCCATTTGAGGGCTTGCTGCGAGTGAAAGTCCCGAATGATGTACCGGTTGAGACGAAGCTCTTGGAACTGCGAGAAACAGAGAAGTAACCTAGGATCGGCGCCCTGCTGCTCAAGCTGAAATCCTCCATTTTCGATTCCAATACGCGGAGTTGCGTCTTGCGATCAGGTGTGCAACAACCGGATCACCCGCGTGAACCGTAATCGTTCGCAATTCGCCGATCCGGACGAACGAACCTGGGATTACCGTTTTCTCTTGTGGCTTCGAACAAGCTCGATGCGGCCGCACATTTGCTGGAACAGGTCGCGCGGGTATCGATAACCTCCTGCAAATGGAGATCAGTCAACGGACCCGAGAACTCAGTGGACAACCAATGCATCCACCGCTACCGGTCCAGGCCCTTTATTGACAATGTGGATGGAGTGTTTGCCAGGAGTCAGGCCGGTTACTTCGCAGACGGTTTGCTGGGCTAGTCGCGCTCCAGCCGTTGACAGGTCCGCGGTGGCGCGGGTTTGGCCGTCAATCTGAACCTCGATTGTTCCGGCTCCCGCTTCTTTCGGGGCGATGACCGAAACGGCTGCTGCCGGTAAACGAACTGCTCCACACATCGCCGGGCGTATCGGTGATGGTCAGGTCGTTGTTGTAGTCGCCAGTCCCCAGGTTGCAACGGCGAATCCATCCATGCGCCACCACTTCGGGGTCGTCATCGTTCATCCAACCTTTGTCATGGGAGATACGCAGGGCCCGGCACGCGGATGCCAGTGATTCGTTGGCGATCCCGGGCAACGGTTGAACAGGTCCACCGGGGGTGACCGTCAGGCCCTGATCATCTTGAACGAACGTAAGTGAGACGCTCGAGCCAAGCAGTTCGACTTTGGAGACCTTGCCTAGAGTTGCACCGCCGGCGTGAAGCGCTTTGAGAGAGATCGGGCCGCCCTTCCAATCCAGGAGCGTGGCATAGACATGGCCGCCATTCCGCGTGTAGCGAACCCCATTTTCCCCGAAGACTTCAAACGGGCGCGAGCCATATACCGCTTCACCGTTTATCTTCAACCATGCGCCGACGTCTTTTGCAGTGCCGAATCACTTCGGGATCAAGATTGCCGCGACCGTGCTGAGTGAGGTTGAGCAACATGGTTCCGTTGCGGCACACGTTCTCCATCAACGAATGGACGATGCTCGGAGCATCCATATATTTCTGTCCGGTTCTATAGTGCCAATCGGCAGATGCTGGTTTCAGTCTGGAACGGATAAGCCATGATTTCCGGCTCGATGATGGCTTCGGTGCTTTTGACCAGGGAACGGTCAACGTATGGGAGGAACTCCGGGTGGTCCTGGAAGCTGTTGTAGCGTCCACCCACGCCCTTGAGGTTGACGACCGCCTCCAACTTCCCATGGTTCCATTGCAGGGATTTGTTGTAGTAATTCGCGATCAGCTGCGGAGCGAGGAATCCCAGGCCCATGTGCACGCCCAGGTCCACTTGCGAATCGCCTGCGTGCTCGTCGAAATAAATCACGTCGGGATGATACTTGGTAATGGCGTCATCCACACGCCACATAAACTGGTTGGCGAAGGGCGAATGCAACGGATCGTTGCCCGGTCCGCGCGGCACGTGCATGGTGATGGTGTGCGGCGGACCGTAAAAGGTCTGCCGGATCCATACCCTCCCACCATTCTCCTTTTGCCGTCCAGAACCGTTTGCAGCGCATCGTAGGGCACGCCTTTCATCGGCCCCGTCTTATCGCTGGTGTAACGCACCGGCATAAACTGGCCCCAGGTTCGAGCCGGGGTGTCATGGAAACCGATGCCGAAACGCATCCCGTGCTTGCGAGCCACTTTCTCCCATGTGCCGACGATGTCTACCTTGGGGCCGACATGCACCGCATTCCACGGCTGATATTTCGAATCAAAGCAGTCGAAGTTGTCATGGTGACAGCCCATCGCCATGAAGTAATCGAGCGCCCATTTCGACATAGAGGCTCATCAACTGCTCGGGGTTCCATCGGTCGATCACCCAGTTGTGGCAGATGTCCTTGTAGCCATACTCGGAGGGATGGCCGAAGTGTTTTAGATGGTATTCATACTGCGGGCTGCCCTCCATATACATGCCGCGTGCATACCAATCGCCGTCCTCGGGCATGGATTGCGGGTCCCAGTGCGACCATGCGCCGAACTTGGCTTCGCGCCACCACGCCGGAACCGTGTAAATCCGGCTAAGGGCCTTCCAATCGGGGGAACAAGGTCCGGACGCAACCGGTAATGGCGGCATGTTCCAGATGTCCGGCTGCAGACCCCGGACGTCCCCAACGACGATTCGATCAATGTTCACGCCGACGTCATCGGGCGCCAGACTGATGGCCACCGTGGCATTGAAAGGAATTGCCAGGGCAATGATGGCAGTTAGATAAGAACTCGTGAGTGCTCCCGAAGAATGAATATTCACCTTGCACGCCGGCTTGTCATTAACCAAGATACTGATTGTGCCCGCTGACATCGACGCATAGTGAATCGTCAATTTGCTGCCTGCCGGCATGCCGGTGAATCTCACGCCATCGCCGGGTTGGATCAGACTGACGAGATGACCTGCGGAGGAATCACGATCAGCTATCTTCCTTGCTTCGCCTATGAGTTTGGCGTCTTGCACTTGAAAAGTTTGCCGTTCCAGCGCATTCGCCATTCGAGACAGCGCGATCATCGACATCCCGCTTTTGAGTAACACCCTGCGGTTCATCTAGTTGTCAGATCCTCCATTGCCTGGATATGCATTTTTCGAATCATCTCAGTCCTGCTTCACGCCAGAAGCACAATGAAAATCTGAGCCTGCAATGCCGGCCCAGTCAGTGCTTCTTGATCGGACCGTAGGGAGATAGCTGTTACGTCCGCAGTCTGGCTCATGATCTGGAAATTGGCGTTGGCATAATCGGGATCGGTATCGCTAACTTAATCGATGCACGAGCATCTTATTCAGCTCGCTGAAAAGCTGTCAACACCCCGGATACCACCGGTGATGTCCGCGGAGCCTAGTGATGGCAATTCAAGCGGAAGGCCATGTTGCTTTTGGCTTTCATTGAAAAATCTCACTGTGCAAGTCCACCGACGAGTGGTGTCATGCAACCGGCTGATCTCTTGCAATCCAAGCACGTGTCGCCGCTTTGCAGCGCAGGGTCGATCTCTAAGAGATCATTGCAAGTTCAGGCCACTGCGAGTTTTGACGAGGCACAGTCAGAAATCGGAGAAAGCGGCCCGTCTACCAGCAGTAGGTTGCAACCACGTCGGGGGTGCCAGGAAGCTGGTTCGTGACACTGGTATGCAAAACGATCTGAAGATTCTTCTTCGCCCAGCCCTTTGGGAGCGACCTGACGAGCGCTGAAATGGATTGAGGATTGGTGAGGAAGTCAGCTGCGGCCTGAGTACCTGCGTATCCTATTCCTGCCACGGAAATCACTATCGTGCCGGTCTTGGAATTCAATACCCTGGACACGATCGCATAGTCCTCTGGAAATGAATTTGTGGTAGACCAGCGTTTTCGAGGGTCTGAGCGGTCCAAAATGGCATTACGCCCCCTGAAGACATAGCGCAGATTCTCGGTCATGGTAAGGGTCCATAGGTTGTTATGTGCGCCGACCAATATGGTAGGGCTTTCGCGCAAGTCGCCATATGTCACATCGCTCCCGTATCGAATATCGAACTGTCTATTGCGACGCACTAGCAGGGACTCGATCTTGGTGATCGCGGCGACATCACCGATTGTGACGAAAGTGTCCTTCGCAGGGAACAGGTCATTAACGTCAATCTTCGTGCCGGGCGGCCATTGGATATAGGATTCGAATCCCATTTCCTCAGTTCGGCTCTGGGGGTGTTGCTGGTAGTACGCGTCCAAATAATCGTTAGAAAGTTGATAAACGGCATTTCCCCCGACATAGATCAATGTTGTATGGGGATTATCCAAAATGGGCGACCAGAACTCATTGAAGGCACGCGCCTCAGAAGATGGAAAGTAGTGCAGTATCGCGAAGATCAATACCACCACTGAGGCGGCGATCGCGATCCACCGTCTGCGGATTCGGAATCCAGCAGAGGATGGTCTAAGCTCGTGCCCCGCAGCTTCGCGGGCTATCGCCGGAACCAAAGGTTCTACCGGGGTATGGCTCAGTTCCGGTCCGTGGGACGGAGCCGAATCCAGATGAACCGGCTTGCCGTCAATTCGTTCAAAGATTGCCTTAAAAGACCCGTGAGGCACGCTGATCCGGACGGCTATCCGGTGCTCAGTCTGATAGTAGAGCGCAAGGCGCTTCCTGACCTCGGCTACCCGCGCGCGAACGATCGGATCGTTGTTTGTGTCGTAGTCCGGGCGCCTGCCGAAAACTTCAGCTCCAATCACTCTCTCCTTTAGGAGTTCCGAATGTCCAACCAGAGATTTGTCGACGATGTACCGCAGTAGCTCTTGAGATTGCTTGCTGGCGCGAAAAGGAACACTGATTAGGATCTCCGCAAGCGCTTCTTGAACCTGCGACGCTAGAATTTCTTGCGGCACAGACGCATGCTGCGAAGTCTCGTCGAATTGAACCGCGCGTTGCATCGCCCCCCAAATCTGATCCAATCGTCTGCGGCGTACTCTACTCCAGCCAATTGGGGATGGCAAGCACTACATTCTGCTCAGGAACGACAGGTACTGTACGATATTGCACCTTGCAAAATTATGGAAAGTTATCGTTAACTGTTCCCGCTCTAGAGAGTATCTCCCCGTACTTGCTTTGGCAAGCGGCAAATCGGTTTGTGGAGGCTCCGAGCCCTCGCGCAGAAGGACTTGGGAAAACAAAAAGCGAAACAGAGTGAGAATGAATCTCATTGGAGGCAAAATGAACAAACTACGGCGTTTAGTGTTGGCGATCTCATTAGCCACCATCGCACTGGCATTCGTTTCGAAACTTCATGCACAGTCGAAGAGCATCACAGCCTCACTGTCGGGGATAGTCACCGACCCGTCCGGGGCAAGAATTCCGAAAGCGATGGTGAAGCTCACCGATCCACAAAGCGGAATCGTCCGGCAAGATTCCACGAGCCCGGTGGGGGAGTTTACCTTCGCGTTTCTGCCGGCCGGTACCTACACCCTCGAGGCGAGCGCTCCTGGATTCAGGACGACCCGACAAGAAGGGATCGTCCTCGCCCCTGGAGATACGTTGACCATGGAGATGAAGTTGACGGTCGGCGCCACCGAGCAGGTTACGGTAAACACGACTGGGCCGCTGCTTCAAACGGAGGACTCGAGCATCAGCACCGAGCTCACGAACCAGCAGCTTCAGGAACTTCCCCTCAATCTTCGGAACGACCTCTCGTTTGTAACTTTAAACTCCGCTGTGAACACGCAAGGCTATCGGCAGTTGCTCGCCGCGGGTGGCAGTGAGGATACGGCGGACCAGGATTATTCCTTCCTTAATTTCGGAGGCGGGTATTTCGGCACCAACCTGTTCCTTTTGGAGGGCGGATACGATGTGGCCCAAGGCTGGGGAGGAAGCCAGTATGTGCCCGCGCCGGAAGACACGGACCAGGTCAAAGTGACCAGCTACGAATTCTCAGCCGAATACGGATTCAGCACCGGCAACGCGGTCAGCATTACCACCAAGGCCGGCACCAGCAACTACCACTTCCTTGCCGACGAGTACCTGCGCAACCCCGATGTGGACGCCAACCTTTACTTCAACAACCTCCACGGCCTGCCACGGGTTGACGACCACCGCAACCAATTCGGGATCGCAGGTGGCGGCCCCTTGTACATTCCAGGCATTTATAAACAGCGGGACAAAACCTTCTTTTTCGCCAACTATGAGGGCCTGCGCCTCAACGGTTCTGGCGCCTATAGTGCCAACGTGCCTACAACCGCCCAATTAGGGGGCGACTTTTCGTCGGAACTCACCACCAAACAGGTTGGGACCGACGCGCTGTGCCGGCCCATCTATCAGGGCGCGATTTACAATCCCTACACCTCCAGATCGGTTGTTGCCACCTGCGGCACGGCCAACAATACAGTGGGACAAACCGTCTACATTCGCGATCCCTATCCGGGAAATAAGATACCCGCAACCGGCCCAGGGGCAATCGACGCCTTGGCCGCAAAATTTGCAGCAGGAAACTACTGGCCGGCGCCGAAGAACCCGGGCGGCGGCTACAACTTCAACACCACGGCGAGTGCGCCGACCTCCTCTAACGAGTGGGGAATTCGCATCGACCACAACATCAATACGAATAACCGAATCTACGGGCAGTTCTCGAACAAGCATGAGGCGAAAGTCCAAACGTCGGCCTTCTACGGAAACGATGTGGCGGGGCCCTACGTAGATGATCCGAACAACCGCATGTTTGGGGTTTTGGGTTATTCACATGTCTTTTCGCCAACTCTTATCCTGACCACCGATTTGTTTTTCACTCGCTTTGCGGCAGGGAACGTGGTTCAGGGCTTTCCATTCAAACCTTCGTCGCTTGGCTTGCCGGGCGTTCTCGACTCATGGACGCCGCAATTCCCGCAGATTCAGTTTGGGAATACCTTCAGCGGGCAGGGATCCTATGCGCCGCTGGGAGCGACACAAAACTCCGGCGAAGCCACGTTTCCTGAGAATAATGCCAGCCTGACCGCAGACTTGAACAAGAGTTTTAAGGCGCATTCGATCTCGGTCGGGTATATGGGCATTTGGCAAACCACCGACGGGGGCAGGCTGACCCCGACGGTATTGAATTTCTCGGTTGCCATGACGGCTGGTCCCGACCCACAAAACCCCGCTGTAAACACGAACGGAGACGGGCTTGCTTCCTTTATGGCGGGCGCCGGCAACTCCGGAATCGCGACCCCAGGCGGTAGCGTTGGTGGCTACACAGGGTTCACCGCATTTCCGGCGTCGACCAATTACCTGCATGGAATGTACGTACAGGACGACTGGAAAGCGAGCCAGAAGTTGACGCTGAATCTCGGCTTCCGTTATGAAATCCAGATGCCGACGACGGCGCGGCATGACCAACAGGCGTATTTCGATTTGCATGCCCTGAATCCAATCAGCGTGGCGGCGGGAATTCCGGTTTATGGTGAAACCGTCTACAACAATCCTGGGAACCGCGGGCTGTGGCAAACGAACCTGAATGACATGGCGCCCCGCGTTGGCTTTTCATACGCCATCATGCCCAAGCTGATCATGCGCGGCGGGTTCGGCCTTTATTACGCGAGAAACTGGTACGGCGGCTCCGGACCTGATCCTGGGTATTCGACGTCTGGGACATGGACTTCTTCTGCCGATGGGGTCACAGTGACGTCGCCGCTTGCAAAGGCATTCCAAACCGGACTTGTACCGGTGACCGGGAACGCACTGGGAGGGCTGACAAGCGTCGGCCAGACGCCCAGCGTGGTGAACTCATTCCGTGAAGAACCTTTGACCAAGGAGTTCATGTACGGATTCGAATATGCCTTTACCCCAAACGATGTGCTGGATGTGTCGTACCTGGGAGGCCGCGGATCGAGGATTACCCTGGGTGGTATGAACTACGACCAGCTGAATCCAACCTATCTTTCTATGGGTTCGGCGCTGGGCAAGTCGGCGGGCACCAATCCGTTTGCCGCGCCGCTGGCCAGCCTTGGACTGACTCCTATGGCTTGCCCCTGGACGGTGGCGCAATCCTTGTCGCCGTATCCGGAGTTCTGCGGAAGTGTCTCAGCCACAGACGAACCGTTGGGAAACAATGACTACAACGCATTGCAGGCCAATTTCAAGCATCGCTTTGGCGCGGGCCTGATCTTTACTGCCTCCTACACTTTCTCGAAGTTCCTGTCCGACGTGGCCGGGCCGGAGGAGTGGGGATCTGTGAATGGCGACACGAGCGGTTCCGGCATTCGCAACTACTATGACCTGAAAGCGGATTGGTCGGTTGACGGCGAGGATATTCCTCAATCCGTGGTTTTGAACTATGTGTATGAACTACCGGTTGGCCGGGGCAAGACGTTCGGCGGCGGCATGAACAGGGTTGCGGATGCAGTTGTCGGCGGCTGGCAAGTATCGGGAATCACCACCGTCCAAAGCGGTTTCCCGATGTCGATCGGCCCCAACGGAAACAGCTCAACGGTCTACGGCGGAAGCCAGCATGCAAACCTGACCGGTCAACCTTTTAGGACCGGCAGCTGTGGCGCGGGCACTGCCACTAACCCGTCGATCGCGGTGGGGTCGAAATATTGCTTCTTCAACCCACTGGCCTTTACACCGCCCCCCGCATACACTTTCGGCACCGGCCCTCGCTACTATTCCAATCTGCGGGCTCCTGGATACGTAGATGAAGATCTCACAATTGGAAAGTGGTTTAACCTCGCGGAGAAACTCCGCCTGCAGTTCGCTGTGCAGATGTTCAACGCTTTCAATCACCCCAATTTCGGTATACCGGACTCAGGCGCGGGCGATCCCACCATGGGTGAGAGTTCGTCCACTCAAGGAGCGAGAGAAATGCAGGGTGTGCTGAAGATAACTTACTAAAGCTCAACTACACAGGGACGCACGTGCTCTGCTTGACGATCGCGTTCACGAATCTAACGGGAACGCGATCGCCTTTGCGGAAGCGCCGGGGTAGGAAGATGCCGACCTTGCGGTCCAGAAATAGTTTACGGTCGGAGAAGGTATTTGCATTCAATTCCAGGCGCAAATGTTCAACTTTGTGAACCATGCGAACTCCGACTTACCGGATATCGGTTGGGGAGATGCAAACTTTGGTCAGGTCAGCAACGCGCAGCGACCACGTCAGGTGCAATTTGCGCTCGGGGAATCTCGGTAGCATCCACATGAGGCGGACCACGCTGGCGCTCTGCCTGACTATTTCATTCACAAGTTTTTCCGTGAATGGAGTGGCTGCGGCACAGGATCACGAACAGGCTCTTCAATCTCTCGTAGCTGAAGCCGGTGCGGCCCAGGCCAGGGGAGATTTTGTTTCCGCTGCGGAAGCGTATCGTAAAGCCACCGCAATCGATCCCGGAATTCCCGAACTCTGGGCGAATCTCGGGCTCATGGAACACGAGGCAGGACGGTCCGCCGATGCCATCCAAAGCTTCAAGCAGGCGGTGCGGCTGAAGCCGAGCCTGTATGTACCGCAATTGTTTTTAGGAATCGAATACCTTCAGGCGCAGAAGCCGGATACCGCTCTTCCGTTTCTCGAAACCGCAACGAAACTGAATCCCAAAGACCCGCAAGCCGAAATCTATCTGGGGAAGGCTTACGCGCTGACCAACCATATCGGACTTGCTGCTAATGCCTTTCAGAGGGGAGTTCAGTTGGCGCCGGACAATGGCGATGCATGGCTCGGCCTCGGCACGGCATACCTGCAGCAGGTGGATAACGATGCTCGTCTCATGACTTCGACCTACAGTCAGTCGCCCTACGTCGCGCTGAGGGCCGCAGAGACGTATGCCGAGCAGGGCAAGCTGGCTGATGCTGAGAACGCCTATATGGTGGCGATCGCGCCTGCTTCTCCGGCGCCGTGCGCTCATGCTGAATTCGGGATTACCCTGCTTCGCGAAAAGAAGATCGCTGAAGCGCGTGAGCAGTTTGCAGCAGAATCCAGAGCCGGATCACGTTGCGGATTAACGCAGCTCGGAGACGCCCTCGCGAATGCTGCCGAAGGGCATCCGGATGCCTGCTCTCAAGGCCCTTGTTTCGATTGCGGAGAATGATCCGGGGTTTGTTCGCTCGAACCTTCTTCTGTTCCGCGAAGCTCTTTCGGCAGATCAGGCAAGATCGCTCGCAGCGTTGGCGAGACGGCAAGGCTCGGTTGATCTGGGCTCCATGATTGAACAGACGTTTCTTTCAAGCGACGCCTCATCAGTCGCAGGAATCGATGAAGCTGGAACTCCTCAAACGGGGCAAGAGAGGGCGCCGACGGATGCCGATGCTCTCGTTGCAGCGGGGAGATATGCGGCATGCGATCAGGCCCTGAAACTGGCGCTCCCATCGCTGCATACCGCTCAGTTGCAGCTTCTGGCTTCTTGTTCGTTTTACACGGGCGATTTCCTCACGACTTCAAAAGCCGCCGATCGCCTGAAGGCAACGCCTGCGACTTTGGTGCATGGGTTGTACTGGGAAACCAAGGCTGAAGAAGAGCTGGCGGTTGCTGCGCTGTCGCGGGCCGGCCAGATCGATCCGAACTCTCCCAGAATGCATGTCCTGATTGGGGACGTATTTCGCCAGAAGCGGCGCTGGAGCGAGGCCGAAGCAGAGTATAGGAAAGCACTCGCCATCGATCCTACCAGCCGCGGAGCGCGTCTCAGCCTGGCGATTGTGCTCTTTACTGAACTGAAAACAGACGAAGCACTTGCGGTTACCAAGTCTCTCCTGACGGAGACGCCGGATGATCCTGAAACAAACCTGCTGATGGGTGAGATCCTGGTTCAACAGAACAAATTCAGCGATGCCGAACCGTATCTTTCACGGTGCCAGAAGCTCGATCCAGACCTCGTTCCACGCTGGCACATTTTGCTTGGTCAGGTGTATGCGGCAACGAATCGTATTCCGGAGGCGATTTCAGAATACAAATTGGGATTGACGCGCGATGTGGACGGCAGTCTTCACTATCAACTAGCTCGCCTCTACCAGAAGACGGGGAACAGAAGCGCTGCTGAAGAAGAGATCCGAATATCCAAAGCACTCCGTGAGCGATGGGATAACGAAGCACACCTGGCGTTGGAACAAGGTTCGACGGACATGAGCCGGCAGTAAGGGAATGGATCAATGAAAGTGCGCATCGGCAGGAAAGACGAGCATGGTTTCAAGTTTTGGGGTGTGACGAAAGCGATGATCAGGGGATCTTCCGCTCGAGTCAGTTGAATTCCTTTAGCAGTGTTTGAACACGGAAACAGGAGCTCGACTTGATATCTTCTTGGCGAACAACCATTTCATTTTTCAGCACAACCGCCCTGTGCGCATGTGCCGCGCTTCCGCCGGGTGCGCAGGCTCAAGCCATCGAACGCAACCCGGACGGTGTTACGCTTCATTCCCCAAGCGGGATGCTGCGCGTCGATGTCTGCTCCGAACGCGTCATCCGCGTTCAAGTGAGCCCGACAGATCAGTTTCCAAAATCGATCGTGCCCTCGGTGATTCACTCATGTGGCGGAGCTCCGTTCACCGTTTCGTCGAATCGGTCGACTGTCTCCATCAGGACAAGCGCATTGAGGGTCGAAGTCGACCGCGGATCGGGCTCCGTGCGGTTTCTTACGGCCGCCGGGCAGCCGGTACTGAGCGAACAGCCTCACGACGGCCGCGCGATCGTTCCCGAGAACGTCGATGGGCTCGAGACCTATCGGGTTCGCCAGGATTTTCTTTTGTCCCCCGGAGAAGCGCTCTATGGGTTGGGACAGCATCAGGAGGGATTTTTAAATCTGCGCGATATTCCCGTCCGGCTGCTGCAGGCGAATACCAACATCGCAATCCCGTTTCTTATTTCGACCAAGGGATACGGGTTGCTCTGGCACAACCCGGCCTTGACGGAGTTTGATCCGCCAACTCAGGCGATTCAGCTGGACGCAAACGGAGCGGGAACCTTCCAGACGGGGCCCGAAGGAGAATATGGATTTCTGTTGAGCGGCAACGGCAGGGCCACGCTGCAACTCACTGTCAACGACGAAAAGGTGATCGACCTCAGGAACATGTGGCTTCCGTGGTCTGCAGGCGGCAAGATCCATCTGGCGGCAAATACGACCTACAAGGTGATTGCCGCGACCGGGGGCAATACAGAACTCTTCGTGCGCCCTCCGTCGGACACGATGGCGTTTCAATCGGAGTTTGGCCCAGGAGTGGATTATTACTTCATCTTTGGTCCGGAGCCGGATCAGGTCATCGCTCAATACCGGGAGTTCACAGGCGCTGCTCCGCTGCTGCCGAAATGGGCCTACGGCTTCTGGCAATGCCGCGAACGTTATTCGAGCCAGCAACAGATTCTCGATACGGCAACAGAGTTCCGCAAGCGGCAGATTCCGGTTGATGTCTTCGTTCAGGACTGGCAGTACTGGGGAAAATACGGCTGGAACGCCTTGAAATTCGACGAGACCGCCTATCCGGACCCTGCGGAGATGATGACCACGCTGCACAAAGAGGATCTCCATCTCGTGATCTCGGTGTGGGCGAAGTTTGGCGCGGAGACTGCGGTGGATCACGCTTTTAAAAGCGCGAACTTGGTTCTCAAAAGCAACGCCAGCACGGGAGAGCCGGGTGAGACGAAAGAAACCGAGGATTGGGCCGATCTGTTCAATCCCATGGCGCAGAAACTCTTTTGGTCTGAGATTGACCGGAATCTGTTTCGTGAGGGTCTGGATGGATGGTGGCTGGACGCGTCAGAACCGGAAGGCGATCCGCTGAAAGATGATGATACGTATCTTGGACCGGGCAAGGTCGTCCGCAATGCATTTCCATTGTTTGAAACTTCGGCAGTCTACAACGGGCAAAGAGCCACGACAGAAAGCAAACGGGTCGTCATTTTATCCCGGTCAGCCTATACCGGCCAGCAGCGCAACGGTTCCATCTCCTGGTCCGGTGATATCTCCGCCAACTGGGATACATTGCGACGGCAAATTCCGGCCGGCCTCAACTTCGCCATGTCCGGCTTCCCGTATTGGACAACAGATATCGGCGGATTCTTCCGGCCGCGGGATCAATACACGTCGCCCGATTATCACGAACTGCTGATTCGTTGGTTCGAGTTCGGTACGTTCTGTCCGATCTTCCGGATCCATGGATACCAATCCCGGACGGAGATGTGGAACTACGGGCCGGAGGTCGAGAAGATCCTGACGCAATACGACGATCTCCGATATCGCCTGATGCCTTATATCTACTCCTCTGCGTGGGGCGTCACAAGCCGAGGAGCCACGATGATGCAGGCGCTTCCGCTTGTCTACCCGAATGACCTTGCTGTGCGCGACGTCGCAGACGAATTCCTGTTTGGCAATGATCTGCTGGTCAATCCGGTGATACAGAAGAACGCAACAACCCGAAGCGTGGTCTTGCCTGCCGGAACCAACTGGACCGATTTCTGGACCGGGAAAACATTCCATGGGGGGCAAACGATCGTGGCGGATGCAGCGCTGGACAGGATTCCAATCCTCGTCAAGGAAGGCAGCATTGTTCCGATGGGGCCGGTGGTGCAATCGACGGCGCAGATACAGGAACCCCTGGAGATTCGCGTGTACGGAGGGAAAGACGCGGACTTCCAATTGTATGAGGACGGCGGCGACGGATACGAATATGAGAACGGCGCGAGAGCGACCATCAATTTGCACTGGAGCAATAGCCGCGAAACTCTTTCGATCAGCGATCGTTCCGGAACATTCCCGGGGATGCCGGGCAAACATATCTTCCGCGTTGTGCTGGTGAGGCAAGGGCACGGAGTTGGAATCGACTCTGATTCAGGAACGGATCGCACCGTAACATACGCCGGACATCGAATGGCCGTTGATTTGGGGAAGGCGAGCTGAAGGAGGATACCAAAGAACGATTTTCGCCGGAGTCGAGAATGCGCCGCTCGGCTTTCCTTTGGTGAGTCGCCGACAGAGCTCGAATTTTAGGCCGCTTGGCTGACAATCGGTGAGAAGGGAGCTGAAAGACAAGGGCTGTGAGAATGATCGACATCGCACGCGATCTAAGACTGTCAAAAAGGGACAGTCTGGAAGGTATTCGACGACCGCCCGGATGTCGGCGCGGAGGCCCGGACAAAGGTGCTGGAGTATGAAAAGAGAGTAAAGTACCAGCCCAATTTGCGACCCGGCCTCGAGGCGGTCGGCGCGAATTAATGATTGGCTTTTTCGTTCGGTTTTTCCGCCCGCTCATTGCCGACATCGCCGAAGCAATTTCTGGCAAGATTCAAGGAAGGGATATAGGTCAGTTTTTCTCAATTTCGACATGAAACCGGAGTTCGAACGGTCAGGAATTCAACGATTGCTCGTTCGGCCGGCCTGTCCTCGTCTCCGGTTCAAAGGTGTGCTCGCACGGCGGGCTAGAAAGAAGTTGCGCCTTCGCAGACGCCATCGGTCATGGTGTTGATTTGGGCGGTGGTTCTGGCGCCTATTCCATCGCGTTCGCGAGGGCTTCTCCTGATGTGAGATGCGAGATCCTTGATCTTCCGCACCCTGAAAGCGCAACTGGCGCAGCACCCGCAGATTTGTGCATTCTTATCTCTGGAGTTCGAGGCCGCAGGCTTGAAGTTTGGGCAGAGGGCGACACTCGCTTATCGTTGGGACGACACGCTGAAGGAAGGCTACGTCTTGCAGCTTACGATTGACGTGCTTGAAAGACAGGAGAAGGAAGAACACGGCTTTGCAGGATCACCGAAGGTTAGGAGGTCTTATGCCTGCTTAGAGTTCCCGTTCGGTAAGTTTCCGACTTTGAAGTCACGAAATGGTCGTGCAGGGTGCAGCGCCATGCGCTTCGGCCAAAATGCTCTACAGTGAATGCTGTGACTTTGACGCTGAATGCCAACCGTACGATGCAGGTGACAGCCAAGTTCTTCTTTTAGGCTTTGGGTGCTCGGCGGACTGGCAGGAGCAGGAGCCCGGCTGTTACTGCTTCAAAGAGGTCCAGGAGAAAACAATGATTTATCAAGACGACTTTGCATCATGGACGCGAAGAGAATTTGCAAAAAAAACTGTGGGCGCAGCGGTTTGCACGGGACTTGAGGGAACCATGTTCGCGAAAACTGCAGTGCGTCCGTTTGAAGTTGTTGCGAGCCTGTACGCCTGGGAACTCCACGATGAGGGCATCGAGCATATACTCGACAACCTGCAGTCGATGTCGGAGGTGAACTCTGTCTACTTGATCTCGATCATGCATTACGAGAAGCGACCGTTTACAAGCGCCGTATTCCCTCATAATCCGGTGCGTAAAACGTGGCAGGCCGAGGACTCGCGTTGTTATTGGCATCCGGAGATGAGCCTGTACGGCCGCATCAAGCCGCAGCTCTCGAGTTTCACGTGGCTCAGTAATACCGACTGGCTCAACGTGCTGACGAAAGCAGCGCGTAGGCGTGGGCTCAAGACGGGTGCGGAATTATCGCACACGCTTGTGGATCAGGACACGGTCACGAAAGATCTTCAGGACTGCACGCAGCGCGACATCCATGATCAGCCACGGGTCGTGTGGGGACGAGCCTATCCGCTTTGCCCGAATAACTCTGACGTGATGCAGTACACACTTGCTCTCTACACGGACTTGGTAAAGAACCACGATGTGGACTTTGTCCAAACCTGTACGATTCCATTGCTGAATGGGGGCGCCGATCGCGGCGGGTGCTTTTGCCAAGCGTGCGTGGCTGTCGCGGCGACGCAGAACATCGATCTCAAAAAGCTGCAGAATGAGCTACTGGCCAACCCCACGGTGGAACCGGCCTTTACTCAGTGGCAGAGCTTCCGGTTCTATACGATGACTAACTACTACCGTGAGATCCATTTCAAAATGCGCGCCCTGCGCGCCAGGAGTGAGTTCCGATTGAATGACTGCTTTCCGCATCCAGAAGTTTGGGGAATTGATCTAAAGGCCGCTAAGCCATGTTTAGACTCGATCCGAAACTCAGATTATTCAGAACAAACCGGCGATCCCTCGCGAATGCATGAGAAGGACGAGAGACTGAAGGCCAATACTGCGGCGCTGGGAGAGGACTTTCCCAGGATTTCTGCTGTCGCTGTGCGGCCCAAGGCGACACCTGCTTTAATCCATGAAGGCGTGCATATTGCAATCAACAATCAAGTCTGCGGACTCTCCTTGGGGCATTACGATGGCGCTGAATTTCCGATGCTTCGCGCCATCAGCGAAGAGTTGCAGGCTGAACACGTCAAAGTTCCGAAGCACCTGGCCCATCAAACCTGGCAAGGCAGAATCAGCTGAACGAGAGCGTATATTCTCAGACGGGAGTTCTGTCTCTATGGCGTTTTCATTTGATCGCCGTGATTTCTTAAAAGAGTTTTCAGCTACATGTTCGATGCTGTGCCTGCGGGCTATCGTTCGTACCGTATCTATAACGAAATGGGCGCTTGAGCCGGGGGCTCTCTCAATACGCCGAAGCACGAGTAAGGCGGCTCAATTAAGGGTGGAGAATGCGGGTGGAGCAGAACTGATGGGTGAACCCAGCTAGTCCTATGCAATGAACTCCCTAATTTCGTTAACAACAGTTGGATGGTTTCTGAGCGCATGTCGGCTTAGATGTGGAAGGCGGATGAGTTTTCACCTGTCTTTAGGATCGAATGTCGCCACGTCCACGTTCCATGACCACAGGGCTGCGCTTGGTGATCATCGCCGTGAAGCTTATTCTTGAAGAAATCAAACGGCTGCCGCCCAAAGGTGATTATCGCGCTGGGGCGAACGATCTCTAAGATGGCCTCGTGAACTGGCCAGCACTTGTCGACAAGTCCCTCAAAGTTGGCGCCCCTTTCACCATTGCTTCTCCTAAAGATCAGATTTGAGGTGCAGACATCAATCGGGTCTTCTTGAATACGAAGAAGTTCCTTGAAAAGAAACCGATAGTTTCGTTGAAGAAGGTGTGCACCGTTAGGAAACTTCCGAGACGCACTACTCCAATTATCATCAAGGTAAGCGTTTCCCGTTGAGGTGCGGAGCTTTCCAAAGACTCTCGAATCGTATTCGTGTTTTCCCCAGACCCCCTGGATTCAAACTGAGAAAGTAATATTTGCCAGGCCTGAGTGTCGTGCATGAGCTGTAGAGTATGGTTCCCGAGTCATCCAGAATCGTGCTCAAGGACGCCTCTGCCTTTCGGACGAAGGCAGCAACATTTCGTTCGTACGATGATGCATCATTGATGGCCATAGGCTATCGGCAAGCATAGCGGCTCACTGCATTGGTGCGTGCGCGAGACATCACGACCAGCGTGCCACTTAGGTTGTAGTAGGAAAACGCCCAGGGCTGCCTAGATACGCCGAATTACGTGTAAGATGGCACGTTTCACGAGCAAGATGGTGACATCATCTTCATTTGATTTCGGTATCTTGGTCTGGCCCACCTCCGGAAGTTAACTTTGGCCCACCTTGGGAGTAGCTGAGTAGGCTTCGTGGATGGAGCAACGGAAGCGGAGCTGGCTGACCAGGAGAGACAAGGTGGAGTTGTTTGAGCAGATACGTCGTGAGCATGAGTTCGGTGTAGGCACGATTTCCGGCGTTTCGCGGAAGTTGGGCGTGCATCGTCGATTGGTCCGCGAAGCGCTTTCGAGTGCAGTTCCAGCAGCGAGCAAGCCGCAAGAGCGGCGTCTGCGCAAGCTGGAGGCTGCGGTTCCTTTCATTGACGGGGTTCTGCGTGAGGATCAGCATGCGCCGCCGAAGCAGCGGCATACCGCGCACAGGATCTGGCAGCGATTGTGTGCGGAGCTGCCGGGCTTCGCGGTCAGCGAACGATCGGTATGCGGCTATGTGAGGCGCCGGCGGCAGCAGTTGGGGCTGATTGCCCGCGAGTCGTTCGTGCCGCAGAGTTACAACTGGGGCATCGAAGGGCAGGTCGATTGGTACGAAGCCTGGGCATTGATTGCCGGTGAGCGCATTAAACTACAGGTGTTCGAGATGCGTTCGATGGCCAGCGGGGGCGCCTATCATCGGGCATTCACCCATGCAACACAGCAGGCGTTTCTTGAGGCTCATGAGATGGCATTCCGCTATTTCGGCGGCGTCTTCAAGCAGCTTCGCTACGATAACCTGAAGAGCGTGGTGAAGCGCATCCTGCGCGGCCATCAGCGCGAAGAGACCAGCCGCTTCATCGCCTTCCGTTCCCACTGGCGTTTTCAGAGCGAGTTCTGCAACCCGGCTCGCGGCAACGAGAAGGGCGGGGTTGAGGGCGAGGGCGGATACTTCCGCCGCAACCACTGGGTGCCACTTCCTGAAGTTCGCGACCTGGCGGAACTGAACGCTTATCTGGACCTGTGCTGTCACAAGGATCAGCAACGCATCCTCAGCAGTCGCATAGATGCCGTGGGTACGGCCATGTTGCAGGAGCTGCCTCATCTGCTGCCGCTGTCTACCGAGCCGTTTGACCTGACGGAGAAGAGCTTCCCCACAGTCGATGGGTTGCGCTGTGTGCGGGTGCGGACCAACCGCTACTCGATCCCTCTGCCGCCAGGCACTGTGATCGAGGCACGCCTTCAGGCTGACTATATTGAACTCTGGCACGAGGGCAAGCGTGTCGCGAAGCATGAACGCTGTTACAGCCGCCAGCAGCAGATACTCGACCTCGAACACTACCTTGATGTGCTGCGTAAGAAGCCTGGGGCGCTGGCCGGTTCAACACCGCTTGCCCAGTGGCGACTGGCGGGGCGATGGCCTGATTCGTTTGATCGCCTATGGCAGGCACTGAACACACGGCACGGCCGACAACAAGGCACTCGGCAGATGATCGAGCTGCTGTCTATCGGCGCCAGTGAAGGCTGGGATCAACTGCACGGCGCAGTCGATCAAGCTCTCTCCCTCGGCTGCCAGGATGTGGCCGCGATCCGGCACCTCATGATAAGCGCACAACTGGACAGGCCTGCAGTCGAAGCCATCGAAGTCGGCCTGCTGGCCCGTTACGAACGACCGATGCCTGTGATGAGCGGCTATGACCAGCTTCTTCGTGAGGTGCCAGCATGAAGGCTGTTATAGAGAACCTGGAGAAGGCCGCGGTCGAACAACAGTGCCGCGTTCTGCGACTGCCAGCGGTCGCCGAGCAGTGCGCTCCACTGGCTGAAGAGGCGGTCAAGCAGCGGCAGACATATCTGCGATACCTCGAGGCGTTGTTGGCGGTTGAGTTGGAAGAGCGCGAGCGCAACACCATCGCACGCCGCATCAAGGATGCACACCTGCCACGGACCAAGACTCTGGATGAGTTCGACTTCTCCAAGGCGCCTCAGATCCGCGCCACAGAGATCAGTGAACTGGCCCAGGGCGGCTATATCGAACGCGCTGAACCAGTAATTCTGATAGGTGACTGCGGCACTGGCAAGACGCATCTGTTGACCGGGCTCTGTGTGGCTGCCTGTCGTCAGAAACGACGAGTGCGCTTCGCCACAGCAGCCGCCCTGGTCAACGAACTGGTCGAGGCCAAGCAGCAGTTGCAACTACGACGAGTACTCGCCCGCTGGGATCGCTACGACTTGATCGCCATCGACGAGGTGGGCTACGTGCCCATGGCAGACCTCGGCGCCGAGTTCCTCTTCCAGGTCATCGCTGAACGGGCGGAAAAGGCTGCCGTCATCATAACCACCAACCTTCCCTTTTCCGAATGGACCCAGGTGATCCCCAACGCCCGGCTCTGCAAGGCTCTCCTCGATCGCATCACAGACCGAGCCCACATCATCGAGACCGGAACCGACAGCTATCGCTTCCGAAGAACCATGGAGAAAGGCAGGAGCAAACCGACAGGCTGATAAATCTCACTCGATGGGGCCGGGCTTCCGCTACGCTCCAGCCCGGCCCCATCGAATCTCCTCAACACCACAATGGCCCATCAAGCTTCTACAAGTGGGCCAGAGTTAACTTCCGAAGATGGGCCAAGGTTAGTTGCCAAACGCATCATTGAAATGCGGGTCGGCCAGCGATTTCAGAATATCCATTGTTTTTCCCGAATCGTCAGCAAGAGCATCGCGCAAACGGTTCTCGGCATTTTCTCCGGAAATCGAATCGGTAAGACCATCTGTGAATAGACGAAGGGCCCCGCTGCCCGTAGGATAGGCGGGGCGCGCAGGCGAAACCAATCTGGACGACGAAGGAGGTTGAGGGAGGGGTGCCTGAAGAAGTGCTTCTAAATGGGAAGAATCTTGGTTTTTGGTCCGGGCAAAGGTCCTGCCGGACACGACCGGAGCCCTGGCCCCCGGGAGAAATGCAAAAAGGATTGCGAGCGGAGGCGACTTTGGGCTACATTGATTCGCAGCCGAAAGGCAAAACGGAAATTCCGGATATAATCTCTGTCCTCCCCCAAATCTCCGAAGGAGGTAACAAGATCATGGTCACAGTTCTGGTAGTCGCACAGTGTAAGGATCCAAGGAAATGGGAAGAGAGTTTTGTGGCACACGGGCCGCTGTTCCGCACGATGGGAGCTACCGGCCCGGCTCACTATGGACTGGATGGAAACTCGGCCGCCGTCCTGATGGACATGAAAGATCTGGACCACTTCGACAAAATGATGAGTTCCCAGGCCATTGCGGACGCAATGGCCGCTGACGGCGTGCTGCGGGAGACCGCGAGATTGTTTGTTCTCGACAAGAAGGTGGTCGTCTAGCCAGCGAGCCCGGCAAAACCTCGAAACGCTCCCACTACGATCTTCGGCAGCGGGTGTGGTTTAAGACATCTTCCGGGAATATCCGTAATGCGGACAGCAGGCAGGCGCGGAAATCCGGTTTGGCAAAGGTCATAAATGCACCGGCTTATCATGGGCGTGTTTAAAGCGGGTTTAGTGTACGCCCCGCAGACTATCGATGGAATTGGGGTTATTGGAAAATGAGACGATCACGTTCATTCGGCGCGGCAATATGGATTCTGATCAGCTTTTTCTCGATCACAAATACCACACCGGCCCTCGCCGAAGACCATCTTGTGACGCGCTTGGCAGGTGTCAGCTTCAAAGTCGCCGACCTTGAAAAGGCGAGACAATTTTATACCGGAATTCTTGGCTTGGAGGAAGCCTTTGACCTAAAGGACTCGAACGGCGTGGTGCAAAGCATCTTCATCAAAGTCAATGATGACCAGTATCTGGAGTTTTCATCCGGCGCTCCAGAGAAGTTCCGGCTTGAACACTTATCCTTCCTGTCTCCTGACTTGAAGAAATCGGCAGCCTTCTTGAGCAAGGAGGGAATCATCGCAGGAAAAATCAGCCGGTCCGGCGACGGCAATCTCTTCTTCACCATAAAAGACCCTGACCAGGTCGAGATAGATTTTGTGGAGTACATGCCAGGGTCTCAACAAGTCGAACATCGCGGTAAAAGCAATGGCAACGCCGTCAGCGATCATCTCCAGCACGTTGGGCTGGCGCCCGCCGATAATGCTGCAACGCTGGCGTTTTACCGTGACAAGCTTGGCTTTCAACAGTTTTCAGTTATTAACTCGATCAACAACCATGTTATGCTGCCCGGTTCTTCCGGCGACGCCATAGAACTGATGACCACGCTCTCAGATCCGGTGCTGATCAGGCAGCACATAAGTTTTGAAGTGTCTGATATACATCGCGCTTACAATCAACTGCGCGCTCGTGGGCTGCAGGTATCGACCGAGCCTTTTCCTGCAAAAGTTGGCCATTGGATGTGGAATTTACGTGATCCCAACGGAATTCGAATCGAGTTCTCAGGTGAACCAGTGGCAGCGCCATAGCCGGAGAAATAAAATGATGCGACAAAACAAATCGGGCGGTCTCCTCAAGTTGAGAAACTTGCGAATCGCATCTTTTGTTTTTGGGTACGTCCCCATTTCTGTCCGGTCTTGTCCCGAGGCCGGATTACTCAGTAAACACATTCAAGCAAATCATTCCGGGCGTTTCGTTTCGCAAAGGCAATGCAGCTTGAGAGGTGAAGGCCGCTTACTTGAGAGATATACCGGTGACTTAAATACGGTCCCACTCCGCTGCTCGCGCTCGCGAGCTCAATGCCCGATGCTCACGCTGGGAGATCGGGATCTTTGGCGGCGGACCATGCCAATAATTACTAGTTGATTAACATTCAGGAGTGCGTTCAGCGCCAAGACGCTTTGTTACGCAGGTGTGCGCGGAACATTGCGATGAAGTGAGCGGAAAACCCCATCGAAAAATGTCCAAGAGACTCGCCTTTTTAAAGGACTTTCGTATGCGCTGTGAGGTGAGCGGAAACCTAATATTTTTCGCTCGTGAGGCTGCGCAACGAACGAACACGTCAGGAGAGTCCGTATCCCCAAGACACAGACTGGGTATTTCCGAGTTTCCGCAAAAAGGGCAAGCAACCCCGCGTTGCAAATATGTTGGTCGCGGATTATCTCCGGCCAATCGCAATTGAGCTCGGAATCTTGCGGGAAAGTGAGAAAACACGATTCGGATTTCACGTCCTTCGCCACAACTTGGCGTCATTCTTGGTCAGCCAGAATGTGAATCCGACGGTTGTCCAGAAAACCTTGCGACATAGCAATGTCGCCACCACGCTTGGGTTGTATTCCCAAACATCGGACCCAGAACGGCTGAGGGCGCAAACAGCCTTTTTCGGAGCGGTTTCGGAAACGGTCCGGCAAACGCGGGGTAATCAGGGTGAGGCTTTTCTCTCAAAACTTCTAAATTATTGAAAGATGGTGGCCAGGGACGGGATTGAACCGCCGACGCCGGCCTTTTCAGGGCCGCGCTCTACCACTGAGCTACCTGGCCTCAGCTTGATACACGAGGTTGTCCGCCGCGGCGGACGCGGATTCCGTTGAACCTTGAAGGCGAATGCCGTAAAAGGTGGGTCACTCCACTTGCCCTGCGATGCAACAACCTGACCTAGTATATCAACCCAGAATCTGGGCGGCCAAGGTGGGGCCGGGCGGCACACAAGCCTTGGGGGGGCGGAATCCGAAACCGATGCCAGCCCATCAAGAAGTTCTCGCGGGAAAATCCGCTATCGTTGAAGAAATCGATGGCACCCGGAGAAGTCCGGACCCCCCATGAGAGTTCGATCGCTGTGGGGAAACCGTCCTTGCCAAATCTTCTTCTCCGGGGCTCGCGCGGTAACGCCCAACCCATAGCCAGAAGGCATTTGGGCGAGCAGAAGCCATTTCGACCGGAAGTCGTTTGAGACATGGTATGATCCTGTGCGTTAGCTCTTCCGCGTTCGCCGAGGCTCAGTCAAATTCTCGTTTCGCTCGTTGGCGACCGGGCCGAAGCCCGTAACCTACAAAACAATCCTTCACCGGCTCGCGGCGATGCCTGGGCGCGGCCGGTACACCGTTCTCTCAGGGAAGGCAAAATGCGCTACCGAATCGAACCCCTCATTTGCTCAGCTATCGCCATTGCAGCCGTTGTAAACGGCCTGCAACCCGCGGCGCGCGGGCAGAATGCCACTGCGAAGAAACCGGGGACCGAGGCCGACGCCGCAAGTGCTTACCAGGCTGCCGTCAAAAAAAGCACGCCCGCGCTGTACGACTTTCTGTTGGGATTTCCCAAGGGCGCGGATCTGCACGTTCACCTTTCCGGCGCCGTCTATGCCGAAACCTTCATCCGCGACGCCGGTGAGGATGGGCTGTGCATCAACACGGTGGCGCAGAGTTTCGCCAAGCCTCCGTGCACGGGAAGCGAGATTCCGGCGAAGGATCTCTCGGGAAGTATTTCGGCGGCCGACCAGGCGCTCTACGACAAGCTGGTCGATGCGTTTTCAATGCGCAGCTTCGTGCCCACCTCGGAGTGGAGCGGCCATGACCAGTTTTTTGCCACTTTCGATCACTTCGGCGGGTTGAGCAAGTCGCATACGGCGGAATGGGTGGACGAAGTGGCCAGCCGTGCGGCCTGGCAGAACGAACAATACCTTGAGCTGATGGAGACGCCGCCGTTCTCGCACGCCGCTGAAATCGCGCACCAGATCGGCTGGAACGCGCAGTTGGCGCAGGCTGATCCGCAGGCCTTCGCGCAGTTCCGGCAGCAAATGCTCGACCATGGGTTGCGCGACGAAGTCACCGCGGATCTGGACGAAGCTCGCCAGGCCGAGACCGGGCGCGAGAAGACGGAACACTGTGGAACGCCGCAGGCAACGCCGGCGTGCCAGGTGCAGGTGCGGTATCTCTACCAGATTCTGCGCGACAACGCGCCCGAACAGGTGTTTGCCCAGACGCTGCTTGGCTTTGAGACAGTGCAGGCAAGCATGAATGCGAAGGACGATCTGTGGGTCGGGATCAACTTTGTGCAGCCCGAGGATAGCCTCATCTCAATGCGCGACTACACGCTGCAGATGAAGATAGTTGGCTACCTGCATTCCGTTTATCCCAATGTGAACATCTCGTTGCACGCGGGTGAGCTGGCTCCGGGACTTGTGCCACCCGACGGATTGCGCTTCCATATTCGCCAGGCGGTGGAGCTTGGCGACGCCGAGCGCATTGGCCATGGAGTCGACCTGATGTATGAGGACGATCCCCAGGGCTTGCTCAAGGAGCTGGCGCAGAAACACGTGATGATTGAGATCAACCTCACTTCGAACGACGTGATTCTGGGCATCAAGGGCGCGAACCATCCTTTTCCGGCATATCTCGCCGCCAAAGTCCCCGTCGCACTTTCTACGGACGACGAGGGAGTGAGCCGCATCGATCTCACCGACGAGTACGTGCTCGCGGCAAAGACCTACAACCTCTCCTACCTTCAGTTGAAGCAACTGGCACGGACGGGGATGGCGCACGCGTTCATCTCGGGCAGGAGCTTATGGATGTGGCCCGACGATCTGGAAGTAGCGTACAAGCCTTGTGAACAGGACACGCTGGGCGCAGACAATCCTTCGGTGGCGTGCAAGGCCTTTCTGGCCACGAGCCAGAAAGCCACGGCGCAGTGGGAGCTGGAGCGGCGCTTTACGGAGTTTGAAGCGAAGTTCTGATGGATAACGAACGCATTCGCGAGATCTGCATGGCGCTGCCGCACGTGACCGAAACCGTGAACTGGGGTCATCACCTGGTCTACTTCGTCGGGGACAAGGGCATTGGCGGCAAGATGTTCGCCATGACCGACCTCGACGACACGGGAACCGGCGTGCTTTGGTTCCACTGCGGCGCGGAGCGGTTTCACGAGCTGCTGGAGACGGAAGGAATCATTGCCTCGCCTTATCTGGCCAGGGCCCATTGGGTGACAATCGAACGATGGGATGTGTTGCGCCCTCGCCAGATTGAAGATGAGCTGAGGCGCGCGCACGCGCTGATTTACGAAAAACTGCCCAAACGCACGAAGACCATGCTGGACCTGCCTCCGAAGGAGCGGGCCAAGGCGATTCGCGAGCGCAAGAATAAGATGGCTGAAAAAGCCAAGGCCCCAGCCGGGGCTGGCAGCAGGCGCAAGAGCATCGCGAAGAAACGCCGGTAGCCGGGGAACATTTTCCACGCATCAGGCGTAACATAATTGCGAACATTTAGGTGCTGCATGCCATGATCAAATTTCTTTTGTGGTGCATTCTTCTCGTCTTCTGTTGGCCTATCGCCCTGGCGGCATTGGTGCTGTATCCGCTGGTGTGGCTGCTGCTGTTGCCTTTCCGCATCGTTGGGATTGCGGTCGACGGTGTCCTGGAGCTGGTGAAGGCGATCATTCTGCTGCCAGTGCGGGTGCTGCGGACGGTGTGAAGTCAGCCTCCAAACGCTTGCCGTACCGAGGCCCAGAATCAACGTGTCTTCGGTGCTGCGCAGATGAAATCTTGACAAGGCGGATCATTTCGATCATAATGGTCATTGCGATTAATATGATCGGGGTGCTCGATGATCACCGAAGTCAATGCCGTCAACTTTCGCCAGAACCTCGGGGAGATGCTTAACCAGGTCCAGTACCGTAACGACAGCATCGTGATCAATAAGGACGGCAAGCCTGTGGCAGCGCTTGTAGATGCCGAGTTGTTTGCGCGCATTCGCCGCATGAAGGACCGATTTGACGAGCTCAGCACCCGGATTGCTGCGGCTTACGCTCATGTGCCGCCGGACGAGGGGATGGCGGAGGTCGACTCTGCGGTTTCGAAGCTCCGGCGGCGCTGATGGCCGGTTTGCGCGTCGTGCTGGATACCAATGTCCTGGTTTCGGGAATAGCTTATCCGCAAAGCACTCCTGGCCGCATCATAAGCGCGTGGAAGCAAGGCGCCTTGGGAGTAGCCCTGTCGCGATACATCCCCGATGAAATGGTGCGGGTGCTACCGCGCCTTCCGCGAGTCGCGTTAAACGAGGAAGAGATTCGCGATCTTGCCGATAGTTTTCTCTTTCTGGCCGAGATTGTCGAGCCGGTCAACGCGAAGGAGAGAAAGCTGCGGGACAAGGCCGACGCGGCGGTGCTAGGCACGCTGCTCGCTTCGAGTGCCGACTATCTGATTACCGGCGACAAGGACTTACTCGCACTCGCGGCGAAGTATCCCGTTGTGACGCCGGCGGCGTTTTGGGAAAAGCACGGAGGATAGGAAGAGTCGACCGGAGTTTACGCATGCACGCCCTTGATAAGCTCGCGGAGTCGACATCCCGCTTCTCGATGCTTTAGCGTGGGCCTATGGCATTATCGCTGGTTCTGGATGGCAAAGTTGCGCTCGTGACCGGGGGGTCGCGAGGCATCGGCGCAGAAACCGTTCGGCTCTTCTGCCAGGCTGGGGCGCGGGTTGCATTCAGCTATCGCCAGGCGCGCAAACAGGCCGAGGCGCTCGCGGCCGAGTGCGCCCGAACGGGACCTTCCGGGTCGGCGGGCTGCACCGCCATTGAGCAGGAACTGGCCACGCCGGCCGACGGGCACGCCCTGGTCGAGAAGGTCGTAGCCGCTTTTGGCCGGCTCGACATCCTGGTTGCAAATCACGGAGTGTGGGAGTCTGAAGACGTACCCATCGCCGAAATGTCCGACGTGCAATGGCGGCACACGATTGCCGTAAACCTCGATGCAGTGTTCGGGCTGACACGGGCCGCGGTAGTGCAGATGGAACGCCAGTCCACCGCGTGCAGCAGCCCTTCGGATGGGAGTGGAGCACGGGGACATATCGTGTTGATTAGTTCCACGGCGGGCCAGCGCGGCGAGGCGTATCACGCCGACTACGCCGTGACCAAAGGAGCGCTCATCAGTCTCACCAAGAGCCTTTCGAGCGAGCTCGGGCCGAAGGGGATCCGCGTAAACTGTGTTGCGCCGGGATGGGTGGCCACGGATATGAGCGCCGCGACGCTTGGCGATCCCTCGATGGGACCGAAGATTAAGTCTGTAATTCCGCTGGGCCGGGTTGCGACTCCGCTGGAGGTTGCCGGGCCGATTTTGTTTCTGTGTACTCCTCTCGCCGGGTTTATTTCGGGCGAAGTGTTGAACGTGAACGGCGGCTCGGTTCTGGTGGGGTGAAAGAGCAGGGAACTGGGACTACCTAGTAGGGAATAGGAAATGGAATAGAGAATAGGTATGCGGAGTGGCGGCAAGGACCAACTTGCGAGGTGGATCGGGGAATGATGAGGAAAGTTTTGACATTAGCGCTGGTGGGGATTGCGCTGATTTTTCCGCTAGCCATGCGCGCACAGGCCGGCGACCAGGATGCGGCAAAGAATGCGGCGCAGGCGCGAGCGGCTCTGAACGCGATGGTGCAGGCATTGGGCGGGCAGGCGTGGCTGAACATACAGAATATGGAGCGGCAGGGGCATATTGCCGCTTTTTTCCAGGGCAATCCCGATCCCGGTACGACGGAGTTCTACGAGTTCCACCAGTGGCCCGACCACGACCGCATTGAGTACACCAAGCACCGTGACGTGGTGCAATTTTTCGTCGGCCGCCAGGGCTGGGAGGTGACCTACCGCGGCAAGAAGCCGCTCGAAAAAGATATCGTCGATGACTTTCTGCGGCGTCGCGACCACTCCATTGAAACTGCGGTGAAGGTCTGGATGAAAGACCCCAACACCATCCTGATGTATGAAGGCCAGCACCTGGCCGAGCGGCACCTGGCCGAGCAGGTAAGCCTGATCTCGGCGCAAAATGAGGGCATCACCATCCTGATGGATGTGCAAACCCATTTGCCGCTCCAGAGCACCTTCCAATGGCGCGACCCCATCTACCACGACAAGAACAGCGATACCGAAGAGTACGACGATTACCACACCATCCAAGGCTTCCCGACTCCCCTCACGATTACGCGGCTCAAAAATGGCGAAACCGTGCGCCAGTACTACGTGACGCGCGTGATCTACAACCAGAATCTACCCGCGAGTTTCTGGGACCCGGAAGCGGAGGCGCAGAAGATCAGGAACAAGTAGTACCAGGCGGCCGGGGCACAATCGATACATCCTCTGGCGGATCGATATTTATAATCCGTAGGTAAGTACAGCATCTATTTCGGACCGCTCATAGAGGAGCCGCAGAATGACGTTTACCATCCAGGAGATCATGGATTTCCTGCCCCACCGCTACCCTTTTCTTCTCATCGACCGCATTGTTGAGTTCGACCGCGCCAAGCGCGTGGTTGCAATCAAGAACGTGACCATGAACGAGCCGTTTTTCCAGGGCCACTTTCCCGGTCACCCCATCATGCCCGGCGTGTTGGTGATTGAAGCGATGGCGCAGGCCGGGGCGGTGCTGATGCTTTCCGAGATGGAGGACCGGCACTCCAAGCTGGCGGTGTTCTCTGGCATCGACGGAGCCAAGTTCCGCCGCTCGATCGTGCCGGGCGATCAAATTCGCATTGAAGTGGACGTGGTGAGCTTCCGCACGCGCGCCGGCAAGATGGCGGGCAAAGCGTATGTCGACGGCAAGCTGGCCTGCGAAGCGACTCTGACCTGCATGGTGGTGCCGCGAGCGCAGGAGTCGAAGGCCGAAGCAACTTCTGCCGGGGCAGCCCAGTGAGCGTTCATCCCAGCGCGATCGTTGCGCCGGGAGCGCACGTCCCGGCATCCTGCACCATCGGTCCGTATTGCACCATTGGACCGGACGTGGCTCTCGGCGAAGAGTGCACGCTGATCTCGCATGTGGTGCTCGACGGGCAGACGCGAATCGGGGCGCGTAATATCTTCTACCCCTTCGGCGCGATCGGCATGGCGCCCCAGGATCTGAAGTACGGGGGCGAACCGACCCAGACCGAGATCGGCGACGGCAACACCATCCGCGAGTGCGTGACCGTCAGCCGTGGGACAGTCGGCGGCGGAGGCATCACGCGGCTGGGCTCCGGCAACCTGCTCATGGCCTATGCCCACATCGGGCACGACAGCCAGGTGGGCAGCCATTGCATCCTCGCCAACAATGCCACGCTGGCCGGTCACGTGATTATCGAAGATCACGTGACGTTGGGCGCGTTCTGCCCCGTCCACCAGCACTGCGTGGTGGGCGCCTATTCGTTCATCGGCGGCGGAACGATTGTCACGCAGGATGTGCTGCCTTTTTCGCTGACTTCCGCGCGGCGCGAGAATAAGGCCTTCGGCATTAACAAAATCGGTCTTGAACGGCGCGGGGTTTCGGCGGATCGCATCAAGCTGCTGCAAAAGGCCTACCGGATTCTGTTGGCCGGTAAGATGAACACCACGCAGGCTCTTGAAAAAATGCGCGGAATCGAAGGCGAAGACGTGGCGCTGCTGGTGCGCTTCATTGAGCAGAGCGAGCGCGGGGTGATCAAGTAATGCGCCTGTTCGCGCCCAATCCAACGAATTGTGCCAACCCGCAACCCACACTGCCGCCGCGCCTAACCGGATGCGGCCGCAATCTTCACAGCACTAAGTGCTCGGTGATGCATTGGCGGAGATAACCGGCCAATAAGCTGGACCACGCGATTGTGGCTGTCGGCAAGAAGTTATATTTTCTTTCAGTTGGATTTTCTTCAGGAGGCGGAGCCCCGCTTCCTGCCAGCATCTTGGCGGATCGCAGCAGGAAGCGGAACCCGTGTGAGGTTACGATCCTCTTTGTCCCAGTGTCGGTCGCGCTGGAGCGGCTTGCTGCCGGCTGGGCCGAAGACTCGGACGAAATCATCTTACGCCGATGCCCGGTTTGTGAACAGGATTCGATTGTTGGTCATGGCCGGCGGCGCAAACAGGCGCACGACGAGCATCACGATTGGATCAGGATTCGCCGGGGCCGCTGTGGAAGCTGCGGGACGACCTTCACCTTTCTGCCGATATTTTCTCTGCCCTACACGCATTACAGCCTATTGGCGCGCTGCCAGGCACTGCTGCTGCGCTTTGTGGAGGGCTGTTGCTTGGACAAGGCGTTGCCGAGGCTCAAGGACCCTGATCGGTTGCCGGATCCTTCCACTGTCCGCCGCTGGTCAAGCGGCCTGGACTGCTCTCAGCCGGTACCTTCCTTTCTCAGCCAGACCGTTTCCCGCGTAGCTCATTGGCTAACGCGCAGTCATCAGGCCGATGGCGAAGCGGGGCCATTGCGCTGGATCACTCCGGTTCTCAAAAACCTCTGGCCGTTGCGTCTCTGAGAAAAAATCTCTTCACCTACCATCCTTGCCTTGGATTGCCGGCGACCTGCTCCTACGCTGTGCTCCGGAGGCGAAAAAGCGTTGTGGGCGAAGACGTCGAAACACTCAAGCGGCGAACGCCGCTGCTGGATTATCTGCGGCAGCATAACTGGACTGGTCATCCTGCGGGTCGATCCGAGTTCGTTGGACTCTGTCCGCTGCACGAGGAGAGCCGGCCGTCGTTCTATGTCAACACACGCAAAGATGTCTTCTACTGCCACGGCTGCGGGCGGGGCGGCGATCTGATTCGCTTCGTCCAGTTATGGCGCGGACTCTCCTTCCGCCAGAGCCTGGCTTGTCTCGATCCCGGGTTCGCTCCAGAAGCTGGTTCCAGCGCTGTGCTCGAAGAGGCCACGGCGTTCTATCAGCAGCAACTGGATCACAGCCCCGATGCGATGCGTTATCTCCAGCGGCGTGGAGTGCATGATGCAGCTCTGATCCGGGAACTGGGCATCGGCTATGCGCCTGGCGGAAGCCTGCGCCGATATCTGATCGCGCAAGGTTATTCGTTCGATGTGTTGCGAAGGCTCGGCCTCATTAACGCTCGCGGTGCGGACGCGCTCTATCGGCGCATCGTGTTTCCGTTGCGCCAGGACGAGCACATCGTCAACCTCTACGGCCGCAGTATCGGCTCAGACTTCGCCCATCGCTTCCTGCCCGGCGGCAAGGGCGACCTGTATGCATGGGAGAAGGTTCGCAACTGCTCCGAAGTGATCCTGGTCGAAGGACTGTTCGACTATGCCGCCGTAAGGCAGGCGGGCTTTAGCAACGCGACCTGTTCGCTGGGCACGCATCTGAATGACACTCAGTTCCGCCAACTCTGTGAAGGCGAGCGCACCGTCTATCTCACCTTCGATGTCGATCAGAACCAGAGCGGCCAGCAGGCTGCAGAGCGACTGGCTGATCGTCTTGTCGTGCACGGTATCTCCGCACGTCGCGTTCTCCTGCCTGAGGGGCATGATCCCAACTCCTTCTTCGTTCAAGGAGGAGACGCACACCAGTTCCAGTCGCTGCTGGAGGCTGCCCAGCCATGAACTTCCGCGTCATCTCGAGGAAGACTTCTTCGGGCGCACATAGTCCGATTCAGGTGGTGGAGCAATCCACCGGCAAGGGCGTTGCGTGGATCAATCGGTACCTCGACCGCGAGTATGTCCGCCGCCTCGCAGACAAGTCCCTCTACAGCTACGCCCACAGCCTGTTGCACTTCGTGCGCTGGTGGGAGAGCGTCCATCGCACTGGCGAAATCTCTGCCGCGAACCTCACTGAGTCGACTCTGTTCGATTACGTGCGCTTCCAGTCGAGCCTCCGACCTCCGCCTTCTGCCTCCACCATCAACGACCGCACCGCCACCGCCGATCGCGCTATCCGCAACCAGTTCCCCGATGCTCCCTGTCAAGTCGCGCACGGCTTCCATCAACCCTTCCTGCACCGCAGGCCGATGGGCCTGGGACGGCCCAGGTTCGAACTGAGCAGACTCAGAGTGCGGGAACCCAGGCTCAACGTCGTTCCTCTCTCGGCCGATGAAGTGGCGCGCTTCTGGCGAAGTTTTCGAAACGCTCGCGACCTGGCCATCGTCGGCTTGATGCTGATGCAGGGGCTCCGCTCCGCCGAAGTGATGGCCTTGAACCGTGATGATGTGTTGTTCTCCGAAGGGCAGCTTCGGGTGTGCGGCAAGGGGAACAAGCTACGCTTGCTGCCCCTGGCGCCGGAAACCACGCAACTGCTCGATCACTATCTCCGCGTCGAGCGGCCCGATCCCTGCTCGGCAGCACTGTTCGTGGTGTTGAAAGGGCCCGCTCGCGGCCAACGCATGACACCCGCGGGATTACGTTCCTTATTCCGCCATCATCGCCGCACCACCGGCGTCCAGTTGGCCAATCCCCACCGGTTCCGACACACCTTCGCCTCGGATATGGTGCGCGCCGGCATCAGCCTGCCCGCACTGATGCAGTTGATGGGGCACGCCGACATCAAAACCACCATGCACTACGTAAAGGTCTCGCCGCAGGATGTCTATCTCCAGTATGCCCGCGCGGCGGCGCAGTGCATCCATCCTCAACCGAGGATCTCGTGATGCGCTGGCGCCGCCCACCGCTTCAGCATCCCCTGGTGCCGGTCTTCGCGCACGCGATCGAGTCTCTGTGCACAGCACTCACTTCTTCCAGCAAGCGCAACTACGACATCGTGGTGCGTAGCTTCCTCGTCTATCTCGGAACGAAACACCCGAAAATTACTCGTCTCGAACAACTGCGCCGTGATCCTCATATCCTCGGATGGATGGCGCACCTGCGCGCCCAGAATCCGCCCTTGGCCACGGCAACCTGCATCGGACGCCTCTTTGCTCTGCGCACCATCTTCCATGAGCTGGCGCGTACCAACCATCTCGCTGAACTGGCTCACCTGCTGCTGCGCGAGGATATCCCGCGCTCACCTCACACACTGCCACGGCCGCTCACCGCCGAACAGGATCAACTCTTGCAGCAGGAGTTCATGCGCCGAAACGATCTGGGCGGAAATGTCTTCCTCCTGCTCCGCTCGACCGGCATGCGCATCGGCGAATGCGCCGATCTCTCCTATGACTGTCTGCGCTCTACAGGGCCGAGCCAATGGGCAGTTCATGTCCCCCTCGGCAAACTCAAGACCGAACGCATGGTCCCCATCGATGCCTTCGGCCGTGATCTCGTTCACCGCTTGCGCTTCTTCCGCTCCCTCGATCCGCTGCCGGCCGATGGACGACTCCTGGCACGACCCGGAAGCAAAGTTGCGATCCTGGTTCAGCTCCGCGATTACCTGCATCAGGTCTGTCACTCGCTCGGACTTCCCACAGCTATCGTCCCTCATCAGTTCAGGCACACCTACGCCACTGAGATGCTTCGCTCCGGCGTCAGCTTCCCCGTCCTGATGAAGTTACTCGGCCACGTCGATCCGGGCATGACCATGCGCTACGTCGATGTCGCCCTCACCGACCTCGAACGCGAGTTCCAGTTGGCTCGCTCCAAACCAAGGCATCTGGCTCCGCAACCCAAAACATCTGCTATACCCGTACGGGCAGACCTCGATGGTCTCATCGATTGCTTCCAGGCTTCTCAACATGCGCTGGAAATGTTCCGACGCTCTTTTCCAAACGGCGACAAGCGCAATCGCCTCAATAAGCTCCCCAATCGGCTCACAAAGATCCTGGCCGAATTACGTAAATTAAAAACCACCTGAATGAAAATAAGCAGAGATTGGCCGGTTATGGCGATTTGGCAACAATTGAGAATTGTTCCGAATGGAATGGAACATCCAGATCAGTCGGCAGGTGAAGAGACAAACATCCGCTGAAATTAGGCAAATCAGCTCGAAACACTGCGGCTCTCCGATTTTTTCTCTCGCCATTAACTTAGCCTGGACCCGCGCAAAATTCCTAAGTCACGCTCTTGAACTGTCTAGCGAGTTTTTTCATTGCGGCATTTTCGCGGATAACTTCGCCGGCCTCTCGACTGTGCAAAGCAATCTCCGCGGCGATTGAGCGACCCAGAATTCGCTGATCGATATTGCCGAACGGCCCGGGAACGAGGCTCCCCAACCAACCGACCCAGGTCGGGGTATGAGCGTTGCCGACAATGATGCCGGGGCGAAAGATGGCGAGACGCGTAAAACCGATGTTGCGCACCGCGTCCTCTTTCATCCCCATGACGCGGGCATAGCGAATCCGGCTGCGAGCTGTGCTTCCTGCCGCGGATAGCAGGCAAAACTGGGCGATTCCGGCGTCATGGCAGCCGCGCGCAAAGGCACCCACGACGCCGACCTCAAGTCGGTTCAATTCTTCTTCGCTCCAGCGCCTCGATCCGGAACCGACACCCACACAGCTCACGGCGCTTGCGGGACCTTGGCTTAGAACTTCGCGCGCAAGGGCGGCAGTGCGCTCGGCAAACTCAGCTGCGCCGGTATCAAGAACCACGTTGCGCACCCGCGATCGCGCCGTAATGGGCTTTCTGCTCACCATCACCACTTCCCGGCATTCGGGAATTGCTAGCAATTCCGCGACCGCTGCACCACCGACTTGCCCGGTACCACCGAGGATCATTGCGGCGAAATTCTGATTCATAAGAAGGACCTCTGCTTAGCGAAGGATGCGACAGCCCCGTTCATCCCAAGAGGGAAGCATACTTCGTTCAGGCTCTAAACTGAGCCGACAAGGCATCTCTTCGTCAATTGGCGTTGCCAGGCCAACGCTCTCATCGACCATGGCAGCGGTCGAAGGTTGAGTTTCGGTTGGGATGTCGCCCCTTGGCCGCATGTTGAAATGGCGGCATTCCGGGACGTGAACTCTCCCCGTCATCCTTGTAGGAATTCCGGGATTCACAACCGTTCTGACCCTCATTCGTTTTGGAAGTCAAACGTAGCGCTCTCCTCACCTTACCCCCGCATCCTGTATTCTGGGCAGTTCCACCCGCACCTATGAACCCTCCGCTAAAAGTCGTCGCTCGCCCCGGCCCGTTTCACGTCGTATTCTCGCGGTGGCATTCATGAAACTCGGCCTCATCGCCGGCAACGGCCGATTCCCTTTTCTGCTGCTCGACGCGGCGCGGGCGCAGGGGCTGCCCGTCGTGGTGGCGGCCATCAAAGAAGAGACTGACCCGGAGATGGACCGCCGCGCCGAAGCGGACGCCGGAGTGACCGTGCATTGGCTCTCGCTGGGCGAGCTTTCGCGCCTGATCGAGACATTTCAGAAAGCCGGCGTCGAGAGAGCCGTGATGGCCGGCCAGGTGAAGCACAAGCAGATCTTTTCGAGCATCAGGCCCGACTGGCGCCTGGCGAAGCTGCTCCTGAACTTGCGCACGCGCTCGACCGATGCGCTGCTGGGCGCCGTGGCCAAGGTGCTTGGAGACGAAGGGATCGAGCTGATCAGTTCCACGGCGTTTCTCGAGCCGCTCCTGGCTGCGGAAGGCGTGCTCACCGAGCGCGCCCCCAATGAAACCGAATGCAAGAACATTGAGTACGGGCTAGGGGTAGCACGGGCGCTGGCCGCTTTCGACATTGGCCAGACGGTCGTTGTAGCTGCGCAGGCCTGCGTGGCCGTTGAAGCGATGGAAGGCACCGACGCGACCATCGAACGCGCCGGCCGCCTCATGAAGACCCTGGAAGGCGCGGCATCCACTCTGCAGCGTTGCCTTACCGTGGTCAAGGTCGCAAAGCCTAACCAGGACATGCGTTTCGACGTACCCGTAATCGGCGAGCCGACGATCGAAGCGATGATTCGCGCTGGCGCGAGCTGCCTCTCCGTTGAGGCGGCCCGGACGCTGCTCTTCGATCGCGAGGCCTTGCTGAAGCGCGCCTCGCAGGCAGGCGTTGCCATTGTGGCGGCCCGCCGGTGATGTTGCCAATCAGGGTAAGGTGTCAGGGATGTCCATTCCGGTTTCTGCGTGCTGGCAGCGCTTCCGTAGGCGGGGTCGGAGCGGGAAAGCACTGAACTCCGCACAAAAGCAAGCCCGGCGTCACCGCCGGGCTTGTTCACTCAACTGAGGGTCGGGTACGAGTGCGCGACGTCGGCTGATTGATCCCTCTCAATCCGCACATCCGCTCACGCGCCGTTGATCTTGGGGCGCGTCAAGACAAGTTCCATGGCCGTTTACTTCCGGCCCTTCTTCTTTGCAGTCTTCTTCGCGGTCTTCTTGGCAGAAGCCTTTTTCTTGGCGGCTTTCTTTGCCGGCGCTTTCTTGGACGGCGCCTTTTTAGCAACCGCCTTCTTGACCACTTTCTTCGCGGCTTTCCTGGCTGGCGCCTTCTTTTTTGCAGCCTTCTTTGCAGGAGCCTTCTTCGCTGCCTTCTTCGCCGGGGCCTTCTTTGCCACGGCTTTCTTCGGAGCGGCCTTCTTCGCGGGCGCCTTCTTGGCCGCCGGCTTTTTCGCGGCCGCCTTCTTCTGTTTAGGCGCTGCGGGCTTGGCTGCAACTACAATCACCGTCTCTTCGGCGATTACCTCATCGTCATCCGAGGAGGTAAGGATACCGGCGGTTTCCAACTCATCTTCCTCGTCAGCAAAGGCTTCGACCTGACCGGGGTCCAGGTCTCTCGGCTTCCCCATCGGGTCGCCGTCACTCATCGCGTACATCCTGAACACTTCATCCATCCCATTGCCTCCAGCGGAATGCCGCTGATCAAATTGATTTCGGATTTTGGCAAAGCAGGGCAAAACATTCTGCTTGCGCAAGCGATTGTAGCTTTAGCTTGACCACAAACACAAGCAAAACACAAGCATTCGATGCGGCTTTACGCAGTTTTTCCTTGGAAAGATGGGCGCACCACTCTACTGCGTCGTGCCCTTCTTAGCTTGGGAAGAGGGTTTGGCCACCGGCTTATGGGCAGGCTTCGATGCCGGGCTTCTGCTGCTCCGCGAAGTGCCTTCGTGCGCCTTGGTGCCGGAGGTTCGCGTATGCCCGTCCGTCCTGCTCCGGCTTTCCGCCGTCTTTTCCGGCTTGGCGCTGGACGCCTTTTCGGCCTCGTGAGTTCTGCGGCGGCGGGTTGAACTGCGCACAACCACAGGTTCCGCCACCCGAAGGCGCCGGCCCGGGATGACGCGAATACCGCTGGGGATGTCGTTCCAGCGGCGCAACTCCGCCAGCGAGACGCCGAAGCGGTCCGCAATGGTTACCAGAGTGTCGCCGCGGCGCGCAATGTAGAGCCGGGTTCTCGCCAGCGGCTCGAGGGCAGGAGGTACCGGGACCACCAATGCCTGTAAGCCCGCGATGCTGTCGTCCCTGTCAAGCTGATTGGCGGTCGCCAGTTCCGATACCGGCACGTGGTACGCCTCCGCCACAGACGCAAGCGTGTCTCCCGCGGCCACCGGGTGATAGCGCCACGAGTTGCGCTTGCCTTCAGGGACGAGCGCCACGCGCTGTTCAAACAATGTCGCCGTACCGGCCGGAAGGTGCAGATCGAAGGGGTCGTCGGGCGGGGTCTCCATGCGCAGCAGGCTTGGGTTCAGGGCTTCGATCTCATCCACCGGCGCTCCCACAAGGTCTGAAACCAGGCGCAAATCGATCGAATAGTTAATCGTCACCGTGTCAGTGAGTACAGGCGGATCGAGCGTAATGTCGTCGAACCCGTACTGCTGGGGATGATTGGCGATGATGATGGCGGCGATGATCTCGGGAACGTAGTTCTGCGTCTCCTTGGGCAATTCGTGGCGCTTATAGAGTTCCCAGAAGCTGGCGTAGCCGGTTCTCGCCACTGCCTTCTGGATGTTGCCCGCGCCGTGGTCGTAGGCGGCCATGGCCAGGTACCAGTCCCCGAGCTGGTCATAGAGATACTTCATGTAGCGCGCGTATGCCAGCGTGGATTTTTCCGGATCGAAGCGCTCATCGACGTAGGAATTGCGCGTAAGGCCATAATACGGATCGGGCATGAACTGCCACATTCCGCCGGCGCGGGACCTCCGATTGACGACCCTGGGATTGAAGCCGGACTCGGCGACAGCGAGGTAGATGAGATCCTGCGGCACGCCTTCTTCGGCGAGAACCCGCTGAATCATGCCCTTGTAAAGACCGGCACGCTGGAACGAGTGAAGAAGGGTATTGTGGCCTTTTTGCGTATAGGCAAAAAAGTTGATGAATGCCGCTACGTAGTCGTTGACCATGAGGGGCAGATCGGACTTGGTGGTAGCCAGTTCGGCCGTAGCCTTGGCCACAAGGTTGGGATCAACCGCGAACGTGACGTCGCTGGCGGCCTCGGCGGGGGTGATCTCTTCCTTGGGGACGAAACCATTGCCTTGCTTCAGGGCTTCCATCTCCAGCGAGTTCACCTGGTCGACGATCGTCTCGAATTCACTGTCCAATTCAGGATGCGACTTGATATCGATGCCGCAGGAGAGCATGAGATCCACAGCGTGGTCGAACTGGGTCTTGGCATCGGCCAGCATGCCCTTGCGGTAGTCGGCGTCACCGGCGGCGTAGGCTGCTTCAACCTGGGCGATGACCTGACGAATGCGCGCCTGCTCCGCCGGCGAAGGTTGATTCTGTGCTTCTGCGGAAGCTTGCGGCGCGGGCGGCAGCGGCGGCGCGGTTGCCTGAGGCGGTGGGGCCACGTTTTTGCGCTTCTGCGATGGGCAACCCGTGAGCGACAAAACCAGCACGGCGCAAACCGGCAGCAGCATCCGATTCCAACGCATACAAGCAAGTAGACGCAACCAATCGTACGAGGGTGAGACCGCAGAGGGCACTATGCCGATGATAAGCGATGCCAACCCGCCCGCACCCAGAGCACGTGACTCTCGGGTATTCGCGAAGTACTAGAGCGATTCCGGGATTGCTGCACCCAAGGCTCATTCCTTCATCTTGTCTTCCTGAGCGAGGGAGCGCTTTGCCGTCGTGAAGCGCCGCAAAGCGGGAGGGAGTCGAAGGATCTGCGGCGAACGTACCCCGGGGACTGCGTCCAATCACAAGCCCCGCAAGGTGCGACAGAACCCAGCCGTGATTTTCGTGGGAGCGCAGTCGAATGCCCGCCCCGAGCGAAGGTCGTTCCCCGCAACGAGCGACCGACGCATATCACCGCGAAAGCGATTGTCATCCTGAGGCACAGTCGAAGGATCCGCAGTTGCTTTTAGCGATTTCGCAGCCGGGAAAAACCTGGCTTTCGTATTGACGTAAACCACCCGGAACCGGCGTCATTTATTGACATGTGTATAACATGCAAGTATGCTCATCACATGGAACGCATGATCCAGGTTCGCAATGTCCCCGATGCTCTTCATCGCAGCCTGAAGGCCAGGGCCGCGATGGCGGGCATGTCGCTCTCCGACTATTTGCTCAGTGAACTCCGGGAGATCGCGGAGCGCCCAACGCTCGCCGAGTTCCGCGCGCGTCTGCATGCGCGTAAACCGGTTTCCGCCGCTCTTGACACCGTCGGTCTGCTGCGAGAGGAACGCGCCGCGCGATGATCGTGCTCGACGCTTCAGCGGCCGTCGACTGGCTGCTCGAAACTCCAGCCGGACAGCGCATCGAGCAACGCATCTATGCGCGCCCTCATGCGCAAGCTGAAACCCTGCATACCGTGCACCTGCTCGATGTGGAATTTGCCCAGGTTCTGCGGCGTCTGGTGCGCGAGGGCACGTTGTCGTCCAGGCGGGCCGAGGAGGCAGTTGAGGATCTCACCGCTCTTCGCATCACGCGCTATGCTCCCGTACTGTTGCTCCATCGGATCTGGCGGCTGAGACAGAATCTGAGCGCCTACGATGCGGCATACGTGGCGCTCGCCGAGGAGTTGAGGGCTCCCTTGATCACGCGTGACCAGAAGCTTGCGGCCGCCCCCGGCCATGCCGCCGCGATCGAGGTCTTCTAGCGCACCAAGTTTGTCATCCTGAGGCCGCAGCCGAAGGATCTGCGGTTGCTTTTAGCGATTTCGCAGCCAGGAAAACGTAGTTTCCGGATTGCCGGTGACAGTCTCACAATCCTCTCTCTGCTTGTCATCCTGAGCCGCAGGCGAAGGATCTGCAGTTGTTCTTCATCACATCCCATTCCGCCATTTCTGCCTACGATCAATGCATGCACGAGGGCTCCTATTGCACCTACATGATGGCCAGCCGAAGCCGAACGCTCTATGTCGGGGTGACGGGCGATCTGCTCAAACGCGTATTCCAGCACAAATGGAAGGAGCATGAAGGCTTCACAGCGCGATACAACTGCGATCGGCTGATCTGGCTTGAGCGCCATCAAGATGTGCAAAGAGCCATCGCTCGGGAGAAGGAACTGAAGGGATGGAGACGAGCCCGAAAAATCGCACTCATCGAATCGGCAAATCCTGCGTGGGCCGATCTCAGCCGGGATTGGTACGACGGTGAGCCTGCCGATTATCGTCGGGCGCTTGATCGCATGAACCCATGAAAGGCAACTGCAGATCCTTCACTGCGCTACGCTCCTTTCAGGATGACGACGCGTTGGAGAGCAGAGCGAGTGCAGGATTTGGATCGCGGGAGTGTGGTCGCCAATCCGGAAGTTACGGCGGGTTTAGGAGTGCTAAGAATAACCGCAGATCCCTCACTGCGTTCGGGATGACAGTGCTTGGGAGAAAGGGTTCGGAGCCACATTCGCTATCGCGGGCGGATCGTCAGCGATCCGGAAGTAATTGAAATTTGGCTGGAGGGCCGCGCGAAAGGCAACCGCAGATCCTTCGCCTGCGGCTCAGCACGACAATGCCCATGCGATCGATACAATTCCTCGCCCCGCTGCAAAATCCCCACTCCTTGAGTGCAAGCTGACGCGCTCTAGTCCCGCGTCGCCCCAGTCGCCCGATGATAAGCTATGCCTAGAGGGCTTTGCGCGCCCATAGCGCCAAGCCCTTTCTTTGCGCCGCTCTCATGGATGCACGTTTCCTTCGCAATTTCGCCATCATTGCCCACATCGACCACGGCAAGTCGACGCTAAGCGACCGCCTGCTGGAGCTGACGGGCTCGGTGACGGGACGCGAGATGCAGGCCCAGATCCTCGACGACATGGATCTGGAGCGGGAGCGCGGCATCACCATCAAGGCCCACGCCGTGCGCATGATGTACAAGGCCCACGACGGCAACACCTACCAGCTCAACCTGATTGACACGCCAGGCCATGTGGACTTCAGTTACGAAGTTTCGCGCTCGCTTGCCTCCTGCGAGGGCGCACTGCTGGTGGTGGACGCGAGCCAGGGCGTGGAGGCGCAGACGCTGGCGAATGCCTATCTGGCCATCAACCATGGCCTTGAAATGATTCCCGTCATCAACAAGATCGACCTTCCCTCGGCCGATGTGACGAGGACACAGGAGGCGATCGAGCAGGCCGTCGGTTTGGACGCGACGGATGCCATTCCGGTGAGCGCCAAGACGGGCCAGGGAGTGGATGAGGTTCTGGAAGCCATCGTGCGCCGGCTGCCGCCTCCAACGGGCGATCCCGCCGCGCCGCTGCAGGCGCTTATCTTCGACTCCTGGTTTGACGCTTACCGCGGCGTCATTGTGCTGGTGAGAGTGATGCAGGGATCCATGCGCAAAGGGCAGCGCATCCGGCTCATGTCGAACAGCAAGGCCTATGAAGTGGAATCGATGGGCGTGCTGATGCCGAAGCCTGTCGAGATCGGCCAGCTCATCGCGGGCGAGGTCGGATTCTTTGCGGCAACCATCAAAAACGTGGGCGATACCAAGATCGGCGACACAGTGACCGACGATGCGCATCCCGCCGCGCACGCGCTTCCCGGATTTGAAGACATCAAGCCCATGGTCTTTGCCGGGCTTTATACCGTGGATGCCCATGAGCACACGCTGCTGCGCGACGCCCTCGAGAAGTTGCGGCTCAACGATTCGTCGTTTTTCTTCGAGCCGGAAAGCTCCGTGGCTCTCGGATTCGGCTTTCGCTGTGGGTTTCTTGGCCTGCTCCACATGGAGATTATCCAGGAGCGGCTGGAGCGCGAGTACGAGCTCGACCTCATCACCACCGCGCCCGGCGTGCGCTACCACATCGTGCTCACCGACGGAAATGAGATCGAGGTCGATAATCCTTCGCGCTGGCCCGAACCGCAAAGCATCGCCAGCATCCACGAGCCGGTGATTACAGCGAAGATTTTGACCAACGAGGAGTACGTGGGCGGGATCTTCAAGCTGGTCGAGGAGAAACGCGGGAAGCAGATCAACTTCGAGTACATCACTCCTACGCGCGTGATGCTGACCTATGAACTGCCGCTGAACGAGATCGTGCTGGATTTTTATGACCGTCTGAAGTCGATCTCGCGCGGGTACGCATCGCTCGATTATCAGCTCGCGGGCGCGTGGGAGTCGCCGATGGTGAAGCTGGACATTCTGATCGCCGGCGAACCCGTCGATGCGCTTTCGATTATTGTGCATCACGACCACGCATACGAGCGCGGCCGGGCGCTGGTCTCGAAGATGCGGGAACTCATCCCGCGCCAGCAGTTCGAAGTGGCGATCCAGGCCGCGATCGGCGCCAAGGTCATCGCCCGTGAAACGGTAAGCCCGCTGCGCAAAAATGTGCTCGCCAAGTGCTACGGCGGCGACATCACCCGCAAACGCAAACTTCTGGAGAAGCAAAAGGAAGGCAAGAAGCGGATGAAGCGGATTGGAAAGGTGGACATTCCGCAGGAAGCGTTTCTGGCCGTGTTGCGCGTAGGGGAAGAGCAGCAAAAGTAGCAGCGCCCAGCCGGCCCCCAAAGCCGTCGAATCCCGAAACAATCCGTACAATCGCAGCCTTCCGATCCGGGCCGGTCCGGAAGGCATGCGACGGCACGGCAGGGGGAGCTCGAAATCAATTATGGAAGCAGAACGGCGTTTATCACCTGAATGACGCCGTTCGACTGGTAGACATTGGGAACGGTGATGGCCGCCATGCCGCCCTTCTCGTCGGTCAGCATGTACTTTCCATCCTTCATCCACGCCGTCAGCGTTCCGCCTTCAACCGTTGTCAGTGAGGCCTTGCCGCCTCCGTCCGCGATCATTTTCTTCAGGTCGCGGGTTGTGATGCGGCCTGCCACCACGTGATAGGTGAGAATTTTCTTCAACTGGTCGAGATTGTCCGGTTTGAGCAGGTTGTCAACCGTCCCTGCCGGCAGCTTGTCGAATGCTTCATTGGTTGGCGCAAACACCGTGAACGGTCCGGGCCCCTCGAGAGTGTCCACCAGCCCGGCTGCTTTCACGGCCGCAACCAGCGTCGTGTGGTCCTTCGAGTTTACTGCGTTCTCAACGATGTTCTTGGTGGGGTACATGGCAGCTCCGCCCACCATGGGATCTGTTTCGGCGAAGCTAACCGAGGCCGCGCATACAAGCGCGGTGGCAAACATGAGAGTGATCAGCTTTCTCATTGCAATGGTTTCCTTTCGTGAAATGATTTCGGTTCAGTTGAATTTTCCCGCTGCAAAGACATGTTTCCTTTGAGAGGCCGCTGGGATCTGCTCGTCCAACGCTGGCGGAGCCGATATGAAGTGAGGAAGGTCCTATACCGTAGCGATATTGCCGTTCATGCCGTTGGGATAAAAGCCGCCCTTTGCAGTGCCCGAGGCCGAATTTGCGTACACAATCGCCAGCACCTGTGAAGTGGTTCGCGCATAAGCGAATCCCGGCGGCGTCTTGTTCACCCCGTTTGCGCCTGCTGTTGCGAAGAATCCGCCGTTAGCGGCAGGGCCGGCCTCGGCCAGCATCACCGAGCCCGCATCGTAGGGGGGAACATCGAAGTTGTCGGCCGGAACGACCGAGGACGGAATGTAGGGAACCGCCTGCTGAATATCGATCAGCCGGATTGCGCCCGAATGAAACGCTTCGACCGCGAGAATCTGCGCGGCGTACTGCAAATTGGTTCCAGTCAGGTCGACGGACGCCCCTGCATAGGCAGTCACGCCAACATCTTCAAAGAGCCGGGCAAATGTGATGTAGTTCGAACTGCTCACCGTGCCCAGGGCATTGAGCGCGAGTTGTGGTCGGGCCACCGCTACGCTGCCCAGTACGGAGCGCAGATCGTTCACGTGGCTTAGTTCGTCGAAGTAAATCTCGGCGAAGACGTCGGCAATCTGCTGCGTCTGAAAGCTGGGCTTTCCCGCAGGTGCCCCGGTCGGCGCAGGTCCGCCTCCCGTCGACGCGCTGGGAATATCGCCGCCGGTAACCACATAGCTGTAGAAAGTTGCTTCAAGGTATTCGAGATTGAGGGCGAAGTTAAGAACATCGTTTTCCGACGGTCCGGCCGCCATCGCAGCCTGGGAAGTGGAGCCACAACCGGCGATCATGCCGGCTCCGGTTACGGCGGCGCTTGCAGCGCCAAGGGTCGTCAGAAAATTGCGGCGGTTGAATGCCTTCTTGACGCGAATGCGGTTGAGGAGCTGCTCTGCCGAAAGAGGAGCAGCGGTTTCGAGATCGGTCATGGTGGGGGAAGTCCTCCTGCTCGATGTACGCCATGACCACCCGAATCGGATTGGTGAGTAATGAAAAAAACGCGCCTGTCCTGAAGAATCGTCGAAACGGAGTTCGATTCGCGCGCATCGGGAGATGCCCTGCGGATGATATAAGTGCTTGAGGGGCGCCGCCCCGGCGCGATTCCACGCCGGATATACAATCCATTGAGACTCTTCACTGCGTATTCGATTGGTAGAGGGGAGCTTGGCCCAGTGACTGCATCGCCGCAGCATGCGTCCGACGCCGCGCTCATCCAGAGAATGAGGGCAGGTGACGAGTCCGGGCTTTCGCTCGTCTACGATCGTTATTCGGCCATGCTGTTTGGAATGGTGAACCGCATCCTGCAGGACCGCGGAGCTGCGGAAGAAGTTCTGCAGGATGTATTTCTCCAGCTCTGGCGGTATGCGCCGCAGTTTGACGCAAGCCGTGGTTCGCTGCCGGCCTGGTTGATGGTGATCGCCCGCAACCGTGCCATCTCGCGGCTGCGCGGCCGCCGCGATCGCGAGGTGCTTGAGGAGGAGGATGGCGGCTATGCAAATACCTTTGTCTCGACCCAAAATGTTGAAGACGAAGCGGCACGCACCGAGCTGGCACGAAGTTTGACGGCGGCGCTCGCGAAATTGCCTTCCGAACAACGGCAGGCCCTGGAGCTCGCCTACTTTGAGGGGATGACACAAAGTGAGATTTCGACCAGGACCGGATGTCCTCTGGGCACCGTCAAGACGCGGGTCCGCACGGCCATGCAATCGTTAAAGCTGATACTCGAATGACAGAACCGCATGCCAATCCGGAAGACTTCGACCTCTACGCACTGGGCGCGTTGGACGGCGAAGAGAAGCAGGCCTTCGAGGTGCATCTGGGCGTCTGTTCCCCCTGCAGGCAGCAGCTTGCCGCGGCGCAACAGCGTACCTCGCTCCTGGGCCTCGCTGCCCCTCCGGTGGCGCCTCGTCCGCAGGTGAAATCCGACTTGATGGCGAAGGTGAAGGCAGAGCGCACGGCATCGGCGAGCAAGACCGCGCCGGTTGCCCCCAAAAAGGTCCGTTGGGGACTTCGTCTTTCGCTCGGCTTTGGACTTGCCACTGCTGTCCTGGCGTTTGCCACATTCGAATTGCTTAAGCTCGATCTTCAGCGGGGCAAAGAGATCAAGCAACTCCAGGCACAGGTCTCGCAGGATTCTGTTGCTATGCAGGCCATGGGGCAGGTGGCGGGCGCTCCCGATACCGCCGAAATCACGCTTTTGCAGCAGGCGGGTGGTCCGCCGGGACAAGCGCATGTGCTCTACAACGCACGCATGGGGTTGGCTGTCTACTCCGGCCAGATTGCACCGGCTCCTGCCGGCAAGAGCTATCAACTTTGGCTTGTGCCCGCCAGCGGCTCGCCCGTCGATGCCGGCCTGGTGGAGGCGAATCAGCAGAGCGGGGCAGTGGTCGTACACCTCGAGCCCGGCATTGCCGCCAAGGCCTTTGCCGTCACGCTTGAGCCCTTGGGCGGGCGACCCCAGCCCACAGGGCCCAAGGTTCTCGTGGGCGCGGCAAACTCCTGATCCGGCCGGTAAAACTTAAATCATTAGGACAATCGCCGCCCGCGGCAGACGCGTGCAATAATTCGGCCATTTAGGGGGCGTCGCGTCTTGCTTTGTTAAAGAGCCTTCACGACGGTTTGTGGAAAGCCGTCCAGAATAGGCGTTTCCCGTAAATTAGGTCGTGATCTGGAACACAAGGGACAATGTCCGAAAGTACTCATTGATATGTAAGGGGTTACGCTTCTTAGCAAAACCGGCCGCAATTTGGCAAGAGAGAATATCGGAGCATTCCGAGAATGCTTCCGGGAGAAATTCACAAATTTTTCCACAGACGGGCAGCCGCTTGAGTGAATGGCCTGCCTTCTGGCCCACTCTTGCCGCGGTTCGGTCGAGCAGTGGTCTTAAAATTGCCTTGCGTGGAGAACAAGAGGCAAAAGCGCAGACCCTGCTGGGCAGGGACTGCGCTGCATCATTGCATAACCTTAATGGGAGGCTGGCTTCGGGGCAGATGTGGCCGGTCTCGGCCTTGGTGCGGCGGCTGCGCCCGGCTCGGCCACGGGAGCCGGAATACCCGACTTCACGTTGTATGCGTCAATCACTGCCTTGGTTATATTGGATCCTTCGCTGGCATAGAGCACGGGCGATTGTTGTTGTGAAATATCGAGAATCAGGGTGAATCCCTGCTGGTGGGCGTAGGACTGCATGACGTCATACACCTTGGAGGCAAGCCCCTGGTACATGTCCTGCATATCCTGCTGGAAATCGTTGCGAGCATCCTCGGTGTCACGATCCAGCTGCTTCTTCTTGTCGTCGATCGTCTTGGCGCGGGAGGCGCGGTCGGCATCAGAGAGGGAGGTGCCCTGGGTCTGCAACTGTTTGGTCATGCCGTCGATCTCATCGCTGAGCGACTTGAGGGCTGCCTGCTTGGGTGCATATTTCTTCTGCAGATCGGCGAAAGCGCGCTGGCCTTCGTTGGTTTGTCCTACCGCGACCTGAAACGCGATGACGGCGATTTTAGCGGGCCCCGCGGGCGCTGCGGCTGCGGATGGTTCGGCCGGTGTTTGGGCGGCGGCGCTCAGGGCCATACTTGAGGCCAGCATCAGAGTCAGTACAAGCGAACGCTTCATGTGAATCGAAAACTCCTTCGGAAGTCCTGCACGACTCTTCCCTGCGGCTATTTCTTAGACGCAAAAGCACGCCGGTCTCGTCTGACAAACTTCACGACTTTTCTACGGAGGCACTGCACCGAACGGAGCAGGGACTGGAAAGGACGCGAATCAAGACGTCAGCAGGAACTAGGGAGATTATACAGAGAACCGCGGCGGGTGAACAGTGATCGGAAAGCAGAGGGCGGGGAATGACACCGCCCATTTGCTTCCGAGGCAGTTAATTTAATGTGCCGCCGGCTGGGGTTGCGGCGCATCCACCGCGGGTGGGTTCGATCCCTGCTGCGCGGCAGGCGGCGCGGGAATACCCGACTTGAGATTGTACGCGTCGATCACGTCCCTGGTGATATTTGTGGCGTCGGCCGCATAGAGCACGGTTGGGGTCTGTTGATCGCTGGCATCGAGCACGAGCGTATAGCCGTGCTTTTGGGCATAGTCGGTCATCACGGCTCCCACCTTCCCAGCCACCCGATTCATCAGATCCTGCATATCCGACTGGAAATCACTCTGCGCATCCTGGGTATCCCGGTCCAGCAGTCTCTTCTTTTCGTCGATCGCATGTGAACGCGCGGCCCGCTCGTCGTCAGTCAACCTCGCGTCGTCTGACTGAAGTTGCTTGGTCATGGCGTCGACCTGGTCGCTGAGGCTCTTGATCTCCTGGCGCCGCGGATCGTATTTCTTCTGCAGATCGGCGAAATCGCGCTGGAACTCATTGGTCTGGCTGACCGCAGCCTGAAATGCGATGACCGCAACCCTGGCGGTCGGCGCAGATGCTGTCGCGGCGGGCTTCGGCATTGACGACGAAGTTCCCTGTGCGGCAGCCGGAATCATGGTTGCCGCGATCAAAAAAGGAACGGTGAAACGCAAATACTTCATGTGGATCGATAACTCCTTCGAAGTTCCTGGGTATCGTTGCCATCTGCTTCATCCGCGAAGCCAGGTGAATCGCGATCAAGCCCCTTTCGCACCGAACCTGCAACGAGCCACGCGCAGAGAGGCATCTCCAGAACTAGACGCGATTATACGGCATTTTCCCGCCTCCAGGGGATGGGCGGGAGCCCCTGCGCTGCTCTGAGCTTTTCATTCTTAGAACGTTGTCGAAACCGTCAGGCGGAAGGTCTTGCGCGGTTCCCGGAACACATATTGCGCACCATAGGATTCGATCGCTTCCTGGTAGGTGTAGTCGCCTGCGCCGCCCGGTGGGAACATGGCGCGGGTAATTAACTCCGACGAGCAGCTGTACTGCTTGATCCCGAGAGTTACGTCGTTGCAATAAGGACGCTCATAAAGCCGCAGCGGGTTGTAGGCGTAGTAAAGCCTGAACGGCGCGTTCAGAATCGGCATCAGCACGCCAAGTTCGGCGCCGACATCCATGCGCGGGACAAAGTTGGTGCCCTGGACCGGGCGGATATCCGGCTTGAAGCCAACCTGCGATCCAGGGATGCCGCCCTGGCAGGATCCGTTATTGAAAACCGGGCAACCGTAGAGCGGTGCGGTCAGAGAGGCAAACCCTTCGGGGCTCTGCAGCAATTGCCCGTGGCTGATCGCGGAATCAATGCCAAAGTCGTCGAAGAAGGAGAAAGTGAACGGCCCGACAATCGGAATCCGGTACTCGACGTTCGTGGTCAACTGGGTATCGCCGCCTATAGAAGCGACTCCGTAAATCGGCAACGGCACCTGGATACACTGATTGTCTTCGGGGTTGGTTGGATCGCGGGGCACGCAACTGCCATCGGGGTTTGTGAGCTGGAAATTGACGCGCGTGGGCACATAGCCATAGGGCGTGGCGGAGCGCTCATCAAATCCGCGCAATTCCTGTTCGCCGCCGGCGTAGAAGCGGTTCTGCGGCGGAGCCACATCGCCGCCCCAGCCCTGAATGAAGCCCAATTGCACACGGTAGCCCAGAACGTTGTGCCCGGTCTGCGAGGGGATGAGATAGTGCATGGGAATGTAGCGCTTGTACGCCACCACCGGATTGACGTAGCGCACGCTGCCCCAGATGCCCGCCGCCTCGACGTAAGCGTCGAACTCCTTGCCCTCGTGCGGACGCAACGGATTGCTGACGGTGTTATATGTGTAACTCAATCCAATCGAGCTGCTAATAATGCCGGACAGCGGATTCGAACCCTGCACTCCCGAACGGAAGGCGATGGTCTGGAAGAAAGTCTGCGAGGCCGTGCTGAACGCAGAAACGGTGGACTTTGTCCACTTATACGTCATGCCCACGCGCTGGAAGGCGTGGCGCTTCAGGGGATAGCTGAGGGAGAAATTGAAGCCGTCTGAGCCCACGTTGTAGTTCTGCGTCAGAGATTTCTCTGCAGTGGAAAGGTTCAGCGACGCGCCTGTCGTCGCCTGGTAGCTCTTGGCTGCGTTGTAATCCTGTTTGTTGTTGAAGATCTGGAAGCCTACGTTAATGGGCCGATTGCGGATATAAGGCTGCGTAAAGCCGAAGAGGAACTGGCGGCTGATGCTGCCAAGATTGGCCTGCACACTCAGGGTCTCGCCCAATCCAAGGAAATTGTTGGTCTGATAGTTGAGCCCGAGGAAGGCGCCCGAGTATCCGCTCACGCCGCCATTCAGGCCGATCGAGTTCTTGCCCTTTTCCTTCACCTTCAGGAGAAGTTCTACCGTGCCGTTGTCGGGATCCTGGTGGGCCTCGGAGTCCTGATCGACCCGGAGCGGCTCGAAGTACTCAAGCTGGTTGAGGCGAAGCAGGCTGTACTCCCAGAGCTGGGAGTTGTAGACCGAGCCTTCGTCGAGCAGCAGCTCGCGGCGAATCACGCGGTCGCGCGTGATGGTATTGCCCTGGAACTCAATGCGCGAGACGAAGAACTGCTTGCCTTCGTCGATGTCTATCTTCATCGAGACCGTCTTCTTCGCTTCGTTGTAACTGAGCTGGGGGATGGCGCCGAAGTTGATGTAGCCGAGGCTTCCGTAGGCCTTCTTCAAGTTGTCCAGGCCCTTGGCGATCAGAGTGGCGCTGAACCAGTCCCCGTCCTTGATGGGGAAAGTCGCGCGCAATGCCTTCAGGTTTGTGATCTCCTTATTGCCCGTGAAGCTGATCTCTCCAAGGTGGTAGCGCTCACCCTCTTCAATTGTCATTTGAATATCGATGCGTTTGCCGGTGCGCGGCCTGAAGGTGAACCAGTTCAACCCTCCCTCGTCGCGGATCTCGGTTTTCGGCTGCTCCACCGCCGCATTGGCGTAGCCCTTGTCGCGGTAGGCCTGGCGCACGCGCTCGGTATCTTCTTCGAGCTTCGATGAGTCATAGGTCTGGGAGAACAGGTCTTCGAAAATAATGGAGTAAGGAATGCCAATGGGCTTCAGGTTCTTCATCGAGCGCCGCAGAACGAGGGCGCTGATATGCCGGTTGCCCTGGAAGGTGATCTTGCCCACCTTGACCACAGGGCCTTCCTTGATGTTGAAGTTGATCTGCACATTGGCCGGAGGAATGGTTTTGACGTCGGTTTTGACGGTGGCGAACTGGTGGCCGTGTTCAGCCAGGAGCTCTTTGATGACCGTTTCGGCTTGCTTGATCTTGGTTGGATCGTACTGGCTCTCTACGGAAAGCCCGACTTTTTCCTTCTTGAAACGGTCCAGGATATCGGAGACGGTGATGCTGCTCTCACCCTTGTAAATGATGTCGCGGATGTAGGGTTTCTCGGTGACATATACGTCGAGAATGATGCCCTTTTCGGTGTCTTCGCGATCGATGCTCAAATTCTCGAAGTAGCCGGTATTCCAGAGCGAGTTGAAATCGCGCTCGATGGAGATGGGATCGTAGGTGTCGCCCTCATGGGTAAACATGCGGGCAAGGATGGTTTCTTTGGGGATGCGGCGGTTGCCAATCACGCGAATCTGAAAGATCGTGTCGGGAGTCTGGGCGAGGGAAACAACGGCACTGGCGGTAAGGAAAAGCGCAAAGAAAGCGCGCGTCAACAGACTGACGGCCCGCTTTGTTCGGACGATGGAAGTGTGCTTAATCTTCACCGGGTTCGGGCCCTGCGACGAGCACAAATACTCTTTCGTTCCACGATTCGGCTTCACAGGAAGAATATGCACACCCTCATTGCTCAAAATCTGGCCTTGCCTCAAGGAAAAGTCGATTATATGGGACCGCGCCCACGACTCCCAAACTCCCCGCCGCACCCGCTGCGGGAACCAGGCCAGGATCGTTTTGTGAATCCATTCCTCAGTCTACCGGACTCAGGCGGGTCATGACGCCTGCGTCCGCTCTGCGCTTGGCAGTATGCCCTTTAGACGCGCTTCCACGGCTCCCGGCAGCGCATGACAGCATGGATTTTGTGCGTCGAATCGAACGCCCATCCGGGGGTGCGGACCGCGGCGCAAAACTTCGCCTCGGAGAAGTAATCGCTGCTCCAGCATGAGAACGAGCTTGATCGTGCGGCGGTCGCTCGGAGTCGTGTGCCGGATTGCAGGACCACTGGCACGGAGCGGCAAATCGTTTTGGATCCGATGGCGTCCTATGAGAGTGTATTAGCGGCGGGATCTTTTTGCCTGTCTATGTCCTCTCCAGTCCATTCTTTCGACTAACATAGTAATTTCAACGGAAATTTGGTCCGGGCCTGCATCGAATTGCGGTTCGGCCCGAAACCCCAGGAGCCGGCGCGAACCGGACCGGAGCTGCTGAACTCGATTCCGCTTTCGATACGAGCTATTGGCAAACCGGTTATAGGCCACAAGACCGCGATGACGCCGGCCGAGGAGCGAATAGCAGTCCTATGATGTGGATTGTCCGGCTTGCGCTTCGGCGGCCGTATACCTTTGTCGTCTTCGCGCTCTTGATATTGATCCTCGGCGTCCTCAGCATCGAGACGATGCCGGTGGATATCTTTCCCAACATCGACATCCCGGTGGTCACGGTGGTGTGGCAGTTTTCCGGCCTCTCCGCGGATCAGATGACAAACCGCATTGTGAGCAACGCCGAGCGCGGCCTGACAACGACGGTCAACGACATCGATCACATCGAGTCGCAGTCGCTGGTGGGTGTCGGCATCATCAAGATCTTTTTCCATCCCAACGTGAACATCGCACAGGCCGTTGCCCAGGTGAGCGCCATCAGCCAGGTGCAACTGCGGTTTCTGCCGCCCGGTACAAATCCGCCGTTCATTATCCAATACAACGCCTCCAGCGTTCCTGTGCTGCAACTGGGGCTTTCCGGGGCCGGCCTCAACGAGCAGCAGCTCAACGATCTGGCAACGCAGACCATTCGCGTTCAACTAGCCACCGTCGAGGGAGCTCAATCGCCCTACCCCTACGGCGGCAAACAGCGTGAGATCATGGTCGATCTCAACCTGCAGGCATTGCAAGCCAGAGGGCTGTCGCCCGCCGACGTGGTGAACGCCATCGCCACGCAAAACGTGATCGCGCCCTCGGGCACCATCAAACTCGACCGCTTCGAATACGAGGTCGAAACCAACTCCGCGCCCACGCTCCTGGATGGCCTGAACAACTTGCCCATCAAGACGGTGAACGGAGCCGTTGTCTATATCCGCGACGTGGCCCACGTGCGCGACGGCAATCCACCGCAAACCAATATTGTCCGTGTCGATGGCCATCGCGCCATCATGATGAACATTCTCAAGATCGGCTCGTCGTCGACGCTCGACATTATCAAGGGCGTGCGCGACATCCTCTCCAACCCCGGCTTCAAAGGCCAGCTGCCTCCGACGCTTAAGATCGCGGCTCTTTCCGATCAGTCGATCTTCGTCCGCGGCGCCATCAGTGGAGTGGTGCGCGAGGCGATTATCGCGGCCTGCCTGACAGCGCTCATGATCCTGGTTTTCCTGGGCAGCTGGCGCTCCACGATCATCATCGCCGTTTCAATTCCGCTCTCGATTCTGTGCTCACTCATCCTGCTAGATACGCTGCACGAAACTATCAACATCATGACGCTGGGCGGCATGGCGCTCGCCGTGGGAATCCTGGTCGACGACGCCACCGTAGCAATCGAAAACATCAATCGCTATCTGGAGACCGGCCGGGAGTTGGAACAGGCGATTATCGACGGCTCCGCGCAGATTGCCACGCCCGCTCTCGTATCCACCCTCGCCATCTGCATTGTGTTCGTCCCAATGTTCTTCCTGAGCGGCGTGGCGCACTACCTGTTTGTGCCCATGGCCGAGGCTGTGGTCTTCGCCATGCTTGCCAGCTTTTTCCTTTCGCGTACGCTGGTGCCCACCATGGCCAAGTACATGCTCCGGGAGCATGATGACGCGGAAGTACATAGAAAGCGCGCCAGCCGTAACCCCTTCACGCGCTTTCAGCACGGCTTCGAAACCGGCTTCGAGCGTTTTCGCCACGCCTATCTGCGCCTGCTCACCTTCTGTGTCGATCGCTCCGGCCTTTTTCTCATCCTATTCCTGGTGTTTGCCGTGGGGTCGCTTGGGCTGGCGCCGTGGCTGGGGCAGGACTTCTTCCCCTCGGTCGATTCCGGCCAGTTCATGATTCATGTGCGCGCCCACACGGGCACGCGCATTGAGGAGACGGCGGCTCTTTGCGACCATATTGAGCAAACCATCCGCCAGCAAATCCCGGCCGACGAACTCGTTACCATCCTCGACAACATCGGTCTGCCCAATTCTTCGCTGAATCTGTCCTATTCCGTTTCCGCGCCGGTGGGTCCTTCCGACGCCGACATCCAGGTGCAGTTGAGCCCCAAGCATCATCCCACCGAGGCTTATGTCGAGCGCCTGCGCGCCGTGCTTGCCCGTGACTACCCCGGCGTGACATTTTACGAGGTGCCGGTCGACATCGTCACGCAGATTCTCGATTTCGGCGTTGCCGCGCCCATCGATCTCCAGATCGTCGGCCCCAATCTTTATGCCAACCGCGCTCTCGCGGACCGCATGTTGAACGAGGTTCGCTACGTACCTGGCGCAACCGACGCGCGTGTTCAGCAGCCCTTCAACTACCCCGATCTCACAGTGGACGTGGACCGCACGCGCGCCGAGAACACAGGACTGACGCAGCAGAATGTGGCGCAAAGCCTGCTTGTGGCGCTGAGCGGCAGTTTCCAGACCAGCCCCACCTTCTATCTCGATCCGCGCAATGGCGTTTCGTATAACGTCGCCATCCAATCGCCGCAGTACCGCATGGACAACCTGGCTGAGCTGGAAGGGCTGCCGGTCACGAGTTCCGCCACCATTGCCGCGAGTACGCAACCCTCCACCAGCACTTCAACCGGCGCGCCCGGCGCAACGCCGCTGGGCAGCGTATCGGCTGCGCAAACGCCTGGAGCCGCGACCGCCGCGCCGGGCGCTGGCAAACCAGTGCAGGTTCTGGCGAATCTCGCCACCATCACGCCCGGTGCCGAGCAGGGCGAAATCAGCCATTACGACATCCAGCCGGTCATCGATATCTACACCAACGTTGAGGGAGCCGATCTGGGCAGCGTCACCCGCGCCGTGCAGAAGATTGTTGCCCGCCATGAGAAAGACCTGCCTCGCGGTTCCAGCTTCATTCTCCGCGGCCAGAGCCAAACCATGCGCTCGTCCTATATCGGCTTGTTGAGCGGCCTGGCCTTCTCCATCCTCCTCGTCTACCTGCTCATCGTCGTCAACTTCCAGTCCTGGCTCGATCCATTTCTCATCATCTCGGCGCTGCCGGCCGCCCTTGCGGGAATCGTCTGGTTTCTTTTTCTCACCGGGACACGCCTCAGCGTGCCGGCGCTCACCGGCGCCATTATGTGCATGGGTGTGGCCACGGCCAACTCCATACTGGTGGTCAGCTTTGCCCGCGAGCAGCTCGAAGTCCTGGTAGGGGATGCGCGGCAGGCCTCGCTCAACGCTGGCTTTGTCCGCCTGCGCCCTGTGCTTATGACGGCGCTCGCCATGATCATCGGCATGGTGCCCATGGCTCTCGGCCTGGGCGATGGCGGCGAGCAAAATGCCCCTCTGGGCCGGGCTGTCATCGGCGGACTGCTGCTGGCTACCGTGGCCACCCTGTTCTTTGTCCCAGCCTTCTTCAGCTTTATTCATGGCCGCATCGATCGCCGGCGCGAGCGCGACCACGATTCCGCTTCCGCCGGCCTCGACGAATTCGACGAGAGACCGGAGTAGATGTTTATGACTCAGCAACCGATTCCGAATGCTCAACACGCCGCCGCGGGCGAGGGCAGTGCGCCTGAGCAGAACCCGCTTTCACCACGCAAAGTTCTTTTCAGCGTGGTTCTGGCTCTGCTCATCTTCGCCGTCATCGCAGCCACTGGCATCCTGCGCCGCGTTCATGGCGACACGGTTCTGGCGCAGCGCACCGACGAGCTGGCGCCGCCGACCGTAAGTGTGGCTGAGGCCAAGCCGGGTGCACCCACCGAGACCCTCGTGCTGCCCGGCAACGTGACCGCCTATACCGATTCCCCTATTTACGCCCGCACCGACGGCTATCTTCAGCGCTGGTACTACGACATTGGCGCCAAAGTGAAGAAAGGCGCTTTGCTGGCGGTGATTGAAACCCCGGAAGTGGATAAACAGGTGGCGCAGGCGCAATCCGACCTGGCCACCGCGCAGGCCAACGCCAACATTGCCCGCATCCAGGCTGAAAGGTATTCGAACCTGGTCAAATCCAACGCCGTTTCGCAGCAGGATACGGACACCTATGTGAGCCAGGCTGTTTCCACCGCCTCGGCAGTCAAGTCGGCGCAAGCCAACCTGCAGCGGCTCCAGGAACTGCAATCGTTCGAGAAGGTCTACGCTCCCTTTGACGGCGTGGTCACTGCGCGCGACGTTGATACCGGCCAGCTCATCAGCTCGGGCTCCGGGCAAAGCGCCGGAACCCAGCTCTTCCACATGCAGGCCGTCGAAACGCTTCGTGTTTACACCAACGTTCCCCAGCTCTATTCGCAAACACTCAAACGCGGCATGAAGATCGGCCTCACCTTTCCCGAGTATCCCGGAAAAACTTTCATAGGCACGCTCATGCGCACCGCCGACGCCATCGATCCCGTCAGCCGCACTCTGCTTGTCGAGGTGGACATCGAAAACCGCTCGGGCCAACTCATGCCCGGAGCGCTGGCTCAGGTTCACCTTAAGACTGCACCCGTCGGGAACACTTATATCGTGCCCGCCACCGCGCTCATCTTCCGCCGTGAAGGGATGCAGGTGGGAACCGTCGTTAACGGCGATGTAGCTCACCTGGTGTCTGTGATTATCGGAGAGGATGACGGCGCCTCTGTGCAGATCGTCAGCGGTCTCAACGCCGGCGACCAGGTCATCCAGGACCCGCCGGACTCGCTCATCGACGGTGAGAAGGTGACCGTGGTCAAACCCGGCAGCGCCGCCTCAGATCAGGGAGGCTTCTAGCCATGCTTGCGCCACGAGTTCCCTCCTCGGGAAGCAATCCGAAGGATCGCGCTCATCAAAAATATGCTTGTCATCCTGAGCGTGCTGACCAAAATCGAGGATGTCATCCTGAGGGGAGCCTGGCGCGCATTTTCGCGCCAGGCGCATTCAAAGGATCTGCGGTTGCCTTTCAAAACGCCGAGGATCGCACATCCAATCGGCACCGAACAGCAATCCGCAGTCGCATTTCGCTCGCACAGGTCTGCGGCACCGCCCGTCGCCTCGTTCCCTTGGTCCCTTGGCCCCTTGTTCCCTGCCTCCTTCTCACCGCATGCAAGCCAGTCGGTCCCAACTACAACCGCCCCGGTTACAGCGCGCCCCCGGCCTACAAGGAAAGCGGGGCATCGACCGTGGTCGTGCCTCCGCCCAACCCGCAAGGTGGCGCGTGGCAGCCGGCCAACCCTTCTGACGGCATGTTGAAAGGCAAATGGTGGGAGATCTACCAGGACCCCGAGCTCAACCGGCTTGAGGAACGCGTGGACACAACCAACGTGCAGCTTCGCCAGGCGATGGAGACCTACCTTGCCGCGCAAGCCCAGGTGCGCGCCGTCCGAGCGAACTTGTATCCTACCCTTTCAGCCGGCTCTTCGATTAGCCGCTATCGTGTGTCAGGCAACCGCCCGCTGGCTCCCGCAGGCGGCCAAACCACCAGCGGCGACTTCGTCATTGCCGGCCAAGCCAGCTGGGAGCCTGATTTCTGGGGCCGCATCCGCCGCTCCATCGAAGAAGCGCACACTGCCGCGCAGGCCAGCGCCGCCGACGAGGCGAACGTGGCTCTCACTTTGCATGCTGAGATGGCTACCGACTACTTCGCCTTGCGCGGGCTTGACTCCCAAATCCGCCTGCTCAACGATACGGTCGCCGACTTCGAGCGCCAGCTTGACCTCACGCAGCGCCGCTTTGCCGGCGGCGTGGCCACCGCGGTTGAAGTGGCACAGGCGCAGACACAGCTCGAAACAGTGCGCGCCCAACTCGTTGACCTGGGCGTAACGCGCGCACAATATGAGCACGCTATCGGCACGATCGCGAATTACGGTCTATCGGGCTTTAGCATTCCACCGTCGCCGCTCGATCTCGCGCTGCCGAAGATTCCGCTCGGCGTGCCGTCACAACTGCTCGAGCGAAGACCCGATATCGCCGCGGCCGAGCGGTTGGCCGATGCAGCCAACGCACAAATCGGCATTGCCATCAGCGCTTTCTATCCCACCATCTCTCTGGGTGGAACCGGCGGCTTTGAAAGCGCGAACGCCGGAACCTGGATTCAGGGCCCGAGTTCGCTGTGGAGCCTCGGAGCGCAGGCAGCCGAACTAATCTTCGACGCAGGCCAGCGCCATGCGCTCACCGACGTCGCTCGCCACTCCTACGAAGCCCAGGCGGACGCCTACCGCAATACCGTCTTCCAGGCCTTCAACGATGTTGAAGACCAGCTTTCCAACCTGCGCATCCTTGAGCAGGAAGGGAACGTGGAGCAAAACGCCGTGGCGGCCGCGCAGCACTCCTTCGATCTCTCGAATGCGCGCTACAAGGGTGGCGTTACCAGCTACCTTGAAGTGCTTATCGCAGAGCAAACGCTGCTCCAGGACCAGGTGACCGCCATCGACATCCAAAGCCGCCAATTCGCCGCAAGCGTCAGCCTCGTTCGCGCGCTGGGCGGCGGCTGGGACGTTACACAGTTGCCGTAAAGCTCCACACTCGCTTCGGTATAATCTCCGGGATCCCCGAAACAGGAGCACCTTTGCCTCTGAGCAAACAGGCGTTGTCGCAAAATGGGCTGAGGCATCACGTGCGCGGGAGTTTCGGCTTCTCGCCGCGGGATCTGAGAACGCTGCGTGCGCTCAAGACGCCTGCGCGCATCCAGAAGTTCGTCGATGCGCTTGAATACCAGTACGCCGACACGGCATGGTCGCCGCAGCGTGTGCTGCGAGAACGCAAAGGCCACTGCCTGGAGGGCGCGCTGCTCGCGGCAGCGGCCCTGCGCGTTAACGGCTATCCCCCGCTCGTCATGGATCTGGAGGCCGTGCGTGACGATGACCACGTGGTGGCCATCTATCGCGAGCGGGGCCTGTGGGGCGGAATCGCCAAATCAAACTTCGCCGGCCTGCGCTTTCGCGCGCCCATTTACCGCACGCTGCGCGAGTTGGCGCTCAGCTACTTTGAGCACTACTACAACATGCGCGGCGAGCGCACCCTGCGGGCTTACTCGCGCCCCGTCAATCTAGCGCGCCTTGACCGCCTGGATTGGATGACTGCCGAAGAAGACGTCTGGTTCGTTGCCGAGGCGCTCATTGCGGCGCGACACTATCCATTGTTTCCGCACAAGGTCGCGCGCGACCTGCCGCGCATCGACCGGCGCAGCTTTGAAGCCGGAATGCATGGATGGGTGAAACACTGAGCGCGCTGCAGTGCCGCATGACTTGACGCTGCGCCCAGGTTCTGCATGGATAGTGCGTGGGAAGCGTTAGGCCTTGCGATATTGTTCGTCGCTCACATGCTCCAGCCAATCCACAGTCTTGCCATCGAGCTTTTCATGGATGGCGATGTGCGTCATCGCCGTTGCCGGAGTTGCGCCATGCCAGTGCTTCTCGCCGGGAGCAATCCACACCACGTCGCCCGGCCGGATCTCCTCGACTGTCCCGCCCCAGCGCTGCGTCCACCCGCAGCCCGCAGTGACAATCAGCGTTTGCCCCAGCGGATGCGTATGCCACGCGGTTCGTGCGCCCGGCTCGAAGGTGACGCTCGCGCCCTGCACTCGTGCGGGATCCGCCGTTGCAATCAGCGGGTCAATTCGTACCGTGCCCGTGAACCAATCTGCCGGGCCCTTCGCGGAGGGCTGTGTGCCGGCTCTTTTGATCTCCATGGTCTTTTTCTCCTGAGGCCCGTAGCAATGGGCGCTTGTGTTGGCTTTCTTAAGCGGGAGTCGCAACGTGGATGCGGAGCGCCCTTCGATCCACCAAAAGCGCCCCCCCCACGAATTACTCCGCCTTCAATGACGCCATGTCGATCGAGAAGCGGTACTTCACATCCGATTTAGCAAGCCGTTCGTAGGCCTCGTTCACCTTCTGAATCGGGATCACCTCGACATCGCAGGTGATGTTGTGTCTTCCGCAAAAGTCCAGCATCTCCTGCGTCTCGGCGATGCCTCCGATCAGGGAGCCAGAGAAGCTGCGCCGTCGCATGATCAGGCCGAAGACTCCCACAGCCAGTGGCTCCGGAGGTGCGCCAACCATGGTGATGTTCCCGTCGCGCGCCAGCAAGTTGATATAAGCATTGATGTCGTGCGACGCGGCCACCGCGTCAAGGATGAAGTCGAAGCTGCCGGCATGTTTATTCATCTCGTCGGCGTTCTTTGAGATCACGACCTCATCGGCGCCCAGGCGCGCCGCATCGTCTTTCTTGCTCGGCGAGGTGGTGAACACCACGGTATGCGCTCCGAGAGCGTATGAGAACTTGACTGCCATGTGGCCCAGCCCTCCCAGGCCCACCACGCCGACCTTCTTGCCCTTGGTCACGCCCCAGTGCCGCATCGGAGAGTAGGTGGTGATGCCCGCGCACAGCAGTGGCGCGGCCCCGGCCATATTCAGGTTTCCCGGCAGGGAGAGCACGAACCGCTCGTCCACCACGATGCTGTCGGAGTAGCCGCCGTAGGTGACGCCGCCCAGGTGCTTGTCAGGGAAGTTGTAGGTGAGAACAAAGTTCGGGCAAAACTGCTCAAGTCCAGCTTTGCATTCGGGGCAGGTCCCGTCGGAGTCGACCATGCAGCCCACCGCCGCCAGGTCGCCGGGCTTGAACTTCTTCACTGCCGATCCGACTTTTGTGACGCGGCCGGCAATTTCGTGGCCGGGTACGCAGGGATAAACAGTGGGCATCATGCCGCTCCACTCGTCGCGCGCCTGATGCAGGTCAGAGTGGCAGATGCCGCAGAACAGGATCTCAATTTGCACGTCGTGTTCGGTGGGATCGCGCCGCGCGATCGTGGCGGGGGCGAACGGAGAAGTGGCGCTGCTGACGGAATACGCTTTTGCTTTGTACATGGGATTCACCTTTGCCTTATGAACAGATATTTGAAAACCAGGATGCGCCAGGGTCAGGCCCGGCGCGCACACTTACATTCTAATGAGTGAAGCGAATGAGTGAAGTTGGATCCACCCTGGCTGGCGATGAATTGCACAGGCTCCAGCATCGAAAACGGAAGCGGCTTTGAAGATCTCGCGCGGGAGACCCGACGTCTTTCGCCTTCACCAAAGCAGCTTTAAGCCGAATTGAATCTGGCGGGATGTCGTCGAAGTGCTGGTGATGACTCCGGCAGTTGGCGATACCCCGGAAGGCGTAAAGGCAACCACGTTGGGCGTATTGAAATTCGCACGATTTAAAAGATTGAAGAGTTCCGCGCGGAACTGGACGGAGAACCGCTCGCGCACCGAGGTGTCTTTCAGCATCGAGAAGTCCCAGGTCGCGGTGCCCGGCCCGGTGAGTGTGTCGCGCCCCAGGTTCCCGTAAAAACCGCTGTTGGCCGGCGGAGCCAGGAATGCCGCGGGATTGAACCACTGCGATGGCGAGCCCAGAATCGCCGAGCCCGTGAACGACGGGTTCACAAACGGACGCACCGGGTTTTTGGTGTCTCCATTGTTTGAAGGGTTGTAGCTCAGCTCAGGGGTGAACGGGAATCCCGACTGCAGCGTCACAATCGAATTCGCCGTCCACCCGCCGGCGAGCGCGTTGGCCAGGCCGTTCGCATGGTTCAGCAGCGCCCTGTTCCTTCCGAATGGCAGGTCGTAGCTCACGTCGACGACAGCTGCGTTGCGCACATCGTAGGTGGCAGACCCCCAGTCCGTCTTCAAGTCGAAAGGATTCGACACCAGGCCCGGAGCATTCCCTGCCGCCGTCGCATTCAGCGAGTCGCCATCGTCCAGCGATTTCGACCATGTGTACACGCCGCGCAGCAGAAAACTCTGGCTGAAACGATGATTCAGGTCCGCCTGAAGTGCGTTATACGATGCCGTTCCAACGGAGAACCACGCCCACGCGGCTCCCAGCGCGGGGTTCGCTGCCGGCGTCCCCGGCGCAATGTAATAGGATCCGGCGGGGACTGCCTCGCTCGCCAGCGGAGCAGGGAAACTGCTCGGATATGCGGCCGGGCAGGGCGACACCGGACAAATCGTCGGCGTCGGCTCGTTGTCGTCGAAGCTCACGATCTCGTGATATCCGTGAGAGCCCACATACCCAATCGTGAAGGTGGTATTCGCCGAGAGCGCCTGCTCCACGCGCAGCGAATAAGAGATCAGCGTCGGAGTATACATGTCCGGCTGCACTCCCGCCGGCGCAACTTTTGCATTGCCGGGAACCGGAACCACCGGAAGCGGCAGCGAAGCCACCGGCAGATTTGCGATGCTGTACGAGGGATTGAAGGGCGCGTTCTGATCCATGCGATAGCCAAGCGCGTCCTGCAGATCGTTGTACATTCCAAAACCCGCACGGATGACCGTGCCCGACCCGAACGGGCTGAACGCAAGCGCGATGCGCGGCTGCGGCAAAAACTTCGCCCGATTCACAGTGAACGTCGAGCTCGAAATACGAGGCTGCGTCTGGATCACGCCATTCGAAGAAACAAATGTTGCCGCACGCCCGTGTGCCTCGTTCCATCCTGTCGTAAATTCATCGCGGAAACCCAGCGAGAGCACGAGCTTTGGCGAGACGCGGTATTCATCCTGCAAATACCACGCACCCAGCAGGGATCGCCAGTTCATCTCGGTCGGCGCGGGATCGTAGAGAAAGCTCCCGATCGTCCCCTGCAAAAATTGCTGCAGGCCCGTGAAGGTGGCCTGCCCAAACTGCGTGAGCGCCAGGTCTTCGTTCGATTGCAGTTGTTGAAACCATACCCCGGCACTCAGATTGTGCTTGCCTTTGGTGAAAGTGGCATCGTCCTGGTAGGTGTAGAGATTCCGCGCGATGTGCAGATCGCTGCCCGTATTGCTGCCTGCCTGGCTCACCTGCGCTGCCGGGTTCGCGGCCGCGCTTCCGCCCACCACCACCGTGCCGACGGGCTTACCAGCCACAAAGCCACTGACACCGGCGGCCGGAGTTCCCGGACTCGGCTCGCCCGTGTAGAAATAAGCCGCCCGCGAATAGCCCACGCGCGCCCTGTTGAGGAGGCGCGGCGAAAACGTATGCGTCTCTTCAAGGCTCGCTACCTGCTCCCGCAGCGTTTCCAAATCGGTGCTGTAGAGGTTGGCGCTCGTCGGCGTCACATCGGCGCTGTCGTCGACGGTGTAAACGCCGGTCAGCAAATCCTTGCTTCGAAAAACGCGATCCACGCGCACCGTGCCAAAGTCGTCGCGAATCGTCTGCAGGGGGCTGTTGAATGCCTCCGCGATCCCGCCAAAATCCGGAGCATTCGCGCTCTGCGTGGGCCACAAGGCCAGCAGCGGAACCACGCTCGGCGCCACTCCGACATTCACCATTCCCGATGCCGGGCAAGGATTCGGCGTGGGCGTCACGAGTTTGCACGGCAACATCCCATTGCGCGCGTTCGCGTCAGGAACCAGCGCCACGCCCGTCTGGTGTAGATGCTGCGTCAGACCTTCAAAGTTCCCAAACGCGAAAGTCTTGTCGCGCTGGATCGGCCCGCCCAGCGCTGCACCAAACTGGTTCCGCTGAAACGGCGGCGCCGACCCTTTGTCGAAGTAGTTTGCAGCATCGAGGTTGTTGTTGCGCAGAAATTCATAGACCGATCCATGAAAGTTGTTGGTCCCTCCCTGCGTCACAATCAGCACCTGCGCGCCCGGGCGCTTGCCGTACTCCGCGCCGTACGTGTCGCGCAGCACGTTGAACTCGCGAACGGCCTCCACGCCCAGAAGTTCCTGGCTCGTGCCTCCAGGCTGCATATTGTTTTCAGCAGCGCCTGTAAACTCTACACCGTTTAACAGAAACAGATTCTGTTGCGGACGGTTCCCGGAAACCGCAAAGTTGTTCCCCACGGTGGAGTTCGTGACTCCTGCCCCACCCGTCTTCTCCCAGGTAAAGTTCACAATGCCGGGATTCAATGTCAGCAGCTCGTCGAAGCTGCGCCCGTTCAGTGGCAGATCCTTAACCTGCTGGTCTCGCACCAGGCCCGAGATATCCGCGGTTGTCAGATTCACTGCAGCAGCGTCCGCATTCACCACAACCTGCTGCTTCTCTCCGCTGAGTTTCAGGCCGATGTCCACCTCGGCATCCTGGCCCACCGCGAGATGGATGCCCGTTCTCGTCACCGGAGAAAAACCCTGCTTTTCAACCACTACTTCGTAGTTCCCAACCGGCAGCAAGAGTACTTGGTATCGCCCCGAAGAATTCGTTGTCGCGGGTCGCTCCATCCCAGTATCCAGATCGCGTATCGTCACCGCGACTCCGGCTACCAACGCTCCCGAGGGATCGGTCACCGAACCGCTCAGGCTCGACGAAGATTGCGCCTTGGCAGTGGGGATGAGGCACGCAAGAAGGGCAATGGCCGCGAATAATGCGGCGAAAAAATCGCGGAGCCGGCGCGCACACCGGACAACACTGAGGCTCATGGATCGACTCTCCAGAAATCTTGCGGATTCAAGAGGCTGCGGCCCGATGTGGCTCAGGCGATCGAGATGCGAGAAACGGGGAATACCCGGGCCGGGCAGCCCAGGTTCGAATTTATATGTTTTGAATCGTTACCGTCAACAAGATGATCCGATCAAAGCTTTTATTCGTCCAGCCGCTCAATCATCACGTTGGTCGCCTTGATCAGCGCCGCGGCTATTTCGCCCTTCTTCAGGTGCAGTTCCCGCGCGGCCTCAGCCGTGATGATCGCTGTGATTTCGAAGTCTCCCAGGTCCAGGACGACCTCGGCAAGCAGTCCCTCGATGCGCACGCTTACAACCTTGCCGGCCAATTGGTTTCTGCCGCTCACCCGGCGATAGCGTGCGCGCGAATCCGCCTCCGTCCGCGTCTTGTCGGTCTTGAGATACGGCTTTAGACTCGCATGGCTCAACCGGTGATGTCCTCCCGGAGTCTGCACGGTCTTGATCTTGCCTTCCAGAATCCACTTCTTGATGGCGGGATAGCTGATGCCCAGCATCCGCGCGGCTTCACGAGGTGTCAAAAGCTGGCTTCGAGTGCTCATGCCCTATTTTGTAGCACTTCGACCGCGTTTCAGGATACATGAAGGCGGGCGCAGCGACTCCCGGCGGGCGAAGATTTGCCTCGGGCCAGACTGCCGCAGCGTCCTCTCGGATGAGCGGCGCTGTCGTATCCTGCCGCTACTTTTCGCCCAGTTGCTTTTCGGCGAATTGCATAAAGTAGGGCCAGTTCGGCGCCGGTGTGTGCCCGTACTGGTGCTGCCGGAACGCGATGCGTCCGGAGTCGATGAACGTTCCCATCGGGGGAAAGGTCGTCGTCCCCAGTCCCTCGTATCCCAGCACCTTCCACGCCGGGCTGGCTGCCGCAGCCGCCATGAACATTCCCTGCGCGTCCTGCCATGCATCGCCGGGCGCATACTCCGGATCGGTGATCAATGCACCGCCTCCGATAAACACGGGCCGCGGCGCAATCAAAGCGATGAACTCATGGCTGTCTACCGGCATATCATTCGCCGAATGCCCCACTGCCGCGTAGCGCAAAAAGTTCCCGGCAAACCAGTGAAATTCCTCCACGCCGCACAGGTTGCCCAGAGTCTCGCCGTAATTGCGCCGGAACAAATCCGCTCCGCCCGCGCCCGACGACGAAATGTATCCGATCGCAAAGCGCGGATCGTACGCCATCGCAACCAGCGCCGCCTTGCCTCCGCGCGAGTGGCCCATCACGCCCACCTTCGTCCCATCCACGTCGGGATCGGTCTGGAGATAATCCAGAATCCGGCTGTCAGCCCATCCCCACGCACGAAGCACGCCCCAATCGTCCATACTGCGCGGCTGCCCGTGGTTTACGAGGCCGATGATTCCCTCATCCAGCCCCGCGCCGTTGTCAGCCTGCACCTCGTTTGAGTTGCGCGCCACAAATCCCCAGCCCGCATCGAGCAGCAACTTCGATGAATCCGGCGGATTGGCAGGCGTTGCAAGCCGATGCACCACCTGTCCCGGGCGCGGCGGCGGGAAGCGGAAGGTAAACGGGCGCAGCGTTCCTCCGCCGATGATTACCGGGACCTTCTTCCCCTTCATGCTTGCCGGGGTTACCACGTCCGCATGAATGTCCACCGTAATCGCCGGATACGCCGAGTTGTCCACGTGCCCCGTAATGTGCTTTACGATCACCGGTACATCCGCCACTGTCATCTGCTCAACGCTGTCCACCTTCCACGTCACTGGCGGAATGTCTGCCGGCAACTTCCCGTACACATTCTCGTCAAACAACGCGAGGATCTCTTTTCGCCGCTCGGCCCATTGTGCCGGCGTCTTCACCTTCTTGCCATCTTTCATCACGAGGAGCGGCGGAAGATTGGGATACGGGTTCGCCTTCGACTCGTCGTAGTTGGCATTGCCCGGTTTTCCGATGTCATAGGCCGTCGCGGGCGGCTGCATCGCAGTAATCCCCAACAGCTTCAGCTCGCGATCCCGCTCCTTAGCCGAAGTAGCGTTCAGCGCGGCACGTTCTTCGGGCGTCGGGAAATGGAATTGTGTTGCTGCCGGCGCCGCTGCGGGAGCTGCTGCAGGCGCCGCTGTCTGCCCGTGCGCCATCATGCCGACCGCCAGCGCTATCGTAGCTGCAGGCACAAAAACCGTCCTCATCAGGAAAAACCGTTGCCTCAAGATCATAGGATCCCCTTCTGTTTGCGCATCAAAACCGCTGCGAATGGAAATGAACACTCATGCGCCCGCAAGCTTCTCATAGCCGCCTTGCAATCCAATCATGGGGTAAAGGTTGATTAACTTGCCCGAGTGCCGGCGATTTCTAGGCACGTACACCTGCCTGGGCGGGGCTCCCAACAGAATCGCAAAGCTCACGCATATTTCCTCGCGCTCGCACAGCTCGCCGTTTTCTTCATGAAATCGTACGAGGCACAAACTATAGTGAGAGATGTTTGCTTGTCAACAACGCCGCACCACACGGCTGATTTCTTCGGCTCCTCCGTGATTCTGATTCCCGTATGTCGCCGGCTGCCCATCCTGATCCTGCGCCTTCGCCTATCGCCTGCGTTTAATCCCTCCAGCCATTCGGGATAATTGAAGAGCCAGCCTCCACAGCGACACGGACTCGCGGGAATTTGTATAATTCGTGACGCGAAGAAAATCGCGTTCGGTGAATCCCTCCCCGAGGTGACCCCAATGTTCTTGCTCCGTCCTCTTCCGTCCTTGGCCTTGTTCCTCTCGTTTCTGTCTTCTCTGTTTCTGCTCGTTCCGGCTGCGCCCGTTTCCGCGCAGTCAAGGTCCATCGTCATCAACTCCTCCGTGACGATCGTTGAAAGCGGCCAGGAGCCGGGCCCCATCCATCGCTCCACCCAGGACCTGGTGAGCGATTTCACTAAGGTCTTTGGCCGCGCGCCAAAGCTGGTTACGAGCCTTGAGCAGGCCGGCCCAGTGGCGATCCTGATTTCCCAACGCGAAAACTTACCTGCGGGCGTAGACTGCGCCACCACATCCGACCGCGAAGCCTTTGCATTCTCCGAGACCAGCTCGGCCGGAAAACACGTCGTCTGCCTCACCGGCGCAGACATGCGCGGCACCATCTACGCAATCTACGAGTTCTCGCAGAAGATCCTCGGCGTCGATCCCATGTACCTTTGGACCGACAACCTGCCGGAAAAGCGCACGGCGATCACCTTGCCCGCTCACTTCGCGCACACTTATCCGAGTCCGATCTTCAAATACCGTGGATTCTTTACCAATGACGAAGACCTGATGACCGGCTGGGTTCTACCCAAGAAAGGCGAACACACGGGGATTGCGCTTTCCACGTGGGACATGGTCTTTGAAACCATCCTGCGCCTCAAGGGCAACATGGTGGTGCCGGGAACCTGGATCTTTCCCACCGACGCGCAGGTGCACGCGGCCGCAGAGCGCGGCCTCATCATCAACCAGCACCACGCCATCCCGCTGGGCGTGAATGTTGCGCGCTGGCCTGATGGGGTGCCCTACAACTTCTCCACGCATCCCGAGATCCTGGAACACGCGTGGACGGATGCTGTAGCTCAGTACGATCCCAATGACGAGATCTTGTGGAGCGTCGGTCTGCGTGGGCTTTCCGACTCGAGTTATGCCACGCTCGACCCCAGCGTGCGCAACAACGATCCGCTGCTGGGCAAGCGGATCAGCGAGGCCATCGCCGAGCAGATGAAGATCGTGCGCGCGAAGTATCCCAACGCGCAGTTCGTCACGGACCTATGGGCTGAAGGCTCGCGGCTCAGGCGCGAAGGCTATTTGAATATCCCGCCTGAGGTCATGATGGTGTGGGCCGATACCGGCTACGGCGACATGCAGGACCACGGCGAAGTCGCCGCCGGGCAGGGGATGTACTTCCACGTCGCCATGATGAACGGGCAAGCCAATCAACTCTCCGAGATGGTCTCCCTCAAGGTCATCCAGTCTGAAATCGGACGCTACATCAAGGCGGGCGCAACGTCGTACTTCCTCGTCAATACAAGCGACATCCGGCCGGTGGCGATGACCACCCGCGCAGTGATGGAGATGGCCTGGGGCGGCGTGCCCGCCACCACCGGCGCCGCCTCCGGTGAAGCCGACGACGCCTATTATCGCCGCTGGGCCACGGAGGAGTTCGGCGCCAGATCCGCCGATGCGCTAACCAAAATCTATAAGGAGTATTTCGCTGCGCCGGCGCTACGCCCGGCCTTTGGCCCGCCCCGGCTCTCGTCAGCCGGCAACGCGCCTCCGCCGATGGAGCAGAGCGATGTTCCCCGCGTAGAGGGCGATCAGCACTACCATACCGAGGCGCGTCGTCTGATTCTCGATTCGCTCAGTGAGCACCAGGTGATTGCGATTCCCAGCCAGTCGCCGAAGTGGACGCAACCGCGGGTGCTGCCACAGCCGGACGCACAGGCGCGCGAGATGCTGATCGACCGCGACATCAGCGCTTGCGCCGAGGCCCAGCCGCGCTGGGACGCCGTGTGGAAGGATGCCGTAGCCGCGGAAAGCCTCATCAGTCCTGCGCGCCGCGATTACTACCAGGAACAGGTGCTGACCATGATCACCATCAATCGCGAGAGTAACCGCATGTTGTTTGAGGTGGCCAGCGCAGTGAAGGACGCGAACGCAGGCGACACCGCGAAGGCGGAAACTGAGACTGCCGCAGCATTACAGGCGCTCGATTCCGTTCAGGCCTCAATGCACGCTGCCGAATACGGCAAGTGGAAGAACTGGTACCGCGGCGACTGGCTTACCGGCGTATATCGCACCAAAGAACTTGTGCAGGATTATGCGAACCACCTCAAGGACCCGATGGCGAAGCTGCCCGCGCCGGCCCAGTGGAGCGGATGGGAGGGCTACTTCCATATTATGGAATACGAGAACGACAAATCTGTCGATGTGAATTGAGCGAATACGGCGCCCCTCGCGGCGAGAGGAATCAGAATCAATTGCCGAGGTGCGCGGCGAGGCGGTCGAGGAAAGGTCTTTGGCTCGAGAGAATGCGATCGTGGGCCTCGCTCAAGGTGAACCATGCGCCGCGATCCACTTCGGGAACGTCGATCATTCGGCCGGACCGCGGCGGCCACTGCATTTGGAATTGATTGCTGCGCAGATTGGCGGGATCAAAATCGCCTTCGACCGCCCAGGCAGAAACGAGCTTGCCGCCGGCTTGCCGAATCTGACCCAGCCCGACGAATTCTCCGTCGATCGCTGATCCCGTCTCTTCCTCGAACTCGCGCCGCGCGGCCGCCAGCGGGTCTTCATCCATCGAGTGCTCGCCTTTGGGAATCGACCACGCGCCGAGGTCCTTTTTTGCCCAGAAAGGGCCGCCGGGATGGACGAGAAGAACCTCGATTCCACGTTCCCTCAGGCGATAGAGCAGCAAACCTGCGCTGTGCTTTGGCATGCGAGTGCACCATCTCTCGATTTTACGAGCGCGTTCGATCCCGCCCTTCAAATCGCGCATTACGCTATAATTTTGACAGAAATCAAAGGCACTCAAGGGACGCGCACGGCCAGGAAACATCTGAGCGGCGCGGAGTGCGGTGGGCCGATTTGTGCATGCCAAGCGATGAACTCGTCTTTATCACGGGCGCTACCGGATTCGTTGGCACGCAACTGGTGCGCGAACTGCTGGAGCGCCAGCCGCAGGCCCGTCTTGCATTGCTCATCCGCCCCCGACCAGGACAGTCAGCTCAGCAGCGCGCCGAATCCATCGTTCCGTCTGCCGCGCGATCGCGTGTCCTGATTTATCCGGGAGACGTGACGCTGGCAAATTGCGGGCTCGCCGCCGCCGCATGCCAATTCCTGCAGACGGAAACAACGCGCGTCATTCACTCCGCGGCCACGGTGCGTTTCGACCACTCTCTTGAGGAAGCACGGCGAATGAACGTGGAGGGAACGCGCCACGTGCTGGATTTTGCCGCGTCCATGAGCCGCCTCAGCAGCTTTGCCTATGTGGGCACCGCCTATGTGGCCGGTGAGCGGCAGGGACTGATACGCGAAAATGAGCTCGATACCGGGCAGGGCTTCCGCAACACATATGAACGAACCAAGGCGGAAGCGGAGGCGCTTGTTCGGTCGAGATTCGGCTCACTGCCGGGAATGATTCTGCGTCCAAGCATTATCGTCGGCGATTCGCGGACAGGCGTGACATCCAGCTTCAAAATGATGTATTGGCCCCTGAAGATTTATGCGCGCGGCCTGTGGCGCACGGTGCCCGGCTATCCGGACGCAGTTCTCGACATTGTGCCTGTCGATTTTGTGGCATCCGCCGTGGCGCGTCTTGCCTTCGACGGCAACGCGCTTGGCAACACGTTTCATCTCTGCGCCGGGCCTCGCGGCAGCGCCACCATCGAGCAGGTTGCGCGGCGCGCAGCGGAGTACTTCGAGGGGCGCGAACCGCGATACGTCGATCCGCGGATCTTTTTTGCAGCGGTCCGGCCCCTGCTGTTTATGGCGCTGTGGGGCCGCAAGCGGCGCGTGCTGGTGGATGGACGCGCTTACCGCGACTACTTCACGATGCGCATGCAATTTGACACAACCAACGCCGAGGAACTGCTCGGGCCCGTGGGCATTTGTCCGCCGGCCGTGATGGACTACCTCGACCGGCTGTTCCACTACTGCGTGGCCAGCGACTGGGGACGAAAGGCGCTTCCCGCACAATGAATCTCCCTGGACGTATTCAACTCGCGCGAGATCGCAGCGTCACCGTGGCCAACCTGCTCGACGAACTCCTGCGGCGCAAGGGGGATTGCGAGGTGTCCATCAATGAAGATGGGCCTTACCGCTTGGCGAAAATGCACGCGATGGTCTGCGAAATCGATGGTTTTTTTCGCCGGTCCATCGGACTTCGCCCCGGTGAGCCAGTGGCCATCTATCGCACCAACGACCGCTGGTGCCTCCAGTGGTTCCTGGCAATCATCCGCGCGGGCGGCATTGCAGTACCCCTGAATCCCTTGCTTTCGCTGGCTGAAGTGCGTCGCATTCTCGCCGATAGCGGCACGGAAATTCTCGTCACCGATAGAGCAGTTTTCGAACGCACGATTATCGATCGGAGTGCGCTCAATGTCCGCACGTGGATTCAGAGTGACGAAGAATCCGAAACACTCGATGGATTTGTTCGCGCAGGTTACGACGGCGCCCCGTTGCCTCCTTCCACCATCGATCCTTCGGCAACGATAGCCGTCTTTCATACCTCCGGCACCAGCGGATTCCCGAAGGGAGCGGCCCTTTCCAGCAAGGCTCTGCTGGGCGCGCGGGCGTCAACAGTGCTTGCCGGCCTTTTGCTGGGCGATAAGGATCTTGCGCTTGTCGCGCTGCCCTGGTCGCACATTATGGCCGTCAGCATTGGCCTCTATGGATTAATGGCCGGAATTCGCGGCTGTTTCCTCGAGCGATTCGATGTGAACGACGCGCTCGATCTGGTCAAGCGCTATGGCGTAACGGCTTTTGTCGGCGTTCCGGCGATGCTTACTCGGCTAATGAACAGCAATCCTGATCCCGCACAACTGGCGACCGTGCGCGTATGGCTTTCGGCGAGCGACCATCTGCCCGATGACGTACGTGAGCGCCTGCGAGGCTACGGCGCTCTTCTGCGTTTGCCGGGCGGAGGGCGCATTCCGCCGGTGCTGCTGAATGGCTACGGCATGGTGGAACTGGGCGGCCTCGCCATGATGGGCGTGGAGCTTCCTTTTCTGCCCGGAAGCGGCCAGCTTTGCTTCCCAATGCCTCCGTTTCGCATTCGCGTCGCCGATGAGAACGGCCGCCGCGTTGGCTCGGGCGCTACGGGAGAGTGCCAGATTTTCCGCCGCGGCCTCACGCCACATTATTGGAAGGACAAGGGAAAATCGGAGGGGCTGCTCACCAGCGACGGCTGGCTGCGCACCGGCGATCTTGCGACACGCAATCACCTTGGCCTGATCCGCCTTGTCGGCCGCATGAAAGACGTCATCAAGTCAGGCGGATATTCGGTTTACGTGCGCGAGCTGGAAGAAGCCATCCTCACTCATCCGGCCGTTTCGCGCGCTGTCGCCTTCGGGCTTCCGCACAGAGAAAAAGGGGAGTTTCCTGCCGCGGCGGTTGAGCTGCAGCCCGGCATCCCCGCCGGTGAAAGCGATCTCCTGGAGTGGTGCCGGAAACTTCTGGCGCCCTACAAAGCGCCGCGCCGCATCTGGATTCTGGATCCGGGCAGCCTGCCGCAGAATCCCAACGGCAAGATCCTGCGCCGCGTTCTGCGCGATCGATATTCTGACGGTTCGCCGAATCGCGCCGCATAGCTGCTAAGCCAAATCGTGAGTTGCCGGGCAGGGTCGCTTGCTTCGACAAGCAGCCGTCAAATACCTTCGCCCATAGTGACATAGACGCGCATCCGCTCCAGCTCCTCCCGATACGCGGTGCGCTCCGCCTCTTCGTCGGCGAACGGCTCGGCAGGTTGCGTCTGGCTGTCGGTAATGCACACGCATCTCTCCAGCTCATTCACGCGGGCCGAAAGCGCGATGAGCGCATCGGAGAGTGGATCCTTGATGTCATGCGGATCGGTGATGAGCACGCGCTGGCCATTGCGATAAACGATGTGCGCGGGCACGCCGACTACGGTGGAGTTAGGCGGCACGTCGGTCAGCACGACGGAGCCCGCTCCGACGCGCGAATTCTCACCCACGGTCACATTGCCCAGGATGTTGGCATTGTTTCCGATGAAGACGTTGTCGCAGATGGTCGGGTGGCGCTTGCCATGTTCCTTTCCCGTGCCGCCCAGCGTTACGCCCTGGTACATGGTCACGTCGCTGCCCACGATGGCCGTTTCGCCGATCACGACTCCGGTAGCGTGATCGATGAAAAGACGCCGGCCGAGAAGCGCGCCAGGGTGGATGTCCACTCCCGTGTAGAACCGGCCCACTTGTGAGAGCACGCGCGCACATAAGCGCATGTGATGGCGCCAGAGCCAATGCGAAATCCGGTGAATCCACACTGCCCAAAGCCCCGGGTAGCAGAGCAGCACTTCAAGGCCGGTGCGCGCAGCCGGATCGCGCTCTCTCACCGAGCGGATATCTTCGCGAATTCGAGCAAACCAAGACATAGGGACCGAGGGAATAAGGGCTGAGGGACGAAGAGACAAACGGGCGGCAACTTCGCCAACCACTGGTACGGAGCGCCCATTCCCGATTCCCTAGTCCCTTCGTCCCTAGTCCTCGCCTTTCTTACGCCGGTACGGCAATCGGCTCGGGCTGCAAAGCCAGAGCCTGCTGACGCAGCGGCTCGAATAGAACGCTCGAAAGGTACCGCTCGCCGAAGTCGGGCAACACGGCCACGATGAGCTTGCCCTTGTTCTCAGGCCGCGCGGCCACCTTCAAGGCAGCGCTCGCAGCCGCGCCGGAGCTGATGCCGACGAACAAGCCCTCTTCCTTTGCCAGCCGCCGCGCCATCTCGACTGATTCGTCATTGGTCACCTGCACCACTTCGTCGATCTGCTTGGTGTCGAGCACGCTGGGCACAAAGCCGGCGCCGATACCCTGAATCTTGTGCGGGCCGGGTTTGCCACCGGAGAGTACCGGGCTGTCGGTCGGTTCCACGGCGATGGCTTTGAAAGACGGCTTTTTCGGCTTGATGTAGTTCGACACGCCGGTGATGGTGCCGCCTGTGCCCACGCCGGAAATCAAAATGTCCACTTGACCGTCAGTGTCGTCCCAGATTTCAGGACCGGTGGTCTTCAAGTGGATCGCCGGGTTGGCAGGATTGTCGAACTGCTGGAGCATATAGCCGTTCGGAGTCTTCTCAAGGATTTCACTGGCTTTGGCAATCGCGCCCTTCATGCCGTTCGGCCCCGGCGTCAGCACAATCTCCGCGCCATAGGCCAGCAGCGTCACGCGCCGCTCCAGGCTCATGGTCTCGGGCATCGTCAAGATGATCTTGTATCCCTTTACCGCGGCTACAAACGCGAGCGCGATGCCTGTGTTGCCGCTGGTGGGTTCGATCAGAATCGTCTTGCCGGGGCTGATCTTGCCTGCCTTCTCTGCGGCGTCAATCATGGCAAAGCCGATGCGGTCCTTGACGCTCGATGCGGGGTTTTGGCTTTCCAGCTTGACCACTACGGTAGCCGGCAGTCCGGCCGCCACACGATTTAACCGCACAAGGGGAGTGCGGCCGATCAATTCAGTAACATTCGCGGCTATGCGCGCCATAATCATTCTCCTTTTTCCGAGGCCAACCAGGGCCCGGACCTCTCATCTACTGGATATTGGGGTAACGGTGCAGCTTATCGGTGGGAAAAGAGCGCGCAACCATGCGCACAACGGCATCGCAGCTGGCACCAGGACGGTGTTAGCGACATCGACGCATGGATAAAGCCTAGACCCAAGTCGCGGGATATGGCAAGGGCCATATTCCACCAGCCGGTAGCCAGGTTGTATCCACATATAGGGATGTGCGTCGTTGCGGGCGAAAATTGTGTGAGACGAGGCGGAGGACGATCCGCCGCGGCGGATGGCGGGCCCACAGCCTAGGACGAGTCGCCGCGGCGACAAGTATCACGCGGTTTTCGCCGCAACCCTCCGGGCCGGGGCCGATTTTCCCGATTTCGTTGTCGCTCCTCGCTAGGAGACACCCGGTATCCGTCACTCGTCGCTTCTGGAACTCGGAAAAATCCGCTCCCGGCGACACGCACCCCTATATGTGGATACAGCCTAGAGCCCCCATCTCCCGCCGTCCCAGCCGGGCTACCTGCTTAAATGCTTTTCGAGGACGACGAACTCCAAATCGTCCCGCGTGGGATTTCCAAAACGATCGTCGCCATAGGGGAAAGGACGGGTCTCGCCCGTGTTCCGGTAGCCCCTTCGCTCATACCAGGCAATGAGAACATCGCGCATGCTGATGACGGTCATCTCAATGATGCGTGCTCCGCGCATCGCAGCGTACTCCTCTGAAGCTGCCAGAAGCTCGCGGCCAAAGCCCGTTTTCTGCATGGACGGATCGACAGTGAGCGCGCCCAGGTGCCAGGTCGCGGGCGATTGCGGCTTGAGACTGACGCTTCCCTGCAGCGCCCCTGTCTGATCGTCTTTCGCGAGCAAATAACACGTGCCCCCGGCAATCTCTTCCCTGAGCAGGGATTCCGTGGTGCGTGTGCCGGCGATAATGCCGGCCTCAGTGCTCCAGCCGCGCTCACTTTCGGCGCCACGAAACGCTCGATTCATGAGGGCCGCAATGGCAGGCAAGTCGGCTTCCTTCGCTATTTCCAGGCCGATGGCCATTTCTTCTCTTCCTCACTTTACGGCCGGCTGCCGGCAGAGATTGCTTGCGCGGGTGAACGCACCCTTTCCACAATCCGCCGGTTCGCGACGGAACCAGCGGGCTTGTCCGTCTCATCCTGTATTCCGCAGCCCTGCTGAGATCCCGTTGATCGTGGCGGCGATGGCGCGGTTCACTTCCGGCGTATCTTCGCCGGCGCGTTTGCGGCGCAGCATGTCCACCTGGATCAGGTGCATGGGATCGACATAGGGATTACGCAGCTTGATCGAGTGCGCCAGCACTTGATTCGTTTCCAGCAACTCTTTCTGCCGCGTCACAGCCAGCAGCACGCGCACCGTGCGATGGAATTCGGCTTCAAACAGATCGTAAATCCGCTCGCGCAGCTTGTCGTCTTTCACCAGCGTGGAATAAAGCCGCGCCGTGCCCAAATCGGCTTTGCCCAGCGCCATCTCCACGTTGCGCAGCAAGTCGATGAACAGCGGAAACTCCTTCGCCATCGACTGCAGCAGTTCGAGCGCGCCGGGCCGGCCCAGGAATTCCTCGATCGAATAGCCGACGCCAAACCACGCGGGTACCAGCAGTCGCGACTGTGTCCACCCGAAGACCCACGGGATCGCCCGCAGGTCCGAAAGTTTGGGCGAGTCGCTGCGCCGCGCGGGCCGCGAACCGATCTTCGCGTTCTCCAATTCGCCCACAGGCGTGCCTTGCTCAAAGTAGGTAAGCACTTCGGGATCTTCAAGGATGTGCTTGCGGTAAAAGCCATACGCCACGCTGGAAAGTTCATCGAGCGCGGTTTCCCACTCCGGCTTCAGTACGCCCGTAAAATGCCCTTCGGGATCGCGCGCGTTGGGGCGCGCAAGCGCGTCGAGCGAAGCGGCAATCATCAGCTCCAGGTTGCGCTCGGCCAGCACTTCGTCGGCGTATTTGAAGTTGAGCACTTCGCCCTGCTCGGTGATGCGCAACTGCCCGTCGAAGGCGCCGAAGGGCTGCGCGAAGATGGCGCGATGCGTCGGTCCGCCGCCGCGGCCCACCGTGCCGCCGCGTCCGTGGAAAAGTCTTAGCTTGATGCCGGCCTCGCGCGCCACGACGTGCAGATCGCGATGGGCACGGAAGATCTCCCACGTCGAGGTCAGCATGCCTCCGTCCTTGTTCGAATCGGAGTAGCCCAGCATGATCTCCTGCCAGCCGCCCCAAGATTCCAGCAGCCTGCGGTAGTCCGGCCGGCTCCAGAGTTCGCGGCAAACTGCAGGCGCGTTGCGCAAGTCCTCAATCGATTCGAAGAGCGGAACCGGCATGAGCCCGGGGTCAAGACCCAGACTTTCGCCCGCGCCTTCCACTTTCACGCCGCCCAGCCGCGCCAGGCGCACCACAGCCAGCACATCTTCCACATTTGCCGCGCCGCTGATCACGTAATGGCGGATGGCTTCGGGCGAGCAGCCGTTCTTTACCTCGGCCACCACGCGGAAGGTTTCGAGCACATTGGCCGTCGCATCCGAAAGCCCGGCCGGCAGAGAAGGAGCAATGGTGTCGTTGATCGCCTCCTGCAGCGCTGCTGTGTGCACGCGCGCATGCTGCCGGATGTCGAGCGTATGCAGATGCAATCCGAATGTGCGCGCCTGCAGAATCAGCGGATCGATGAGCGTTCGCGCGATGCGGATTCCGTTGTGCTTCGCGAGCGACTCGCGCAGAGTCTCCAGGTCATCGAGAAAGTCCTGCGCCGAGCAATATTCCGGCAGCGCCTGCGTCAGCTTGTCGTGGTTGCGCGCCAGCGTGAACGGCGTTACCGGCAGCGCGCCGCCCGCGGCAGCGTGAATTTCACCGGCCTGTTCCAGCGTGCGCTGGATGCGGGCCTTCAGGCAGATCACGAAACGCCGGTAGTATTCGAACTCGTATTGCGAACCGAAGACCTGGGCCTCGGGAGTATGCACCTGCGCAACATACGCATGCAGCCGACCCAGCAGCGCCTCGCTCACCGGCCGCTGCTGCGCGCTCGTGGTCAGTAGATCGATGATCAGATCGAGCTGGCGCTGGTAGTAAAGCAGTAAATGTCCGCGCGCCAGTTGCAGCGCGGTTCGCGTCACCTCCGGCGTCACAAAGGGATTGCCGTCGCGATCGCCGCCGATCCACGAACCGAATCGCAGCACCAGCGGCAGCTCATACGGCTCAATCTCCAGTCCATAGGCTGCGTGCAGGGCCTCCGAAATCTCGCGGTATAGCTCTGGCAGTGTCTCGAAGATGGAGACATCGTAGTAGTCGAGCCCCATCTTGATCTCGTCGAAGACCGTCGGCCGTCGCGAGCGCACCTCGTCCGTCTGCCAAAGGCCGGTGATCTCGGCCAGCACCAACTCTTCGAGCCGCGCCAGGTCCTGCTCCGGCAGCGGAATGCGGTCCAGCGCCTCAAGAAACTCACCTATCCTGCGGCGCTTGAACATCACTGTCCGACGCGCCGCTTCTGTCGGGTGCGCAGTGAAGACCGGCACAACCATAATCTGCCGCAGCCAATTCAACGCTTCTTCCGCGCCGATACCGACGCGTCGCATCTCGCAGAACGTGCCTTCGAGCGATCCGCGCTGGCGCCCGGTCTGCCCGCCGAGTCGCAACGCGACGCGCCGCCGTTTGCGGTGGTTGGTCTCGGCCAGGTTGATGAGCTCAAAGTAAAATGCAAACGCGCGCGTCAGCAAAATTGCGCGCTCCGCCGGAAGCGAATGCACCAGCCCCATCGCGGCGGCAGCCTGTTGCGACGCCTGCTCGGCATTTCCGCGCATCTCTGCATCGCGTCTGCTGATGGTCCCTTGCCGCAGCGCTTCCACCTGCGCAAAAAGATCCTCGCCGGCTTGCTCGCGCAGAACCTCTCCCAGCAGCATTCCCAGCGAGCGCACATCGCGGCGCAGCGGAGCCTCTTTCAGGTCGCCGGATTGCGCTTCGATCTCCGCCAGCCGCTGGGGCCAGCTCTCGGGATTCCACAAAAGAGCCATCGTGTTTTGATTATGCACGACCAAATCAGCCGGGAATTGTTGCAATTCGGTCTTCCGCACCGCCCGCTCCATGCCGCACAATGTCTGCATGCCAAATTCCGGCCGCGTCACCCCCTTTGCTCTCGCCTGCATTCTTGCCGCTGCCCAGTGCGGATACAGCCAGGCCACCGCCGCTCCTGCTGCCCAGCCCGAGACTCCGCGTCCACGCCGCCCGGTTCCTCCCACGCGCGATCCCCATACGCCGGGATACGTCACGGCAACGGAGCTGCCCGACGGCGCCGTCCCCGACCCCACGCAAAACGGCAACTTCATCATCGGCCCCACGCATACTCCCGCGCCGGAGCTTGCCGATCCCAATCGTCAGCTCGACGGAACGGTCGTGGAATTCACCATGAGCTCCGAGGACAGCAAGTATTATCCCGGCATCGCGCGCAACCCCGACTCCCATCCGGCCCCCGATCCCAATAATCCTGTTCGGCTTCTCGGGATTGAGACACATCCGCAGCCGTACGTTCGCAAGGTGGCCGTCTACGTCCCCAAAGGCTACGTGCCCGGAACCGAGGCGCCCTTCATCATCGGCACCGACGGTCCTGATCGCCTGCTCTTCGCCGCGCTCGACGGGCTCATCGCCGAGCATAAGCTGCCGCCCATGGTCGGCATCTCCGTGGGCAACGGCGGCAGCGACGCCCAAGGCAGCGAGCGCGGCCTCGAGTACGACACCATGTCCGGCCGCTACGCGGAATTTGTCGAGCACGAAGTTCTGCCTGCCGTGGAGAGCCACGCCAACGTCCGCCTCACGCACGATCCCGACGGGCGCGCCACCATGGGCGGCAGCTCCGGCGGATCCTGCGCGCTCATCATGGCCTGGTTTCATCCCGAGTGGTATCACCGAGTGCTTACATATTCCGGCACCTACATCAACCAGCAATGGCCCTGGAACCCCAAGTATCCTGACGGAGCATGGGGATTCCACGACGGGCTTATCGCGCACAGCAAGCGCAAGCCCATCCGCATGTGGCTCGAGGTCGGCGACCGCGACCTCTTCAATCCCAACACGATGCGCGACGGCATGCACGACTGGGTAGTGGCCAACGAGCAGATGGCGAAAGTGCTCGCTCAAAAACACTATGACTACCAGTTTGTCTTCGCGCGCAACGCCGGCCACGTTGACCGTGCCACCCGCGAACAAACGATGCCCGAGGCGCTGGAGTACGTGTGGCAGGGGTATAAGGCGAAATAGCGCCCCTGAAGGTCAAACCATCAACATCGCTGTCATCCTGAGCGACGTTTGCCGCGTTTTGCGGCAAACGGAAGCAAAGGATCTGCGGTTGCTCCTTGCAACTTATGCCACGAAGCTTAACGGCTCCAAAGTAGAGAATGAGTCACTTTCGGCCGGCTACGTTGCGCCGAAAACAAGCGGGGCTGTGGTCGTTCACCATTCCCGCGGCCTGCATGAACGCGTACACAATCACAGGGCCGACAAATTTGAAGCCGCGCTTTTTGAGTTGCTTCGACATTTCGACGGCGAGCGGTGTTTGCGCAAGTATGGGGCCTTCGTTCCGGATGGGTTTGCCGCCCACCATGCCCCAGAGAAACGTGGCGAAGCCCTCGCCCGCTTTCTGCATCTCGATGTAGATGCGTGCAGCCTGGATGGTGGCTTCGATTTTGGCGCGGGAGCGAATGATGCCGGGATCCTGGAGCAGGCGCTCGATATCGGCTTCTTTGAAGCGTGCGACTTTGGCCGGGTCGAACCCTTTGAAAGCTTTGCGAAAGGCGTCGCGCTTGCGCAGCACGATAATCCAGGCCAGGCCGGCCTGAAATCCTTCGAGCATGAGCAGCTCCCAAAGCGCGCGGCTGTCGCGCTCGGGCACGCCCCACTCTGTATCGTGGTAGTCGCGGAGAAGGGAATCGCTCTCCGCCCATTTGCAGCGGGATCTCGCTTTGATGTTCATCGTCTCGATGGTAAGCGGTGATTGTGTTCAGCGCCAAGTTTCAAGCTTCCAGCTGCGCCATCAGCCCTTCCCACTCCGCCGTAAGCGCCCTAAGCTGCGCGCGCAGCTCTTGGGCCAGCGTCGTCAGCCGCTCGGTCTCCGCTGCGGAAACGTAGACGCCCAATTGCTCCTCCGTGTGCGCAATCGATGATTCTACGCGCGGAATTTCTTCTTCCAAAAACCTGCAGCGGTCTTCCATCTGTTTCTGCTTGATGGGATTCAGGCGGCGGGTTTGCTTTTTGGGCGCGGCTCCGTCTGCCGACTCGAAACCGCCTTCGATGACAATGGTTGTGTTTGGTGATGAGTTGAACGCCCGGCCCGAGTTTTCGTTGCGCGGGAAGAAAGGCAACTGCAGATCCTTCGACTCCGCCGTGCTTCGCGCGGCGTCGTTCACGATGACAGCGCTAGAGGAAGCTTCCGTAGCCAACGAAGCCTTGCGCCGCAGATAATCCTCGTAATTCCCTTCGTACGCCGTGATCGCTCCGTTCTCGATCTCGAGCACGCGCGTGGCCAGCCGGTCAATAAAGTAGCGATCGTGCGAAACAAAAATCACGGTGCCGCTATAGTTTGAAAGGGCCTCGAGCAGCACGTCCTTGGCGCGCATGTCCAGGTGGTTCGTCGGCTCGTCGAGCAGCAGAAAATTTGCAGGCGATACAAGGATCCGCGCCAGCGCGTAGCGGTTGCGTTCGCCGCCCGAGAGCACACCGAGCGGCTTGAAAACGTCGTCCCCCGAAAACAGAAAGCAGCCGAGCAGCGATCGCAGTTCGGCGTCGGGAATGCGCCGCGCGGTCCGGTTGATGTCGTCGAGCATGCGTGCCTCGGGGTCAAGCACCTTGTACTGGTCCTGCGCGAAGTACTCGGCGACCACGTTGTGCCCCAGCCGGATCGTGCCCGCTGTTGGCGTCTCCACCCCGGTGAGCAGCTTGATCAGCGTCGACTTGCCCGCGCCGTTTACGCCCACAAGCGCCAAGCGGTCGCCGCGCTCGATCGTGAACCGCCCGCCGGTGAATACCTGTTTCGCTCCGTAGCTCTTCGCCAATCCCTCCGCTTCGGCGGCGATGCGTCCGGAGGGCGGCGGCTGCGGAAACTTGAAGTGAATCACCGGCTCCTCTTCGGGAACTTCGATGCGCGCGATTTTTTCGAGTTCTTTGATCCGCGACTGAACCTGCTTGGCCTTCGTGGCCTGGTAGCGGAAGCGGTTGATAAACGCTTCAAGGTGCTCGATGCGTTCGCGCTGGTTGCGATACGCCGCCATGAGTTGTTCGCGCCGCTCGTCCTTCTGCGAGAGGTATTTCGTGTAATTGCCCTGGTAGATTGTCAGCCGCTTGTTCCAGATTTCAACTGTGCGATCGATCGTCACATCCAGAAAATAGCGGTCGTGCGAAATGAGGATGTACCCAAATGGATAGCTCTTCAGATACCCTTCGAGCCAGTTGCGCGTTTCCAGATCGAGGTGGTTCGTCGGCTCGTCGAGCAGCAGCAGGTTAGGTCTCGCCAGCAGCAGCTTGGCCAGCGCAATCCGCATCTGCCAACCGCCGCTGAACTCATCCGTCAGCCGCGGCCAATCCTCTTTGCCGAATCCGAGGCCGGTGAGCACGCTGCCAACCTGCGCGTCGAGCGCATAACCGTCCAGCACGTGCAGCCGATCCTGCAGCGCGGAATAGCGCTCGGCCACCGATTCGTACTCTGAACTCTCGTGATCCAGCTCCGCCAATAGCCCAGCCAGCCGCTCCATTTCACGCTGCATCCCGTGCAGTTCGTCGAATACCGTCAGGCATTCCTCAAATACCGTTCGACCTGTGAGCTGCAATCCCTCTTGCGGAAGATAGCCGACGCTGATGCCGCGCGTCTGATCGAGCGATCCGTAATCCAAAGTCTCCAGCCCGGCAAGAACTTTCATCAAGGTGGATTTGCCGGTTCCGTTCGCACCCACCAACGCCGTCTTCTCGTCGTTGCGGATCATCCAGTCCGCATCGAGAAACAGGACCCGCGGACCAAACCTCTTGCCGGCATTTTGCAGCGAAAGCATGAATCCTTATTTTCGCAGAGCGCGCAAGTGCATTCCGCGCCGCATCCCACGACCGCTGCGAAGTTCCAGGACTGCACGAATGAGTAGCCCTGGCTGAACCCAGTGCGCTTAACCTTTGTGAACCGCCGCCTCCATCTCCTTCCACTCCGCTCCCGTTGACAATTCTCGGCGCCCGGTTTGTGCGACTATGATCAATGTGCGTCGGCACGGCTGGTTCCAAAGAACAGAAAGTGGAGGATAGATGGAGATGAGTTTCACTCAGCGTCGCGAATTTCTAAAGCAGGCAGGATTGTTCGGGTCACTCGGCTCTGCGGCCATGATGGCTGGACTGCCCGAGAGCGCGATGGCCCTCGGTGGCAGCGCGGCGCGCGTAATTGAAGATGCTGTAGTCCCTGTGCCGGCCGAAGAAGCGCCGAAGTATCACATCAAGTTTGCCGTCTGCGGCATGAGTCACGACCACATCTACGGGATGATCGGAGCTGTGCAGCGTGGCGGCGGAGAACTGGTGGCGGCGTGGGGCGGCGAAGAAGATAAGATCGCGGCCTTCCGCAAGCGATTCCCTGACGTGAAGATCGTTCAGACGGAGGACGAAGTCCTCGACGATCCCTCGGTGCAAGTTGTCCTCACCTCGCAAATCGCCAATGAACGCGCTGGAATCGCCGTGCGCGCCATGAAGCGCGGCAAAGACGTTCTCTCCGACAAGCCGGGAATCACCACGCTGGAACAGCTCGCGGACGTGCGCAAGACAATCGCCGAAACCAACCGCATCTACGCGATCATGTATAGCGAATTGCTTGAGGTGAAGGCTGCAGTCTACGCCGGCGAACTCGTGAAGCAGGGCGCCATCGGCAAAGTGATCCAGACGATTAACATCGCGCCGCACCAGATCTTCCAGCGCGCCGGCGACGCAGGCGGAGCATCCGGCCGTCCCGATTGGTTCTGGGTTCCAGAGCAATACGGCGGAATCCTTTGCGACATCGGCTCGCACCAGGTCGACCAGTTCCTCTTCTACACCGGCTCCGCCCAGGCTGAAGTCGTCGAGTCGCAGATCGCCAACGTACGCCATCCCGATCATCCCCAGTTTCAGGACTTCGGCGACATGGTTCTGCGCGGCGATCGCGGCTTCGGCTATGTGCGCCTCGACTGGTTTACTCCCTACGGCGTCGGCACCTGGGGCGATGGCCGCCTATTCATCCTCGGCACTGACGGATACATGGAGGTGCGCAAGTACACCAACATCGCCGTCAGTCACCAGGGCAACAATTTGTTTGTGGTTGACAACAAGCAGGCCCGCTATTTCGATTGCAACGCCATGCCGCTGCCGTTTGGCCCGCAGTTCGTGGCCGACATCGTGAATCGCACCCACATCGCGCAGAATCCCGATGAAGCATTGCTCGCCGCCGAACTCGTCATCACGGCGCAAAAGAATGCAAAGTGGGTGGTGCTGAAGGATTAGCTTCGATTACTGGTTGCATAAATGGTTTGCGCCGAGTTGAAAACATCCCCACTGGCTAAAACGCGCCATTTATGGGCCTTTTATTGCATCGCTGAAACCGTGCCATTTTAAAACTGTATTTATGTAACCAGCTCGATCGCTTGAGTGGTTGCCCGCTATCTAAGCAGTCCCGTCGCTGGGCCACGCCGGCAGCAACTGGACTCGCTTGCCGTGGGTCTGCACCGGATCGTTTTGATTCTGCGCACGAGTTCGCCGGCGCGATGGTTCCTCCTTACGCCTTGTAATCCGGGCGCTGCGCCGTCACTGGCCGTCGCACCCCGCCGGCTCCCGCTCGTGAGTGAGCGGATGCTCGCCGCAGGCCGGATTCACGTTGCTGGCCGAGGCCGACCCTGGAGCCGGATTGGGCATGAAGTCCGCTTCAAACCGGTCTTCTTTTTTGGGATCGTCGGTCCGCGGAATGTAGACGAGAAACGAATTCCTCGTTCCTCCGATTCGGTGGTCCGGCTCGGCACGAAAGGCGAACTTTTCCCAACGATTGAGCTTGTCGAGCAGGTTCGGCCGGTCGCTCGCGATATGGCCGGACGCCGTGGTCAGTGTGTGGGCCAGCACATCGACAACATCACCCGAACTCACGAGACTCCACGTCCCTTCTTCGGTTCTGATGTAGTAAGTGCGATGCAGCGGAGAAGTGTCCGGGGCCGCGCTGTCTGGGCGCATCTCATTCCCCAGATACGTGCCAACGAGCACGATGGTGCGATCTTCGGATGCCATGCGAACAGACTGCGAAACCAGGAGCAATGCCGCGAGGGCAAGGCCGGCGTGTTTCATCTGGAACTCTTTTCTGCAGATCTGATCCGGGTAAGCAAAATTCTAGGGCCGGCAAGGCTTTGAAACAATGAACAGGACGACGCAACGGATAACACGAAAGTTGGATTGGCTTCAGGACGACATCGAACGGCTAACTTGCATCATTGTTGTGTAGGGCGAGCGAACCCACTTTCCACTTCAGGCATTTGTACAATGCACAGCTTCTCGGTCTATATTGATCCGTGGAAGTTCTGAGGCAAGCCCGATCGCAGAGGTAAATGGCAAACACCCCAGATTCCGGCGTCGATGTTTACGAGTTTGTTCTTGAGAACATCGACAGTGTCCCCCATCTCGAAGCGCTGATCCTGCTATGGAACAGCCGGCCGGTCTGGTGGACTCGCGAAGAATTGGCTTCCCGCCTGTATGTCCCCCTCAAGCAGGTCGAGGAACTGTTGCGCGACCTGGCACGAATGGAATTAATCGAGGAATCTGAGGCGCGGCCGGCCAAGTTCTCATACTTTCCCAAATCGGAAGAACAAAACGAATTGCTGCACTCCCTCGACTCCGCTTACCGGAAGGACCTGGTGCGAATTTCGACCATGATACATTCGAAGGCATCTTCCGGCGTGCGTGAGTTTGCTCGTGCATTCCGGCTCAGACAGGAGAAAAAGTAGCCTTGTCCGCGGCACTGTACATCCTCACCATTATCACCACGCTGGTTTGCTCCATCCTGCTTCTGCGGGCATACATTCGGGTGAGAAACCGACTGCTGCTGTGGAGCGGATTATGTTTCGTCGGGCTCACGATTGACAATGTCCTGGTATTTGCAGACATTATCATTTTCCCGTCGCTCGATCTCTATACCTACCGCCTGGCCTCGGCGGCAATCTCAATCTCGCTGCTGCTTTTTGGGCTGGTGTGGGAGCGCCAATGATGATTCAGAGCGGCATCTCTCTGCCCATCGTGCATCCCCGATTGGATCTGTTCCTTCTGGGTTATATTGCCGCCGCCTCCGGGGCTGTTGCCCTGTACTTCCTGCGGTTCTGGAAGGAGACTCGGGACTTCCTGTTCATTGCATTTGCCGTCTTCTTCATCGTGCAGGGAGGCACTCGTGCTTTTGAACTTTCCACTCCCAGTCCAAATCTGTCGGGCATCGGGGTATATGGCCTCAGGCTGATGGCAGTGCTGCTGGTTGTGGCAGCAATCCTGCGCAAAAACTCCCGCAGCGTGTAATGTGCGAACGAAGTCGGCTTTTACGAACAGCAGATGCCTTCAATGCGAGCGATAGCTACGCGATTTCTCGGGCTCATTCTTAGTTGCAAATTAGCCAGGCGGTTTAGACGTTCGAAGGCGGAAGTTGAGCTTACTTTATTCGTATCAGGCATTTCTGGCTCAGTCGCGAGGTTCGAGATCGGCTTCGGCCGCTATTGAATCGGGGCGCACGGTCCCCTCCTCGTGAGCGCAGCGGCGCCATCCCGCTCCCACCCCGCCTGCCGTGTTCGCGTAAAATGTTGACGGGTCACTGCCTGGAGGGTTGAAGCTCTGTTCACTGCCTGGTCCAACGCCTTGCGCTTTACCGCCGGCCTGCTGCCCGCCCGGCGGGGTATGGCTGCGTATCTGGCGTTGGCATCACAGAGCGGCTTTCGCCATTACCTGAAGATGCAGTACGCCGACCAGACCTTCAAGGGTCTTTACCACTGGAATTGGTTCGACGCGTGCATGCTCATCCCGTATTTCGCGGTGATGATTCTGCTGTCGCTTTACGGCGTTCATCGCTACACCCTGGCGTATCAGTATTTCAAGTACCGCAAAAACTACGATCCCAACCCGCCCCGGCACTTCGACGAATTGCCCGATGTCACGATTCAACTGCCCATCTTCAACGAGCAGTTTGTCATCGATCGCTTAATCGAAGCGGTTTGCGCGATGGAATACCCGCGCGAAAAGCTAGAGATCCAGGTCCTCGACGATTCCACCGATGAAACGCAGCAAGTGGCCTCCGATATCGTCGACCGCTATGCGGCCCTGGGTCACAACATTGTCTATATCCATCGCACCAACCGGCACGGCTTCAAGGCCGGTGCGCTCGGCGAAGGCTTGAAGGTGGCGCAAGGCGAGTTCATCGCCATCTTCGACGCGGATTTCGTTCCTCCGCCCGAATGGATCATGAAGGTGATCCACCACTTCGCGGAACCGGAAATAGGAATGGTGCAAACGCGCTGGGCGCACCTCAACCGCGAATACAGCATGTTGACGGAGATTGAGGCGATTTTGCTCGACGGGCACTTTGTTCTGGAGCACGGCGCGCGCGCCCGCAGCGGCGAATTCTTTAACTTCAACGGTACGGCCGGCATGTGGCGGCGTCAGGCCATCTACGACGGCGGCGGCTGGCAGCACGACACGCTCACCGAGGATACCGACCTTAGCTATCGTTCCCAGATCGCCGGGTGGAAGTTCAAATATCTTCCGGATGTCGAGTGTCCCTCCGAACTGCCCATCGAGATGACTGCCTTCAAAACCCAGCAGGCGCGCTGGGCCAAGGGGCTTATCCAAACCAGCATCAAGATTCTGCCCCAGGTGTTTCGCTCAAACACCACGCGCCGCAACAAGATTGAGGCCGTCTACCACCTGACCGCCAATCTCAGTTACCCGCTCATGGTCGTCATGTCGGCCCTGCTGATTCCCGCCATGATCTGCCGCTTTTACCAGGGCTGGTTCCAGATGCTGCTTATCGATGTGCCGCTCTTCACGGCATCCAGTTTCTCGATCGCCGTTTTCTATTTGATGAGCGAACGCGAGCTTTTCCCCAAGACATGGAAGAAGACCTTCTACTATCTTCCATTTCTGATGGCGCTGGGAATCGGTCTCACCGTCACCAACACCAAGGCCGTGATGGAAGCGCTGTTGGGAATCAAGAGTGCCTTTGTACGCACTCCCAAATATCGGGTGGCGCGAAAGGGTGAGAAATCGCAGGCGGCAAAGTACCGCAAACGCCTGAAACTGGCGCCGTGGATAGAACTGCTGCTGGGCTGCTATTTTGCTGCCGCCATCTACTACACCTTTACGAACAATAATTTCTTCACCGCGCCATTTCTCATTCTGTTCGTCGTCGGCTACTGGTACACGGGCCTGATGAGCCTGTTGCAGGGCCGTTTCGAGCGTTGGCGTACGGGCGCTGATGCCTCAGAAGAGTCGAGCCCGAAGCCGTTTCCAGTGGGCGTGTAGGTTCGCTCAATCCCATGGAGCGCCGATGCTCGGCCAGCCAGAGGGTCCGGATCCAAGCGGGTGCGATCGAATCATCCATTGCAGCTCCACTCGGATTTGCAGACCCACTGTATCGGGCATTGCCGCATGCTACTTGCTTGGTACCATAGTTTCTCTAAGTGCCTAATCCCTGATCAGTTTCTCGTGTGCGCTGTGCTACATTGACGCCATGATTTCGAAACATGTGGCGGCGATTGCCATTGTGCTGCCCCTGATCCTGCTGCCTTTGATCTTTGGGCCCTTAGCTCGCGCTGCGCAGGCGAGCAACGTAGCGAAGCCGGCTCATCCGGCCGTTCCGCCTCCGGCAGCTTCGATGCCGTCTTCACCGGCTGCTCTGGCCGCGCCGACTCCATCCGCAGCCGGCACTGAAACACCGGGCGCAGGCAGTTCCGCGGAACCCGCCGCAAATTGCCAGGGAGGCGCGTGCGACGCTCCGCAGCCTCACATCACCATCGCCACGGCGGCTCCCGCGCCCGGCGTTTGGCCCTTGCAGGATCGAATCGGCTGGGTCGCGAATTTGGTTTTGGTGCTCATTGCTTACGTAGGCATCATGATGGGGCTCTCGCTGCTGCGCAAGATTGAGCGGCAAACCCACTACGCTGAAATCACCGCACAGGCCGCGGCCGATAGCGCAAAAGCGGCATTGCTGTTTGCGCAAACGCAGGTGCAGGCCGACCGGCCATGGATCGTCGTAACACCCGAACCCGTGCCCGGCGCTCATGACAGATTCAATGTCGTTGCTACGAATCGGGGCCGCAGCCCGGCCAGAATCGTTTCCCTCGTCGATGAGATTGCCAGCGCCGGCGACGATTCGAAACTGCCGGACACTCCTGTTTACAAAAACGAGCCGCAGCCGCCCACCGCAGCGAACATCCTTTTGCCGGGCGAATCGATGGAGATCAAATCATTTAGCCGGGACGAAGTGAGCTCTGTGTGTGAATCGCCGGAGCAGTTGAAGCTCGTTGAGTCCTGGGCTGAGAAGATCTATCTCTACGGAAACGTCACCTACATGGACTTGCGTTCCCTTGACGAGAAGGAAGCGCACGAGAGCACGTGGTGCTGCTGGTACATCCACGGCCGGCAGAAGAGCGGCATGGTGACGGCCGGCCCGTCCGCGTATAACCGGCATACGTAACGCCGGACCTGTAAGCTCCGTGCCCAAAGAAGATTTGACACCCCCAATAAGGCTGTCATCCTGAGCGACCGCGGTCCGCCGTCGCGGACGCAGGGAATCGAAGGATCTGCGGTTGTTTTGTCAAGGCCGGAGGGCTAATTGCGCCGTGCCGACGCTTATTGCAGAGGTTATCTTAAAGTGATAACATAAGCGATATGCGGATGCACGATCCCGCTCTGGACACGCTCCTCGACTTGAATGGCCTCACGCTGGTCGTGGACTCCAGGGGTGGCCATTGGGTCCGGTTCGTAGTCACGCGAGTCGTGGCCACGCCGGAGAAACCGCACGGGCTGGATTATTCGCTCACACTGCACGGAAAAAACGGCGAACGGCTCGTGGGATTCGACAATGCCCATCCAGTAGGGAAGCTGAAGCGCGGAGATCCGCAAGATCATCGCCATCATATTCGGACAGTGAAGGCGTACGAGTATCGCGATGCTGCCACACTGCTCTCCGATTTCTGGAAGGAAGTGGAGGCGGTGCTCAAGGAGAAAGGAGTACTCCCATGACAACGCTGAAGGTTGGAATTGCCACTTACGACGAGATGAAGGCGCTGACTTTGGCTGTGGCGCGCGGCCGGCGCAAACTCACACCGCACGAGCCCCGCATCTGGTTTCCTTCAACGGAGTCTTTCGCGAAGATCCTCTCTGCAGGCAACCGCGATCTGCTGCGCGCAATTGCGGAGAGTGTGCCTGGGTCTCTGGACGAACTGGCACAACTTACGGGCAGAAAAAAGTCGAATCTTTCGCGCACGCTCAAGACAATGGCTAACTATGGGCTGGTCCGTTTGGAACGCGGCCCGCGCGGACGTATCGCTCCAAGGGTCATTTACAACCGAATTGAACTGGAGCTGCCGCTGGTGGGGAAGGAAGATGCAGCGTGATCTTGGCGCCGACACACCCCCAGAAGCAGCAAATCTGACGCTGCGCTCCGATCTCATGATGAAGATCGAAGCAATCGTCAAGGAAAACGGGTGGACTCAGGCCGAAGCGGCGAAGCGGTGCGGGGTGAGTCAACCGCGTATCAACGACCTGCTGCGAGGGCGCATCTCGCGCTTTTCGCTCGATGCGCTGGTGAACATTGCTTCAGCGCTTGGGCGGAAGGTGAAGATCCGGCTCGCTGCGGCGTAGCCGCCCTACCTTCCCGTTCCGCCCACCGTCATCTTGTCCAGCTTCACGGTTGGCATTCCCACGCCCACAGGCACGCTCTGGCCGTCTTTGCCGCAGGTGCCGATGCCTTCGTCGAGCTTGAGGTCATTGCCCACCATCGACACGTACTTCAGCGCTTCGGGGCCGTTGCCGATCAGCGTGGCATCGCGCACCGGCGCGGTTACTTTGCCGTCCTCGATCAGGTACGCCTCGCTCGCCGAGAAGACAAACTTGCCGTTTGTAATGTCCACCTGGCCTCCGCCGAAGTTGACCGCGTAGAGGCCGCGCTTTACGCTGCGCAAAATATCTTCGGGAGCGTCGTCGCCGGCCAGCATGTAGGTGTTGGTCATGCGCGGCATGGGAATCGACTGGTAGTTTTCGCGGCGTCCCGACCCCGTGTTGGCAATCCCCATCAACCGCGCCGACAGTTTGTCTGACAAATACCCCTTAAGCACGCCGCCCTCGATCAGCACCGTTTCCTGTGTGGTCGAGCCCTCGTCATCCACGTTGAGCGAGCCGCGCCGCCCAGCCATCGTTCCGTTGTCGACTACCGTCACCTTGGAACTCGCCACCGGCTGACCGACTAATCCTGTGAAGGCCGAGGTCCCTTTGCGATTGAAGTCGGCTTCGAGGCCGTGACCCACTGCCTCGTGCAACAGGACCCCCGGCCAGCCTGGCCCAAGCACTACCTGCATCTCGCCGGCTGGCGCGGGTACGGCGCCGAGCTGCAATATCGCGCCCCGGGCGGCTTCGCTTGCCAGATGTTCGGGGCTTTTGCTCCCAGCAAACTGCTCCAGTCCGGCACGCCCTCCCGCGCCAGCAGAACCCCTGGTGGCTGCCGCGCCGTCCTTGGCGATGACGAACACATTCAGCCGGCACAGCGGTTGTGTGTCGCTGGCATACGCTCCGTCGGAAGCCGCTATCAAAATGCGCCGCAACTCCTCTGCATAGCTGGCCCGCACCTGCACGATGCGCGGATCGTATGCGCGGGCCGCGCGGTCCGCGCGCAAGATCAGCTCCAGCCGTGCCGCCAGATCGAGGTCAAATCCCCCGAGCGGAACTGGATAAAGATCGGCGCTGCGGGCCTCGGTGAATCCCTGCACGAGCTGCCTGGCTGGCCCGGACGCAATCAGGGCGGCGGTTTTCGCAGCATGGAGCAGCCGATCCGTGCTCAGGTTGTCGGTATAGGCGTAGCCGGTGCGTTCTCCGCTGAGTACGCGGATGCCGCAGCCGGCGCTCGTCCCCTGGCTGGCCGATTTCACAATCTGCTCGTCGACTCCCAGAGCAGTTGCTGTAACCGATTCAAAATAAAGGTCGGCGTAGTCGCCCCCGGCGCTCAAAGCCTCGCTCAGGCAGCGCTCAAGCAGCCGCTCGGTTAGGCCGAATTTCTCAAAAAAGTAACGCCGATGGCTAGGTGATGGGGAAGTTTGCGCGCGCGTCATCGTAATCTCAGTGTACGCTCGCCCGTCTCACTCCCTAAAGGTGCTATGGCGCCTCGCGGGGGCCTCCATGTTATTTAGATACAGGGCCCGGCTATGCGCCAAAGGCCGCGATTCGAGCCATGTTAGGATGCGTCGCATGAAGAGATTGCTTGCAACAGTTCTGTTCCTGATGGTGATTGCAAGTCCGGTGTTTGCTTCGGAGGTCACCCATCATCACCACCACCATCATCACCACCCGCATCTCCAGGCCTGAGCCAGAGTTTACCGGCGGAACCGGCTCGGCTGAGCCTAGTGGCTCCTCGGGTACGGGGATAGGCATTGTCCTCGAGGGCCCAATTGAAGGCATGATAGGATTCCTCGCATGAAGAAACTGCTTGCGGCGGCTTTGCTCCTTACGTTGTTTGCTGGCCCGGCGTTTGCCTCCACCAAGCCCAAGACATATCATCCGCATTACAACTACAAGTACAAGACGCCTAAATATCACAAGCCTCACGCCCAGCACCACCATAAGCTAAAGCAACACAATCCCAAGTAGTCCATCTTCGTTGCCTGTCCCGCTGCGCACGCCTCAGGATTTGGAGATTCTTCTTGAAGCCGGTTTCCGGCGCGGCGTCCCGTGCATTTAAGATTCTTGCCATGAACGACCAAGACACTCCACGTTATCCAATCGGGCGTTTCCAACCGATTGCCGCAAGCACACCCCAGATCCGTTCCGCGCAAATTGAAACGTTGCGCCTGCTTCCGGAGCGCCTCAGCGCCGCGGTGGCCGGCCTCAACGACACGCAACTCGATACACCTTATCGCGACGGCGGATGGACCGTGCGCCAGGTGGTGCATCACTTCGCCGACAGCCACGCCAACTTGTACGTCCGCCTGAAGCTCGCGCTTACTGAGGACTGGCCCACCATTAAGCCCTACGATGAAGCTGCCTGGGCGCGCCTGCCTGACAGCCGAATGCCGATCGACCCCTCCCTTGAATTCGTCTCCGGGCTGCATGCCCGGCTGGTGGCGCTGCTTGAGTCCATGACGGAAGAAGACTTTCATCGCGGCTTTAACCACCCCGAGCGCGGACGCACGACTCTCGCGACCAACCTCGCCATCTACGCGTGGCACTCGCTTCACCATACGGCCCACATCACAAGCCTGCGCTCGCGCATGGGTTGGTAAAAGCAAGAATGACCGCCGGGTCCCAGGCTGCATCACCCGCACAGCTCGCGCAGACGATCGAAGAATATCTGGCCGATCGCCCAGCGGCGGCTGTGCTTGAAGACGGGCGCGTGCTCTTCGACATGCGCAGCGCGCATTACTCCGTAACCGAGTCGCACGGCCGCTGCCTGCTGCAATTCTGGAGCGACGAACGCAACCTGGTGCGCACCGTTGTCGATGTGCAGCATCGCGCGCAGTGTCTGCGGCTCATCACGCGCCGCATGGGCGTGGCCAAGCCGCAGTCGCTGGAGTTGGCGCCCTCGAGCGACCGTCGCACTCCGACGGCACGCGACTCAGCGCGGCGCAATTATCTGAGGCTTCTGGAACGCGTGCTCACACGCAAATTCATTGGCGCCAAGGTCGATGGCCTGCGCACGGCGATGGATCTCGAACATAGCTTCGGTCCTGCATATGTTCGCGGCCGGCTGCTCAAGGGAACAGCAGCCGAAGCCGTGATCGGCGTCGGCGCTGCAGAGTCCGCGTCCGTCATCGACGGCGTTTTGACTTTGGGAATTCTATGGCTCGACTACTGCCGTCAGCATGCTGAAGCGCGCCGACACTTCGGCGGCCTCAAGGTGATTGTGCCGGCGGGGGCGTGGCGGACCACCGCTGAGCGCATGGCATGGCTGAACCACGCTGCCGCCGATTTTGAACTCTTCACGCTGGATGAGCGCAGTGAAGAGCTCGAGCCCGTCGATTTTCGCGATACGGGCAACCTGGAGTCACGGCTCATTCATGCATTCTCGCCCGCTGCGGCACTGGAGCGATGCAAAGTGGGGGTCGACAGGCTTCTCGCGCTCGTTCCTGATTCTGCCCGCGAGCGCGTCGAGATTTGTCCACGCTCCGCAATTGAGGTTGCCCTCTTGTTGCACGGGCTGGAATTCGCGCGCGTGCGCCAGGGCATATCGGCGCACTCCTTTGCTCGAGAGGATGAAATCACCTTCGGCGCCGGCGCGAACGAGACTCAGCTCGGCCAGGAAACGGAAGATCTCTGCCGCGACCTTTTCCGGCGTCTTTTTCTCAGCCGGCACGCCGATGGCGCGCACACCGATCCGCTCTTCCGCATGGCGCCGGAGCGCTGGCTTGAATCGCGGCTGCGCCTTGGCCTGGCGGAATTGCTGCCGGACCTGCGCGGCGATCTTGTGTATTCGCAAGTGCCTGCGCTTTCCAGCGGAGAGCGCGGCATGCTCGACCTGCTCACCCTCGACCGGAGCGCGCGCCTGGTGGTTCTGGAGTTGAAGGCCGACGAAGACCTTCATCTGCCCCTGCAGGCGCTCGACTACTGGATTCGCGTCCGCGCGCTGAATGCCGATCGCCGGCCGTCGCCGCCTACCGCCGTGCCGCTCTCGGCATTCGAGCGCAACGGCTACTTTCCTGGCGTTGAGGTCTCACCGCTCGCGCCGCGTCTTGTCCTCGCGGGGCCGGCCTTGCGCATTCATCCAGCAAACGAACCCGTGCTTCGCTATCTCTCCCCGGAGATCGAGTGGGAACTTATCGCTCTATCGGAGCACTGGCGCCGCGAACTCAAGATCGTGTTCCGCAAACGAAGCCGCGAACGTGCGTAGCGAACCCCTGTCTCCGCCACTCATTTATTTCCTTGTTCCCTTGGTCCCTGATTCTCACGGCTTCGACATCATATCCGGCACCGGCTTCGGCCCGCTCATATCCAGCGGCACCGAAACGTGTTCCAGCACGATGAGCCACTTGCCGTCGATCTTCCTGTAGCAATCCGTCACACGCACTGTCATTTCGAACGGCGAGCCGTCGGTGCCGGTCCATTTCGCGTGCTGGATGCTATGGCTCCAGGCGAGCTTTCCATCCGTCGTGACGCTCAGATCCCTGGTATCGAATTCGGGCGTGTCCTTCATCAAGGCGAACGTGTCCTGCCAGTCCTTCTTGTAGGCATCCCAGCCCGCGTACTGCCGCGGCGTGACCAGGTCGAAAACCAGCAGCTCATTGCCAGGCGCATAGAACTTCATGATCTCGTCGACATCCTTGGCGGCGAATGCCATCGCGAACTTCGTTTCGAGCGTGCGAATGGCCTGCTCATCCTTTGATTGTGCTCGCGCCTTTGGTATCGCGTAGAAGCCGGCTGAAACAAGCAACACGACGAGCGCACAGAATACAGACTTCTTCATGATCTCACTCCTCGTTCAATGGTTTTTGGTGGGGAACCCGGAGTCTTCCGTATACGTTTGGGGCTCGATCCATGTCAAGACATAAACTCGTTGGAACGGATGAATTCCTCCCGGTCTGATCGCGTCCTAAGGCGCAACCGGTTGATAAGTTCGCCTGCGGTTTTCCATATCACCTGCCCTGCCGTACATAGCGGCACTTGAACTAAACTGGTTTCGTTATGCCTATCGTCGGCGTTTCTCCCTCAATCCAGCCGCGAACGCCCCAGGGCGTCTTCGCCAATGAGCCGTCTACCGACTTCAAAGATCCCGAGAATGCGCGTTCGATGCGCCAGGCGCTGGATCATCTGGTGTCGCACCTGGGCAGCGAATACAGCCTCATTATTGGCGGGAAGCGCCTGAAGACTACAGAGAAGATCCGCTCCATCAACCCGGCGCGGCCGGCGCAGGTGGTCGGCATCCACCAGAAAGCCGGCGCAGCACAGGCTGAAGCAGCCATGTCCGCGGCACAGCGCGCCTTCGAATCGTGGAGCAAGACCCCGGTAGAGGAGCGTGCTTCGTTGCTGCTCGGCGCAGCGGAGATCATCCGCAAACGCAAGTTCGAATTCATGGCTTGGCTCACCTTTGAGGTGGGCAAGAACTGGGCCGAGGCCGACGCTGATACTGGCGAAACCATCGACTTCCTTGAGTTTTATGCTCGCGAAGCTCTTCGCCTTGCCCAGGCTAAGCCGCCCATCCAGTATCCCGGCGAACGGGATGAGCTGCTTTACATCCCGCTCGGCGTGGGCGCAGTCATCTCGCCCTGGAATTTCCCCTTTGCCATCATGGCGGGAATGACGGCTGCGGCGATCGTAAGCGGAAACACGGTGGTTCTGAAGCCCTCGAGCGATGCGCCGACCATCGCGGCTCGGTTTGTCGAAGTCCTCGAACAGGCGGGCATGCCCGACGGCGTGGTCAATTTCTGCCCCGGCACCGGCGCAGAATTCGGCGACGCCATCGTCGAACATCCCAAAACACGCTTCATCTCGTTTACCGGCTCAAAAGCTGTCGGCCTTGGCATTCACGAACGCGCGGCACACGTGCAGCCGGGGCAGATCTGGATCAAGCGCACGATTCTCGAAATGGGCGGCAAAGACTCCATCCTGGTTTGCGCAGATGCCGAACTGGACGACGCCATCGCGGGCGTTGCCGCATCGGCGTTCGGCTTCAGCGGGCAAAAGTGTTCGGCCTGCTCGCGCGCCATTGTTGAAGCACCGGTTTACGACGTCTTCGTCGAGCGACTGCGCGAGCGCGTGGCCACGCTTACTGTGGGCGACCCCGCCGCCAATCACGATCTTGGCCCTGTGATCAATCAGGCCGCGTTGAACTCGATGCTGCGGTACATCGAGGTGGGCAAAAATGAAGGCAGACTGATTGCGGGTGGCAACATTCCCGCCATCGCGGGCGGCGGCTACTTCCTTGAGCCGACCATCTTTGCCGACGTTGCGCCCAACGCCGTCATTGCGCAGGAGGAAATCTTCGGTCCCGTACTGGCGCTCATCAAAGTCGCGAACTTCGAGGAAGGCCTGCGCGTGGCCAACAACACGGAGTATGGCCTGACCGGCTCGATCTACTCGACCAACCGCGACCGGCTGAATCGCGCTCGACGCGACTTCCATGTCGGCAACCTCTACTTCAACCGCAAGTGCACCGGCGCGATGGTCGGCGCCCATCCCTTTGGCGGATTCAATATGAGCGGGACCGATTCGAAGGCGGGTGGGCCCGATTACCTCTACCTCTTCACCCAGGCCAAGAGCGTGGGCGAAAGACTCCCGGCCTCTTGAACTCGATTTTGCATCGAACTCGTTCGAGGCAGCCGCGGAACCTGCAGCTTCAGGCAATTCAGTCCCATAGGGAGAAAGAATCCATCGAATGACAGCCTGGGAATTCACAGCAGTCGTCTGGATTCTCTCCACCCTCGCGGGCTTTCTCGGCGCGCTCACGGGGCTTGGCGGCGGCGTCATTGTTGTGCCGGCTCTCACGCTCGCGCTCGGCGTCGACATGAAATACGCCATTGGCGCTTCTCTCGTCTCCGTCATCGCCACATCTTCCGGTGCGGCGGCAGCGTACGTTCGCGAGGGTTTCTCGAATATCCGTATCGGGATGTTCCTCGAGATCGCTACGACATTGGGCGCAATCTTCGGTGCCTTTCTGGCCAGCCGTGTTAGCACTCACGCGCTGGCAATCATCTTCGGTCTGGTGCTCCTCCAGGCGGCGTACCAGTCGTTCAAAGCTCCGCCGGGCGGCGACGTTCTCGTAGAGTCCGATGCTCTTTCCCGCCGCTTGCGTTTTAGCGGTAGCTATCCCGTGGGCGACAAACAGCAGCACTATGGCTCCCGCAATGTTCCCGCAGGTTTCAGCCTGATGTTTGGCGCCGGCGCGCTCTCTGGTTTGCTTGGCATCGGGTCGGGAGCGGTGAAGGTGATCGCCATGGATCGCGCCATGAGGATCCCGTTCAAGGTCTCTACCACCACCAGCAACTTCATGATCGGCGTGACCGCGGCTGCCAGCGCCGGCCTTTACCTTAGTCGGGGATTCATTGACCCGCGCGTGGCCATGCCTGTGATGCTTGGCGTACTGGGCGGAGCGTTGCTGGGCGCCAAAGTGCTGGTGAACGCCAATGTCCGCATGCTCAGGATGGTTTTTGCCTTTGTGGTTCTGGCCCTGGCCATTGAAATGATGGTCAACGGGATCATGGGAAGGATATAGCGCATATGAACGATCAGCGACTGGAGGTCATCATCGGTCGTCTGCTGCAAACCGGCGTGCTGGTGGCCGCTGCGGTCGTCACCGCGGGGGGCGGCTTGTATCTCGTGCGCCACTATTCCGATCTCGCCAATTACCGGCACTTCGTCGCCGCGGGGCCCTCCATCCAGACGCTTCCCGGCATCATTCGGTCCGCAGGGCACCTTAACGGCGAGGGGCTGATGCAATTGGGGCTGGTACTGCTCATCCTCACGCCGGTGGCGCGAGTGGCGATGGCCGTGGTGGGGTTTTTCCTGGAGAAGGATCGGTTGTATACCGTGGTCAGCCTGATCGTGCTGCTGATCCTGGCTTTCAGCTTGTTTCGCGCGACATGAGGCCGCCACCGGCTGCGCACACCGCTCTGCCTGCGGAACTTTCCGGAATTTGTGTGGAGAAGCCTACGCTACTGCGCCCGGTTGGGCGGCCTGCGATTCGGCTTCCATTTTGTGGCCCACTTCCGCCGCGGCGCGGGCCAGCACGCGGTGATGGATGGTGAAGAGAGCCAGTTCCAGACGATCGCCGACACCGGTCTTGTCGTAGATGGAGCGCAGATAATTTTTGATCACCTGTTCGGTGGTCTTGAGGCGCATAGCGATCTCGCGGTTCTTGCACCCCTGCACAATGAGCGCTACGATGCGCATCTCTTTGGGCGTGAGCCGGTCGCGCACGCGGGCTCCTACCAGATCGTCGTCGTGCACTTCAGGCTGCGCCGACTGCGTGGGAATCCAGGTGTCGCCCGCGGCGACGCGCCGCACGCACTCCACCAGGGCTGGCCCCGTTACGCTGCGGAACACCACACCGCGAAACCCCTGTTGCAGGTAGGTCACAGCGTTCTCATTGTTTTCTGCCACCACGATGCCCCGGCTATTGGTGGTCTCAAGCAACATGCTGAGCCGCGCAAGATCGGGGTGAAGCGAGGCAGCAAACACAACAACGGAGTTGGGAAACGTCGTGATCGCATGGTACATGCGCTCAAGATCGGTGCACTGCGCAATGATGCGCAGGTCTTCGTCCATCGCCAGCACTTTGGCGGTACCGGCCCTGAAGATGGCTTGCGAATCTGCCAGGATGATCTTGTTCATGGCGTCTGCTCTGACTTGCGCATATCCTCTTCTGGAAACTCAGTTTTTGCGACTCCGCACTCAGCGAATCCCGCCGAGGCACTTTACTCCGGCGCCTGCTGTTTCATCCCTCTTGTCTATCGGCAAAACAGCGGGAAACTTTGGTAATGTCTGCAATTGTTACATTGTCCACCCCGCCGATGCGATTTGCAATAGCGCGGACGTTTTGAGGATGGTCAGGCCCTGATGCTCTATTGAGATTACAGCCAACCGGGCTGATAGGGTATAAAAAACCGTGAAGCAGGCGCATGAAGGACCATTAACTAAATTGGGACCTGCAGGTTTTAGACTTCCCCTATGGCGAGGCCGATTCTACTGGCGGTAGACGACGATGTGAGCGTCCTGGAGGCGGTGGTCCAGGATCTGCGGCGGCAGTATGGGAGCATCTATCGGGTAATGCGGGCTGCCAGCGGCCCGGCCGCACTGGACATGCTCGCACAACTGAAGACGCGCGAAGAGCCGGTGGCCCTGGTGATCAGCGACCAGCGCATGCCGGGCATGAGCGGCGTGGAGATGCTCGAGCGTGCCCGGGAGATCTATCCTGAGGCGCGCCGCGTGCTGCTGACCGCTTACGCCGACACGGAAGCCGCCATTCGTGCCATAAATTCCGCGCACATTCACTACTACCTGACCAAACCATGGGATCCACCGGAGGAAAGGCTCTACCCGGTAATCAACGATCTTCTCGAGGACTGGCAAGCCGGCTACCGGCCCCCCTTCGAAGGGTTGCGAGTGGTTGGGCATCGTTGGTCGCTCAATGACCACCGGGTGCGCAACTTCCTTTCAGGCAATCACGTGCCCTATCGGTGGCTTGATATTGCTGCGGGACCCGAAGCCGCCAAGCTTCTTGAAGACAACCAGCTCGATCCCGGCCAGCTTCCGGTGGTATTTTTTGCCGATGGCAGCTTCCTCGTAGATCCCGAGCTTGATGTTCTAGCCGGGCGCGTGGGCATGCGGGTTCAGGCCACCCAGGATTTCTATGACCTGGTGGTGGTAGGCGCAGGACCGGCGGGACTGGCGGCTGCAGTCTACGGGGCCAGCGAAGGATTGCGGACGGTGGTGATCGAGCCCGACGCGCCCGGAGGACAGGCCGGATCCAGCTCCCGCATCGAGAATTACCTGGGATTTCCGTCGGGGGTCACCGGCGCCGATCTCGGTCGCCGAGCCCACGCCCAGGCCTCGCGATTCGGCGCGGAATTTGTGACCCAGCGGGCCACGGGCATGCGCATCGACGGACAGTACCGGTTCATCCAGTTGGCCGATGGCCGCGAGGTGTCGAGCCACTGCGTGCTGCTGGCGCCCGGCGTTCAGTACCGAAAGCTCGAAATCCCCGGCAGCGACCGGCTCACCGGCCGAGGCATCTACTACGGAGCCGCGCTGGTTGAGGCGCTGGGATGCAAAGGCGACGAAGTTTATATGGTGGGCGGCGCAAACTCCGCGGGCCAGGCAGCCCTGCACTTTGCCCGATACGCCACAAAAGTAACTATGCTGGTGCGCGGTGAGGGACTTTCCGCCACCATGTCGAAATACTTGATCGATGAGATTGCTCGCACATCCAATATTGTGGTAGAGGCCCGGGCAAAAGTGATCGAGGCCTTGGGCGACGATCATTTGACGGCACTTCGTTTGCAGAGGGCGTCAGGTGAAATGGAGGCGCCGGCTAGTTGGCTGTTCGTCTTTATTGGCGCGGCTCCTGTTACGGCGTGGCTTCCGTCGTGCATTGTGCGCGACGAAAAGGGGTTTCTGTTGGCAGGGCGCGATTTGTTGAAGGACGGCAAGCTGCCTGACGTCTGGCGTGAGAAACGCGAGCCGTTTTTACTTGAGAGCAGCGTCCCTGGAGTTTTTGTGGCGGGCGACGTTCGTTCAGGGTCGGTGAAGCGGGTTGCTTCTGCGGTTGGCGAAGGGTCCATTGCGGTGCAGTTCGTTCACCAATATTTGGCTGGGTTCTAAGGCGGGTTCAAGGGAATGGACGCAGGTGCTGTGGGCAAGATGAACGAGAGCACAGAAGCGATCAAGGTCGAGCCGGTCGACCTCAAGGACGTTGCCGAAGATCTGCAGCATACGCGGATCTTTTCCGGCACTCCCTTCGATTCCCTCCGCGGCGTAGGACGCGTCGAACGGGTGACGGCAAAGGCTGATGCCGTGCTCGTCGAGCCCGGCCAACCCTGGCTTTACTACTGGATGGTGCTCGATGGCGCGGTGCGCGCCGAACGCCCCGAGCCGGATGGAACCTGGACCCTTGGCGGAGCCGCGCGCAGCGGTGAAGGCTTCGGCGAAGTGCCCCTTCTCATCGGCAGGGCCACGTCCACGTTTAGGATCACTGTAGCCGAGGATTCGGTCTTGGTGCGCTTCACTGAGCAGGATTTTTGGGCGCTGCTGGCCTGCTGCCCCGTCCTCCGCAAGATCGTCGTAGCCGACAGTGCTCAGCGCGTGCAGGCCTACCAGGTTGAAGCGTTGCACCGCGAGAAGCTTGTCTCGCTGGGAACGCTGGCGGCCGGCCTGATGCACGAGCTGCACAATCCCGGCTCCGCCGCCAAGCGCGCAGCGTCGCAACTGCGCGAAAACCTGCTCAAACTGCAGCAGCTAAGCTTGCGCAGTGCCGAAAAACCCAAGACTCCGGTCCAGCTCCAGTGCATGAAAGATTTGCTCGAGCATGCTTTGCGCGGCTGCAACATGCCCGCGATGAGCACGCTCGAACAAGCAGACGCCGAAGAGGCCATGAGTGAATGGCTCGACAAGGCTCGGGTAGAAAACGCCTATACCATTGGCCCGGTGCTGGTGGGCATGGGATTCAATCCCGAGGAGATTGCCTGCGCGCAGGAGCACTTCGATCCCGAGTCTTTCTCCGACGCGCTCAACTGGTTCGGCGCGCTTGTCTCCAGCGTGTCATTGGTGTGCGCCATTGAAGAGAGCATCGCGCGCATCTCAGAGCTGGTGATGGCGGTAAAGAAATTTGCCTACGACGAACGAACACCAAGCAGAGACCTCGACGTGCACGACAGCCTGCAAAGCACACTAACGATTCTCGGGCATAAATTGCGCATCAAGCAGATCCAGGTAGAGAAGAAATTCACCGCCTCGCCGTCGACCATCTGCACGCGCGGTTATGCTCTCAGCCAGGTGTGGACCAACCTTATAGACAACGCCATCGACGCATCGCCGCAGAATGCCGCGATTGAGATTGCAACATCGGCGGAGCCCGACTGGCTCACGGTGAGCATTACCGATCACGGCGCCGGTATCCCGGCCGAGGTGCTTCCCCGCATCTTCGAGGCGTTCTTTACCACCAAGCCGCAGGGCATCGGCACGGGACTCGGCCTGGAAATTGTGCACCGGATCGTGACCCAGAAATTCGGCGGCGCCATCGACGTACAATCGCAGCCCGGCGAGACCCGCTTCACCGTTCGTCTGCCGGTGAATGCCCCGGATCCCTCGAAACAGCCAGCTGCCAAAGCCTGAAGCTCAATCATCCAACCGCAAAATTGCATGCGCTGGACGCGGCACGTTGAACGCGAATCGGCAGTGGTAGGACCACTGGGCTCTCGTGAGATAGGATGGGTGGGGACGACAAATCACCTGTCGCGAGGCAACTCCATGATGCTCCAAATCAGCTCACTCGCACGCCGCGTTTTCATTGTGGCCTTGGCCCCGGTCTTCCTGGCCGCTTCAGCAAGCCTGGCCCACGCGGCCAAAACCTGCAATCCGCGCGACTACGGCGCCAAGGGCGATGGAAACACCAAGGATACGCTGGCGATTCAAAGCGCGATCGATGCTTGCGCGGCGCTGGGCGGCGGCACGGTTCGCCTGACGGCAGGCACCTACCTGAGCGCTCCGATTGTGCTCAAAAGCAACATCACGCTCGAGCTCGCCAAAGGAGCCACTCTGCTCGGCTCGCCCGATCACGGCGACTATCCGCCCAAGACCGAATTCCGCCTGCCCGCACTGCAGTCGCTGGTGAGCGCCACGAATGCGGAGAACGTGGCAATCACAGGCGAAGGCGTGATCGACGGCCAGGGGGAAAGCTGGTGGCAGATGGCGCGCACCGTCCGCGATGCCGGCGTGATGGGTAATCCGCATCCCCGGCCGCGCCTCATCGTCTTCGATCATTGCAAGCATGTGCGCGTTGAGGGAGTGACGATCCAAAATTCGCCCTTCTGGCAGCTTGTTCCTTACTACTGCGACGACGTCATCATTCGCAACATCAGGGTGCTGGCGCCGCCGCACTCGCCCAACACCGACGCTGTGGATCCCTTTTCGTCTTCCAATGTCGTGATCGATCATCTTTACGCCGATGTGGGCGACGACGACATCGCCATCAAATCCGGAGCGATCAACTCGCCGGGCGGCGACGAACCCAGCCAGAACATTACGATTACCGATTGCACGTTTCTGCACGGACACGGGCTTTCTGTCGGCAGCGAAATTGCCGGGGGCGCGCACAACATCCTCGCTGAGCGCATCCACTTTGACGGCACCGACAACGGCATCCGCGTGAAAGCGGCACGCGATCGCGGCAACGACGTCAGCAATCTTGTATATCGCGACCTGGTGATGAAGGACGTGAAGAATCCGCTGGTGATCAGCGAATACTACCCGCGCATTCTTCCGCCTGCGGGAACTATCGAGCCGGCGCCCGTCACGCGTCTCACACCGCACTTCCACGACATTACCATCGAAAATCTCACGGCCACGGGAGCCGGAATGGCAGGCGCCATCGTAGGCTTGCCTGAGGCGCCGGTTGAAAACGTCGTTCTCAAAAACGTGAACCTGAGCGGGAAAACCGGCCTCTCGATCGGCTACGCAAATGTGACTGGAACCAATGTGTCCGTGCACGCCGAACAAGGAGACGGGATCATCAAGATGGCCGGCGCCAACGTGACGCTGAAGTGATATGCGTAGGGCCGAATTCCACTGGAACTCGCCGTTCCGTGGCCGCAAATCGCTAAATCTCCCGGTCGGCGCTTTATTGGTTCACTCCGCTGGCGAGAAATCCGCCATCGACCACGAGGATCTGCCCGGTGACGAACGAAGCGCTGTCGGATGCCAGGTATACCACCGCGCCGATCAGCTCTTCGGTTTTGCCGAAGCGCCCCATCGGAGTGCGCATGAGAAGCTCCTGGCCGCGCGGTGTCGAATCAAGCAACTGAGCATTCAGGTCGGTGCGGAAGACGCCGGGCGCGACCGCGTTCACCGTCACACCTTTTTTTGACCATTCGACGGCCAGGGACCGCGTTAATGAAGCGACACCGGCTTTGCTGGCCGCGTATGCCGCCACTTCGCTCAGCGCGACGAAACTATTGAGTGAGGCGATATTGACGATGCGCCCGTAGCCGCGGTCGAGCATCGGCCGGCCAAAGATCTGGCAGGCGCGCAGCGTTCCTGTCAGATTGATGTTCAGAATGTTGATCCACTCCGCCTCTGGCAGGTCGAGCGTAGGCGTGCGCTTGATGATGCCGGCGCAGTTCACCAGGATGTCAACTTTGCCGAACCGCTCGATTACGGCGGCAAGAAGCTTCTCGATCGATTCCCGATCGCCGACATCGGAGGCGATACGAAGCGTCTGGCGACCGCGTGCTTCGATCTCCGCAGCCGTCTCGTCTACCTGTTGTTGCCTGCGCGCAGTGGCAACAACGTCGGCGCCGGCTTCGGCCAGTCCCAGGCTCAAGGCGCGGCCAATCCCTGAAGTCCCTCCGGTTACAACTGCAAGTTTTTGAGAGAGGTCAAATCTTTGAGGGGTCATCCAATCTCCGTGGAGAAAGTGTACAGAATGGGGCCTTTCGAATTCGCGTCCGGTCAGGCGGCGCAACCGAGAAACACGGGCGCGATGTGACGGGCATAGAGGTTCTCCGTCACGTTTTTCGCGATCACGGACTCATTGGCTTCGAGCAGCTCAAGATAGCGGGGTCCCATCTTTGCCGCAATCTTAAAGCCAACGTGCAGCAACTGGCGAAGGCTGGGATTGTACGCTGGATCGTTTTCCACATGACGCAGTGCGGATGTGTACTGCTCCGAGGTCCAATCGCGCACTTCTTCTGCCGAGGGCAGCCTGGCGGGATCGATATCGATGACCGCGGCATATGGAGCGCATAGCTCTTCGCGGTGCGCCAGCGCCTCGGCATAGATTTCCTTCGCCAGCGCGAGGCCCGAACCGCCTGCTTCCGCCAGGCCAATCAGCTCTTCCAGCCACGTGGTACCCGCGGTCTTAAGGTGTACACCTACGTTGAACCGCTTCATGTTTGCGTGAATCGCCGGGTAAATGGAGAACTTGTCGCTGCCGGAGTGAATGCTGAGCTTCAGATTGTCCGGCAACCCATATTGCTTCACCGCGTAGGCGATGGCCATCATATCGAGTGCCATCTCGCGCTCGAATTGTGCAACATCGCCAACGTAATCTACGCCTTTGTTAAAGCGCCCGCTGAACTTGGGCGCAATGGTCTGCACGGGAATGCCTTCATCCGCGATTGCCGCCAGAATAATAAGTAGCTCGATGGGGCTCTGCGCACGGTCGGTCTCATCCATCGAGACCTCGGGGATGAAGTCTCCTGCGCTCTTTGCGCTCACCACCCGACGATAGACTTCGCCCGCCTTCTTCACCGCAACCAAAAATTTCTGCGCATTTTGCTTCAGGTGCTCCGGCGCGATCTCGAAGGCGTCATCGGCTCCGACGAGCTCGATGCTGCCCCGCAATTCAGGATGCCGATGCACGAAGCTTTCAATATCTGTGGTCTGCGCGGGCTGGCCGATAAAGTCGGCTACATCGAAGGTGAAAAAGTCGCAGGGAGCCAGAAAGCGGTCGACCGTTTGAGCGGTGATGTGGTCGGCATCGCAGTAGTAGGGCAGCTTCCAGCCGAGCGCCTTCACCGCGGCATCGGCAGCCTCGCGAACCGACGAAGGTTCGGACCCGATGATGATGTGCTCCCGGTTCGACTTGTTCCACACCGGCACTACTTCCAGGCCGTGGTCGAGTGTATTGATGCAGGCCTGCAGTTGTGCCTTTGCCTGGTGCGCGAATCTGTCCCCGACGCCGACGGAAAATTTGTTGAGCTTAAGACCGCGATTCTCCATAGTCATCCTGTCTTGCGGAATATGGCTGATTGATTAAGTTGATTGCGCATCGGCCGCGCAGGAGACACAACTCAAAGGGCGTGGCCCGCCAACGCCGTTTGAGTTGCGGTTTCAAACCGGCTGCGATGCGCCCATAAGCCCAATCCCGGATTTGCGACAAAAAAGATCTTCTCACCGCCCACGTTGTTGTATCCATGGTTCAGCTTTGCGGAATCGTACTTTGCCGCCATCACCGCCAGATCGCCGTACTCGAAGCCCACGCCCTCTATTTCCTTCTTGCTCAGCTCGCCGGGGCACCAGCGTATCGTGAACCTGCCCTCCGATGAAGCGTGAATCAGGTGCGCCGCTGCGCTCAGATCGGCTGCCAGATCTGCATTTTCATTCACCGCCTTCAGCGTCGCCGGCGTTCCCCGATAGCCGTACTTGCGGATCAGCACGTCAATCCCCTTGTCCTCGCCGAACTCCTTTACACCCGGCGCCAAGATAATCAGCTCCGCGCCGTCGGCCAGCGCCATGCGTGTGCGATAGACAGCCTTATTGCCAATCCACGTCGAGTGGAACTCCTTGGGATCGAGAAAAACCACGGCCTTCTTGATCGGCTCGTCGAGCATTTCGAAATTTACTTTGAGGCTGAGTTCCGCAGCCTTCAGGAAGCACTCAAGATCGTCACCGATATACAGTCCGCGAACGGCGAGCCCGCCATCTTCGCCGCGGCCCACGACGGTTTGCGCGTAAACGATGGGAATATGGCGCAGGAACTGCTCGCAGGCGCGGTTCAGCACGTTGCGCACCGGGTTCTCGGCCCGGCCCATGATCCGCTCCATGCCATAAACGGCGCCCAGGTAGTGGCTGCGATTGATTCCTTCGCGCCCGCCCGTGCCAATCAGAATGTTCTTGGCGTGATTGGCCATGCCGATCACTTCGTGCGGCACCACCTGCCCGATGGAAAGTATCAGGTCGAACCCGCCCTGTGAGATGAGCTTGTTCACCTGCGCCGGCCAAGTGTAATTCAGCTTGCCTTCCGATTGCTCGCGGATGAACGAAGCCGGCAGCTCGCCCAGTGTCTCGATCTCAGTGCGCCAGTTGTGCACGCGGAATAACTCCCGCGGCATATCGCCGAACATGTGCGCTATCTGGTCGGGACGCATCGGCGTGTGCGTGCCGATGGCCGGCAGCACGGCCTTCAACTTGTCGCCGTAGTGCTCCCATGCATACCGCGTAAGGTCGCCGGCGCGCGAGTGCTCCCGGCTTTGATCCGGCGGCACCGCCAGCACGCGATTGCGCCGGCCCAGCTTCGCCAGGCCTTCCACAAGCAATTCCTTCAACTGCTGCGGCGAGAGATCGGTCTCGGTGCTACCTACCGAACAATAGAGACTCATTTGCCAAACTCCAACTTTCTGCGACGACCACGGCCGGTAGCTGGTAGCCAGTAGCTAGAAGCTGTCTTACAGCCGATACGCCTTCTTCACCAATCCGTACGTCAACTCGTGCGCCACCTCATGCGCTTCATCCTCATCCAGCCGGTGCTCGGCAACAAGCCGCGCCAGGAACGCACAGTCGACGCGCCGGGCCACATCGTGCCGCGCTGGAATGGAGAGAAACGCGCGCGTGTCGTCGTTAAATCCCACCGTGTTGTAGAAGCCTGCCGTCTCCGTCGCTTGCTGGCGGAAACGCATCATTCCCTCAGGACTGTCATGAAACCACCACGGAGGTCCCAGGCGCAAGCAGGGATAATGGCCTGCCATCGGAGCCAATTCGCGGCTGATCGTCGATTCGTCGAGCATGAAGAGGATAATGGTCAGATTCTTTTCGTTGCCGAAGCGATCGAGCAGCGGCCGCAGACCGTGCACATAATCTGTCGGCCCTGGAATGTCCGCTCCCATATCGCGCCCGTAGCGCTCATAGAGAAGCTTATTGTGGTTGCGCACCGATCCAGGGTGGATTTGCATTACCAACCCATCCTCCACGCTCATGCGCGCCATCTCGGTCAGCATCTGTGCGCGGAACAGCTCGCATTCTGCCGCGCCGGCCTTTCCGGCGATCACCTTGCTGAAAAGCGATGCTGCATCGGCTGGCGAAAGGTCGGCGGTCTGCGCCGTGGGATGCCCGTGGTCCGTGGAAGTGCAGCCCATGGCTTTGAACCGCGCCCGCGCCTTCATCAGCGCGCTCAGATATCCTTTCCACGTTGCCGTGTCCTCGTCGTTCTGCTCGCCCAGTTTGGCTACTAAACCGGCGAATCCCTTGAACTCGGGATCGACCACCGAATCCGGACGGAAGGCAGGAACAATACGCGCCTTCCAGCCGGAGTTGCGAATTGCCAGGTGATCTTTCAGAGGGTCGAGAGGAGACTCCGTCGTGGACAGGACTTCGATGTTGAATCGCTCAAACAGCGCGCGCGGCAGAAACTCCGGCGTGCGGAGCTTCTCAGCAATTGTGTCGAAATAGAGGTCCGCGGTCTTTTCCGATAGCCGCTCCTTGAGCCCGAATTGTTCCTGGAAGGCATAATCCAGCCACATGCGCGTTGGCGTGCCCCGGAACAGGTAGTAGTGGCTCGCAAAAATGCGCCACACCTTGCGTGGGTTCTTCACCACAGGCTGCCCGATCTCGAGTTCGTCCATCGAAACGCCCTGGCTGTAGAGCATGCGAAACACGTAATGGTCGGGCTGAACCAACAGTGTGGCCGGATCAGGAAATGGTTCATCCCTAGCAAACCAGCCGGCTTGCGTGTGCCCGTGCGGGCTCACAATCGGCAAGCATTTAACTTGTGCATACAGGGAGCGGGCAATCTTTCTCACTCCGGGTTCGGCGGGAAACAACCGGTCATCATCCACTAGCATGATTTTTATTCTACCTCGTGATTTGGAATGTATATAAAATCAACCACCCATGAGGTCAGACCAGTACACACTGGGTCCACGGCAGCCGATTTTTCAATGTCGTTCGGGGGCGATGCCTAAGTTTCACAAATCAAACCCTCCCGGATGATAATCTCGCATAGGACGTCAATCGTGGGTAAGAAGGTGGTTGATTTTTATGTCGCGGGTGAAGATAGACGAGCAAACTACGCATCGCGCCATGCAGGTGGTTAACCACATCCGTTCGCTCATCGAGAACGGAACGCTGCAGCCGGGTGACAAGATCCCGCCCGAGCGCGAGTTCGCGCGCTCGCTCAAGATCAGCCGGGCGAGCCTGCGCACCGGCATCGGTTACCTGGCGGCTATGGGTGTCATGAAAGTCCGGCACGGGGTGGGCACTTTCGTCGCCGATGGGCCCCCGGAGTTCGGAAAGGCCTCGCTCAGCCTTATCGGGGCGCTTCACGGATTTCAGTCGTGGCAAATGTTCGAGGCGCGCATCATTCTTGAGAGCCATCTGGCCGGCCTGGCGGCGGAGCGCGGCAAAGAAGATCACCACGCGGCGCTGGCCGAAGAGGTGGCCGAGATGTTCGCGGCCATCGGCAGCCCGTCTGACTATCTTATTCACGACCTGCTCTTTCATCGCATCATCTCACAGGCTTCCGGCAATCCCATCCTCGCGGCGATTATTGAAACCATCACGTCGGCGCTCTATGACAGCCGGCGCAAGACAGTGGAACGCTCCACCGATTTACGCGAATCCGCTGAGATGCACCGCGAGATCTACCGGGCGATCCGCGCTCGCAAGTCGAAGGAAGCGCACAATTTGATGGAGCAGCATCTGCGCATGGCCCAGATTGCACAGGGAATGGAACGCCCGCGAGAGCGCAGGAGATCCGCCGGCGCAACGAAGCCAGGGCATGCCCGCAGCGCAACCGCCGCGTAGCTGCAATGTGCAAAGCTATGGCGAGCGGTTCGCCAAGAGTGGGTGGTGCGCGGCAACGGCACGATCCGCACCGTTATCGGAGGCCAGCGTTGGGCTCATCTCAAAGAATCGAGTTTTTGCCACTCTATTTTCATGAAAATAAAGGCGAGTTAGATTCCTGTGTTCCGAGAAAGCACCCCGATTCAGAGATGTGGTCATCTCCCCATTTTGACGCTGCAGTTCCATTCGATAATTCTCAAAGATTGACTCCGGAATTTCCCTGTTGACAGCCTCTGTGCCGATATAAGAAACTAGTCACACTTTCAGCATGAGGTCAGACCACATGTAAGTGGTTCCCTCGGAGCCGTGGGAGAACTACATCCTGAAGCACACTGGAATACCTTTTGGAGGCAATGGAATGACGCACTCGGGCTTAAAGACACCTGTGTTTGATGCGGCAGTATCGGCGACACGATTCCGTTTCTCAATTCTCACAACATGCGCGATGGTAATGTTCGTCCTGTTTCTGGCGCCCCTTTGTGCCAACGCGCAGCTGGCCGGCAAGGGAGGCATTACTGGCGCAGTGTTGGATTCGAGCGGGGCGGTGATTCCCAACGCTACCGTCACTGCAACCAATATCGCCAACGGAATTGCAACGGTTACGAAATCGACCGGAGCCGGGGACTATAACTTTTCCAATCTCGATCCCGGTATTTATACGGTGACCGTTACGGCCTCGGGATTCGAGAGGCTGACGCAAGAAAACATTCACGTAGACGCACTGGCGTTGCAGACTTATAACCCGGTCCTGAAGGTTGGCGCCGCCGACGTGCAGATCACTGTGTCTGCCGCGCCTCCGCAGATTGAGACCAGCAACGCGACGCTGGGTTCGACCATGGAACAGGAAACCTATGCGTCGCTGCCCATCGAGATGAACGCCTACGGTCAAGCCGACCAGCGGCGCGCCACGGACTTCGCTTATCTCATGCCGGGCGTCCAGGGCAACGAGACCAACGGCAATGCGACTACGAACACGGGTGTCGTCAACGGCTCCGGTAGCCGTGGCGCCGTTTCGGATGTATACGTCGACGGCATTCCTTTCGTGCGCGCCGGTGGCAACGGCGATCCGCGCTATGTGTGGACCGCCATCTCAGTCGATGCGGTGGACCAGTTCCAGGTGCAGACGGTTGGCTATGGGGCTATGTATGAAGGCCAGGGCCTGATGAACTACTCGGTCAAGCACGGCGGCTCCGACTACCACGGCTCGATCTACGAGTTCTTCCGCAACACGGCCCTTGATACCTGGGGCTGGTTCGGCAAGATTCCCAACGCTGCAACCGGGTTGCCGGTTAAGCCAATCGAGCATAACAACGAGTATGGAGCTGTCATTGGCGGTCCGCTCATCCCATTGGGGTCGCTAAAGCAGAAACTGTTCTTCTTTACCAACTACGACGGGTTCCGTTATTCCAGCGCGACACCGACGCCGATGCGCTTCCCGTCCAACAGGGAAAGGACCGGGGACTTCAGCCAGGACGGTGTCAATATTTACGATCCGGGCACTGAAGCCGCCTGCGCGGCGGCAAACGGCGGCAAGCCTTGCCGCAATCAATTTATCTATAACGGCGTCAAGAACGTGATCCCTCCGGGCGAAATTGCAACGTGGGCGCAGAATATGCAGGCCTTCCTGCCGAGTATCGCAAGCGATACGACAGGGAATAACTACGTCGCCCCAAACAGCACGGGCTTGAGCAACTGGTCTACCACGTCGCGCATTGACTACGTCGCCAGTTCGCGCGACACGCTCTCCGTTTTGGGTGCCGTCGGCCGTCAGGCCAGTTCCGTTCCTGTAGGCCAGACGACAAGTGGCCGCAACAACGGCCCACTGCCCTACAACTACGGCCAGGCTTACGCTCCCAAGACCGCCGTCTGGACGGTTGAAGAGACTCACACCTTTTCGTCCAACATCCTCAACCAGGTAAAGTGGGGATACGCTCGTTATAACGGCCCTACCTTCAACCCCAACGACTCTCCGAAGTACGCGACCACCGCGATGGGTCTGTCAGGACTTCCCCTGGGTCAGGCCTCGAACATGTTCCCGATTGTGACCTTCGCTGGCACGGTTGCTCCGACGCAATGGAACGGCGCCACCGAAAACTTCACCATCGCTGAGAACTACACCGTACTCGACAACCTGCAGTGGAACGTCGGCAAGCACTCCTTCACCTTTGGCGGACAGGTCGCGTGGATGCTTTATAACGTGAATAACGCCACCAAGGGGGGATCAACACCCATCACCCTGGCCGCCGCAGTGACTGAAACCGCCGCACTCAACAACGCCTTTGTTGCGTCCAGCGGCACCGGCCTCTCGTACGCCAGCTACCTCGTCGGTCAAATCGACAAGGGCAGCTTTACCCAATACCTGCAGCAGGAGTTCGGCGCGCGCTTCCGTGCGATTTCACCCTATGCGCAGGATGACTGGAAGTTGACGAATAAGCTCACCGTCAACCTCGGCCTGCGTTGGGACTACTATCCGTCACTTACTGAAGTGCACAACGCCGAAAGCTTCTTCAGTCCCACAACGGTGAACCCCATCAGTGGTACCAACGGCGCGCTTCAATTCACCGGTTCCGGCAATGGCACCTGCAATTGCTCGACGCCTGCCAACAATTACTTTAAGAACTTCGGACCGCGTGTTGGCTTTGCTTACGAACTCGACCCAAAAACCGTCGTCCGCGCCAGCTACGGCCTCATCTTCTCGCACGGCGACGCAGTGGGCGGTCAGATTACCAGTCTCGGCACTCTGGGCTTTTCTGCGGCTCCCTCCTTCTCGTCAACTGGGTCTCTGGTCACCTCAATGACCGGTTTGCAGGCTGGCGGCAATGGAGCGATTCCGGTTTTCACAAGCCCAACCGGCGTGGCTTCAGGCGCTGCCTTTGGCACTGGCTACACCAAGACTTCCGGTTACACCGGATCGCCATCTTCGGGGATGAACTACGACGATCCCTACTTGGGCGGCCGCGCGCCGGAGTTTGAGAACTGGAGCTTCGGTCTTCAGGAACAATTGAACAGCAACATGGCGCTGAACGTAACCTACGTGGGATCGGAAGGCCACTTCCTGCAGCTGGACAGCTACCATGCTCGCGGTATCTGGTCGGACGATCTCGATCCGAAGTACCTGCCGCTGGGAGTGAGGCTCGCCGATACCGGCACTACTTCCACAACGGTGACTCAGGATTGCGCCAACCTCAACCTCACTTGCACAGGCTTGAGCAACTTCACCACTTCGCAGTCTTTGGCCACGCTCCTCAAGCCGTTCCCGTTCCAGTCAGTAAGCGACAACTTCGGCACCGTCGGGAACTCCAACTACAACGCGTTGCAGGCGATGTTGAGTATGCGCACCTGGCGTGGACTGACCATGAATGCCAACTATGTCTGGGCGCGTACGATCGACGACGGCGGCACGTTCCGCACCGGCTATCCGATTCCCGCCGGCACCCTCGCGAATCATCCGAACGCGACTTTCCCGGCCGATCGAATCGAACGCTCGGTTTCCACCAGCAACCAACCCCAGCACTTCGTCGTGACAGGCGTTTGGGCATGGCCTTTCGGCAGAACGGTTCTTTCGAGCAACGCCGTCGAGCGCGCCGTTATGGGCGGATTTACATTTTCCGGCGTCTATCAGGCCTACTCCGGATCTCCGCTTGCAATCACAGAAGCCACTTGCCAGACGAACCCTGCACAGGTCAATATCAGCAGCAGCGCCGGCTGCGCTGCAATCCTCAATCCGAACTACTCTGGCGTGGCGCGCCAGAACGGCAAATGGGGTAAAGGCGTAACGTGGGCAAACTACAACGCCACTTCCGGCGGCGCTCCGGTTGCGAACAGCACATTTGTCGTACCCAGCACAGGAACATCGACTGCGACAGCTTCCGGCCCGTTCATGAATCCGGTTACCGGCATCCTCTCCTCGTACGCGTATCAGATCAGCGATGCTCCGCGCACCGCACCGTACAACATCTACGGTCCCGGCAACTACCAGCTCGATTTCGCACTGGTGCGCTCGTTCCCGCTGCACATCACTGAGGCCTCCAAGCTCGACTTCCGCGCAGAATGGTACAACGTAACCAACCATACTTTGTTCGCTGTGGCCAGCACGGCAGTGGGCAATGCCAACTTTGGACAGGTTACGCAAACCCCCAACCTTAACCGCAAGTCTGCTCAGTTCTCCGCTCGCATCGAGTTCTAGGCTGAGCCATCAACCAATCTCGGTTCAAAGGCTGCCGGTTCTTTCCGGCGGCCTTTTTGTATCGGGAAGAACGTTCGTGGGAACAGTGGGTTCGAACCTGGAGCGGCGCTTCATTCAAAGAGGTACAGCTCAAAGCTTGTTTCCTGGCAGAACGAAAACCATTTCGCCTCGCGTACTATTCGTGTCTTGGTTTTGAGGGTTGGCAAGCAGTCTCGGAGTTTGTTCACAACGCGCCGCACTGGATATAGTTGGTTCGGTGTCTCATGAACGGCGGCTGGTTGTCTCACTCTTTACCGGCGATTTGCGGGAAGAGCGGCAGGCTCTACGCCAGAAAGATCCGGAGCGCAATGAAGATCAATCGCCTTTTCGCATTCATCCTTGCCTTCGCGGCTGTCGCCAGCGCCTTTTCCGTTGCGGGAGGTGATGAATTGCCATGGTCGCAGCGCATGGCAAATGCGGCAATCGCCCGCTGGCCCAACGGCCGCTTCACGCCCTCCGGCGCCCCTTCAAAGTGGAACTACGAACTCGGCACTCTGCTTGAGGGCATGGATGCCGTGTGGCTCTCGACCGCCGATCGCAACTACTTCAACTACATCAAGGACTCCGTTGACCAGCTTGTCGCTCCCGACGGCTCCATCCCCACGCTTAAAACCCAAGATCATGAGCTCGACAACATTCTGTTGGGCCGCCAGTTGCTCCTTCTTTACCGCGTGACGCAAAACAAGCGCTATCTCACCGCTGCCACATTTCTTTATCAGCAACTCAAGCAGCAGCCACGGAATCCCGATGGCGGATTCTGGCACAAGCAGCGCTACCCCAACCAGATGTGGCTCGATGGCCTCTATATGGCCGAGCCTTTTTATGCGGAATACGCCTCGATCTCGCATCATCCGGAAGACTTCAACGACATCACCCGCCAGTTCGTCTTCATGGAGGCACACGCACGCGATCCGAAGACCGGTTTGCTCTACCACGGCTGGGATGAGTCGAGGCAGGAGCGCTGGGCCAACCGGCAAACGGGCGACTCATCGCAATTCTGGGCGCGCGGCAACGGCTGGTACATGATGGCGCTGGTCGACTCGCTCGACGACTATCCGGCCGATGATCCCGGCCGTGCCAAGCTCGTCGATATCCTCCGGCGCGAAGCAAGCGCCGTCGCTCGATTCCAGGACAAAAAGACCGGCCTCTGGTATGACGTTCTCGACAAACCCGGCGCCAAGGGCAACTACTTTGAGTCCTCGGCCTCGTGCATGTTCGTTTACGCCTTTGCCAAAGGTGCGCGCCGCGGCGATTTGCCGGAGCAATTCCTCTCGAACGCCGAAAGTGGCTACAAAGGCATCCTCAGCCACTTTGTGAAAGCGGAAGGCGGCGATGTCTCGCTCGCAGATACCGTGAAGGCATCCGGTCTGGGCGGCGAACCCTATCGGGACGGTAGTTACGCCTACTACATCGGTGAGAAAGTCGCCACCAACGATCCCAAAGGAATTGGCGCATTTCTTCTCGCCAGCACCGAAATGGAATATGCTCCAGAGTCCACGCTCGGCCGCGGCAGCAACGTCGTCGTCGACGGCTGGTTCAATTCTCAGCAGCGCATCGATGCCTTCGGCCGCCCGGTCGAGTTTCACTACAAGTGGGACACGATGGATGAGCCCGGCTACTCGCTCTTCGGTCACCTCTTCCGCGAATTCGGCTCGCAAACCGGGGAGCTCGATGCCGAGCCAACTGTCGGCAATCTTCGCGGCGCGCAGGTCTTCATCATCGCCTCACCCGACAACCTCGATAAGAATCCACTCGCGCACTTTGCCACCCGCGGCGATGCCGAGGAGATCGCCGAATGGGTAGAAGACGGCGGTGTGCTTGTCCTTATGGAAAACGACACCTCGTTCGCCGATCTCGATCATTTCAACGTCGTGTCAGACAAATTCGGCATCCACTTCAACAGCGTGCTGCGCAAGCACGTGATCGGAACGAATTGGGAACAGGGCAAAATTGCCATCGACGGCAGCGGCCCCATCTTTCATCATCCCCACACGATTTATGTGAAGGACGTCTGCACAATTTCCGTGAGCGGCCCCGCTCGTGCGGTGCTCCAGGAAGGCGACGACATCTTCATGGCCACGGCGAAGTATGGGAAGGGAACTGTCGTCGCGATGACCGATCCGTGGCTCTACAACGAGTACACCGACGGCCGCAAGCTGCCGCCGATGTACGACAACTACGCTGCCGGCAAGGAATTCGTCCGCTGGATTCTCCAACAAGTCCCGCACCATTAAACCTCCGACCGCCTGGTTGTGTACCAAAAGGTGTGCCCCAGGGTTCGTTTTTGAAACCTGGGATTCAGCGAACTTGGGAGACCAGATTCGCGCGGTCACAGAAACCTCCCCGTAAGCTCCTTGACTCCCCACCGCCCTCGTTCTTAAAGTTGGATGGTTCCAGTGGTCAGTCCACTGTGGTGGGCTTTTCTTGTCATACGCTGCGCTTCGCAACCATCCGGCCACGAAAGACGGAGATTTTCATGCGGACTATTTCGCCCTTCTCGCTCCTCGCCTTGCTTCCGTTTCTCGCTGCGTCGTTCATCTCTGCTCAGGACACCCGCACCGTCACCGAGCCCAAAATTCCCCACGCCTGCGTCACGCTGCAGGCTGACATCGCCTCAAGCAACGGTGTCATCCCGCTCGCTGACGAGCAAAAGCTCTCCACCGCTCGCATTCAGGATGCTCTCGACCATTGCGCGCCGGGTCATTCCGTCGTACTACGCGCTCGCGGCAAAAACAACGTCTTCCTCACCGGCCCGCTGACACTACACACCGGCGTCACGCTTGTCATCGGCAAAAACACCGCGCTTGTTGCCTCGCGCGATCCTCACCTTTACGAAATCTCTCCGGCTTCTTGCGGCATCGTCTCGCAGCGCGGTCACGGCTGCAAGCCGCTCATCACCGGCACTGACATCAAGAACGCCGGCATCATGGGCCAGGGCTCCATCGACGCCCGTGGCGGCGCAACACTCCTCGGCCAAAACGTCACCTGGTGGGATCTCGCGCACGAAGCCAAAGTGAAAGACGAGCAGCAGAGTGTCCCGTCAATGATCGCCATCCGCCATGCCGAGAATTTCACGCTCTACAACATCACGCTCCGCAATTCACCCGGTTATCACGTTTCGGTGAATGAAACTGACGGCTTCACCGCATGGGGCGTCAAAATCATGACCCCCAAAACCGCGCGCAATACGGACGGCATCGATCCCGGCTCCTCGCGCAACATCACCATCGCCTACAGCTACATCCACACCGGTGACGACGATGTCTGTCTCAAGCCTAGCGCCGCCGGAGCCGTTTCCAATATGTCGGTCATTCACGATCACTTCTACACCGGCCACGGTATGTCCATCGGCAGCGGCACGTATGGCGGCGTCGACCACCTCTTCGTCGACGATCTCACCATCGACGGCGCTGACAACGGCCTTCGCATCAAGTCCGATCCCAGTCGCGGCGGGCTCGTGCATCAAGTCCTCTATCGCAACATTTGCATCCGCAACGTTCCCAATCCCCTCGTCTTCACGCCCCACTACACCACATTCACCGGCGACCGCCTCCCCATCTACAAAGACATCACGCTTGAAAATGTCCACATCCTCACGCCCGGCGCCTACACGTTTTACGGTCTCGATTCGGACCACAAGCTCGAAATCAAGCTCGACAACGTCTTTGCCGACGATCAGAAGGACTCGCTCTTCTACGACGAAGACGCCGACAACACCGTCGGTCCCAAACTCGGCAATCTTGAGCCAAAGGGCAACGACGTCGCCATCACGCAGGCGCCCAACTCAGCGCCCGGCCAGCCGCTCGACTGTGACGCGCGCTTCGTGCCATTCCCCGCAGACACCACGGCTCCCGAGATGGCCGGCAAAATTCCGCCCGAGGATAAGACTTATTACGTTGCTGCCGACGGCACCGGCGACTATTACTCCATCCAGCGCGCCCTCGACATGGTTCCCAAAACCGGCGGAGCCGTTCTCTCTGTTTCACCCGGAACCTATCGTGAAGTGCTCACCATCGACAAGCCCAACATAACCATCCTCAGCGCCAATCCTGACGCCGGCAAAACCATCGTCGTCAACGATCGCAGCGCCGGCCAGGACGGCGGCACGCTTCACTCCGCCACCGTCAACGTCACCGCCGACAACTTCTTCGCGGAAAACATCACCTTCGAAAACGACTTCAACCGCACCCATCCGCAGCTCCCTGAGGGCTCGCAGGCTCTCGCGTTGCTCGTCACCGGCGACCGCGCCATCTTTCACAACGTGCGCCTCCTCGGCAACCAGGACACACTCTTTCTCGGCAGCCGCAACTGCTCGCAGAATACCGAAGGCTGCACGCCCACGCGCCAGTACTTCTCCGATTGCTACATCGCCGGCAACGTCGACTTCATCTTCGGCGACAGCAAGGCCGTGTTCGAGAACTGTGAATTGCACTCCACGCCGCACGACGGCGGCTTCATCACCGCGCAATCCAAGCACTACCCAACCGAGGACTCCGGCTTTGTCTTCGATCACTGCAAAATCACTGCCGATCCCGGCGTCACCGGTCCCGTCTATCTCGGCCGCCCCTGGCGTCCCTACGCAACCGTCATCTTCATGCACACCTGGATGGACGACAAGATCGATCCCGTCGGCTGGCGCGAATGGCATCCCGGCCAAACTAACTCGCTCGACAGCGCCTACTATGCCGAATTCGATTCCACCGGCCCGGGCGCGCATCACGACGAGCGCGATCCGCACACGCACTTCCTCACGCCCGACGAGGCCAAACAATACGAGCCATCTGTATTTCTGCGCGGCAGTGATAACTGGAATCCGCTGCAACTGCCCGCGCCGCCCGCGCAGTAAAATGGAGGCGTAGCTCTCACATCCGGAGTCCGACGTCCGCTCTTTATGAGCCGTGTCATCCTGAGCGAAGTCCGCCGCGGCGGACGCCGTCGAAGGATCTGCGGTTGCCTTTCCAGATGGAGCCGGACACTCCACTTGCAGGAACCAACAGCCCCTGGCGTATTTCGGGGACCGCATCTTCACCACGTTCAAGCTAATAGCTAGAAGCTAGCAGCTAGAAGCTGCTTTTAGGAGATTCAATGAAGACTGTTCTCATGGCCGATCCTGTGCGCTACCCGCGCATGACCACTGACGAGCTCCGCGACACATTTCTGCTCAGCGCGCTTTTCGAGCCCGGCAAGATCCATCTCAATTATGTTGACCTCGATCGCGCCGTAGTAAGCTTTGCTGCACCGCTCGATACGCCCGTCGCGCTGCCCACCGACTCCGATTTGCGCGCCACCTACTTCACTGAGCGCCGCGAGCTTGGCGCACTCAACATCGGCGGCGCTGGCGTCATCACGGTTGAAGGCAAAGGTTACGAGCTCAACAATCTCGACGTGCTCTACATCGGCCGCGGCAACAAAGAGGTCAGCTTCGCGTCGAAAGACACCTCCGCGCCTGCCGTCTTCTATCTCCTCAGCTATCCCGCGCACGCCGTCTATCCTGTCGCGCTCGTCCGCAAGGAAGAGGCAACGCCGACAGAGCTTGGCAGCCTTGAAACCTGCAACAAGCGCACCATCTTCAAATACATTCATCTGCAGGGCGCGCGCAGTTGCCAGCTCGTCATGGGCGTAACGCATCTCGCCGCGGGCAGCAACTGGAACACCATGCCGCCCCACACGCACATGCGCCGCAGCGAAATCTACATGTACTTCAACGTCGCCGCAGACGCGCGCGTCATGCACTTCATGGGGCCGCCCGCCGAAACCCGCCACATCGTCATGGCCGACAAGGGCATCGCCATCTCACCCGGCTGGTCGATCCACGCAGGCGTAGGCACGCGCGCCTACAGCTTCTGCTGGGGCATGGGCGGCGAAAATCAGGACTACGCCGACATGGACCCCGCGCCGGTCGAAACTTTGCGCTGAACTTCGCCGGGAACGGAACTCTATCACCATCATTCGTCCCCGCAACTTCACGCGGCGTGTCAGCACGACATCAGACGCGTGCGTAACCACTCACAGGTAACCATCACGCTCATTCCTCACGTCACTGAAATCCAATAGATTTCCCTGTGCCTCGCGAATTAGACTCGCCAGTGCGAGACACTACTCAGCCTCGCATTCGCTCGCACTCAGTTGCATCCAAATCTGGCAGCACGTCTAACCAATGGAGGTTACCGCCGTGGCAGATCGAAAAGTAATCGCGGTTATCGGAGCGACGGGCTCGCAGGGCGGCGGTTTGGCCCGCGCAATTCTTGACGATGCGGCGGGAGCCTTCGCGTGCCGCGCCATCACACGCAAGCCAGACACCGAGAACGCCCAGGCGATCAAGGCCAAAGGTGCCGAAATCGTCAAAGCCGACCTCGACGATCCCGCCGGCATCGAGAAGGCCTTCGCTGGCGCATATGGCGCTTTCTGCGTGACAAATTTCTGGGAGCATTTCTCGGCCGAGAAAGAAAAAGCGCAGGCAAAGAACATGGCGGATGCGGCGAGAAGAGCCGGCCTCAAACACGTCATCTGGTCGACGCTCGAGGACACCCGCAAGCTCATGACGCCGAGCGACAAGCGCATGCCCCTTCTCCAGGAAAAGTACCGCGTGCCGCACTTCGACGCCAAGGCCGAGGCAGACGCCTTCTTTGCAGGACTGCCTGTCACTTATCTGGTCACATCGTTTTACTGGGATAACCTCTACAGCTTTGGCCTCGGACCCAAAAAGGCAGAAGACGGCACCTACAAATGGGTGTTGCCCATGGGCGGCAAGCGCCTCGCGGGAATCGCCGCCGAAGACATTGGCAAGATCGCCTACGGCATCTTCAAAGCCGCGCCGGAGTACATCGGGAAAACGGTCGGCGTCGCCGGCGAATTCCTTTCCCTTGAACGAATGGCCTTCATGGTCTCGAAAGCCCTCGGCATCCGCGTCAACTATGTAGCGGTTGAGCCCGATGCTTATCGTGGCTTTGACTTTCCCGGCGCTGACGAACTCGGTAACATGTTTCAGGTGTACCGCGACTTTGAAAAGGAAGTCGTTGGCGCGCGCAGCACTGACCTCGCCAGTGTGCTGAATCCCTCTCTGCTCACCTTCGATGAATGGCTTGGTAAATACAAATCAAAGATCCCGCGATAGGTCGTACGACTCAGAAACCTTATCCCCCGCTGCGGAGTTGTGCGGACAGTCTACTCTGCAGCAAACAAAAGCTGCGATCTCCTCTCGAAGATCGCAGCCTTTTTCTTCATTGATCCCTGACCACTGCCTCTACACGTTATACGTCCCCGACGAAACCCGCCCACCGTGTCCCGTCCAATTTGTGTGGAAGAACTCGCCGCGCGGCTTATCCACGCGCTCGTATGTGTGCGCACCGAAGAAGTCGCGTTGCGCCTGAAGCAGATTGGCCGGCAGCCTCTCTGCGCGATAGCCGTCGAAGAATGCCAGCGCCGTTGAAAACGCAGGCGTGGGCACGCCCAGCTTCACTGCCTGGATTACTGCCTTGCGCCACGACACCTGGTACTTGTTCACCTGGCGCGAAAAATACTTGTCGAGCAGCAGATTGTCGAGGTTCTTGTTCTTCTTGAACGCATCCTTGATCTTGCCCAGGAACTGGCTGCGAATGATGCATCCGCCGCGCCACATCAGCGCGATGCCGCCCATGTTCAGGTTCCAGCCATACTCCTTCGCCGCTGCGCGGAGCAGCATGTATCCCTGCGCGTAGCTGATGATCTTCGAGCTGAACAGCGCCCGCCGCACGTCTTCAATAAACTTCGTGCGGTCGCCGGTATTCGGCTTCGACTTCGGCCCGCGCAGAACTTTCGACGCCTCTACGCGCTCCTCCTTCAGCGCCGACAGGCACCGCGAGAACACCGACTCGCCAATCAGTGTCAACGGCTGGCCGGTATCGAGCGAACTGATCACCGTCCACTTGCCGGTTCCTTTTTGTCCTGCTGTGTCCAGAATCTTATCCACCAGCGGCGCGCCATCCTCATCCTTCTTGGCGAAGATCTGGCTCGAAATGTCGATCAGGTAGCTGTCGAGCTCGCCCTTGTTCCACTCCGCAAATACGTCATGCAGCTCGTCGGCCGTCAATCCCAGCCCGTGCTTCAGCAGATCGTAGGCCTCGCAGATCAGCTGTATATCCCCGTACTCAATGCCGTTGTGCACCATTTTCACAAAGTGCCCGGCGCCATCCTCGCCCACCCAGTCGCAGCAAGGCGTTCCGTCCTCCACCTTGGCCGCGATCGCCTGGAAGATCGGCTTTACGTGCGGCCACGCCGCGGGATTTCCGCCCGGCATGATCGACGGGCCGTGCCGTGCGCCTTCTTCGCCGCCCGAGACGCCGGTGCCGATGAAAAGAATCCCCTTTTCGGCCAGTGCCTTTGTGCGCCGCGTCGAATCGCTGAAAAGCGAGTTGCCGCCGTCGATCAGGATGTCGCCAGCCTCAAGATGCGGCACAATCTGGTTGATCATCTGGTCCACGGTATCGCCGGCTTTCACCATTAGCATCACCCGGCGCGGTTTCTTCAGCAGGCTCGTCAACTCCTCAATCGAGTGCGCACCCACAACCTGCGTCCCCTTGGCCTCGTTCGCCACAAAGTCGTCAACTTTTGAAACTGTGCGATTGAAAACGGCTACTTTGAATCCGTGATCGTTCATATTGAGGACAAGATTTTGTCCCATGACTGCAAGGCCAATCAGGCCGATATCACATGATGGTTCAGGCATAAGTTCTCCGCGAAAAAGTTCATCCCAGCAAATTGTAAGCTTTGTTCCATTGTACTCTGGTGGTCAGACCTCTGGGAAACCGCGGCCAGCGCTTGCACTCTGCCATTCTGAACGAGGCACCGGGGCCGAAACCCGCCGCGGGAGTTCGTTCTTGCATCTGCAAAGCTAATAGCCGACACCTGCTCGTTCACTCCACGCTTAAATCTCCGTCGGCCTCAACCACCAGTTTGTCGCCCACCACGTGGATTGACTGAATTCGCAGGCGATTCAGGTTCACCTTGTACCCAGAGGTAGCCGCCGATCCTGCCAGCGCCTTACGCAGCAGATCTGCCGCGTTCACTGTCATGCTTCTCGGCACCTGGCCATGCAAAAACGGAGCCAATACAAAATTGATCTCTTTCCGATCTGAAATTTTTTCCAGTCGTGCATCCTTGAAACCGATCGTCTGGCCCTCCGCGTCGGGCTCCATTGATACTTCCGCCGGCAGAGTCAAAGTGACACCGAGGCACGAGCCCCCAACCATCCTTCCCAACCGGGCGCGAGTCTTCACCCGCACCACCATGCGGTCCTGTTCGAAGCTCAGATGCGGATCCTCGGTAGAAATGAAACAACCCGACTGGGAATTGCCCTTCAGGTAATACCTGCCATCCGGCCCGCTGAAGAGCTGCTGCTTCAGGGTTCGCTCCAGCGCCTGGCGGCTCACCGTCAATTCAACTCCGCGGCTAGGAACCACGGCACCCCCCAGTAACAAGACTGCTATAGCGGTTTCGAAAATGATGGAACTGCATTCACGCCACTTAGGTCGGCGCGACCACCAGGGAGTGGAGACCTTGGTAAACGCTTTGACCGGACTTAGTATCTCCGAAACCGCACTCAAAAACCCCGGCCAACATGTTGTCATAAACAATATCGTGCCATCTCCGAATGAACCGCGCGAGGTCAGAGATCACTCATGAAGTTGTTCATTCCCCGTCGTTTAGCCTGTTTTCCAAGTTAACTCAAGTGGATTCAGACGAATACAACCCACAATACCTCTCGGCCACGATTGCAATGAAAACGCTTTCTATACGCGTTTTTGTATTGATTTTTGAAGAAAATATCCCTAAAATAGAAGTCGTTGTTCCTCGGGCTACTAGCCTCCCCAGCCTGTCCGAGGATGAACCGATAAATCCTCCTTTCAAGGATCAAAAATCAATGGCAAAACGTCGTGGAAATCCGAACTGGGGCAAACCAGAGCCCATTGGCCCTGTTGTGCCTACTGTCACCTCCTTTGAGCAAATCACCAAGGAGTTCAAGTTGCCCCCAGACCAATACATCCGTTCCACTCGGCTTCGTGAGTGGGCGCGGCGTAACAAGAATTCAAAATACATCCCTGAGGCTCTTCTTGAGGCTTGGGGTTTTGAGATTGAATCGACGTTGTAGTATTTTCGCCAGGATCAGCAACGACGCCGCCTTCGGGCGGCGTTTTTGCTGGGCTATGAACCGGAACCGGCGTAGTCTTCGTTCGCCGGCCGACCGGCTGGAACATGCGACACCGGACAGGCATCGGCGTGACTGAGCGATTCGGACCACCTCAAAGAAATACCCCGCCAGTGCCTCCGCCGGCAGCCCCTGCATCGAAAGGGTCATACCCGGCCACATATGGGTGATTTCGCGGCGGTCTTCCGCCCTTTACCATCCTTGATGGTCCAATCAGGGACGGGTCCCCACCGAGGTCTTGAATGCCGAACCGGCCACGCATGGCGATTGCGGTCGCCGTGGGATTTGCTGCCATCTTTCTGCCTATTCTGGCCTCGATCTATCTCGCCTGGCACCAGAGTTTAGCCGCCGAAAAATCGCTTAGCCTCATTTATGCTCACGACTCCCTGCGCCGCGTTGAAGAAACGGCGAACCAGTTCGCCGTCGCAAAGCGCCGCGTAAGCGAAGCCAATTTTCCTCCGTGCTCGCCCCGCGACATCGATCTGCTCCGCCAGATTACGCTGGGCTCCAGCTACATTCAGGCTGCGGGCCGCACCTCCGGCGACACTTTGCTCTGCACCTCTCTCGGCGTTACCGCCCCGGTTTCGCTCGGCAAGCCGAGCCTCGTCTCATCGCGCGGCGTTTCTGAGTACTTCAACATAAAGTTGTCGCCGCAGCAGTGGCATCCGCTCGACGTGTTTGCCGCCGGCGGTTTCGCGATCGTTGTCGAACCTAACCTGCCCATCGACATTTCAACTCAAGGGTCGGATGTCGAACTCTCCGTCTACGTTCCCTCAGCGCCAAACCGCGACCGCATCGCCGCGATCGGCCGCAACTTCCAAGTCGGCTGGTTTGATCCCGGCCCCGCGGGCAGCGAGAGTACCTTCCTCAATCAGGGCTATCTTGTCTCCCGGGTCCGCTCCGCAAAGTGGGACCTCGCCGTCGTCTCGGCGATCCCTGAGCATTATGTCTTTCAGCGCGTCCGCCACTTCGCCTTGCTCTTCACGCCCATCGGTGTGCTCTGCGGCCTCCTCCTCGCCTGGGCGGTCAACTACCTCGCCCTCGTGCGCTCCTCGTTTAACGCAATGATCCGGCGCGCTGTCCGGCAGAATGATTTCTACGTCGAGTATCAGCCAATCGTAGAATTGGATTCGCGCCGCGTGATCGGAGCTGAAGCCCTCGTTCGCTGGAAGAGCGCTCAGGGCAACATTCAGCCCGACCACTTCATCCCGTTGGCTGAAGACCACGGCGTCATTCATCTCATTACCGGCCAGGTCCTCGGGATCATTACCCGCGATCTGCCTCGTATCCTCAAAATCGATCCCAGGTTTGAAGTCGCCATCAACATGTCCGCAGGCGATCTGCGCTCCGGCCACACCCTGGAACAGCTTGATCGGTTGCTCAGCACCACTGCGGCCCACTCTCATAACATCGGAATCGAAGCCACCGAACGCGCCTTCCTTCACGATGCCAAAACTGCCAGCCTCATTGGCACGCTGCGGGCCAGAGGATTCCGCGTTGCCATCGACGACTTCGGCACCGGCTACTCCAGTCTCGCTTGCCTGCAGTCTCTCTCGCTCGATACGCTCAAAATCGATAAGGCCTTCGTCGGAACCATCGATACCAACGGCGCCACCAGTCAAGTTGTCCTCCACATCATTGAAATGGCTCGCTCGCTCCACCTCGAAATGGTTGCTGAAGGCGTCGAGACCGAGGAGCAGGCTCAGTTCCTGCTTAGACGCGGTGTTCGCTACGCGCAGGGATGGCTCTTCGGCAGACCTGCTTCTATCGACTCGCTCTTGCAGAAGGTTCAACCCCACAGAACCGCTCCTGACACAATCCTCGTTTGACGGGCCTCTCCTGCCCGTCTCGCTCCCGTTCCGCGGCGAAGTTCTGTCAAGATGGGTGCCTGTCCCGGCTTATCTAGGGCGGAATACCCCAGCTCCATCCGGTTCGACCGATATCCTGTATCATCAGCGGGTTGTTACGGTAGCACGGCGGGTGAATGATCTCAGTGCCTTCGCGCGGCATTTTTGCCGTTTCCGCTCGCCATAAGCGAAAATAAATCTGTACCATGCCCCAATCTTCCCGCACCCTCGACCCTGTTTTCACCGACGTCCCTGGCGCCTTGGCTGAAATCCGCTTGGGCCGCATGGTCGTTGTGGTCGACGACGAGGACCGGGAGAACGAGGGCGATCTGACGCTGGCCGCCGAGCATGTCACTCCCGAAGCCATTAACTTCATGGCCCGCTACGGCCGCGGCCTCATCTGCCTGGCGCTCACAGAGGAACGTGCCGACTATCTGCGCCTGCCACCCATGACGCAGCAGAACTCCTCCCGATTCGGCACGGCATTCACAGAAACCATCGAAGCCCGCGAAGGGGTGACGACAGGGATTTCCGCGGCCGATCGCTCGCACACCATCCGCGTCGCCATCGATCCCGGCTCGACTGCAGCAGATCTCGTCCGTCCCGGCCACGTCTTCCCCTTGCGCGCCCGCCGCGGCGGCGTTCTCGTCCGCGCCGGCCAAACCGAGGCCTCCGTCGATCTCGCCCGCCTCGCCGGCCTTACCCCCGCAGGCGTTATCTGCGAAATTATGCGCGACGACGGCGCCATGGCCCGCGTTCCTGACCTCATCCTCTTCTGCCGCGAGCACGGCCTGCGCATGCTCACCGTCGCCGAACTCATCCGCTACCGCCTGCGCAATGAGCGCTACATCGTCCGCGCCGGCGAGTCGCGCATCCAAACCCGCTACGGCGAGTTCCGCATGATCGCCTACGAGAGTGAAGTCCAGGGAGGCGAGAGCCACATCGCGCTGGTCCGCGGCGATCTTTGCCCCGACTGCCCCGCGTACCATGCCGGTCCCGCCGCAAGCCCGCTCTTCGATGCTTTGGCTCACGGCTCCGCGTCCGCCTCCGCAGCCCAACCACGTCCGCCGTGCCCGCATCCCGTGCTGGTTCGCGTGCACACGCGCTGCACCCCGGGCGACGTCTTCGCCGCCGACTGCCACTGCCGCGAGATTCTCGATCAGTCCATGCGCATGATCGCCGAGGAAGGCTGCGGCGTCATCCTCTATCTGCACAACACCTCGCGCGGATTCGCCATCGATAACACGCCTGCCGCTCCCTTCGGGCCTGAGGGCGCAGCCCCTACCTCCGTCTCCGCGCCCCCTGAAACCGGCCGCCTCATTCTGCATCAGGAGTTGCGCTCCCGCGAAGGCTCCCAGGCCCGCAGCGGACGCATCCTCCGCGCCATAGGCCTCGGCGGCCAGATCCTCTCCGACCTCGGCATCCAGCGCATTCGTTTGCTCTCCAACACGCCCATGCACATCCCCGCACTCGATGGCTTCGGCCTCGAGATCGTCGAGCAGGTGCCGATCCCGGTCGAGGAATGTTCCCGCGTCGGCTAATCCCCCTGCGGCTCTCAATTCCCATGCTGTCCCATGACATTTTGTTCATTCTGGCGAAAAGTGTTCAATATTGATCACTTTATTCCGCTCAAAACCTGTAGGATGGACTGAACTATCCCCGGCAGTCCAATCTCTCGGGAAGTCCTGTTACGCCACCAATGGCGAGCCGGATCCACCTAGTCGACTTGCCCGGGATGTTCGCGTTCGAACGGTCAATTCGGGACCAACTGGCCGTAATGCAATTTCAGCGCGGCATCTTCTTCGTTACGGTGCCGCTTCCCATCACCGCCTTCGCATTACGGCTTTCCCGCAATGGCTGTTAGGCCAACCGCACCTGCAAGGCGAAAGGTTGGTTTCCGTGCGCGTCCATCTTGTTAATCCCAGCGACAATTCCTTTGGCACCGCTGTCATCACTCCGCGGTGGCTTTTTGTGCTTGCGGCAGCCACGCCACGCGAAGCCGGAGACCCCGTTCTCGTCGACGAATCGCTGGAGCAGATCGTTCCGGAAACCATCCAGACCGGAGACATTGTTGGCATTAGCGTACACACCGGCAACGCTCTGCGCGGCTACGCCGTGGGCCGGATGGCGCGCAGCAGGGGCGCCTGGGTCGTCTACGGCGGCATTCACGCCACCCTGTTTCCTGAAGAGGCCCTCGGAAACGGCCAGGCGCACGCTGTGGTCACCGGCGACGGCGATCTCGCCTGGGGCAAAGTCGTCACCGATTGCCTTGCCGGTAAACCCGAAAGAATCTATGCCGGTGGTCGAATCGAAGGCAACGAATTCCTGCCTGCGCGCTGGGACCTGATGGATCCCCAGAAATATATGTGGGCTTCGGTGCAAACCATTCGCGGTTGCCCCAAGCACTGTTCCTTTTGCAGCGTGTGGCGCACGGATGGCCAAAAACCGCGGCAGAGAAAATTCCAAAGCGTGGTGGACGAGATTATTACGCTGCGCCGGCTCGGCTTTCGCTTCATCGCCCTCGCCGATGACAACTTCTATCCGGTAACGTTTACCGATTTGCGTCTGGCTCGGGAGCAGGGAAACACCGCCAAACTGGCCGAACTCACGGCCATTCGCAACGAGCGCCTGCAGCTGATGGAAGAACTGGCCAAGCTGCCCAAAGACATGGTGTTCTTTACGCAGATGACGATGGAAGCCGGCGAAGACGGCAGCTATCTTGACGCCATGCGCAAGGCCAACATCAAGGGCGCGCTGGTGGGCGTCGAGGCCGTCACACCGGAAGGGCTCAAAGCCGTCTACAAGGATTGGAACTACTCCGGCGAAGCCCTTGCCAAACAACTGCAGACCTTCAAGCAGCATGGCGTGCACGTGCTCGGCTCGTTCATCTTCGGACTCCCCACTGACCGGCCTGCCACCTTCGACGCCACGGTCGAGATGGCAATCAAGGCGGGCGTCACCTTTGCTCAATTCGTGATGATGACGCCGTTTCCCGGTACCGTGGATTTCGGGCGCTGGGAAAAAGAACAATCCCAGGATCCCATGATGGTGCGCGACGTGCCTATCACGCGCTACTGGCTCATTCCTACCGAGGTCCGGCCCAAAATGTTCACCCCGCATCCCACCATGAGCTCCGACGAAATTCGCGAACGCACGCAAAAAGTCTGGGATAGATTTTATGAGTGGGGCGCAATTTGGAAGCGTTCCGCCTGCACGCCCACTCTGCGTGCTCGTCTGGGATTCATCTTCCTCTCCAAGCTTTACCGTCAGATGTATGCGGGAACCGGAATCTCAACCGATAGTGCGCGCCGCAAGAAGTCAAAAGCATGGGCGCGGTGGACCGCGCGCCAGTGCAAGAAGCTCTTCAAAGCAAGCCCCATGCCGGGGCTTCCTTCGCCGGCCTGGGAGATCGAAATGCCCTCAATCGCGTCTGCCGAAGCCTTCCAGATCATCGAATCGTGAGGCCTACGCCCATGCTCACTGCTGGTAGCGGCAAGTCTCTGCTGCCAAGCGACCTGCTCGGCTGATAACCAAGCAGGCGGGGATTCGATTCGAGCTATCGGCTGTAGCTGAATACACCGCACTTTGTCGCCGAGCCCTGCATTGCGTCGAAGGTAAAGACAGGCTCATCGTCTCCCGAGAAAAATGCCACGCTGAGCGAGCGCCCCGTGACGTAAGTCGCCATCCACTGCGTCTCCTCGTCTCCGCACAAGGTGTTCTTATGCTGGAATCGCTGATCGGGCGCAACCTTAAGCCGGTACAGCATGCCTTCGATTCCAGCGTTCACGTCGGCATCGAATACCGAGCTCACTTCCACCGGCTTCAGCCTGCGAATCGGCGCCAGCGGAAATATAAAGAAATCGATTGTGACTTTTGAACCGCCGATCGTGATGTCGCCGGTGATGGCGTTTGCGTTGGTGCTCGCAGCCCGCCAGTAGCCCTCGTCTTGTGCCTTGGCCTGCGTCCCGACCGCGATCACGCAGGCCAACACCAATCCTGCCGCCGCGGCTGCCCGCAGAATCTCATTCTTCATCCTATTTCTCGATTGCTCCAATGATCGCCTGAGGCAAGCCGGAGGCTACTCACATGTTCCTTCTTCGCTCAGTTCTATTGTTTCACAGCGATAGCGACAGCACCGAATGTGAATGCGCTGGAAGCTGAAGCGTCATGCGTGACCCCACCTTCGGGCTCTCCAGCGTCTGGGGTACCACGTGATTCGGATCGGCAAATGTGTTGCCTGCCTTCAGGTCAGGTCCGGTCATGGTGTGGAATGCATTGACACCGGTGGGCGTAAGGTCGCGCCACACCAACTCCACATCGTGCGGTTTTTCGATGTCCCGATTAAGCAGAAAGAGCGTTGCCGTCTTGTTCGCCTCGTCGAGCGCGACTGTCACATCCAAGTAGCCCACCTCTCCGAATCCCGGTTCGGCGATGCCGTTGTCTTCGGTCGGCCGGCCTAACTGGTTCACTTCGTACCCCGGCCCTTGCACTTCCACATCGAGAGCGCGTCCCTTCGCGTACTTCAGCGCCCACGCGTACGGATAGTAGATGGTATGCCGCAGAATGCCGTCTTCGTTGGTCGCGATGGGCGCAATCACATTCACGAGTTGCGCCAGGCAAGCTACTTTCACGCGATTCGAATTCCGGATCAGCGAGTTTGCCAGCCCGCCTACGACCAGCGCATCCTCCAGGTTGTAGGGCTCCTCCAGCAGGTGCGGTGCCTTTTTGCCGTGCCCGTCCGCAAAGTCGCCACCCCGCGCGCGATACCACACGTTCCATTCGTCGAAAGAAAGGAACAGTTCCTTGTCCGAGCGTTTCTGCGCCCTCACTGTGTCGCACACGGCAGCGATCTCCCGGATCTGCCGATCCATCGCCAGGTTCATCGCCAGATAGATCTGGCTGTCGTTGTGCGTCTCCTCGTTGTTTCCCCAGTAGTGGTGGAGAGAGATTCCGTCAACGACGTCGTAGCACTCTTCCAGCACGGTGCGGTCCCATTCGATATACGTGGGCATAAACGGCCCGCTCGAACCGCATGCGATCAGCTTGATCGCCGGATCCACGGCCCGCATCTGCCGCGCAGCATCCGTCGCCTTGATTCCGTATTGCTCCGCCGGCATGTGCCCGATCTGCCACGGCCCGTCCATCTCGTTGCCCACGCACCAGTACTTCACATTGTGCGGCTGGTCGTAGCCGTTGGCGCGCCGCAGTTCGCTCCACTTCGTTCCCCTGGCTACGTTGCAGTACTCAACCAGCGCCGCGGCATCCTCCGCCGTGCCGGTGCCAAAGTTCAGCCCAAACAGCGGCTCCGTGCCCGCCATTTTTGCCCATGTGATGAACTCATCGGTCCCGAACTGGTTGGTCTCCAGCGTGTCCCATGCCTTGTCCAGAACCGTGGGCCGCTTGTCCTTCGGCCCCACGCCGTCAAGCCAGTGATAGCCCGACACAAAATTCCCGCCCGGCCAGCGGATGATCGGCACGCCCAGGTCGCGTATTTCCTTCATCACGTCGGTGCGAAATCCGTTGGTATCGGCGAACTTCGAGCCCGGCTCGTAGATGCCTTCGTAAACCGCGCGCCCCAGTTGCTCCAGGAACGAACCGAAGAGATGGCGGTCGATGGGCGCAATCTCCCACCCGGAATCGATCGTCACGCGCGTTGTTGTGCCTGTCTGCGCAATCCCGAACGTGCGCGCCGCCGACCACGCTGCAGCAGCTGCGCTGGCCTGCGCGGTCTTCTTCATAAACTGCCTTCTCGAGACGTTCTTCATACAAGTTTCCTTCCGAGCGCAAAATTCCTCTTGCGGTCTTTCGATTGCGCCGGTCCCACCGGCAGCATTTTGGTAAACGTTTCCTCGCAAAAGCATAAGAGCCCGGCTGCCCCTTGTCAAAAGGAATCTCTGCGCGCCGCACACAATCGGTTGTGAGGGATGAACCGCTTTTCGCTACCAGCCTAAGACATAAGCAAACACCAATGGCGCCACGATGCTGGCATCGCTCTCGATGATGTACTTCGGCGTTTTCTCGCCCAGCTTGCCCCAAGTAATTTTCTCGTTCGGCACCGCGCCCGAATACGATCCGTAGCTCGTGGTCGAATCCGAAATCTGGCAGAAGTACGCCCACAGCGGCACACCGTCGCGTTGCAGATCCTGGTGCAGCATGGGGACCACGCAGATCGGGAAATCACCCGCAATCCCTCCGCCAATCTGGAAGAATCCCAGCGGCGTCTTCGCCGTCGTCTCCGTGTACCACTCGGCCAACTCCATCATGTACTCAATGCCCGTCCGCACCGTGTGCACCTTCTTCACGTCACCCGAGATGCAGTGGCCCGCATACATGTTTCCCAGTGTCGCGTCCTCCCACCCCGGCACAAACATGGGCAGATTCTTCTCGGCCGCCGCCAGCAGCCAGCTGTTCTTTCGATCGATCTGATAGCTCTTTTCGAGCTTGCCCGAGAGCAGAATCTTGTACATGAACTGATGCGGAAAATACCGTTCGCCTGCCGCGTCCGCTTTCACCCACTCTTCCAGCACCACGCGCTCAATGCGCCGCATCGCCTCTTCTTCGGGAATGCACGTATCTGTCACGCGATTCATGTGCCGCTTCAGGAGCGCGGCCTCGTCGGCGGGAGTCAAATCGCGATAGTGCGGCACGCGTTCATAAAAATCGTGCGCAACAAGATTGAAGACGTCTTCCTCCAGGTTCGCGCCCGTGCAGCAGATGCCGTGAATCTTGTCCTGCCGGATCATCTCCGCTAAAGACAGTCCCAGTTCCGCCGTGCTCATGGCGCCGGCAATCGTCACAAACATCTTTCCGCCGTCCGCGAGATGTTTGTTGTAGGCTTCTGCCGCATCTACCAGCGCCGCGGCGTTGAAATGACGGTAATGATGCTTGATGAAGTCAGTGATCGGTGCCATAACCTTGTCCCTTCGCTCCAATTTTCCAACCTAACACAGCGGAAATCGAGTTCCTGTGAATTGCCGGGACCGATTTTTCGTGAGAGACGCAAAGGCGCGTCAACCCAAGTCAAATGTTCGTCTGGGCGATGCGTCGACTCCGCGGCTACATGTGTGCGAGGCATTGACCGGAAACGGCCCGTTTTCAGGGACAAATGTAACCACAGATGGTTCCAGTTTGAGGGCAGATGGAACCAAAGTGCCGAAGGAAATGCAGCAGGAGTCCGCCCAGATTGACACGAAGCGACGCGCAAAGGCGCTTTTGCGGGTTCGAGTTACAGCACAGCTCGTCCGGCTTTCATGCCAAGGAGGCAACGCTACCGCGGCGGGTCACATCTGACGAGGAAGCATAAAGGAGGGACGGCAAAAATGACAATCAAATGGCTTGCTCTTCCCGTGATGGCAGTGGCAATGTGCGTGATCGGTTCTTCTCACTCGATTGCGTTTGCGGCTGCCCCGCAGGCGTCTGGGTATCATGATCAAGGCGGTTGGGACCAGCCTCCATCCGAATATCGCGATGTGCAGCGGCAGGGTTTTCACGATGGCATCGAGGCTGCTCGCAGGGACTTCGACCATCATCGTAAGGCAGACGCGGACGATCATGAAGAATATCGTCATCCGCACGTAGATCGCTCAGCGCGTGACGATTACCGCGAAGGATTCCGCCACGGATACGACGTGGCCATGCATCACATGATGGATCGCGATAATCACTAAGATCGCGTCACGCTGAAAGTAGCGAACCCCAGTTCTCGCGGGCTAAGGTTCTGTTTTTGGCCACTCCGAGCGGCTTGAAGAATCAGTTCGCCTTCCGAATTCGCGTCGAGGGCCTCGTGGAACGATAAAAAGAAGGTCGAAGGTTGACAAAAGCGACAAGCTGCGAACTTTAGCTAAAGTCCGCCGGCTTTCTCCTCGAGCAGATCGTTGACACGCTTCATCACCTCAAAGGCGTCTGCGACGTAGACCACGTCGGCCTTGCCACGGATCCATCCGCAGTTGGGATCGAGCGATACGGCGCGGCGCTCGCCAATGAAACGCCAGCCCACAACGTGCGGTTCTTCGCCGTGACAGCATGTGGCCAGCCCTTTCGGATGGCGCGGCGTTGAACCGGTTTGGCCAACCTGGTTGAGGTGGGTGAGAAAGGGAAGAACGGATTGGCCTTCACCGCCCTGGTCGACGAGAGATTTCGAACTGCCGAGCGATGCGCCCGACGCCCGCAAAAAGTGCAGGATGATTTCGCCGGCTTCTGCGGCGCGGATTTGGCCGTCCGGCTGCTTCTTGGTCCACCCCGCTCCAGCGACAAAAAGCAATTTTGCGTCAGGGCGAATGGTCTGCGCATCGTGCTTCGGCGCGCGAAATCCCGTGACTTGTGTGCGCAGTTCCGGTAACACGGCGGTGATGGCGATTTCGTCGGGTTGCGCGTGCGGCTGCGATGCGTCGGCCACGAAAGGCGCGTGCGTGCCAGCATCCAGAAGCAGAAACCAGGGACGCATCTCACGCGTGATCGCCGCTTCAATGCGTTGGCGATAAAACCAGCGCGTGGCTTCGATGGATTGTGCGGCGCCGAGCGCAGTGATGTGCGTGTCAATCACGCCGCCAATGCGATGTGCAACCGCAGCCATCACGCGCGCGAAGCGCGAGCTATGCGGAGCGAGCACGATGGTTGGCTTCGCGGCGCGGCAGAGGGCTTCGCAAGCTGCGGCGTCAGAGGCGAAGCGCGCTTGCGCGAATTCCTCGCCAGAGACAGCAAGCAGGCGCGGTGCGGCGGACTGCAGTGCTTTGGACAGGTGTCGCGGATGCGCGGCAACGATGCCAATGGCCAGCTTCGCGCCAAGGCTTGTGGCGAGATCGCGGCCAGCGGCGACAGCTTCGAGTGAGCCTTTGGTAAGAGCCGAGCCGGATTCGTCGGCGTGAGTGAGTACGAAGATGGATTCCATGGTTTCTCCGAAGCTGGTAGCTTGTAGCCCGTAGCTGGTAGCCGGTAGCCAGTAGCTTGTAGCTAAGGGCGTACCGACACCGTCAGGGTTTGAATGAATGAAAGCAGCATCTTCGATACTTCGTTGCTCAGCGTCTCTGCTTCATCCAGAGCGCGATTGTTTCCAATCTCAAGAGACTTCGCGATATGGATCCGTGTGAGCAACTCGCACGCCGAGCCCCGCGCAATGCTTAAGAACTGCCGGAACTCTCCGGCGTTCATTCTGCCTCTGCCTTCCGCGACGTTGCTTGCGACGGAAACGCTTGCTCTTCGCATCTGCGAAGTCAGACCATACATTTCTGATTTTGGAAACGACTGCGTCAGCTTATAAATCAAAACCGCCAGTTCAACGGCTTTTTGCCAGACCTTCAACTCACGATAATCCTGGGCCATCCTTTTCCTTTCTGCTCCTGGCTACAAGCTACTGGCTACCGGCTGCTAGCTGTCTTTCCCGATCCAGACAATGAGTTCGGCGGCGATGGCGTCGGGAGTCATGTTCTTCTCGATGCGTGTTTCACGCAGCTGCCTGGGCAGATTCACCGAGATGTAGCGCAGCGAGCTGGCTTCAACCGCGGCGGTTTTGGCACGCTGTAGAGAGGGCATGATGCTGCGCATGTTCGCCATGCCGATTTGCGGGTTGTTGCGCGGCTCAGGCAGATTGCCGGTGGCCCAGCCGAGCACCGCGGGCGCGGCCGCGCATACTGACACCTGGTGCTTTCCACCTTCCACGCGCTCCAGCACCTCGAATGATCCGTCGTCGCGCAGATCAATCTGGTCCACGCCCTGGAACTGGTCGGCGATGCCGAGATGCTCGCCAACGAGTTGGAGCGTTACGCCTGCGCCGCGCGAAGCCGACTCCCACCCGCCGAAAACGAGCAAGCGCGTGCGGTCGAGGCCAGGGATGGCGGCAATGGCGTCGGCGAGGACGCCAGCAGTGGAATGCGCATCTGTGAATCCGCCAGTCGGGCCATCGACAGGGACGAGTTCGAAGGCGACCTTTTGCGCGACGATCATCATGACCTGCTGCAGCTTGGCCTTGGGACCGAGCGAGACAAGCCAGAGCTTGCTGCCGGGATTCTTGGCGGCGAGATTGGCGGCTTCATAGAGCGCGCACGCAGCCCATGGGTCGAGGACGGCGGGAAGGACCATTTCGTTTTTAATCGCTGGCCCAGGTGCGGGCTCGAGGGTTTGCAGTGGGTCTGGGACAATTCCTGCGCAAACGACGATGTGGAGTGGAGTTGGCATGGTTGAATCTCCAAGATTCAGTTGAGCCTGCAGCCAGTAGCCGGTAGCTTGTAGCCAGTCGCTACGGACGATTGGATAGTCGACCTGACGCAGTGAGCGTTTGAATAAACGACAGCAACATCTTCGATACTTCGTTGCCAAGCGATTCGGCTTCATCCAGAGCGCGAGTGCTTCCAAATTCAAGCGCTCCTGCGACATGGATCTGAGTGAGCAATTCGCAGGCTGAGCCGCGAGCGACGCTCAAGAATTGCCGGAACTCACCCCCATTGATTCTTCCTCTCCCTTCTGCGACGTTGCTCGCCACGGAGACGCCGGCTCGACGCATCTGCGAGGTGAGGCCATACATTTCCGATTTCGGGAAGGACTGCGTGAGCTTATAGATCACGATGGTGAGTTCAACAGCTTTCTGCCACACTTTCAAATCGCGATAATCCTGGGCCATTCATTTCCTTTCGGCTACTGGCTACGAGCTACTGGCTACCGGCTAATTCTCTCCGCTGTGCAGTCCGCCGGAGCCAGCCGTGAACTGGATGTTGCTGTGTTCGCCGTCGGGCGAGTGGGTGCAGTTCCAGAGGCAAGCGCCGCAGTGGACGCACTTTTCGCGTTCGAAGATGGGGGCGCCCTCGGGGCCGAGGGTGATGGCCTGGCCGGAGCACATTGCGATGCAGGTCTTCTCGTCGCAAATGATGCAGCGACGCTTGTCGAGAAAGACGACGTGATCGGCGAACCCGGGCATGGCCTGCACCTTGCCGCCAAGGAGCAACGCGTCCTGGTGAGTGACGAGCAGTTGCCCGTCGTAAGGAATCTCGGGCCAGCCGCGCGCGGTGAGCAGCGCGTCGTAGAGCGGTCGACCGTCAGTCATGATGAGTTCGGCGGCCCGGCGAAGCTTGAAGTCGAATTTGGCGGTGGAAGCGAAGCGGCGAATCTGGCGCGGTGCGGGCGGAATACGCGCGGGCAATGAGAGATGGCCGCGAGTGAGGCCTGCGAGAGCCATGCCAATGAGGCCGCGGACGACTCCATGATGGAAGCCGTTGCGGGCGTTGACAGCTTCTTGGGCGCCGCACTCGACGGAACTCGAACGCCGACGTTTCTCATAAGTGGCGGCCAGGTTTTGTTGCGTAAACGGCTGGCCGGCGCGGAGCAGGTCAAGGACCGCGTGGCCGAGCTGAACGCCGGTGGTCCAGGCCTCGTCGACGCCGGAGCCGGTAAGCATGTTGGTGGAACCGGAGCCCTCTCCGATGCGGGCAAAGCCGTCGCCGGTGAGGAAGGGCTCGCCGTGCTGTCCGGACTCCTCGAGCGATTTGGCGCCCCAGGAGCGCAGCGTGCCGCCTTTGAGGTGACGCCAGAGCGCTGGATGCTGGATGTAGTGCTGCAGATAGCGATAGGCGGTGCGCGCGGGATCGCCGAGCCAGGACGGGATGAAGATGCCGACGGACGCGAGCCGGTCAGGGTGCACGTAGAGGAAGCCGAAGATCTCAGGTTCGGGAAAGCCGAAAGTATGCCAGACGGTGCCGGGCAGGAGTGCGGTGTCATCAGGGAGTTCAATGACAAACTTCATGCCGAGGGCCCACTCGCGGCGCGCGTGGCCGGGCGGAAGGCCGAAGCGCTCGTCAAGCCTTTGGCCGACGGCGCCGACGGGGCCATCGCCTACGACGGTGAGGCGTGCGCGGACATCCATGCCGGGCATGTAGCCGTCGCTGGGAGCGCCGTGCTTGTCGACTCCCTGATCGGCGAGGCGGAGGCCCGCAACGGAACGTGTCGCAGATTCCGAGCTCCCAGGGAAGATAGGTCCAGCGACGGGCATGCCTGGCCAGATCTGGACCAGGCCGCCGGCCATAAGCTGCGAGCCGACCCACTGGTTGAACTGGCCAATGGAGAGGATGAGCCCGCCGTGCTTGTGGAGGAAGGCGGGCGTGAAAGGCAGCTCGAAGGCGTTGTCACGAAGACAGAGTTTGCCGCCGAAGCGAAGAAGAGAATCAAAGACGCGCAGCGGCAGAGAGCGCCGGCTGGCGCCGATGGGATCGAGGAGATAGAGAACGCGCTCGCTGGCGACGGGCGCGGCCATGGGGATTTCGGCGGGATCGAGCGCGGGAAAGCTGGCGCGAATATTTGTTGCGCGGGTGACGACTCCGCTGACGCCTGCGGCAAGATCGTCGGCGCGCTCGTAGCAGAGAACCTGCAGCGGCATGCCGGGCGCGACCTTGCTTTCGAACGCAGGATCGGCGGGGTTCTGGGACCACGCCTGTGTGAGCAGGGTGAGAAAGCCCCCGGTGGCCGGACCGAAGCCGGCGCAGACGATGTCGACCTCCATGGAGGGGCGATCGATCTCCGCGGGTTGCGACTCCGAATTCATGTTTGCTTTCTCAATCCGCTTATGGTTCCTCCTACCCTGGCCGCAAAAACAAAATCGCGGCGAGAGTGGGGCACCCGGAGGCGGTCGATTTCGAGTGCGTACTGGGACTGCGGAAGATTATGTGGGGTCTCAGAATCGAGACCTGGGACACCCATGTTGGAGCGGCTCCCGCTCATGCCGGGCCTGCCGCGGGATAGTCGAGCGCTTCGGGAATCATGACCTTGCCCACGGTGTCGGCGGCGCGGTCTTTGGCGAGCCGCGCGCCGGTGAGGCACGTGGTGAGTTTGCTTTGCAAACGGAGAAATTCGCTGGAGCCTGCGCAACCTGCGCAGGGGCCCGCTTTGGCGGGATGGCTGCCATCAGGCTGGAGGACATCGACGGCCATGGCCATGATGCCAGGCATGGTTTCTTCCAGCTCTTCGAGCTCGGCGGCGAGGAAGCAGTTGCGGTGCTCCTGTTCGTCCCACGAGGGATGGCGTGTGTAGCCGAAGACCAGCTCGGCGCAGATGCGCGAGACTTCGCCCGCGGCTTGCGCGGCTTGCACATGGCACAGGTCACTGAGGAATTGCACGGTTCCGGCGAGGCCTTCGCCGGCGACCGGATCGGACGTCCCGCGCTTCTCCAATTCGAGCACGTCGAGGATCTGGCAGCGTGAGGCCACGAGCCAACCGAGCGCGTCAGCAAGAGCAAAGGTGACGCCCTGGCGCTGGCCGTGGTAAAGCTTGCCGCCAACGGGATCTGTGGCGTGCTGCAGGTAGTTGAGTGACCACGCCCACAGGTTCATGGCGGAGGCGAGCGTGCACGCACCGGTGCCGGGGCGCGATGAGGCGATGCGGCGCATCTCGGCGGTCCAGGCAGCGAACTCGGCGAGGAAGACTTCGCTGGTCATGGTGACGGTGAGTTGGCGGCGCTGCACGGCTTCGGGACCTTCGTAGGTGGCTTCGAGTTGCGCGTCCATCCACTTGTTGGCAAGGAAACCGGGGCAATCTTCGGTGATGCCGTAGCCGCCCATGAGGCTGACGGCCTCGCGCATCATGTTGGCGCCGTGGCCGGTATTCCAGAGCTTGGTGGCAGGGCAGAGGACGTTGGCTTCGGCGTCTTTGAGAACGTATTGCACGAGGGGGTCGGATTCCCAGGTTTCAGAATCGAGACCTGGGGCGCCCCGTTTGGAGAGCAGTTCGATGGCCCGCTGCTCGCTTTCTTTGAGGGCTTTCATCTCTGCGCGCCCGCCGGAAATTCCGCGCTCGGCGAGGATGGCGGTCTTCTGTTTTTCAAGGGGGTCGAGTTCGTCGAAGAGACGCGCGGCGGCAAAGCCGAGTGAAGAGGCTGCTTCTCCCGCGGCCCATATATCGACGAGACGGTGGAGGGCGTCTTCGCGCTGCTGGATACCTTGCTCGTAACGGATGGAGCCAGGCTTGGCGCCCTCGGCTCCGCGAAAGCGCTGGCGCTGGTAGCGAATGACAGGCTCAACCGCCGAGAGCAGCTTGGCCGCAGTCATGAGTCCGACGGGCACGCGCGTGCGGCGAAAGACCGAATCGATGATTTCGGTGTGGTTGAAGTTGGGAACGATAACGCCGTCTTTCACGGTGTAGCCGCCGACGATGCGGCTTGCGGGAACGCGCAGATTGAAGACGGGATCGCCGGTGGAAGAGAGTTGATGGACGAGCTTTTTGGTTGCCGTGCCGCGGTCGAAGGTGCCCTGGTCACTTTCTTCGAGGATGATGACGCAACTGCCCTTGATGCGCTCGTCGTCAGAGATGACCGCAGCGGTCACAAAGTTGGCGACGGCGATGCCGGTGATAAAGCGGCCGCGCTTTTCAACCTGCAGGATGGGCTCGCTGGCGTCTTTCCACTCGGCGACACGCACCTTGCCGTTCAACATGCCGGTGTCAACGCCGACATAAGGGATAGGCTCAGTGAGCGCGAAGGCGCCGCGCCATGGTTTGCGGTCCTCACCGGGCTGCGGCGGAGCGGCGAGCGTTTTGTAGCGCGTGACTTGCTCCTGCGTGCCGCGCTCGTGGATCGGTGAAAGAGCGAGGAAGCCGGCAAGGCTTGCGGTGGCAGCGCCGCCATCGACCCACGCGAGCTCGAATGCGGCCAGGCCGAGGGCGAGATTTTTCGGTCCGGCGATGAAGCCGCCTTCCTCTGGCTCCATGAAGGCCGCGGTGATGCCGGAGCGGTCAAAGGCGTCGAGCATCTCGTCTTTGGCCGCGGTCCACTCGTGGGTGTTGCGCTCGCCCGAGGCTACGAGGCGGGCCACGGTTCCACGCGCGACACCGCGCGCCGATTGCACCAGCATCTGCAGGTCAAAACGATCGGCAAAACGCCAGAGGATCTGGCGCACTGCATCGCCGGGGAGGGTATGCATGGTTTTGGTTTCGGGAACTGCAAGTGTGGCCATGAAGTGGCTCCTCACGCAAGCTGTTCCATTGTCGTAAACCGAGCACTCGGTGGAATGTGACCTGTATCACGAGCGGGGGATGGTGCAAGGACGGCAGCCAGCTTTCGGGCCCGGCTGACAGTTTGCGCTGCGGGATGATTAAATGCCCGCAGAGGAGAGTCCTTATGCACATTCGAAATGCGGGAAGGCTGGGGCGGCGCCATCCAGTGGTCAAGGATCCAGAACCCGACGCAAGCCGCCGAACGCTGCTGCTTGCAGCTCCCTGCATAGCTGCGACCCTCGCGGCGGCCGACCTGCTGCCGGCTTTGGCTATGGCGCAGAACGCCATGCCGCTTGCGCAGCAGGCCGCGTTTCCCATGTCAACAGAAAAGTTCAAAGTTGTCACTCACGGCGCCCTGGCCGAAGACATTCACGCGCACGCAGCCAAAACCGGCACAACACGGCTCTTCAACGACAAGAATTTTGTCCTCGATCTGTGGGCAGAGAAGACGACGGGCCCGCACGAATTCGAGTGGCACGAGCACCGCGATCACATCGTGTACATCCTTGAGGGGGAGACGGTGTATGAATTGGGCGGAACGCCGCTCAAGGCGCACAGCATCGGCCCCGGCGAGTGGCTGGCTCCTGACTCAGAAGGCACAACCACCACGAGTCTGAAGAAAGGCGACGTGCTGGTGATCCGGCGCGGCACACCCCACAGAAGAAACACGAAAGACAGCGTCTCCTTTCTGATTGTGTCGCCGCAAAATCCGCCACAAAGTTAGTGTGGCGCGGTTGTAATCCCGAACACATTTCAAGTTTCGCTCAACGTCTTTTCGGCCACGGGTTCCTGTGATCCAAGTCGCGGAGCTTGTGATAGAGGTCACTGCTAACCGCCCCTTAAAAGAACGACCTTGGAACTGCGATCCCCCGCAAAAGTTTTGAAGCAGGTGGAATCCGCGGGGAACTGCGGTGAGCGGAGTTGCCTGCTTTCGCCCAAGGAAGGAAGACGGCGGAATGAAAAAATCCGCGGGAAAGACAGCGGACCGTGATCAGTGGTCAGTGCTCAAAAGGACAAGGAACGGCCACGCCATCGAGCAAACATCGTTCGCTGGGGGCGCTGGCAGAGAGCAGGGATCAGGGACCAGGAAAACCGTGAACCGCGATTCCTGGTTTGTGACCGCAAGGATAGGCGCCAGCGCGGGAATCGCTCTTGTAGCGTTGAGCTCAGCGATTTTGGCGTTTGGGCCACGAACCGTTAGTGCGCAGGGCGGGGCCCCCGGCGACAGGTCTTCGTCGCTGGGGTCGCAGGACTGCCTGACCTGCCACGGCGACGCCAGCATGACCGACGCGGCGGGACACAGCATTGCGGTCGACGGCCAGAAATTCAGCGCGAGCATTCACGGCAGCCTTCAGTGCGCCAACTGTCATGCCGACATAAAAGGGTATCCGCATCCGGACAAGATTGCGCCGGTGCAATGCGCAACCTGCCATAGCGATCAGGCCGATCAGCTCAAGGGAAGCGTTCACGCCGACAGCAAGGATCATCCGTGCACAAGTTGTCACGGTAACGCTCACGAAATCTTTCCGAAGACAGACGCGCGCTCGGCGGTGTATCCGCTGAACGTCCCGAAAACCTGCGGGCAGTGCCACAGCAACAACGGCATGGCGGGGAAGCATGGTTTGGCAAGCGTGTACCCGCAACTACATCGACTCGATTCACGGATTCGCGCTGAGCAAGGAAGGTTTGCTGGTGGCAGCGAATTGCCAGAGTTGCCACGGCTCGCATAAGATCCTGAGCCATACCAATCCGCAGAGTCCGACTTATAAGGCAAACATTCCTAAGACTTGCGGCAGTTGCCACGCCAAGATCGACGCCGATTACGAGCAGGGTGTGCACGGTATGGCGATTGCCAAGGGCAATATGAACGCGCCGGTCTGCACGGACTGCCATACGGCGCACGCGATTCTGCAGCCGACAGAAGCGGCGTTTCGCATGCAGTCGACGCCGATCTGCGGGAACTGCCACAAGGACAAGTTCTCGACTTACCGCGACACTTTCCACTCGCAGCTTGGGCTCTCTGGGCGGCTATGTGGAGACGGCGCGCTGCTGGGATTGCCACCAGGCGCACGACGTGCGGCCCGCGAGCGATCCGAGCTCGCCCATCAACAAGGCAAACCTGGTAACGACATGCGGCCGCTGCCACGCGGGCGCCAACCTGAGCTTCGTGCAGTACCAGCCGCATGCCAACGCGCGCGACCGCAAACTCAGTCCGGGGCTTTATTTCGTACGGCTCTTCATGAACCTGCTGCTGGCGAGCGTGCTGACGTTCTTCTTGATCCACACCATCTTGTGGCTGATTCGCTCGCGTTATAACCAGGTGAAAAACAAAGCGGCCAACGGAGGAAAGAATGCCTGAGCTGGAACTGGCAGACGCGAAGACGGAAACCGGCGGCGCCAAACAGCGGTACTTTGTGCGCTTCACGCGCGAGCAGCGGTACATGCACGCGGTGCTGTTCACAACATTTCTCGGATTAGCCGCGACCGGTCTTCCGATGCGCTTCAGCGAGAGCTTCTGGGCGCGTAAGTTCGCGGCCGGCGTGGGCGGATTCGGCGCGATTCTTTTCTTCCACAAATTCTGCGCGATCGTGCTGACGATCGCTTTCGCGATCCATGTGAAAGAAGTCGTGCAGCGCGGGATACTCCGCCGCGAAAAAGGAATCTTCTGGGGACCGACGTCGATGGTGGCCAACTGGAAGGACGTGAAGGATCTTTTCGGGCATATGAAGTGGTTTCTCGGCCTCGGCCCGAAACCGCATTTCGAGCGCTACGCTTATTGGGAGAAGTTCGATTATTGGGCGGTGTTCTGGGGGATGGTGGTGATCGGGTTTTCGGGCTACGCCATGTGGTTTGCACCGTTCTTCGCGCACTTTTTGCCGGGATGGGCGCTGAATGCCGTGCTGGTGATCCACAGCGAAGAGGGGCTGCTGGCGATTCTGTTCATCTTCTCGATCCACTTTGTAAATACGCACCTGCGGCCCGACAGCTTTCCCATGGACATGGTCATTTTCACGGGCGTCGAAAGCGAAGAGGAATTCAAGCATAAACGGCCGGAAGAGTACAAGAGGATGGTGGCCGAGGGCAAGCTGGACTCGCGGATCGGGATTGCGCCGCCGGTGTGGCTGCTGAACTTTTCGAAGGTGGTGGGGACCGTGGCGATCGCCATCGGCCTGACGCTGCTGGTCCTGACGCTGACGGCGTATTTTCGGTAAAGCTGGGCGGTCGGTCTGCGGAGCACGTTCAATCGATTGACGCGTGGCGCGCTACACGCTACATTAGACGAGTGATCAAATCCTTTCGGCACGCCGGCCTGGAAAAGTTCTTCCTCACCGGCAGCAAGGCCGGGATTCAGCCTTCGCACGCGAAGAAACTCCGTATTCAACTCGGCGTGATGAATACGGCGAAGAATGCGACGCGCATGAACGTTCCTGGATGGGATTTGCACCCCCTTAAAGGCAATCTCACCGGGCATTGGTCGGTTAAGGTTAACGGCAATTGGCGGTTGACGTTCGTGTTCGAAGGCGAAGACGCCGTTCTCGTGGACTACCAGGACTATCACTGAGGATAGGAGGCTCGACATGGCAAGGATGTACAACCCGCCCCACCCCGGAGAGTTGCTAAGAGAATATCTCGGCAGTATGCAGGTGGGCGAAGCCGCAAAGCGCCTTCGTGTCGCCCGATCCACGCTCTCGCGGCTCCTGAACGGTCACGCGTCTTTTACGGCGGCGATGGCGCTTCGCCTCTCTGACGCGCTGGGCACAGAGCCCGAAGTCTGGCTTGATTTGCAGCAGCAATATGATCTCTGGCACGCTGCCCGGCGGAAACGGCCGAAGATCGCGCGTATTCCGCTGCCCGGCCGGATTGGCGATGCCGCGGCGTAGTCATCTCGGCGAAGAAACATCGAGCATGCTTCCTTAATTGATGCGAAAGCTCCGCATCGAAACAAGCAAGGTGATAGCTGAGAGTCGGTAGCTGATGGCTGAAAGCCGCCTTTGTGACACCTGTCACGGCGGGAAAATACGGTGAGGGCTCTCCTTGAAGCGTGGACATTGCTCGAAGGTTGATTGCTCCATCGTTCGTCTTTTTCATCGCTGTCTGGGCCACTACCGCACTCCCCGCGCAAAAGCTCAAGGACTCCGACTGCCTGACCTGTCACGGCGGTTCCACGCTGACCACTGAGGAGAATGGCAAGGCCGTCAGCCTCTACGTGGACCAGAACAAGTTCAAACACTCAGTTCATGGCAGGATGTTCCACTGCGTGGACTGCCACACGGACGTAAAGAGCCTTGCCCACGACACCCCGCCCGCCAAAATCACCTGCGCCCAATGCCACGCCGACGCGCAGGCGGCCTATGCGCACAGCGTGCATACCCAGGCGAGAGGGTCCGGCACGAACCCAGCGGCTACGTGCGAAGACTGCCACGGCAGTGCGCACGAGATCGTCGGCCCGGGCGGCCCCAACTCGCCTGTCTACCACGCCAACATTCCGGCGACCTGCGGGCGATGCCACGGGCAAAAATTTCTAATGGAGTCGAACGGGGAGAGCGCGCAGGCGTTCGTTTCGTACCAGGCAAGCGTGCACGGGCGGGCGATAGCCAATGGCTCGCAGAATGCCGCGGTATGTACCGATTGCCACGGCGCGCACGAGATTCTGCCGGCGAGCGATGCCAAGTCGCCCATCTCAAAGTTTGCGGTGGCAGCCACCTGCGGCAAATGCCACGCGGAGGTTGCGAAGACCTTTACCGCGAGCATTCACGGGCAGGCGCTGGCGCGGGGCAACGCAATGGCGCCCACCTGCACGGACTGCCATGGGATTCACTCGATCAAGCCGCATACGGATCCCAATTCGCCGGTGGCGGAGCAGAACATTTCTCGCGACATCTGCGCGCGCTGTCACGAGGGCGTCCGGTTGTCGCAGGAGTTTGGCGTTCCCGGTAATCGCGTGACGAGCTACTTCGACAGCTATCACGGGCTGGCGGCGGAGGGCGGTTCCGTAGTGGCGGCCAACTGTTCGAGCTGCCACGGTGTGCACGACATTCTGCCATCGAGCGATCCGCGGTCGACGATCAATCGCGCGAATCTGGACGCCACCTGCGGCCAGTGCCACAAGGGCGTGACGCAAAGGTTCACGCGTACGCCGGTGCACTTGCAGGATGGCGGGCGACCGCTAGATATGGATTCGATTGCGGTGCGCTGGGTGCGGCAGATTTACATTGTCCTGATCCTGCTGGTGATTGGAGCGATGTTCCTGCACAACGCCGTGATCTGGCGGAGCAAAGCGGTGGCGCGGCGGCGGATGCAGAATCCTTTCATGACGCGCATGACGGTGAATCAGCGCTGGCAGCATCTGGTGCTGCTGTCGAGCTTCATTATTCTGGTCATCACCGGCTTCGCGCTCAAGTTCCCCGACACGTGGTTTGCGCACACGCTGGGGATGGGCGAACATCTGCGCGGAATTATTCATCGCATTGCCGGAGTGGTGCTGATCGGCGCGGGGATTTATCACATGTTCTATCTTGCTGCGGCGCGGGAAGGGCGGCGGCTGCTGCGGGATATTGCGCCCAAACCAAAGGATGCGCTGGATGCATGGGACGCGATGCGCTACTACCTTGGCCTGAGTAAGCAGAAGCCGAAGTTCGGGCGCTTCAACTACGCGGAGAAGGCGGAGTACTGGGCGCTGGTGTGGGGTACGGCGCTAATGGGCCTGACCGGGGTGATGATCTGGGCCAAGGTTTGGGTCGGCAACGCGCTGGCGCGGTGGTGGGTGGATGTGGCCACGGCGGTGCACTTTTACGAGGCGATCCTGGCCACACTGGCGATTCTCGTCTGGCACTTCTACCAGGTATTCTTCGATCCCGATGTGTACCCAATGAACTGGGCCTGGTGGGACGGGAAGATGCCCGCGGAACAGTACAGGCACGAGCACGAACTGGATGCGAGAGACAGCAAACAGTGAGAGCCGGTAGCTGGTAGCTCGTAGCCAACCGGCTGTAGCCGGCCTTTACACGCGCCAGGTATCGGGGCGCCACTCTTTGATGCGTTCTTTGATCTGCTTGCGGCTCAGGTTATGCTCAAGGGCCTGCTTGGCGAGTTCGACGACTTCGTCGTCGGCGGCGAAGCGCAGGCCGATCAACTGATCTTCAGAGAGCCGGTAGATCTGCGTGTGCCATTCCTCCGGCGCCAGAGCCTGCAGGCGCAGGCGTTCCTCGAGGCGAATCACGCGGTCCTGCACCTTGAGCGGATAAAGGCGCAGCTTGAAGATCAGAAGAAACAAAGCGATCGAAACCACCACGAGCCACACCGAGTAAAAGCATAGGTGGCGCACGGCATAGACGATGGCGATAATCACGTTGGCCAGGAAAACCCAGGCCAGGAAAAAGTGGTAAGGAGGATCGAATCGCCCGTGGTTCTTGAAACTCTGCACTTCGTTCTTACTCATCGGGGGTTCCGCTTTCATTCAGGCCAGAGTTGACTCCCGCAGTCGTTTGCGTCATAGCAGAGCCACTCCCAGGTCCCGGCTCATCCGCGCCAGGCTCTAAAGAAGAGGGCGTGTCTGTAGCTTCTTCCGCACTCGACTCCGCAGACGAGGGAGGGTCGGCGGAAATACCTGTACTGGCGAGATTCTCGGTGGGAAGCGCAGGCATTGTCAACGTGGATAAGTTGTCCGGGCCCAGGACTTCGGGATCCTTGGGAATCAAGTGATAGCGGCCGCGGACAAGATAATCGACAAAGAGGCCGCCGGCAAGGTAGGGATTGGCAATCGCAATAGGGATGGCATAAACAGTGGTGACAACCGATTCGTCGATGCCCTTGATGGAATGACTCTCGTGACGGTAGCCCGGGATTTGCGGAATCTCGAAGACTGTAAGCTGCCGATGAGGGTGTTTACGCGCGTAGCGCACGAGCTTGTAGGTGATCTGCTTGGGGGTGGTCATGCCCGCGTCGGGAAAGATGCTGCGGCGAAAAGTACGCGGAAAGTAGTCGTTCAGGATAACCCGCGAGAAATCGGCGCAGTTGCTGAAGAGCAGATTGAATCTCGATTTGTTGGGGCGGGTATTTAGGCGATTGATAAGAGCGTCGTCCTGTTGCAGGGTGGTGTCGAAGCGAAAGGCGTAAATCCGCCGTTCGTAGGCCGCTCCCACAAGTTGAGTCCAACCGCCGTGGACGAGATTGCCGCTCGACATCTCACCGAGTTCTTCCAAATGAGATTCACGATATTTGCTGCGCAACTGAACGACCATTTCATGGTCGGCATGCGCGGGAACATCGGAGGGATTTTCAACCGAATAGAGGTAAGGGACGAGCGGGATCGCTACCCAGTCATACCCGTGAATTCCCTGATAGCGCGCGATGACGGCGCCTAGCTCGCCCGGCCGGCAACGACGCAGGGTAATCGGGGTGGCAGCGCAGATTCTTTCGAAATAGATGGCGACATGGCCGGTGGGATTGATTGTGCCAAAGAAGCCATATGGTTCTTCGAGAAGCAGGGCCGCCTGCGAGTGCACCTGCGCGGAACAAATAAGGCCGAAAATAGCGAGAGCGGAGCAATGAAGAAACGCTTTGCGAATGGAGATTGAGAGCATAAGGACCTTTTCCTCAAAAGAACTTCGTGCTCATCTTCTTCTTCTTGTTTCGGTATGCCCGAATGCCTACAGAAAAGTGGCCAATAGCGGGCAAAGCACCTCATTTACAACCGATGCAATCGGGGCAGCCGGGTTGACTGCGGAAAACTGCAAGGCGCAAAAGAAAACACCATTTGGTCACAACCCAAATGCCAAATGAATGGTGCGCTTAAGCGCGCTCGAACGCTGCTCACTGAAGCACCTGGGCCGGCTCCTGACGCGGCTTGGGCAGTCGCATGGGACCCCGGGCGGAGTCTTTTCTCAAAACCGGACCGGTGCAACCAATTCTAAGGCCTGTTTCATAAATCCGCTTTGTATCAGGGCACGACTTCACAGCTTGGTGAAAAACTCTTTGTTCCCGTCGCTATTTTTCCGTGCCGTGGAGTTTGACCGCCGAATAGGCGGGTTATTGGGGTTGATGTTTATCTCTTCTGGCCGCTTGTGCGGCCAGAAGACACACGTCTCCCTGCTCAGGCTTGCGCCGGAATCGGGATGAGCTTGCTCATGCGCAGCAGATTATGCGCTGCTGCGGCCAACTGAAACAGCCAGTCCACGCGACCGAGTCCGCGCAATTTGATCTGGCGTATCTTGTCCTGCTTCATCCAGCCGAACACCTTCTCCACCAGCTTGCGTTTCTTCTGGCTCACGGCCAGGCCCGGATCGTTGCGCTCGGCCTCGGTGAGCCAGTTGCGCCACTTCGGGTTGGGCTCGTACTCGGCTACGTGCGGTGTTACCCGCTGGCTACGCAGCGCGCCCACGAATCTCTCTTCCTGATAGCTCTTGTCAGCTCCCAGCGTCATGCGCTTGCCGCGCTTGAGGCGCGATAGCATCTTCAGCGCCGCCTGTCGTTCGGCCGCGTTGCCGGCCTCGGTGGCCATGGCCGCAACCACCAGGCCGTTGCGGTTCTCCGTAATCACGTGGCCTAGATAGCTCGGCACCACTGCGGCTGATCCGCTCTTCCGGTACAGCCGCGCCTCCGGGTCTGTAGTCGACTCGTGCGTATCGCGCAGCAGCTTGCGGCCACCCGCCCCCGTGCCCCGATCCGGCGGATCGGACTTCTCCTTGAAGCTGCGCCGGTTGGCCCAGGCCTGCAACAGCGTTCCATCCACCGTGAAGTGCTCCTCGCTCAGCAGCTGCTGGCCGCGCGCCTGATCGACCACCGCCAGCAACAACTGCCGGCTCGCCTCTCCGGCAATAAGACGCTCGCGGTTCTTGCTGAATACCTTCGCATCCCATACCGCCTCGTCCATCTCCAGGCCCACAAACCAGCGATACAAAATGTTGAAGTGGATCTGCTCCATCAACTGGCGCTCCGAGCGGATCGAATACAAAATCATCAGCAGCTGCGCCCGCAACAAACGCTCCGGCGCAATCGACGGACGGCCAGTCGCCGAATAGAGATCATCGAAAACCGCATCCATCGTCTCAAGCGCACGGTCCGCCATCGCCCGTATCCGACGCATCGGGTGGTTGGCCGCTATCCGCTGTTCCATCGTTACGTAACTAAACATCGATGCCTGCTGCTTGTCGTCGCCGCGCATAACAACTTCTTAAATCAACTCCCTGTGGAGAAAAAGTGGCTCCCTTGGGACTTTTTCACCAAGCTGTGAAGTCGTGCGGCCATCTATGAAACACGCTCTAAGGCCTGGAGGGAACGACGATGGTGGTTTCCTGGAGCTCGATGAGGCCGGAGCCAGTCCGCTTCTCAAGTTCGGGCAGGACTGCGTTGACCTTGTCGCGGGTCTCAATAAACTCGATCTTGATGGGAAGATGGTCGGAAATCTCGAGGATATGCGCGGAGTGAATGCGGTGCCTGGCGCCAAAGCCCGCAACACCCTTGATCACGGTGGCGCCGGCAATGCCGTTGTGGAAGAGAAAGTCGAGAATACTCGTGTAGACCGGGACGCCGTGATGCTTTGCCCCGTCGCTCAGGTACAGTGTGACTTTGACCGCCTTGCCCGTGGTCAGCATGCGTACCTCTTGTCCATGGGATGACGCGCTCCGACTTTCTTGCGGGAACTCCGCCTCTCCGGTAGACAAGGAAGGATTGAAGCACCTTTCCGGTGAACTTGCAACTTCAGTCCCGCGAGCGGGTAGGGAAGAAGGCGCGGCACGAAGATTCGGATCCATCATGGTCATTCGATTTTCTCCTCCCTGGCTACAAGAGATCGGCCAGCGCAACGCCGCACCAGGTGGCGGCAAGGCCGAGGATGAGGCTGCCGACGGCATAAAGGGCGGCGAGGAAAAACGCACCCGAGCGCATGATGGAAAGCGTCTCCCACTCATAGGTGGAAAATGTGCTGTACGCTCCGATGAACCCGATGGGGACGAGGAACCGCCATGCGGGGTCAAGATCGGCGAGTTTACCGAAGTAGGTGAGCGTGAAGCCGATGATGAGGCAGGCCGAGAAGTTGATCGCGAGAGTGCCGAACGGGAACCTGGTTCCCGTCCGGCCCGAAATTGCAGAGCCGACCCAATAGCGTGCGACCGATCCCAGCGCGCCCCCCGCGGCAATGAACAGGTATTTCTGCACCGTCATTCTCCTCTCATGTGAACAGACACCTCGCATGGCAGCGCACGCCGAATGCAGAGGCATAATCGTTCGGCTAGCGCCGAGCAATGGCGATGTTCACAGTATTCTCAGGGATCGTGCCGGACGAATGGCTCCGTAACAGGATTCCCTGCCAGGAGTCATCATCTGTCCGGGCTAGCGGAGAGGACAGCGGTTAACCGGCGTTTCCGGGAATACAGTCAAATGGAGAACGCGGTAGGGTGAACTCCTTCACCACTGAATCCATTACACCGTGGACCGCGCGACGGTGTCAAACGGGAAGATTCCCAGCGTGAGATGTCACGCAGCGTGGCCCGCAGTTGCCCTCGCCGTCCGAGTGCTGAAGATGCGAGCGGCAGTGGAAACATGGCTTACGCCAGGTCCTTTTGACGAAACCAGAGAGAGCCCCAGGGAGTGCCGGGTAACTTGACCTCCGCGTTGCCTGAATATTCACCGGGGAGCTGCGTGCGCGTGAGCTCGAGGGTGTCGAAGTACTCAGCGGTGTAGGTCTTGCCATCGGGCAGCGGGAAAGTCCCTTCGGCCGGCTGATGCTCGTCGAAGTAGTAAAACAGAACGGACCCGTTTTTGCGGCCGGCGCCCATGGGCTCCTGGTGAAAGTTGGTGAAGCCGATTGGACCGGGGCCGAGGGCGATGGTTTCTTCAAGCAACTTGCGCAGGAAGGCGATCCGGGCGGGGCTCGAGCCGTGAAGAACTCCGCCGTGGGACCACCAGAGGATATCGTTCGGGTCAAGGTAGGTTTCGCCGTGACCGCAATAGCAGCCCTGCGCCGCGGCTTGCCAAAAAAGGCCGGTCATGGCGTCGCCGGAAAGATTGCCCCATTGGGAGCCGATATTGCCCTCGTATTTGCACTCATCGAAGACGACGGGTTTCTGCCAGTCGGAACGCCACTGCGCGCCGAGTTGCATGCGCGAGTCCTGCACGCCGGCGTGAGTGCACCACCCGCGGCCATATTCGTACTGGTGATAGCAGTAGTGGATCGAACGCAGGTGATCGAATGCATCGTATTCGCCGAGGATTTGCGCGTAGCGGTCCCAATCGGTGTTGGTTTTGGCGCGGAGCAGATCGTATTCATTGGCGAGCGACCACCACACGTTGCGATAGGCGCTGAATCGCGCGATGACGTAGCGGAGATAGCGTTCGTTAACCTCGGCGGGCATCGACTGATAGCCCCATTTGTCATAGGGATGGAAGAGGATGAGATCGGCCTGAACTCCGATGCGGCGGAGATCGAGGATCAGGCGGTCGAAGTGCTGGAAGTAAGCGGCGTTAAAGGTTGAGTAATCATTTACGCCGCCGTTGCGCGGGAACGGATACATGGGAGGTTCTTTGCGATTGTGCTGGTACCACTTGGGAAAGACGCACATGCGCAGCTTGTTGAAGGGCGAGGCAGTGAGCGTCTCGATGGTTTGGCGCTGCGTGGATTCGGCCTGGAAGGCCCACGCGTAGCAGGTGGTGCCGCATTCGACATAGGGCGTGCCATCCGCATAGCCGAAGTGGTAGCTGTCGCGAACAGAAACAGGACCACGATTTCCACTCCCGGGGGCGACACATTGAAATGCACCGGACTTGCCGTGAAGGGCCGGCTGATCGCTGGAAGTCGTCCAGGTCCAGTTGCCAAGGTCGTCCGGCATGAAGCGGATCTTGTACACGCCTTCGCCGTCATAGAAACCTTCGACCGCAAGAGAACGGTTCTTCAAAGTGAACGTGGCAGTAAGGGTGACATCGATGAACGGATTGCCGGCGGACGGTCCGTTGAAGGCAAGTTCAAGAGCGTCCCAGCGCGCGACTGTACCTGAAGAGGCGGGAGCGGCGGCGGCCGAGGCAAGCGCGGGGGCCGAGGCTGCTGCCACCGCGAAAGAAGAGAGCTTCAAAAGATCGCGACGATTCATGGAACTCCTTATCTGGCGCCGCGGCGCAGATCCGCGTGACCAGTGAGTTGAATTTGGAGGGCGGAGCGATGAGCCATTATCGTCGTAGTTTATATATGTGGCGGACCAGGATAAGGAGCACAGTATTGCATGCAGACTTCCTGAAGCGAACGATAATGGCTTGTCTCACCGCCAGCGGCGTTCTCCGGCCTCAGATATTGTGTCAAGGGAGTTACCCAGGAAGAGGAGGATTGGCGATCTCATCGATCATCATGCTTCCGTGGCTTGTTAGTCTGGGAATCACTGAGAGCAACACGGGTGGAGCGGGCCGCGCCGGCCATGGCCAAAAGGAATTTCCGCATTTCGGGAGTAAATTCGCGGCGCTCGGCCTCTCGCTGCGCAAAACTGAAAGCCCAATACAACAAGCTGCAAATGTAGCTACCTATCACTATTCGATTGAGGTACCGGTACTGGGGTGCGGCGGTTAAGTGCAAATTAACCATAGCCACAGTCAGACTGACGAGTGAATAGATACCCAATCCGGTAGCAACTTGCAGTTCGCGATCGCGCCAGCCGATAGATAGGAGTTGACTGCCAGCGGCCAGCAGCACAAAGAGCATCACCCTGAGAATCGAAACAGAATGTTGGAGCTGGATCATGACGAGCCACGGTTTCCATGTAACATGCGCGAGATCGGAAAATGCGGCGAAGGGCCAGATGGCGGCGCCAGCAGCCAGGATCAAGAGTCCCACGATCACCAAGGCACCTCGCGGAAGAGAGGGCCGAAGCGGCCGCAGCACAGACCAGGCTAACTCGACCAGGACACAGAAGAGCAAGGCGGAATCGATCGCGGTATCAACGAAGTATGTTTTAAAGTATTGCGCCGGCAGGTACCGCATTACTGCATATACGCCAACGTTGCTCAAGACGTCCCAGACAACGTAAAAACAAAAGATCGGAAGAGTTCGCCAGACACGCCTATAGATAAGTAACCCAATGACCACGATCTCCGAGAAAACAAGGGCGATAAAGATCGCGTTGTCAAGGTTCATGACATCCGCCACGCTCAACCAAAGTGATTGACCCAGGAATACAACTCAAGCGCAAGAGTGAAATGCAGCGATAGTGGCTACTGTTGTAACTATATCCCCGCCATACGCCAAAGGGCCCACCCGTTTACACGGGCGGGCCCAAGAGTGACAAGGCTGTGCTGATCAGATATACCGACCCCAGGTCAGCATTCGTTTATCCAGCATCAGGCGGCTAAGCGGGCGGCAGTGGCAACGGCGTGCCTGGAACGGCAGCCATTACGCTGGGCGGCAATGGCAGCGGGGTGCCCGGAACAGCAGCCATTACGCTGGGCGGCAGTGGCAACGGCGTGCCCGGAACAGCAGCCATTACGCTGGGCGGCAATGGCAACGGGGTGCCCGGAACGGCAGCTAGCTGCGGCTGGGCGGCAATGGCAACGGGGTGCCCGGAACGGCAGCCGCTACGCTGGGCGGCAGTGGCAACGGAGTGCCCGGCACTGAAGCGAACATTAGCGTGGACGAAACAAGAATCAAAGCAACAAAGCCAACCTTGAGAAGGTTCAACGTACCCGTGCGCATAGACACATCTCCTAGCAACAGATATCCGCCATACAACGATTGCTTGATAAGAGTAACCCAAAGCGACCATGCCTGCTACAACAAAAGTGCAATTGCAAACATTTTTCTCCGATAGTACCCATTCGGGCATCTTTACAGTAATCAGCATGCGGTTACCCGACATAAGTTTTGCTGGACCTTCGCCTAATCGGGGCGAAAAGAACGCAAAAGTTTCGATTTAGGCGTCGCCGCGCGGCAGACTTTCCTACCCGAAGACTGCACGTGTTCCGGTGCAAGACCGCATCCCTGCATCCCCTACGGGTAGCAATCAGGGAGGCAGCGGTGTGCTGCAGGAGTTACGCAAGGATGTGCATGTGATTACCTTCCAGGAATACCCATCAAAATTGGAGTCCGGACTGAAGTAATGCGCCGATCCAGGTGTGTGCTTTGTATCCTGCAGAACGAGCACCAGCGATCAATCTCCCTCGAAAGCCATTGCGGTTGCTTCACTCGGGCGTAGATGCATCGAGCTCCAGCGCCGCGTTTGCGCCATCCTTTTGGCGGAGCAGTTCGCTCTGGAAAAAGGCGCGGTCAGCGACCCACCAATCGATTTGGTGACAGGAGTTGAGATGAATCGGACGGCGCGACTTGGATTGAGTCCCGGATGGTTTCGACGAGACAGCGGTGCATGTGTCTGGTTCGGAAAGTAAGAGATCAAGCCAATCGGAAGCGTGCTCAGGCATTCTCGGACGGCCGGCAATTTGCCGGCAAAAAAGGGCAACTGGAGGATTCGCGAGTTTCACCTTGCGATTTGAGCTGCGGCCCCGAGAAATCCGTTGGCCCCCGGCGGATTTGCGGGCAAGGATTCTGATTTTCGGGGAGTGATAAAGGTCGTTTTTAGAGACGCCGCCGGAAGGTTACTACTCTGGAAACTTTCGTGCCGTATGGTTAATAAGGAAAAACAGTTACAGTGACACCAGGGTACATACTCAGGTCAAGCATATGAGTTCTCCCAATCCAGATTCACCACTTCCGCCCGGTTCGTCCTCGCCCTCACAAGGACGGCAAGAGGTTCGTTGCGCGGTGCGATTTCCCCTTTCTTTGCCGGTGACATTAACGGCTCGCGAGGAAGAGGGTGAGGTCGCTGCGTCCACCAGAAACGTTTCCGCGAGCGGAGTCCTTTTTTCATTGGACCGCGACTTAGAGGTTGGAGCCGACATTCGCTTTTCCATGCGAATGCCCCATACGGTGCTTGGCTCCCCCAATGATGTTATGGTCCACTGCAAGGGGCGTGTGGTACGCTGCTCCTCAAGCCATAATGAGCATCTCGCTGCTGCCACTATCGACGATTATCGATTTGCGGAGCGTTGAGAATGCGGTTGGCTTGAACTGCAGCCGGCTATGGAAATCTTAGACGATAAACCTGAAGGCGAAGCTGTCGAAACCCCGATCAAGCCCGGGACAATCCGCGTGATTCTTGCGGATTCCCAGGCGATTTATCGAGTTGGGATTCGCAAAGTGTTCGCCCTAGAAGACGATATTCGCGTTGTGGCACAGGCAGATTCGCTTGAGAATCTGCGTGCGGCCATCGAACGTTATCCGAGCGACGTTGTCCTGTTGGAAGGAAGCATGCTGGCGGGAACAACGAATGCGATTCCGGAATTACTGCGTCTGGCGCCGAGCGTAAAGCTGATCGTGCAGGCCATCCAAGCAGACGAGAACCACACGGTCGAGCTATACCGGCGCGGCGTGCGGGGCATTGTTTCGCGGTCGATTTCGCCCGATCTGCTGGTGCGCTGCGTGCGCCGCATCGCCGCCGGCGAAACCTGGATCGACAACCAGTCGGTCAATTGGGTGATCGAAGCTTACCGCGCCCAGGCCGCCTCCCTTGTGAGCCCGCGCAATCAGCCGCGCCTGTCTCCCAAGGAAATGTCGATCATCACCTGCATCACGCAAGGCAAGCGCAACAAGGAAATCGCGTTCCAACTGGGCACAACGGAACAGGTGATCAAGAATTATTTGCGCAAGATATACGACAAGCTCGGTGTCTCAGATCGGCTCGAACTGGCACTCTACTGCCTGCACAACAAGATCATCCAGACCGATCTGGATGAGGAGACGGTGGCGCACAAGGTCGTTACCCAATAGCGCCGTCCAAATACTCGCTGCTCACGAGGGCGCTCTGCAAGGGAATTTGCTTACCGACCTTTCAGTGCAGTTCCGGCTCATCGCAGGATTGGCGGGCAAGTTCCAACAGCCGGATCATCTCTGACAATTCAACCTGATTGAGGTGCCCGAGAAGCTCGACAGGCATGCGATGAATCGTGGGATCCATGGCGCGAAGCATGTCCAGCCCGGACTGCGAAATCTGCGTCCGGACGACTCGACGATCCTGGCGGTCGCGATGCCGGCGGATCAGCTTGAGGCGCTGCAGGCGGGCCAGCAGGCGGGTAATGTCGGGCTCCGCCGCGATCATGCGAGCCCCGATAGCGGCGCAGGTGAGTCCCTCCGGCGGGGCACCACGCAGGATTCGCAAGACGTTGTATTGCGTCGAGGTCAATCCCCAGCCGCGGGTCTTTTGCTGGAAGGCTCGTTGCAGGCAGTCAGAAGTGCGCATGAGATTAAGAATCGCTTCTTCCTCAGGACTGGAGAAGGGAGCCGACTGAGCGATTTCAGATTTCAGGTTCGCCATTGAAGTCCTTCACGGGTTCTGCCCTTCACTGTATCTGAATGGTGAGATGCCGCAGACGGAATGCTCGTTGCAACAAGTATTCTCTCCAGGCTTCGCCGTCGCCATACAAGCGCTGAGGCCCCTCGCAACCCATCTGGTATGCTCCCGCCTATGCCCTTCATGGGACCGTTTAGTAAGCTCACACGGCCGCAGCGCCGCGCCTTTCTAGCCGCCTTCATGGGCTGGACTCTGGACAGCCTCGATTTCTTTCTGCTTGTGTTTTGCGTGAAGGCGATCGCGAGTGAGTTCCGGACGGAGCCGTCGACAGTGATGGGTGCGGTTTTCCTGACCCAGGCTTTCCGTCCCGTCGGTGCGCTGCTTTTCGGCATGCTTGCCGACCGCTATGGCCGGCGCCCGGTTTTGATGGCGAATATTCTGGGGTTTTCCGTCATCGAACTGGCGTGCGCTTTCGCGCCCTCGCTCAACGTACTTCTGGGCCTGCGTGCGTTGTTTGGTATCGCGATGGGCGGCGAGTGGGGCGTTGGCGCTGCACTGGCCTTTGAGACGTTGCCCAAGGATGGCCGCGGCACATTCTCCGGGTTGCTGCAAGAGGGCTACGCGTTGGGATCGATCCTTGCGTCGGCGGCCTTTGGGCTGCTGTTTGCAGGCTTCCACTGGCATGGCTTCTCGATTCCCGCAATTGGGTGGCGCGGTCTATTCATCTGTGGGGCGACACCGGCGTTGCTGGCCTTTTATGTGCAGATTCGCGTCGAAGAGTCGCCGGTGTGGTTGGCAGGGAGCCACAAGCGGATGGCGGGAGCCGCTTTGCACAAAAGGCCGGCATGGCCCAGTCAAATCGTTCAGTTTCTGCCCACATTTTTCTTTCTGGTCCTGCTGATGTCAGCGTTCATGAGCCTTTCCCATGGGACGCAGGATTTGTATCCGACCTTTCTCGCTGTGCATGCGAGTCTTTCGCCGGCAACCATCGGGCTGATCGGAGTGCTTTACGGCCTGAGCTCGATCGCGGGCGGCGTGTTCTTTGGCACGCTGTCAGAGAAATGGGGCCGCAAACGAGCGATCATCACCGCGTCGCTACTGGCTCTTCCCGTGATTCCGCTTTATGCGTATGGTCGTTCCGCCGTTGTGCTCGGAATCGGCGCAGTGCTGATGCAGTTCATGGTGCAGGGCGCGTGGGGCGTGGTTCCGGCATACCTTACCGAGTTGTCGCCCGCTCCCGTGCGCGCCACTGCTCCCGGCTTGGCGTACCAGTTGGGCGCGCTCATCACGTCGTGGAATGGTAAAGGGCAGGCACTTGCAGCAGAGCGCTGGGGCAACTATCCGGCGGTGCTCGCGATCACCGTTGCTGTGGTCGCATTGGCCCTGGCGGCGTTGGCCGCATTGGGGCGTGAAGCAGCGGGCAAAGAGATGAGCGAGACATAGATTCTGCGGCAGGCAATCGACAGATTCGGTGTGCCGCCATCAAGTTCAGGTCGAACAAGTCTATTTCGCGATTCGCTGTTTGCGGCGCCGGCCGTCTCGCGCACGCAAGCCCTCCGGCTGGGGGCAGGTAATCGCAGCGTGTTACTTGTTCGCTGAATCCTCATATGACCAAGGGCCCAGTGCCGGCCTTGAAAATTCCCACCTTTGCGGCATTGTTCCGGCTGGATCAAACCGCTAGCTTCAAGGCAACGGAAATCCGAACCATGGACCTCGAAGCCGATCGCGCGGCAGGCGCGGGGGAAAGGTCGCAGTGCCGATAAGGCAAGTGCCGCCGGTCTGATTCCATGTTGGACAAAACAAATCTGGTGATGCTGCTCTTCGGTCTCCTGGTGCTTGGAGTGAGTGCCATCGGGGTCGTGCTGATCCGAATGAAGAGGGCGAAGGCCGTTGCGAGATCCCGCATCTCGGGCGAAGTCGGTGGACAGACTCGACCAAAGAATGCACAGGAACAGCAGACGCTCGATACGCTGCTCTTCGCGGTGGAACTGGGCCGGGCCAGCCTGGAGCCAGAGGATGCCCTGACAGGCAATGGAGCGGGCAAGTCGCGGGGAGAGGCTGGATCATTTGCCGCTCCTGCGGAACAGAAGTTCGACATGGCTGCGCAAGCATCGCGAATGGGACCGGAACCGGATGCAAGTTCGGTTGCGGCGGACACGGCGACGCCGGCGAACGAAATTCCGTGGTGGCTTGCCGAGTCTCCGCCTCAGTCGGATTCGTCGCTCACGCAGCCGCGCGTTCCGAGAACCGTGAGCGCTCATCCTCAACCGAACGGCGTGCAAGACGGCGGTGAGGCGCAGGGGGGAATCAAGCGGGTACCGGATGAGCCGGGACAAGTGAGGCTGCCTCGACTGACCGAACTCAGGGGCTCGCTGTTCTCAACGGGGATCAAAGAGTTGGATCACGCGAGGCACGAAAACGAGCATGCGGCCGAAACGAAGCAAACGGCGAACGAAATGGCGCCGCTGGAGGCATTTCTAGGCGTGGCAGAGCGCCAGAGGAACGCGACTCCCCCGCAAACGGCAGACGCGGAACCCATGGAGGCGATTCTTCCGGCGCCGCGAGAACGGGTTGAGAGCGGAACGCGAAACGACGAAGAACGGAAGACTGCCATGCGGTCGCGGCTGTTTCTTCCGAAGCCTGCGAAGCCGGCAAAGGGTAAAGCGCGCCAGGACGCGCGCGCGCCGATTGACAAGGTGGAGATTCTGCCCTCGCGGCGCGGGCAATACAGGAGGAAGGATTGAGGGCGAAGAGATGAGAGGAAACGCCCGGCCTTGCGGACTGAGAGCCGGTGAAGTTCTTCAACGAGCTTATTATCCATAGCTTAATGAACGAAAGAGCCCGGCCTTCCACTTTCCGGCAATTCGGAGTGGGAGGCCGGGTTCTTTATGGCGCGAAGAAGGATGAGGAGAACGTCTGGTCGGGCTCGCATCGCGGCATGCTGTGTAGATTTCAGTTACTCCCCCCTCCCTCTATGTTTTGGGGCTAAAGGGTTTAGTTTCAATCGCTTGTACCCTTGATCATTTGCTCCAACCTATTGATTCCAAGTGAGTTAAAAGCTAATATAGGCAGAATCAACAACTTAGCAGCGTGGACCGTGAACCGTGGTCGGCGATGATTTTGCCCCAAAAAACGGGCGGCCCGAGGAGCGCCGACCATGCCAAACCGGCATCCCCGAGCCGCCTGATGAAGGAAACTGCTTTGTCTATTTCGAGTGTAGGGAATTGGTGGAAATAATCTGCAGAACCGGCGGTGGAATCGCGCGTTTGGAATGAGGGGGATGGAGAGTGTGCTGAAGGGTGGAGGGGTTGACGGAGCAAAATCCCACCCAAGCAAAGCTTGGATGGGGCGCCCCGATTTTAATTTGCGTAGGGCGGGCCACTTGCCCAGGGACTGCGGTCACTCGGGCGGAAGTAGGGGAAGGGCGGAGAGCTCGCGGACGAGTTTGACGGTCTCGATGCTCACTGTGACGACCTGGCCGATGAGGCGGACGATGTATTCGGGATCGTCTTCGCGGTTGGGGTCGTTGACGATGCCGGAGCGCTTGTCGGTGGAGACGCGGTATTGGTCGATGACCCATTCGAGGGCGCTGCGGTTGCCGAGGCGGTATTCGTAGACTTCGGGCGGGATGCCGCTTAGCGTGAGAAAGTCGTTGTACTTCAGTTGGGTTTTGTCTTTCGAGAGCGACATTTTCTCGACGCGCCAGTTGAGCTTGCCGGTTTCGGTTCGAGCAAGCGCATATTCGGGTTGCTTTTCGTAATCGATGTGGAGCTTCATCAGGTCGCAGCCGATGCGGGCGTAGTCGTTGAAGCGGGGGCGAAGGGGATGCGGGGCAGTTCGCGTTTGAGGTTGGCGGCGTAGCGGGTGCGGTACTCGGGATGGTGGAGCAGGGCGTAGGTGTAGTGGAAGATGTCGAGTTTGCTGATGGATTTCTGGCTGTAGTGGCTGCGGAACTCGGTCAAGGCCCAGTCGGTGATGTTTTCGCGGCGGTTGGTGCCGTCTTCGTCGTAGATGTAGAAAGGGAAGCACTGAGAGCCGCCTTGCGGCAGCAGGTCGGGTGGATGGCCCACCGCAAGTGCGAACATAGGCCAATCCGAGCCGACCTTAACCCATAGGGCCTGATTCTTTGATCCCGGTTTCGTGATCGGAAAGAAGTTCGGAAGCCTCCCCCGTCTGTGGTTGACCATGATCCTCAAAGTAGAGGGACATTTTTGTGAACGGGCGGTAACTTGCGGTCGTGATTTCGGCTGGGCAATATTTCGCAAGAGTCCCATTTTCGGCGAGCTGTTTCAGCTTGCTGCACCACTTGATCTTTTTTCGAATCTGCGTTTACAAACAGATCGATTTCATCTTCCGAGCCGTGGTCTCGAATCCAACGAAGTACTTCTGAATTGTAAAAATCTATGAATCTGCGCTGATTGTCCTTGAGCACAGGAAGGGAGAAATTATAGTTCCAAGCGTCCCTCGTGGTTTCTGCGCCTCGGCTGTAATCTTGAAGATTACGGAGTGCTGTTTCGTTCCTTCCTTGACTTCGGGGTTCGCAATCTCTATGAGCCCGGCGAATCTGTCGTCGCTTTGGCCGGTTGTCCAGTTATTGTTCGAGTCCGAAGTGACGGGCTGCCACTTCACGCCGGATACGCTCTTCATTTCATGAAGGAACTCTTCTTTTTGACCTCTGGTCCAGAATTCACCGGCTTTGGCGTAGAAAATCTTGCATTCTCGTTTTTCCGCGGGGAGGTCGTGGCGCACGAAGATATTGATGCTGACGCCGAGTTGAATTCCGAAGACATTGTGTGTCGTCCCTGAAAGCTTTGGGTTCTTCCTCACATTTCCACCGAGATCGAGGATATAGATTTCGTCGAAATCCCTTGAGAGATGCATCCGCATGCCATCGGCGGCGATCGCATCGACGAAGCCGCTGTTGCTGACGAACGAAACAATTCCTTTCCGGCTGATTCGGTCGGTTGCCCAACGGAATGCCTTCACATATGTATCGGAAAGCGCGTTTTTGTTTTTGGCGCGTGATGCTTTTCCGTAAGTCTCGGCGACGCGGGAGTCCACTCCGCCGTCTTTAACATATCTTCGGTTCTTATTGTTGTCGTTCTCATTCTTCTTGCCCGACATTGTAAGGAGGATTTCCAATTACGACGAAGATCGGTGCCTGACGCTGGCGACGAATTCGCAGTGTGTTAGCTTCGGCGAACATCTGTCAATCTGCGCTCGCATATCAAACGTGTCTGCAAGGCAGATGCCCTCGAACGGTTCGTATTCCTCGGTGCGGTCGAGGTAGGCGTGCTCGATGTTCATGCTGGCGATGTAATAGGGCAGCAGCATGATCTCGTTGCAATGCAGCTCGTCTTTGTATTTCTGCGGCAGGTGGCTGGTTTTGATCTCGCTGCATGACGCGGGTGATGAAGTTGCCGGTGCCGACGAAGGGGTCGAGGATGTGGACGTCTTTGTCGCTGAGGCTGCGGCCGAACTCGGTTTTCAGCATCTCCTCGACGCTGCGAACCATGAAATCGACGATGGGCTGGGGCGTGTAGACGATGCCGTGGGTATCGGCCTGTTTGCGGTTGAAGCCCTGGAAGAATCGCTCGTAGATAGTGTTGAGGAAGCTCTGCTTTTCGGAGTAGTCCTCGACCGTGGAGGCGGCCTCTTCGATGGCTTTATAGAAGGGGTCGAGCTCGCGGAGGAAGGCGTCGCGGCTGAAGTGGCGGCGGGTGAGGGAGTCGATGACCTTCTCGATTTCGGCGGCGATGACGTTGCGGCGGGTGAACTCGGGGTTGTCGAAGATGCGGCGGAAGATGCGCTCGGTGAGGAGGTGCTGGACGAGCATCTCTTCGACGGCCTCATCTTTGAGGTCGGGGTTGATGGACTCGCGGCAGAGCTCGGCGAAGGCAGCGAAGCGCTCGACAAAAGCGCGATTGGTGCTTGCGCTCGCTCGTCAATGAGCTTCATTGCGCCTTTGGCGATGTCGGGAATGCGCTGGGAGAATTCGCTGGCGGCGCGGTCCCAGCTATCGTGGTCGGGCTGGCGCCACTCGAAGAAGAGGCGGAGAACGTCGACGAGCTTTTGCGGGTCTTCAATGGAGTCGTGGAAGGCGATGCGGCCGTCCTGAAAGAGGAGGGCGTCGGTGGGGCGCTGGAAGAGGATATTGGAGCGGGGATAGCCGGCGTCAAATTTCTTGTCCATTTCGACTTCGAGCGAGTCTTTTTCGTCCTTGGCTTCCCAGTAGCCGCGCGGGAGATTGAAGGCGTCGAGCAGGGCGCCGTCGATGCTGACGGGGTTTCGGCCTTTGCGGGGAAAGGGGTACTCGGGAATGAGCGTCCAGTCGTACTGGCGGGCGCAATTTTTGAGAAGGTCCTCGAATGCTCCGCGGATGTTGCCCTCCTTGTCGAAGTGGCCGCGGGCGAAGCGCTGGAGGGCGGCGTAGTATTTCTTGACCGGCGCGTGGGCCGGTTTCAGGTTTAGCTGGGGCATTTGCGCTTCTCAGTTAGAAAGGATAGCGCAGGGGGATTGGGTTGCGGGTGTGGGCTGTTTGGCGGGGACTGAATGGGTAATACGCGGCTGCGCCACCCGGACCGTGATGCAAGGCTATCGGAGTGCGAGCAGCCGGTAGATGAGAAGGCAGGCGTCACCGCGTGTGAGTGCGGCGTCCGCGGGCAATGTTTGCCGGGCCATCTCCCTTTTTCAATTTTGCGACCGCTTTGAGCTTATCGTGAGACGATGCCTTCGGGAATCGATCTGGCTAACTGGGTGATTGACAAGGAACAGCAAATTGGGTTACTTTGCGGTGTAAAGTGAGATTGGAATGCAGGACCTGAATAAAGCGCTGGGCGACATCAGCAGCATCCGGATGCAGGTGGCGCGGAGCACGGATTTTCGCGGATACGGTCCGGCGACGCTGGCGGCGACGGGAGTGCTGGCGCTGGCGGCGGCGACGGGGCAATGGCGGTGGCTGCCCGATGCGCGGCAGCATTTCGGGATCTACCTGGCGGTGTGGATTGCGACGGCAGCGGTGAGCGCGGCGGTGATTGGCATGGAGATGTATGCGCGGACGCGGCGAATCCACCAGGGCATGGCCGACGAAATGGTCCGGATGGCGGTAGAGCAGTTTTTACCGTCGGTGGCGAGCGGGGTTTTTGATGACCCTTGTGCTGGTGCGGTATGTGTCAGGAGCGACGTGGATGCTGCCGGGAGTTTGGCAGGTGATTTTCAGCCTGGGTGTGTTTTCGTCCTGCCGGTTTTTGCCGAGGCCGATGCTGGCGGCGGGCGTGTGGTACCTGATGACGGGGGCGTTCTGCATTTCGCTGGGAGGCGCACGCGCGTTTTCGCCTTGGGCGATGGGGATTCCTTACGGCGTGGGACAACTGCTGGTGGCGGGAGTTCTGGTTTACGCATCGCGGGAGGTGAGAGATGAAGGTTAAGGCGCGGCCCAGCGAAGGGCGTTTTGCGTATGAGGGGTTGGACAGGGTCATCCACGAGCGGGCGCGGTTGAGCGTGTTGACGAGCCTGATGACGAATGCGAAGGGGCTGACCTTTAACGACCTGAAAGAGTTGTGCGCGCTGACCGACGGCAACCTGAGCCGCCACTTGCGGGTACTGGAACAGGCAAAGATGGTGGAGATTGTGAAGGGACACGAGCGCAATCGGCCGCTGACGGTTTGCCGGATTACGGCTTCGGGGCGGAAGAGCTATCTCGAATATCTGACGACTCTGGAGCAGGTGATCCGGGACGCAGCGAGCGGAAAGCGATCAGATAAGGCTGCTCGCCTGGTGCGGGATTGGGCGGAATCGCAGGCGTGAGTTTTTTTATGGAATAACTTTGCGACGCAAAGCGAGGAAGGGCGAGAGGGGGAGGAAGGATGAGTGGATTCTTAGGGGTCAATGCGGTTGCGCAGGCGAGGGTGAAGGCATGGTCTGCTGGGATGAAGCTGATTGTGGTGTGCGTGCTGGCGCTGTTGATGAATATTCCGGGGCTTTTTGTGCAGGGGCTGGTAACCGACCGGATGACGCGGGCTGCTGAAGCCGCGGCGAGAATTGGCGGACCGGCGACGGCGGTGACAGTGGATGCATATCAGTCAGTCAACCGATCGCTCAAGTACGTACTCCTCTTCGAGGGGTTGGTTTTTCTGACTTACTTCACATTCGAGGTGACGAGCAGAAAACGGGTACACCCTGCGCAGTATGTCCTGGTGGGCGTGGCGCAGATCATCTTCTACCTGCTGCTGCTTTCGCTCTCGGAGAAGGTGGGGTTCGATGTCGGGTTTCTGGTAGCGGGAGCGGCCACGGTGGGGCTGCTTTCGGTGAACGCAAACTGGATCTTCAGGAGCATAAGACTGGGGTTGAAAGCGCTTGCTGTGTTCAGTCCGCTCTATGTGCTGATTTATGTATTGCTACGGCTGAAGGATTGGGCGCTGCTGGTGGGAGCGGTGGCGAGCTTTGCGGCAGTGGCGGCTGCGATGTACCTGACGCGGAAGATCGACTGGTACAGTTCACTGCCGGAAAGGGGCGCGCAGGGGAATGGGGTCGGTGCGGGAGAGGCGAGGGGGACGGCGTAGGGGAGGGGAAGCGAGAGCGCGGCAGAAACTTGTTACACGCATGGAGGCTTCGAGGAAACGCATGGTTGGTGAAGACAGGAATGGATTGCACGTGGCGATCATTATGGATGGAAACGGCCGCTGGGCGACGCGGCAGGGATTGCCTCGCGTGGCTGGGCATCGCGCAGGGGTGATGGCGGCGCGGCGGGTTGTGGAACATGCGAGCGAGGCCGGGGTTCGATGCCTGACGCTCTATGCGTTTTCGTCGGACAACTGGCGGCGGCCGGCGGCGGAGGTTGAGGCCGTCTTCTGGCTGCTGAGGGCGTTCTTGCGGCTGCAGACGGCGAGGCTGCGCGACCGCGGAGTGCGATTCGAGGCGATCGGGCGGCGGGATCGTGTGCCTGCGGCGGCGCTGGGCGCGATCGAAAAGGCTGAGGCAGCGACGGCGGGCGGGCGTGGATTGCATTTGCGGGTAGCGATCGACTACTCGGCTCGCAATGCGATTGCGCGCGCGGCGTGCGAGGCAGGCGGCCGGAAACGGGCCGATACGGGCCGAAGAGATCCGGCAAGCGATGACAGATGCCTTGACCGGAGACTGCGGCGACGTGGATTTGCTGATTCGCACCGGCGGCGAAAAGCGGTTGTCGGACTTTCTGCTATGGGAGTGCGCCTATGCGGAACTGACGTTCACGGAGCGGATGTGGCCGGAGTTCGATGAGGCGGATCTGGATGCGGCGATTGCGGAGTTCCGGCACCGCGAACGGCGGTTTGGGGGAGTGGGTAGTGAGCGAGTCTGCGAGCCGGCAGGTCAGCCAGTCAGCGCGTGAAGTTGGGGAACGGGATGCAGGGAACAGAAGAGATGAAACAGTGCGATCCTATTCGGCGCATACGAATCTGGATAGGCGTTTTCATGGCGGGGCTGGTGCTGAGCGGGTTGACGGCGTTTCCGCTTGTGACGGAACTGCACTGGCTTGCAGGCTTGCCCGACAAGGGAGCAGCGCTGCCACTTGCAGAAGGGTCTGGATTGGTGCCGTGGATTGAGCGCGTGAGCGAAGCATTGAATGCGACGCATGCACACTATCCGTTTCTGGCCTACGGGACGGATTGGCTGGCGTTTGCGCACCTGGTGATTGCAGTTGCGTTCATCGGGCCATATGTCGATCCCTTGCGCAACAAGTGGGTGATCACTTTCGGGCTGATTGCGTGCGCTGGGGTGATTCCGCTGGCGCTGATCGCGGGTCAGGTCCGGGGGATTCCGATGGGGTGGCGGCTCGTCGATTGCAGCTTTGGTGTGCTGGGGAGCGTTCCGCTGCTGATTTGCAGGTGGTGGATAGAAGTCTTGGAAAAGCAACGGCCAACCTCTGTCGACATGTAAGTCTTGATCGCTGCTTGCCAAAGAAAAGTGTGGCGGAGCGGTCGAAAAGCAGATTCGTCGCTTCGCTTATCCCATCGCGCTTTGAGCGCGCCGGGGCCCCAGGCGTGCTCCGCTCAGGATGACAATTCCAACAGTGTTGCTTACCTCACAATGTGCGGGTCAGTGCACGGCGGCGGGGGCTTTGGCGTGCTTGACTTTGGTGAAGAACCAGACCAGGAGCACACAGCCGAAGCAGAGAATCGCGGTCCAGCGGAAGACGTCGACGTAGGCCCAGAGCAGCGCCTGCCGGCCGAGTTCGCGATAGAGAAATCCGTGGGACTGCGGCAGGGCGTTGGCGGGATCGGAAAAGCGCCCCAGTGCTCGATTCAGTTGCCTTGTCTGCATCTGGAACCAGGGCTGGGATCGGGCGACGGTACCGGCGATCTGATTCTGGTGGAGATCGGCGCGCCGGGCGAGGAGGGTTTGCGAGACAGAGATTCCCACGGAGCCGCCGATGTTGCGCACCAGGTTGAAGACGCCGCTGGCGTTTCCAATCTGCTCGTTGCGCAGGTTGGCGTAGGACTGAGTGGTGATGGGGACGAACACAAAACTCATGCCGAATCCGGTGATGATGATGGGCCACAGAAGGGAGGTGGGGCCGACAGAGAGATTCACGTTGCCAAAGGCAAGGGATGTGAAGCCGAATACGACGAAGCCGAAGGTGAGCAGATAGCGCGTATCGATTCGGTCCGTGAGGAATCCGATGACCGGCATGCCGATGATGGCGCCGATGCCGCGCGGGAAAACGACGATGCCGGCAGCGAAGGCGGTGTAACCGAGCAGCTCCTGATAGAACAGGGGCAGAACGGTGACCATGGAATAGACGGCGACTCCGAAGAGCATCATCAGGAGGCAGCCGACGGCGAAGTTGCGGTCGGAAAGGATGCGCAGGTTGACGAGGGGCTTGCCGCGGCAGGAGTGGATGATCCACCAAAGGAGGCCGATTGCGGCCGCAGACGCTGCGTAGCGGACCCAGGTAGCCCCGAACCAGTCGACCTGCTGCCCTTTGTCCAGGACCACCTGCAGGCAGCCGGTCCATACGATGAGGAGGCCGAAGCCCAGGTTGTCGAATTTGCCGGGTTTGGCGTCTTTCACGTAAGGCGGATCATGGACGAAGCGGCCGATCATGAAGGCGGCCAGGATGCCGACAGGAATATTGATATAGAAGGCGTAGCGCCAGCTATAGGCATCGGTAAGCCAACCGCCGAGGGTGGGGCCGAGGACGGGAGCTACGACGACTCCGAAGGCGAAAACGGCCATGGCCTGCCCGCGCTTCCTGGGCTCAAAGCTTTCGAGGAGAATGGCCTGGGAAAGGGGCTGGAGAGCGCCGCCGCCGGCGCCCTGAACGATGCGGGCCAGCAAAATGAGGGGAAGGCTGGGCGCCGCTCCGCAACAGAAGGATGCCGCAGTGAAGATGAATACGCAAACCACCAGAAACCGCTTTCGCCCAAAGCGGAGAGCGAACCAGTTGCTGGCCGGGAGGAAGACGGCATTGGCAATGAGGTAGCTGGTGAGGACCCAGGTAGCTTCAGTATTGGTGGCCGAGAGCGAGCCTGCGATATAGGGCAAAGCAACCGCGACAATAGAGGTATCGAGCACCTCCATGAAGGTGGCGAGCATGACGGAGGCGGCAATCAACCAGGGAGAAACCGCCGTGGTTTGCGGCTGACGGACGGAGGTTGCCGCCATAGATTCCAGGCCACCTATCGATGGATTGAGGAATACGAGCGCCGGACAGGCCGGATGAGCGTGGGATGCGCCGGCGGGGGGAGAGAGTTGTGCTGTGAGTTCAGTAGAAGGTTTCGGTAATGGAACGAGAAGCGAGTAAGCCGGCCGGACAACGGCGGACAGGAAAGGAGGGCAAATTGAGACTGCCGAGCTTTTTGGGCTTTGCAAGACCTGAGGGGGTGGAGCTAATATAGCGGCTGTCGGTTGCCTCATTCCCCTTCGGTGCGGCAAAACGAACCTCACAGCCGAAGCAACTCGGCTGCAGCAACGCACGCCAACCTCGAACGATCCTGAGCCGGGAGACAATGCTATGCCGGAGATGGAAGATCCCAAGACGATTGAGAGCCAAAGTTACCAGGTCACACGCCGCAAGTTCATCCTGGGCGTGATTGCCGGCGGCGCCGTGGTAGGCGCAGCGAGCTACAAGATTCTTTCGCCGGGCCATGCCAGGAGCTTCAGCGGAGAACGGCTGATCTCGTTGAACGTGAACGGCAAGCAGCGCCGCGTGGAAGTGATGAAGCAGGAGACGCTGGCGTGGACCCTGCGCTACAAGCTGGGGCTGACGGGCACCAAGCTGGGCTGCGACCGGGCGGAGTGCGGAAGCTGCACGGTGCTGCTGGATGACGTGCCGCACTATAGTTGCTCGGTACTGACGAATACGGTGCGCGGGCGGAAGGTGACGACGATCGAGGGGCTGGAGGCGGCGGACGGCACGCTGCATCCGGTGCAAAAGGCGGTGGTGGATGAACAGGGATTCCAGTGCGCGTTCTGCATGCCCGGGTTCGTGATGTCGGCGGTTGCATTTCTGAAGAAGAACCCGAATCCCACGCGGGAAGAGATGGCGCAGGGTCTGTCGGGCAACTTGTGCCGTTGCCAGGACTACAGGAAGATTATGGACGCGATGATGCGCGGTGCGGAATACATGAGGAGGGCTTGAGCGATGGCGGATATGGCGCTGGTTGATGCGATGAAGGCCGAAGAGCTGAAGCCGATCCCGTTCGGCCAGGGGTACAAGCTGATCGGGAAGGATTTTTCGACGACCGACCTGGTGGCGAAGGTAACCGGGCGGGCGAAATATGCCGAAGATTTTCGCGCGGAAGGGATGCTGTTTTGCCGTCTGGTGCTGAGCCCCATGCCGCACGGGCGCGTGAAAAGCATCAACGCTGAGAAAGCGCTGGCAATGCCGGGCGTGAGAGCGATTCTGACGCCGGCGGAGGTGCCCGGCCATGCGGATTATGTGAACGACAACGGGACGACGATCAAGGCGGACAAGTGGGGCGAACTGGCGCTGGCGGACGAGCCGATGTATCAGGGCGAGCCGATTCTGGCAGTGGCGGCGGTAGATGAGCTGACCTGCGCCGAAGCGATCGAAAAGATCGAGATCGAGATGGAGCCGTTGCCGTTTGCGACCGATCCGCTGGAGAGCCTGCGGCCGGACGGGCCGAACGCGCGAGTGGACGGCAATGTGTGGCAGGAGTTGCCGCCGCCGGCGCCGCGGGGGCCGCAGCTAACGACGCTGAAGTGGACGAAGGACGATTTTGCCGAATATGACCAGGGGCGGCTGCCCATGGGATCTGCACCGCAGAAGTGGTCGTTTGGCGACGTGGACGCGGGGATGAAGAATGCGGCGCTGGTGCTGGATGAGACATTCCTTACGCCGGATGTAAGCCACCAGTGCCTGGAACCGCGGACAACGATGGCGTATTGGCAGAACGGCAAGCTCTTCCTTTATACCGGCACACAAAGCACGCAGCAGACCGTCCCCGCGATCGCGCGATGGATGCAGATTCCGGAAGAAAAAGTGGTGTTCGTGAGCGAGTATACGGGCGGCGGATTCGGCAGCAAGATTACCGGAGCACAGACGCTGGTAATTCCCGCGCTGCTCTCTAGGAAGCTGAATGCGCCGGTGATGATGCGCATCAGCCGCGAAGAGGAGCATTTTATCGGGCGGGCGCGGCCGGGGATCCGGGGACGAGTAAAAATCGGCTTCGCGAAGGACGGAAAGATTACGGCCGTGGACATGTTTCTGGTTTCAGACGCAGGTTCATACGGCTCGAGCGGCGACGGCGAATCGTGCGGAAGCATCGCAGCGTTAATTTACCAGCCGGCTGCCATGCGGTGGCGCAACGTGACGGTGGCGACGAACACGCCGCCGCGGAGCGCACAGAGCGCTCCGGGCGGAATGCAGGCGATCGCGATCATGGAGCCGATTTTGGCGAAGGCGGCACGGCAGTTGGGCGTGGACCAAGTGGCGCTGCGGCGGTTGAATTGCCCTGAAGGCAAGGCGGAGTACGGGCCGACGAATCGCAGCGGTGTGCGGCCTCACGTGACAAGCTGCTACCTGAAGCAGGCGCTCGATTATGGAGCGCAGGAATTCAAGTGGCAGGAGAGAGTGGCGAACAAACCAAAGCAAATGGGGACGAAGGTACGCGGTTTGGGAGTGGCGCTTAGCGGTTTCCACGGCGGCACGAGCGGCTTCGACGGACTGATCGTGATTACGCCGGAGAACCGGGTGCGGATTCATACCGGGATCGGCAACCTGGGAACCGAGGCGGTGATTGACGTACATCGCGCGGCGGCTGAGGTGCTGGATGTGCCGTGGGATGCGGTGGACATTGTATGGGGCGATACCGCGAAGAATCTGCCGTACAGCTGCCATTCGGGCGGCAGCCAAACGGTTCATGCCATGACACGCGCGGCGCACGCGGTTGGGCTGGAATGCAAACAGAGGCTGCAGGAGGTGGCAGCCAAATCGCTGGGCGGGCAGCCGGGAGATTACGAGGTTGCTAACCTGCGTGTGGCTCGCAGGGGAGGCGGCGCGGGAATGAGTTTTGCGGATGCCGCAAAGAAGGCTATTCAATTGGGCGGCATTTACGACGGACATGATGTGAATCCCGACGTGAACAAGGTGACCAAGCATGCAGCGAATGCGATGGCGGGCCAGGGGATGATTGCCACTGCGCGCGACAAGTATCCACATGACGGGGATTCATTCTCGTATTTGGCATGCTTTGCAGAGGTAGAGGCTGACGTGGAGACGGGGGTTTACCGGATCGTCGACTACATGGCATACGCCGATGTGGGGACGGTCCTGCACCCGGCGGCGCTGGGCGGACAGGTGCTGGGGCGCTCAACGCTGGGTATAGCGCACGCAATCGGGCAGAAGTGGGTGATCGATCCGCAATATGGCGCGACCGTGGCGAAGCGGTTTTACCAGAATAAGCCGCCAACAATTCTGGATGTGCCCGTCAATATGAGATGGAATGCGCTGAATATTCCCGATCCGGAGACGCCGGTCGGAGCGCGCGGATGCGGCGAGCCGCCGGTGGGCGGCGGATGCGCGGCGATTCTGAACGCACTGGCGGACGCGGTGGGTGACAACATCTTCCAGCGCGCGCCGGTGAATGCGGATACGATTCTGACGTCGTATGAGGCGGGACGGCCCATGCAGGAGGCGCTGACCGCGCACATATAAAGGCAGGGAGCAGGGAACAGGAATCAGGGAACGAGGGAACGAGAAGGCGGGGAAGTAGAGACAAGTCTTGTGGGTGATCCAGCACGATCTCCCACCTTAAGCGCGATGAGGCCGTGCTTAGGATGGGGCACCCGAAATGGAGTGAGTTATGGCTGTAATACGAGATGTGATGCCGGCGTTCGATCTGCTGCAACCGGAGTCGGCCGCGGAAGCGCAACATCTGCTCGAGCAGAACGGCGAAGATGCGTGGGTGATGGCCGGGGGGATGGATAGCTTTGACTGGCTGAAAGACCGCATCAAGAAGCCGAAGGTGGTGGTGGACCTGAGCGGCGTCGACGAGCTGAAGGGAGTCCGTACGACGAGCGACGGCGTGGAGATTGGAGCGATGACCACGCTGACCGAGATTGCGGAAAATCCGGCGATCCGGAAGGATTATGGCTTGCTGGCGGACGCGGTCGAGTTGGTGGCGTCACCGCAGATTCGCAACCAGGGCACGCTGGGCGGCAACGTATCGCAGGATGCGCGCTGCTGGTACTACCGCGATGGATGGCCATGCTACCGGGCGGGCGGCAACATTTGCTACGCGGATACGCCGGTAGGGCGCAACCGGGAGCATGCGATCTTTGGCGCGGACCGGTGCGTGGCGGTGCACCCGTCGGACTCTGTGCCTGCGCTGATTGCCCTCGATGCGAAGTTCGTAGTGCAGACGTCGAAGGGTGAAAAGGTAGTGGATGCGGAGGATTATTTTGTGGGGCCGGAGACGGATATTACGCGGCTCAATATTCTTCAGCCCGGCGATCTGCTCACAGCGATTCGAATTCCAGCGGAATGGGCGGGCGCGAAGTTCTATTTCGAGAAGGTGCGCGACCGGAATGTTTGGGATTTCCCACTGATGAATGTGGCATCCGCGATGAGGCTGAGCGGAAACAACATTGATCAGATGAGAATTGCGGTGAATGCGGTATCTCCCAAGCCGATGCGGCTGAAAGCGGTAGAAGATGCGGTGCGCGGCAAGCCAGCCAATGCGGAGACGGGCGAAATGGCGGGCCAGCTCGCCGTGCAGGGCGCGGTACCGCTGCAGTTTAATGCCTACAAGATTCCGCTGATGCGCAATCTGGTGAAGCGGGCGATTGCGGGCGCACAACCGTCACAGCAGGCGGGAAATGCAGTGTTCCCGGGGACCAGACGCACCGATGCACAGGAGGCGACATGGAGCTGATCCAATGGGCTACAAGTCCCTGGGGGAATTCTGTCCCGATTCACATTGCGTGGGGACTGCTGTGGGTCGCGGTGATTGCAGGGTTCTTCTTCATGATCGTGCACTCGCTGTACCTGATGATTGTGAAGCCGCCGAAACGATTTGCGGAGCGGAAGGCTGAAGCGGGCGCGGCGGCGATTCCGGAGCATGTGCCGAGGCATACGCTGACGGCGCGGCTATTTCACTGGATCATGGCGGCGTCAATGATCACGCTGCTGGTTACCGCGTTCCTGCCGAAGGTGGGAGTTCAGTTCAACTGGGTGCTCTACCACTGGATCGCCGGCGTGGTGCTGACCGTTTCGATTCTCTTCCACATCGTGCATTCGACGTTTTTTCTGGACTTCTGGTCGATATGGCCGGATCGCACGGATTTGCAGGACGCGATGAACCGGACGCGGCGGTTTTTCGGCAAAGATGCGCCGCTGCCCAGGAAGTTTGCGAAGTATCCGCTGGAGAACAAGCTGTATCACGGCGCGGTGATGCTGGCCGGGCTGGCGGTGATCGTTACCGGCTTGTTCATGATGAAGCGCGTGCAGACGGGAATTTTCACGCGGAATCCATATCTCTTCAGCGATATGACGTGGGGCCTGATGTACGTGTTGCACGGGCTGTGCGGCGTGGGATTCATTGCTTTGACGCTGGTGCACGTGTACATGGGCGTGCGGCCGGAGAAGTTCCCCATCACGAAATCGATGATCTTCGGCTGGATGAGCCGCGATTTCTACCTGGAGGAGCACGACACCGACCGGTGGGCAGTGAAAGGAACCGCGTCCTCTGCCGCGAAGCGAGGTCTAGCCGCAAACGATGGCGACTGAGATCGAGCAACAATGCGAAACCATTGAGGAGTGCTACGAGTTTGCGCTCTCTTATGCTGCGCGCGGAGTTTCGGGCGACAACACAGGAGACGCCGGCAAACAGATGCGCGAAACCCTGACGCGGGCGGCCGTGGCGATGCGCGGGCTGGCGCGGAGTTATGCAGAAACGATTCAACAGGAACAGCTGGCGCCGGCGGAAAAGTACGAAGCGTTTTTCGCGGTGCTGAAGCGCGATGCTGAAAACGCGGTTGCGGCGGTTGATCTGGTGCTGGCGCAGCCAACGATCGGTTCGCAGCTTGTCGATAATCTGAATGCGTCAATCCACTTGCGGGCGCTACTGGCGGATTTGTTTCTGGTGACGGAGATCCTTGCGGTGCGGCAGGCGCGCCCGGCTGCGGCGACGGATGGAGCCGGTGGAGCGCGGTGAGCGGCGTTTCGGCGTGGTACCGAAATTAGAATTCTCATCGGCATTTCCGCAGGCGCTGAAGTCCTGTCTCCTTTTGTGGTTTTCGATTCGGCACGAGTGAACTCGTGCCCTGATACAAGAATCTTGCCACGAGCATTTTTTCTTCACTTTCAGCAAGCTGCTTCATTGCAATGCAATGATGCTCAGCGCAAATCCATGGATAACACGCATGTATTCGCCGCAAGTTCTCGATCACTTTGAGCACCCGCGTAATGCGGGGACGGTTGCCGGCGCGGACGCGTCGACGCGGATCGAGAATCCGGCCTGCGGCGACATTCTGGAACTGACAGCGAAGATTGCGGAGGGGCGGATTGCGGAGATTCGTTTCAAGGCAAAGGGCTGCGTGGCCGCGATGGCGTGCGGGTCGGCCGTAACGGAGCTGGTGATGGGAAAGACGGTGGACGAGGCGCGGAAGCTTACCCGGGAAGAACTGGTGCGCGCGGTAGGCGGATTGCCGCAGGCGTCGAGTCATGCAGGGCATTTGGCGATGGACGCGCTTGCGGCGGTGCTGGGGAAGGTTGCTGATCGGCAGTAAGGGTGCGTCCGGAGCGCATTGTTGCGTTGCACTGAGCTGTTTCTAACCGAGCCTCGCAATTGGGCAGAATCAACGAACGCGCTTGCGAGAAGCAAAACAAGGGCAACCGCAGATCTTCGACTGCGCCTTTCGCGAGAAACCGCGGGAGGCTTCGCTCAGGATGACAGTCTTGAATTGAGGGCACCAACGTCGTTGCTCTAGAACGAGGGTGGAGTCTTCACGAGAGCGGCGTAGTCGTGGGGCGTGTTGAGGCCGGCTTTGACGAGTGTGTCGGGCACGGCGATGTATTCGATCCGCTGCGCGTTACCGCGGAGGACTTCGCGGGCATTGCCGGTGACGGGCGCGGCGAGCAATGCATCGATCAGATTGCAATTCACGAGCAGCGGATGGCCGTGCTTGCCGTTGTTTTCAGGAGCGACGGCCCAGAGACCGCTGGCGAGGGCACGCTCGAAGCATTCGCGAAGCAATTTGAGCGATGTGGCGCGCAGGGGCGGGCAATCGACCGGTGTGATCATGGCCGCGTTGTAACCTCGGTTAAGAAGTCCGCGGAGACCAGTTTGCAACGAACTGAACTGGCCGCGCTCGGGGTTTGGATTGCGGACAAGGAATGCGCCGTTGGCATCGACGATCGGAGCGAGAGATTCGGCGTTTTCTCCGGCGACGACAATGACAGCGCGAGTGAGCGGCCGGAGAGCAAGGATGGCAGCGGCGAGGAGGGTTTGTGCGGAGCCGTCCGTCGCACCGGATTCCTGGGGAGGCCACGGGAGCAGAGCTTTGTCAGTGCCCATGCGCGAGGACTGGCCGGCGGCGAGGATGAGGCCGCAGAAGTGAGGGGCGCTGTGCATAGAGAGACGATAGCGCGATCCCACCCTGGCGGCAAAAACAAAGACGTGCCGAGGGTGGGGCACCCATTCTGTTTACGTTGCAGCAGGTGTCGAAATGGGATCGTCTTGCGGAGCAGCGGTGGTATGGCGGGCGCTGTGGAACCAGCTCATGTGAGGCAGGACGCGTTCGGCGTGGCGGCGCATGGCGATGAGCTCGGCGAGGATGGAGACGGCGATCTCTTCGGGGGTGACGGCGCCGATATCGAGCCCGATGGGAGAATGCACACGGTCAAAGAGTTCGGGCTTAAGGCCCTCCTTTGTGAGTTCGCGAAAGACCGTAATCGCCTTGCGTTTTGACCCGATCATGCCGATGTAGCGCGCGGGGGTTTGCACAGCCCAGCGCAAAACGCGCATGTCGTCGCGGTGGCCGCGGGTACAGATGACAATATAGGAGGATTCGCTGGGGCGTATCTCCTTGAGCGCATCGTCGAAGTCTTTGGCGATGACTTCAAGTGCGCCGGGGAAGCGTTCGGCGTTGGCGTAGGTGTCGCGGTCGTCGGTGACGATGCAATTGAAGCCGGCGTTCCGCGCCGCCTTGTAGAGTTCAACGGCGACGTGGCCGGCGCCAAAGAGATAAAGCAGCGGCACCGGAAGAACAGGCTCGATGAAGATTTCCAAGGTACCTCCGCAGACGAGGCCGGTATCGTATTTGGGATCCTGGTTGAGGTCGAAGGACAGGGCTCGCGGTTTTTCCTGGGCGATGACTTCGCGGGCCGCCTGCCAGACTTCGGCTTCGACGCACCCGCCGCCGATTGTGCCGGCGATGGTACCGTCGTCGCGGACGAGCATTTTGGCGCTTTGAAACGAGGGGATGGAGCCGCGCGAGTTCACTATGGTGGCGACAGCGCCGCAGCGGCCCGCGCGCTGCAGCTTCACGATCTCCTCGTAGATGTTCATCCATATCGATTATTGGGTTGGGTGGGAACGAAGTCAAACTGAGAGGGGAAGGGGGCAAGGGAACGAGGGGCTGAGGGAACGCGGGAGAAAGGGAACAGGGACGAAGGGAACAAGGGATCCGTTGCCATCCCGCCCTCTTCGCAAAGAGCGCGAAAAGGATGGAGCAACCAGGGAACTATTGCCCAAAGGACTCGTTTGCGCTAACTTCAAAGACTCAGTCATTTTTCATTGGAGGTATTTGAGGATGCCCCGTATGGTTCGGTGTTCCATTATTCAGGCAGCGAATGCGGTGCCCGCGACCGAGCCGCTGCCGGCGCAGAAGAAGGCGATGGTGGAGAAGCACGTGGAGCTGATTCGCCAGGCGGCCAAGCAGGGAGCGCAGATTGTGTGTCTCCAGGAGATCTTCAATGGGCCGTATTTTTGCGCCGAGCAAGAAGCGAAGTGGTACGAGATGACCGAGGCGGTTCCCGACGGGCCCACGGTGATGCTGATGCGCGAGCTGGCGAAGGAACTGCACATCGCGATGGTTGTGCCGGTGTACGAGGTAGAGCAGGAGGGAGTTTTCTATAACACCGCGGCGGTGATCGCGAAGGATGGATCGTATTTGGGGAAATATCGCAAGACGCATATTCCGCATGTAGCGCCGGGGTTCTGGGAGAAGTTTTATTTTCGGCCGGGGAACCTGGGGTATCCGGTTTTCGATCTCGGATTCGCGAAGATCGGCGTCTATATCTGTTATGACCGGCATTTTCCGGAGGGGGCGCGCTGCCTGGGATTGAACGGCGCTGAGATTGTGTTCAATCCTTCAGCGACGGTAGCGGGGTTGAGCGAGTACCTGTGGAAGCTGGAGCAGCCGGCGCACGCGGCGGCGAACGGGTACTTCATCGCGGCCATCAATCGCGTGGGAACCGAGGCCCCGTGGAACATTGGAGAGTTTTACGGGACAAGCTATTTTTGCAATCCGCGCGGAAAGATTTTTGCCGAGGCGAGCCGCGACAAGGATGAAGTGCTGACTGCAGATCTGAATCTGGACGAGATTGCCGAGGTACGGCGAACGTGGCAGTTTTATCGCGACCGGCGGCCGGATTTGTATGGACCGCTGGTGGCGGGGTGATAAGGCAGAAACAAGGGAATGAGGGGAGATGGCTGCGGTCTGTGCCAGGGAAGGCAGGAAGGACAAAAGCAGATCCCTCGGCTCCGCTTACCCCATCGCGCGTTTTGCGCGATGGGCCCCAAACCGCTCCGCTCGGGATGACAAGCGTTGGTTTGGTTGAAATCATGCGAATGCGTTTCTTCAGGGTGTCAATATGAGTACTGCGGCTTTACCGGACGATCCGCAAATTCGGGAACGGTTTAGCGAGCTGAAACCCGCGCTGACGGCGCAGGCAGCGGTGATCGAGGCGGATCGCTGCCTGAATTGCTTTGACGCGCCGTGCACGGCGGCGTGCCCTACGCATATCGATGTGCCGGGATTTATCAAGCGGATTGCGTCGGGGAATCTTCGCGGGTCGGCGGTGAAGATTCTCGATGCGAACATTCTTGGCGCAAGCTGCGCGCGAGTGTGTCCGGTGGACGTACTGTGCGAGGGCGCGTGCGTGATGGTGCGGCAAAACCGGAAGCCGATCCAGATTGCGCTGCTGCAGCGTCACGCGATGGACGCGTTTTATGCATCGGGAGATTTGCCGCCTGCTGCAGCGGCAGGAACGCACAAGCTGCGCGTGGCATGTATCGGCGGAGGGCCGGCGTCGCTGGCGTGCGCGGCAGAGCTGTGCCGCCAGGGTGCGAGCGCAACGGTGATTGAGCGGCGCGAGCTGCCAGGCGGGTTGAACACCTATGGCGTGGCCGAGTATAAGTTGCGTGCCGCTGACAGCGTGCGCGAAGTGGAAATGATCCGGCGGCTGGGCGTGGAGTTCCGATGCGGAGTGGAAGTGGATTCGGCGGCGGCGCTCGATGCGCTGGAAGCGGAGTTCGACGTCATCTTTCTCGGACTCGGGCTGGGCGCAATGCAGAGGCTGAACATTCCCGGCGAGGACTCCGAAGGCGTGATGAACGCGCTCGAGTTGATTGCCGCCTACAAGACCGGGCACCTGCGCGAGCTGCACGGAACCGTGGTGGTGGTGGGCGCGGGAAATACCGCGATTGATGCAGCGAATGCTGCGCGCAGGCTGGGCGCGGAGACCGTGTATATGCTCTATCGGCGCGGCGAGAACGACCTTTCTGCATTCGATTTTGAGTATGAGCACGCTAAGCAGGAGGGCGTGCAGTTTTTGTGGCGCAGGATTCCGGTGGCCATCCAGCCCGGTCCGGATGCGAAGGGAGGACTGCTGCTGGACACGGTTGAGATGCGGCAGGCGAATGGACGGCTCGAGGCAATCGATGGCTCTCATTTAGGGATCATTTGCGACTTGGTGGTGCCGGCGATCGGGCAGTCGCCGCTAACGGAGCTTTTGCAAAAGCTGCGCGGCGTGGAGGTGCGCGACGGGCGGATTGTGGCAGATGCCGCGACGGGCGCGACCGGCAATTCACGCTACTATGCCGGGGGCGATTGCGTGAACGGCGGGCGCGAGGTGGTGGATGCCGTGGCTGGAGGCAAGCGCGCGGCGCTGGCGATGTTGAAGACGGCGGAGGTGGCCCATGCCTGATATCCGTGTGAGGGGATTTGCGGGCGGGATCGACTCGCCGAATCCGTTCTGGCTGGCTTCAGCGCCGCCGACCAACACCGGTGAAATGATCATGCGCGCGTTCGATGCGGGCTGGGGCGGCGCGGTGTGGAAGACGATCGGCGAGCCGATTACGAATGTGAGCTCACGCTACTCGGCGACGGACTGGAACGGGCAGCGCATGATGGGGTTCAACAATATCGAGCTGATCAGCGACCGCACGGTCGAGCAGAATTTGGGCGAAATGGCGGAGGTGAAAAAGCGCTACCCGAAGAACGCGGTGATTGCGTCGCTGATGGTGGCGTCGACGCGCGAGGCGTGGCACGAGATTGTGACGCGCACTGAGGATGCAGGAGCGGACGGACTGGAGCTGAACTTTGGCTGCCCGCACGGGATGAGCGAGCGCGGGATGGGGTCGGCCGTGGGGCAGGTGCCGGAGTACGCGGAGATGATTACCGCCTGGGTGAAGGAGAAGGCGAAGACTCCGGTGCTCGTAAAGCTGACGCCGAATATTACAGACATTCGCGCGGTGGCGCGGGCGGCGAGGCATGGTGGCGCGGATGGGCTGTCCGCGATCAACACGATCAATTCGATTACCGGAATCGATCTGGACACGTTTGTGCCGCGGCCGAATGTGGACGGGAAGAGCTCGCACGGCGGGTATTGCGGACCGGCGGTGAAGCCGATTGCGCTAAACATGGTCCAGCAGATTCTGGCCGATCCGGAGAGTGCGCTACCGCTTTCAGGGATTGGCGGCATCGGGTCGTGGCGCGATGCGGTGGAGTTCATGCTGCTAGGATGCGGGACGGTCCAGGTGTGCACGGCAGTGATGCACTACGGCTACCGCATTGTCGAGGACATGGCCGAGGGGTTGGACAACTGGATGCGCGATAAGGGCTTCAAGACGCTCGAAGATTTTCGCGGGCTGTCATTGAATCGCGTGACGGAGTGGAAGCACCTGAATTTGAACTACAAAATTGTGGCGCGCATCGACGAGCAGAAGTGCATCGGCTGCGACCTTTGCCACATTGCGTGCTGGGATGGCGCGCACCAGTGCATTCACCTGGACCGCGTGACGGGGCCGGTGGATGGGCACGTGGAACTGCATCCAATTCCGGCGGCGAAAGAGGCGCAGAGCCGTGCGTCGATTGCGGAGACGCCGGTGACGCGCAAGGAGCGGGCAGCGCTGGCGGAGACAGGACCGTATGCGACGCCGCTCGATCGCATTCCGCGGGTGGATGAGACGGAGTGCGTGGGCTGCAATTTGTGTTCGTGCGTTTGCCCTGTGGATGGGTGCATCACGATGGTCGAGGTGGAGACGGGACTGAAGCCGGAGACGTGGGAGGAGCGGACGCGGGGGTCGGCTTGCGCTTCGCAGCAGGAGCTGTCGTGATTTGGATGGCACTTTCCTTCTGCTTGTCATCCTGAGCGACCGTAGCGAAGCGAAGGGAGTCGAAGGATCTGCGGTTGCCTTTCGAATAATAGGTTGGGATACAATGAACCCCAACAACAATGCAAGAGAAGACCAAGAATCGCTGGCGTTTTGACCCCGACGATTTATCACCGCGTGCGGCGATCGTAATTGCCTTAGCCTTCTTCCTTGTATGTGCCATCTTCATGCCCTTAGGGCACGACGCATATGTGAAATGGGGCGGTTTGTCCCTCTACACCGCTGGCGTTTTTGGGTTCTTTCTCAACTCCAGTAAGCGATATTTGCGCACGTTGAAGTTCTGGAAGCTAACTTCATTACTGTTGGTCGCCCATTTGGCTGGCTGGATTGTCCTTTTGACTCACCTCGATCGGTGGGGACTCCTCTGGTTCTCACCGATGGTCATGGAGTTGCCAATATTCTGGTATTTGAGAGACTGGCCGGGCAGGATTTCATCATGAAAACTTTGATTCAAAACGGAACGATCGTCAACGCCGACGCCAGCCTGAATGCCGATCTGCTGATCGATGGCTCAACGATCAAGGAAGTGCGCGCGGGAATTCCGGCGAGTGCGGCCGACAAAGTAATCGATGCGACGGGGCTGCTGGTGATGCCGGGCGGCATCGATGCGCATACACATCTGGACATGCCGTTTGGCGGGACGAAGTCAGCGGATGATTTCGAGACGGGCACACGGGCGGCGGCGATCGGGGGGACCACGACCATTGTGGACTTTGCCATCCAGGCGCGCGGAACAAAGATGCGCGCGGCGCTGGACACGTGGTGGAAGAAGGCCGAGGGCAAGGCGTGCATCGACTACGGGCTGCACATGATTGTGACGGACCTGCCTGACGCAGGCTTGGAAGACATGGACGACCTGGTACGCGAGGGCGTGGCCAGCTTCAAGCTGTTCATGGCCTATCCCAATGTGCTGATGGTGGACGACGCAACGATCTTCAAGGCGTTGCGGCAGACGGCGAAGAATGGCGCCCTCGTCTGCATGCACGCGGAGAACGGATCGGTGATTGACGTGATTGTGCAGCAGGCGCTGGCGGAGGGAAAGACGGCGCCGATTTATCACGCACTGACGCGGCCCACGAGAGCCGAGGCCGAAGCGGTGCATCGGGCGATTGCCATGGCGGAGATGGCCGGAGTGCCGATTTATATCGTGCACCTTTCGAGTGAGGATGCGCTCAATCAAGTCCGAGAGGCGCGCGGCCGAGGGTTGCCGGCGTTCGCCGAGACCTGCCCGCAATACCTGCTGCTCTCAATTGAAGACAACATGGAAGGCAAGGGCTGGGAGGGCGCAAAGTATGTGTTTACGCCCCCGCTGCGCGAGCGGCGCAACCAGTCCAGGCTGTGGGATGGACTGAGGAGCGATAACCTGCAGGTAGTTTCGACGGATCACTGCCCGTTCTGCTTTGAGGACCAAAAGGCGCTGGGCAAAGACGATTTCACGAAGATTCCCAATGGAGGGCCGGGCATCGAAAACCGGTTGCAACTCTTGCATCACCACGGCGTGGGCGAAGGAAATTTTTCGATTAGCCGGTTTGTGGAGTTGGTGTCGACTGCGCCAGCGCGGATCTTTGGGATGTATCCGAAGAAGGGCGTGCTGGCGGTGGGCAGCGATGCCGACCTGGTGCTTTGGGATGCCGAGGCCGATTACACGATCAGCGCCAAGACGCACCATATGCGCGTGGACTACTCCATGTTCGAGGGATTCAAAGTGCGCGGGAATGCGCGCGATGTGTACTCGCGCGGCGAGTTGATTGTGAGCGGCGGCGAGTTTGTGGGCAAGCCGGGCCGGGGACAGTATTTGCGGAGAGAAGCGAGGGGTGGCGCGTGGAGGTAAGGCAAGCCGCTGGCTGCTAGCTACAGGCGAGCGGCTACAGGCTGCCAGCCATCCGGCCGCCCCAAAAAATTCCGCCGCGATTTGCAGATAATTTCCCCCTTCAGGCGCACAATAAAACCAAAGATCAGAAGGTTGAGATCGATCAGCTTCAGCCCCGCCCTCCTGCCGTCCTGCATCTCTGCATTTTCCGCCTTCTAACCTTCTTGGCGGCTCTCAGGTTCCTGTGTAAACCCGCTCGCCCCCCCAAACGGAAATTTTGGCCTGTGAAACTGTGAAAGTCATACAAGCTATACAAATAAAAAGAGTTAGTCGCACAATGCCCCAAACTGTGAAACTGTGGAACTGTGAAACTGTGCTCAGCAGCCTGGAATGCCTTCATAGCTCTTTTCGCGCACATTTTGTTATAAGAGCCTTAACGTTTTTGAATCTCTCGTTGACCTAAAGCGCTTATCACGGAGGAGGTCCCGTGAGTTCGGTCGATCCGTCACTATCGAATCAGGATTTGAGGCCGGTGCCGCTGGAGAAGCGCACATGGACTTTCTACAACTACATGGCGCTGTGGTTTTCGATGTGCATGGAGATCACGACGTACCGGCTGGCGTCTGGGCTGATCGCGAAGGGGATGGATTGGAAGCAGGCGATCGGAACGGTGCTGCTGGGCAACCTGATCGTGCTGGTGCCGATGCTGCTGAATGCGCATGCGGGCGCGAAGTACGGAATTCCGTTTCCGGTTTTTCTGCGGGCGTCGTTCGGGGTGCGCGGGGCGAACCTGGCAGCGCTGCTGAGGGCGGTGGTGGCGTGCGGGTGGTTTGGAATCCAGTCGTGGATCGGAGGAAGCGCGATTGACGCGATGCTGGTGGTGATGTGGCCGTCGCTGGATGGCAATCGCGGTGTGCTGTGGGCGTGCTTTCTGGGGTTCTGGCTTTTGAATATGGCGGTGGTGTGGCGGGGTGTGGAGTCGATCAGGCGGCTGCAGGCGTTTGGCGCACCGTTCATGTTTGTGATGGCGGCGGCGCTGCTGATCTGGGTGCGCATTAAGGCGGGAAGTTTTGGCGCGATGCTGTCTACGCCGAGCCAGTTTCACACGCGCGGCGAATTCCTGAGCGTGTTTTTTCCGTCGCTGACGGCGATGGTGGGCTACTGGGCCACGCTGGCCTTGAACATTCCCGATTTCACAAGATACTCGAAGTCGCAGAGTGCGCAGTCGTGGGGACAGGCTTTCGGATTGCCGGTGGCGATGGTGATGTACACGTTTCTGGGGATTGCAGTGACGTCGGCGTCAGTGGTGTTGTTCGGCAGGCCGATCTGGGATCCGGTGCAACTGATCGGATTGTTCCATGAGCCATTCGTCGCGTTCCTGGCGATGATTGCGGTGCTGGTGGCGACGCTGAATGTGAACATCGGTGCGAACGTGGTTTCGCCGTCGAACGATTTTTCAAATTTATATCCGCGGCTCATCAGCTTCAGGACGGGCGGATTGATCACCGGATTTCTCGGCCTGGCGATGTGCCCCTGGAAGCTGCTGGCCACGCCGGACGCGTACATTTACGGATGGCTGGTCGGCTACTCGGGTTTATTGGGGCCGGTGGCCGGCATCATGGTGTGCGATTACTTCTTCATTCGCGGAACAGAGCTGGATGTGAACTCGTTGTATCACCGCGAGGGAGCGTATCACTACACGAAGGGTGTGAATCCGCGCGCAGTGGTTGCGCTGGGACTCGGTGTGGCAATTGCGCTGGTGGGCGTGTTTGTGCCGAGCCTTCATTTTCTGTACGACTACGCATGGTTCGTGGGGTTTCTTACATCGGGCGCGACGTATGTGGCGATGATGAAGGTGATGGCGCCCGCGGGAGTGAAGCCTGCTGAGGAAGTGGCGTGAAGAAGCAGGCCGTAGCCTGAGGCCGATATCTTTTAGCTCAATGCGTCGGGGGTTTGGGTTTGTGCCATCCCACCCTAGGCGCAAGAACAAAGACGCGCCGAGGATGGGTCACCCATTTTCGAACTGAGTTGAGATTGGCGCGTTGAGGTTTGTGCCATCCCACCCAAGCAGAGCTTGGATGGGGCACCCCATTTTCGCGCGAGAACCATAAACCGGACCTCTACTCCACGAGCGCGTCGGCGATGGAGAGGTTTTCGTCGAGGGCGGCGATGCCGAGGTCGAGTTCTTCTTTCGTGACGATTAGTGGCGGGGCAATGATGAAATGGCTGATCCAGGCCTGAATGAAGACTCCCTGGGCCATCATCTTGGCGGCAATCTGATCGACAACGAGCGGCTTGCCTTCAAATTTGTCGCGCATGGTGTTGAAGAGCTGCTTCGTCTTGCGGTTCTTCACGAGTTCGACGGCAAAGAAGAGGCCGAGCCCGCGCACGTCGCCGATGGAGGGATGTTTCTCCTTGAGGGCTTCGAGCTTCTGACGGACATAAGGCTCGAGCTCGGCTGCGCGTTCGACGAGCTTGAGGCGCTGCATCTCCTCAATGGTGGCGATGGCTGGCCCGAGTGTTAGCGGATGGGCCTCGTAGGTGTGGCCGTGCGCGAAGAGGTGCTCTTCAAAGTAAGAGGCGACTTTGGCAGTTGTGGCACAGAGGCCGAGCGGCACGTAGGCAGAGGTGATGCCCTTGGCGGTGACGAGGATATCGGGCTTGAGGTTCCAGTGATCGACGGCGAACCACTTGCCCGTGCGACCCCATCCAGCCATTACTTCGTCGGCGATGAGCAGGACGCCCTGACGATCGCAGATTTCGCGCAGGCGCGGGAAGTACTCGGGCGGAGGAACGAGAACGCCATTGGTCCCGACGACGGTTTCGACAATAATGGCAGCAACGTCGTTTTCGTTGCGGATCATGTGCTCGATGTAGTCCGCGCATGCGATGTCGCACGAGGGGTAGGTGTGCTTGATGGGGCAGTCATAGCAATTGGTCTCAGGCGCGAAGATAACGCCGGCAACTTTGCCCGCGGGTTCGATGGGCCAGCGGCGCGGGTCGCCGGTGGCTGCGATGGAACCCGAAGTTGAGCCGTGATAAGAGCGGTAGCGCGAGATGATCTTGCTTTTGCCGGTGGCGAGGCGGGCGATTTTGAAGGCGGCCTCGTTAGCTTCAGTTCCGCTGGTGCAAAAGAAGAATTTGTTCAGACCTTCGGGAAGGACCTCGAGGAGCTTGGCGCTGAGCTTGGCGCGTGACGTGGTGGCGTAGCTTGGCATGATGTAGGCGAGCTCGCGCGCCTGCTCGGCGATGGCTTCGACGACGCGTGGGTTCTTGTAGCCGAGATTGACGCACATGAGCTGCGAACTGAAGTCGAGATAGCGCTTGCCCGCTCCGTCAATGAACCAGCAACCTTCTGCATCAGCGACGTGGAGTGGCTTCCAGGTTTTCTGGACGCGCCAGGTGCCGAAGTTGGTTTGGCGGGTAATGGTGGAGACCTGGTCGGTGGTCAGCGGCGCGGTGGAGGAATTGTCAATCATGAAGGCGGCCCTCCCAGGGGGATGCAACCCATCGTAACAAAGGCAGGGACCGCGGGGAGACGGAGACCAGGAGGACCAAGGAAACGTGGGAGCGAGGGAGGGCGAGACCACCGTTTCGTTCGACACCGCGATCGAAACGGATGCGGCACTCCTCGAGATTCCTGAATTCGGGCGATTTGGCGCCGCGGCCATAAGGTCGATTTTGGGCATAAGTGACCCGAAATGGGCCGTTCAAGGTCGAAAGAATTAAAGTCTTTTATCCGCTCGCCGATCAATCGCGGTAGGAATCGAGTGGCGAAGATGGAGATCGGTCCTATACCCGGGATTCGCGTACTGCCGGCCATGAAGTCTGGAAGGGCGGCTCTGCAGCCTCCAGCGTTGTTTGACGTGGAAGGCTCGGCAAAACCCGGCGACAGCGACAGGCAGGAAAACGGGAGAAAGGGTGTAGGCGCAGAGGAGAACGACAAGGACGACCTGCTAGCGGGCGAGGGCGAGCCGGGTGACGACGGGCAGGATGGAAGCCCAAAGCGAAACGTGGACTATTTCGCCTGACGATCAAGAAATAGCGTTAGCGTGGAATCGAATCAGGCTTTGGAGCCTTCGGTTGTTCGCACACCATTTCCGAGATTCGATGGGCCGGCTTCAGGCGGTCACTGACTCGCGCAGATTGTTTTCTGCATAAATCTGCTCGGTTTCCGCGAGGCGGAGCAGGCGGTGAAGATAGGCACGCGAGATGCAAAGGCTGCGAGCCGCCAGTGTTTTGTTGCCGTTGTTTTCGCGAACCGCTGTGACGGCAAGCCTGATTTTGTAGTCGCGGAGCTGGCGCTCGAAAGAACCTGAAGGATGGTAGTCTGCGATGTCGACGACTTCGTCGAAGGCGGCGGCATCATCCTCGGGTTCCTGCGATTTGAGGCAAAGGTCCTGAGCACGAACCGCTCGCCCGGGCGCGAGGATGATCGCCCGCTGCATGACATTCTCGAGCTCGCGGACATTTCCGGGCCAGGAGAAGCTCTGAAGCATTTCGAGCGCTTCAGGCTCGATGGCGTCAACGGATTTTTGAAAGACGCCGGCGTAGTGACGCAAAAAGTGACGCGCGATAAGCGGAATGTCTTCGACCCGTTGGCGGAGTGGAGGCATTTCAATCGACATGACGTTGATGCGGTAATAGAGGTCCTGGCGGAACTTCCCTTCGGCCACGAGCTTTGAGAGATCCTGGTGGGTGGCGAAGATGAGTCGAGCGCGTAAGGGGGTGAGCTTGCTCGAACCCAGGCGGCTGAATTCCATCTGCTGCAGGACGCGTAACAGCTTGACTTGCGTAAAGAGGCTCAGGTCGCCGATTTCATCGAGGAACAGCGTTCCGTCGGCGGCCTGTTCAAAGTACCCTTCGCGGGCGCCGACAGTCCCGGTAAATGCGCCCTTCTCGTGGCCGAAGAGCTCGGCTTCGATCAGGGTTTCGGGGATGGCTCCGCAGGAAACGGCGACGAAAGGCTTGTTTGTCCTGCTGCCAAGGTTATGGATGGCGCGGGCGATCAACTCCTTGCCGGTACCACTTTCGCCGGTAACGAGCACGGCGGCGTTGAGATTGGTGACGCTGCGTACGAGCTGGTAAACGCGCTGCATGCCGGAGCTGGATCCGATGAGGCGATCGCAGGTGCCCGGCTCGTCGGCGCGATGCTGGACGGTCAAGAGCTGCTGCTTGAGTGTGAAGGTCTCCGATGCGCGCGTGAGCATCGTCTTGAGATCGCGGATGGAGGGCGGCCGGCGGCAGTAACCAAAGGCTCCGGAGCGCACCAATTCGAATGCGGTGGAGCGTAAGTTATCGTCTGCCATGAGGATAGCCGGGACGTTCGATGCGATCAAGATGCGTGCGTACTCGATACGGGTTTGCAGCGAGTCCTCTTTCGAGTGGAGGTCGACGATCATGACATCGCAGCCGCCCGCAGACACCAGGCAGTCCATCGCATCGCCATCGGGCTCGAGCAGGACTTCGTAGTCCTTACCAAGGGCAGAAGAAAGAAGCGAATGCAAAGTCCGATCTTCGGAAAACAACCCAATCTTGATCATTTGTATGCGATTACCGTCTCGCGGGATTCACAATGCAGAACTATGTGGGTCAGAGATGCAACTTTATGATCGTCACCAGGTACCTAAGCCGCTATTCCTCTTTCGTGCTAGACAGTGCGACCTTGGTGACGACGGTCACGCAGCCGGGAAATACCGGAACTGGAAGCCCTCACGGGTCAAAAGAAAGCAAGCCAAATGGATCTAGAGATTTGCAGCAAATCAAATGAGACAGACTGGGCGTTCTATCGCGCCTCATATCATTCATTTGCATGAATCCTTCAATGCAGGTTAGACGGCGAATGGATTGACGACCAACGCCGCCGGCACCGCAGACGGTACTCGCGTCCCATGGGGAATAGGATCGAGCCATCAATTAGGGGTCCAAGTGGTTCATAGTGTGCGTGATTCACTGCGAAAGGTCAAGTGGAAAAGGGCGAGGATCCGGCTTGGGGATCTCAAAGATAGTTTGTCTACGAACACCCCATCCAAAAAAGCAATGTTGAAGCGCTCATATTGGTTGTAGACTTGCAATCTCAAAGCTCTTTTCATCGCATCCGCCCGGCTTTGCTGGTGCGCTGGTGTTTGGCGCCGCAGCGGATTGCTGACGGTTGGGGCATTCGAGGATGCGATGCCGCTGATCTCGAGTCGATGGCAACCGCTCGATTAAGTAGCGCCGGCGCTTGAGGTTGGAGCGAAGAATGAAGTGTATACGGCTCACTCCAAAACTGGGCCGAGCAGTAAACTGTCGTGTACACCTTGGGGAGCAAGAATCAGCTAAATTATTGAAAAAAGGCGTTTTCTTCGCAAGGGAGTTTGGCCGGGCAATTGCTGGTAGGGAGGGTAATCCCGGGACCACAACGGGAAGAGGAGTTTGAGCTGATGCATTCATTTGCATGGTGGCCGACCGTGATCGTCCTGAGCGTGGCGACATTCACGGATCTTCGCAGCAGGCGCATTCCGAATTGGCTCGTGCTTCCGTTTTTTGGCTGCGGGATTGTGGTTTCGAGCTGGCTTCACGGATGGCATGGCGCGGTCCAGAGTTTGGAAGGCGCGGGATTGGGGATTCTGATCTACGGAGTGCTTTTTTGGATGGGCGGGATGGGCGCCGGCGATGTGAAACTTTGTGCGGCGATCGGTGCGTGGATTGGCCCAGCCCAGTTATTTATCGCATTAGTGCTGACCGGCCTGGTGGGGGGGGTGATGGCTCTCATCTGGGCGGCCTGTGGCGGATTCTTGAAGGAACTGTTTCAGCATACCGGCGACCTTGCGTTCAGAACGAAAGAGCGCGGGGAAGCGGTCCTCAGCAACCCGCTGCGACGGAAGATGCCATATGCACCGGCCATAGCAATCGGGACGTTGATCTCATTTTTTGCGCGTTAAGGAACGAGAGACAACGCCCAGCCTAGTTCAGGCAGGAAACAAACCCGAGGGCGCCCGATGAACGCGCCAGCATGAATTTCGAGGAGTGAACCGCGCAGTGGCTACCAACGCATCATCGCATCCGTTGAACCCGTATCCCGACTCGATCGGGTCGAAGCAGCTTTCGATTGCTTTGATCAGCCCCAGCATGGAACGCCGCGCGGCCGCAGCATTAGCCCTGGCCCGCTGTTCCGGCGGCGAGGTGAGTGAATTTACCAGCTATCCGCCCGGATTGGACGATCTGGCCGGGATGCTGGACCAGAAGTTCGATGTGGTGATCATTGAGCTGGACAGCGATCCCGAGTATGCGCTGGAGCTGGTGGAGAGCATCGGGAGCGACGGGATGGCGACGGTGATGGTGTACTCGGCGAGCGCCGATCCGGAGCTTTTGGTGCGCTGCATGCGTGCCGGCGCGCGCGAGTTTCTGACGCTCCCGCTGGCGCCTGAGGTGATGGCTGAGGCGATGGTGCGGGCATCCGCGCGGCGGCCCATGATGCAGCCGACCAGGAAGACGAACGGGAAACTGCTCGCGTTCATGGGGTCGAAAGGCGGCGCGGGCGCGACCATGCTGGCCTGTAATTTCGCAGTGGGGCTGGCCAAGGAATCGGAACAGAAGACGCTACTGATCGATCTGGATGTCCCGCTCGGCGATGCCGCGCTGAATCTGGGGATCGTCCCCGAGTTTTCGACCATTGACGCCCTGGATGCGGCGGAAAGAATGGACGGGCGCTTTCTGTTGCAGCTTTTGGCAAAGCACGATTCGGGGCTGATGGTGCTGGCGGCTCCGGGAAGGTTTATTCATTACAAGGCCAGCGACGAAGCCATCAACCGGCTGCTGCAGGTCGCGCGGCAGGAGTTCGATAACGTGGTGGTGGATCTGGGGTCGAAACTTGACTTGATGGGGACGGCGGCATACCGCGATGCCACGGCACTGTACCTGGTGACCCAGGCAAGCATTCCGGAACTGCGCAACTCCAACCGGCTGATCTCGCAGTTTTTCTCGGGCGCCGGGCCGAAGCTGGAGATCGTGATCAACCGGTACGAATCACGCGCGCTGGGCGTGGCGGAGGAGCACATCACGAAAGCGCTGACGAGGCCGGCGCAATGGAAGATTCCGAACGACTACGCGTCGGTGCGGAACATGCAGATCAACGCCTCGCCGCTGGTATTTGCCGACTCGGCGATTGCGCGGCAGATCCGCCAGATGGTGAATGCGGTGACCGGCAAGAGTCCGGAGCAGGGCAAGAAGAAGGGTTTCAAGCTTTTCGGGTAAGGGTGGAAGAGCGAACAGAATTCCCCAAGTGGATGGAAGGTAAAACGTGGACGTACTGAATCTGGAAACGTACAAAGCGGAGATTCACCGGACGCTGATCTCGAAGCTGGATCTGGAAAAGCTGTCACGTGTGAATTCGAGCCAGGCTCGGCAGGCGGTGTCGGGACTGGTGAAAGAGATCATGTCGGAGCAGCGGGTGCCGCTGAACTACGACGAGCAAGAGAAGATCCACGCCGACCTACTGGACGAGGTTTTCGGTCTGGGGCCGCTGGAGCCGCTTCTCAGGGATGCGAAAATCTCCGACATCCTGGTGAACGACAAGGACCACGTATTTGTGGAAAAGGGCGGTCTGCTGCAGAGGGTGGACACGTCGTTCCGCGACGACCGGCATCTGCTGCAGATCATCGACCGGATTGTTTCTCGAGTCGGGCGCCGGGTGGACGAATCGTCTCCGATGGTGGATGCGCGTCTTCCCGACGGTTCGCGCGTGAACGCGATTATCCCGCCGCTGGCCCTGGATGGGCCGTCGGTTTCGATCCGGCGTTTTGGAACCGGACCGCTGGCCGCGAACCAGTTGGTGCAGTTGAAGAGCATCTCGGCGGAGATGATGGAAGTGCTGTCATCGGCGGTGCGGGCGCGCATCAGCATCCTGATTTCGGGAGGCACGGGCGCCGGCAAGACGACGTTCCTGAATATTCTTTCGCAGTACATTCCCAACAACGAACGGCTGGTGACGATCGAAGACGCGGCCGAACTCAGACTGGCGCAGGAGAACATTGTGCGCCTGGAGACGCGGCCTCCGAACATCGAAGGTCAGGGCGCGATCCGGCAGCGGCAACTGCTGATCAACTGCCTGCGTATGCGTCCCGACCGTATCATCATCGGCGAGGTGCGCGGCGAGGAAGCGTTCGACATGCTTCAGGCCATGAATACCGGCCACGAGGGCTCGATGACGACCATTCACGCCAACACGCCGCGCGATGCGCTGTCGCGGCTCGAGTCGATGGTGGCGATGACGAACATGAATCTGCCGGAGAGATCGGTGCGGCAGCAGATGGCCTCGGCCATCACCATCGTGGCCCAGGCTACGCGCATGAGCGACGGAACACGCAAGATCACGAACATTTCGGAGATCACGGGCATGGAAGAGAACGTGATCAGCATGCAGGAGATCTTCAGTTTTCAGAAGAAGGGCATCGGGCCGGACGGCCGCGTGATCGGAGCATTCGTGCCCACGCGCATCCGGCCGCAATTCCTGGAACGACTGCGCACCTCGGGCATCGTTTTGCCGCCCAGCCTGTTCGAGCGGGAAACGCTGGTGAACTGAGGGAAAGAAAGGAGAGACGCAAGAATGGGATTGATTGCTGCGTTGATATTCATTGCGGTGTTCACGCTCATCGCTCTGCCGCTGGTGGGAAGCGCTCTCTCGCCGTCACGATCGCGGCAAGCGCTGGCCACGCTGGACTCTGCGATCAAGGCCGAGAGCCAGGAGATGCGCCAGCAGAGCCTGAACCTGCGCAAGGACGAGAGTCTGAGCAGCATCCCGTGGCTTAACCAGAGGCTGAAGAAGCTTGAGATTGTGCCCTATTTGCGCCGGATGTTGAGCCAGGCCGACTTGAACTGGAGCCCGGGACGCTTGCTGGCGTTGGGCATCGCTTTGTTTGCGATTCCGTTCTATGCGGCGTACCAGTATTGGGGTTTGATGCTGGTGGCGCTGGCGATCGGAGCGTTACTGGGTGCAGCGCCGTTTGCTTTTGTGGTGTTCAAGCGCAAGAGGCGTTTTGCACAGTTTGAAAAGATCTTGCCGGAGTCGCTGGATTTGATGGTCAGCGGACTGCGGGCCGGCCACAGCCTGGTGGCGGCGATGGCCCTGGTCGCGCGCGAGTGTCCGGATCCGGTGGGAAGCGAATTCAGGATTTGCTTTGAAGAGCAGAATTACGGGCTGGAGATGAATGCCGCTTTGGACAACCTGACCAACCGGGTTCCGCTGCAGGACGTGAAGATCACGACGACCGCGATCATGATTCAAAAGGAGAGCGGAGGCAACCTGGCGGAAGTGCTGGACAAGACGGCGCACGTGATCCGGGAGCGCTTCCGGCTCAAGAAGCAAATCCAGGTGCACACGGCGCAGGGGCGCCTGACGGGCTGGATTTTGACCGCAATGCCGATCGTGCTGGGCATCGGAATTTATTTCGTTGACCCGGGAATGATCAGCGTTTTGTGGCATCGCAAGATCGGGATTTACATGATGGAAGGCGCCGCCGGACTGATTGTTCTGGGTGGATTGGTGATTCAAAAGATTGTCGATATCGATGTGTAGGGGAGACGTATGGGATTTGCAGTCTTCACATTTCTGGCCATCTTCTTTCTGATCGGAAGCGCGGGGCTTCTGCTCTTTTACCGCGAGGTAATGGTCAAGCGGATCAGCGAGGCAATTAACCCGCGCCGGGAACAGAAGACCCTGATGACGGCGATCAAGCAGACAGGGTTCTCGATCGGCAACGTGGTTGAGCGCTTCGAGCACGTGATGCCGAAGAGCGATAAAGAAGTGTCGGTCATCAAGCAGCGGCTGGTTCGCGCGGGATTTCGCAGCGAGTCCGCTGTGAAGATGTTCTACGGCTGGAAGGTTGTGCTTCCTCTGTCTTTATGCCTGCTGGTGATGGTATCGGGATTGGCCCATCTGGCGCCTTTTTTCATGTATCTGGGCGCGCTGGGCGGCGGCTTCCTGGCGCCGGATTTCTGGCTGGGCAAGAGGATTGAGAAGCGGCAAAAGCGGATAACCAGGGGTCTACCGGACGTCCTCGATCTGCTTGTGATTTGTATGGAAGCGGGCTTGAGCCTGGACCAGGGGACGGCACGGACCGCGCACGAGCTGGACCGGGCACACCCGGATCTGTGTGACGAAATGCAAGTTGTTGTACTGGAACAGCGCGCCGGACGGGCGCGATCGGAAGCGTGGAAGGGGCTGGCGGAGCGCACAGGAGTAGAGCCTTTGCGCAACCTGGTTTCAATGTTGGTGCAGACGGAACAATTTGGGACAAGCATCGCGAAAATGCTGCGTGTGCATGGCGATACACTGCGAACGCAACGCGTGCAAATGGTGGAGGAGATGGCAGCTAAGACTTCTGTAAAGCTGGTGTTTCCCCTGGTGTTCTTTATTTTCCCATCGCTATTTCTGGTTACACTGGGTCCAGCCGTGATCGCGATGATGGATTCGTTTACGCAATTGACCAATCACTAATGCAGGAAAGGGGGAAAAGACATGGGGAGTGACTCGATTATCAGGGTTGTTGCCGGGGTTCTGGCAGTCGTTATTCTGGTGATTTTGATTCAGCGCCGCCGCACCCGGGTGAAGTAGGCGGCACTCAAACCGCGGCGTTTTGAAACCGTGTGGCGCCACGGGGAAGGGTTAACTTTCATTGCCCTCAGCCAGTCGGTCAGGCAGCAACTGTCGCGATGGCCTGCGAGGGCAATGGAGGGGCGTTGTACACCCTTTCGCAAGTTGGTGCGCGGAGAGAAAGGGCAAGGGTTGGGATGGATGTAATGGAGCAGGCCAGGCGTATGAAGTCTCGAAAGGCAGAGAGCGAGGCGCAGGTGGCGTCAGGATTTGAAGCTCTGGAGTCAAGGACGCATTGCGCCTATAACCAAACGCGCGAATGCTTTCTTGGTCTGGATGTGAAAGTTGTCGACCTTCCGCCCGGGCGCCTCGGGGAGTTCCTGGCAGCACGGCCATTGAAATCGGGAGAAGGGGTGTGGATGATTCCGTTTCGCGGGATCCAAGCGACAGGAATGCCCGCACCGCTTGATTTGATTTACCTGGACGAGGAAGGCCGCGTGATCGACGCCGTGGAGTCGTTTCCGACTTTTCAGGTGAGCTCGTTCAGCCCGCAGTCGAAGAGTGTGCTGGCGCTGCCGGCACACTCGATCTACACCTCGCAAACACAGCTCGGAGATCAGCTTGTGCTGTGCGTGGCAGAGGAGATGGAGCGTCAACTGCAGGAGTTGACGGGATCACGGAATGAACCCGACGCGGCTCCTGTTATTGCGGGCGCGGCCGTGCTGCGGGAAAAGCCGCTGTGGAGCGGCGGTCCCGGACTTCTGGAGTTGGGAAATCGCGCGGCACAAGAGGATCAGAACCCGCAGAAGACACACTTGATGGATCTGAGCGATCCGGGATCGACGAAGATCAAGCAGTTGCGCAAATGGCTGGGACGCTGGTGGTCGCCCGATCCGCGTAAGGCTCCGCGCATCAAAGAGCCGGGTCTGGCGGCATATTACTGGAACGGCGCCGCGCCGGACGCGAAAGCGGTTCGCGACATCAGCGCGTCAGGGCTGTACGTGGTTACGGAGGAGCGCTGGTATCCGGGAACTCTGGTGCTGATGACGCTGCAGCGAACGGAGTCCGGAGAGGCAATGGCGGAGCGGTCGATTGCCGTGCATTCGCGGGCTGTGCGCTGGGGACCGGATGGCGTGGGGCTGCAGTTTGTTTTGGCCGATGATGAAAAGGACCCGGAGCGCGCGAAGATCACGATGCTCGAGGCGGCCAGCAAAGCGGACGTCGAGCGCTTTCTGGAGCGATTGAAGCAAAGCCAATAAACGGCGCCAGGGGGTACCTGAAGGGCGTATTGAAAGACGGTGCGGACGAACCAGAAATTCGGGAGTCGGCGCGCCGAGAGGACGACAAATGAATATGGGTTGGGAACTGTGTAAGCTGGCCCATTTGTGTGTGCGCAGAATGATGCGCGCCGTTGGTTTCAAGGGCGATGAAGGAGCAGCACTGGTTGAGTTCGCGGTTACGTTGCCGCTGTTTTTGACGGTGCTGACGGGGACGGCCTCGTTTTCTCTGGGGCTGTATTTTCTGCAACAGATAGGGAACGCAACCTCATCTGCGGCGATGGCGCTTGGAGGGGAGGCGGGATTGTTTCCGAATAACGATCCTTGTCTCGCAGCCAAGAACTTCATCACCGGTGCGCTGCCGAATCTGGATCCGGCGAAAATGTCCATCAGTTTGACGTTGACTGACACCACTCTGGGTTCCAACAATAACTTCCAGACTTACACGCAGTCGGGGACCGGAAGTTCATTTAGCTGCAGTACGGCGCCTTCGATGGAAGCAAATTATCCAGTTACGCTGACCGTTTCCTATAACTACTCGTGGATGCCTATATTGAAGTTCAGTCCGTCGAGCAGCTTATCCTCAACACAGGCGGCGATCCAGGAATAGGGATGAGCGGAGTCGTGGCGCGTCTGAAGTTGAGCCGATGAGCAGCCGCGTGCGGATGAGCGCGGCGATCGGACGGGCTGCACATCGGGTACGGCTGGCCGCGCCGACTTCGGCGCCATAACTGCGGAGATACCATTCTCAAAACTGCTGCGGTAAAAAAGTAATTACCAAAGAGTGTACCGATAGTTTGTGGCTATCCAATTGGTGTTCTGGCACGAAAGTGCAATTGTCTGTTAGGCTTATTTTCAAGATCATCGGATCAAGTTCCCAGGCAACCGCAGGCTGCTGAATGGCAGGCGCGGAGAGAACTTTCTCATGCTCCTACCGCCGGCATCTCATGGCGAGGCTGTAGCTATTTGCTCAGCCGCAAGCTTTCTTGTCGAATTGCGGAAACGCAAAAGGCAAGCAGGGCGAATTCGGCGCGGCCGAATTTCGTGACGCAAGCTGACGGTTCCAAGAGTTGCGTGCCGGGCCGCGAGGATCATGTCGGTTCTCATAGGCGCGATTGCCCAGGAAGCAAGTGGAAGGCAGTTGTCCCATGAAGTGGTCTCGATTTTTGGGGCTAAGCACGACTCTGATGTGGACTGATGGCCTGCGGAAGGCGCGGAAATGAAGCGCGATCCGAGCTTGCGAAGACAGACCAGCTTCCAAGTTGAAAGCGCCGAAGGAGCGTTGCCTCCTCCCCGCGATGAGGGCTCTGCTCTTGTCGAAACGGCGATCATCCTGCCGCTGCTGCTGCTGCTCATGACGGCGGTGGCTTCGTATGCGTGGTCAATTTACAGCCTGCAGGCACTGGGGAACGCGGTCACCGCCGCAGCACAGGCGGTTGGAACCGAGGCGCGGACGGTATCTAATCCCTGCACCGTGGTTGTTACGCAGGTTACCGCTTCGTTGCCGCAGTGGAACGCTTCGAATCTCTCCTACACTGTAAAGTTTTCAAACTCAGCCAGCAATACCACGCCGACAACACCCTATTCGTGGACAGGGAGCACAGCGCCGACGAGCTGTGCCGCGGAGGGTGACGACGGGTCAACGCCGCAGGTGTCAAACACTCCAGTTTCGGTTACGGTTCAATACACCTTGAACGGGCTCTCGATATTTCAATGGCTCCCGGCGTGGCAAATCAATCCATTGAACAATCTAACTGCGTCGGAGACGACGATGGCTTTCTGAGAAGCGTGAAGCTCGAATGAGGCGCTTAAGAATTCGATTCAAGCACGGGTTCCCCGGGGGTGAGAGCGGCCAGGCTGGGATTGCGGGCGGGTCGCGCCGGGAGGCACGGAAATGAAGCTTCGTATGTGGCTGCGAAGGCGGGCGGATTTGGAGGTTCGCCGCGCCCGACGGGCCTTGCATCTGCGCAGCCGGGAAGGCTCAGTTCTGGTTGAGTTCGCTGTAATCGTGCCTGTGCTCATGATCGCCCTGAGCGGAACCGTTTCGGTCGCGATGGCTTTCTACAGTTTGCAACAGGTGTCGAACGTGTGCTCATCCGGTGTGCTAGCGGTTGCGGCGAATCAAGGATTTTCCAACGACGACGACCCTTGCGCGCTAGCCAGAACGACAGTCACCGGGATGTTGCCCAACTGGACGGCGGGGAACTTCGGCTACCAAATCAGTATCACGGACGCGAACGGCACTGTTCATTACTTTCCCGCGACGCAGGGTGCGCTCGCCTACGGAAGTGCGTTTACGTGCGCGGGAGACTCACAGTATCTGTCGCCGAACCAGCCGGTCGCACTGACCGTAAGCTTCAGGTACTCCTGGAGGCCAATTCTGTGGGTCAATTGGTCGAGTCTTCCCCCGCTTTCGTCGACTCAAGGAGCGTCAGTTGAATAGCCCGGAAAGAGGTGGGTGAATCAAATGAAACAATTAAGAATTCGACTTATACGGAGGCTGGTGCGGGATGAGCACGGCCAGTCCGCAGTTGTGATCGCGATGACTCTGCTCACGATGATGGCGCTCTGTGCTGCCGCGATTGAGACGGGGCACGTCTTTTATGCGTACCGGGTGCTACAAGCCTCGACGAATGCGGCGACCCTGGCAGCAGGACAGGCCATGCCCTACGTTGGCGCGAAGAGCGACAATGCGAGCGCCGGGACGGCGTGGGGTAACCTTCTCCACTACAGTTCCCAGCCGACAGGCTTAAACGGCAGCTCCTTATTGAGCTTCGTCTCAATTACGCCGAATTTCTATTGTTCGTCGACACTTGAGGCGAGTCCGTACTTCTTACCCTGCTATAGCCCCGCATCGGGAAGTTGTACGGGCAGCTCGACCTGCAACGCCCTCCAGGTAACACAGACGGCGAAGGTAAATCTGTGGTTTGGAGGGCTGCTCGGCATGCCCAGCATGACCATGTCAGCAACCGCCTACGCGGCAATGAGGGGCGAAACCGCGCTTCCGTATAACATCGCCGTTATCATGGACACCACGGGCTCGATGAACGACGCATCGAACAAGAACGATGCCTGCGGAGGCGAAACACAAATACAGTGCGCTGTATCGGGGCTGAAGACGATGCTGGGAATCATGTATCCGTGCCCTCAGGGCGAGAGCTGCACCAATAACGCGAAATACGTGGACGACGTGGCGCTCTTCGTGTTTCCCGCCCTGGCGCTCAATACAACGCAGACGAACTACAGCAACGACTATTGCACCAAGGGGGGGGATCCAAGCGTTCCGTACAACTTTATCGACGTAACGCTCGCGGGGAGCCCAGCCGTACCCACGAATTCAAACATGCAGGGCACCGCTGGCCAAGCCAACGCAGGCACCTACGAGATCATTCCTTTTGTTAATGATTACCGGCAAAACGATGACCTGACAACGGGGCTCAACTCGGCTTCGTATCTAGTGAATGCAGTGGGAGTGGGGTGCACCCCCGGCCTTGCGGCGCCAGGCGGGCAGAACACCTATTACGCACAGGCGATTTACGCCGCGCAATCGGCGCTCGCAACGGCAAAGTCAGAAAACCAGGGCTCACAAAACGTGATGATCATTCTTAGTGACGGCAACGCAACCGCGTGCGATTCGCAGGCCAACACAGCGGCTGGTGGATGCAACAGTTCGAGCGACATTGTCGCGGACAATTGCCCGACGATCAACGGCACCAGCAAAGCGAGCCCTTGCATCGTTGTTAAGAACTCCAAAGGGGTGGTTACTCAAAACTACTGGGGACAGCCCCTGAATGGAACGCAAACTTCGACCATCAAACCAACCGGCTACCAATCAACGGCCTATCCTTCCGCACTGGGAGAGTGCGGCCAGGCGGTGCAGGCGGCGCAATGGGCCTACACGCAGGGAACAAAGGTTTACACGGTTTCCATGGGATCGCCGACTACGTCATCGTCAGGGAACTGTGGCACAGACAGGTACTATAGCGCGTCAGTACCTTACTGGGGAGGGACTTGGGGTGTGGGGGGTACCCCGTGCCAAGCCATCCAAGCGATGGCCTCGCGTGCTGACACGTTCTTTTCCGATGCACAGAATGGATGTCAGGCAGTGGGCGGCAACGCCAGCACCACCTTTCAATCCATCGGCAATATCATGACGGCGATCGGATACAGTTTCGGGACGGCGCGGTTGATCCCCAGCGGCACTCAATAGAGCGATTGCAAGAAGCGAAGGTAACGCGCGCTGGGGTTTGAGAGGGCACGATCGCAAGGGTCGTGCCCTTTTTTGCTGCCGGCCGTTGGATAGGCCGGCACGCCAGCTCGATCTTGCGGCGAAAAGCAGGCAAAGGGGCGATTCCAGCACCAAACTGCTCTAAGCAGGAGGGCTGTCTGCGTTTCTTTGCTCTGACCACCAGAAATGTCACCAGGGTATATACGGCAGATAGTTACCCCGGGCACCAGGGGTAAACCCCCAAAGTTACACAAATTATTGACGATTGTCAGGGTGGGTCTTGCACAAAAGTGCAATGGATTCGCCGGAATTGATCTAAGATGATAAGAATAATTCCCCAGGTCCTTGGGAAGGACGCTGTGCCTTTGTAACGATTGCACGGCGGAGCTAGCTCAGGGGCCACAGCATTGAGAGGTTTCAAGCCCGGAGCGCAACCTTCCCCGGCAGCGCCATTTTTGACTTATAAGCAAGGCACCGGGAATTCGTTTCCTCGAATTGAGGACAGCGAAGGTGAGGCGGAAGGAAACCGTCAGGGCTAGAGCGTGCATTGCGGACTGCCGGCATGGGGTTCCGCAATGTAAACACATATGCCGGGCGAGCGCTTTCGGGGCGGCAGAGAGTTCCTTGAATGCGCGGGCTCCTGAAAGGGAGTTGGGGCGGATGGCGGCGATGGTGGCGGTCACGATCAGTTTGCTGGTTGCTCTCACGGGGTCATCGGTTGAGGTGAAGACGGTTTGAAGGACAGCGGGGCCGAGCCAGGATTGGGGGTCGAACTCGCCGGGAGGTAGAACCATGACGAAGGTTTGGGGCCTACGGAAGCGGGCCGAATCGTATATGCGCAAGCTGAAGCGCGGTGTTGGTTTCAAAGTCGAGGAAGGCTCGGCGCTGGTCGAGTGTGCGGTGACATTGCCTTTGTTTCTGGCCGTGATCATGGGCGCTGCGTCGTTCTCCCTGGCGTTTTATGAAATGCAGGAACTGGGCAACGCGGTTTCTGCGGCTGGGGCGGAACTTGGAGCGACCGCGGGCACGGTAGCGGATCCCTGCGCCCAAGTGGTTTCGCAGGTGACCGCGAATGTACCAAACTTCAATACCTCGAACCTTACCTATACGGTTGTCATAACAAACGCCGCAGGCACCACGACAACCTACGGACCGACGGCGGGAAGCTTGTCCTGCACGGCAGCCGGGGATGGATCGCCGGCGTCGACAGCGGAAGCGGCGAACGAACCACAGACGGTGACGGTTAGTTATACGTACCCGTGGATGCCGGTATTCACGTATGGCTCATTACTGTCTTTCAAGACTCCCACGAGCAAACTGACTGCGACGCAGACGACGATCGGTGAGTGAGGCCGGAGATGTGTGATACGAAGCAACCGAACATTGTGTACCAAGACGGCCCGACAATGGCGCCTTGGCGGGAACGGAAGCGAGCGCGGCTGGAGGGGCAACGATGATCCCAATTCGCAATCTGCGTTTTCTTTGGTCGATGTGCGATCGCGCCGCGAAGCGTCTTGTGCGTTTGCGCAGCGAAGAAGGTGCAACGTTAATGGAAACTGCGGTGACGCTGCCTGTGTTTTTAGGAGCCCTGGCCGTGGGAGCTTCAGTCTCGATGGGGCTTTACAGCGTGCAGCAACTCTCGAACGCATCTTCCACGGCGATACAGACTATTGCAGAGAATCGTGGGCTGGCCGCAGACCCCTGTAAGCTGGCAGTTTCGTCGATCACAGCAACGCTGCCGCACTGGTCGGCAGGAAAGTTCACTTACACGTTGACATTTACATACCCGACCTCGTCGGGCGCTACAAGCACCCAGGCATACGGTCCTACGACAGGAAGCGGGTTTACCTGCCCGGCCGGCACGGGTTACCAGACAGAAAACTATGCGGTGACGCTCAAGGTCAGTTATGGGTATTCATGGTTACCAATTCTGTCAGCCGTCGCGCCGGGTACGATTGCCGCAACGGAAGGAACGATGTCGTACTGAGAGGAGAACGAGGCCAATGAAGCTCGCAGGAATTTCGTACTTTCAAAGATCCCTGAAGGACACACGGGGCCAGTCGCTGCTGGTCATGGCAATCACCCTGGCGGGGGTCATGACGGTGTGCGGAGCCGGCGTCGAAGCGGGCCACATTTACTACGCGTATCGACTTCTCGTATCGTCAACGAACGCGGCGACGCTGGCGGGCGCACAAACTATGTTTACCGCTCTGCTGGATACGACCTCAAGCGCAGCTTACACGACGGCGGTGGACAACGCAGTGCAGCAATACAGCTCAATGACGGGCAATTATAACGCCAGCAGCTTTTTGCACAGCGATCGGATCGTGACGACGAACCTCACCTGTTCGCCAACGCTTACAAGCGCCCCATTCTATGTTCCATGCGTGACACCACAAGGCAGTTCCACGGGCTACAACGCCATCACGGTGACGCAGGCAGCGGCGGTGCCTTTATGGTTTGGTGGCTTGCTGGGCATGCCGACGATGAACATAACGGCCCAAGCGGAGGCGGCGATCAAGGGCGGGCAGAATATCCCTTACAACCTCGCGATCATCATGGACACGACAGCATCGATGAACGACTCAGTGAGTGGAAGTTCGGGTTGCTCGGGTTCGCAGATCGCCTGCGCGGTTAATGGTTTCATGACGATGCTGGAGAATATGTCTCCTTGCGCATCGGGCACAACCTGCTCTGCAAGCACGCCCTACGTGGACGGCGTGGCGCTGTTTGTGTTCCCCGCATTGAGCACGGCGTATAGCGCAAACGACTACAAGGCGGACTATTGCTCGTCGGGCAAGACGGGTGGGGCGAAGAGCGTGCCGTACAACTTTGTCAACGTGACGCCGGGGACCAATCAGAATTTGGACATGGAGAACACCGGCACGGATGCGGGCACGTACGAAATCATTCCATTCAACGATCTCTACAAGACGAGCGACGGTACCCAGACCCTGGCTTCTGCGTCTGCCCTGGCTGAGGCGGTAGGCCAAGGCGGATGCGCAGGACTTTCGGCGCCGGGCGGGCAGGGAACGTATTATGCGCAGGTGATTGACATGGCGCAGGAGGCGCTGGTCACGCAGCAGGCAAGCTACCCAGGGTCGAAAAACGTGATGATTGTTCTGAGCGACGGCGATGCAACGGCCTCGGCGGCATCGGGGCAGATCGTGGCAGATAACACTTGCAGCAGCAAGACGGCCGGCAGTTGCCTGAACGGGACGGGTTCGAGCAGCTCGAATCCTGCCGGAACTGCGAACGGCGTTTGTTACGGCTACAACTGCCCTGCGTACCCGTCGGCCGTGGGGATGTGCGGGCAGGCTGTATGGGCGGCGCAGCAGGCCACCGCAGCCGGGACGCTTGTCTATACCATTGGTTTCGGGTCGGAGACATCCGGGTGCACGTCGGACCAGACCTACACCTTAACCGGATTGAACAACGGCGCGGAGGCATGGCCTGGTGGTTCACACGCGCGCACGCCTTGCAACGCGATTGCGGCAATGGCTTCGAACGCAAACACGTTCTATTCCGATGTTTCAAAGGGATGCCCGGTAGTCAACGCGGCAAACGGCGACTTTACTTCACTGGCCCAAATCTTCCAGGCGGTTGTGGCCAGCCTGAAGTCGCCGCGGTTGGTTCCTATCGGCACATAGAACATCGGGACTAAACGAGGAAACAAGCAGGATGGCGAAGGGCACGGGAGCAATTCCCGCGCCCTTTTTGCTGCGCCAAAGAACAGCTTGCGAAAAGAGCCGGCTGCCGCAACGAGGAGCGGGAAGAGATCTCCTCAGCAGGGCTGAAGCCCACCGTGATTTGTGGACCTTGCGGCACGGATCAACCCGCCCCTTAGCGGATTTATGCCATTTCTTCGCCCTTCGGATATAGGATAGGTAACCTGTAATCTAGCACGAAAGTGCAATGGTATGGTTACTACCGAACCAAGATCATATATGAGATCCCCAAGTGTCCCTGAGAGGACGCGCCGCGGAGCCAGGACAAACAAGCGGCGATTCCATCGGGGCCGAGTAGCAGAAGCGCTTACTTCCCCAGCAGCGCGGATTCAGCTTTAAAGCCAGGCACCGGAAGTTCGTTTCCTCGATTTGAGGACAGCGAAGGTGAGGCGGAGCGAAACCGCCACGGTGAAGGATTGCTGTGCGTACTAGCGGCTCCCAGAAGCGCACGGAAGCGTGCCGAGCAGATTGGTACAGCTTTGAGACGGCACAAGCTGAGCGAGAAGAGAGGTATTTCCTATGAAACGGTTTGGAATTCCTTTGTTGCGCAGGTTCCTGAAGAGCGAACAAGGCCAGACGCGCGGTCATCGTGATGGTGACGGCGGGGACGATGATGAGCCTGGCGGGGGCATCGCTCGAGAGCGGGCACGTTTATTACGCCTATCAGCAACTGGTGGCATCGACGAATGCGGCGGCGATGGCAGGGGCGCAGGCAGATGCCCAACACAAGCCAGGCTTCAACCAACGTGACACTCTACAGTTCTCAATCGGGCGAATTGAATGCCAGCCCGATGCTGCAGAACGTCGTGGCGACCCCGAGCTTTCTGTGCCTTAGTACGGTAACAAGCAGCCTGAACGTGCCGTGCAGCACGTCAACGGGAGCAAGCGGCGGCTACAACGCGCTCTCGGTCACCCAGACCGCAAAGGTGAATCTGTGGTTTGGCGGGATGATCGGGCTGCGCACGATGAACCTGGCGGCGACGGCGACGGCGGCGATGCGGGGCGGGACGAATGCGCCGTGGAATATCGCCGTCATCCTGGACACGACGGCGTCAATGAATGACAGCGATAGCGGCGCGCAATGCAGCGGGACGCAAGAAACCTGCGCGCTACAGGGCGCTGCAATCACTGCTTGAGGATCTATATCCCTGCGGTCTCGGGCAGACGTGCAACTCTACAGACCCGGCTCCGCCGGCTGTAGACAGCGTGAGCCTTATTCGTATTTCCGGCCGTGACCACAGGGACGGCGAAGGACGACTATACGTGCCCGACGAGCAATCCGTCGATCGTGGCGTACACGATTCCCGATACCACGCCGGCATATACGAATGGAACCGCGCCGGCTTCGAATCTGATGCTTCCGTCCGGAGACACGTACCAGGTGATCGGGTTCGCGAACAATTACAAGACGACGGACACGGCAACGAGCTTGAACCAGAACTCCAGCGATCGTGATTGCGGCGGGCGGAAGCATCGGGGCTGCACCGGCTGCACCAGGAATCTGCAGGCATCCGGGCGGCGAAGGGACCTATTATGCGCAGGTGATCTATGCGGCGCAGGCGGCCCTGTTAGCACAGCAGGCGGCGAATCCGGGCACGAAGAACGCGATGATCATGCTGACCGACGGCGACGCGACGGCGTGCGCCTCCAACGCCAATACTTCGGCCGGCGCGTGCAACAGCAGAGGGGAGATAGTAGCGACGGAAGGGACGCTGAACGGGACGGGAACGCATACCACCAACCCCAATGGCTATGAAAATCCCACTTACCCATCGGCGCTGGGCGAGTGCGGGCAAGCCGTACTGGCGGCGCAGTATGCCGCGAGCGCAGGAACCACGGTGTACACGATCGGTTATGGTACGGAGACGTCGGGTGGTTGCCTGACTGACAAGACCTATAGCGCGACAGTGACGACGAACGGAGGAAGCTGGGCGCCGGGCGACCAGCCGTGCCAGGCAATCGCGGCGATGGCGTCGGCGGAGGTGAATTTCTACTCTGACGACGGCCAACGGTTGCGAAGCGACGGCGCCGACCAATCAGAGCATTACGAAGCTGACAGCGATCTTCCGGCAATCCTGGACAATTTGACGCACGCCGCGGCTGATCCCGAACGGCAGCTCATAGAAAAGGGCCTTGCACAAAGCGGAGGATAGCCCGGGGAGAACAAAAAGGGCACAGGCCAGGAGCATGCGCCCTTTTTGCTAGTGCAGATGGGCCAGGAATCGGTCGAGGCGCTTGATCCGGCAGGCGGACGGGGCTTTTTTCGTAGTGCGACTCGAGTGTAATGTTAACCACATAGTTATCAGATGATTACCGAAATAACCTATCAATAGCACCAAAGTGCAATGTAAGGTTACCAGCCGAATCACGATCATAAGGGCAGTCACCAAAATTCCCCAAGAGGTCAACGTAGCGTCCGCGAGGCCGTTCGATGGTATCGCATAGAGACGAACGTGACAGCTTCGATGCGTTCAACACGCATCCGCAGGCGTGTCTGCTGCACCTTTTGGTTTCTCCATTCGAATCGGGATCTCCTCAGATCTGGAAGCGTGCGGCACTTTGCGCGAAGAAACCCGCGCCGAGAGGTATTGCCGCCGCCCGCTGCGCGAATCCATTGCTCCCGATACTGCATGCAATTCGACCGAACAGCATTGTGCCGTCAGAGACGGCGCTCGCTGACAGAAAGGAGGAATTTGCCTCATGAAATGCCTTGGAATTCCTTTGATGCGCAGGTTCCTGAAGAATGAAGGCGGACAGACAGCGGTGATCGTCATGCTCACGGCAGGCACGATGATGGCGCTCTCGGGAGCGACGGTGGAGAGCGGCCACATTTACTATGCCTACCAGCAGTTGGTGGCGTCGACGAATGCCGCCGCCCTTGCGGGGGCGCAAGCGATGCCGAACACGACCCAGGCGGCGAGCAATGTGACGCTCTACAGCGCGCAGTCGGGACAGTTGAACGCGAACTCATTTTTGCAGAATGTGGCTGCGACGCCGACATTCGTTTCCTCGAGCGGAGTGAACAGCAGCTTCAATGTGGCGTGCGAGACTGCGACCGGAGCAAGCGGAGGGTATAACGCCGTTTCAGTCACGCAGACTGCGAAAGTGAACCTGTGGTTCGGCGGGTTGATCGGAATCCGCAGCATGAACATGTCGGCGACAGCCGAGGCGGCGATGCGGGGCGGGACGAATACGCCGTGGAATATTGCCGTCATCCTGGACGCGACGCCTTCAATGGACTACCAGGATAACGGCGTGCAATGCAGCGGGACTCAGCTTAGCTGCGCGAAAGAGGGGATTCGGACTCTATTGCAGGATCTGTATCCCTGCGGTCTAAACCAAACGTGTACATCGAGCGGCTCGACTGCTGTGGACAGCGTAACGTTTTTTGTGTTTCCAGCGGTGACGAGTACGTCAGCCTCCAAAGATTATTCTTGCTCGGGTAGCCCCACCACCGTGGCCTACACGTTTCCCAACCTGCCGTCGACGACGTCCCTGCCAAATGGGGACACGTACCAGACGTTGACGTGGGCGAACGATTACAAGTCAACCGACACAGCGACGAGCCTCAACACGAGCTCAGACGAGGTGATTGCGGCGGGTGGCAAGAGCCGCTGCACGGGCATTTCAACGCGCAATGAGTGGACCTATTATCCGCAGGCGATCTATGCGGCGCAGGCAGCGCTGGTAACGGAGCAGGCGGCGAATCCAGGCTCGAAGAATGCGATCATTCTTCTCGGTGACGGCGACCTGAATGCGACCGCATCGAACGCCTACACGACGGGTGGCGGACTCAACAGCAGCCCGATCGCCCTGATCGCGACTGAGGGCACGTTGAACGGGACAGGAACGAGCAGTTCGAATCCTGCCGGAACAACGAACGGCGTTTGTCACGGCTACAACTGCCCTGCGTACCCGTCGGCTCTGGGTCAATGCGGGCAGGCGGTGCTGGCAGCCCAGGCAGCGGCAAATGCGGGAACGAACTTTTATACAATCGGGTACGGTTCGCTGACGACGGGGAGTTGCGTTACGGACAAGACGTACAGCACCTCGGTGACGACCAACGGTGGGACCTGGGGTCCTGGGAAGCAGGCATGCGATGCCCTGGCAGCCATGGCGTCGGCGGGAGTGAATTTCTACTCCGACGATGGCCAAGGGTGCGAGGCGACGGCGCCGAGCAATCAGAGCATTACGAAACTAACGGCGATCTTCCATGCCATCACGAACAATCTGACGACACCGCGGCTGATCCCGAGCGGTACATAGTTCGTGGGGTTGACTTTCGAGGGAAAAACCGGTAACAACGACACAGAAAACCGGTGGCAACACGACACAACCGAGGAAGGGAGTCTCCCCCATGCGTAATTCCTGGCCGATTGTGGCGATCTCGTGTGCGCTTTTCATTGCTGGCTGCTCAGGCGTGCCAGTTAAGGCTCCAATCGAGACGAGTCCAGTTTCAGGCGTGGCTTTTCGAGGCATCGTACACGGCGGGCAGCAGCCCATCGCGACCGCGCACGTGTATCTTTACGCGGCGACTACGGGCGGCTACGGCGGCGCGTCGAATTCGCTGCTGACGAGCGGGACGAAAGATGGCAATAGCCATTACTACGTGACGACCGGCTCGGACGGCACGTTCAGTATTTCGGGCGACTACACCTGCCCGGACGCAAACACGCAAGTTTATCTGTACGCGATTGGAGGCGACCCGACGCCAAGTGTGCCAAACGCGGCAGCCGGACTGCTTGCGGGTTTGGGATCGTGCGACTCTCCGGGCTTCGGGTCGGAGTACATCGTTGTAAATGAGGTATCAACAGTAGCAACAGCGTTTGCTTTGGCCGGTTTCGCGACGGACGCGACCCACATATCGAGTTCGAGCAGCGCATTGGCAGCGATGGGTATGGCCGATGCGTTCAACAGCATCACGAACCTGGAGACGCTCACTGGATTTGCGTTGTCGACGACGCCGGCAGGCAACGGGACAGTTCCGCAGAGCGAGATCGACACACTTGCCAATATCCTTGCGGCGTGCGTGAATACCAACGGATCGACCGCGCCCACCGACCCGTGTGGAGAGTTGTTCAGCTACACGACGGTAGGGAGTACGGTGCCGAGCGACACGGCGATGGCGGCGATCAACCTTGCACACAATCCAGGCTCGAATGTCACCGGCTTGTGCGCTCTGCAAGCGGCGAATGGGCCTTTCCAGCCATCGCTGCCATGTGCGTCGCCGAATAACTTGCCGAACGACTTCACCATCGCAATCAACTACACCGGGGGCGGCCTGGATGGAAGCGGATTTTCGCCGGAAGGCATTGCCGTTGATGGATTGGGAAACGTCTGGGTGCCGAACTTCGCCTCAAGCAGCGTGAGCGAATTGAGTCCGTTGGGAGCTCCAATTTCGGGCTCTTCGGGAATTACCGCGTCAGGAGGAATCTTAAACAGTCCGACAAGCGTTGCGATCGATACCAACTACAACGCCTGGGTCGCGAGTTTTAATAGCGCGACGATGACTGAAATCAACCGGTTTGACACGGTCGTTACCAGTGGTCCTCCTTATTACACGGGCGCGGGATTGGCGGGGCCGTACGGCGCCGGCATTTTCAGCGCCGGCACATCGACATACGTGTGGGTGACGAACGAAGGAGGCAATACGCTGAGCGAGTTTGAAGGGAATGGGGTGGAACTTTCAGGAAACACCGGCTTCACGGACGGCGCCAGCGTGGACGGTCCGGCAGGCATTGCCATGGATACTTCGGGGAATGCCTGGTATGCGAACTTTGGCGCGTCTCCTTCAAGCATTGGTGAAGCCTTCCAAGCGCGGTACCCGGTTCGATCTCTGCGTATCACGAGTTTACAGGCGGCGGTTTGAACTCTCCCTATGGCATGGCCATCGACGCAGGGGGAAATATCTGGGTGACGAACATTGGCGGCAACGGAAGCCTCAGTGAGTATTCGCCTTCGCAAAGCAAATGGCTTTCCCCCGATCCAGCCGGATTCACGGAGGAGGGGTTTCTGTTCCTTACGGTGTCGCGATCGATGGGGCCGGCAATGTGTGGACGGCAAACAACGGAGGGAACAGCAACAGCATCAGCGAATTCAATTCGAGCGGCGTAGCAATCAGCGGTGCGAATGGATACGTGGGCACGAGTCTTTTCCCTTACCCTTATGGGATCGCCATCGATCCGTCGGGCAACATATGGGTGGCGAATAAGAGCGCAAAGGGCCAGTGTCAGCGCGCCACTCACGGAGTTTGTGGGATTGGCGACTCCTGTGGTGACGCCGCTGGCGGCGGGCACGGCGTACGACGAGCTAGGTACCAAGCCGTAATCGAAACGGCGATGCGAGCTAATCGAGCTGGGTTGGAATAATGATGAGCACTTCGACCCGAGTTGACTGTCCACCCTGCAAAGCGGGCCGGAATTGCCATTTGGCCAAAGCGGCAATGACGAACTGGGCCTGCGGAAATGCCGGCGGGACGATCGTGTTGAGCATCTCGAAGCGGCCTGACTGATTGATGAAGCCGTGGACCATGATGGCGTCGGCATCGACGGAGTCGGGATTGAGATTGGGGCGCACGATGCTGTAAGGCCAAGGAGCGTCCAGACTGACGACAGTTCCGGCGTTGGCAGCGTCCGCGTTGCGCGGAAGCGCAAATTGCATGATCCAGTTTCGGGTGAGGCCTACGTGCAGGTAGACGGTATAGGCCATGCGGCCGCCCCAAACTCCTGCCACTTCAGGATACTCATCCGAGAGCGTGTCGCCGACGACAACGGCACCGAAGCGCCCGTCCTTGGGCAGCGAGATCTGCGTAGAGGTGAGTTGTCCGTTCGGATCGGAACCGGTTTGAGAAACCGTCGCGGAGCTGGCGGCATTGGGTTGGCCAGTGGCGATGGCCGGACCCGAACCGTCCGGTTTGCCTTCAGCGCCCAGGCCCGATCCGGCGCCGCCGTTCTTCGCATTGCCTGACGAACCTTGACCTGAGCCGGTGCCAGCGCCATTCGCCTTTGCAGCCGAAGCTTGACTTGAGCCCTCTCCCGAATTGCCGACGGGTATATTTTTCGCGGGCAGAGCGAGATCCTGCACCCGGTCGGGCGTGAGCACTCCTGGAGAAACGGACATCGCGGATTCGCTCACGGGCGGCAGCGCGACAGTACCGTTTTTCATGCGCAAGTCAGACAGCGAGACGATTGCGGCCGGTGTAGGCTGCGCCGATGGCTGCGAAGCGGTGATAGGCGGCAACTGAACCTGCTGCGGAATTGGGATGGCGACGGGGGAAGTGGTGCTTGGAAGAACGACAGATTTGGGTGAAGGATGAAAACTGGAAGAGATGTTAACGTCAGCAAGATTCATTTCTTCATTGGGCCGCTCGACACTGGGCTTCACGTTGGCCGCAGTGGCTTTTTCGGGCAGTGGGGGAACGACTTTTTTGACGATCGTTTTGCTTGGCGACCAGATGACCACCTGAGGCAAGGGGACCTGCTCGGGAAGGATGATCGGTTTCGGGACGTCAGGCTGGATCAGGGTTTGCGGGCCGATCCTGGCCTGAGTGATGGGGCGCGGAGCCGGCGGGATCTGCGAGGCGCGGCCAGCAGAAGCAAGTGCCCGAGGGCCGGGTTTCGAAGGGGGATAAGGGATGAGGTTTCGCACGGCGCGCATCTGCCGATCGTCCAAGTGCAGATCCAGTTCGCGGACCGAATAATGCTCCAACATCACTTTGGTGACAGGCGGCTTGTATGCGAGGCCGAAGAGGACCAGGGCAATCGTCAGGCCATGCAGCACGATCGAGGCAGCGAATGAAGTAGGCCGCGGCCCGAAGTCGGTCTGTCGTGTAAAGAGAGTAATCGTTTGAGAAGCCATTATCGATGGTGCTCCCTACTTAGCATGTTGGCAGCGACGGACGCGGTCGTACCCGAGTGCGAGGGGGCTTGGTATCACGATTGTGCCACATTCGCACGTAACGGGTGACGCGCCTATAACACGGAAGATGCAATTGCGACCTCTGGACATTGAGCAAAGTGACGGTAAACTTGCGTTAGTACAGTCAGCGAACAGCAAGCTGGATGAAAGCCGGTGAGCAAGGCAAGAATTGCAGCCGGTTTTAGAATCGCGCATTCTGGCGCTGAGCCCCATAGCACTTTTGATACCTCATGTACGAATGGAACAATTCAGGCTGCATGCGGAAACTTTTAGAGGAATACACTGGGAACGCGCTCAACCCTATCGCACACCATGCGGCATACCCCTCGGGGAGAAGCGTGCAAAGGACAGCCGATTGCCGGTAAGAGGCAACCGAAAAGGCGCGAGAAAGGCAGAACCGGTGAACCGCCGGTTCGAACAGGCTAAGGGATGAATCGAAGACTTATAACGATCCTTCTCATCGCATTGGTAGTTGCTGGAGGCTGCACGTGGCTGGTTGTTCGCCTGGTGGGCGTCAGAATCGCGACTTCGAAGCCGATGCAGACAACACGAGTGGTAGCGGCTGCGAAGGACATTCCTTTGGGCGCGGTGCTGACAAGCGCCGACCTGACGACGATGACGATCGCCGGCGCACCTCCGAAGGGCGCGCTTCTTAAGCCGGAGGACGCGATTGGCCGCGGAGCGGTGATGCAGATTTCTCAGGGTGAGCCGATCCTAGAGAGCCATTTGGCAGTTCTCGGCTCGGGAGGCGGATTGGCGCCTACGATCCCGACCGGCATGCGGGCGTGCGCGGTGCGAGTGGACGAAGTGGTGGGCGTGAGCGGATTCGTGACTCCCGGGATGCGAGTGGATGTGCTGGTATCGGGTAATCCACCGGGCGAAGGAGCTTCAGAAGGCGTGGTGACGAAGACGATCCTGCAAAACATCCAGGTTCTTTCCGCCGGCACCGACATTCAGAGAGATTCCGAGGGCAAGGCCCGGCAGGTACAGGTCGTGAACCTGCTGGTGACGCCGGAGCAGGCCGAGATGTTGAGCCTGGCGAGCAATTCGCTGAAGGTTCAACTGGTGCTGCGCAACCCGTTGGATACGCAGATTGCGAAGGTTCCGGCGACGGCGATGAACACGCTGTTTGGGTCAATGGCTCCTCCGCCGGCAGAGCATCCGCAGGCGGCAGTGAAGAAGGCACCCAAGCCTGTGGCGAATACGTATTCGATCCAAGTCATTAACGGATCTAAATCCACTGAAGAGAAATTCTCTTCACCTGAGGGACAGCATTGAGAGCGAAGGCTGGGGTCACCATCGTATCTTGCGGCGCGCTGTCACTAGCGCTTTGTGCGAGGCAAGTCGCGCGTGCACAAGCCGTGCCGTCTACGCCGACATCCGCGGGAGCTACGTTTGAAGATTCAACGAACGAACTCTCAGTGGTGGTAGGCAAAGCGGTGCTGGTAGACTGCGCGCAGCCGATCCAGCGTGTTGCCGTGGGATTGGGCGAAATAGCGGAAGTCACGGCTGTGAGCCCAACCGAAGTCATGGTCGACGGCAAGGCTCCCGGGCAAACGAGCCTGATCATTTGGGACATTCGCGGCGGACGCCAGTTCTTCAATGTCACGGTGCGGCCGACTCCCGCGATATCGAGCGAGAACCTCGACGCAGTGCGTCGGGAGTTGAGGGCGGAGTTGCCGGGTGAAGCCATCAGGGTGAGCTACAACAACAGCAACATCTTTTTGCGCGGCACAGTGGGCGACCTGACCGACTCGACAAGGGCGGTGGAAATTGCGTCGACGGCCGGAAAGGTCGTCAACCTGCTCGACGTGAACGTGCCGAAGTCGAAATCGCAAATCCTTTTGAAGGTACGCATTGCCAGCGTGGATCGTAACCGCGCACGCCAGTTGGGCTGGAATCCATTCAACCTCGGACTTGGAAACGCAGTTGGGGCTATTAACACCGGTCAATTTTCGCCTCCGTCCATTTCCAACAGTTCAACCTCAAGCGGCCAGGAATCGCTCACGCAACTTGGCGGCGGGTCCGCGACATTTACCCAGCAGCTGAACTTACTTGCGTTCTTCCCCGGCCTGGGGGTGGGCGCTAGTATCCAAGCTCTGGAGACGAGGGGAGTGGTGCAGGTGCTGGCGGAGCCGAATCTGATGGCGGCGGACGGTAAAGAAGCCAGCTTCCTATCCGGCGGGGAATATCCATACCCTGTGGTTTCGGGCACATCGGGCGGGTTGCCCGCAGTGAGCATCGAGTTTAAGGAATACGGCATCCGGCTCAACTTCATCCCAACGATTACTCCGCGGGGAACGATCCGCCTGCAGGTGGCGCCCGAAGTAAGCGCCCTTGACTATACCAATGAGGTCCAGATTTCCGGATTTACGGTGCCGGGCCTGACCACGCGAAGAGTGAACACCGAGGTGGAGCTCGCCGACGGCGAAAGCTTGCTGATTGGCGGACTGCTGGACAAAAGCCTTACCGATACGTTTGAGAAGATTCCGTTTATTGGCGACATCCCGATCCTCGGCAAGCTGTTTCAGTCTAATTCACGGACGAAGAACGATACCGAGCTGATTGTGCTGGTGACGCCGGAGATCGTGGCGCCGATTCCAGCGGGCAAGCCAATTCCGGCACTGCATTATCCGCTACCATTTCTGCCGCCCAACTCGAATGTTCCGATGCATCAACCGGATGAGAAGACGGCTGAGAACACACTTCCTCCGCCACCCACGTCGATACCCGTGGAAAAGCTGATTGAGAGTATGAAACCCGAGCAGCCGCTGGTGATCGAAAGTGGGACGGGTGGGTTCGGCACGAGTTCGACTGCGATCAATCAAGGTGGTGGTGCGTCGAGTTCTGCGGGAATGGGAGCTGCCGCTGCAGGAACGGGAGCTGCGCAACAATAGAACTTGCATTGACATGCACGCCGAAAACGCTGAGGCAGCCGGATGAATCTGTTGCTAAGGATGGCGAAGGGGCTGCAGCAGTTTCTTATGCCTCAGCCGCGGTCAATCTATTCGGGTCCGCTGCAGGTCCAAAACCTTTCCCGAGGCACGGTGCTGGCAGTGCGGCTTGAGGCGGCGCACACGGGGCCTTCGCGCAGAAAAGGGCTGCTTGGACGCGCGGGCCTTGAACCCGGCGAAGGACTCTGGATTTCTCCCTGTGAATCGGTGCACACATTCTTCATGAAGTTCCCCATCGATCTTGTTTATCTCGACCGGAATCATCAAGTGAAAAAAGTGAGAAACGACCTAGGCCCCTGGAGACTCTCAGGATGTCTGGCGGCGCGGAGCGTGCTGGAGCTTCCTGCAGGCACGATCCGGGAGAGCCGCACCGAACGAGGAGACGCGGTGGCGATCGGGCCGGCTCTTGCGCCATCTAGCGAATAAACGGTTAACCCGCGACGATGGGGTCGTCGGCAGCGCGATTGGAATCGCGAGCAAAGAGATACCAGACGAGCCACGCCGGGGCGGGCCAAAGGTAAACAGCCGAATGAAGCCCGAACGGCGAGACGATTTGAATTTCGATGAGGATATAGATTAAAGCGAGAACGGCCAGCAGGGTCCCGGAAATCCCTCGCGACACCGCATACAAAATGGCAGGGATCGCCAGAGACTGATCGAAGATCCATCCGAACGGGGCAACGACAATTGAAACCAGCATGAGTGGGCTGCCGTTTTTGAGCCAATCCCACGAATGGCGGCGGGGCCAGAAGTAGGCCAGCGCCCAGGTGCAGCCCAAAACGGCGGGGACGAACGCAAGCCACTCAGCACTGGGTTTGATCGAATCGCGCAAGACGTCACCGAGACAAGGCGTGAACTCCCGCATGAGGACCGAAGTGCGCACATAGTAGGTGTACTGCGCCCATGCGGCAGGATCGATCAACGTGGTGATAATGCAGCTGGCGGCCATGGCGGCCAATCCGCCGGCCAGGACGCGATAGCAGCGCGAGACGAAGATCCACGCCAGAAGCACGGCGGCGAAGGGAAGAAACAAGTGGGGCTTCAGAGAGCAGAACCAAAGGGCAGCGCCCGCAATGAATGGCGAGGTTTTGTGATGGCGAAGAAAGAGGACCAGGCCGAAGAGCATGAGGATTGAGGTCTGGCCGAGAATGACGCAAAACAATGCCGGGGGAAAGCAATATCCAAGCCAGTCGAAGTGGCTACCCGCAGGTCCGAAGAGCTTCCATAAAACACGCACGGACGCAATGAGGAGGCCCAGCATCAGCAGCGACCATGGGAGCGCCGCGGGCACGGCTGGGAAGTAGCCCAGCGGTAGAGCGAGCGGCAGGGCCCAGGGTGGATTTCGCATGTAATAGGAGGATCCGCCTTGGAATCCGGCATGCTGCTCGATACGGTCGACCGCGCGCGGATCGTAAGGGTTGGCATGGTGAGCCAACTGCTGACCGGCGGCCCAATAGGTGATGAAGTCGCGCCGGGCCACGATGGACCGATTGAAGGGCATGATGCTGAGAAACAGGGTAGTAAAGACTACCCCCACTGCGCACGCGATCGCAATGAGAAGAACGGGGAAGTCGCGTTCATTCTTTTGCACGAAGGCACCTTTCTATTTCGGTCACGGCAATTATATCGGCCGTGCTGATTTGAATTGCGGCAACAGCGATTGCAGCATCTCAAGGGAGGCACAGCAATGCAGTGTCGAGCAGGATTGATCCATGCGCTAAGCGCCGGCAGCGGCGGGCTCCAAGGACACTTTCCGGGCCGAGGCGCGGGCGAAGAGATACCAGGCGAGCCAAGTGGGGGCCGTCCAAAGATAAAGCGGCGAAACGATTCGAACAAGGCTGATTTCGATGTCGGTGACAAAGATGAGCAGGGCAAGCGCCGCAATCAGATAACGCGAGCGGGCGGAGTAAGCGCCGTTAAGCAGTGCGGGGATTGCCAGGCACTGATCGTAGAGCCAGCAGTAAGGCGCGGCCAGAAGGGAAACCAATAGGAGCAGGCTGCAGTTTGTCGTCCAATCCCATACCGCGCGGCGCGACCAGAAATAGAAGACGGCCCAAAGGCAGCAGATTGCGGCGGGCAGGTATTGCAGCCACACTGCCCCGGGAGCGAGCCAATGACGGATCGAGTCCGCCAGGCAGGGGATGAACTCATTTTCGACGGCGGGGGATCGCATCATGCGTATGTAATCAGTCCAGGTTTGAGGATCGATTAGGCTTGCAACTGCGCTGCTGAGTACAAGGGCGGTAGCGGCGCCGGCCACGATCCTATAACTATGCGAGACGACGATCCAAAGAGCCAATGCGGCGGCGAACGGCAAAAACAAGTGGGGCTTGAAGGCACATAGCCAAAGAGCGGCGCCCGCTGCGAATGGCCGGCTGCTTTGCAGGCGAAGGAATAGTACCAGGCCGAATAGCGCAAACAAGGAGGTTTGACCCATGGTGAGGCAGATCAAAGCCGGCGTAAAAGCGAATCCCAGCCAGTGAATGCGATTGCGAGGAGAGCCGTATAGCTGGCGAAGAATGCGTAAAGAAGCGAGTAGACAGGCGAGTAAGAGGAGTGTCCACAAGACGGCGGCCACGCGAAGCCCCAGAAAGCCGAGGGGAAAAGCAAGGAGGAGGGCCCAAGGCGGATTGCGCATGAACAGGACGACCTTGTAGGTGAAGCCCGCGGAGTGCTCGAGAGTGGAGATCGTTTCGGGGTCATACGGGTTTGCATGGCGGACAAGTTGGTGGCCTGCGGCCCAATAGGAGACAAAGTCGCGCGACGCCGCCAGGTTGCCGGCGACCGGAATCGTAAAGATAAAGAGGACAACCAGGGCGAGCGCAAGCCCGGCAACAACCGCGATCGACAGCTCAGCGAAATCGAAGTTTTCCTGCGCTGGGGGAGCGTCCTGGTTGGTTGCCATGCGGGCTATTCTACTGCAGTCGTTCGTGCCGCCACTTAGGGCGGCATTGGCGCAAGAGATACTTATTGCGCGGGGTGGAACAGAGCAAGCGGCAAATACAGTCACATCGAATTCGTGATCGGCCTTTTGCCATGACCGACGCACCTAAACGATTCAAGCGACTACAACTTGAGTAATGTATACGGGGCCGAGCTATAAATAAGGGGCTGTAAACAGATGTATACACTGCCTTGACTAAGCCAGAGGCCGTGTGACCGTAAGATACTGATTCTAAATCCAACGACTTTTCGTCCGAGAATGGCACGCGAGGTGCTAGCTTAATGGTGCCCGGCTGAGGCTGGGAACGAAAATTCTAGGAGAAAATCAAAATGAATAATCTGTTTCTGGCGCTCTATGTGAAGATGCAGAACCTGTTGGCGAACGAGGAAGGTCAGGATCTGGTTGAGTACGCCCTTCTGGTTGCCCTGATCGCTCTTGCGGCCATCACCGGTGTCAAGCAGGTCGCTTCGGCAGTCAACACCGTGTTCAGCAACATCAGCTCTTCGTTGTCGTAACTTCAGACACGAGACGTAATCCCACTACCTCAGCCCCTTGGCAGGAGGGACGCGAATCTGTTAGAAGAAACAGAACGTGTTCCCCCTGCAAAGGTCAACATTATCAAAAGAGTTAATGAGCAGTCACTCACGGAGGATTGAATTCCCGTTTACTCGCTCGTCGCTCTTAGACAGGACCATAGACGGTCAGGTTAGTTTCGCAGGCCAGGTAAGACCGGGAAGGGCCTGGATCTCGCCAGGGAGAAGGACCAATGAACACACTCTTGAAGCTGTTTGTGAAAGTTCAGGACCTGAAGAACGGTGAGGAAGGTCAGGACCTGGTTGAATATGCCTTGTTGGTGGCCTTGATCGCACTCGTTTGCATCAGCGGCGTCAACCAGGTCGCCTCGGCAATTAACACAGTTTTCAGCACCATCAGTTCGTCGCTGTCGTAATTTCGGACGGCGAAAGGTTCCCCGGGCCCCAGCAGATTTCAAGGGAGAGCTTGCCACTATCTTACCCGAGAAGCAAGCTCTCTCCGCATCATCAAAGCCTCCCCCAAGTAACAACGGCAAACGACCGCGAAGAAGCGGGTCGAGTCAAAGAATGACTCCATCTGTTTTTTCATCTTTGAGAAACGCGAAGTTTCTTTGAAGCAAAGCACGCCGTAAGTCGGCTTCGGCCGGAATATGAATAATCCGGGGGGAAAAATGCAAAATACACTTTTGAAGCTGTTCATTCAGTACCAGAACCTGGTCAACGATGAACGTGGTCAGGATCTGGTCGAATATGCACTGCTGTGTTCCTTGATCGCCCTGTCGCTCATTGCGGGCATTAAGGACATCGCATCTGCCGTGAACATCGTGTTCAGCAACGTGAGCAGCTCGCTCTCGTAGCCGCGAGAACAGGCGCAAGACGAAGCACAGGATGCCGGGACTCGCATGTGGCGGGTCTGGCCAAATGGCGCTTCTATTCATATTCTCTCCGGTACCCGGGGAAACGTGCGCCGGCAAAGTTGTTTGGCTGCCTGCTCACTCGCTGCTGTTCCCTCCATACTTGCGATTCGCGGCAGGTCAATGCGTTTTACAAGTTGATGGAACGGGTTCGGACAGTGAGGTCCAACCGGCCGAATTCTCCGATCTTGCCGTAAAATCACCATGATCGAAGCGAGTTCGCCAACGAACGATTTCGGACCGAACCGAGATGCTGTGGCCTTGTGCTGCAGCGCCTAACCAAATCTCCGTTGGAAAGTGACTGGGGACGAATGGGGCAGCTATGGCACGGTTCGCGGGCGTGTTTAAAGGTCAAGGATGAAGTGGAAAACAACATCGAGGCGGCAGAAGGCTCTACTTTGCCTCGCATTGAGTGGCGCGATCTTCATCGCCTGGGGTTCGGTTATAGCAATGAACTCCTATTCCGGCATGGGGGCTTTTAAGGCGGTTTTTTACGGGGCGCGATGCCTGATGCGGCACAGCGATCCATACAACCCAAACGTAATGGTGGCGTTGTATAACGCGGAAGGAGGTACGCTTCCCTCCGATCCTGCCGAGGCGCTCTTGTTTCGACGGGGCATGCTTGTGTGCGTCAATCTCCCCACTTCTCTTTTCCTGATCGCCCCCCTTGCGCTGCTGCCGTGGAGTGTCGCCAGCTATGTTTGGATGGTGTTGAACGCAGCCAGCCTTTTGCTTGCAGCCCTGCTGATTTGGAATGTTGCCGAGAAGCACGCTTTGAAACCTGCGACATTCCTGATTTGTCTTTTGCTCTGTAACGCCGAAATTGTCTTTGCCCTCGGGAATCTCGCCGGGATCGTGGTGAGTCTCTGTGTCACCGCGGTCTGGTGTTTCTTAGAAGACCGGTTCGTGCATGTTGGTGCCGTATGCCTCGCGTTCAGCCTTGTGCTAAAGCCCCATGATGCAGTGTTAGTCTGGCTTTATTTCTTATTGGTGGGAGGGGTTTACCGCAAACGAGCTCTCGAAACCCTTGGGATAGCGGCCGCGCTGGCTCTGCCATCCATTCTTTGGGTCGCTCATGTTTCGCCGCATTGGATGCAGGAGCTGAGTTCAAACCTAGGCGCACTTTCGACGCACGGGAGCGTTAACGATCCTGGGCCGGATTCCCTTACATTCCACTCAGCCGATACCGTAATTAGCCTGCAATCTGCGTTCAGCCTATTTCGTGACGATCCGCGCTTCTACAACTCTGCGAGCTATCTGATATGCGGGTTTCTACTTACGGCAGGCGCCATTCGCGTGCTCAAGTCGCGATTTACAAGACAGAATGCATGGATTGCGCTTGCTGGTATTGCAGCGCTGGCAATGCTTCCCGTCTATCACCGGGCCTATGACGCCAAGTTGCTTTTGCTTGCGGTTCCCGCCTGTGCACTCCTATGGAGTGAAGGGGGGCATTTGAAGTGGATCGCCGGCCTTTTGACTACACTCGCGGTGCTGTGCACAGCGGACGTTCCCGCGACGATTCTCCTGGTTATTATGAAAAGCCTGGGAATCGGAATGGCTGGCGCGTGGGGCAGAGTATTAACACTTCTTCTGTTTCACCCCGCTCCGATGATCCTGCTGGCGACGGGAATCTTCTATCTGTGGGCCTACTTCCGGCGCACAACTCAGGAAAAGCAGTTTTCCGGGGAACGGCGCGAATTGCTCAGCCCCGCGATGGCGGCGACTCACGGAGCGAGTCTGTGAGCGGGGAAGCGGAGTTCGCGCGCGGCGCAAGAGGCACGGCCTCTCGCCGGTCGCCTGCGGCGTTCTTCACTTTCCATTTTTGATGCGCTGAGAGGATTCGTTCTGCGATGTTGTTGCCTTCCGATATAAGACCGAATCCCTTTCTCCCGTTGACCGAATTCGGTTTGACGGCAATCGCAGTAGGGGCGGCGTTCATCTGGCCGCACCTCGGCGCTGGATTCTTCGAGCGCATGGAGCGAAGCTTCACGCGATTATCGCGTCGCAGCGGGCTGTCAATTTATCTGGGGGTTACCGTGGTGGTCTTGCGCCTGGCGCTTCTTCCCTGGTTTCCCATCCCGCTGCCGTTCGTACCGGACGATTTCAGCTTTCTCCTGGCTTGTGAGACGTTTGCTCACGGACACCTTACGAATCCGACCCCAGCGATGTGGACTCACTTCGAAAGTGTCCACATCGACATGTTACCGACGTATCAGTCGATGTATTTTCCGGGCCAGGGGCTGCTGCTGGCGGCGGGACAGATCCTATTCGGACGGCCATGGTTCGCCTTACTTGTGTTGGATGGGCTGCTATGCGCGGCGCTTTGCTGGATGCTGGAGGCGTGGCTACCGCGCAGGTGGGCGCTTCTAGGTGGAATTCTTGCAGTGTTGCGGTTAGGCCTGTTCAGCGTTTGGATCAACACCTACCATACAGCGGCGTTGCTTGCCGCTTTTGGCGGTACGCTGGTGCTGGGCAGCTTGCCTCGGTTGACGAAGACGGGAAGATTTAAGTATGGCCTCTTGATGAGTGTTGGGATTGCAATCCTTGCCTTGACACGGCCCTACGAAGGCGTCCTTTTGTGTTTGCCAGTAGCGGTGGTTTTGGGCCGATGGATCGTAAAGGGGAAGAACAGACCGCCGATCGGCGTTCTCGCGTTGCGTGCGGTGGCACCGATGCTGGTGATTGCGGCAACATTGGCGTGGCTGGGTTACTACGACTATCGGGCATTTGGAAATCCGCTTACACTTCCCTACACGATCAACCGTGAAACCTATGCAATCTCACCGTATTACATATGGCAGCATCCACAACCCGAGCCGGCTTACCGGCACCCCGCCATGCGCGCCCTTTACGAATACGAGTTCGGGCTATATGGTAAGTTACATTCCCTGAGCGGTTTTCTACCCTGGACGGCAGCAAAGGTTGCGGTCACGGTGCCGTTCTTCACGGGATTCGCCCTTCTACCCCCGCTCTTTATGATCCGGCGAGCTTTTCTGGATCGGCGTATTCGCTTTCTGGTAGTGTGCGTGTTGGTTCTGGCGGCCGGAATGGCGATCGAAGTCTACCTTCTTCCGTATTATTTGGCGGCTTTTACCGCAGCTCTTTATGCGATCGGTTTGCAGTTGATGCGCCACCTTCGGGTGTGGAAGTTAGGACGGAGTCCTGTCGGTCTTGCATTGGTGCGGTTCACGATTGTTGTTTGCCTCGTAATGGCCGTTGTTCGAGTGGCCGCCGATCCGCTACACCTGGGGCCTCCAGAGTGGCCCACGGGGGGCTGGGATATTGCATGGTACGGTCCCCAGCATTTTGGCACGGAGCGGGCGGGGATCGAGGCGCGGCTAAGCCATCTGCCAGGAGACCAACTGGTGTTTGTTCGCTACTGGGGCAACCATCATATCTACGATGAATGGGTCTACAACCGACCGAACATCGATGACTCTAAAGTCGTATGGGCATGGGACATGGGGTACCGGGAGAATTTAGAGTTGATCCATCATTACCGGAACCGGACCGTCTGGCTGGTTGAGCCGGATGCGATCCCGGCAAGGATAACTCCGTATCCAATGCCGGAAGCAGCCAGCGGGAAGTAAGATCGGATGAGGATAACTTGCGGATTCCCACTGCAGGCGAAAAGAAGCATGGAGCGCCAGAGTGGGAGCCCGGGATTCGTCGAGAATATTGAGACATGATCAACGGGAAGCGAATTGCGGTCGTGATGCCGGCATACAACGCCGAGAAGACGCTGGAGCAGACGGTGCGCGAGTTGTCGGACGTGGTGGACATCAAGATCCTCGTAGACGACTCGAGCAAGGACGGGACCGCGGAGCTTTCGCGCAGGCTGGGCGTACAGACGTTCGTGCACGACGCCAATTACGGGTATGGGCGCAACCAGCAGACCTGCTATCGCGAGGCGCTGGCGGCCGGTGCGGATATTGTTGTAATGGTGCATCCCGACTACCAGTACACGCCGCTGCTGGTGCCGGCGATGGCGGGCATGATTGCGAGCGGCGTTTACGACATGGTTCTGGGATCGCGAATTCTGGGCGCCGGGGCGCTGAAAGGCGGCATGCCGCTTTACAAATACGTCTTCAACCGGATGCTGACGGCATTTCAGAATCTGTTTCTGGGAGTCAAGCTTTCGGAATACCACACGGGTTTCCGCGCGTTTTCACGGGAGTTACTTGAAACGCTGCCGCTGCTTGAGAACTCCGACGATTTTGTTTTTGACAATCAGATGATCGCGCAGGCAGCGATGTTCGGCTTTCGCATCGGCGAAATTTCCTGCCCGACGAAGTATTTCGAGGAGGCGTCTTCGATCAACTTCAGGCGCAGCGTGAAGTATGGCCTGGGTGTGCTGGCGACAACGATGAGCTTTGTGGCGCACAAGGCAGGAATCATCCACGCGGCGCGTTTCGACGCGACGGGCAGAAAAGTGACGCAGCAGTATTACTCCGAGGTTGTGCAGGGGCGATGAGGGTGGAAAGGCTTTCATGAACTCTTTGGGAACCTTGAGTAGATATCAAGCAGGCCGGGAGCCCCTAATCTATTCTCCAGAGTTGAAAACGGTCCCTGTCACTCTTGCCAAAGCCCCACAGCCAGAAGCCGGACCGATTGTCATATAGGCCCATCCCACCTTCCATGGTTCTCCCAAAACTGTACTTGAGAGATAACTCATCCACCAGGGTCCGATGAGGAAAGCGCGCGAGGGGCGAATACATTCCCGCCCCGTGCAAATCAACCACGACAAGATCTCCGGGTTTTGGCTGTGGACCGCCTGCGAAGGTAAGATGTGCCCCATCCAGTGGTGCATACCAGAATGACCAGTATTGGCCGGGGTACCACACCGTCTCACCTGCCGCGACGTGTGGCGTGATCAAGCGATCCAAAGCGTACCGGCCGAAATCCGCAAACTCCGCGTCTGCGTGAAGGATCAGAAGAGAATAGCCGGTGCCGGCGACGATTATTGCAAGAGCCGCCACCCGGGCGAGCTTCAGGGAAACTCCATCGAGCAAACGGAAGCAGAGGAGAATGACAGCTGGTGTGCAGGGAAGCAAATACTTTATCGGAAGATGAGTGTAATAGACGATGGGAAGAGGAATCAGTACCCAGAGCACAAGCGAAAGGCCTATGTGATCGCGCCGCTCAAATGCATGGAGAAACAGTTCGGCGAGCACGCGAAGCCCGAGAACCGCCAGGCACAAAACCTCAAAGAATCTCCAATGCGTGAGGAGGGCGGCGACTGCCAGTGTAGCGAGAATCAATACGAACCCCACCCCTACGTATTTCCAACGATTCGCCAGCCAGCAGGCGGCCAGGGGCAGGGGAAAAGCGAAGAAGGCCAGGTAGGTAGGAAGATTAAGGGGAATATATCCCGGCCCGACGACGACGGATGGTGCTGCGAGGGCGAGGTTATGCTCGCGGACAGCGGAAATACACGCCAAGAGCAGAACAAAGCCCGCGAAAACCGGGGACCAGAGCCAAAGTTGCCTGCGAGTCTGCCGCAAAATCTCTTTAGGATCGAGGCTCACGAGCAGAAAGAACGCAGCGAGAGGCAAAAGAAGCGCTAGATGGGACCGTGCGAAGCCTGCCAGCCCCAGGGCAATTGCGGCCTCAACTCCCTGCCCCCAGTTTTGTTCCGTTTTCCAGGCAGCAATTCGTTCGATCGCCACTAACCCAACGACAGCGGCGAGGAGGTCGGGCATTGCAGTGCTCGCCATGGGAAGAAACGGAGGGATGGCCACAAGAAGCAGCGCGCCAACTGTTGCGTGCCACCGGTTCCATCCGAACCGAAGAATCAGCGAGGCCATTGCGGCAATCGCAATCCAGGCGAGCATCAGTTGCGTCATATGGGCCGTCCACTCGTGGCCGCCAGTCAAGATGGTTGGCACGAGTACGTATCCCATGAGGGAATTTCCCGGGGTCAGGGCATAGGCCTTGGTGCAGCTGTCAATCGTGTTCCAGCAAACGTCGAATCCCATCGGGTGCATGGGGTGTTTGATAATCTGCTGGGACATCATGAGGAACCATGAGTCATCCACGAGAAATGCCTTGTTCAAAAAGGGGAGCAAACAAAGCGTGGCGAGAACCAGTGCGGGCCACGCGCAACCGAGCACGTTGAGAAACGAGATCGTTCCAGGCGCGGCAAGGCCATTTGCGTTTTCCCATTTCAAATTCGTGTCGGTAATCACAGCTTTCATTTTTCACCGCTGGTGATCGTCCGTCGGCTGAGCAAAAGATCGAAATAGGATGAATCGTTCACAGCGGTCGGGATTCCGAGCGACAACCTGCCTCGCGGATGGACCTGGTGAATCCTAAATCCGCGCTCACCGAAGAAGTTGATCAGCTGCGACGGTTCGAATCCGAGATCGCGCATTGCTGAGGGCATGTACTCGAGAACGATCGCGATGTCGGGATTCTGCTGGAGCGTATTCTGCATACCCTGGCAAACCGCCAATTCATAGCCCTGAACGTCGATCTTGATGAAGGAAACTTTGGCGGTATGGCTTTCGAGAAAGCTGTCGATGCTGACCAAGGGCACGCTCGCTGCCGCCGTTTTGGGATGTTCCGATCGGAAATTTGCCGTCATCACCCGGTGATCCGCGTGGTGGCCGAGATTGATCCAAAGATCGATGACGCCGTTTTCGGCGCCCACGGCACATTGCACCGGTACGATTTTGCCCTTGAACTCAGATCGTTCCGCGGTCTTTTGCAGAAGCTGGAAGTTTGAATGCTCCGGCTCGAAGGCAAAAACTTTCCAATTGGCCTTTGTGGATCGAGCCAGGACGGATGCGGTATATCCGATATTTGCGCCGATGTCCAGAACATGACCCTCGCCTATGAGGCAAGGGAAGGCGCTAATCAAGTCCTGAAGATTGTCCTCAACATAACGTTTGTAGAGGAAATAGGCGGACCTGAAGACTCTGCGACCGAGGGCAGTTTGAAGGAATCCGGAGCGCCTTGCCAGCGAGTATGCCGTCAAGAGTGGGTTTGCCGGGTCGGTCGAAATATTCATCCACCTGTCCTGTGTCCAGCGTCGATGCGGCCCTCGGGCTGTTCGGGAATGCAAGACATCCTAACGCTTCAGCGGGATTGATTTCGCAAGCTTATGATGCTAGCTTAGCTCACCCGAAGAGTAACCTGGATTGACTGATTCGTTACACTCTTGTCTGCCCATATTGCCCGGCGTGCCGAAGCCGGGCATTTCTCGGGGATAATTGTGCTAACGGTCGGACCTGTAGCAGCAGCCTCCAAGGAGTTTTGACGTGCCATCCACAGCGGTTGAGAAGAGCACCTGGGGCCTCGAGGCTTTGGAGTCTACGCGACAGGCGCGCCGCGAGTTGCAGGATCGCATTGCTCAGAAGCGCGATCGATGGATCGTTCGAAATCGCTACTATTACGGCCGGATCAAGCGCCTGCTACGTTTCATCGTTGAGCCCCAAAGGAGAGTATTGGAGGTTCGTTGCCAAACCGGCGGACTGCTGGCAGCGACAGAGCCTTCGTTCGGCGTCGGAGTTGAGATAAGCCAGGAACTCGTGGAGGTGGCTCGCAAGGACCATCCGGACCTCAATTTCATTTGCGCAGACCCTGAAGACCTGGCAGTTGGCCAGGCATTTGATTACGTTATATTCGGGCACATCTACGATACCGTTGATATCCTCTCGGCGCTGAATCGGATTCGCGATCATTGCACGCAGGATACGCGGTTGTTGATCGTTAATTACAACCAACTTTGGGAGCCCGTACTTGAAGTTGCCAGCTCGTTGGGATTGCGTTCGCCCTATGTAGAGCCGAACTGGGTAAGTTCCGAAGATGTGAACAGATTTCTGGTTCTGTCCGGTTTCAGGCCGCTACGTACTCATAGAATCCTGCTGTTTCCGAAATACATTCCAGTGGTTTCTTTCTTGTTGAACGAGTTTCTGGCCAAGCTCCCCGGCCTGCGGCAGCTTTGCATGGTTCAAGTAACCGTGGCGCGCCTTAAACCCAAGGAACACGAGGAAATTAAAACGTCTGTGTCCGTCATCGTTCCCTGTCGAAACGAACAAGGCAATATCCGAGCTGCTGTCGAGCGAATTCCCGACATGGGCAGGCACACGGAGATCATCTTTTGCGACGATAAGTCCACTGATGGAACAGCCGATGAGGTTCGGCGAGTGCAAAAGCTTTACCCGGATCGTGATATACGACTGCTGGAGGGGCCCGGTATTTGCAAAGCGGAGAATGTTTGGACTGGTTTCCGCGGCGCCAAGGGTGACGTCCTGATGATCCTGGATGCCGACCTTACTGTAATGCCGGAGGAACTACCGCTGTTTTTCCAGGCTCTTGTGGGAAACATTGGGGAATTCATCAATGGCAGCCGCCTTGTCTACCCTGTTCCAAAGACGGCGATGAAGTTCTTCAATCAGGCCGGCAACCGTGTCTTCGGGGTGGTTTTTTCCTACCTGTTAAGTCAGCGTTTTAAGGACACTTTGTGTGGCACAAAAGTGCTTTGGAGGAAGGACTGGCAGAGGATTGAGAACAGGCTGGGAGGTTGGGGTATTCGAGATCTCTGGGGCGATTATGAGCTGATCTTTGGAGCTTCGAAGTTGCATCTCGAAATTGTCGAGATGCCGGTCCACTATCAAGAGCGCATGTACGGTGTGACGAAGATGACTCGGGTTTTCTGGAATGGCGTGCGGATGCTCCGCATCTGCCAAAGCGCCTGGCGGACGCTTCATGGATAACGATGGATGCAGTTCGTGCTTGTCATCTTTGCGTCATGTGATGAGATTCTTGCGAGCGTATACTGACGGGAAGGTGGAGCGGGCGATGCCGGTTCCGATTCGTCTTCATGCAGGCTCATGAATTCGCAAAGCGGGCAGGCTGCGGCCTGCTTCTTTTGTCTATCTACATAGCTGCTGCCAGCGGCCAAGCGCCAATCGGGCATCCCAAAGTGAGCGTGACGGTCGTCGACGAGAATGGCGTCGTAGTTCCAGACGCGCAGGTGATCATCGCGGAACCGGGACTAGAACAGGCGCATCTGTGGACCGATTACGCGGGAGAATGCGGCTACACGCTTCGGCAGGAAGAACCTTATCGGATTCAAGTGTCGAAGCCCGGATTCTACGAGACGGACGAGAGCGGGATTGAAACCAGTCAAGGCAGGGTGAGGGTAGTGCTGGCGCACGAGCAGATTGTGCGCGAGCAGGTGAACGTGACCGCATCGGCGCCGGGAATCGATGTGGACCAGATCTCGAATAAGAGCGCGATGAATACGCCAGAGATCGTGAATATTCCCTATCCGACCTCACGCGACATTCGCAATTTGCTGCCGTTCAATCCGGGCGTGGTGCAGGATGCGACTGGACAGGTGCATGTGGCTGGATCCGAGACGTGGGAGACGCTGGACACGCTGGATGGATTCGATATTCGCTCGCCGGTGAACGGGGTGCTGAGCTTGCGAGTGAGCGCAGATGCGGTGCGTTCGATCGACACAGAGACAACGCGCTACCCGGTCGAGTTCGGGCGCAGCACCGGGGGTATTATCGCGTTCTATACGGGGATGGGCGACGACAAGTTTCGTTTCAACGCGACGAATTTCATCCCGTCGTTTCGCGATCTGAACGGAATCCGCTTCGACAAGTTTGTTCCGCGATTCACCTTCTCCGGACCAATCAAACGCGGACACGCCTGGTGGTACGACGGCGCCGAGGTGGAATACGACAACATCTACATCTCCGAACTGCCGGCTAACGCTGATACGGATGAATTGATTCGCGGAAGCAACCTGCTGAAGCTTCAGGATAATTTGACTGCGACGAACATTGGGACGGCAGGACTGCTCTACAACAACTATCACTCCCCTTATGACGGCATTTCATCGCTGGTGCCCCAAGCGAGCACGGTAAAGCGCAATACTCTCGCATGGTTTCCCTACCTCAGAGATCAGCAGAGTTTCAAAGGTGGCGAGCTGCTGGACGTGGGCGTCGGGTATTTGAGCATTCACGACGGATACGAGCCGCACGGCAGTTCGCCCTACCAGATTACGCCGGAACTTAGTGAGGGCAGCTACTTCGAGAGCATGACAGGGCGCTCAAGTAGGCTGGAGGGAACTGCAACAGTGTATCTGCCTGCAAAGCAGTGGCTGGGGCGGCATGAATTGCAGGCCGGAATCGACGCCGATCGAATTGGGTACGACCAGAGCCAGTTGCTGGCGCCGGTGAGTTATCTGCGCGAGGACGGGACTCTGCTCCGGCAAAGCGTGTTTGCTCCTACCCCGCCCTTCGCGATGCACAATGCGGAGATTGGCGCGTACGTTGAAGATCGCTGGACGCCGGCGCGCGGCTGGCTGGTGGAACCAGGACTGCGATTCGACTGGGACGAGATTGTGCGACGGGCGCAGGTGTCGCCGCGGATTGCCGCGGTGTATTCTCCGCCGGGAGACAAGAACAAGACCAAGATATCGGCGGGAATCGGGCTCTATTACGATCACACGCAATTGAGCTACCTGACCGAGACCTTCACCGGCGCTCGTTACGACACGTACTATGCGGCGGATGGAGTGACCACGATGGGTCCTGCGCAGGAGACACAATTCACAGCGAAAGACAGCTTACTGGATGAACCGCGGGCTTTGAATTGGAGTGTAGGCTTGGAGCGAAGGCTGCCATGGTCGATCTTTGCGGGCGCGAATTTCATGGAAAAGCGCACGTCGGATGTATCGACGTTTGTGAATCAGAGCGGCGCGACGGCACTCGCCGGCAATTATCTGCTGACGAATGGCCGGCAGGATCACTACAGCTCAGAGGAGTTCGACGCGCGACGGATTTTTGGGAACGGGTACACATTGTATGTTTCGTACACGCATTCTTCGGCGCGAACCAACGCAGCGCTCGACTACCTGCCCACACCGTCACCGCTGGGTCCTCAGCAAAGCGGACCGCTCGCGTGGGATATGCCCAATCGCGTAATCTCGTGGGGCTGGCTGCCGATTCCGTTTTGGAAGCTCAGAAACAGATGGGATTTTGTTTACCTGATCGATCGGCATACCGGAATTCCATTTACGGCAGTCAACGCCGCAGACCAGGTGGCGGGCGCAGCGGGGGCGTATCGGTTTCCGGAATACGTCAACTTCAGTCCAGGGATTGAGTGGAAGTTTCATTTTCGCGGGCAGTATTGGGGTCTTCGCGGCGTAATGGAGAATGCTACCGGCGCCGAGAATCCGGCAGTGGTGAACAACGATATCAGCTCACCCGAATTTGGGACGTTCAGCGAGTTTCAGGGCCGCGCGCTTACGGCTCGGATCAGGCTGATCGGGACGAAGTGAGCAAAACAGGGAATACGGAATCGATGAACATTGGAAGGGTGATAACGGATGCAGGACGTGGGTAGATGGCTGATCGGAATGGGATTGCTGCTCGCCGCGACTGGGGCGGTGATCCTGGTGGCGACGCGCAGCGGCTTCCCCCTGGGCCGTTTGCCCGGCGATTTTTCCTACAAGGGGAAGAACGCTACCTTCTATTTTCCGCTGGGGACGTCGATTGCGATCAGCGTGATTTTATCGATGATTGTGTATATCATCTCGCGGTTTCGGCGATAGAACGGAGTCACTGACCGTATGAATACATTCCACTCCGCTGGTGGTTCCCAGGTCTCAAAATCGAAACCTGGGGCACCCCCCAGACCGGTACGGAATTGTGCAGTCAGAAACCTAGCGTTCAACCTTGATGATTGCAAGCGCGTCGGGCGTGAGGTGAAGGTCGAAGCTGCCCGCCGTGAGATGGGTTTGCTCTGGTGCGGGCAACGCCGTTTCGCGATTTAGCTGTTCTACCTGGGCGGGAGTGGGATCGAGAGGCTGACCCATTGCCGCGTACTCCTTCAGTACATTTCCGTGATCGGAATCCATGCGCTGAATGGTGACGCGCGCAGCGGCGGGAACATTGCGGAAGGTCAAGTGCATGGTTTCATCGGAGCCTTGCAGACCGGGATCGATCAGATTCCATGCGGCGATGACGAGGCTGCCTTGCGGAGTTCGGGTCACAATCACGTCGTTTGCGGCGTTGGCCAGCCGGTCATCGCCAAGCTGGTGAAGAAGCTCAAAGGCGTAGAAGGAGGGCTTGTCGATGCCGCCTTTGGCGCGGAGGCCGTATAAATCGACAAAGGGTTTAGCGATCGGGCCACCCTCTTCAAAGACGTCGGAAAAGGTCCAGAACGACATGATATTGACCAGTCCGTCGCATTCGCGCACCGTGTTGGCGATTGCCGGGCCCGTAAAGATGGTGTCGCGTGCGTCCAACGTGCCCTGCACGTTCCATTCCGACATGAAGAAGGGAAGGTTGGGCGAGTCAGAGGTCTTGATCTCTTCATGCACTTTGGCGATGGCTCGGCAGACGCGATCGTCCACGGGGATGTCCTGGTTAGTGCCGAAGAGATTCTCCACTGTGTCGTCGGCGTATGCGTGGGTGGAAACGAAGTCGACCGGAACGTGATTAGCGGCTGTGAATTTTAGGAAGTCGGTGACCCATGCGGCCTGCGCAGTGGCCGGTCCGCCTACGCGCAAACGAGGGCTGACGCTTTTGAGGGTGCGCGCGGTGTGCGCGTAAAGATCGAAATAGGTTTGCTGGCGCGGGGCGCCATACCAGAAATCGATGTTGGGTTCATTCCACACTTCGAAATACCATTGCGAAACCTCGTCGATGCCGTAGCGGTCGACAAGATGCTGAGCGAAGTGGCGAATGAGATCGTCCCAGGCGTCCATGTTTTTGGGCGGAGAGACATCGGGCTTGTACCAGAAGGAATGCAGGGCGTCGGGGTCGGCGGCCAGCTTTCGGGGCATGAAGCTGATTTCGACGAAGGGGCGAACTCCGTTTGCGAGCAGACCATCGTAGATCTGATCGACGTAAGAGAAGTTGTAGACGGGATTGCCGTGCTGGTCAAGGTTGTAGACGCCGACCTCATCGTGAAGGATGGCGTGAAAGCGGACGTAGCGGAAATCCGCGACCGCTTTCACCGCTCGGAGATCGTCGCGGTAGCTTTGGCGCAACGAGAGGATGGCGCGGCCCGAGCCGAACATGCCTTCCCAGAAATGCGGGAACGGCGTCGCGTGAGCCTGCGCATCGATCTCGACGGTTTGCTGGGTGAAGGCAGGCGGGATGAAAGCGAAGAGGGCGACGAGCACCACAAGGGAGTGAAGGGATTTGAATTGCCGCATGAAGGACTCCATTGGCTTCGACGGTAGGACAGCGCCGCCGGAAGGGTATGGGCGCTCATTGACTTAGATTGCGCCAGACACGACAATGCCGCCCGCGGGCGGCATCGAATCGCGGAAATTAAGATGAGCCGCTTTAGACTCCGACGCCGAACTCGCTGGCCTGTTGCTCGCCGGCGTTCGAGTAGAAGTCGTAAGGAGTGCGCCTTTTGAACCGGTAGCGGTTGCGCAACTCGGCACCGACAAAGATGCCGAGAGCAGCCACGGCCATCCCCACAGAGAACCAGGTAATTACACGAAGAGCAGTGGACCCCGCTTTATCGGGTGCGGCGGCCTCTTCAATGGTCAGTTCGGATTCGGAATCGTCGGGCATCACGTACGTTGCCTCCCGTAACTCCATGATAGCCCAGATCGCATGGGGTTCGAGGGCGGTAATCCTGCGGAAAACACGGAAGTAATCTAAGGAATGGTTTCAATACGGGCTAGCCAATGGGACTTGCCCGATTCGGGAAGGAAGCTGGCTTGAATGGAATTGGCGGCCAGCAGGCGCAGTTCATCACGGCTGAAACCGTGCAGGGTGTGGGCGAGGAGAAACTCGCCGGCGAGGTCGGAACCGAAGAATGCGGGATCGTCGGAGTTAAGCGTAACGAGAAGGGCGCGGTCGAAGTAATGGCGCAAGGGGTGGGCGGCGAAGGTGGGGCAGACTCCGGTGCGAACGTTGGAGGTAGGGTTCAATTCCAGGGGGATGCGGCGGGACTTGAGGTGTTGGAGGAGAGCTTCGTCCCGAACGGCGGAAAGTGCGTGGCCGATGCGCTCGGAGCCGATGGAGAGAGCCTCCCAGAGGGCTTCAGGGCCGGTGGTTTCGCCGGCGTGGTTGGTGAGGCGGAGGCCAGCGTCCCGGGCGCGAGCGTAGAGAGCACGGAAGGGCTCGGAGCCGGTGCGGCGCTCGTCGCCACCGAGACCGATGCCGACGATGGAGGGGTATTGGCGGCGCATTTCGGCGGCTTTTCGGAAGACGCGCTCCGCCTCCTCGACAGTAAAGTGGCGGACGGCGTCGAAGATCCAGTAAACAGAGAGACCCAACTCGAGCGCAGCGCGCTCGCGGGAGCGTTCGAGAGCCTCAAAGATCGGTTCGAAGCAGCGCGGATCGAAGTTGCGCCACATATAGATAACGCCGACCGAGATATAAACTTCGGCATGAACTACGCCCTGAACGGCAAGTTGCTGCATCATGCGCCAGGCCGCGAGTTCGTAATCTTCAGGCTCCTTCAGCCGACGGGTAACAGCCTTGAAGGATTCAATGAAGCCGGAGAAGTCAGAGAAGCGGTAGAGGGCTTCGGCTTCGCGGAGAGTCATGGGGCGCTCGTCGCGGCGTGTACTGAGCTCAACCAGTGTGGCGGGCAGGATGGTGCCTTCGAGGTGAAGGTGCAACTCGGCCTTGGGGAGAGCGCGGATGAACGATTCAATCTCCGTCACTCTTTAAGTTTAGCGGGTGGGCAAGAAGCGTGGTCTCCGGGATCGTCCTGGCGGAGAGTGCGATCCGAGGCCGGGGCAGTGCAGAGCAGACTTTCAGCGCGTGCGATTCACCGAGTATAGTGCGAGCATCACCGAGTATAGTGCGAGCAGAGGCTTCCCCCGCCCAAAAGGACACAACGATGCGGCAATCGGTTTTGCCGTGTCATATTCCGCATTTGCGAGAAGGTTGTGGGGCGGTCAGCTCCAGGTTCGGAGCAGGGATAAGAAAACCCTGGGAAGAACGCGGTCGTGCAGGAAAGATGAAAGCGATCCTGGTTCTTCTTGTCTTGTCCCGCGCACTGCCTGCGGTCGCACAGGAAGAGATTGTTTCTGTATCTGACTGGCGCTTCCACGATGGCGATAATCCTGCGTGGGCCGCGCCGGATTTAGATGACTCACATTGGGCCAAGACGACCTATAGCGAGTGGGGCGCTTCCTTCAACTTCAATACCGGCGGGACGCAGTGGTATCGCGGCACATTTCATGTTCCCGACGACTTCGCGGGAGAGGAACTTGCGCTCGGAATGGGCCCTCTCCAACAAATCTATGACGTGTACATCGACGGTACGCTGGCGGGCCGCTTCGGTGATTGGGAGCCGAGTCCACACGGGCCGTTTCAGAGACATCTGGTCTTTCCGATACCACCCGGTCTGCTGAAGGGGCCGGTTGGACACATTGCCATTCGCCGCTGGAGGGGCGCGGTTGGCCTCAGTTGGCTGGTGTTCTCCCTATGGGGCGGCTCGTCCTTTCCGCATCCTCCTGAGATCGGGTCGAAACTCGCCATCGATGCGCTGGAGAGCCTGCATGGCGTGGCCGGCGCAATTCGGTACCTGCCTTGGACATTGACCTATGTGCTCTTCCTGTTTGCCGCCGCCATCAGTTTCGTCCTCTTCAGCGTTCAGCGGCGCAGGGTGGAGTACCTCTACCTGGGCGTATCGTGCACTTTATTTGGCGCGATGCCGCTGATCGGGGCTCTTCTTGCTTCGCGGGTTTCGGTCATGGCCCAATCCTGGGCTCCGGTGCTAACGCACGCCCTCAGCGTCCTCACCGGTGCCTTCATGCTTCTCTTTTTGGCCTCCCTCTGCCCGCGTTTTCGCAGAATCCTCCAGATTGGCGCTGTCATCGCCGGCATCCTGGCGTTGGCGGCCGGGTACTCGCTTGCCGAGCAGTCGAATGCCGCAAGAGTGTTTTGGATGTTTGGACAAACCTACGGCCTGGCGGTTTTCTACCTGCTTGCCATGTGGGGCCTTTTTCTGGACCGTAGCCGAGGCTCGCTGGCAATCGCATCGTGCCTCTTCGTGAATACCGCAGCGGTTGGCTGGGACTCCACAGCGATTGAGTTACACTTGCCGCGCTTGGTCTTTACTGCCGGCCCGTTTGCGATCGACTCGCGCAGTATTACCGGAGTCGTATTTATCTTCGTCACTCTCTTTGTCCTCTATCTGCGCTACCGCGATGAGCAGGCCCGCCAGGAGGCGATCGACCTGGATCTGGCCGCGGCGCGCAGGATGCAGGAGCAGTTGCTGTCCGGAAGCGCAGAGAATCCCGCCGGGTTCGTGGTGGATGCTGTCTATCGCCCGGCCCGCGAGGTGGGCGGCGACTTCTACCGCACGGAATCCCTGGAAGACGGATCTTTGCTGGTGATTGTGGGTGATGTGAGCGGCAAGGGGCTGGATGCCTCCATGCTGGTCGCTGTGATTCTGGGCAGCCTGGCCAACGAGACGAATCGCAATCCGGCATCGTTGCTCGCCTATCTGAACCGGGCAGCGATGGGACGGACTGCGGGAGGCTTCATCACCGCATGTTGAGGGCGTTTTTATCGCGATGGACGCGTGGTCCTGGCCAATGCGGGGCACATCGCGCCGTATCTCGATGGGCGCGAGCTGCCATTGGAAAGCGGCCTTCCACTGGGAATCAGCCTGGACGCCTGTTATAGCGAGACGGAAATTGAAACTCGTGGACCCGTCACCTTCGTCTCCGATGGCGTGGTGGAGGCCCGCGACGCGAAAGGCGAGCTTCTCGGTTTTGAGCGCACGGCTGCGCAAACGCGCAAGCCCGCGGCTGAAATCGCCGAAGCCGCCGAGAGATGAGGACAGGACGACGACATCACGGTGCTCTGCGTGACCTGTACAGTCGGCGTGCAGCCTGCTGCAGGATACAAAGCGCTTCACGTCGCGTTACCGACGCCTGAAAGTGCGTGAAGTTCGACCCCGATGGGCTCCAGCTAATTCGCAAGGAGCAACCGCAGATCCTTCGACTCCGTTTGCCGCAAAACCCGGCAAACTTCGCTCAGGATAACAGCTAAGGTTATGGACATAGCACTAACGCGGCTGGGCGAACTCGGAATGGCGGCGGCTGTAGAGGAAGTAGACGAAGAGACCAATAACGAGCCAGATGACGAAGCGGAACCAAGTGATGATGGGCAGGCCGGTCATGAGGAGGAAGCAGAAAAAAACACTGAGCACGGGGATCACGGGACCGCCGGGCACCAGAAAGCCGCGATGGCGATCCGGCTCGCGGTAGCGCAGCACGATGACGCCGAGCGAGACGAGAACGAAGGCGAAGAGCGTGCCAATGTTGGAGAGATCGGCGAGGGTGCCGATGTCGAAGAGGCCGGAGGGAATGGCGACTACGATGCCCGCAACCCAGGTGGAGAATGCCGGAGTGCGGAAGACCGGATGGACGTTGGAGAAGACCTTGGGCAGCAAGCCGTCGCGCGACATGGAGAACCATACGCGCGATTGGCCAAGTTGATAGACGAGGATTGAGGAGATCATTCCCAGGATGGCGCCGCAGAGGACGATCAGGCGGACCCAGTGAAGCTCGCCTCCGCCGCCGTGAGCGATGGAGAGTTTTTTGAGGGCGTTGACGACGGGCGCGGCATCGCCCACCATCGACTGCCAGGGCACGAGGCCGGTGAGGCAGACGGCCACGGCAACATAAAGGACGGTGCAGACGACGAGCGTGGCGATGATGCCGATGGGCAGGTCGCGCTGCGGGTTGCGGCACTCCTCGGCCGCGGTAGAGACTGAATCGAAGCCAATGTAGGTGAAGAAGATGATGGAGCCGCCGGTGAGCACGCCCGACCAGCCGTTCGGCATGTAGGGGTGGTAGTAGCTGGGGTGAATGTAGCCGATGGCCGCGAAGACGAAGATCAAAATGGCGATCAGCTTGAGCGCCACCATGCCGTTGTTGGCGCTGGCCGACTCGCGAATGCCGCGCACCAGGATCACGGTGAGAAGGAGGACGATGAGGAAGGCGGGAATATTGAAGCCGAAGTGCCAGCCGGGATGGTAAATCCAGTTGCCGGAGAAATCCTGCAGACCCTCGGGCAGATAGGCGGGCGAAATCCACGTGGCGGCGGGATGGAGGCCGAACCAGTCGAGGAAATCGACGACGTGCGCGGCGAAGCCCACGCTGACAGTCATGTTGGAGCCGGCATATTCGAGGATCAGGTCCCAGCCGATGATCCACGCGACGAGCTCGCCCATGGTGGCGTAGGTATATGTGTATGCCGAGCCGGCAATGGGGATCATGGACGCGAGCTCGGCGTAGCAGAGGCCAGTGAACGCGCAAACGACAGCCACGAGCACCAATGAGATGGCGATGGCCGGTCCCGCGCCGGGACGGCCAGCCATGGCCACGTGATGGAGGAGGTAAACGCCGAGCGGCGTGTTGATGAAGCTCGCGGTATCGAACTTTTCGCCGGAGATGGCGGTGCCAATTACCGTGAAGATGCCGGAGCCGATGACGGCGCCGATGCCCAGCGAAGTGAGCGACCACGGGCCCAGGCTCTTCTTCAGCGAGCGCTCGGGTTCTTCGGACTCGCTGATGAGCTTGTCAATCGACTTGCGGGCAAGCAACTGGCTGAGCAGGTGGGACTCCTTGAAGGCAGTTGACAGCGAACAGCGTACCGCAAATCCGCGTTCAGGCGCCGAGGTACGCTGCAATCTGCTGCTGTTCGCTGTCCGCTATTTGCCGATGTTACCGCTTGCTCTGTCCGCGGACCATCTTCTTGACTTTGCGCTTTTGCGACCCACGCGGGGTGGTGCGCTTGGCCTTGGGGGCGGCTTTCTTGCGCGACGCGCGCTTGACCTTTTTACGTTCCAACTTGTCGGTAATCTTCTTGGTGTCTGCCACCGTTGAACCTCTTTCGATTGATCGCGTACTAAAATTTCGCCGGAGGCGAGTGCGAGTTTTATGGTAACAGGGGACAGGGGAGTGGAAAAGGCGGCGACGCGCACAGGCAATTTCGACGCCTCAGAGTAAACTCAAGGACGCCGTGGTAAAGGCGCTAAAGAAAAGCGCCATTCGAGAGGGCCGTTTGAACGAACCTAGAGCCAATGCGAAGGCCATTCGCGGCGATCCAGAGTCGGCCACCCTGGCCGGAAAAACAAATTACCGGCGAGAGCAGTGCGCCCAAAATCAAATGTCCGAAGCTCCTGGGCGGAGTAGCCGTGTTCTGGCCATCAATCCTGGGACAACATCGACGAAGTTCGGTGTTTTTACGCGGGCCGGCGAAGAGATGGCGAGGAACATTCATCATGGCGACGACGAAATCGAGCGGTTCCGCGGGCGACCCATGCTGGACCGGCTTGAATATCGCGCGGGAAAGATCGAGGCGGCGCTGGCGGAAGCTGGGTTCAGTCTGAATGGCAAAGAGGCGCAGTGCTGGGCGGGGGTGGCCGGACGAGGTGGGTTGCTGCCGCCGATGGAGTGTGGCACGTACCTGGTAGACGAAACGATGGCGGAAGAATTGCGCCGAGCCCGCCGCGGCGAGCATGCTTCAAACCTGGGAGCGGTGCTGGCGCTGCGTTTTGCGAAGGCAGCCGGTGTGAACGCTTATATCGTGGATCCCGTGACCGTGGATGAGTGGCAGCCGTGCGCACGGTTCTCGGGTTCGCCACTGGTGAAGCGGACGTGCATCGGCCATGTGCTGAACACCAAGGCGGTGGCGAAGCGTCATGCGCGCGGGCTTGGCCGCCGGTACGAAGAGATGCGAATGATCGTGGCGCACATGGGCAGCGGAGTCACGGTTTCGGCGCACCGCGATGGGCGCATGATCGACAGCAATTCGATCGAGGAAGGACCCTTTGGGCCAGACCGGACCGGGTCATTGCCGGTGCGCGCCCTGATCGAGCTGTGCTTCAGCGGCGCGATGACGGAAAGCGAGCTCGATCGCCAGGTTTTCGGCGACGGCGGCCTGTTCGCGTACCTGGGGACGCGCGATCTCAAGGAAGTGGAGCGGCGCATCGATATGGGGGATGAAGAGGCTGCGGGCGTATTCGAGGCGATGATCTACCAGATCGGCAAGGAGGCGGGCGCGATGGCTGCAGCGCTGGAAGGCAGGGTGGACGCAGTGCTGCTGACCGGAGGTATGGCCCATTCGAAGCGGTTGGTGGCGCGGCTGTGCGGCTCCATCGAGTGGATTGCGCCGATTGCCGTGTATCCCGGCGAGGACGAACTGCGCGCGCTGGCCGAGGGGGTATTCCGCGTGCTGGATGGGGAAGAACAAGAAAAGCGAATGGGGAGAGACGCGGAGTAGGGGCGAGGGACGCACGGAGCAGGGACCAAGGGAACGAGGGAACAGAGAACAGGGAAGAGGGAACGGCTAACGGCGCGCAGCCAGAAGCTGGGAACCGAGAGCTGAAAGCTGACAAACAGAGCGCTGCTTTAGAATTCGGGAGGGCGGGGGAGACGAAGTTGGCGGTTCTGGCGGTGCAGCAGATCCGGCGCATGCGGGGGGGCGCGCAGGGCCAGTTGATGCTGGGCGCGGACGGCCAGATTTATGTCGTCAAGTTCCAGAACAACCCACAGCACATACGAGTCCTAGCCAACGAGTTGTTGGCCTCGCGCATTGCTTCTGCCGCGGGATTGACGGTTCCCGAGAGCGACCTGGTGGATGTTTCGAGCTGGCTGATTGAGAACACCGAGGAACTGGAGATTGACCTGGGGCAAAAGCGCGAACGCTGCCGCCCCGGGTTGCAGTTCGGTTCGCGTTTCGCCGGAGGCTTGATGCCGGGGCAAGTGATGGATTTCCTGCCCGAGGAGCAGCTGACCGAGATAAAGAACCTGGGCGAGTTCGCTGGCATTCTGGCGCTGGACAAGTGGACGGGAAATGCCAACGGGCGGCAGGCCGTGTTCACACGACGACAGCGCGAGCGGCGGTACAAGGCGGTCTTCATCGATTTCGGGTATTGCTTCCATGCCGGGGAGTGGCGATTTGAGGATGCGCCGCTGCGCGGAGTGTACTACCGCAACGAGGTGTACCGGGAGATTACGGGATGGGAGTCGTTTGAGCCGTGGCTGACGCGCCTGGAGACTATGCCTGCAGAGACGGTATGGGCGGCGGCCAATGACGTGCCTCCCGAGTGGTACGGCGGCGACCCGGGCGAGATGGAGGCTTTAGTGGAGAAGCTGCTGGCGCGCCGGAGCCGGATCAGGGAGTTGATTGGGGCATTTGGGAACTCGGATCGAAAGCCGTTTCCGAAATGGGGAACGGGCGGCAGAGAAACCGAGGAGGGGGCTTGGAAGGTATCGAGATGGGGGACTACGATGGGTGTGAATTGAAGAACGGGGATGGGGAACAGGGACCAATGCGGTGTCCCGGAAGTTCGTAGCATAATTCGCAAGGAGCAACCGCGGATCCCCGTTCGACTTCGATTGCTTCGCGATCTCCGCTCAGGGCAGGCTTTCGACTCCGTTTGCCGCAAAACGCGGCAAACTTCGCTCAGGATGACGGCTATCGTTATGACTTGAACCTCAGGGGCACGACTCTCGGGAACGGAGATGAGAGAAGAATCGTAAAGAATGGCGAAGAGGGTGGACTCGTTGTTGAAACTTGGAGTTGAGGAGCGGCAAATGATGAGCGGAGCGTTGATCGCTTCTACACTTTGTTCACTTCTTCACTTTCTCGCGGACCACGGTTGACGGATCACGATGCACGACATGCAAACAAGGCGATGAGCAACACAACCCACCGTCGGATGTGCGAGTTTCAACTGCTGCGGTTTGCGCCGGACGCGGTGCGGGACGAAGGTGTGCACATCGGCGTGATCCTGCGCGAACAGGGCAGCACACACGCGGAGGTACAGTTCACGCACGATTGGCGCAGGGTGCGGTGCCTCGATCCCGATGCTGACACCGCGCTGCTGGAGGGGTTGGAAAGCGAACTGAGGCTCAGGCTGATTGAGCAGCATGGGGGGCAAATGATGCGCCTCCTTGAGGAGTCGCTCTCGCTCAATGTTCAGATGACCGCGCCGAAGGCTTACCTGGCCGAGAGCCTGCCCGCCGGAATGGAAGAGCTGATGCGTCTCTACGTGGAGCCGCCGCGCAGGGAGCGTGTGCCGCGACTGAGCGGGCGGGCGGCAGTTCACGCTCGCATGCGCACGGAGTTCGAACATGCCGGAGTGTGGGATCTCCTAAGGAAGCGAATTGCGGTTTCTGCGTATACGAAGCCGGGCGATCCGCTGCGCATCGATATGGGGTACAGGCCGAATGGGATGGTGCGCATGTTTCACGCCGTGAGTCTGGATCCAGGGCTTGAGGCTGCTAAGGTTCTGGCGTTTTCCGCGGCCGCATTGCGCTCCGGAGTGGAGCGAGTGGAGAATGCCCATCTGGAATTAACCGCGGTGATTGAGCCGGCGGCGAGGGTGGGCGCAACGGAGGAGGAGCCGGAACGGCTGGAGACGTACCGGTTTGGGGTGGAGACCATGGAGGAGCACCAGATTCGGGTGCTGACCACGTCGGACATGGGCCGCGTGGCGGAGACGGCGCGCCGCGAACTGCGTGTGTAAAGGGGTAAGTGCGGAAAGAGAAAGGCGACGCGGGTGAACATTGCGATTCTAAGTTCATTGTTCTCAGCGCATAAATCGAAATGGAGAAAAGCGAAATTTTTTAGGCGAGGATTGCAGATCATTTTGCGGATATAGCGTAGCATCGAACTTGTTGATGGAAGATGCGTGGTTCGAAGCGGACCGTTGCGGGTGGTTGGCAGGTCGAAGAACACTCGTGACGGATCTCTAAGTTCGAATCGCTGACAGATCGAATTGCGAAAAGGCATGGCCATTGGGCTGTGCCTTTTTTATTTGAACTGAGGGAGGTGCGCGTGAAGGTTGGTGAGCAGTTGCGGGAGATGTGGCGGCAGGCGACCCGCCGCGATGGACAGGGGCGCGACGCGGAACTGGCGGCAGCGGCGCAAGCGGAGCGGAAGACACTGGCGCTGCCCGCGATTCTTAGTCCGGTGCAGTTTCCGGGACGGCATTTGCCGAAGCCGACGCCGGCCAACCTGCGGCGATTCGCCGAGACGCCGTTGGTGCGGCGGGCGATCAACGTTATCAAGGACCGGATCGCGGCCATGGACTGGCAGGTCAGGGCAAAGCGCGGAGTGAAGGCAGAGGAGGTGGCGTTCCTCGAGACAAAGCTGCGTGCCTTGCGGCGCACTCTGGAAGAACCGAACGCGGCCGATAGCTTTCGCACCTTGATCGAGCAGGTGATTGAGGATGCGTTGACCGGCGGCTTCGGCGCCATCGAAATGGAAGCGACGGGCGATCCGGAGCGGCCGGCGATGTTGTGGCCGGTGGACGGAGCATCGATTCGCATAAATGGCAGGTGGGACGGGCAGGCGGATTCGCCGCGCTACGCGCAGGCGATGCCAGGGCAACTGGAATCCGGAGCCGTAGAGCTGCTCGACCGGCAACTGATGTACGTAAGGATGAATCCGCGGAGCTTCACCCCGTTCGGACTGGGAGCGCTGGAGGTTGCATTCGAGACGGTGAACCAGTTTCTTAGCGCGCATCGCTTTGCAGGGAAACTGGCAGCGAACACGGTGGCGCAATATGCGCTATGGCTGAACGAGGCCACGCCCACCCAGCACGACCGTCTGATCCGGTGGTGGCAGGACGAAATCGAAGGCACAGGCCGCGTGCCACTGATCTCGACCGAACAGAAGCCGGAGGTGCTGCGCTTTGCGCAGGGAACCGACGCGGACCTGCGATTGGCGTGGCAAGAGTTTCTCATCCGTATGGTGGGGAACGCATTCGGGCTGCCGCCGCTTATGCTGGGGCTCGAGGCGGATGTGAACCAGTCAACAGCATCGGAGATGGCCGATGAGGCATTCCGGGGAGCGATCTCGCCTCTGGCAATGCTGCTCGCCGGGCACATCACGCGGGATATCTTCGGCAAGTGCATCGGCTGGCGCGAATTCGAGTTCGTCTTCAACGAACTGAGCGCGCGCGACGAGGAGACGGAGCTCGCCGTCCAGGTGCAACTGCTTCAAGCCGGCGTGCTGACAGTGGATGAGGTGCGGGCGATGCGGGGTCTGGGGCCGCTGAGAACAGCTCAGATGTCAGCGAGCGGGGACGAGGGACTGGGGACTACTGACTAAAGACTAGAAACTTTCCAGCGATCTGCCTAGCTTTCGTCCAGATCGTGGTGGACCGTGCATTCTTGCACATGAGTGGCGCTGTTGCTTGCACGGGAATGGAGAAAGCAAAAGGGGATTCTCTGAAACTCATGGCTGATGGCTGAATGGGGCGGAGCGAGCAAATGCGATTGGAAGCGATGGCGGTACAGATTCCTCACGTAGACGGGCATCCGAACCGGGTGCCTTTTGAGGGAGTGCTGACGGTAGTGAATGTCGCCAGCGATAAAGCGCCTGCCGGGGCGCGCGGTCACCGCGTGGTATTAACGCGCGAAGCGGCAGAGAAGGCTCTGCCCTCCCTCATGGGCATGGCCGTGGATTACAGGCCGGGATGGGACGGCCACGATGCGAGGCGAAAGATCGGACTTTTAACCGAGGCCGATGTCGTGGGAGTGCGGCTGGTTGTGCGCGGATATGTGTACGCGCGCGACTTTCCGGAGGTGGCGCAGGCGATGGCATCGCACACTCTGGGAGCGATGGGAATGAGTTACGAGCTGGCCGATGCGCGGGTGGAAGACATGCGCGCCGAGGTTTGGAAGTTGACCCGCGTCACTTTTACCGGCGCGGCGATTCTGCTGCGGGAAAAAGCAGCTTATCGAGAGACAAGCTTTCGCATGGCAAGTTAGTTGGAGGCTTTCGGAGTTAGTGTGGCAGACGGGCTAATGGAGCAAGTAAGGCGGCGAATTGGGCGCTGGGCAAGTAAGTGGAAAGTCGGTTACGAAGGAGGCTCCGTTCGCGGAGCCTTTTTGATTGCCAACAAAACAGGACGCAGGCCGAAGCCTGGAAGCAGGAAAGGACAGATATGGAAACAAACGAGAAGGACTTTGTGGAGCGGCTGGAGGCCGCAACCGCTTTGCTGGAAAGGACGGTGAACTGGCTGGAAGAGCGCCAGGGAGTCTTGTCCGGCGAGGTTGAGAGGATCTCAGCGACGGTTGAGCAGAACAAGCGCGAAGCCGAGCTGACGGAAAAACTCGCAACCCTGGAGAGGGAACTGGCCGAGGTGAAAGCGGCATCGGCGCAGAACATCTTGAACCCCTTGCGACGCACCATGCCGGCAGCGACCGCCGAAATGCTGGCCAAGCATGGCATCGGCGATGGGCCGGTGGATGCGCGGACTCTCGATGCAGCGTTGTCGGGCCTAAGCCTGGAGCAGCGCATCGCGGTGAAGACGCAGCTGCTGCGGGCCGGCGCCATCGCATAAATGCAGCTTCTAGCTACTAGCTCTTAGCTTTTAGCTAAAAGCCCGAGGAGAGTGACCGGTCAATTACGGCCGGATAGGGCTCTGACAGAAGGCGATCGGAGCATGTCCAGCCGACGAACACAAATCAAGCCGGAATACGGCAGCAACGAGCTAGCAGCTAAGAGGAGCCCCATGGAGGGGGCGAAAAGAGACTATGAACGCATCCTTTACAGACATTCACGCAGCAGCGGATTACATCGGGCCGGGCGCCATCGAAGTTCCGCTGTATCAGACTGAAATCTTCGACATCTGCCGTCGCTCGAGCGCATTCGGCCAGCGCATCAAGCAGGTTCCCGCCACTGGCCACCCATCGCGATTCTTCGAGCAGACAGCAATTCCCAATCCGGGGACTGCAGGTTTTGTGAATCCGCGCAGCATCAATCCCACAGTGGTAAGCCCGACGCGAATCGAACTGAGCGTACCGCTGAAGGCGATTGTGGCCCAGATCAATTACAACCTGTTCGACATCGAGCTCGGTGATCAGCAGAAACAGTTTGCCTATCTGCAGGCCAAGGATCTGGTCGACACGGTGAGCGGCGTGATGGTAGCGCACGATGTTGCTCTCTGGCAGGGCAACGACACCAGCTTGAGCGCGCCCACGACTACGCAATATATGGGATGCGCAGCGCAGATCGCTGCCGGCGGCAACACGGTGACCGTGACCACAGCGATGAAGATCGTGGACACAATCAAGACCGCAGTGGCTCAGATGGTGGCCAACAACGGATACCACATACGGCCCACGGCGATCTATGCCAATCCCGTGCTGCTGGACCTGATCGACCAGGAGATGAAGTCGGAATATAACGTGGTGCTGAACACCGACCAGATCACGGCCGGGTTCCGGGTGAAAATGCTGTCGACGCAGGCCGGTGATCTGCCCCTGATTCCCGACTGGAGCCTGCCTTATACCGGCATGCCGGGAACAGGCAACGCAGTGCTACCTGCTTATATCGTCACCGAGGATCTGATCGAGTATCACTGGCTTGGCGATCCGTCTCCTCGAATCTTTCAACTCGGCCTGCCGAATTCGCTGACTTATCAATATGTCGCGGTCAAGTTCGGCGCGCCGGTGGTGAAGGGCGCCAATTTCGCACATTATCAGGTGCTGGTGGATCGATAAAGCGGGGATCGAGGGACCAAGGGACCAAGGGGCGGCGGAGCAGGGATCTGCTGTTGAGGCTGACAGCACTGCGGTAATCGCCGGCCCTGTTCCTCCGGTCCCTCGGTCGCTTGTTCTTCTTGTCGTCTCAATTTCGAAAGGATACGCAATGGCATATCTGGAGCCAGCGGATTACTCAAATTATGGATTGCCGGCCGGGACCACGGCGGACTGGATTGCGGCCGCGACGGCTCTCATCAACAGTTACTGCCGACGGCCCGATTTGAATGTGATTCAGTATTGCGAGCGGCTGCGCGTTGTGGCAGGATCGCAAACGGTGCGGCTGAGCTATTTGCCGCTGGCTGCGCTGACGCCGGCGACTTCGGCCATCGTCGGCATCGAAGGGCCGGTACGCAAGGCCAAGGCGAGGGGAGATTTCGCAAGAGCCGCTATCTGAAATCGCATGGGCATTTGCGCTGCCTGGGCAGTGGACGGCGATAGACCCAAGCCTCGTGGATTTCGACGTGAACGGCGGAGAGCTGACGCTGCCGTGGAATGTGTTGGGATTGCCCTACAACGAAGTTCAGGTAACGTACACGGCCGGGCTCGCAACCATCGGTGACGATGTGAAAACTGCCTGTGCGCAGATTGTGCGCAACGCACAGGCGACGCCGGCGCTGAACGCGAGCATGAGCCGGATCGACACAATGCAAGTGAAGTACTTCTCGAGTTCGCTGATCGATGAGACAGTGCAGTCGTGGCTGAATCCGTACGTCGCGAACAGGCTGGGGTGAGCGATGACCGATACGGCTCCGCGCAACCCGACGGGAGCGCCGCAGATGCTGGCCGACGCGCTGTTGCGCAGCGTTGGGGGAGCGACGGCCCAGCTTCGCGTGACGGCAGCAATCACGGATTCAAGCATGTTGGAAGTCGGCCTGGTGGCGACGACATTCGCTGAAATTGCAGTAAGCCCGGTTCTCATGCGAAAACTGCGGCCGAGTTGGCAGGAAAACGGTGAGTCGAAGTGGGAGTTGATGTTGTCGGCGACAAGCATCGAGCAGCAGGTGAATGCACTCGATCTCTCTTCGGCACAATCCCTCTTCAATATGACTCTGGCGGTAACAGTGGCAGGGCAGGACTACTTGATCGAGTCAGTCGCCTGCAATGAGGCTTTCGGCCGAGCTTATCTCTATCGGTTGCTGCTGCGCGAAGCGCGACAACAGGCCGTATAACGATCAGAGGTTGCAGCCCATGGACCAAAGCGGGTGGTGGGCAGGTTGAACTTCAAACTGTGAACGAAGATTTATGAGCTAAGAACGATTATGCAAAATGCAAAGGACTCTTTTTATATGGCGCTGCGTACGCGGCTGGCGACGATTAATCCACAGCGGACGATTTTGCTGCGGGGCACGGTGCGGCCGGGAATCCTGGTTGAAGAGGCGGAAGCGCCCTTCAACCAGCTTCCCAATGACGTGTTCATTCTCCGCTGGGTGGGAATGACGGCGGACTTGGATCTGGAGTCCCCGATGGTTGCAGAGCAGTGTGAAGTCGTCTACCAGACCTGCGGCACGCAAAGCTACGGCGGACTCGACCGGGGCCGGGCATTAAGCCAAATGGATGAGGAAGTGGTCGAAATGCTTCAGCCTTTCCACACCGCGAAGCTCAACTACACAGCGACGCCGCCCGCTGCCATGCTGACGCAGGTATTTTGGGATGAGCCCGCGTTCTCGCCGCTCGTTACCCAACGCGACCGACTGAGCCGCAGTGCGAGCGTGATCGTTTACAGCTACCAGGAGCAGGGGGAGTAAATGGCTGCAACTTGGTTTTCGGCTCCTGCGCCGGTTACACGCAGGGTGCGCGCCTATTTCGCTCCAGTGAATCGGGCAGCGCAAACACCTGTCATCTTTGACCCATCGCAGCAAGGCGGTTTCAGCCTCGAGGCACCCCCGACTCCATGGATCAGCCTGGGATGGATTCAGAGCTTCGCGAGAAAATCCACGAGTAAGTCGACGCCTTTGATGACTGGAATACCGGCAGCTCCGCTTGAACAAGTGCGCGAAACGCTCCTGGCGCAAGTAAGTCTCCAGTTTCTAAGTTGGACTAAGTTGACCATGGCGCTGGCAACAGGTTCACAACATATGAACGTACTTGCGCCGGCGAACGGAGCGGCCGCAGCAGCGGATGGGGCGCAGGCTGCTCCGGCAGTGACGCCGCAGAGCGGTTCGACGAGTACTTTGATCGTGCTGGCATCGAGCGATGCCGCCAAATTCACGACAGGTTCCATTGTTGCTTTGGACGTAGACTACACCGGTCAAACGGGGTATGTGGGCTCTCCAGTGATGGGCGCATACGTGCGCCAGGCTCTTACCGACGTTGATTACATCCGCCGTGTCACTTTCAATGTTGCGTTGGTGTCGCAGGTGAGTTCGACGGGACTCTCGCTGGCAGAGCCGTTACTCGGCGGCGCGCCGGCGGCAGGCGCGAAGCTACAAGCGGTTGCTGGATTCGTCGACCGCGAGGGGGGCAGCTTCTACCAAGAGTGGTCGGCATTGTTCGTGATGCAGGGAAGCCAAAGGGAAAGGATCTTCTTTTACTATCCACGGCTACAGGCGATGAGCGGCGCAGAGGAAGAGATGGCTGCGCTCAACGGAAAGAACCAAAACGGAGTGTCGCGCATTCTGCTGAAAGGGCAGTTCCTGGCACTGCCGGTGACTGATCCGTTGGATGGCGAGAAAGTGGTGTGCTACCGAAGCTTCCTGCCCGCTACGAACGCGCTTGTGTAAAGGTTCACCAGAGAGTCGAACCACAGCATTAGAGAGACAAAGATGAAGATCATAATTCAGGGACGTGACTATACTGCAGCTTTGGATGCTTCGCGTCCTTTGGCCATCGAACGAAAACTCAACGAGCCCTCCATCTGCCAGTTATGGTTGAGCTTGCCTGCGAATGGCAGCCTTGCAGTGCCTACACGTTACCAGTCTGTGGCGGTCACCGCCGATGACGGAACGGCTTACTTTACCGGTTACATTGCTGTAAGTCCGCTGCCAGAATATGCAGGCCTAGGGCTCGAGGGACCCCGATACAGGACAGCGATTGACGCTATCAGCGACGAGATACTTCTCGATCAAGTCTTGATGCCGCCGAGTGCGGGAACGGCGGGCGAGAACGCCGGAGGGTTGCTGGCGTCATTGGTTACGCACACGGGTTCAAACACGCTCGCTACTCAGGGACTCTCATTAAGTACCCAGGTGGGGAGTTTCTCACCTGAGCCGGGCGCGAACTGGAGTAAAAGCGCGGGGCAGATCGCAAACATGGCGCGGGCTGCATATCGCGCACTCAGCGGCGCGCTGTCGCTGACGAACGTCCAATCGGCGGTTCATCCACTCAACGAGACAGACGGCAGTTTGACTCTTGCCAACCTTTCGTTTACCGCAAGCGTAAAACGCGCACTGGCGAACGACGTAACGGTTTGTGGCGAAAGCGAGCCGGTGGCCTATGTGACCGAATATTTTTTGGGAGACGGGGTCACGACGCAATTCAATCTAGCCGCGGACCCATATTTTCCCGCAACATCGAAGACCACGATCATCAACGAGCTGTTTAACGAACCGCAAATCAACCAGGCTCTTTGGGGTGTCTCTGGAGGCGCAGGTTACCTCACTCTGGGTTCCGGCGGGCTGGCCATGAACGGCGGAAATGGGATCGACGGCCAGACGCTGCTTACGTGGCTCGATCCAGTGGAGATGGGGGGAACGCTGCTGCTGGAGGCGGTAGGAGTGACGCTTTCTGCCGGTAGCACAGGGATCGTGGCGGGGTTCTTTACTGGTCTCGAGACTGCAGTCGGTTGCACCGCCGGATTTCAAGCGAGTGCGCAGCAGGGCACCGGGGCAGTAGCCCTGCAGCCGATTGTGCAAGGCACACCAGTTGGCACAACGTTTACGGTGAATTCAGCGGATCAATATTCACTTCGTGTTCGCATCCATTGTCCGGAGTGTCAGCGCGCGCGCGCGGTCTACTATTCGTTCGGAGACAGCGGACCGATCGCCGCGGGCGGTGAATGGGTTCTCGCTCCGGGCAACATCCAGATGGGGATCCAGCAGTTTGTCAACGGCGTCGGCGCGACACCAGTTACGCTCTACAGCGGCGCAATCCAGAATTTACCCGGCAACTGCATGGTGGTTCCGGCCAGCAGCATCAATCTGGTAGGAACCATGCGAGCTGTGCGTCTGACAAATCTTGGATCCGGTTGGGTTGTAAGTAATCCGCCTAACGGGGGTCCGTACACGCGCCGCGTGGGATCGACCTCGGAAGCAGCCGAATGTCATCTTGAGCGAACGGGGAAGCTGACTTTCTACACGGGTTGCGTTCCAGTTGCAGGCGAACAGATCGCCGTTAGTTATCGAACGATCGGACGAGCTGTAGGGCGCGCTGTGAACCAGGCCAGCCAGCAAGCACTGGCGCAGGCTGGCTCGCCCGCCGTGGCGGCATGGATTGGAACGGTGAGTAACCCACCTGCGCGCAGCTCTGCAGATTGCCGCAATGCAGCAACGGTCATGGAGCAGGCAGCGGCAGGTGCGAGCGCATTGTGGAGCGGGACTTACAAGGGTACGAGCGCCAGCTTTGCTGCTGATGTTTGGCCGGGCGATGCACTGCTTCTGAACGCTCCGTCCGCCAACCTGAACGCGAATGTGGTGGTGCGAAGCGTTAAAGTGACTTATGGCGCCAGTTATCCCGACTTAGTTCAATATGAGATTGCTTTCGCCAACGACTGGGCCGACGATCTGGCCATCAAGACAAGCGGCACGGTTCCTGCAGATACATGGCTGCCCGCGCCCGTCGCTCCAACTGTTCTGGCGAATTTGAGCGGGCTTACCGTGACGACGCTGAGCGGTAGCACCGTTACGCTGAGCACAGGGATCGCGCCGCCCAGCGGCGGGGGATTTGAGATACGGTTGCGCGATTTTGCGTTTATGCCGGGAGAAGATCCAGCGCTCGTGATGCGGGGCTCGCAGCAGAGTTTGACCTTCTCGCGCGCCTCGGCGAGCGACCGATTCTACATCAGGATGTATGACGGCTCGACGCCGCCGAATTACTCTGAGTTTTCAACGGCGTTGTTTATTAACCTGCCCCTGAACGCGTAACGGGGGACGGAATCCATGACGACTGACGAAACGGAGCCCGGCGGATGCGCATGATGAATGAATTCGAAGCCCAGGTGATCAGCGATTTGAGCGTGCTTAAATCGCAGATGGCCGGTTTAATGGGCGACGGTAATGGCGGCCGCTTAGGGGAACTCGAACATCGCATGGATCGCCATGAGCAGAACTGGCAGCGCGCCAAGGGGTTTCTGGCTGCCGTCAGCGTGCTGTTCGCGGTGATCGAGGTTGCGGTTGAGGCTTGGCACCGGCACTGAGCGGCGCATGCTGGTTGGCTTCGTATAATCGGCTTATGAATGAACAACCCCTTGTCGGCGTAATTATGGGCAGCAAAAACGACTACGAGGTGCTCTCGGCTGCCGTTGAGATTCTGCGCGTGCTTGAAATCCCCAATGAAGCACGTGTGTTGAGTGCGCATCGCACCCCCGATCAACTCTTTGAATACGTTGAAAACGCCACGGCGCAGGGCATGCGCGTGATGATTGCCGGCGCCGGCGGCGCAGCGCATCTGGCAGGCGTTATTGCCGCCAAGACGCTGATTCCCGTGCTGGCCGTTCCGATTGCGGCCACCCCGCTGAACGGGCTCGACTCGTTATTGTCGATGGTGCAGATGCCGAAAGGCATTCCCGTGGCAACGCTCGCCATTGGCAAGCCGGGTGCTGCCAATGCGGCGCTATTCGCTGCGGAGATTCTGGCGCTGAATGATCGCGGCCTGCACGGGCGACTGGCGGCATGGCGGGCAGCGCGGGCAAGAGAAGTGCTGGAGGCAGAGCTACCCACCTAGCTAGCTCAAAGCGCCTGCGCCGCGGCTTTCTCCCAGCGTTTGGGGCGCCTGTTTTGCTGCAGGATCTTCTTGCGCAGTCGTAATGACTTGGGCGTCACCTCGACAAATTCGTCGTCGGCGATGAATTCGATGGCCTGCTCAAGATTCAGCGTCTTGTACGGCACGAGTCGGATCGCATCGTCGGCGGTCGATGCTCGCATGTTGGTCATCTTTTTTTCGCGCACCACGTTCACGTCGAGGTCGTTGTCGCGCGAGTGCTCACCGACGATCATACCTTCGTAAACCTCGACGCCTGCGCCGACGAAGAGAATGCCGCGCTCCTGCAATCCATTGAGTGCGTATGTGGTCGTCGGTCCCTGGCGGTCGGCGATGAGTGCACCGGTCGGCCGTTGCGGAATCTCGCCCTGGTAGGGAATGTAGCCGTCGAAAAGCGCGTTCATTACGATGGTTCCGCGCGTTTCGGTGAGCATCTCGCTGCGCAGACCGATGAGCCCGCGGCTGGGCACGCGAAACTCCAAACGAGCGCGCCCCGAGCCGTGATTGTGCATCTTGCTCATCTCACCTTTGCGCGGTCCGAGTTTTTCAATCACCACCCCGATGAACTGCTCTGGTACGTCGATAGTGAGGTGTTCGACCGGCTCCATGCGCACGCCGTCCACCATCTTAGTGACGATCTCGGGCCGCCCGGCCATCAGCTCGTAGCCTTCGCGCCGCATCATCTCGATCAGGATTGCGAGTTGCAGTTCGCCACGGCCGAGAACCTTGAACGCATCGGGCGAGCCGGTTTCTTCCACGCGGATGGATACGTTGGTGAGCAGTTCCTTATCGAGGCGCTCGCGCAAGTTGCGGCTGGTGACGTATTGACCTTCGCGACCGGCAAACGGAGAAGTGTTCACGTTGAACTGAATGGCAATGGTCGGTTCGTCGATGACGATGAGAGGAAGCGGCGACGGATCTTCGACGCTGGTGATGGTTTCGCCGATCGTGATGCCTTCAACGCCGGCCACGGCGACAATGTCGCCCATCGTCGTTTCTTCGATCTCGGTACGTTTTAGGCCTGAAAAGGTGAACAGTTTTGTGATGCGAGTTTTGTAAAGCGAGCCGTCGCGGCGCGAAATGTTCACGTCATCGCCCACATGGAGCGTGCCCTGAAAAACGCGGCAGATGGCGATGCGGCCGAAGTAATCTGAGTAATCGAGATTGGTCACTAGAATCTGCAATGCGCCCGCTGCATCGCCGGTAGCCTCGGGGATCGTATCCACAATTGCCTTGAACAGCGGTTGAAGATCCGTGCCTGGCAGGGTGGGATCCATGGTCGCAGTGCCCGCTTTTGCCACTGCATAGAGCACGGGAAAATCCAGCTGCGATTCCTCAGCGTCAAGGTCAATGAAAAGGTCGTAGATCTCGTTCAGCACTTCTTGAGGGCGAGCATCGGGACGGTCGATTTTGTTGATGACAATGATCGGCGGGAGCTTGGCCTCGAGCGCCTTTGAAAGCACGTATCGAGTCTGGGGCAGCGGTCCTTCGGCAGCGTCCACGAGGAGCATCACTCCATCGACCATCTCAAGCGCGCGTTCTACTTCGCCGCCAAAATCGGCATGGCCGGGCGTATCTACGATGTTGATTTTCCCGCCCCCGAAGTTAATTGCTGTGTTTTTGGCGAGGATGGTGATGCCGCGCTCGCGCTCCAGTTCGTTCGAGTCCATCACCCTTTCGACCAGTTGCTCGTTGGCGCGAAAAGTGCCGGCCTGGCGCAACATGGCATCTACGAGAGTGGTCTTTCCATGGTCCACATGGGCAATGATGGCGATATTGCGTATCGTCTGGCTCACAAATGCGGTTTTCCTTTTTCGTGAATCCGATCGCCCGGGCCGTGGGCTCGGAATGAAGAGCAGGAGGACAATGGATCGCCGCAATTCGCGGCTTCTCCTATTTTAGCAGCTTTGCGTTTCGGCAGCCTTGCGGTGCGCTCCACAGCCGCTCTCGATGCATTTATCGGGTCTTTCGCCGCTTGCGGGGCTGCCGCGCTTTGCTCCGGCCGTCACGGTGTGCGCGACTGCGCACACGTTCGTCTTCTTCAAGGTAAAACGCGGTATTGACCAGCGCAATATGCGAAAAAGCCTGCGGATAGTTTCCCACCATGCGATGGTGTTCCACGTCGTATTCTTCTGAAAGCAGGCCGAGATCGTTCCGCAGAAGCAATAGCCTTTCAAACAGGGCGTGGGCATCACGCTCCCGGCCGACCGCCTTGAGGCTGCTCACCATCCAGAAGCTGCAAGCAAGGAACACGCCCTCACCGTGCGGTAGTCCATCATCGACCTTTGATGTGTCATAGCGCTGCACGAGTCCATTCGGCATTAACTCTCGCTCGATGGCCTTCACCGTCGCTTTCACGCGCCGATCGCTTCCGGGTAAAAAGCCAACCGCCGGCATGAGCAGCAGCGCTGCATCGAGCTGATCCGATCCATATGCCTGCACAAAGCAATTTTTCTGTTTGCTGAAGCCGCGCTCGCAGATTTCCTTGTGAATCGCATCGCGGATCGCAATCCACTTCTCAACCGGCGCCTTATATCGCAATTGTTTGGCCAGAAGCACTCCGCGATCGAAGGCCACCCAGGCCATCATTTTGGAATACGTGAAATGTTGAGGCGTTCCGCGCATCTCCCAAATGCCGTGGTCTGGTTGTTGCCAGATGGTCTCAAGGCGCTCAAGCAGCAAAACGAGCACACGAAAGTCGTCTTCGGTGTGCCGGTTCATGCCGTGCTGCGCGTGAAAGAACGAATCGAGCATCTCGCCAAAGATGTCGAGCTGCATTTGCTGTGATGCGGCATTACCCACTCGTACTGGACGTGAGTTTTCGTATCCCGGCAGCCAGTCCACTTCCCATTCAACGAGCCGCTGCTCGCCGTTCAGCCCGTACATGATCTGCACCTGTTGGGGACTGCCGGCGAGAGCGCGCAACAGCCAATTCTGCCACGCTTCGGCTTCGTCGTAGTAGCCGGCGTTCATCAGCGCAAGGAGGGTGAAGGTGGTGTCGCGAAGCCAGCAATAGCGATAATCCCAATTGCGCGAACTGCCAATCCACTCTGGCAGGGAGGTTGTGGGAGCAGCCACAATGCCACCGCTTGGCCGGAAACTGAGGGCCTTGAGCGTGATGAGCGACCGCTCGACCGCTTCCCTGTATTTGCCTTTGTATTTCAGGCGTTCGCTCCATTGCCGCCAGATGCGCAATGAGGCGCGAAGCGCACGCCCGAAGTCAATGGGCGCGGGATCGGGCTCGTACGAGGCTCCGTAAGTCAGCGTGAACCAGGCGCGTTCTCCACGGCGCAAGGTGAAATCGGCCACCGTCTTCAGATTCTCACCATGAACGGGAACAGATGCATGCAGGATGGCGAGGTTAGGGCCGGCGACCGCTCGCACTCCGTCCTTGATTCCAGTCACCCACGGCACGGTGCGTCCATAATCGAAGCGGAGCACAAGTTCCATGCGAATCGAAATGCTTCCCCGGATGCACTCAACAATGCGTACCACATCGGAGTGCCTGCCGCGCTGAGGCATAAAGTCTGTGAGCCGCATGGCACCGCTGGATTGCTCAAAGGTGGTTTCAAGAACCATGGTGTGATCGCGATAACGACGCGATGTGCGAATCGACTCTTCCGCCGGGGCAATCCTCCAGTATCCGTTCTCCTCGGTCCCAACCAGAGAAGCAAAACAGGCGGCCGATGAAAAATCGGGCCAGCAGAGCCAGTCGATCGAACCGCTGCGGTCGACCAGGGCCGCGGACTCAAGATCGCCAATCAGTGCATAGTCTTCGATTTTTGAGGCCATAGAGGTTATTGCTCGTGATAACTCCTGATGAGTCCGCCATCAACAAAGAAAGTTGCCCCGGTGACGTAGTCGGCGTCCTTCGATGCGAGGAAGGCCACCAATCCTGCCACATCTTCGGGGGTGCCCAGCCGCCCAAGTGGGATCTTTTCGAGCAGGGCATCGAGTTTCGGTTTGTCCTGGAGCAGCGCGGTATTGATCGGCGTAGAAATCGCACCAGGCGCGACGTTGTTGACGGTGATTCCCAGCGGTCCGAGTTCTACGGCAAGATTCCGCATCAACATGCGCAGGCCGCCTTTACTACAACAGTAGGTGGCGAATCCCGGGAAGGCCATGTCCTCATGCACGGAGCTGATGTTCACGATGCGCCCCGGCTTTTTTGCCTGGCGTAACCGCTGGATAAACATTTGTGTGAGGAAGAAAGGCCCGCGCAGATTGACCGCCATCACCTTGTCGTATTCAGATTCCTGCGTGGCCCAGAAATCTGACTTGTGCTCCACGCCGGCGTTGTTGACCAGGATGTCAGCCGCGCCGAACTTTTCCCAGGCGGCATCGACAAGGATGCGAATGTCATCGCTGCGCGTCACATCGGCAGCAACGATCGCTCCTTCGCCACCAGCCTTTTCGATTGCGCTACGCGTCTCATTGGCACCTGCCGGATCGCCAACATAATCGACAATGACCTTCGCCCCTTCGCATCCGAGACGTTTTGCGATCCCCTGCCCTATGCCTGTACCCGCTCCCGTGACAATGGCAACTTTTCCCTTCAAACCCTGCATGCTTTTCCCGCTCCAAGAAGATCGTGTTGGTGGCTAAATCTTTCGGGTCCATTGGATTGGATGCAAAGCACCCATGAGTGGGGTTCCTCGGCCGATGGAAAATACGAGCGAAAAAGAACGATACATTGAGAGCGCGCTCCGCTGGGGACGTGCGACGGATGTTTTCGCTCGCGGGTCTATAATCGCAGGCGCAACCGGATCATCTTAAATCCTCGTTTCAAAGATTCGGAAGGAGTTCTCGATGTCACATTCTCGCCGTGAATTCATTGCCGGTCTTGGCGCCGCAGGTGCGTTGGCGGCAGCGCCCCATGTGATTCGCGCCGCAGATGAATGCCCGTTTCGCCTTTCCGTCATCAACGACGAGATTTCCCCCGACTTCGATCACGCTTGTTCGGTGGCGGCCAACGACTTCGGGCTGCATTGGATCGAGCTGCGCAGCATGTGGGGCAAGAACGTGACGGACCTGAATGCCGAGGAGATCGATCGCTCTCAAAAGATTCTCGACAAGTTCAAGTTGCGCGTCACCGACATCGCCAGCCCGCTCTTCAAAGTCCATTGGCTGGGTGCGCCAATCTCCAAGGAAGGCCCGCGACGCGATGAGTTCCATGCCAACTTCGATCTCAAGCAGCAGGACGAGGTACTGGAGCGCTGCATCAGTCTGTGCAAGACATTTGGCACCGATCGCATTCGGTGTTTCGATTTCTGGCGTCTCGAAGATCCCAAGCCCTATCGGGCGGCGATCAACGAAAAACTTCGCCAGGCGGCACACACGTGCGCCCAGCACAACCTCATTCTATTGCTCGAAAACGAAATGGCGTGTAACACCGGAAGCGGCAAGGAGGCGGCTGAAACATTGGCCGAAGTGCAGGAGCCCAACTTCATGCTCAACTGGGATCCGGGAAACTCTGCGACGTTTCCCGGCGACGTGCCCTACCCCGACGACTACAAGCTTCTGCCCAAAAACCGCATCGGCCACTGCCATTGCAAAGACACGATCCGCAAGCCCGATGGCAAGTGGGAGTGGGCTCCGGTGGGCGGCGGCATGATCGATTGGGTCGGGCAGTTTCGCGCGTTCGAGCGCGACGGCTATCACTACGCGGTGAGCCTCGAGACGCACTGGCATGGCGGCGTACCACCGGCCGGCTCCGGCATGAGCATAGGTGAAGCCTCAAGCCGCATCAGCATGAAGGGATTAAAAGAGGATCTGGCCAAAGCCGGGGCGAACTGCTGACGGATGCGCTGGGGCCAAACCGCATCGAGGCTCGAGTTCGATTAAAGAGCGCCGGCGCTTCGCGCCTAAAAGGCGATCACCGTCACCGCATTCAACGGGCGTTCACAATCTCCACGCCGTCGGCCCGCTACGATAATCAGGAGCCAATTGCCAGTTTGCGTTTATAGCGCGAAGCCAGCCCGGCGAACGGCTCATGTGGAATGAGCTCACTTCAGATAGGCGCGGACAAGGTCAATGAGGTCCTCGGCCAGCTCGGGGGCAATCTGCTCCTTGGCGCCGTCGACGAGATGGAAGCGGATATGGGTTTCCAGCACCTCGGCCATCAGGCTGTTGACGCCGCCGCGGACGGCTGCGAGAAGCATGAGCTGGTCCCCGCAATCTTCATCGGCCGTCAACGTGCGCTCCACTGCGTCCAGTTGTCCGCGCAATTTGCGCACGCGCTGCAGCAGCTTGATGGTCTCACGATCGTTGTGGGACACGGAGATCCTCCTTTTGGTCAATACCCATCTGGGGTATAGTATGAACCAAGCGGGGGTATAGCCCTCCCCGCCCCTCCATTCTATGCTCGTCCGCCACACCAATTCGTTCGTTTTGCAACTCGTGGGGCTGGGCTGTCTCTATTGGCTCACTGGCGGCGCGGATGCGCAGGCTCCCGCCCAATTGCCTGCTGCACCCAAGCCGAGGGGCTTCCTGAAGTTGCAGCTAGCTCAGCAAGCATCGGCCCCGGTGCCGGCGGCCCCGCCATCAGACAATTCCGCTGCCACAAGCAACAGCACCGGCGCAGATTCTCCCGGGGGAGAAGCAGAGGCTGCACCGGTCCTTTCGATGGCTCCGCACCCAGAAAACGGCCGTTACTGGGTTTCCGGCCAGGCGAACAGCATCCTCCAGATGCACGGGCATTTTCGTTCGCCGTATGAGGGTCCAAACAGCCTGATCGACGACTTCGAAACCAAAGCCTCGGAAGTGGCGACGCTCTATCTCGGCTATCAATTGCGTCCGAGCAGCCGCTACAACACCGAACTGATCGCCGATTTCGAGAATGCCGGCGGGCGCGGCATTTCGCAGTCACTGGGCCTTGCGGGCGAAACCAATCTCGATGTAGTGCGCAATCCCACTTTGAGCACCGCCCCTTATCTTGCGCGCGGCGAGATCCACCAGATTTTTGGGTTGACCGACAAGATGGTCGACCAGGATCGAGATCCGTTTTCGTTGGCGTCACAGGTGCCGGAGCGTCGCTTCGAAGTGCGTGTGGGAAAGATGGGCCTGCCGGATGTATTCGACGTAAACTCTGTTGGTTCAGACAGCCACCTGCAGTTCACTAACTGGACGATCGACAACAATGGCGCCTGGGACTACGCGGCGGACACGCGCGGTTACACCGTGGCTGGCATGCTGGAGTACGACGACCGCATCTGGTCGGCGCGTTACGCCATCGCTGCCATGCCAACCATCGCCAATGGCATTACGCTCGACTGGGCCATCAGCCGCGCCAACGGGCAGAACTGGGAGTTCGAACTGCGCAAGGGGCTCGGCGCGCCATTTCTCAATTCGAAGCGCGAGGGCGCCGTGCGCATTCTAAGCTTCGTGAACCACGGGCACATGGGGGACTATCGCGAATCGGTGCAGCAGTATCTCGCCGGCAAGATTCCCACTCCCGATATCACGAAGACTGAGCGTTTTGGCGCGGTGAAATACGGATTCGGATTCAACACCGACCAGGAAGTGACCGACAGCCTACGGCTCTTCGGGCGTGTCGGATGGAACGAGGATCGGCATGAGTCGTTTTGTTACACAGAGGTTGGGCAGACGATCCTGTTCGGCGGTGACTATAACGGCCAAAGCTGGCATAGGCTGAACGATAAAGTTGGGGTCGCATTCGTTTCCAACGCCATCAAGCGCGACCATCAGAATTATCTGCACTACGGCGGGCTGGGTTTTCTATTGGGCGACGGCAATCTGCGCTATGGCCGCGAGGACATTCTGGAGTGGTATTACAACGCCCATCTCTGGCGCGGACTGTATGGCGCGCTAGGCGGCACGCAGATCCTGCACCCTGGTTACAACACCGATCGCGGGCCGGTGTACGTGACAACGGTGCGCGCGCACATCGATTTTTGAATGGTCAAGGTGCTGGGAAAAGGGAACTGGCAGGCATCGATTGGTGGCGGAAGGCTAAGATCCGAATGCTGATGTCTGAAATCTGAAAGCATCACTTCCCCGGCTGCGAAGGCTGCTGCCCCTGCGGCTGGTCAGGCAGGGTGTAGATCACTTCGCCGGGCTTGGCGTAGTGCAGCTTCTCCCGCGCTTCGCGCTCAATGGCATCGGGATCCGACTTGAGCCGCTCGATATTCTGGCGCATCTCGGCGTTTTCCTGTTGCACGTCTCTAATCTGCTGCTGAAGTTGGCGATCTTCGGCGCGTTTCTGCTGCCAGACCGAGATGCCGTGCTTGCCGTAGATCACGTGCCATGTGACCAGAAGCGCCAGGATGACGGCGATCACAGTGCCCGCGGGACGCCACAGCCGTTGCGCCTGGTTCAGAGCCCTTTCGCGGAGCGTCGCGGGCTTCTTCTCCCGGGCGTTTCCATTCAATTGCACTTCCTCTTCCGGCATTGAATCTCGCTTCTGCAGTGACGGCGTTGAGAATTTTCAACCCATCACAAACTTTTCGGCCGCAGTGCGTAGCGTCCGCATGTCCTGCTCGTTGCGCGCTTCGGTGTAGGCTCGCACCACCGGTTCGGTGCCCGAAAGCCGGTAGCAAACCCACGAGCCATCTTCCAGAATCAGCTTCAGCCCATCGGTCCTGACCACCTGCACAACTTTGCGCCCGCTCAGTTCCTTTGGATCGGCCTTCAACTTCTCAGTGAACGCGGCTTTCTGTTCCGCGGTCAAGTGGAAGTTCTCGCGAACTGGGAAATAGGAACCAACCTTGGCAAAAAGAGCCTTCAATTGCGTTACCAAACTCGCGCCGCGCGTGGCCACCATCTCCGCAATCAGCAATCCCGCGATGATGCCATCCTTTTCAGGCACATGCCCGCGAATCGTCAGGCCAGCCGATTCCTCGCCGCCAATGGCGATCTTATCCTGATCGATCAATGCGCCGATGTACTTGAATCCGACAGGTGTCTCGTAGAGCGGCACCTTGTGATGCTCGGCAAGCGCATTGATCAGGTTGGTTGTGGCAACGCTCTTCGCCACGCCGTTGCGCCAGCCGCGCGTCTCCACCAGGTAGTCAAAGAGCAGCGCGATGATGTAGTTGGGTGAGATGAACGTGCCGTCAGCGTCAAGAACGCCAAACCGGTCCGCGTCACCGTCGGTGGCGATCGCCAAAGCCGCATCGATCTCTTTCATCTTTTTTTTCGCATCGCCCAGCAGCTCATCCGAGGGTTCGGGAGCATGTCCGCCGAAGAGCACGTCGCGGTAGTCGTGCACCGTTTCGACCGAGACTCCAGCTTCGCGCAGCAGGTCGGATGGATAGCCCCGGCCCGCGCCCCAGAACGGATCGTACACCACCTTGATTCCAGACTTCGCAATCGCTTTCAGATCGACCAGCTCGGCCAGCCGCTTGAGGAACGCCGGCTTCACATCGGCGGTCTCGAATTTCTCGATGAAGGGGCTGGGAATACCGCCTCCGACGGAAAGCTTTTCGACCGCCGCCTCGATTTGCTTCGTTGCCTCCGGCAAAGCGGGTGCGCCGTCGGGAGTGGAGTACTTGATCCCGTTGTACTCCGGCGGATTGTGCGACGCGGTAAAGTTGATCGATCCCGAGGTTTTCAGTGTGCGGACCGCGAAGGCGATGGCGGGGGTGGGCGCAGCTTCAGGAATCACGATCGGCGTGACCCCGGCACCGGCCAGCACACGCGCCGCTTCGGCTACAAAGCTCTCGCCCAGGAAGCGCGGGTCACGGCCTACCAGCACCCGGTGAGGCTCGGGAAGCGTCTTCACGTACTCTGCAATTCCGGCCACCGCCAGCCGGATATTCGCTACCGTAAATTCATCCGCCACAATGGCTCGCCATCCAGAGGTGCCAAACTTGATCGCTGTGCTCATTCTTCACTCCACGCGCGGCGCCATCGCATAAGCAGTTTCGGAACTTCTGTTCGGTCGAACCAATGTTTGCTTTCTAACCCTCAACCTTTGTTTCCGGAACGGCTTGGGCCGCAAGGTCCATACTGCAACACCGGGGCGGGATCGGCAACCACCTGAGTTTGAAAACTTACCAATTTGATCTGAATGGCCGCGGCATGGTTGCGAAGATCACCAGCCGGGCGCATTTTGTGCCCCATCAAATTTCGTCGAGCGGAATCTTCTGCGGGGCGTCTTGTTGAGCAAAGGATACCCGGGTTCGACCGACAAACATTCCATGGCGTTCTGAGGAACAGCCATAAGGGGGAGATATGCCATTGAACGGCAAACGAATCGGAAAACTCGCGGCGGCCAGTGGAGCGACGGCCGTTGCACTCACGTTAGCCCTCATGCTCCCGGCGCCGGCTGCGAAAGCACAGGCAAGCCCGGGGGACCAACGGCCCGACGCGGTTCCTCAACCCGCCCCAGAGACAGTGCAAACGATCTTTCTAAAAAACATTGCTGAACAAAACGACCTGAACGAAATGATGACCGATCTGCGAAATATTTTGCCCAGGGCAAAGATCTACGGCGTGCAATCTCAGAACGCCATCACATTGAGGGGAACACCCGAAGATCTGGAAACGGCACACAAGCTGATCGCCGACCTCGACCGCCCCAGGCCCCTCTATCGCCTCACCTACACCATTACCGGATACGACGGCGGCAAGAGCACGGGGTCGCAGAGTTTTGTCATCCTGGCGGTTCTGGGACAACGATCGATCTTCAAGCAAGGCAACCGCGTGCCCATCGTCACCGGCTCGTATGACACTCAAGCGCGAAACAGCAACACTCAAGTGCAGTACCAGGACGTGGGCTTGAGCATTGACGCAACGGTCGACGGGTCTCCGGATGGCCTGACTTTGCGCACCAAGATCGAGCAATCGAGTCTTCCCGGCGACCGATCTGCAACTGCCGCACAGGACCCTGTAGTTCACCAAATCGTTCTACAGGAGGGGGCAGAAATCTCAGCGGGCAAGCCAACTGTCCTCGGATCGCTCGCTGTTCCCGGCACAACACAGCGCCAGGAGATCGCGGTAACTGCCGAGTTGGTTCATTAACTCTTTCCAAGCCGGGAATTCTTCGGGATGCGCGAGGCGCAGCTGCACCGCTGGCACGACTGTGCCCGGCGATTCCGCATTTGGCCTCTCGAGTGCCGTAAATCGGCAAGCCATTACCGAGCCAGGTCGATTCGGCGGTAGAGTGTTTGCAGTATTGTTTTCATCACTGGAGGGGCCTTATGCTCGAAAGATCGTCTTCCGCTCGCATCGTCATGACCACAGTCGTGAGCCCAGAGGAAGGCACCCGCCTGGGCCGCACGCTGGTTGAAGAACATCTTGCCGCCTGCGCCACACTCCTGCCTCCGGTCCATTCCATCTACCGTTGGCACGATAAAATCGAATCGTCTGCAGAAACTCTCCTGCTGCTCAAGACGGCTACCCATCAACTGCCCGCTCTCGAGTCGCGGCTCCAGGAACTCCATAGTTACCAGACGCCGGAGTTCCTGGTGCTCGCAATCGAAGCCGGCAGCTCCACGTATCTTTCATGGTTGGGAGCCTGCCTGGGAGCTTCACAGAGAACTGCAGTTTGATCGCAGGTTGCGCTTGTGCAGGCGACCTTGAGCCGTTTCGGAAATACTCTGCCGTGTCAAAAGGGCACTCAAGGTCATCGCTCCTATGGGTCGCGGCTTGGCTGCCCGAAGCGCAGTTATGCCATTTCCGAAACTGCTGTAGGCGCTGTTGAGGACCTCTGGTATGCTTGGGGAGGTCCGACTCATGCGCTGGCTCCTGATCGTCTTTCTCGTGTCGCTCGCAGCGCTGCTTTTTGCGGCCGCAGGCGTCGCTCGTCATATTTGGCGGCACCGCTCAAAGGCCAGAGATGAGTTGCCGTTTGCATTCGAGCGGACCGAAGAGTCTGACCTGGAATTGAAGCCATGATCCATGGCCCGGCTGTGCCGCCGGAAAAGGATGCAGTCATCCTCGGCATGTAATCATCGAATGTAACGTTCATGAATCATAATTGCCGAAAGGATTTATCCGCGTTGTGAGCACTGGAACCCCGGATATTGTTACATCTACAAGTCCGCTAGAGATATCGATTGCCCATAGCCCCGATTCTGACGATGCCTTTATGTTTTATGGCCTGGCAACGAACAAGATTCGCGTGCCTGGATATCGATTTACGCATACGCTTTGCGACATTGAGACCCTCAACTGCCGTGCCCGCGAAGAAGCCGTCTACGATGTGACTGCCATCAGCTTTCATGCCTATCCATATTTGCAGAAGAACTACGCATTGATGGGCTGCGGCGGCAGCGTGGGAGAAGGGTACGGCCCCATGGTTGTTTCGAGCCGCAAGATGGAAGCGAGCGGCCTTAGCCGCATGCGGGTCGCGGTTCCCGGCACCCTCACTACGGCCTATCTCGCTCTCAAGATCTTCAATCCAGACATTCAAACGGTCACCGTTCCGTTTGACAAGATCATTCCCGAGATTCTTGCCGGAAACTTCGAAGCCGGATTGATCATTCACGAGGGACAACTCACCTACTCCACCAGCGGGCTCTATAAAGTAATTGATCTTGGGGTCTGGTGGCGCGAACGTACCAAGCTGGTGCTTCCTCTGGGAGGCAATGCCATTCGCCGCTCGCTCGGCCCAAAAGCACACAAGGTGATCTCCAAGGCTTTGCGCGACAGCATTCAACATGCCCTCGAACACCGCGAGCAAGCCCTCGAATACGCCATGCAATTCGCACGCGATCTCGACTCCACCACTGCCAGCCGCTTTGTGAACATGTATGTAAACGAACGCACCCTTGACTTCGGCCCTGACGGCCGCGAAGCAATCCAAAGGCTGCTGGCGATGGGCCATGAACGCGGCATTATCCCTGTCGAACCGCAAGTCGACTTCGTGGATTAGCTCAACGGAGAGCAGGCAAATGGAGCGAACGCCACAGACGGCGGGCGACTGCAGTGTCTCAAAGTCGGACACAGTACCTTTGGGTTCTCGACTCAGGAGTCATTGGATCATCCCAACATTCCCGGCCCGAATTCTAAGATTCTTCTAACTTGCGCCGATACATCCAAACGGGAGAAACCCGAGGATGCCATCGCACACGTCCCCCGTATTCGTCTTTGCATCGGCCGACCCGGCGCTGCTTGCCGCCATCGAACCACAGCTACGGCAAGCGAGCGCACACGTTGAGATTGTGCTCAGCGCCCACGATGCGCTCGCCTCGATAGGCTGCCCCAACCCTCCCAGCCTGGTGCTCATCGACGCGCATCTGCCCGATATGGCGACTGGCCAATTGCTTGCCGCTGCCCGCGCCATAGCAAGTGTTCCGCGCCTGCCTATCCTTTTGATTGCCGGAGCGGTGACCCAGGAGTGGATCGATTTTCTTGCTGAAGGCGCCATCGACGACTTAATTCTTCGGTCCGCGGAACCGGCATACTGGCAACTGAGGCTGGATTTGATTTTGCGCCACCAACAGATAGCGGACGAACTCGACACCCTCCGTGATGCCGCCATCCGCAGTGTTCAGCTTGATCGCCTTACCGGTGTCTACAACCGCGAAACCCTGCTCGCCATGCTGTTCCGCGAAACCGATCGCGTGCAGCGGATGAACTCTTCCATGTCGCTGATCCTTTTCGACATCGACGACTTCGGTCACTGGAACTCGCGCCTTGGCGTCGACGCCTGCGACGAACTTCTCTGCCAGGTGGCAGCCCGTACCGGCGCGCTATTGCGGAGCTACGATCTGCTGGGCCGGCCGGGGATGGACGAGTTTCTAGTCGCATTACCTGCGTGCAGCCCTGCCAACGCGATGGCACTCACGGAACGCCTGCGTCTCGAGGTTTTCTCTGTGCCGTTTCACGTCGCCGGCGAAGCCATCCGGCTCTCGGCGTGTTTTGGTATCGCCGCCAGCCGAGGCCGGTCGCCCGTTGTGGTCCTGCGCGAAACCGAAAAAGCTCTCGAATGGGCCAAGGCTGCCGGACCCGAATCCATCCAGTGCTTCGGCGGCCAAGCACAGCCCGCTTCTCCTCCGGTCGCATTTTTCTCTGAATCCTCCGGCGACGAACTGCTGGCGTGGTAGCGAACGGCAGGCGGCTGATAGTTGAATTTATCGTCGCCAACCCGGAGATTAACTCGACAGCCGTTGTGATGGCCACGCAGTATTATTCAGCGGCGAGCTCCGCCTCCAAGTCCAGAAATTCCTGGAACACTTCGTTGGAGATCAGCCGTCCCCGGGGTGTGAGCCGCACTCGTTCTCCGTCGAAATCCAACAGACCGTCTTGTGCGAGCCGCGTGGCCGTTTCCTTCGCCGGAGCGACCATCTCGGATCCAAATTCATTCTCCAGCGCAGCCACTTCCACGCCGGAATTCATTCTCAATCCCAGGAACCAGGCTTCCTCGTGTTGGCGCGCGGGTTCAAGCCGGTCCGTCTCCACGATTCCCGTCCCGGCGAGATACGCTTTCAGATCATCGGTCGTGGTCGCGCGTAGTACAAGGTTGTGGGTGCCCCACCCTCGCGGCGTCGTTGGGTTTGCCGCCAGGGTGGGGTCGGACCGAAGCATCGACGACGCATCCAGCCCGACGCCCAGGTAGGGCCGCCTCCGCCAATAGCGCAAGTTGTGCCGCGACTCGAGGCCGGGCTGCGCAAAATTCGAGATCTCATACTGCCGCAACCCTGCCGTACCAAACCGCTCAATCGCGCGCTCGTACATCCGCGCAATGCAATCGTCGCTTGGCACCAGCGCGGCGTGGTATCGCGATCCGCGCTTCAATAGTTCGCGCCCAAGGCGCGAGTCCTCATCGACTTCGAGCATGTATACGCTGGCATGGGGAACGCCGGAATCAACAAGTGCCGCGAGCGACTCCTCCCACGATGACGCGGTCTGCCCGGCCAATCCTGCGATCAAATCCACATTCAGGTTTGTGATTCCGGCTGCGCGCAGCCGCCGCAAGTCGGTTTCAACCACGACCCGGCTGTGCAGCCGTCCGCTGCTGCGGGCCTCCGCGTCAACAAACGATTGCACGCCCAGGCTGACTCGATTGACACCTGCCGCGGCCATCGCTCCCAACCCTTCATCCGTGACCTGCCCGGGGGCGCACTCCATCGTGATCTCGGCATCCGCATCGAGCGAAAACACAGCACGCATCGCGGCAAACAGGCGCCCAATCAACTCCGGAGCCAGCAGGCTCGGCGTTCCCCCGCCCAGATAAACCGTATCCATGCGCCGCGGCAGCTCCGTCCGGGCGCTCTCGGCCCATGCACCAGCGTGCGTCAGGTCCTCGATCACTCGCTCCACGTAGCGCTGGTGGTCTGCCGCGGGGTAAACACCCGACGCAAAGTTGCAGTAGGTGCACTTCGACCGGCAAAAGGGGATGGAAACGTAAATCCCCAGCGCGTCATTGGGTCCTGCGGTCATGAAAAGATTGTTGCACGCGCGTCGCCGCCTCAGCGTCAACGGGGCGGCTTCGTGCCCTCGTGCAATGATGAATTGAAGGAGATGCGGTTTGAAAGCCTGGCCCGTAGTCCCCATCGTTGTCATCCAGATCATCCTTCTTTTAGCGCACTGGCTGGTGTACTCCACCTGGGTGGCCTTTTGGCCCGGTCTTTCGCCCGCGGCACTGGTGGATTTGCGCGCCGCGATGCTCGCGCTTGCTTTCGGTTTTGTCATCGCCTCACTGCTTACTTTCCGTTTTTCCAACTTTGTGGTCCGGCTCATCTACTGGTTCGCGGCTGTCTGGCTGGGCATGCTCAATTTTTTCTTCTGGATGTCGCTCCTGGCATGGATCGCATGGTTTGGACTTCGCGTCTCGCACCTGGCGGAGAATCCCGATGAGAGCCGTCGCATCCTCATCGTGGTCTGCTATCTCATCGCGGCGCTCGCCGGGGTCTACGGGCTCTTGAATGCGCGCGTTATTCGCATCCGCCGCGTCGCCGTGCAACTCAAGAACCTGCCGGCAAGCTGGAGAGGACGAAGGGCAGTCCTGCTCAGCGACCTGCATCTCGGGCCGATCAATGGCGTCCGTTTTTGCCGCCGTGTCATTGCCCTCGCTGCGAGCTTCCGTCCTGAATTGGTTTTCATCCCCGGCGACCTCTTCGACGGCACGCATGCCGACCTCGACCGCATGGTCGCCCCTTTCCAAGCATTTACTCCTCCGCTCGGTATTTTCTTCTCCACGGGCAACCACGAGGAGTTCACGACGCCCACGCCTTACATCGAGGCCATCGAGCGCGTAGGCATCCGCGTGCTTGCCAATGAATCGGTGACCATCGACGGTATGCAGATTGCCGGCGTGATGTATCGGGATTCCACGCATATCATTCGCATGAAAGCGTTCCTCGATGGCTTGAGCCTCGACCGCGATAAGCCCAGCATTCTGCTGAACCACGCACCCATTCGGCTGCCCATCGTCGAGCAGTCCGGAGTGAGTCTGCAGCTTTCCGGCCACACCCACGGCGGGCAGTTCATTCCGTTCACGTGGATTACGCGCAGCGTTTTCGGGCCCTTTACAAGTGGATTTCACCTCTTCGGTGCATTGCAGGTTTATACCTCCACCGGCGCCGGAACGTGGGGTCCGCCGATGCGCCTCGGCAGCGCCGCCGAAATTGTGTTTCTGACGTTTGAATGACAAGCGCATATCCTGTTTTCTGAGCCAGCTCGCAAGTAGGAGAAGATTGATTTGAGCTCCGATTCCGCCTCGCAGAGCCGCCGCGAAAATTCCGTGATCCGCACCCACCTCTCTGGCCGCGACCTGCTCATGAACCCTCGCCTGAACAAGGGCACGGCATTCTCTGAAGAAGAGCGCGACACTTTTGCCTTGCACGGCCTGCTGCCTCCGCACATCGGAACTCTCGAAAGCCAACGCGAACGCCGCAAGCGTGTTCTGGACAGCCGCCCCACTGCGTTTGGCATGTACTCGAACATGCGCGATCTTCAGGACAACAACGAGACGCTGTTCTACTCGCTCATCGCTCACAACATCGAAGAATTGTTGCCTATTGTTTACACGCCTGCAGTTGGCGAAGGATGCCAGCGCTTCTCAGAGATCTGGCGCAAGCCGCGCGGCCTCTTTCTCAGTTACCCGAACAAAGAGCGGATCGAGCAGATTCTTGCCAACCCCAGCTACGATTTAGTGCGATGCATCGTTGTCAGCGACGGAGAGCGCATCCTCGGTCTCGGCGATCAGGGCGCGGGCGGCATGGGCATCCCCATCGGGAAGATGGCGCTTTACACCGCGCTGGGAGGCATTCCGCCGGAACATTGCCTGCCAGTGCTGCTCGACCTGGGTACCGACAACGAAACGCTGCTTGATGACCCGATCTACATCGGCTGGGAGCACAAACGGATTCGCGGACAGGAGTACGACGATTTTGTCGAAGCGTTTGTGACCGCTGTCGAACGACGTTGGCCACAGGTTTTATTGCAATGGGAGGATTTCGCGGGCGCCAATGCGGCTCGGTTGCTGGCAAAATACAGGAATCGCCTCTGCACCTTCAACGACGATATTCAGGGAACTGCGGCGGTGACCACTGCGACGCTGCTTGCCGCCGTCTCGGCAACCGGCATTCCCCTGAAGGAGCAAACCATCGCCATGTTCGGCTCTGGATCCGCCGGCATTGGCATCATCGATCTGCTCATTGCAGCCATGAAAGTGGAAGGGCTGACGGAAGAGCAGGCGCGCCAGCGCATTTACGCTTTCAACCGCTATGGTCTCCTCATTGAAGGCGGCAAAGGCATCCGGCCCGAGCAGCAGGCACTCGTGCGAAAGCGCGAGGACGTCGCGGGATGGAAGCTGTCGCCGGCGAGCGTGGATACCGGCTCCATCTCGCTGCTCGACGTGGTTCGCAATGCGGGCATCACTGCGCTGGCCGGGGTCAGCGCACAGCCCGGCGCCTTCAGCGAGGAGATCGCGCGCGAGATGGCCCGACAGACCGATCGCCCGATCATCTGCCCGCTGTCGAACCCAACCTCGAAATCTGAAGCCGATCCCGCCGACCTTTTACGATGGACCAATGGCCGCGCCCTGGTCGGCACGGGAAGCCCTTTTGCACCGGTCGAAGTCGACGGCAGGCTGATTCCTATCGCACAAATCAATAATTCCTACATCTTTCCCGGGCTGGCTCTGGGCACGCTCGTTTCCAGCGCCAGGCGCGTCACCGACGGCATGATTATGGCCGCGACGAAAGCGCTGGCATCGCTTTCACCCGCACGCACCGACAAGAGCGCACCATTGCTTCCGCCGATCGCCGAATCACGCAAGGTGAGCCGGATTGTTGCGGAGGCCGTCGGTCGCCAGGCAATTGCCGAAGGCGTTGCCGATCCGAATGGTGAGGCTGACTTTGCGGAGAGAATTCGTGCTTATGTTTGGGAGCCGGTTTACCAACCCTACGAGCGTATCGACGGACCCTGCTAGAGGGATTCTTACCCGGTCGCCGGCACCTGCTCCAAAAGCCGCTTCCAGGTTTTCTGGTTTTTGCGAAAACCTCGTTTCAAATCTTCCAGAATCCGCTCGAAGTCGGCATTCGTGCGCAGGTTATTCCAGGCAGGGTTTTTCTGGAACCAGGGATAGTTTTCGTTGCCCAGATATATTGCGCGCCGAAGCCAATGCAGCGCCTCGCTTGCGTCGCCTTCGACGGCGAAGTAAGTGGCCAGCCGGTACGCCATTTCGCTGTCCGCCTCCGCCGCCGTGAGTGTTTCGTCCTTCAGCAACATGACACCTCGCGCGCGGTCACCGGCCTGCACATAGCAAATCGCAAGGGTGGGCACAGCGATGCGCAACAGGGGATCGTCGGCGATGACGCGCTCGAGGATTTGAATGGCCGCATTCAGGTTTCCTAACCGCATTTGCTGATAACCTGCGGATGTGCGCAGCAAGGGATGCCGCGGTTCAAGCGCCAGGCCCTTTTCCAGTTCATCTCCGGCCAGTTCAATCTGGTTCTGGTAGTGGTAAACGCGGGCGCGATGGTTATAGATAATCGCTGCATTTGCGGGATTCAGCTTGAGCGCACGGCTGAACTCATCCAGCGCGCCCTCATACATGCCGTCGCAGCGTAACGCAATTCCAGCCAACAGGTGCACATTCCAATCGTTCGCGGCGCTTCCCAGCAAGCTGGCGATTCCATGCCGCGCCGACTCCTTCTCGCCTCGCGACAGCAACATATAAATACGGTAAAGATTCGCCTCAGTCGAACCCGGATCGAGCGTAAGCGCCTCATCGAACGCTTTGCGCGCGCGCATTACATAGGTTTGCCCGCCAAAGCCGTGACGTGCGTACTGCAGCTCGGCAATGCCCAGGCCGCTCCATCCAGGCGCGAACGCGGCATTGGCTTCTGTCACGCTCGAGAACAGCGCGCGAGCGCGATCCAGATCCGCACGAGCGCCGGTGCGCACCATGAACGAACTCAGCAGAGCCCGTGCCTGCAAATACTTTTCACTTACCAGCCCCGACAGCGATTCGTCGCGAACGGAACTTCGCGCCGTGCGGGCTCCTGCTCCGGCTTGGGCGGGCTCAAGCGTCCGAGCGGATCGAACACCCTGCAGCGTGGCGAACACCTCGTTTGCAATCTCCGTCTGCACTGCGATCAGGTCAAGCGACGCCACGCGAATGGAGGCGCCGGACCGGACACTCTGCGACGGCACGTCGAGCAGTTGCCAATTCAGGTCGAATCCGTTTTCCGATCGCACAAAGCTTCCTGCAAGCACGAACGAAACCAGTAGCTTTTTGCCGACTGCGAGGGGATCCATTTGGGCGAAGGGCCGCGCGCCGGCCAGCGGCATCAGGGCGCTTGAAGGCCGCACCACCAGCGTGGGAATGCGCGCCAGCCTCGCCGCAATCGCATCGGCAAGTGCGTAGCCGTAAAGCGGCGCAGCCTCAGTGGCGCCCAGGTTAGCGAAGGGTAGCACCACGATTGAATTCTGTGCCGAGCGCTCGGCTGACGACTCGCGAAAGCGCTCTGCCAGCATCGAGAGCACACCCGTCGCGCGCTTCTCCGCCTCCGGTCCCGTGGCAGGCAAATTTGCGGCTGCTTCCACGGGGATCATTCCGGTCTCGATGCGCTGCGCCTTCATGATGGTCTTCAGACCCTCGCGAACCTCGGCCGCCGAAGCATTCCGCGCTCCCGGATTCTTTTCGAGACACGATGCAATCACACTCTTGAGCTCCGGAGAAATCTCCGGCACGATCGCGGTCAAATCGTCCGGCTCCAGGAATTGAATGGCCCGAATGGCCTGGAAGTCTTCGGCATCGGGCCGCACAAATGGATGACGTCCACCGGAAAGCTCATAGAGAATCACGCCCAGCGCCCACACATCCGACTGCACGCCGGAGTGGCCGGTGACGAACTGTTCCGGGGCCATATAACGGATGGTCCCGCCGCGCGCGGTGTGAGTAGCCGGGAGCGGCGGATCCTTTGTTAAAGCCGGTTTTGCGGGATCGAAGCGCGCATCTTCCGGCGGAAGGCGCCTGGCCAGTCCAAAGTCCAGAATCTTCACCAGCCCGCCGTCGGTCAGCATGACGTTCTGCGGCTTCAGGTCGCGGTGAAAGATGCCCAGCGCGTGGGCCGCCTCAAGGCCGTCTGCAATCTGAATTCCCACCGAAAGAACAAGCTGCAGGTTGGCCGGGCCGCGTTCGATGAGCTTGTCCAGCGACTGCCCGGGCACATATTGCATTGCAATGTAGGCCTCGTCGCCACTTTCACCGACCTCGTAGATGGCACAAACATTGGGATGTTCGATCGCCGAAGCAAGCCGTGCCTCGCGCAACACGGTCGACCGCATCTGTTCGGCCGTCAGCAAGCCGGTATGCAACATCTTTAGAACAACCGGCCGCTGCAGGAGCGTATCGTTGGCCGCATACACAATGCCGTTGCCGCCGGTGCCCAGCCGCCGCAGAATCTCGTAATGCGCGATTGTCTTTCGCTTCATCGTTCATCTCAAGTGTAGCGGCGGCTTCATAAAAACCGTCTTAAAACCGAGCGGTCCTTCGCTCTTTCCGGCGCCGCGACTCGTGAGAACCGCATCGAAAGGCCCGCATTCTCCCGGCGAACTCGGGGTCCGGTGAATCTGTTAACGTCGAAGGGTAGATGAGTTGTGTCCGTGGAACCGTGGCACGAAGCAATTTTGTGCCGGAGACCTTTGCATTCGCCCCGCTGTTGCCGATTGCAGGGATGGTCCTCGCACTGGTGTTCTTTCTGTATTCGCCTTCGCTTGTGGCGCAGCAAAATACGCAACCGGCCCCGCCGCAGCCGCTCTCACCTCAAACCAAGCTCCCTGCCGCTCCCCAGCAGTCGCCGGGCGTTGGCACACAACTGCAGACTGGAACCGCGAGCGGCCTCAACGCCGATGAACGGCTCATGAACCTGCTCGCGGATCATCAGTATCCTAGCGTGCAGGCGCAGCTTGGTCAGTTGCCGCCTGACCAGGAGCAGTTCTATCGCGGCATCCTGGCGAACCGATCGAACGACCTGAAGGCATCCATTGAATTACTGTCTCCACTTGTCGATCAGGTGACTGCCAGCGGGAACGTCGCTCATGAAAAGCTGCTCCGCATGGCTCTGGCCGAGGACTACCTGCGCCTAGGCGATTGGGCACAAGCTGCGCAGGCTTATCAGACTCTCGATGCCCGGCTGCACGCAAGTCTCAGCTCCGACGAGCAGAACGAGATCGAGATGCCGCTCAAAATGTTACCGCTGGCCAGGGACGATCCACCGATGAGCGTAGATCCTTGCGAGCCCTTCAGGATGCAGGTGAGCGACGATCCACTCGGCCTCATCGACATACCGGTCTTTATTGACGCGAACTCTCACACATGGATGCTCGACCCGACTCAGCCCTTCAATCTGATCGACCGTTCCACGGCCAAAGAGGTCGGCCTCACGATCTCCCCGGATGCCGCCACGATACACACGCTGACGGGCCGCCCCATTCAGGTTCACGCTACCGTCATTCCCCGCTTCACCATCGGCGGCCGGCTCACACTGCGCAATATGACGGCCTTTGTCTACGATGACGCGGACTATTACTTCCCGCACTCCGGCTATCAAGTCGAGGGCGTTCTCGGCTATCCGGCCCTGGCGGCGATGGGCCGGCTCACTGTCTCCGATAACGCCATCCAGGTCGACCCTTCCAAGGAGATCGATCCCGCCGTGGACAACGACAGGCTGAACAAGGGAGCACGCTTTTATCTGGACGGCGACGAGATCATCGTCGCACTCGGCAATGCACTCGACCGGGCTACTGATCCGCCTTCGCAAGACGTGTCCGCCGGCAAGAATGAATCCGATGCAACCGATGGACGGATGTATGCGATCGACGCAGGCAGCCAACAGACCTACCTGACCTCGCGATGGTTCGACGAACATGCCGCGGAATTCAATAGCCAGAAGACTGTGATGTTCTCGTTACCCGGCGATCAATCACCGCCGCAGCCCGCCTATATCGCTGAGAACGTGCCTCTCTCCGTCGGCAACACCGAAGTCAACCTTCACTACATCAGCGTTCTCACCGAGCCCCTCGGCTCCGCCCACGACGATGTCTACGGCGTGCTCGGCATTGACGCTCTCGATCAGCTCACGAGCTACACCTTCGATTACCGTACGATGCGTTTCAGCGCGCGAGGCGATTAAGGCTGCAAATGAGCCCGAACCACCAGGGCGTGTGCAGCAACAACTATTTCTTTTGTTTCTCAATTCGCATCTGACCGCTTCGTCCGAGCAGAAGGAAGACGACTCCGAACGCCAGCAACACCAGCCCCGACCAGAGATTCGCATTGATTCCGAGGCTCTTCTCGTAAACCATCGGGTTGTTGCGCGTGCCGAGTCCGAATGCCGCCAGAATCGTCCCGATCAAAGTGAACATCATTCCGATTGTGATGCGCGCATCGTAAAACATCGTTGACCTTCGCTCCTCAAATAAAGATCAGGTTCACTGCGATTGCCGCGAGCAGAATTACGAACGCCAACGCCTCGGGTCGTTTCCACCAACTCGCACGCAGCGGCCTGCGTTCCATCAGCGAATACACAAGCCCACGAAGTTCCGTCTTAGGCCGCGACCGGGTGCAGGCGCTCACGGCGGCGGTTACCAGCAGGCTCACAAGAAAAGCAAGCGTGGCCGTAGTCAGGGCAAGCACAAGCTCGCTGGCGGGATGGTGTATAACCGCAATCCATCCGCCGCGAATGCCCGGCCGCGCGCCCAAGGGAAGATCGAGCCCGTGATGGAGCAGAGCCATGGCCGCGCCTGCGATCAGGCCCGCAAAAGCGCCATGCCCGGTGGCGCGTCTCCAAAAAGCACCCAGCAGCAACACCGCAAACAACGGCGCATTCACCACCGCAAAGACGAGCAGCATGGCATCGAGAATGTCGTTGAATCGCATCGCCGCGAGCGCCACCGCAATCGCCAGCAACACGCCCCCTACCGCGGCCCATCGGCCTGTGGCAAGAATCCGCTTGTCATTCGCGTCTCTTGCGAAGAGCGCCTGGAAGATGTCGCACGTGAACACCGTGCTCAACGCCATGAGGCTTGCCGCCACCCCGCTCATCAGGCAGGCGAGCAGTGCCGCCACCCCGAGGCCGAGAAGTCCAATGGGCAGGAATTGAAGCAACACCTCCGGCGTTGCCATCTTGTAATCTAACACCGCATGGCCGTCCGTACCCAGGAGCGGTTTCTCCGTGGCTGGGTCGGCTTTGGCCGGAACCAGGCCTTTCCCGGCCTCAACCATCGCCGGAACCACGGTGATGTCGTGGTAGATGGCGCCGTTCTCGTTGCGCACGAATATGGTGGTATGCGGCGTGGGTAACCCAACAGCAATCACTCCCGGCAAAACCATCAGAACCGGGACAAACATCCATAGCGCCGCAGCAATAAGCGGGGATCTTCGGGCCGACTCCACATCCTTCGCAGCCATGGCCGTTTGCAGCAGTCTGAAGTCTGTGCACCACATTCCGCCGCCCAGTACAAGTCCCACGCCGAGCCCAAGTCCAACCGCGCCAATTCCCGTCGAATGCGCGCCCGCGTTTGCTCCTCCACTCCACTCGTGCAAAAAACCGGCCGGAACTGCACTCTTCAACCCATTCCATCCGCCGATCCTCTTCAGGCCAAGCGCGACCAACGGGGCCAATCCCGCCACAACGACACAAAACTGCAGAACCTGGTTGTACATGGCTGCGCCGAGTCCGCCGAGCAGAACGTACGCCAGCACCAGCAAAGCCGGCAAGGCAATCGCCAGGATGAGGACTCCTTGCTCAGGCAAATGCCACCGGTTCGAGACCTGATCGAAGATCTGCAACGCAGTCAGGACACGCGCCATCACAAAAAGCGAGATCCCTGCCCCAATGAGCGCAATGGCCACGAAAAGGCAGGCGCTCAGCACGCGTGTCTTGCGGTCAAAGCGCAGGCCGAGATACTCGGGTATCGATCTTGCGCTCGTCCCGGCCGCGCCGGCCCTTGAATTCGACCCGTAGTAGACAGGCATCAGGTACAAGCCGGCAAAGAGCATGGCCGGTATCGAACCGAGCGCGATCAAACTGAGGCTGGCGAGGCCGAAGCGCGCGCCTGCGGCGCCCATGCCGAGCAATTCCTGCGAACCAAGGCCAGCGCCTGCCATCGCCAGGCCACACAGCCAGGCCGGCAGTCCGCGCCCAGCTTGCAGAAACTCCCGGCTCCCGGTCATGAACGGTCTGAGGGAAAAGCCCGCAACGAGCACGAAAAAGCAGTAGATCAGCAAGATCAGCCAGTCGGCAGAGGCAAGACTCGGCAAAGTTGGCTCCTTCCATCCTGATGTTACAGAACCAACAACAGATGGCGCTGCGTAGAACGCCGAACGTTTGAGTTGCCAAACGCAATCGTCGCCGTTCTAGTTGTGCCGCCTGCTGACAAAAAATCGGCGGCAAGGAAAAAATCTCCCTGCCGCCGCTGCTTTTCAACTGCAACTCCCCTTTTGTGAAACTCACGATCCGAACGCGCTACTCGCGAAGCACGGTGCAATGGTCTGGAGCAGTGTCAAAATCCCGCGATAAAAGCGGCTACTGCTCTTGGCCGGTCCCCGGCGCCTGCGATCCCTGAGGCGGAGTTCCTTGCGGTGCCGCGCCCGGCGGCGGAGGCATTTGCCGGCCGAATCGCCCACCCTGGCGGTCTTGTCCCCATCCGCGCCCTTGACCGTGCATCCGGTCACGCGGCATTCGGTCACCCTGCATTCGGTTCTCCCGCATCGTCTGCAGTTGCTTCCATTGGTCCGGCTTCAGTTGCATACGCAGGTCCAGCAGAAAAAGCGAGTTCGCTTTCTCCAGGCCGGCCCGGGCCTGTACGACCTTGTCTATCTGCGCCTCAATCGCCGCGCGATCCGGCGTGTCGGCCTTCAGCAGCGGCCCCATGGCGACCTCTGCCTTCTCAAGGTTTGCCTGCAGATCGATCAACTTCATCCGATGGTCTTGCAGAATTCCGTCCATCGCCTTGCGCTGGTCGTCTGTCAGGTTTAGCTGCTTCACAATGTTCGGGTTATTCCAGAACCGCCCGCCTGCCAGCCCAAGATCGCGCTCCAGGGGCGGGCGATGCATTCCGAACCCGGGCCGCATCCCCGGGCCGCCGGGCCCTTGCGCGCTGGCGAATCCGCCAGCCAACACAACTCCCGCTACCGCCAAAACCAGTCGTACAGCCTTCATTGCTTTCATTTTTTCGTTCCTCCACTGCGTATCGGTCAATCTTCCGGTGCTTTTCGCTTGCCACTTACTTCGTCCCGTTTTCCTTCGCGCCGTTTTCATCCATCAACTGGGCCAGCGGTTCCATTGCTGAAGGAACCTCGCGCGAAACATCGGTGTCGAGCGTTGCCAGCAGATCATCGTTCGTGTCCGCTGGACTTGTCGCTGCATCGGAGCTTTCGCTCTCCGCGTGCTTCACTAATGCCTTTTCCCTGGAATCGAATTTTTCCACCCTCGCCAGCCGCTCATGGGCGGATTTCTGCTGTGCCGCTGTCATCACAGCAATCCTCGCCAGCTCCTGCGAGTGAAATCGCTCATACACGCCGCCAGCCAGGCAGCCGAATGCCAGCAGGCATCCAAGCACCCAACCAACCGCCAGCCGCCAACTATGCCGCTTCGTCGCCGCCACTGTGCGAGGCCGGCTATACGCTGCTTCACTCCAGGCATCCACGCTGGCTTTAAAATGCCCTAGCGCCTCAGCCAGCACCGGATCCTCCATCTCTCCCGCCAATTTGTCCTGCGAATTCATTGTGATCCTCTTAACTCCGCGCGCACTCTCGCAAGCGCTCGCGACAGGTGCGCCTTCACCGTGCCCTCGCTCAACCCGGTGGATTGCGCAATTTCACTCAGCTCCCGTTCTTCAACATAACGAAGAAGGAATACCGTTCGTTGCCGCTCGCTCAAGCCTTCTACCGCTTTCCAAACCTGAGCTACACGCTCCCTCGCCAGCATCTGCTGCTCTGCGCTTCGCTCGCCACTGGGCAACCAATCGCTGGCATCGTCCAAGTCCACGGCATTGGCCCGCGTATACCGCCAGAATTGCAGCCGCCGGTTGCGCCAATGGTCCTTCTGCAAATTAATGGCAATCCGCATCAGCCACGTCATCGCGCTCGATTCGCCGCGAAAATGCTTCCAATTCCTGTGCGCCTTCAGGAAGCACTCCTGGGTCAGCGTCTCCGCCAGATCCACGTCCCTGAGCGATGCCAGCAGGAACCGGAAGATCTGCGGACGATGGCTCTCGACGATGCTGGCAAACTCCTGCGCAGCAATCGCTTCCGCTGCCTCCAGAGGCATTGGCTCCAATGCAGTTCCGGCTGCCATCGCTTTGGTAGACGTTTCGATCCGGTGCAAGATTACAACCCCTCAATCCATTTTTACGCGGTTGATGCGCACAGTATAGACGCAGAAGGGCAACCAAAACCCGCTGGGCACCGTCATTTCTTGCCGGAATTCGCCATTCGCCCTCTTCTTCGCACACACGTTTTGCGGGCTGCGGCGCGTAGGTGTCATGGCCTCATAACGGTATAATCTGGAGCGGCAAAGAAAGGCTTCCGCCGCTGCGCGCTGTTGCCGGCATCCGCTGCCGGACCGCTAGAGATTCCGCGAAGAGAAGCCGGTGCCGAACGAATGGAGAATGTCATGATTTCCCGGCGTATGTTTGTAAACGGCATCGCTGCCGGTGTAGCGAGCTCGGCTTTTGCATCCACGGCGAAAAGCTATGCGCAGATTCTCGGCGCCAACGATCGGCTGAATTTTGCCATCAACGGACTCAACGGCCGTGGCTACGCCCATTTGTCATCGCTGGGGGCCAACAGCAAGACGGCTCGTGTCGCCTATATCTGCGACGTGGACGACAACATTCGCGCCAAGTTTGCCGCCAAAGCCGAGCAGGTGCTTGGCTATGCGCCGAAGGCCGAAGGCGATTTCCGCAACGCCCTCGAATCGAAAGATGTGGATGCCATTACGATTGCGACACCGGACCACTGGCACACGCCGATGGCGGTGCTCGGTCTCAAGGCCGGCAAGCACGTTTACGTTGAAAAGCCATCGAGCCAGAATCCGCGTGAAGGCGAGTTGATTGTGGCCGCGCAAAAAAAATATGGAAAGCTGGTCCAGGTTGGCGACCAGCAGCGCTCCTCCGATTACACGATCAAGATGATCCAGCAGATCCACGACGGATACATCGGCGAAGCCTACATGGCCAAAGCCTGGTATGCCAATACGCGCGGCGCCACGCATTATGGCGACCCAACTTCGCCTCCCCCCACGCTCAACTGGGATCTTTGGCAAGGCCCTGCTCCGCGCAGCGAGTATAGAGACAAGATCCACCCCTACAACTGGCATTGGCTGCGCCGCTATGGCACCGGCGAAACCCTGAACAACGGCACGCACGAAGTGGACATCTGCCGCTGGGCACTGCAGGCGGAATTTCCTCACGCTGTCACCGCATCCGGCGGCTGCTACCAGTACAAAGACGACTGGCAGTTCTACGACACCCTCATCACCAACTTCGAGTATCCCGACAAGCTCATCTCCTGGGAAGGCCGCAGCCGCCAGGGCATGCGCATCTACGATCGCGATCGCGGCTTGATCGTCATGGGCACCAAAGGTTCCGTCGTGATCGACCGCGGCGGCTACGACGTCTACGATTGGAAAGGCAAGCAGATCGACACGTTCCGCGTCGGCCATGCGGCCTCGACAGCAGATCTGATCGGCGCCGATTCCATGACCGACGCTCATTACGCCAACTTCATCGCCGCCATTCGCGGCCAGGAACAGCTCCACTCGCCCATCCCGGTTGCCAATGTCACAGTCACGATGCTGTTGCTCTCGAACATTGCCTGGTTTGTTAACCGGAAGCTGAACATTGACCCGGAGACCGCCCACATCCTCGACGATCCCGAAGCCATGAAGTATTGGGGCCGCACCTATGAGCCTGGCTGGGGAGTGACCGTTTAGTAGCTGAGGGATCTCAAATATTCATTGTGATCGGGTCGCTGTGGCGACGCGCCGGAAGATCTTCCTCTTTGCTGCATCGCCGACCCCGGCTCTCACATTCAACTGCAAGCGGGTGGTCTTTTAATAGAACCTCTGGAGACGAAGTAATGTCCACATCGACTGCATCTTTGCCCGCCGCGCAGGCTGGCACCATCACCATCGGCGGTGATTTGACCGTCAATCGCATGGGCTTCGGAGCCATGCGTATTACTGGAAGCGGAATTTGGGGCCCGCCTGCCGATGTCAAAGGCGCCATCGCGACTCTTCGCCGCGCCGTCGAACTCGGCGTCAACTTCATTGACACGGCAGACTCCTACGGGCCTGACGTTTCAGAGGAGTTGATCGCTCAGGCGCTCTGGCCCTATCCTGCCGGTCTCGTCATCACCACCAAGGCTGGCTGGACGCGCCACGGGCCCGGCGTGTGGCAGCACAACGCTAGTCCGGCGCATATTGAGGAAGCGATTCAGGGCAGTCTTAGGCGGCTGCGGCTCGAGCGCATCGACATCTATCAACTTCACGTGCCCGATCCCGCTGTCTCCTTCGACGCTTCGATGGAAACCCTGGCGCGGCTCAAGGAGCAGGGAACGATCCATCACGTCGCTCTCTCCAACGTGACCCTGGAGCACATCAAGCGAGCGGAGAAGATTGTTCCCATCGTGAGCGTGCAGAACCGCTACAGCTTCTCTGACCGCGAGTGGGATTTTGTGGTTGACTACTGCGCGGCGAACGGCATTGCGTTTCTACCGTGGGCGCCGATGGCGCAGGCTCGCAAGGCCAATGAGGTGGTGGAAAAGATCGCTGCGGCACGAAACGTCTCTACGGTCGTGGTTTCTCTCGCCTGGCTCCTGCGACGCTCTCCGGTCGTGCTGCCGATTCCGGGCACCAGCAACGTCAAGCACCTTGAAGAAAACGTGAGCGCCGCTGCCTTAAGGCTCACCGATGAGGAATTCGCCGAAATGAATTCGGTAGTGCCGAAGCCGTATTGGCTGCGAGGATAGCGACGGCTACCGAGCACCTGCTGGGGGCGCGGCCGGTTGCGAAGACGCCGGGCGCGCACTCGTGTCTGACATCGGCATGTTTTTACCGTGCTCGGGATCGTACTGGTGTTTGAGCATCCACTCCTTGAACTCCGCGACTGGCTCCTCGGTGACCGAGCCGTTGCGGCGGATGTAGACGGCATCCTGTTTCAGGTTCACATTCAGATCGCAGGAATTCATCTCGCCGGGCTTACCCATCACGGGCATCACAATTTGCAGAACACGGCCCGGCTTCTTCCAGCGCGCCATGAGTGTTTCAAATCCCATTGTCGGGATGATGGGCTGCGCACAGTTGTAATTGAAGTCGAAGCCAATCGGCTGGCCGTTTTCAAACAGATCGGCCCCGCCAAGCCCGTCTACTTCCTCAAGAGACGATATCCCGCCACCCATGCCGTGGTAATGACGGACTCCGTTGCGAAAAACGATGAGCACACGCAACGGAAAATCACTGGCGCTGAATTTGCCTGCCGAAACGGACAGAGAGAAGAAGGAGCAGATCGCGAGGGCGATCGAGCCAGGCAACAAGAGACGGCGCATCTTAACCTCCGCGCTGAATCTACTGGCCATGATAGCAAATCCGGTTTGCACCATCGATGAACCCTCGGGAACGATTTATTCTAGTGTTGAGACACGCCATGTTGCTTTCATCCCTTCGTGAAGAAGTTCTCCGCGCCAATCAGGAGATCGCCCGACGCGGTCTCGCGCCCCACACCTTTGGCAACGCCAGCGGGGTCGACCGATCCGGCGCCAAGCCGCTTGTCGTCATCAAGCCCAGCGGCGTTGACTACGCAACCATGACTCCCGCCGACCTGGTGGTTACCGACCTTGACGGCAAGATCGTCGAGGGAACGCTGCGTCCGTCAAGCGATCTCGACACGCACACGCTCCTCTACCGCGAGTTCCCGCAGATCGGCGGCATCGTCCACACCCACTCTGAGTTCGCCACCTCGTGGGCCCAGGCCTGCCGTCCCATCCCCTGCCTCGGCACCACCCACGCCGACTACTTCCACGGCCCGGTTCCGGTCACCGAACCGCTCACCGCCGATGAAGTCGCCGAGGCCTATGTGCGAAACACTGGAGCCGTAATCGTCCGGCTCTTCAAGCAGCAGAAACTCGATCCCATCGCCGTCCCAGGCGTGCTGGTGGCAGGCCATGCCCCATTCGTCTGGGGCAAAACCCCGGCGGAAGCAGTGGAACACGCTGATGTCCTCGAATACATCGCCCGGCTGGCCTTTCGCAGCGTTCTGCTGGGAGCGCCGGAAGCCGGAATTCCCAGCTACGTCTCAGAGCACCATTACATGCGCAAGCATGGCCCAAAAGCGACGTACGGTCAGCGCTAAGGCTCTCGGGTGGTGTGTCGCGGTTCAACCAAAGCGGTCTCGGCTGCGTATGGCCGTGACGAGGTCATATAGGTGAAAATCACCGGAGGGCCGTCTATGAATCCTGATTTGTCAGATAAAACGTTTCGCTTGACGGGTCTACAATTTTCCATAGAATGATTCTCTTCTCGGGATACCCGTTCCGGATTTCTGAACTTGACTGGTGATTTGCTTCACAGCGTGTTGACAGTTTCCTGTCCTTCCAAGTCCATATCATGCGTATTCTCAAAAGATTGGCGTTCGAGCCGTCACTCTCCTGTGCATTTGCTCCACGTGGCAACTGACGTGCTAGTAAGACGAATGTAGAGATCCTTCCGCCTATGGAGACAAGCCTTCTTAATCGCGTGCAGGCTACGATGCTGGCTCTGGCCACAGCGGCCCTTCTTGCGCTGTCGGTCTTCAATGTTCTCCAGGAGCGGCGCGTCCAGCAGCCTGACGACGGTGTCTGGTGGCATGAGGCCAGGGGAGGACTAGTCGCCGACCGCATTCTTCGCGACATGCCGGGGCAGCGCGCCGGCTTATTGCCCGGCGACCTGTTGACAGCCGTCAGCGACTCGGACACTGGCCCCACGCATCGCGTAGTGCAGGTCTCCGATTTAGAGCGGGCTTTCGCTGCCGGCCCATATGTGCTCGTTTACTACAGCATCACACGCGATGGCATTCCGCTCGAGGCCCCGGTCAAAGTCATCCCTGTACCTGCCGACCACAGTTTCTGGCTCGGCCTCCGTGTGATCGGACTGATCTACCTCATCATCGGCTTATACGTTCTCTTCCGCCGGTGGGGCGCGCCACGCGCTACGCACTTCTATCTCTTCTGCCTGGTTTCATTCGCATACTATGCACTCAAATACACAACCAAGCTCGACGCGCTCGACTGGACTGTATTTTGGACGAATATAGCTGCCGAAGCACTGCAACCGGCGCTCTTTCTGCACTTTGCTCTTAGTTTTCCTGAGGAGCGGTTTAAGAAGCTCAGCCGCAGGTGGCTCTTGCCCCTGGTCTATGCGCCAGGTGCGGGACTGCTGGCGCTGTGGCTTTGGACCATTGGTACGCGCGAGGCAACCAAGCTCCTCCTTGACCGCCTCGACCGGATTGCCACCGGCTACGACGCGGTTTTCTACATTCTCGCTTCGTTGCTTTTCCTGCGCAGTTACACTCGCGCCTCAACCCCTTTGCAGCGCCAACAGTTGAAATGGCTTTATCGCGGAGCATTCGCGGCGGTTCTGCCCTTTACGTTCTTTTACGCAATCCCGTACCTGCTCGACCTCAATCCGCCCAAACTGCTTACCGATCTGGCCGTTCTTTCACTGATTTTTTTGCCCCTCACGTTCAGTTGGGCCATCGTCCGCTATCGGCTGATGGATACGGATCTTATTTTCAAGCGCGGCGTTGCGTACACGCTTGCCACGGCGCTGATCCTGGGCGCATATTTTGGCGTGATCGCGCTGATTTCGGTCATGGTTCACAACGTCATGCCCGAAGCAGTGAAAGAGTGGGGCCTGGTACTTGCGATCCTGGTCACGGCAGCCGTCTTCGATCCCCTCAAGCGCCGCATTCAAGGCTGGGTCGATCGCGCTTTCGACCGCCATCGTTACGACTACCGCAAGGCCCTTGTCGAGTTTGGCCGCGGCCTGAGCTCCGAGACGAATATTGGGGCTCTGCTCGAGTCGATCGTCGAGCAGTTGCCGCGCACCCTCCTGGTGGCGCGCGTTGCAATATTTCTCGCGGATGAATCCGGGCGCCTGCGGCTAGCTGCTTCGCACGGACTCCCCGAAGACGTGAGCGCCGCGCAAGACAAACTCGCTCTTGGTTTCCTCAACTTCGACCAGTCCAGAGACCACTCGCATATCTTTTTTGAGAACGCGCAGCAGGTTCTTCACCTCCCCGAGGATCAGCAGAATACCGCTGCTCTGCTCGACCTGAACTACTATCTGCCTTGCCGTGTGGCCCCGATGAAGCTTGACGACGGTGTTACCGCCAGCCGCACCTTCGCCGTCATCGGGCTCGGCCGCACATTGGGAGGCGATTTTCTTTCCAGCGAGGACGTCGAGCTTCTCGAGTCCCTCGCCAGTTACATCGGCATCGCTCTGCAGAACGCCAGCCTCTACGCGCGCCTCGAAGGAAAGATGGTCGAGTTCGAGCGATTGAAAGAGTTTAACGAAAACATCGTCGAATCCATCAATGTAGGCATTCTTGCTATCGATCTCGACGATCGCATCGAGAGCTGGAATGCGCAGATGGAGGCCATGTACGCCCTCAGCCGGGCAGAAGCCATCGGTCAGCCCCTCGGCTCCGTGTTTCCATCGGAGTTCATCGAGGCCATCGAAGGGTTCCGCAACGATCCGGGCGTGCATCACCTTTACAAATTCCGCCTCACCACGCGCGCCGGCGAGCAGCGCACCGCCAACATCGCCATTGCGCCGCTGCTCTCGCGCGATTTTGTTCCGGTAGGCCGGATCGTCTTAGTGGACGACATCACGGAACGCGTGACGCTTGAAAGCCAGCTTGCCCAGGCAGACAAACTGAGCTCAATCGGTCTGCTCGCGGCCGGTGTCGCCCATGAAATCAATACGCCGCTCGCCGTCATCTCCTCTTATGCGCAAATGCTCGCGAAGCAACTGCGGGGCGATGCGCGTTTGGGACCGGTGCTCGACAAGATCACTCAACAAAGCTTCCGCGCTGCTGAAATCGCCAATGGATTGCTCAATTTCTCTCGCACCTCGACCACTGAATTTCGCTCCACCGACCTCAACCAGGTCATCCGCGACACGATCTCGCTGCTTGAGCACCAGTTCAAGACTGCCCAAATCATGCTGGAGGTCGATCTCATCGACGAGCTGCCCCCGATTTACGGAAATCCCGGCAAGCTGCAGCAGGTCTTTCTCAATCTGCTGCTGAACGCTAAAGATTCCATGCCGGGCGGTGGCCGTTTACGTGTCGCAACCCTCGCCAACAGCCACGTGGAAGCCTTGGTAACCGACTCCGGCTCCGGAATCGCGCCTGAGCATCTCAAGCGCATTTACGATCCCTTCTTCACCACCAAGAATCGTCCCGGTGACAAGCGTGGCACAGGATTGGGCCTTTCTGTCAGCTACGGCATTATTCAGGAGCATGCGGGCAAGATTCACGTCGAAAGCGCAGTCGGCTCCGGCACAACGTTTCATCTCGAGTTTCCCCTATTAAGGAATTCCGTCCATGCCTGAGTTCACTGCCGAGGATGCACTGCCCGTAAACGCATCTACCCCCTCTTCCGCAGGCGACGGTCACGCCGCCTCCATTCTGGTGGTCGACGACGAGGCCGGCATCCGCGAATCGCTTGAAGTGCTCCTCTCGCTGGAAAACTACGCCGTGAAGACCGCGGTCGACGGCGAAGAAGGATTGCGCCGGATCGACCACGAGAGCTTCGATCTCGTTCTGCTTGACCTGGCTCTTCCTGGGCAGAGCGGCCTCGAGCTCTTGCCGCAGTTCAAGGAACGCCAGCCCGACCTGCCGGTCATCATGATCACGGCCTATGGCACAGTCGATAACGTCGTCGAAGCCATCCGGGCGGGCGCTGAGAACTTCGTCCAGAAACCCTGGGACAACGAGAAGCTGCTCGCCGACATCCGCTCTGCCGTTGCTCGCCACCGCGCCGAAGAAGAAAACCTGCAGCTCAAGCGCGCCCTCAAGCAGCGCTACAACTTCGCCAACATCGTGGGCAAAAGCGATACGATGTTGCGGGTCTTCGATCTGGTCGCGCAGGTCGCGCCCAGCCGCTCCACGGTCCTCATTCAGGGCGAGAGCGGCACCGGCAAGGAGATCATCGCCAAGGCCATCCACGCCAACTCGCCCCGGCGCGAAAAGCCGTTCGTTCCCATCAATACCGGCGCCATGCCGTCGGAGCTGCTCGAGTCCACGCTCTTCGGTCACGTAAAGGGAGCGTTCACCTCGGCTGTTGCGTCAAAGAAGGGCCTCTTCGAAGTCGCCAACGGGGGCACGCTCTTCCTCGACGAGATTGCCACCATGGGGCTCGATACGCAGTCCAAGATTCTGCGCGTTCTGCAGGACAAGCGGTTCATGCATCTCGGCGGCATTCAGGAGATCCAGGTGGATGTGCGCATTCTTGCCGCGACCAACGTCGATCTGCGCCAGGCCGTGCGCGATGGCCGCTTCCGCGAGGACCTTTTCTACCGCCTAAACGTCATCACCGTCGATCTGCCGCCGCTGCGCTCTCGCCGCGAAGATATTCCGCTTCTCGCACAGCATTTCCTCGATCTCTATGCGGCCGAAAACGAACTGACTCCGCGCAAGCTTTCTCTCGACGCCATGCGCGCTCTTATGGATTACGATTGGCCCGGCAACGTTCGCGAACTTGAGAACGCCATTGAGCGCGGCGTCGTGCTCTCTTCCGGGCCTCTGATCGGCGCCGAACTCCTGCCCGGTCAAATCACCGGCCGCAGCTTCCAGGATGCGCTCCTCGAGCACAACCCCAACTCTTCGCTCTTCGACATCCTCGAAGTTATCGAGCGCCGCATCATCATTGAAAAGCTTGAGCGCTGCAACTGGAACCAGACCGAAGCGGCCGAACAGTTTCGCATCCCTCTCTCTACGCTGAACCAGAAGATCAAGCGCCTCAACATCGAAATCCGCAAGCGCAGCAGGGAATAGAAAAGCAGGGAACGGAGGGCGGCAGGTCGACAGTCCGCCTTATTCACTGACCAAAGATACCACTCACCATGAGCGCTTACTTCCTCTTCAAATCCGAGCCCGAGGTTTACTCCTTCGCCGACTTGCTCCACGACGGCGAAACCGCATGGGACGGCGTCACGAGCCCCGCCGCGGTCAAGAATCTGCGCGAGATGAAAGCGGGAACGAAATGGATCTTCTACCACACTGGCGACGAGCGCACCGCGGTTGGTACGGGCACGGTTCTGAGTGTCGACGCATCCGATCCCAAGGTTCCCATCGTTCGCGTTAAGGCAGGCAAACGCCTCAAGCATCCCAAGACCCTCGTCCAAATCAAGGCCGAGAGGCTTTTTGAGACCTCGCCGCTGCTCACCATCGGCCGGCTCTCCGTCGTTCCGCTCACCAAGGAACAATGGGACTGGTTCATGTCATAAATCAGGAACCGTGTTTTATGCGCTGTTCCCTGATCCCCGTTCCCCATCTCCTGCTTTCCCGAGCCAGCCCTTCGTATTCAGCAACTGGCGCTGATCGAGTGCCCATACTTTGCCGGTTAGCTCATCGGGCTCCCGTCCCTCGCGCGCGGATTTCTCGAATTCACTCATGACCGCCTGCATCTTGGCGTCGAGGTCGTCGAGGAAATTCAGCACCAGCGCCTCGGGAATCATGGGCAGTTTAGGCGAGCCGAATTCCAGCTTGCCATGATGCGACAAAATCATGTGCAACACCAGCGTGCGCAGGCGCTCCGGAAAGCCGGGCAGGGAAGCGATGGTCTTCTCCACCAGGTCCACACCCATTTGGATGTGTCCCAGGAGCACACCTTCCACGGTGTAATCGAAACCCGTTTCCCACTCCAGTTCACGAATTTTTCCAATGTCGTGCAGAATCACTCCGGTTACGAGCAGGTCGCGGTCCAGGAGTGGATAGTGCGCGGCTACGCGATCGGCCAATCCCAGCAGGCTGACCACGTGCTCCAGCAACCCGCCCAGCCATGCATGATGAAGCTGCCTCGCCGCCGGCGCCTCGCGAAACGCCTGCGCAATCGCAGTGTCGGCCGATAGTGCCGTGAGAAGCCGCTTCAGGTCGGGATTCGTCAGGCTCGCAACCTTCGCCTCAAGCTCACCCCACAGCTCAGCCACATCGCGTGTGGTGGCCGGCAGCATGTCCATCCTGTTGGCTTCGCCGGCCTGCGCCTTGCGCAATTGATCCACCTTCAATTGTGCGCGGTCATCGTAGCGCGAGACGCTGCCACGCACCTTGACGATGTCGCCGTGCTCGAAATCCCTGGCGACGCGCGGATCACCGATCTCCCACACGCGCCCCTCAATTTGCCCCTTCTTGTCGCCGAGCGTGAGACTCAGATAGGGCTTGTTCTGCTTCGTGGTTCGTTGCTGTTTGGCGAGAACGAGAAAGAAGCTATCAAAGAGCTTGCCTTCTTCGAAGCCCATCAGATCGTCGATATAGATGTCTTTCATTCTGCACGAAAGAATACAGCAAGCGAGAGACGCCTCCAAACGCAGAGATTGCACTGCTATGCAAAGATGGTTTCAGCGGAATCGGTATGGATCAGATCAGCAATGAAAATCAACTGGCGGTGCGCGAGATACAGCCGCACGACGCCTCGTCGGTCAGCCTTCTCATCGCGCAGCTTGGCTACGAGCGTTCTCCGCAGCAGGTTGTCGACTGGATCGCGAACACTCGCTCCGATCAGGAGCATGCAGCCTTCGTCGCTTGCCTCGGCGATGAAGTCGTCGGCTGGATCGAAGTGTCGATCGAGCGCCGCCTGCAGTCTGCGCCGTTTGCCTTGATCGGCGGCCTGGTGGTGAAAGATGGTCTGCGAGGGCAGGGAATTGGCCGCAGGCTCTGCGAGCGTGCCGAAGCCTGGAGCTGGGAACGATCCGTTGAGAAGGTCCGCGTCACGTCGCGCAGCACGCGCCTGGATGCACACCGCTTTTATGCCGGCGGTGGTTACCAAGTCACAAAGACATCGCTTGTCTTTGAGAAGCATCCCCCTAACTGATGTCGACCGGGCTGATCTCGCACAAAATTGAGATCCGTCATCCACCGCAAAAACATCGCGGGCCTGGGATTTACGCCCAGGCCCGACTCATTCTTGTGATCGCCCAACGAGCGGCGCTATTGTTGCGGCTGTTATTGGGGCTGCGGTTGCGGTGCATCCGATGGAGCGGGTGCGCCCGGTACCGGTGGAATGGGCGTGGGCTGCTGCACCTGCTTTGGCTGCGACTCCGCAGAGCTCTTCTTTTTCTCGCTGAAGCGCGTCTTGTCTTCACTTTCGGCGGTGTGTTTCTTCTTCTTTTTTGTCGAAGTGTCCCCATTCAAGCCCAAGGGAGCCGATTGCGTCTGCCGGTCGGCAACCTCAGCTGCAGTCGGCGGAAGGGGTGCATTGGAGTCCACCGGCACTTCGCCCTGCTTCGTCTTCTTGACGCGGGCGCGGTCGCTATAGCGCGTCTTGTCTGTCGGCGCAGTGGGTTCAAGTGGATTGGCGGGCGGCTGATCCGCGTTGGCAACTGTCTCCGGCAGCGCACCCGCATTCTCCGTAGTTGAATTTGCGCTTGCCTGGGGCAATGTCTCGCGTGGCGCCTGCCCAAAGCGGATCTTCTCTTTCTTGCCGGGCTTCTCAACACCAGCCTCTTCTTTCTTCTCCTTCTTGTTCTTCTTTTTCTTTTCCGGCGCAGCGGCGGTTGCCGGCGGCGGCTGCTCTGCCGCAGTTGTCACGGGCGCCGACTTTTGCCGGAAGCCGCGCGTACTTTCGCGGAACCGGGTCCGCTCGACTTTCGCTTTCTTCTTCGGAGAGGGTGGCACATAGGCGCTGAAAGAAATGCTCGACTGCAGCTCGGCCGGTGTCGCTCCCGTGTCTGTGTATCCTTTTTTGATCTGGATAAAAGCCTCGTCCCGCATCTGGTTCAGATAAGTGCGGATCGCCGGTTCCATCTGGCTCATGTAGTAAGCCTGTTCCACGTCCTGTTCGACATCCTTGAAAGGCTGCGGACCGGCCGGGGTATGTTGCTCAACCTTGAGGATGATGTAGCCTTCGCGAGTGAGGATTGGATCTGTGGACTGTCCGGCTTTCAGATCGAAGGTTTTGTCTTCCAGTACCTTACCCAGTTGGCCCTGTTTATAGGTGCCCAGATCGCCACCCTGGGCCGCCGTCGTCCCGTTGCTGAAACTGCGCGCCAATTGCGCAAAATCGCCTCCCGCGTGCAGCCTGGCTTCGATGTCGTCCGCCTTGGCTTTGGCCGCTGCCAATTTGGCGGCATCGGCCGTGCCCGGCGCCCCCGTCGAAATCAGGATTTCGCTCAACCGCTCGCTCTCCGGCTGCACGTAATCCTGTTTGTGCTCTTCGTAGTAGTGCTGCACTTCCCCCGGCGTCATTTGAATCCGTTCGCCAACTTCCTGCCGCATCACGTCCTGGGTTACGATCTGGTTGCGGATATTGGCCTTGAAATCCTCAAACGAGACGCCTTGTTGCTTGGCCGCCTTCTCCAGGTCGTCCATCGAGGCGAGGTTGTACTGTTTGCGAATATCATCGAGGCGTTTGATCAGCTCCGTTTCGCCGGTGATGCCAAGTTCTTTGCCCTTTGACAGCCAGAGTTGCTGGTCGATGAGGTTGCGCAGCAGGTCCCTGCGCTGATCGGACATCTGTTGCATCGTTTCGCCGCGCTGCCGGCCTTCCTGGTCCAGATCGTTCAATGCGCGCTCGTAATCTGACTGGGTAATAATCTGGTCGTTTACACGGGCAATAATGTCCTCGACCACCGTGCCGCCATACGGGCTGGCCGGCCCGTTGACCTGGCCTCGTGCCAAGCTGACGATGGCCAGCGGCGCCAGGCCTAGCAGGAGCATTGTTGATATGCGAACGATCCCCCACCTCATGGAATGGGCAAACGTCGGGGCGCCTTCAGCAGAGTCCGCCGCAACCCGATGCTTGCTCCGAGACCGCGCGATTGGAAAGCTGCAAAAGTGTGGGGTTGTCTCGAATTCCGTCATCCGCTCCTGCCATGTTGACCGAAATCTGCGGTCTTGTTGATAGACGTCATTGTAAATCCCTGGGGAGCAGAAGAGAACAGCAGGAGGGCGCGCCGGTCCGATTCATTCAGGCCGTCACGCTATACTTCGCGCCCCACCTGGTTCGACGAGCCCGCTACCGTGGCGGGCGCGTGCGCGTCAAATGCTGCAGTGTTATACTTTAGCCGAAGACGGGCTCGCGGGTTTGGTGCGAAGGGTTCTTCGATCTGTCTGGCCTTGCCGGTATTGGGCAAGGTCAATTTTTATCGAGCGGCAATCCAGTTCCGATCGGATTCGCTCTCAGACGATTGGGGATGTGCCCTCATGCGCTTGGCGTGTGAACTGTCTGGAGGTTGGTCCTGTCTATGACTCCCCGCGCTCGACGCGCACTTTTCACCGTTGTCCTCTTCTTTGCTGTGTGCGCGTTGGCCGGCACCATCCTGCAGAGTCGCGTGGGCGCGCAGTCCTCCCAGGATGAGAGCCAGCTCCGCGACGGCCTCAAGGATTTTGCGGACGTCTACGCGGTCGTCGAACAGAACTATGCCGAACCCATCACGCCGGACAAGGCCGATGACGCCATCTACGATGGGGCGATCCCCGGCATGCTACAGGTGCTCGACCCGCACTCCCACTTCTATGATCCCAAGGCTTATGCGCGCCTTCGTGAAGACCAGCGCGGCCATTACTATGGCGTGGGCATGATGATCGAGCAGCAGAATAATAAGGTGTATGTCCTCACCCCCTATGAGGGCACACCTTCCTTCCGCGCCGGTATTCACCCCGGAGATCAGATTGTTGCCATCGACGGCAAGGCGACCGATGGTTGGACCTCTGATCAGGTGGCCAAGGCCCTCAAGGGGCCCAAAGGCACTCACGTTGCGGTCTCGATGGCTCGCTATGGCCAACCCAAGCCGCTGGACTTCGACCTCATCCGAGACGAGATTCCCCACCCCTCGATCGATCTCAAATTTGAGATTCGGCCCGGCGTCGGCTACATTCACCTGACGCAGTTTCAGGAGACGACCGGTCAGGAGATGGAAGATGCAATTAACAGCTTTGGCAACCTGAAGGGTCTGGTCCTCGATCTCCGCGAGAATCCGGGCGGTCTTTTGAGCCAGGCTGTGGATGTTTGCGACCACCTCCTTGCTAAAGGGCAAACGATCGTTTCGCAACGCGGCCGCGCTTACTCCGATCAGAACTACGTCGCTACTCACGGCAACAGCGGAAAGACGTTTCCCATCGTCGTGCTGGTAAACCGAGACACCGCCTCAGCGGCCGAAATCGTCTCCGGCGCCCTTCAAGACCACGACCGCGCCTTGATTGTGGGTGAAACCACCTTTGGCAAGGGCCTGGTGCAGACCGTCTACAACCTCAGCGAAAATACCGGCCTCGCCCTCACCACCTATCACTACTACACCCCATCCGGCCGCCTGATTCAGCGCAACTACCAGGGCATGTCGCTCTACGACTACTACAATCACGCTGGCGCGATGGCCGCTAACTCCTCGAACCGTGAGGTGAAGCTTACGGACTCGGGACGCACCGTCTACGGCGGCGGCGGCATCACTCCCGACGAGAAGATTGAGCCTCCCCAAACGAACCGCTTCCAGGACGAACTGAACTATAAGGACGTCTTCTTCCACTTCGCTCCGGTCTTCGTGTCCGATCACACCGTCGACAAGAACTTCCAGGTCAACGACGAGGTGATGAACGAGTTTAAGAAGTACCTTACCAGCCAGAACATCGACTGGACAGACGCCGACATCAACGGCGTAAGCGACTGGCTTAAGGCGAACATCAAGAAGAGCATCGATACCATTCAGTTCGGCCAGTTGGATGGTCTGCGCGTGATGGCTGAATGGGATCCCATGATCCAGAAGGCGCTGACTTATATGCCCGAAGCCCAGGCCCTCGAAGACCACGCGACCAAGGTGCTCGCGGAAAAGGCGCAGGCCCGAAACGAGTCGAGCCCAGGCGTACCTGTCCAGCCGTAGGTCCGCAGTCGCGTCAAGTAACGCAAAAGGCCATCCCACCGGATGGCCTTTCTGCTGCGCGAATTGCAAAGCTCGTGCTAAAACAACCAAGCATTTGCCTGTTTCCAGTTTTGGATGACCCCAGGTGAGGGGCGGCAGGTCAGCAATTGCATTGAGGTCCCCTACAAGGCAACTCCCGAGTTGCCGCTCACTCCACCGCAATAACGACTGTGTGGAGCAAACGTCCCCATCCTCTCGCAGGAAAATGGCGACGCTCAATGCGGGTTGTAAATCAGCTCCAACGTAACGCCGCCATACGGCTCGGTATCCACATAAACGGCGCGGCCTTTGCCCTTCGCCGTCTTCCACGCTGCTGACTGCGAAGGAGGAGCGCCGCGTGCCGTCATCTGCGCGATGGCCGCGTCCATGTCCGTCACGGTCAAGCCCAGGTGGTGAAATCCTTCCCCGTGCTTTTTTAGGTATTCCACGTAAATGTCCGGCCCCGATATCTGCTGTACCCACTCGTGCGGCCGTTCCCCAGTGCGGTCCCACCCCAGCCACATCTCATACGTCCCCGGTTCGCCGCGATAGATGCGGTCAAGCATCTTTGCATGATCGATCGAAGCAAACGGCTTGAAGCCGAGATTCGTGTAGTACGCGTCGACTTTGCGCACGTCGTTGACCACCCAGGCAAAATGGTCCACCTTGCCCAGGGGATAATCGTTGGCCACGCTCTCCGTAGCCTCCGGAGCTTGATCCGGGTTGTAGATCAATCCCATCGTGTTGCCGCCGCCGGCTTCGGCGGTGTCGAGATAGGCTGCCCGCCCCTGCCCATTCCGCCCCTGCCAGCTATCTTCTACGACCACTGCGACGCCCTTCTGGCGAAAGTACGCAACTTGCGCGTCAAACTCTTCCGGCGACTCGACCTCGTAGCTCAGCACGCGGATCCCGTCTCCGTGCGCACGCAGGCCATCGCGCCAGAACCGGCCTCCGCGCATCGGCTGAATCCATTTGATTTCCAAACTTCCAATGTGGCCAGTCACCTGTTTCACCGTTGCCGGATCTGGCTTGCCGCGATACGTCAGGTTTTTGTAGTGAACCAATCCGTCGCGATGAATGTCCCGAACTCCCAGATGCTCCCAGTAGTCCGTCACACGGTCAACGTCCTTGACGACCCACACCACCTGGGCCACGTGACGGAAAACATCCTGATTCAGCGTCGGCTGAACAGCCGCGGGCTCCTGACCCAGCGCGCCCAACGTCAACGGCAAGAAAAACGCCATTCCCAATAGCCAGCTCAAAGCACGCGCTGGATTCACGCGACTCCCCTCACTTTCAACCACGGATGAGGTTATCCCTCAGAAACGATGATTGGCAACTCCGCTGTCCGCCACTGATCTTCTTCAGTCAACTGCGTTTCTCATCTTGCACCGTCTGGCGAGGGTCAGGTTGCCGCCTACAGGCAAATGTAAGTTTCCGTGTCCGGTTTTGTGATATTTGCGAGTTCCGAGACTATTGTCGCCCAGCAGGCAGCTCTAAACATTGCAAGGCGGCGGATCCTTGCCGATATGCGGTCGCAGAAAAGAAAATCGGCGAGCCTTTTCTCGAAAATCCTAAATCGTAGATCTGCGATTCTCACGTTGGCAAGTTTTGGTTGTTTTCGCACCCGCGAGCCGCGAGAAAGAATCCGACGCAAAGGAGACACTCTCCCCGCGCGGGCAATTAAGCCGCGGAGCGAATCCGGTCCATAAACTTTGGCCTACTTCGGAGGCGCCGGCGGCGTAAAGAGCTCGCGTTTGCGTCCGGGTTCCGGTTTCGGCTTCGGCTTGGGAGCCTTCTTGGTTTCTTTCTTCCCTCTATCTTTGTTTCCCATGATCGCAAGCATGACACAGAAGATCGCTGCTGAAAAGGCCTAATGGTTATACCAGCCGACCACACCCAGAATTGCGATCTGCGAGCCGGGGCCTTGGTTGTACAGATACGGACAGGCAGCGGCGAGGCCGATTTTTCCGATCGGCAAGTCTCAAAGCACCCTATTGCAACGACGCAGAAAGAGATTCCAATCTCCTCGAACGGGTTATTCGCCCGTGCCCGGCTCTTCGGTAAGGGTTATCCTTCGGAGTTTCCCTAGACCCTTCGGTTGGAGGATACTTTATCTATGGACGCTGTGCCTCAACAGGCCCGGACGAAGGAAGGCGCCGTCACGATTTCTGCCGGGCCGCGTCTGCGTGTCGCCATGATCCTGGCGATCCTCGCGGACGTTCTGCAGTTCGCCGTCCTTCCCCTCGTCGTCGAGGGAGTGGAGTCGCCAGCCGACGACATCCTCGATCTCTGTGTCGGGGGCCTGCTCACCTTTCTCCTGGGCTGGCACTGGGAGTTCCTGCCGTCCTTCGCCGCGAAACTCATTCCCGGAGTCGACATGGTTCCTCTTTGGACCTTGGCCGTCGCGAACGTTTACCGCAAATCGAAAAAGGTTGCCGTCGCAGATGTTGCAAGGGGAACGGGACCGGCGCCGCGGAACTCGTGATTCGAACCCGGGTTGACGCCTCAGCCGCGTTGCTTGTCAAGCCGCTTGTCTGCGACGCTCATGTTTTCCGCACCTCAGACGATAACTCCTCCTGGGTTGGCTTCAGGTGTTCCTCACAGGTTCTTTTCCGCCAATCTCTGTAGTATCATTTCGATCAATCAAAGCATTTCAGGGCCGGGATTCACGTCTTGCAGAACGAATGGGCAGCCTGCGCGCCCCTCATCCTGGGCAAAGTGAGAGATTCAGATGGCTACGGTGAGTCAGTGGAAACGGAGGCTCCGCAGGCTGGGGTACCCCGATACGCCTCGAGCGGAAAGAAGAGTCCCCTCCGGCTTTTCAGCACGGCGTGGAGACGACCCCGCCTCCAGGTCGGCCACGATGAGGAACGTCAGTTCCACCGGACTCTATTTGGCGACGCCGGAACGGTGGCCGGTGGGCGAGTTGGCCACCTTGAGAATCCACTTCGGAGGGGTACCCGAAGAGGGGGCTCAGTCTGAGTTCGCAATCCAGGCTCTGGTGGTTCGGCATGGCGAGGACGGCATTGGAATGTCCTTTGTCCTACCGCCCGGCCTCACCCCGGTCCTCTGGGAAATTCTCATTGAGAAGGCGGCCACGCTCACCAACGAATTCAGCATCCAGTTCATGTTCAGAATGCTGCGGACGGTGCTGTTCCTGTGCCGCATATGCGGCCCTGAAGCCGATCAGGCTATTCAGTTGCTCGGCGGCGAACTGGATGAGTCGAGAACTGAGACCGCCCTTGAGATTGCGATCAGGGCAGAACAGATCCTGGCCTCTGAGCCGGGGGGCGCCGCCCTGCGCGCTGATCCAGGACATGTCGCACACCTCGTCAAATTCGGATCATGGGCGATTGGGAGACTCACAAAGGACCTATGGGCGGGTCTTCTGGCCACTTCCTGCACACCGGATGGAACCGACGATTCCAATCGACAATTTGTCGATCTGCTGGTCAACATCACTCCGACTCAGGCTCTGATCTTTGTTGTCGCTTGCAACAGGGCGTTCGAGGCGATGTCAGAAAACGAGGATCATCCCGGCACTCGAATCGTCTTTGCGCCGGAAGAGATGAAACAGCTTACCGGCAAAACCGACTTGACGAGGGTTGCCACGGATATCGCCTATCTATTTCACTCGGGTCTTCTCGACAGGAACTTCGATTTCACTTCTTATATTCCCACCGAAAACTTCGACATGACTCCTTCCCGCCTGGGGATTGATTTTTACAAGAAATGCAAGGGGAATCTCGCAGATGCAGAATCCGTCAAAGGCAAAGTGGAAGGTGCTTGATCGTCGGCTATTCTGAGACAGTGATGGTGAGTTCAAAAAGGGTGCCGCGTCGGATCGCCGTCTACTGCGGCTCGGCCTTGGGAAACAATCCAGTTTTTCGCGCAGAGGCCGTAAACCTCGGAACAGCCATTGCGCAGGCTGGCATCGGGCTGGTCTACGGCGGGGCCTGCCGCGGCCTGATGGGCGCGCTCGCTGACGCAGCGCTTGCCGCCGGTGGAGAAGTCATCGGCGTGCTCCCCGATGCACTCAAGGGCCGCGAGATCGCCCACAACGGTCTTACTTCACTCGAACTCGTCTCCACTATGCACGAGCGGAAGGCTCGCATTCACCATTTGTCTGACGCCATCCTCGCGTTGCCCGGCGGTTTTGGCACCCTCGATGAATTGCTTGAAGCCATTACCTGGGCGCAGATCGGCCTGCACGCGAAACCCTGCATTCTGATCAATACAGCCGATTACTGGAACGGTTTGTTGGCCTTTCTCGATACGGCGGTTGCCGAAGGGTTCATCGAACCGAAAAATCGCAAGCTCGTGCGCGTGGCCGCCAACGCCGCTGAAGCGCTCGCATTGGTTGTGAAGCACGCCTGAGCCGACAGACCCCGGGCCGCATGGCTGTATCATGCCTTTATGTCAAAAAAGCTTCGTTTCGGCGTATTAAGTACAGCCAACATCGGACTTAAAAAAGTCATTCCCGCCATGCAGCAGGGCGAGCGCACAGCAGTGACAGCGATCGCCTCGCGCAACCTGGCCAAAGCCCGCGAAGCCGCTAATACGTTGGGGATCGCGACCGCTTATGGTTCCTACGAGGAATTGCTCGCCGATCCGAATATTGACGCGATCTACAATCCGCTGCCCAATCCGCTTCACGTTCCATGGTCGGCGAAGGCCGCCGAGGCGGGCAAGCACGTGCTCTGCGAAAAGCCGCTCAGCATGACTGTCGCCGAGGCCAAAACTCTGCTCGGCGTCCGTGACCGCACCGGAGTGAAGATCGGTGAGGCCTTTATGATCCGCAGCGCTCCGCAGTGGCTGCGCTTGCGCCAATTGCTCGACGAAGGCCGCATCGGCGAGTTGCGCGCGGTCAACGCCCACTTCAGCTACTTCAACGTCAATCCTGAGAACATCCGCAACCGCGTGGAAGCCGGCGGCGGCGGCGTCTACGACATCGGGTGCTACTGCATTCAATCCGCCCGCTTCGGGTTTGGCCAGGAACCAACACGCGTTGTTGCCACGCTCGACCGCGATCCCCAAATGGGCACTGACCGCCTGGCTTCGGCGATTCTCGAGTTTCCCTCCGGCCACGCCATCTTTACCTGCAGCACGCAGTTGATCTCTTATCAGAGGGCCCACTTTTTCGGCACGCGCGGGCGCATCGAGCTTGAGATTCCTTACAACGCACCCAGTGACCGGCCCACCCGGCTCTTTATCGATTCGACCGGCGACCTCGCCTTCAGCGGCATCTCCACTGAGACTTTTCCCACCGTCGACCAGTACACGTTGCAGGGCGACGCGTTTGCGAAGGCCGTTCTCGAAAACACCGAAGTGCCCGTGCCGCTTGAAGAGGCAATCGGCAACATGGCCGTCATCGATGCCGTCTTCCGCTCGGCGAAAACCGGCCAGTGGGAATCGGTGGAGCGGTAAGAACGGATCGGCGAGCCGGGGCTAAATGCGCTCTCTGCGCTTCGGTCGCGCTCGCACCTCACGCCGGCTTTGTCGCCATCGCGCATTCTCGCAGATCGCTTGCCAACGCTTCCATGCGCGTGGCATCGCTGTCCCAGGCGAACATGAAGCGCGCGGCGCCGCCGATGAAGGTGTAAAAGCTCCATCCCCGCGTGCGAAGTTGGGTCAGAATCTCCGCAGGCGCTTCCACAAACACCGCATTTGCCTCCACCGGCTGCGCCAGCTTCACCTCCGGAATTCCTCCAATCAGGGCTGCAAACTGGCGGGCGCAGCGGTTGGCGTGCTCTGCGTTGCGCAGCCACGCGCCGCTCTCCAGCATACCCACCCACGGAGCCGAGAGAAATCGCATCTTCGATGCCAGTTGTCCCGCCTGCTTGCAGCGGTAGTCGAAGTCCGTGGCTAGTGAGCGGTCGAAAAACAGCACCGCCTCTCCCATCGCCATGCCGTTTTTCGCGCCGCCAAAGCACAGCACGTCGACACCGCTCTTCCATGACATCTCGGCCGGCGAGCAGCCGAGACTCGCGCATGCGTTGGCAAATCGCGCGCCGTCCATATGCAGCAATAGCCCCAGCTTTTTGCACTCATTGGCCAGCGCGCCGAGTTCCTTGAGCGTATACACCCGCCCGGTCTCCGTCGCTTGCGTTATTGTGACCGCCCGCGGCTTGGGATAGTGAATATCGCTTCGCTTGGTCGCCAGCTCGCGAATCGCCTCCGCCGTCAATTTTCCTTCGGCGCTGGGCGCAACCAGAAGCTTCGAGCCGTTCGAGAAGAACTCGGGTGCGCCGCACTCGTCCGTTTCCACATGCGCCTGATCGCCGCAAATCACGCTGTGATACGACTGACAGAGCGAGGCCAGCGCCAGCGAATTGGCCGCGGTGCCGTTGAAGACGAAGTACACCTCGCATGCCGTCTCAAACAGGCCGCGAAACGCGTCGGCCGCCCTCGCTGTCCACGGGTCGTCGCCATACGAGGTCACATGCCCGCGATTGGCGGTTTCCATCGCCTGCCACGCCTCGGGACAAATGCCGGCATAATTATCGCTCGCAAACTGCTGCGCATAACTCACTGCATCGATGCCGTTCATGATCGAATCCTCTTGATGTGCTGCCCGTCACGGAGACACACGGCAGTTCGCGTCAGGTTCGATTGCACTGGGATGAATGGAATTGCAAGCGCGGGCCGGATCAAATCGGCGCAAGAAGGCTCTGCTGACTCTTTGTGTCCAGCCTCGATCCCCCAGTGTTTGTGTAGATTTCGCGCTGTTTGCCCCTTGTTTGGGCGCGGTTTTGGTTCAATCCCTACTCACATATTAATGGGTAGCGGTCATCCAAAGCCTGGACAGTCCTGCGATTCTGCGCAGCCACGCAGTTCGGGGAGGGCCTCGCGGCGAAGGGCGACTCCATACCTCTGCGCCTTCCGAGATCCTGCCTGGCAGCGCAATCGGTGGTATCCTGATGCCAACTTTCAAACCAGAAGAAGGTGTCCTATGAGCTTTTCGCGCAGGCATTTCATTCATGCTGCTGGAGCGGGACTTTTGCTTCAGTCACAGTTGCCATCATTTTTGAAAGCACAGGCAGCAGCCGGAGTAACTCCAGTTGCAACTCCCACAACTCCTGCAACTTCCAAAGTCGCGCTGATTCAAGGGGAAGACCGGCGCAAGAATGTCTATCAGGCTTTGCTGGCGATCGACGATCAGATTCGGCCCAGCCTTCGGCAAAAAAAATATGTGCTCATCAAACCTAACAACGTCTCCACGGAAGTGCAGCTTGCTGCCACCAACGTGGATACACTGAACGGCATCCTCGATTATCTGGAACCGCGTTTCCGCGGTCCGGTGATCATCGCTGAGTCTTCCACTGGAGATACACTGGAAGGCTTTGCGAACTTCAAGTACGACAAGCTGCCAACCGAGCGCCGCTCCCAGAAGATCAGCCTCCTGGATTTGAATCGCGAAGGGAAATACGAACTGGCGCCCGTGGTCGATCCCAACGTCCACATCATTCCCGTGCGTCTTGCAGCGCGGCTGTTCGATCCCGACGCCTTCATCATCAGCAGCGCGATGCTGAAGTCTCATAACGTCGTGGTCGCGACGATGTCTGTCAAGAATATGGCCATGGGTGCTCCGCTGCGCAGTGCTCCGGGCGAAACCCCGTGGAGCGACAAGCCCAAGGTCCACCCCAACGTCCGCGAAGGCAACTGCAACATGTTGTTGAATGCGCAGAAACTGCGGCCCCACTGGGGCGTTGCCGTGATCGATGGCTTTGAAGGGATGGAAGGAAACGGCCCCATCGGCGGTACACCTGTGCCTTCTCATCTCGCTATTGCCTCCACTGATTTCCTGGCGGCAGATCGAGTGGGCCTCGAAGTGATGGGCATCAACGCCGATTGGGTAGGCTATTTGAACTTTGCCAGCCAGCTCGGGCTCGGCCAATTCGATCTCAAGAAGATCGACCTGGTGGGCGGAACGGCCATCGCTTCAGTGCAAAAGAAATACAAGCTTAGCCCATTCATCGATCGTGAATTGCGTTGGAGCGAGCCGTTGACCGACCAGCAACACATCAGCAGCCTGAGCCAGCACCACGACTTCAGCATTGGGTGAGGTTCTGGAAACTGCTGAGGATTTGGGGTGCAGGCCGGATATGCAAGAAGTTATTGCGGGTACCGGCCCGAAAGCCCTTCAAGCCTCAACATACTCCTGGCTCTCAACAAGCCTTCCGAGGAGACTGAACGTCTTTTCGCAGGTACGGAGGTGCATCTTCATGGCATGCCTGGCTTTTTCTGGATTCCGGCTGCGGATCGCGGTCAAAATCTTCGTGTGTTGACGGTGGGCACTCTCCAGGATGCCGGGAAGCTCCTGCGATTTGCTGATCCACTCGGTGAGGACCCCGCGTATGGGTGAAAGGAGTTCGTAAAGCATTTGATTTTTGGCACAACGGGAGATCGCCAGGTGAAATTCAACATCGAGGTCGGCATAATCGCGGCCACCGCCCTCTAGGCTGCGCCCCATTTGGCTCATGATCGACTCCAGTTGCGCGAGATCCTCAGGCTCAGCGCGCTCTGCTGCCAGAGCGGCGATTTCACCTTCGAGGATCAGGCGTGCTTCGCCGACGTCCTGAAGTTCTTTGTCCGTTTTGAGCGAGCCGCGGGCCATGATCCGATCGATCAGCAACCTGGACTCTTCAATCACATACGTGCCTTCACCGGGCCGCATTTGGACCATACCTACGAAGGCGAGCGATTTCAGGGCCTCGCGCAAGGTGGAGCGGCCAATGCGGAGGGTGCCGCAGAGTTCCGATTCAGACGGAAGCTTGTCTCCGGCCCTCCAGCGGCCTTCGGCGATCTGATCGGAAATTTGCGCCGCGACCTGCTCTGCCAACGTGACTCTGGACACCGGTTTAAGTGTTGACATGCTCACCTCGGGTTCATTATAGTTCGCCGAGCAGATGATCTGCTCGTCTGGCTGTCTGATGTTTGGAGGCATTCAATTTGACCAACCAATCGAGAACCGAAGTTCGGGGAACTTCGGAAAGTGGTGGTCCCATTGGCTGTGTTGCTTGGGGGCCGGGATTCCCGAAAACCGAGGTCCTGAAGAGCAGACGGGGCGTCTCAGTCCATCCTTCCCACCTTTTTATCAAAACCGTATCAAATAAGCCCGAGCTATGAAAAACGCTCTGCGATGGAAGATGGCGGTTCTGATCACGGCGGCAATCGCGATCAGCTATTTTGACCGGCAAACCCTGCCCATCGCGATCCACGCCATCCAGCGGCAGATCCCCGTTTCGAATGTGCAGTTTTCGCATTTGCAGGCAGCTTTTCTGTGCGCATATGCGTTGATGTATGCAGGCAGCGGCAAGCTGATCGACGTTTTGGGGACCCGCAGAGGATTTCTGCTGATCATGGTCTGGTGGTCGCTGGCGTGCGCGGCGCAGGGACTGGCCAACAGCGTGGTCGTTCTGGCTGGCAGCCTGTTTCTCCTCGGCATGGGTGAAGGAGGCGGGTTTCCGGCGGCAACGAAAGCGATGGCAGAGTGGTTTCCGGCGGGGGAACGCTCCACCGCGATGGGTTTGATGAACGCCGGCACAGCCGTGGGCGCGGTTGCCGCACCCCCGCTGATTGCGCTGACGCTCGCATACCTGAACTGGCACTGGGTCTTCTTCCTGTCGGGCGGGCTCGGGTTGCTGTGGACCATATGGTGGATGGCCGAATACTACCCGGCGGCAGAGCATCGCCGGCTGAGCGCGATAGAACGAGAGGAACTGGCCGAAGTTCTTGACGCAAAGTCAACCAGCACGGAGACAATCCCGTGGATTGAGCTTCTGCGCCATCCGCAAGTCACAGGCTTGGTGCTGGCCAAGTTTCTCAGCGATGCAGCGTGGTACTTCTACATTTTCTGGCTGCCGAAGTATTTATATGACGTGCTGCATTTCGATACGAAACAAGTCGGGGCGTTTGCCTGGATTCCGTACGCAGCGGCGGGCATGGGGAGCCTGCTGGGGGGATGGTTTTCGAGCCGGCTGATCCAGCGCGGGCATTCAGTAAATGCCTCGCGAAAGATCGCCCTCGGCATCAGCGCGGGTGTGATGCCGTCGATTCTGCTGGTGATGCATTCGCCGGTACAGTTCGTGATTGTTCTTTTCAGTATTGCGTTCGCCGGCCAGCAGTCCTGGTCGACTCTGGTTATGACCATCCCTTCAGATATCGTACCGACCAGCGTCGTGGGTTCAGTAGCCGGCCTCGTAGGATTCGGCGGAGCCGCGGGCGGTATCGTGTTCGGGCTCGTGGTGGGCTGGTTGCTGGATCACGGATTCAGCTATGGGCCGGTATTCGCGTGCGTCAGCGTATTTCATCTCATAGGTTTTTGCGTCATTCTGGTGTCGATCCGGGTGATTGGCCCGATCGATTTCAAGAAGCCGCTCATTCACTCTGCTGCGGTGTAAGCCGGTAGACCAACATAAAGGGGAATAAAGTGGAAAACGAACAAAAGACGATCGGCATCATTCATGCAGTCCATCTGACGATTCAAGCAATGAAGCCGTTTCTCGAAAAATATATTCCGGATGTTGAAGTCATGCATCTGTGCGACGACACCATCCAGCGCGACAACATTGCCGCCGGCGTGGGAGTGATTCCCAAGCACAACTATTTCCGATTCGCGCACTACGCGCACAACCTCGAGGAGTCAGGCGTCGAGCTGATTCTGCTGGCGTGCTCCACGTTCAACTACGCCGCTGAACTGGCTCGCCCCATGATCGACATTCCAATTATGCAAATCGACCGGCCGATGATGGAGTTGGCCGTAGCGCAGGGCCGCCGTGTAGGAATGCTGGCTACACTGGCCACGACCGTGCCTTCATCGGAGCGCCTGCTGCGCATTGTGGCGGAGGAAAAGAAGCGTCCGGTGGAGATCACAACGGTGTTGCGGCCTGAGGCGTTCGAGGCCATTCAGAACGGCGACAAGGAAACGCACAACCGGATTCTTTTGGAAGAGATCGATCGGCTTTCGGGCAAGGTAGATTCCATCGTGCTGGCGCAGCTTTCGATGTCGGCGCTTGAGCCGTTTCTGGGAAAGACGTCTGTTCCGGTGTACAACAGCGGCACCACGGGCTTCGATTTCATTCGCCGCACTCTGTACGGGGCCGGCGTCGGCGCGGAGGTACACGCATGACGGCGTCGCGGGTTACGCTGGAGCCCATCGTTCTATCTACGAAACGTGCCCTGGAGCAAAAACAGCCACCGCATGCAACAACCGAGGTTTGCCCATGATGAAGAGGATCACGCTGCCTTACGGCCACGAAGAACGGACCATCGAAATCCCCGAGGAGAATCTTGCCTGGATCGAAGGGCCTCGCCATGCCGCTCCGATTGCCGACATACCAGCGGCCGTGCGCCACGCGATCCGTAATCCCATCGGCTCGCCTAAGCTCGTGGAACTGGTGGCCCGCCACGGAAAGCGCACGCTCATCCTGGTGGATGACAGCACACGGACCACACCGCAGAAAATTATCCTGCCGATTCTTCTCGATGAATTGAATGCAGCGGGAGTTCCCGACAGCGAGATTTCAGGAATGATCGCGCTGGGAACGCATCGCCGGATGAGCGATAAAGAGATCGCGGCGCGCGTCGGTGAAGATGTGCTGCGGCGTATCTCCGTCACCAACATGTCCCACAAGCCGGAAGATTTCGTTGATTTGGGCGTGAGCCCGCTGGGGATTCCAATTCAAATCAGCCGGCGATATCTTGAGACCCCGATCACGATAGCGGTGGGCAACATTATTCCGCACATGTATGCGGGCTGGGCGGGGGGCGCCAAGATGGTGCAGCCAGGCGTCAGCAGCGCCGTGACTACGGGTAGAACGCATCTGATCGCGGGCCCGCGCGTTTACGAAATCCTCGGTAACGTCGACAACGAAGTTCGGAAGGAGATGGAGAGCATCGCCATCAAATCGGGACTCAAGTTCATTGTCAACGTAGCGCTGGATGCAAGTGGAACGGTTGCGGGCGTGGTTGCGGGGGATGTAGTGAAAGCGCATCGGGCGGGCATTGAGATCGCGCGTCCCATCTACACCATCGAGGTCGCGGAGAGGCCGGACATCGTCGTCGCCAGCTCGCACCCCGCCGACCGCGATTTGTGGCAGGGGTTCAAGGCGGTGAACAACTGCGGAATGATGGCCAGGGATGGCGGGACACTGATTCTTCTTATCCCCGCGCCGGAAGGCATCGCTCCAGACCATACGCAGCTTGTCGATTTCGGCACCACGCCGGGAGACAAAGTACTGGATCTTGTAACCGCAGGTGAAGTGCACGATGAGGTGGCCGCTGCGACTTATCTGGCGTTCGATCAGACGCGGAAGCGTCTCACCATCGCACTCGTCTCGGATGGAATTCCCGACAGTGAAGCGCGCCGGATCGGGATCAGTGCGACAACCAACTTCAACGAGGCGTTGGCGGAAGCTCTGATCCGGCATGGGAGCGATGCGCGCATCGGAGTGATCACGGCGGGCGCAGACATCATGGCGAACTTTACTGGAAAGGAGGGCGAACAATATGCCGCGGTTTGCAGCGAATCTCAGCATGATGTTTAACGAGGTTCCGTTCCTCGATCGGTTTAAGGCGGCTTCAGCAGCTGGATTTACGGGCGTCGAATTTCTTTTCCCATACGAGCACTCGCCTGAAGAAGTAGCAGAAAAAGCAAAATCCGCCGGCGTAGAGATTGTGTTGTTCAACATGCCGCCGGGAAATTGGGCGGCGGGCGAGCGAGGCATCGCCGGACTGCCTGGGCGCGAGCAGGAGTTTCGCGACGGCGTGGAGAAGGCGCTGAAGTATGCCGAGCATTTGGGTGTTCCCCGGCTTCATGCAATGGCGGGCATCGCGCCGGCCGGCGTTGACCTGGTAGCCTGCCGCGCAACTCTAATCGCCAATCTGAAGTATGCCGCGGAGAAACTGGCGTCGAGAAATCTCACTCTGCTTCTTGAAGCGATCAACACGCGCGACATGCCCGGCTTTCTCGTAACGACGCAAGAGGATTCGCATGCTGTCTGCGAGGCCGTAGGTTCAGCCACGTTGAAGATGCAGATGGATCTCTATCACATGCAAGTGATGGAGGGTGATCTGGCGACGAAATTGAAGCGATATACATTGCAGTGCGGCCACATTCAGATCGCCGGATGCCCGCAGAGGAATGAGCCGGACACCGGCGAGGTCCGCTACGAGTATCTTTTCCGATTTCTCGATGAAATCGGCTATTCAGGATGGGTGGGCTGCGAGTATCGCCCGGCGGGCAAAACGACAGACGGGCTGAGCTGGTTCCGGGCCGCGAAGTAGCAACTCAAGAAAGAGCAGAACAAAGGGAGGTCGGCGATTCCGCTGTTGAGTGGGCTCTGCAAAACCATGCCGGGCTTCGTTCAACAGGATGCGCCAAACAAGCTTCAAACATGATTTCCTCCAGGGAAACCTGAAGGACCCAGAAGGCAAAACCAAGATTGGGGATCGGGTTTCTGTATTGCCAACGCAAATTACGCACGATTCAGGCCTGACGAGCACTGGTTGTGCAAGAAATACGACAGCCAACTGAAGGGAGGACGACGTGAAACAGGACACACGAGTTGCGACAATCCAGAGGTTCATTGGAAGAGTTCAAACTGCAAATAACAATCGACCAATCGCAGAAAAATTTCCTGGAAGAAGGTGGTTGTTCATTTTTTTCCTGATTTGTGGTGGCCTCGTGGCTGGCAGCGTAACATGCTTTGCGCAGCTTCAGGCCGGACGAATCGTGGGGCAGGTATTCGACCCCCAGCACGCCGCCGTGCCTGGAGCGATCATCACCGTTACGAATCCAGCTACGAACGCTGCTGAGACCGTCAAGACGGATGCTTCGGGCAATTACGTTGTGACCCCTCTCAATCCGGGAACTTACTCGGTGAGCGCAAGCGCACCGGGATTCCAGACAGAGGTTCGAAGCGGAATCGACCTCGCAGTCGGCCAGGCGGCAGAGGTGGACCTGAATCTCCGCATTGGTGCGGAAAACACCAAGGTGGTTGTGACCTCTTCGGGCCCCATTCTGCAGACACAATCCGGTTCCTTGAATTTGACCGTCACTAATACGCAAGTTGAGAGTCTTCCCCTCAATGGCAGACAGTTCACCCAGCTTGCCGAACTCTCGCCCGGTGTAGCTCCCCTACCGGCCTCCGGAAACACGCAGAATGTCCGTCCTGAAAATTTAAATGGAAACGTGTTCGACGGAATCAACGGACAGGAATCTGACTTCCTGCTCGATGGCGGCGACATTACCGCGCATCATGAAGGCGGCACTCAGATCATGACGTCGATCGACGCTACGCAGGAATACAACGTTGAATCGAGTCCTTATTCCGCTGAATACACGGGGGTCGGCGCCGCCTTTAATACCACCACGAAATCGGGAGGGAACCAATTCCACGGCGATCTTTTCGAATTTGTGCGCAACCAGGACACCGATGCCCAGGGCTTTTTTGCACTTACGAAACCTGAGCTCAAGCGCAACCAGTTCGGCGGGACAATAGGCGGTCCGCTGTCGTTCCCGAAACTTTACAACGGAAAGAATAGAACCTTTTTCTTCGCAAGCTATGAGGGCAACAGGCAGGTGCAGGGTCTCACTTCAAATGTTCCCGTTCCCACCCAGGCGCAGTTGGGAGGCGACTTCAGCGCAGCGGGCCTGCATAAGGTTTACGATCCCACAACGACTACCACCGCCGGAAGTGTCACGACTCGCACGCAGTTTCCGGGCAACAAGATTCCGGCGGGAGATATCTCTTCCGTTGCAACATACTTCGACAAGCTCATTCCGTTGCCCAATTCGCCAAACGGGCTGGATTACATCTCGAATCCAATCCAATACTGGCGCTACGACAACTTCATGCTGCGCGTGGATCAAGTGATCCGCAACACCAATAGGCTCTTCGCCAGGTACAGCACGGATCGTAACCGGGAGAACGACGATTCTCCGTTTCCGGCTTTGGGGTCCGCATTTCTTGAAGGGCCCGCCACCGACTTCGAGATATCCCTTACCAGTACGATAGGACAGCACATCGTCAATGAAGCGCTCTATAACGAGCTTCCAGGGCAGTATCGGGGCTTTGCCTTGTTAAATGGTCAGGGCGTCGCAATGGACCAGGCAGCGGGCATCGTCTCTTCGACCCTGGCGGGGCTCATAAGTCCCGGAGCCGGGACTTTCCCAATTTTTAACCTGACGAGCTATCTTGGCGGAGACTTGACCGGGCAATTTGGAGATGGTCGCCCCAAAGGTCAGAACAGATATATCTATGAATGGGCTGACAACCTTACATGGGAACGGGGGAGCCATCTTATCAAGGTGGGAACCATGATCGAAGATAACAAATGTTTGCTCTTCGACTCGCGCACCTCGGACGGGAGTTTCAGTTTCACGGGGGTAGAGACCCAAAATCCAGCCTCATCCTCCGGAACCGGAGACGGTTTTGCCGACTGGTTGCTGGGGTACCCGGCAAACTCGACCCGTGGCAATTATCCAAACTTCTGGGGCGGCTCTGGAACCTTCTGGGAATTTTATGCCCAGGACGATTGGCGGGCAACGCAAAAGCTGACGCTAACTCTCGGCCTGCGCTACCAATACATGCCCTGGCTGACTCCATATCTCGGACAAGGCGCAACGTTTGATCCCACGAAGCCACAGCCGATCATTGTCTCAAGCAACACAGCCTCAGTGAATCTGAATGCGCAACCCGACGCCGCCGTGGGAGTTTCGATTCTCGCAGGTTTGATTCAGACAACTCACACCGCGGGCCTGCCCTTGACGGTCACCAACATCAGCAGGGATCTGCTTGGGCCGCGCTTCGGGTTCGCCTGGCGGCCTTTCGGACAAAAGACGGTTATTCGCGGCGGCATAGGCCAGTATTACCAGATTGAGAGTACCAACATACGATTGAACTTCAATTTCCTTCCCTTCGATTTCACCCAAACCGTTAACGCCACGACAAACGTTGTTCCGACGCGGACCACGGCGAATTTCTTCCTGGGTCAGGCATTCGGCGCCGGTTTGACGCCCGCCAACACGCCATTATCCTGGGCTCCGATACCGGAGTTCGCGAAGATGGCAAGCAATGCGCACTGGAGCTTTGGTGTTGAGAGGCAGCTTCCTGCGGGAATGGTTGTTGACGCGAATTATGTGGGCACGTCGGGAAGACATTTGCCGGGCACGCTCAACGTCAACGATCCCACGCCGGGTGCAGGGGCCATTCAAGGCCGGCGTCCTTATACGAACTTCGGAACGATTAATTACAACAACCAAGACGCCTCCTCCATCTACCACTCCTTCCAAGCCTCGCTCCACAAGCGGACGTCTGCCGGACTCTGGTACACCGTGTCGTACACATTCGAAAAGAACATTGACAAAGGCCAGCAAGTCGTATTGGGTGGCGACGGCTATATGGCGAGATATGTGGACGGCGCCAACATTCCACAAATACTGACGGTCGCCCTGGGATACAGCCTGCCCTTTGGGCGCGGTCAACGTTTTATGAGCAAGGCAAATGGCGCTGTGAACGCCGTCCTGGGGGGCTGGCAGTTCCAGACCATCAATAACTTCCGCAGTGGAGTTCCTTGGACCCCCACCATCTCCACCGATGTAGCTAACATCGGGGTGACGCCCCAGCACCCGAATATAGTAGCCGCAGGCGGATGTGCCAGCACGGGTTCGCTAACCCACGCCTTCAACGCGGCCGACTTTGCAGTTCCCGCAGCCTACACCTATGGCAACTCGGGCGTAGACACTTGCTACACCGATAACCACCAGGAAATCGATATGTCTCTCTCGAAGGAATTCAACGTCACGGAGGGGTCGAAATTCCAGTTCCGTTTCGAGGCTTTCAACGTCCCCAACTTGACCGACTTCTCGGGGCCGAGTACCAATATCGATACCTCCACTTACGGACAGATAACCAGCATCTCTAACAGCCCAAGACAGCTGCAGTTTGCATTGAAATACGTGTTCTAGCAGCCGTTGAGATTCGACTTCACGTCCCATCCTTGCCGCAAGACCATGTTGCGGCTCGGATGGGGCATTTCATCATGCATCAATCACAGCCTGCACGACCATTTCAAACCTATTTGAGGAGACAGGAAATGAAGAAAGTTGCTTTGGCCGTGTTGGCTATCGTCGTTGGATTACCGCTGTGGGCAAGTGCTCAATCCGTGTATCTCGACCCATCCCAACCGATCGATAAGCGCGTGGACGACCTGATTCGTCAATTGACGCCTGCGGAAAAGACTTCACTGCTGAGCACAACCGCGCCCGCAATTGACCGACTGAAAGTTCCAGTGATGAATGGCTGGAACCAGAGCTTGCATGGGATCGTGTGGTCGCAGCCGACCACGATGTTCCCGGTGTCGATCAGCATGGCCGCCACATGGGATCCGTCGTTAGTTCATGAAGTGGCTGGTGCGATTGCCGACGAAGGCAGAGCTGTCTTCAACTACTGGCACACGGTTCAAGGCACGGAAGAAAGAGTCCGCGGACAGGCCGTAACAATCACTCCTGATGGGAAGCGGATTGCGCACAACGGACTGGTCTATCGCTCGCCCGTGATCAATATGGACCGCGATCCACGGTGGGGCAGGATTTGGGAAACCTTCGGCGAAGATCCCTTGCTTTCGTCGCGCATCACTGTCGCCTACGTGCAGGGCACGCAGGGCGATAACCCGAAGTATCTGGAACTGGCAGCCACGGTGAAGCACTTTACCGCGTACGACGATGAAAGGGACCGGGTCAAGACGGCGAACGACATGGTACCCGAAAATATCCTGATGGATTATTACGTGCCTCAGTTCAAGGCCGGGATCATGGCGGGCAAAGCTGCTTCGATCATGTCGTCGTACAACGGCATTAATGGCATGCCAAATGTCGAAAACAAGATGCTGCTCACGGATATTCTTCGCGACGAGTGGGGATTCCAGGGTTTTGTCGTTCCCGACAGCGGCGCGGTGCGAAACCTCGTGGGCGAATACCACAAATACCCAACACTGCAGTTAGCTGCTGCCAAGACGATTCTTGCGGGAAGCGATCTGGATGACGGCTCCTATGCAATCGCGCTCCCTAAAGCGCTTGACGAGGGATTGTTGACAGAAAAAGATATCGATCAATCGCTGCGCAGAGTTCTCACGATTCGCTTCCGGCTCGGCGAGTTCGACCCACCGGATATGGTCCCTTACAACAAGCTCGGCCCCGATGTGATCGACTCGCCGGCGCACCGGCAGCTAGCTCTGAAGACAGCGCAAGAATCGATTGTGCTGCTGGCCAATGAGAACCACCTTCTACCGCTGGACAAGAACAAGATCAAAACTCTGGCCGTTATCGGCCCGTTCGCCGACTACGCGCAAACCGGACCGAACTATACCGGTGAATATTCGAAGTTTGTGAAACCGCTGGAGGGAATCCAGGAAAAGGTCGGGGCCGGAGTGAAGGTCATTTACGCGCGCGGGAGCGGGATCCTGGAGACCGATAACCCCGAAGCCAGCCTCACCGAGGCCGTGAACGCGGCCAAGCAAGCCGACGATGCGATCCTGTTTGTGGGCACCAACCAGTTGATCGAGCGGGAAGGTATTAATCGCGAGTATCTGACCCTTCCCCCAGTGCAAATCGCCTTGGTGCAGAGAGTAATGCAAGCCAATCCGAACACTGTAATTGTGCTGCTGAACGGCGGGCCAATTTCGCTGGCGCCGCCATTTGCGGGAGGAGGCCAGAGGTCGACGGAGACGCGTTATCCCACCGTGGTTGACATGTTCTGGGCAGGCGAAGAAGGCGGGACCGCCATCGCAGACGTCCTGTTCGGCGATTACAACCCCTCTGGCAGGTTGCCTTACACCGTGTATGCGTCCGAGAGGGGTCTTCCACCGTATACCGAGTATGACGTTTCCAAGGGATTCACCTATATGTACGCGATCGACAAGCCGCTGTTCGCGTTCGGCCGCGGGCTGAGCTACACGAGTTTTGCTTACAGCAATCTCGGCCTTTCTTCGGCACAGGTCGGGAGCGATGGGACTGTGAAGATCCATGTAGACGTGAAGAACACCGGCGACCGGGCTGGAGACGAGGTAGTGCAACTCTACGTGCACAACAACGATCAAAGTGCAGTTCAGCCACGCGAGCAGCTGCAGGGATTCGAGCGCGTCAGTCTGAATCCCGGCGAAAGCAAAACGGTGGATTTTACTTTGCCTATTGAGCAGCTTTCGTTCTGGGATACCGGCAAGCATGCATATGTCATCCACCCAGGAACATTTGACGTGATGGTTGGAAGCGCCTCGGACGATATCCGGCAGAAGGGAAGCTTCGAGGTATCAAACGCGGGAGATTGGCCGCCCACCGACTTGACGACCAAACTCGCGGACGGCGACTATTCTCACGCTCAACCTTGAAGACATCAGTAAACAGGAAGCACAGAAAGCTGCGCACGGAGCACCTGGCGAGCCCAGGAATGCCGCAGCACGAAAGGAGCCGCATCAATGAAATCCAGGATTTCCCGGCGCAACTTCCTTGCCTCAGCCGCAGCGACTGTTGTCCCCGCCGCGCTAGCCCACGCGCGGCCGCGCATTGCAGCTTCGCTAAGCTCACTTGCCGGCGCTCCGCCTTCCGAAACTTCTGCTGACTCATGGAAGCGGGCGGGAGTCATCGATGTCTCTGGCTCGCCGTTCGCAAAACTCAGAACCGTTCCCGTTAGTTCCGTCGAAATCCGGGAGGGATTTTGGTCGCAACGGCGCGCGACCAACATCGATTCCAGCATTCCTTCCATGCACGAGGAGTTGATTGCCCACGGCCGCATGGATAACTTTCTCCGGCTCGAAGGAAAGTCGTCCGCGCCACAAATCGGCCCAGTCTACTCCGACTCTGACATCTACAAATGGACTGAGGCTGTTGGCTTCGTGCTCCAATCTGCCAACCATCCGAAATTCCGCGAAACCGCCGAAGCGATGATTCAAGAAGTGGTCGCTGCACAGGAACCCAGTGGTTACTTGAACACCTATTACCAGGGCGACCGCAAGCAACTGCGCATGCAATATGACACACAGACGACGGGCCACGAACTCTACTGCATCGGGCACATGTTACAGGGAGCAATCGCCTGGTATCGCGCTACCGGCGATCGGACTCTGCTCAATGCCGGAATTCGCTTTATCGACGATTTTCTGCTGCCGAACTACGGCCCGGGCGCAAACCAGAGGGGCATTGTGGCTGGCCATCCTGAAATTGAAATGGCGCTGGTGGAACTATACCGCACCACGGGCAAGCGCGCTTACGTTGATCTGGCGGGCTATATCCTGCACGGGGACGAACGAATTCCTCTGCGTCCACAGCAGATTACTTATATGTTCTGCGGGATTCCCTTCACGACGCGTACTCACCTCGAAGGACACGCCGTCCGCGCCATGTACGCCTGCTGCGGCGCCACAGACTACTACCTTGAGACCGGAGATCCCGCCTATTGGAAGACGCTGAACGTTCTCTGGGAGGATCTTGTTCGTGATCAGCTTTATGTGACCGGTGGCGTCGGTGCGCGCGAAACCGGTGAAGCCTTTGGCGATCCATACGAGTTACCGAACGCCCGCGCCTACGGCGAAAGTTGCGCCGCTATTGGCGTGATGATGTGGAACTGGCGCATGCTGACCGCCTCAGCCGATGCGAAGTTCACCGACGTGATCGAGCGCGCTCTCTATAACGGAATCAATTCGGGGATGTCGCTCGACGGCCGCACTTACTGCTATCGCAATCCGCTCGCCTTCGACCCGGAAGGCAACTCCAGCGATCGCCATGCTCCCGAAGGAAATATCCGCAATCCCTGGTACGACACCACATGTTGTCCTCCCAACCTCGAGCGCACATTCGCCTCGTTGCCGGGCTACTTTTACAGCACGAGCGACGATGGTATCTACGTACATCTCTACGACAACTCCTCCTTCAACTGGCATCTGCACCTTGGCAGCCCGATTCGGATCCAGCAGGAGACGCGGTACCCCTGGGAGGGCGATGTAAAGCTCGCAGTCAGCCCGGCAGAGCCTCGCGAGTTCACCCTTTTCGTGCGCATCCCGGGTTGGTCGCAGCAGTCGGTGGTGCGCGTTAATGGTTCGCCCCTTGCTGGAGCGCGATCTGGCGCTTACTTGCCTATCCGGCGTCGCTGGTCTGCGGGAGACACGGTCGAACTCTCCTTCGACATGAGCACACGCCTGCTCAAAGCCAATCCTGCCGTCAACGAAGATCGTGGGCGCGTTGCAATTCAGCGTGGCCCCATCGTCTTCTGCATGGAAATGCTCGATCAGCCAGCTGCCGGGAGTTCTTCCGACCTGGTCGATTACACGGCGAAACTCAGCACCTCCACCACCGCACACTTTGAGCCCGATCTATTGAACGGCGTTCTTGTCCTTGAGCAACCCGGCTCTATCGTCCAACGCCCAACGGATTCCGGACTCTATTATTCCGCGGCCGAGAGCGAAAAACTAAGCGAGTCGCCTACCACTCTAAAGCTCATTCCTTACTACGCCTGGGCCAACCGCGCTCCCTCCCCCATGCAGGTCTGGATCCCTTACAGCTTTGGCTAAACCGAGCGGCTTTGTGGAGGGGCGCTCATTCCGAATCGTAATAAGATCAAAACAAATTAGCAGAGACAATCATGCTGACTCGTCGCACGCTCGTGGGGAAGCTGGTGAAGGCCTGCGGAGCCCTCGCGTTCGTGCCCGATTCGAAGATCTTTGGGGAAACGAAGACTACCTTCTCACTGAATCCCGCCAAAACCATACCCGTCGAGGTTCCGCCGAATTTCACCGGTCTTGGCTATGAAATGTCCTCCGTTGCCACGCCCGGTCTCCTGAGCCCAGAAAATAACCGTTATGTCGAACTTGTTCGCGGACTAGGCCCCCAGGGGGTTCTCCGCGTCGGCGGCATCGTGGCCAACTACACTCGGTACGTGCCAGACGGTCCCGCCCGGTTTGATCGCCAGAATACAGTCATCACGCAAGCGGCCGTCGAGCGATTCGCGGCATTTCTAAACAAGGTTGGATGGACCGCGATCTGGAGCGTCAACTTTGCGCAGGGCACAATTTCAGATGCCATCCAGGAAGCGCGCGTCGTGTTTGAGACGCTTGGACCGCGGCTGCTGGCGCTTGAGATCGGTAACGAAGTAGACAGTTATGGACGGGGCCAGCCCTTCCGCCCACGACCCTACGATTACGCAGCTTATCGCAAAGAGTATGGCGAATGGCATACGGCCATCGTAAAGGCGGTTCCAGGCATGCGCTTTGCGGCGCCCGACACCGCCAGCGCCGTGGACTGGGTGGAGAGGATGTCAGAGGACGCCAAGGGCGAGGTGCAACTTCTCACAACGCACTATTATCGCAATGGGCAAAGTCGGGGCAGCGCAGAACAATTGTTGACTCCCGATCAGAGGCTCGTGGATGCTCTGGTGCGCCTGCGCACCGCCTCGCAGCAAAGTGGCATTCCATGGCGAATATGCGAAATCAACTCGTTTTCCGGTGGCGGCCGTCCTGGAATCAGTGATACTTTCGTCGGCGCACTTTGGACCCTCAACACCATGCTTCTTCTAGCGCAATACGGCTGCTCGGGCGTAAACCTCGAAACCGGCGTCAATCAGCTTGGTTTTGTAAGCTCTTACTCGCCAATCCAGGATGATGGCAAAGGCATAAACTCAGCGGGTGTGCCGTACTATGGCATGCTGGCGTTCGCCAAAGCACTGGTGGGTTGTCATCAGATGTTCCCGCTCAATGCCGGAAGTCAGAGCGATTCTGTGCACGCCTATGTGCTGGGCGCGAACGGCAAGCCGCGAAGCGCGGTAATTGTCAATATGGATTCGACCGCAGACGCGCAGATTTCCGTAGCAAACCTCGGGATGAAACGCGCGAGAATTTTGCGCCTGCTTGCACCTGCGGCTGACAGCAAGACAGATGTAACATTAGGCGGCGCAGAAGTAGATGAAGGCGGGCAATGGAGAGCGGCAAACGAGGAACACGTGAGAGGCGAACAGGTCACCGTGCCGCATATGAGCGCGGCACTGGTGCTCTCGGGTCGGGCATAGCCGTCTGGCCGTACATGATTCGGGAATCTCCAGGAGGAGCTCACTTACAATGCGAAACTCTCATACCGCCCTAACTTCTGTCTCTCAGTTGGCACTATCTCTTCTGTTGGGTTCGCTGACCGCTTTTGCTCAATCGCAGAATAACGAGGCTGCCGCGTTCCGTCCTCCTGCGGTTCCTTTAATCACGCACGATCCGTACTTCAGCATCTGGTCCACCACCGATAATCTTGCAGACTCGGAGACGGTGCACTGGACATTGAGCGCACAGCCGATCAACGGCGAGGTGCGAATTGACGGAAAGCCCTACCGCTTTATGGGGCGCGTTCCAGGACGGCGGCCCGATCCTATTCCAGCCATGCAGCAAACGAGTATTGCTATTTCGCCCACGCATACCAGGTACGAGTTCCAACAGGACGGCGTAACGATCGATTTCGCATTCTTCACTCCCGCACTTCCCGAGCAACATCGATATTCTCTCTCGGCCTGTAACCTACCTGACTTGGGAAATTAAAGCAACGGACGGAGCCACACATAAGGTCTCGTTGTTACTTGACGTAGACCCTGTGATCTCTGTCAACGAGAGAGACCAGCAAGTTGTTCTATTTCGCAACCAGACAGCGCGCTCCAATGTTCTTTCCGCAGGCTCGCGCGACCAGAGCATCCTGAACCGTTCCGGTGATCCAATACGCATAGATTGGGGCTATTTCCGTCTGGCGGTTCCACGAGATGAGGATGCAGCGACGGCCATTACTCCTCATCCGGCGGCGGACTTCGCGACCACGGGAAAACTCGCGGAAAGCGATTCGATCGATATGCCTCAGCCTGCCGGCCGCTCCTGCCCGCACCTTGCGGTGATGTTCGATCTCGGCTCAGTGGGCTCGGAGCCGGTCCAGCGTCATGTTCTGGTCGCGTATACCGAGGGTTACGCAATCCAGTTCTTTCAGCGAAATCTGCGGCCTTACTGGCAGCGCAATGACATGTCAGTGAACGATTTGCTCGATGCGGCAGAAGAGCAGTATGCGGCGCTCGACGCCCAAGGTGCAGCGTTTGACAAGGAGCTCACCAATGATTTGACCAGAGTTGGGGGAGCAAACTACGCGTCGATCGCGATCCTCGCCTACAGGCAGTCCCTTGCCGCGCACAAAATCGTCGCAGACATCAATGGCGACGCAATGATGTTCCCCAAAGAAAACACATCCAACGGTTGCATCTCAACAGTGGATGTAATTTACCCCTCGGCGCCCCTCTTTCTCTTCCTGCAGCCGAAGCTTCTAGAGGCACAACTCCTTCCGGTGCTCGAGTACTCGGCTCTTCCACGTTGGCATTTCCCATTTGCTCCCCATGATCTTGGGCAATATCCGTTGGCGAATGGCCAGGTGTACGGCGGTGGCGAAAAGAATGAGGAGAATCAAATGCCCGTCGAGGAGAGCGGCAATATGCTCATCCTCGTCGATGCGCTGGCGCGCGCCGAAGGGAGTCCGCAGCTTGCCGAGCGCTTCTGGCCACAGCTCACAAAGTGGGCGGAATACCTGAAGGAAAAGGGCCTCGACCCGGAAAACCAGCTCACTACCGACGACTTTGCCGGTCACGTCGCCCACAACGCAAATCTTTCGGTGAAGGCGATCGAGGGAATAGCGGCCTATGCTGACCTTGCGCATCTGCTAAAACACGACGACCTGGCGGCCGATTATAAAGCGGCAGCAAAATCAATGGCCCAGAGTTGGATTTCGATGGATGTTGAAGGAGATCACTACAAACTTGCCTTCAACAGCCCCGGCACCTGGAGCCAGAAATACAACCTGGTGTGGGATCAGATTCTCGGTTTCGGCCTATTCCCAAAAAGTGTTCGCAATACTGAGATGGCTTATTACATGACGAAGATGAACCAGTATGGCCTGCCTCTCGACGTACGAGCCGATTACACAAAGCTCGATTGGTCGGTATGGACGGCTACACTCGCATCCGATCCCAAAGAGTTCAATACGATCATCGATTCCATTTACAAATGGATCAATGAGACGCCGGATCGCGTGCCGCTTTCCGATTGGTACGACACCAAAACCGCAAAACATATTTCCTTTGCGGCGCGCAGCGTGGTCGGCGGTGTCTACATCAAAGCGCTCTCCGATCCCGATCTCACCGCAAAGTGGAACAGGCTGAGTGGCGGGCCGGGGAACAGTCTCAATTCACAACGCGGAGAATAGCTGTGGAGATCGATTCAACCTGCAGAAAATATTGATTTTGTTGATAAAATTTGGAGGCGCGGGCCGGGATCGAACCGGCGCATAAAGGTTTTGCAGACCTCTCCCTTACCACTTGGGTACCGCGCCTCGGGCTGTCTACGTCACCGGTTGCGGATCGTCTCCTTCCGCTTTCCGCCCAGTTCTATTTCCAGGGGCATTGCGGAATGGAGCGGGAGACGAGACTTGAACTCGCGACCCTCGCCTTGGCAAGGCGATGCTCTACCACTGAGCTACTCCCGCTTAACGCAAGTTCGAGTATACCGGGCGGCCGATATCGGGTCAAACACCGAGCCTTTCCAGACTCCCAAGATTCACGCCGGAATTCTTCGAAACTCGAAATGGGCAAAAGCCGCGCTTTCAGGCTCGTCATGTGAGGGGAGATTCTGCCGTTTGACCCGCACATCCGCTTCCCGTACACTAAGAAGTTGCGAGGGATGCAGCTCGACCTGCCTTCAGCCCCGCATCATTTCCCTGAGAACAGGACCGCCCCTGAAATTCAGGCTTGGAGATTGAAGTAAAGCCATGGCAAATCACGTTTCCGCGCTCAAGCGCGCCCGCCAGACCAAAACCCGAACCGAGGTAAACCGCGCCAACCGGAGCCGTGTGCGCTCCAGCTTGCGCACCTTGCGCGAAGCGCTTGCCAAGGGCGAGGTAAAGGCCGCCAATGAACAGTATCGTGCCACCGTTTCCACGCTCGACAAGAGCGTACAGAAGGGCGCGTTGCACTCAAATACTGTTTCACGCTATAAGAGCCGTCTCAACGCGCGCCTCAAGATGCTCGCCTCCGCCAAAACAAAGTAGGGCGCGATCGCCGATCAAATCAGCAGTTCACGAAGAGCCGGGAGCAATCCTGGCTCTTCATTTTTGAGCTGCATTTAAAGCTGGCTCACGGCTACTTGCGCAGCATCGGCTTGAGCACAGGAAAAAGTGTTTCGGCGATGATCTTCGACCCCTTTGCCGTGGGATGGATACCATCGCTCTGAATCGTCCCGGGCACGTTTACCAGGTTCACGTAGAGCATAGGCACAAGAGCCACATGGTGCCTGGCGGCGAGATCGCGAAAAATCTGATCGAACGACCGGATGTAGTCCTGTCCATAATCGGGTGGAAGCGTGATGCCGGCGAGCAGGATCTTCACGTGCGCACGCTCGAGCCCCGTGAGCACCTGGTCAAGGTTGCTGCGGGTATCCCCGACCGGCAGCCCTCGCAAGCCGTCATTCCCGCCGAACTCCACAATCACCACTGCAGGGTGCATACGCAGCACAAAAGGCAACTCCGCGAGAGCATCTTTGGTCGTTGCGCCGCTCGTTCCCTCGTTGACGACCTTGTAGTGGTAGCCATGCGCATCGAGATTCTTTTCGAGGTAGTCGGGATAGGCCTGGCCCTCGGGAAGCCCGTGCCCGGCGGTGATGCTGTCGCCGAAGCAAACGATTTCGGGCCGGTCAGCGGCATGGAGCGGCCCAGCTACGAGCAAAAGGCAGAATGCGACGAGAACCGCGCGCCGAACGTCCACGTATATAGTGTAACGGCGCGGAAACAGTCGCGGTCGACGAACGCCTGATGACAGGCCGTTTACACTGCGAGTGGGGGTGAGTTCGTTGATTCAAGTCAAGGGCGCGAAGAAATGGATCCAGAACGGTGCGCGGCGCGTAGACATTCTCCGGGGAATTTCGCTCGACATTCCGGCCGGGCAATTTGTCGCCATCGTTGGCGCCAGCGGAAGCGGCAAGAGCACGCTGCTCGGTCTGCTTGCCGGCCTCGACACGCCGAGCGAAGGCGAAATCTGGCTCGACGGTGTACCCATTCATCATCTCGCTGAAACAGAGTTGGCAGCGGTGCGCGGGCGCAAAATCGGCTTCGTCTTTCAGTCCTACCAGCTTATTCAAACGCTTACCGCTCTCGAAAATGTCTTATTACCCTTTGAGCTCAACGTAGAAGGCAGCGGCCTGGCGCAGGCGCGCCGGCTGCTCGATGAAGTCGGCCTGAGGGAGCGCATGGATCACTATCCTATCCAGCTTTCCGGCGGCGAACAGCAGCGCGTGGCGCTGGCGCGCGCCTTCATCGTCGAACCCCCGATCGTCATGGCCGATGAACCCACCGGCAACCTTGATTCGGTCAACGGAAAGCTGGTCCTTGACCTGCTGCTCGGTAGAAACCGCAAAGCCGGAACTACGCTGGTGCTGGTCACACACGACCCAGAAGTTGCCGGACGCGCCGATCGCAAAATCGTTCTCAAAGACGGCCTCATTGTCGAGGACTCAAATCCCTCTTCTGTTCCAGCTGCACCTGAGGCACAGCAAGGAGCGCAATGGCCAAGCGTGCACTGAGCTGGAAACGCGCCGCGGCGATTGCGTGGCGCGACCTGAAGTCCGCACCCGGCAAGTTCGGTTTTGTCGTCTTGTCTGTCGCCGTCGGTGTGGCCGCTATGGTGGGTGTGCGCGGCCTCAGTGGAAGCTTTCGCAGCACTCTCAACACCCAGGCCCGTTCGCTGCTGGCGGGCGATCTCAGCGTTCGTATGTTCCGCGCGCCGACTCAGGAAGAGTTGAAGAAAATCATCGAGATCGAGAAGCAGAGCGGGGGGGCAATCCGCTCCACTTGGACCACGGAAACCGTCTCGATGGCTTCGGTGCCATCCGCTCCGGTCCCGCTTCTGGTTTCGCTCAAGGCTGTGGATCCCGCCGAGTACCCGTATTACGGGACCGCCGAACTGGAGCCGGCCATGCCGTTGCAGCAAGCTCTTCAGGGCAACTCGGCAATTGTGGCAGACGAGTTTCTCATTCGCCTGAATTCGCACGTGGGCGAAACCCTGCGCCTCGGCGACAAGAACTTCCGCATTACCGCGGTGTTGAAACAGGAACCCGATCGCATCAGCAGCGGCATGGGCATCGGTCCGCGCGTGATGATTTCGCAGGCATCGCTCGCCGACACCGGATTGCTGGGGCCGGGCAGCCGAGCCTCCCGGCGCCTGTTGGTCAAACTTCCTGACACTCCGCCGCGCGGCCTCACCGCAGACGCCGAAACAGCCGCGGTGCGCACCCAGCTGGAAGCCGCGCTGCCCGATGCCCAGGTCATTGATTTTCGCGAGGGTAATCCCGCGCTCACTCGCGGGCTCGATAATGCAACCTCCATTCTGAGCCTCATATGCCTGGTTGCCATGGTTCTCGGCGCCATCGGCGTGGCCATGGCCATGCACGCGCATCTTGAGCAACGCATGGATATGCTGGCGATACTCAAAGCCGTCGGCGCCGGTTCCGCGGATTTGCTCCGCATTTTCCTGCTGCAAACGCTGGGCCTGGGCCTCGCCGGCGGCTTGCTGGGCGTGGCCGCTGGAGTGGGCGTGATGGCCGCGCTTCCCGCAGCCTTCGGTCAATTGCTCCCGGTTCACGTGATCCTGCAATTCCCCTGGCAATCGGTGCTCGCCGGCCTGGCAACCGGGCTCCTGACCACGCTACTCTTCTGTTTGCCTCCGCTGCTCGATGTGCGCGAGGTGCGGCCGGTGCTGGTTTTGCGCAGGCTGGTGGAACCGAACGCAGCGGGCGTCGGCGAATTCTTTGCGCGATGGTGGAAGCGGCGCCTGCAAGTCGGAATCGCAGCGGCTGTTGTCGTCGCGCTCGGCGGTATCGCCTGGATGCTTTCAGACTCGCCTAAAGTGGGTGCGTGGTTCGCCCTCTTTTTCACCGTCACGCTCGTGGTGCTGTTGGCAATGGCAGCCGGCGCACTTCGCTTCGTGCGATTTTTGTTGGATCGCGTGCGCCTGCGCCTGCCCTCGTCGCTTCGCCACGGTCTCGCCAATCTCTACCGGCCCGGAAACCAATCGGCTCCCGTGCTCGCCGCGCTTGGTACAGGCGTCATGCTCATTCTCGCCGTTTACCTCATGCAGAAGGATTTGTTACGCGACCTGCATGAGACTGCAGCGCCGAGCCTGCCGAGTGTCTTCCTTGTCGACATCCGCACCGGTGAGGTCGACGGCGTCAAAGCATTCTTCGCACATCAGGCCGGCGTGAACCGGCCGCTGAACTTGATTCCTGTTGTGATGGGCCGATTTATCTCGATCAACGGCGAGCAAGTGGATCAAATGGAAGGCCAGCACTACCCCCGGCGCATGTTGAAGAATGCGGAACTCAGTTGGGCCGATACTCCGCCCGAAGGCGACAAAGTGACAGCAGGCTCGTGGTGGACGAGCGGCAGCACATCCGAGATTGCCGTAAGCGAGGGTGTTGCCCGGCGCTTGCACATCGGTGTGGGATCGGCGATGGAACTCGAAACCGGCGGAACAACGCGCGCACTCAAAGTAGCTGCGCTCTATCGCGCCGACGGCCAACACCTTGGCGCACGCGTGCAGTTCGTCCTGCCCTCGGGGCTTATCTCCAATGAGCCTTCCACTTGGTATGGTGGCGCGCGTATTGATCCAAATCGAGTTCCTGAAATGGAGCGAGCCTTCTTTGCAGCTTACCCAACCATCACAGTCGTCAACGTCGCTGATGTGCTGCAGCGGATTGAGGGCGTTGTGGATCAAATCACCTTCGTGGTCCGGCTACTTGCCGGTTTCTCGATCCTCGCCGGTTTAACAATTCTTGCCTCGAGTATCGCCAGCACGCGCTTCCGCCGGATGCAGGAAGCGGTCGTGCTCAAAACACTGGGAGCCACGCGGATGCGCATCGTGCGCACCTTCAGCGTGGAGTTCAGTGTTTTAGGATTGCTCGCCGGCACGGTCGGCGTTGTCTTCGCCAACCTTCTTACGCGAGTGCTCCTGCACAGGCTCGAAATCGTTTTCCATATCGAGTGGACGGCTACCATGGTTGCGCTGGCAGGGACTGCGATTCTGGCCACGGCCACCGGATGGATCGCGAGCTACCGGATTCTTGGCCTGCGGCCCCTCGAGGTCTTGCGCGAAGAGTAGCCATCGCTGGAACAGAGCAGGGAACTGAAGCCGTGAGATTGATCTTCATCTACGGACTACCCGCGACCGGCAAGCTGACTGTTGCACGCGAACTCGCATCGCTGACCGGATACAAGCTCTTCCACAATCACCTCGCCGTCGATCTTCTGCTATCCGTCTTCGAATTCGGCAGCGCGCCGTTTGTCGAGTTGCGCGAGGAGATTTGGCTCTCGATTTTCGAGCGATCCGCCCAAAGCAATTTGTTGGGTTTGATCTTCACATTTGCTCCAGAGAGCACCGTTCGCCCGCAGTTTGTCCTCGATGTCTCCGACACGATCGCGCGCGCGGAGGGCAGGCTCGACTTCGTCGAACTCACCTGCCCGGTGCCTGAGCTGAAGCGCCGCATCGGCGATGCTTCACGGCGCGAACATGGCAAGCTTACTTCCGTCTCCCATTTCGAGCAGCTTCTTGCCGACGGAGTTTTCGACGCACCGGTCATGCCCAACCCGGCAATCACGATCGACACGGGAGTCTCCACACCGGCTGAAGCCGCCGCACAGATTCAGCGTGCGCTCGCACTGCCAAGGCGACCCTGAACACAAATAGCCGTCTCGCTGCGGGCAGACACGCTCGCACCTGGTTTGCGATCACTCACGCCCCTGATGCAGCCGCAACGACACAGCATTCGCGTCCGTTGACCGCGCTCGGTAATGGCCCGTAAGATGAATAAGTTGGCTTTGTGCGCGTTGTTATCGGGCCAGGCCAAACGGCTGCACGTGGGCGACGGCTCGCGTTTGCTGCCCCCTCGTTCAACGGCAGGACAGCTGACTCTGGATCAGCATATCGGGGTTCGAATCCCTGGGGGGCAGCCAATTAGAATCAAGCACTTACCATAACATAAGCCCGCACGGAAGCACTCAGTTGAGGTAGCGCTAAGTCCTTTAAAGGCGCATGTGGACGCACCCGGTATGGCACACTGTACGGCACACCCGCGACACACTAACTGCTCTTTGAAAGCGCATTGCGCGTGACGCATCATCCGCGAGAAAGCCGATGCACGCGTGGATCGGCTTTCTCGCGGATGATGCGTTGGCTCCTTATCTATGTTGGATCCACCCGAAATGTCGGCGCGGAAACCCGTTTTCACCGGTCGACGCCCTCGATCGATGATGCGCACCGCTCGTCGCGTTCCGGCTTCCTGCTGCCGGTCAAGGTGCTCAGCCGTGTCTTCCGCGGCAAGTTCGTTGCAGGGGTGCGGCACCTCTTTGCCCGCGATAAGCTGCGCTTCTTCGGCGAGTGCGTGCCACTGCACAACGAGACGCGCCTCGCCGCCTTCCTGCGAACGCTATATCAGCAAGACTGGGTCGTCTATGCCAAGCCGCCCTTCGGAGCCCCTGAGCACGTGTGGCAGTATCTCGCTCTCCGTAGATTCAATAAGTGACTTGTACCCGACTAGATAGACCTCCGCGAGATGACGTAATAGGGCTGATTAGAAAGCGTCGCGTTGAAACCCGGATACAGAGTCGCTGTTTCGTTCTCGTAAACGAGCTCAAAGTAATACTGCAACGGATACACCGACTGTGTATATTCGCCGGGAATTGCGCCGCGATAGGCACCGTTGGTTGCATCCATTTCTGCGGAGAGCCACCGCTCACCCTGATTCACGTGGCGATAGTGCAGGCGAGCCCCGCTCAAAGCGGCAGCAACTTGCAACTTCAGATCGAGCGGTTGTCCTGGATGAAAATTGTTCGGTGTCGCATGCGTGCAATTGATCGAGGCACGACGCGCGTTGCCCGTCGCTGCACTAATCGCCTTGGCCACATTCCCTGAAGCTCCCGTCGCAGCGGGCGGGGATTGCAGCTTTTCTTCCATGGCTTGAATATCTACGTCAATACCAGCCAGACGATCAATCCAGTGGCCCCGGCGTACTGGAGCGGAGCCGTAACTCACGTCGGCAACGTAAACGCCCTTGGCGCGTTCGGCCATCTGGTTCCACGCCTCGCGTGCAGTTTTGTAATGCTCCAATGCGAGCTTGCCTGCCCCTGATCCCCGGTCTGCTGGAAGACCTCGTAAAGAACACCGCTCCGCAACTTTGCTGCGAAGTATCCGCCGAGTCCGTTCATGATCAATACGTCTTCCTCAATGCGGCGGAACTCCGGCGACTTTCTCGAGGTCGCCTTCGATCGAGCGTCATTGATTGCACGGCCTGAAGTAGAAACCATTTCTTCGATCCACTGGGCGACTTCAATGGGCGAATACTTTGGATTGGAGCGGCTGGCGAGCAAATCCTGAGTGTGTTCAACGATCGTGGAGAAAAGCTGCGGATCGAGGGGGCTGACAGTGCCGAAGCACTTCGGGACCGGTGTATCACCGTACGGCGAGCGCTCGCTGCCGAGGACAATGGGCATGTTTGAACATAATTCGGCCCAGAAGTCGTGATTCGACGCAGACGGCAGGTGCGCCGACGTGATGAGCGGAAGAATGCGACTCGAATTCGCCAGCGCGGTTTCAATGGGCTCCGTCGCATTACCGAATGAGGCCCTGAGATAACGGCGCGACGGAGCAAGGTCGGACTCGGGATCGTAAAGCTTACGGCCCCAGACCCGGTAGTAGTACTCATACTTCTTCCAATCCGCCTCAGGGTTGAGAGAACTATCCGCGTAGGCGCAACGGCCGCCGGCATGCCCTGTACCTTCGCGACCCTTGAAAGTGAGCGGTTCCATTAAGTCGATGCCAACCGCGCCGCAGAAATGGGATGTGCGCCCGTACGCAGCGGCCATCTCAGGGTCCGCGGAGAGCAGATGTCGCTGAGTTCCCGGCCACAGCCGATAGAGAATCTTGGCCTTGCTGCCTTCCTGGAAGAAGTCAGCGTAGCCATAGCGTGTGAAGAGTCGAGAACCGCCGCTCAAGCTAAACAGTCCTGTGTCTTTGCGATTCGGATTCGGAATCTCTAGCGCACGGATGTCGGCCTGATTGTAGCCGAGGCTTTGGTGTTCAGCAGAGTATTTTGCGCCGAGCGTAACAGGCATCCCCGTGGCGACGCCGATGTCGATCATCGTTTGATTGACGCCCTTGGCATGCATGTCGATGTTGACCTCACGGCCTGCATTTGCGATGGCCTCAAAGAGCGTCTTCCAGAATGGATAGCTGCCTTCAGGGATGCCGCTTTCGCCGTGCACGCGCATGGTAAGGCCCTGGATTTCAGGACATTCTTTCAGGATGATGGCCAAGGCGTCGCGGCAGTATGCCGCATGGGTTTCAGGCGTCAGGCCTTCGATGTTGTGGTACGCGTGAGGGCTGGCCGTCCACTGATAGGCATGGGTCCAGATGCCCAACTGAAAATGAAGCCCGCGGGCGCCCGTTTCAGATGCGATGAAACGGAGCATTTCAAAGTTCTTTTGCTGCTCCTCTTGACTGAGGGGAACCGGCGCCGGTAGAACGTTGCCCTCTGGATCGGCGAGTTGTACTACGCGCACTCCTTCGTACCCCGGGACCTGAAATAGATATGGATAAGGAAGGTGGAGGTAGTCGTCAGTGACGCCCCGGGGAAAGTCGTACTCTAGACCATAAGCAAAACAAAAGCGGTTAAACCGCGCCGCGACAAGTGCGTCCAAATACTCACGCCAGAAATCCTTGTCGTAGTACCAGGACTTGTCTTCGAGTTCGCTGCAGAAATACCGGCTGACACATCGGACTTTATTCGCAGGCTTCTCTTCGACGGCTTCGGTAAGCCGCAATTGTTCGGCCGGCCTCGTGCCGAACTGAACGCGCTCGGCAAGTTCGAGGATTCCATAGATGAGACCCAGCTCATCGATCCCCGAGACGAGAGTTGCGGGGGAACCTTGAAGATGCCCTGGGGCCAGTCGAACACTCTCGACTTCGGTAATTTCTGAGCTCGGTTGCGGGAATTCTTTGGCCAGGGTCGCTCCCGAAGCGGCAACCACAACGCAGATCGTCGATCCTTTGGCTTGCTCAGCCGATTGCGCCACCGCGCAGCTCACACCTTTAGCTGTCAGGGCACTTTGAAGACGTTCAATCGCGCGCTTTACCGGCGCTCCCGAAGCAATCGGATCATTTCCATCGACGAGGATCGAAACTCGCCCACCCTGCTGGGCGAATGTCCTGTTTGTGAGCCCGACAACTGAGACCGCGCCAGCGGCCTTCAAAAACTCCCTGCGCTGAATTCGTGCAATTGTTTTACCTGTCATCTTAGCCCTTTCCCTCAAATCTGCGTCTTCAAGCGATGTGTCATGAAAGGCTTGCTTCCGGTAAGCTCCCGGCCTGCACACACTGCCGTGATCTCAACGGGTTGTGAATGGATGAATCGGGCGCAGGGTAACCTGCACGCCCGATTGTGTCCAATCAAACGAACTCGCCCCTAGAAAATCACCTTGAAGGCGCCCTGGAAGATGCGCTGATCGCCGGCAGCTGTGATTCGGCCAAACGAGCTTGAGGTTGGGTTGGAAGCATTTGGACCGAGACCGACTCCGGTGGAAGGCGTCGGGCCGCCGAAGTTAGGATGATTGGTTACATTGAAGGCTTCGACACGCAAGTCGACATTCACTCGCTCCGTCGCCTTGAATGTGCGGCTGATGGCGCTGTCGACGTCGAAGTAGCTCGGTGTGCGCAGCATATAGTGGCCCGCATTCCCGTAGGTTCCCAAGGGTTCCACAGAGAACGCCGCAGGGTTCACCCATTGGAACAACGCCTTCGTGCGGGGAGTGTGACTATAAAGAGACACGCCCGGGTTTACGTTGGGCCGGTCGAGGCTCACTCCCGTGAGTGAGCGATCGGTACCGTCGACCGGGTTCACAGGGTAACCGGTCTGGAAACGCATCAGCGGCGCAACCTGCCAACCGCTAAACAGAAAGGATACGAAGTGATTCGTGGGTGGGACGTGGCTGAAGTAAACCACGCTGGCGTTGAAAATACTCGGCGAATCATACGAGCACGGACCGTAGTCGCCCTTTGGGTTTGCCGGATTTTCGATGGTGGCGCCGCCGAGAGACGTTTCCGGGATAATGCTGTGGCAGTGCCCGAACGTGTAATTCGCAAGGATCGTGTAGCTGTCGGAAAGGCGATGTTCGATCGATCCCAGAACTCCTTCGTAGTTGGCGCTGATGCCGTTGAAGCCCAGATCCGTTGCCGAGAAGTACTTACCCTGTGCAGGATTAATCAGGCTTAGGAACCGGCGCGACTGAGTATTACCCGTGCTGGAACAGGCGGTTCCGTTTGCCCCGGGCGCGACCGTGAGTGCGCCGCAGCTTCCGGCGCCAGTCCACGTCCCCGGAATATATACGGCGGGGTTGATCTCGTTACCGACCATCAAATGCGAAGTCTCGTTGCCAATGTATGTGATGGTCATAATCCAGTTCTGAGCAAACTGGTGCTGAATGCCCATGTTCCAGGTTTCCAGCTCAGGTGACAGTGCCTTCGGTTCAAGGAAGGTGTCTGTCGCATTGAGCGGAAAGACATAGCTGCTCGGCGGGAAGAGCGGAAGCGGGAATGGGTTTCCCCCGGGCACATTGCCCCACGGATTGTGGAACTGATAGGGTCCGCTGGATTCTGTGACCGTGACGCCCCAGGGAGCGTTCTGCCCGGTGACACGATAGGTAAGAAAGGTTCCGATCGAATCGAAGAGAACTCCACCGCCAAAGCGGATAGTCGTTTTGCCGTCGCCGAATGGATCAAGAACAAATCCGAGCCGCGGCGAGAGATTCAGCCAATGGTCGCTTGTGAACGACTTGTTGACGCCGGGATCACCCCAGAAGTACTGACCCGCAGGACCATTGGGGAAAACCTGGCTGACTTTACCTTCGGTATAGCCTTGCAGCGAGAAGACGCTGCCGCGGTTGAAGAAGTCGTGTGCCGGCAGCGTGGGCTCCCAGCGCAGCCCTGCATTCATTACCAGTCGCGGCGTCAAGCGCACTGTGTCCTGGCCGTAAAGAGCCACAAGTGTCTGCCGGTAGGAATAATCCTGTTGCAATGTTTGGGTAAAGCTCGGCATTGAGCCCATTAGGAAATCGAGAAGAGGATCATTGCTGTACTGCCCGGTAAAGCTGAATGTCCCCGAGTCGTTGTACTCATCGTTCTGATTGTCCTGGGTGCGAATCAGTTCGGCTCCAAAGGCAATCTGGTGCTTACCCCGCGTAAGGTCGACGTCGTCCGCTTCCTGATAGGAAGTGACGCCCCACCTTGAGAGACCGCTGCCGCCTGTCGAAAAACTATTGCTCACAGCCAGTTGCAGGTTATCTTTCGCGAGCGGCGGAGTAAAGATTGGCGAAACTCCCAAATCCGCTGGATCGATGCCATTTGAATTCGGGAAACGCGAAAAGCCTCTACGGCCAAACGTAAAATGGAACGAGTTGAGCGTCGTGGGGTTCACCGCGTAGGTATGCCCCAGAACAAAGGTCTGCGGACGCTGATTCACGCCCTGCGTGGTCGTGTAGAGATAATTGGCCGGATTCCACGGAGCCGGCTGGTTGTAATTGTCCTGCAGATATCGGCCGTATAGCTGGCTCTTCTGGCTCATATCCCAGTCGACGCGCGTCACGTATTGCCGAGCATCATAAATCACCGGAACTCCGTAGTGAATTTGGCCACAGGCAGTCGCCGAAGAAACGGGCAGATATTTCATGAAGGCAACCGCTGCCGGATCGAATCGCGCAGGGTTGATGTGATCTGTCGGACCGAGTGGGGCCCCTGTCTGCGGATCTTTGATCGTGCGCGCCACGCCGCTGGCCTGGCAGCCTGCGCCGTCCAGCGAACTGAAATCGCCGTTCAAGGCGGCCGTGGTGGGAATGAAAGCGCTACTCCCGGAGGGGTCCTGGCGAACGATCGTCTCCTGAATGCCCCCGAAGAAGAACAACTTGTTGCGGATGATGTGACCACCGAAGGTGCCGCCGAACTGATTGCGCTTTAAGCTGTCCTGGGCGACGGCGAAATAGTTCAGCGCGTTCACATCGCCATTGCGAACAAATTCAAACACATCTCCATGCCAGTCGTTGGAACCGGATTTTGTGACAACATTCACCAGTCCGCCAGGGTGGAGGCCATTGCGCGCGGGTAATACGCTGGTCTCCACGCTGAACTCCGCCATCGCGTCGGGAAACGGAAGTGGCATGTTGACGTTGGTAAAGCTGTCCATGTTGTCGCCGCCGTCAAGCAGGTAATTCGTGGTATTGCCTGCGCTGCCGGCAATGGAGATGGACTGCGAGGTGTAGAAGCTTTTATTGCCGGTATTGGTGCCATCACTGTGGTTCACCGCGCCACCGGAGATGATGATTAACTGCGTTGGGTCGCGGCCGTTGAGTGGTAGTTCGACGACACGCTGCTGGTCCATAACCTGCGAGACCATGTTCTGCTGCGTCTGCACCATCGTGGCGTCAGCCTGGACTTCCACCTTTTGCGAGACAGCGCCCAATTTGAGCGACACGTTGATCTGAAGAGCGTCGTTCACCTGCAACTTGAGACCTCTCTGCTCATAGGTCTCGAAGCCCTGGGCGGAGACATCAAGCGTGTACGGACCGATGGCAAGACTGGGAAAGCTATATAGGCCGTCTGCGCCGGTCGCGGTCACATGGACTTCGTTCGTGTCCACGTCGGTCATTTTCAGTTGGGCGCCGACTACGACCGCACCCGACGGATCGACAACTCGTCCCGTAACGGAAGCGATGGAAACCGCTTGAGCTTCGATCCGCGGGACATTCAGCAATAACAAGATTGCCGACAGCATTGCACTAGCAAACAGGAATCTACGGCAGACTGGAACCATGACGATGCGTGACCTCCTGAAATGTGATCTCTCGATCAATCGCCATGAGGGGAAACTCTTTCACCAAAGCGTTCCTTCATGGGGATTTTGGTTAGCGTTCTCTGCTGCCAGGGCCAGATGCGCCGTATCCACTCACTTCTCGTTGGTGAGAGAACTTGCCGCGTCTTGCAGGGAATCCGGCTGCGCAGATCTTCTTCAAGCGAGGATTTACGCCTGATGCTTATCCGAAGGAAGACTAGGCATATGGTCATACCATTGTCAAGAAAAAAGCGAGAGAGCGAGAGCGTTTGCCGAAAGACGATTCAATTTTTGAATCTCGTGAGAGTCTGCAAACCCTTGGAAAGCACAGATCCCTCATTGGGGGTTAGGAAGTCGCTTCTTGGGCCTGCTCGCTTTGAAGAAAGCTTCTCCGGGATTGGGTCAGGCGTATGGGCCGAGGGCGCTTCTGGTCTTTGCGGCTTGCGCCCTTGCCAATCGACGACTTTCTCTTTGCGCCCGCGGTGGCGTTGCCGCTCACCTTGTGGGCATTTCGGTAGCGCCGAAGTACCGCCTCAAGATGCGAATGCATGGCAACTCGAGCACCCTCCGCATCCTGCCGTTCAATTGCTTCAAGGATCACGCAGTGCTCGCGTGTAGAAAGAGGTAAGGCATCCGGCAACTGCAGGACTTTGGGCAACACCCGCACGAGATGCCCGCGAATCATCGAAACAAGGTCGAACACCAGGTTGTTGCCCGATGAATTTGCAAGCGCGATATGAAAGTCTACGTCGAGAACCGCGAACCGCTTCGCATCTTTGGCCGCATCTTTCATTTCATTAACTAGATGCTTGAACCTCTTCTTATCCTCCTCGGTGGCGCGCAAAGCGGCGTTTGCTGCTGACAACCCCTCCAACGCGATGCGCACCTCCATCAGGTTCTCTACATTATGCCGCTCGGTGATCAACCGCCACTCGACAATCTTACGAAGAAACTTTCCTCCGTCGGGAGACACCGTCGTTCCATTTCGCACCTGAGCATTCAATACGCCGACGATTGAAAGGCATCGCAGAGCCTCGCGAAGAGACGATCGGCTCGCCTTGAATTGTTCGCACAACTCGCGCTCAGAAGGTAGTCTCTGTCCGGGCTGCAACTCGCCGCGCGAAATCAGATCGATAATTTGCGTTGCAATCTCGTCGCTGATTGACGTCTTCGTTACAGGGCGGATCTTCAATGCCACAGAAGACTTAGTCACAATTGCTTGCCTCTTCATCAAACTGATTCCATCCTTCCTTGCCTCACTAAGTAAGGGCTACCACCTCGTAGTCAACAACGGTGGGAATTTCGAAGTGTACAGCATGATCCTTCAGTTCGAAGGCCAGTCGGCGGTCTTCACGCAGAGTTCGCACGGACTTCACAATGCGACCCGCGGGGATCTCGAACCGAGCCTTGAGCGGACCGATTGGATGAAACCCCGAAACATAAGTTCGGAACATCCGAGGGTTAGTGTAATTTAGGAGATGCAGCGCAAAGCCGGGTTCCGTTTCCCATGCGAAAAGCTCCAGCATCCCTTCCCCGTCGATTGCCACGGGCATCTGCTTGCCGTTCAAGAGCCAGCGAACGGATTGGATGAGCAACCTGGAAAAGTCGGGGTGACCCGAGCGGTGAAATGTGCGATCGATATCCCCTGGGAAAAACACCACCCGGGATGATCCGTTCTCGAGAAATACACCAGCAGGTTCATCCGTTCGAGGCGTCTCGGTGTACACCATCTCTGGCGGAAACGCCGGATACGCAGGAATCACACTCAAATCAAGCGGACCCGCCGAGATTCTCTTTACACTCAACCGGTACTCCGGCCCCGGCAAAATCGCCGTTCCGTCATATCCGGCAACGATCGGGTGAGGCCGTTCGATGCGCATATAGCTGTTTCCGGTCGGTCCCACGATTTTCCCGTTCGTGCTGACGCCAAACAAATCCTTGAGCCCCAAATCGCCTCGAGAATCACCCCACTCGTTGTAATGCGAGGTCTCGAACGTCGCCAGCACCGAGCCGCCCGATGCCGCGTATGCACGAATTGACTCGCATTCTCTGTCACTTAAATAGGCCGCGTTCGGAATAAGCAACGCCGCGTATTTCTTCAGAGCTGCTTCATTTAGGTTGTCCTGGTGAACGAAGTCGAAGACAAATCGTCCTTGCAGCAGTGCTTCGTACATTCCGTCAACAAAATCGGCCGGATCGATTGGCTTGCCGTTCAGTGTCCGCGTCGACTTGCCCCCCGCTCCGTAAAACGAGATGGTGCTCTGCGGATAGAGCACCGCGACATTTGCGATCGACTCGCGGTTCTTGAAGTGTTCCTCGTGTTTCGCAATCCATTGAAAATAGTCCCGGCCTACGTTCCGCCAGCGCGTGTCCTCCGGTTTACCTCCGAGCCAGTGAAAGCACGGAACCATTCCGCTCGCGGTGTCCTGCGCCATCCATAGCGTGGCCTCCTCCGCAGTCTTGCTTGAATGCCTCCAACCCGGCGCCCCTGTGTCATATGCGCCAACAGCATTCACAGCAGTCCGCTTTGGAGCCGCGCACGCCGCGATGCGTCCCTGCTGAGCGCAGAGCCAGATCGGCGCATCCGTAGTGCGCCCCTGGTAATCCGCGTAGAACCATTTCGTCAGATCGCACAACTGCTTGACGTTCTTGACAGTTCGAATCCCGCCACCAAGATTTCCTATATAGCCCGAATTTGGGTTTGTCTGTCGGATCGCATCTTCCCATAGCTTCCACACCTCGGCGATGCGCGCCATGTAGACCTCGTAGTACTTCCTATAGATCGGGCTGCGCGGATCCGTCCCTTGCGGCGGAGTGCCGCCAGTCTGTGCAAGATAGATCTTCTGACAGTTCACGCAATGGCAAACTTCGAGTGCCTGCGTGCCCGGCCAGCCATTCGTGTAAAAAGACTGAGGGGCGTAACGCGTGGCGATCTCGTGATAGATCGTCGGCATCTGTTCCGTGAAATACGCGCTAAACATACACGTCTTATAGAGCCATGGACATTCCGCGTGGCGCCGTGCAGAACCATCCACATCCCGCTCAAACCAGTCTGGATGCGCATTGAATGCGTCTTCATAGGCGTAATTCGGGTCCATTCGAGCAACGACACGGATCCCCCGTTTTCTCGATGCCTCTACAAGCTCGCCCAGGACGTCCCGAGTCCCTAGGAATTTGCTGCGGTGATGAAATTGGACGTTGGTCGGATAAAATGCCATGATCCCGCCCCCATTGTGCAGGACAGTGTCTATCTTTAGGGACGCAAAATACTCCATCCACTCATCGCAATCCAGAGTCAGAGGATCCATCTCGTTCAGGTTGAGATGACCGCATCGCGCAATCGAGTCATACCAGGGTGATTCGTGGCGGGTATCCTTCGCAGCAATGCTTCCTGTCGACGCAACCAGTATCGTCGCCGCCGAAGTTGCAATGAATTCCCGCCTGTTAATTGAGTTCACAAAGTCTCCTGTAAGGAAATCTCAATACCAGCCCAACCGCATTGGTGCAAGCTGAAGAGGCAGGCTCAGCTTAGATGATGGTCATACCATTGTCAATTGATTCGATCCGACTGGAGTCGTCCAACTTACCTTCAGGCGATCAACTTCACGCCCACACTTAGCTCTTGAGGATGGCGCCAAGTGGATGTGGTTCCCAATTGGAAATGAGATAGACTTGGCCAGATTTCCTGGATGCAAGATGATAATCGTCCCGTAAACGCATGACGATGCCTGTATCACAACCTATACCTTTTGACACGGCCGGATTGCGGAGATCCGTGACTTTTCGGCAAGCGTGCGTGACGCCATCTGAGTCGGGTTGCTAAGTTCAATCAGCCGATGAGGTCGGCTGATATTGGACAGCAAAGTTACATCCCCCATCCCCGATCCAATCGTTCAGCTGCAACGCCAGCTGGATCAGTTTCGCAGCACCCGGCCGCATCGAACGAAGCTGCCGGAGCCACTCTGGGAGGCCGCGGTGGAACTGGCCCGGCAGCATGGTTTGTATTCTGTTGCTCACCCGCTGCGGTTGGATTATGTGCAGTTGAAGAAACGGCTTGGCGGAGTAACGAATCTTCGGAAGAAGGCAACCAAGCCGGCATTCGTTGAACTGATCTCCGCGCATCATGGGCCGATGTCGGAGTGTCTGATTGAGTTCGAGTCTTCGATTGGTGGCAAGATGCGGATTCAGTGGAAGGGCTCGTCGGCACCCGACTGGGCGAGTCTGCTCCGTGCCTGGCGGGACGCGGAACGATGATCCATATCACGGCGCAGATGCGCGTGCTGGTAGCGATCGAGCCCGTGGACGGGCGCAAAGGGATAGATTCACTGGTCCGCGTCTGCCAGGGCCAGCTCTGTGAAGACCCAATGACTGGTTGTGTTTTTGTGTTCAGGAGCCGGAGAGGCACGTCGATTCGTTTGCTCAGCTATGATGGCCAAGGCTATTGGCTGGCACAAAAGCGTCTTTCCAAAGGTCGGTTCACTTGGTGGCCTGAATCCAGCTCAGCGGCGAAGAGGCTAGAGGCTTACGAGGCCCAGTTGCTGATGGTGGCAGGCGACGTGTCGCGAGTCCGAGCCGCGCCGATGTGGCGGCGGGTGAGTGCGCTGAAGTAAGAATCAAAAGAATCATCAATACCCCCTTGCGTTCCAAGAAAATCTGATTCATACTTCTGGGCAATGGCTGAGTTCAGATATCGCGGGCGGAAGATCCTAGAGCAAGACATCCTCTATATACGTACGCTGATCGAGCAGTATCCGAAGCAAAGCCGCCGCAAGCTGTCGGTCAGAGTATGTGAAGCTTGGCAGTGGCATCAGGCGAATGGCGCGTTGCGCGACATGGTGTGCCGCGGCATGCTGCTGATGCTGGAGCGGGCCGGTCAGATCACGCTGCCGTCCGTTGGTTACGTGCGGCATAATCCTCTGGCACACAGAGCCCGGCCGGAGCCGGTGCTGATCGATAAGAGTCCCATCGAAGATCCGTTGCACAAACTTCAACCGCTGGAGTTCGAGCAGGTGCGTCGCAGCGCGCAGGAGCCGCTGTTCAACAGTCTGATGGAGGAGCATCACTATCTCGGATACGAGCAGCCAGTTGGAGAGGGCCTGAAGTTTTTGGTATGGGCAGAAGGCCGTCCCATCGCGTGCCTGGCCTGGTCATCGGCTCCACGTCACCTCGGCAGCCGCGACCGCTACATCGGTTGGGACGCTACTGCACGACGCAATCGCATCCGCTTCATTGCTTACAACACGCGTTTCCTGATCCTGCCCTGGGTGCGCACTGAAAATCTAGCGTCGCATATCCTGGGCCGGATGGCGGCGCGGATTTCCGATGACTGGGAGCAGATGTACGGGCATCCCATTTACTTCCTGGAGACGTTCATCGATCCGGAGCGGTTCCGTGGAACCTGTTACCGTGCGGCCAACTGGGTGCTGATGGGAAGGACGACGGGTCGAGGAAAGCAATCCAACAGCTATGTTCCGAATCGGTCGATCAAGGAGGTCCTGGGCTATCCGTTGACGAAGCATTTTCGCGAGCTGCTGGGAGGAGTGCAATGAAGGCTGCACGACGCCGCATCGATGTGAACCTGGAGGAGTTGGACCGGGTGCTGGACGGAGCGCGGGAAGCGCCGTTAAGCGAGTCCGATCACGGCAAGCTCAGAGATGCGCTGCACGCACTGGCTGAGTTGTTGGTGCGGACGCGCAATACGGAGAAAACCAGTGCGGTGGTTGGGGAGCAGGAAGGCTCTCAAACCGGAACACAGCCGGATAACAGCGCGATACCGCCCCCTGGGCACGGCCGCAATGGAGCCGAGGCGTTCGGTGGTGCGCGGAAGGTTGACATCAAGCACCAGAAGCTGACGCATGGTGATCGCTGCCCGGAGTGCGGAAAAGGCAACGTGTACGGGCAGAAGGTGCCGAAGGTGCTGGTGCGGATCGTAGGTCAGGCGCCGCTGGCGGCTACGGTTTACTCGCTTGAACGGCTGCGTTGCGGAGCATGCGGGCAGGTGTTCACGGCACAGGAGCCGGACGGAGTGGGAACGGATAAGTACGATGAAACGGCGGCGGCGATGATCGCTCAACTCAAGTACGGCGCCGGAACTCCGTTCAACCGGCTGGAACAGCTGGAAAGCCAGTTAGGAATCCCGCTGCCGGCGGCCACGCAGTGGGAGATCGTCGAGGAAGAAGCGCAGGTGATCAAGCCGGCGCGGGATGAGTTGATCCGGCAGGCGGCACAGGGCACGGTGGTCCACAACGACGACACCGGCATGCGCGTGCTGATGCTGAAGCGCGATCCGTCCGATGAGCGCACGGGTGTGTTCACCAGCGGGATCGTGTCTGTCGGTGAGGGGCACAAGATCGCGCTCTACTTCACCGGCGGCCGACATGCCGGCGAAAACCTCGCTGAGGTGTTGAAGAAGCGGAGTGCCGAACTGTCGAGTCCGATTCAAATGTGCGATGCGTTGTCGCGCAATGTTCCAAAGTTACCCGCGGGCGTGGAGATCCTTCTGGCCAACTGCATGGCGCACGGAAGACGGCAGTTCGTGGATGTGGCGGAGAACTTCCCTGATGAATGCCGTTATGTGCTGGAGATGCTGGGCCAGGTGTATAGCCACGATGCCGAAGCGCGTGAGCGCGGCCTGACGCCGGACGAGCGGCTGCGACTTCATCAGGAACGTAGCCGGCCGGTGATGGACAAACTGCACGCGTGGTTGGAGGCACAGTTAGCCGAGCGCAGCACGGAGCCAAACTCCGGGCTGGGCGAAGCGATCGGGTATCTTCTGCGGCACTGGCAGCCCCTGACGTTGTTCCTCCGCAAAGCCGCGGCCCCGCTCGATAACAACATCGCAGAAAGGGCCTTGAAACGGGCAATTTTGCATCGAAAGAACGCACTGTTCTATCGCACCCTGCATGGTGCGCAGGTCGGCGATCTGTTTATGAGCCTTATCCATACCTGCCAGTTGTGCGGCGCGAACTCCTTCGACTACCTGGTCGAGTTGCAGCGCCACGCGCAGGAACTGGCCACCCGGCCCGCAGAATGGATGCCGTGGAATTATCGCGAGACTCTGGCACGGGCTGTGAATCTTCCTGATCCCACTTAGAGTTATGATGAATCCCAAATGGCCGGAAAGGATAGTCTTCGGCCATGCCCTGGGAGCTATCTGAAATGCCCGTAAAACAAGGGTCCGGCATGGGAAAATCCGGGAGGGTTTTCGGCCAGGGGCAAAGAGCCTCCAAAATGATCCGCGCCGGCCTCTATGCCCGCGTCTCCACTCAGGATCAACAGAGCGTGCCCATGCAAAACCGCGCCCTGCGCGAGTATGCCGCCCGGCGTGGCTGGACCATCGCCATACAGGTGAAAGAAGTCGGATCCGGCGCGACCCAGAGACAACTTCGGGAGAAATTACTGGATGCTGCGCGGCGCCGGGAAATCGATGTCGTGCTGGTGTGGCGGCTGGACCGCTGGGGAAGATCGGTAGCCGATCTGCTTACCACTCTTCAGGAACTCCAACATCTTGGCGTCGGGTTCGTGTCGTTGACTGAGGCGCTGGACCTGACCACACCGGCGGGCCGTGCGATGGCCGCGCTTCTGTCTGTCTTCGCGGAGTTCGAAAGAGAGATACTGCGGGAACGCGTCCGAGCGGGACTAGCTCATGCTCGACTGAACGGCAAGCGCCTCGGCAGGCCCGCAACCGCAACCATGCATGCCGATAAGGTCCGCAAGCTTCGACGCTCTGGCCTCAGCAAATCCGAGATCGCCCGTCGCCTCAACATCGGCCGTACTTCGGTGCGCCGTATCCTGGATGAAAGGACTTGATGATGAGTTGCTCGACTACGAAACTCAAATGACAAAACGACATCCACGATCGCAGCCCACATGGACAGATGTTAAGGCGAAACTCGCAGACCTTGACCGGACAAACTTAATGGGCCTGGTTCAGGATCTTTATGCTGCGGACAAGAATAATCAGACCTTCCTTCACACCCGCTTCGGCTTGGGCGAAGATGTTCTGAAACCCTACAAAGAAACCTTGGAGCGCTGGCTCTGGCCGGATGTGTTGCGTAACCAGGATATTTCGGTTGCAAAGGCCAAACAGGCCATTTCCAGTTACCGAAAGGCGGTTGGCGAACCTGCCGGACTCGCAGAGCTGATGGTGTCCTTTTGCGAAAGTGCGGCTGGCTTCTCCGACAATATCGGGTATCAGGATGAAGGCTACTTCGATGCTCTTGTCCATATGTTCGAACAGGCTCTCAATGTCACTTGTCAGCTACCTGAAGGCGACCGCGATGCCTTGATCGCCCGGCTTGACCGCGTACGCACCATCAGCCACAATTTTGGATATGGCGTGGGCGACGACATGGACGACCTGCTTGCAAAATATGACCGCACCTAACTGATCCTCGCGGCCGGTTCACGCCTGCACAGACATGCTACGCAGACTTCCCGAAAACTCACGGAGATCCGGTCGTTGATTTAGTGGGGTCTAGGAGGGGGCGGACCCTTTTGTAACGACACCAGCAAATACACACGAGAGCCGCGTTCTGAGCAGTTGGTCGCCAATCCGTCAGACTCTTCCGTAAACAGTATCGACTCGGCAGGAGCCTTGCCATCCAGCGGCAGATTGGAAGCAAGTCGAGATCTTCCCGGGTGGAAGCATTCATCCATTACCACCAGATGACGCAGGCAGTGGCGAGTGGATTGAGTATCGGAGGGCTAACAGACAGCGATTGGTGGTTTGTTTGACCACTTTCGAGATTGACGAGCGAGGGACACACCCGCGGCGATTCTGACGTTACGGGGTAAAACTGCCGATGAACGCAGAGAAGCATATTTCCTGCCGGCAGGTCCTTTTGAGGACGGAGAGGAATCTTGCGGGCCCTGCCACCGATCGTGAGGCGGCGTGGGAACATTGACCGTGATTCGATGCGCGCGAAGGAGAATCAACAATGACTGACCGGATCCTCTTTGTCGACGACGACAATCGCGCTCTCGATGCTTACAAGCGCCTGCTGCATGGCAAATTCAACATCGACACCGCCGCCAGCGGAGCTCAGGGAATAGCCGCCATCCTCCTTCTCGGCCCATTTGCGGTTGTTATTTCAGATATGCGAATGCCAGAGATGAATGGCGCTGAGTTCCTGGCCCGGGTGCGGGAGATGGCGCCGCAACCGGTGAGAATGCTGCTTGCCGGTCACAAAAATCACGATCGCGTGATCGAAGCCGTCAATGAGGGACAGATCTTCCGATATCTGACCAAGCCCTGCAAACAGAATTCGCTGGTGAGCGCAATCCTTCTCGGATTGGCTCGGTACAAGACCAATGTCGAGAACGGCGATCTTATCAAAGAGGCGAAACATCGCAGATTTGAAGTTGCCGGCCTGTCTTGACTAGCGAATGTTTCAGAGATCTGTTTTGTAACAAGGACACGACCTCGGACTGGAATTACTTGCGCTTCAGGATCAGCCCGGACATGGCGATCGCAGTCGGGACAATCGTGATGGGCCAAACTGATGCGATGGAGGGCCAACCGGTGGAGATGATTGCCAGCAGCGCGCCGAGTCCCGCCGAAATGGCGGCCTATGAGCGCTTTTCTGGCGACGCCATGGTCGGCGACCCTCGGCCATTTTGCTCGCGAAGATTATGTAGAAGAAGCGTGGCGCATGGTAGATTCCGTACTCCAAGGCCCGTCCCCGGCTTATGAATTCGCAAAGGGCGCATGGGGTCCGCCGCAAGCCGAGGCGGTGACTCCTCCGACAGAATGGCACAATCCCGCCGCGACCGCGGAGAAATTACTATCTGCCGCACTATCGTACTTAAACCAAGCATTAAGAATAGATTACGATTCGCCGCACCCCGAGATTCGGCCGATCTTCTGAAGCCGTCGCTTTTGATCCAGCAAACATTGATGTCCATTGTATGAACCCGCGAGACCATCTTGGCGCGGCCGGCATCTTACGTTCCTGGTACGGTCGCGATCAGATGGTGACGGCCGTTATTTCCCAAGTGTGCATGCTGGGCGTATAGTGATCCGGGTATTACGGCATGCCGAGGAGTACAAAAATGAAGAGCAGTATACGGGGCAATTTTAGTTTTCTTGCCATTCTGTCGCTTGCGATGATTTTCATCTCAAGCTCCTATGGACAGATGGCCCGGTCAGCAGAATCCCCATCGCAAAAGAAACTCAACCAGCATACGGTGAATCGGCTGATCACTTCGGCAAGAACTCCGGAAGATCATCAGCGCATAGCGGAGTACTACGAGGAGCAGGCACAGTATTACGCAAATCTGTCGCGAGCATATGCGGTCAAGATCGCAGCGTACGAGAGAACTCCGTACCTCAATTCCTGCACAATGTGTGTGACAACGAGCTATTCTCTTGAAGCCGCCGTCCAGTCACTCAGGGTCAGCAAGCAGATTGCGGAGCAGCGCGCCGACGAGATGAGGAAACTGGCGAACATGCACGAACAATTGTCCAGCGTCGCCCGCGTGTCGGCCTCGCGTTCGGGAATATAGAGGACGCCGGTGATTCGATTCCCTTCGGCGATAGCAGACGTGACCGACTCCATTCAGTTCGGCGCATTTCCCGGCGCTCATCGCCTGCAGAAGCATCTAGCCGGACTTGGATACGCGAGCCATCTCCAGGAATAGGTTATGCACGCGCAGGTCGGCAGTCATTTCAGGGTGGAAGGTTGCCGCCAGCAGGTGACCTTGGCGCACGAGGGTCGGTGAATCGTCACGCCTGGCTAGCACCTCAACATCTACTCCGGTTCGCGTGATTCGCGGCGCGCGGATGAAGACCATTTCCAAAGGGCCGCCGGGCAAATCCGTTTGCTGTGTCAGGATGGTTGAGTCAATTTGTCGTCCATAGGCATTGCGCTCAATTGTAACGTCAAGAAGGCAGAGGCTCGCTTGCGAGGGGCGCAAGACTTCGCGCGCAAGCAGGATGCAGCCTGCGCAAGTGGCAAAGCAAGGAGAAGTCTTCAGGTACTCCCTGAGAACATCGATAAAGCCATCGCGACCAAGAAACTTCAGCATGGTCGTCGACTCGCCGCCGGGCATGACCAAACCATCAAGATCAGTTAGGTCGCCGGGCTTGCGAACCAGCATGGTCCGTGCACCCGCTCTTTTCAACGCATGCGCATGAGCCTCGAAGTCCCCTTGCAATGCGAGTATCCCGATCGTTGGCGCTTTGCCATTGCTCGCGTGGAACGATACGCTGGATTCTGCAATGGCTGCGACGGCTGCGGTCATGGCCACGCGGGTTATTGCCTCCTTGGTTGCTGGCGCGGTGCACGAAAAAATGGATGGGCGCGGACAGAGGGCCCGCACCCGCCCGAGATTCCCAGGTTAGAAAGTGACTCTGCCTCCAATCTGTATAATTCGGCCAAAACCAAGAGAGGACGTGATTGCGCCCGTGCTGGCATTTGTTCCCTGGCCCACCCCGGTAATGGTTGTGTTCGGAGTACCAAGCTCAGCAGTATTGAAAGCGTTGAGAGCTTCAACTCTCACTTGAATAGTGGCCCGCTCAATCGTCTTGAAATCCTTGAACAAGGAAATATCCGAGTTATCGTAGCCCGGTCCCTTGCAACCGATCGTTCTCGGCGCGTCCCCGTAGGTATAGGCCGGTGCGAGGCTGAATGCATTGATGTTGAAATACGGATTAGCCAGATTGTGCGGGCCGCCAATCCGCCCCTCAGGCCGCCCCGAGTAACATGGGTTTTGCCCGGGTACCAGATTCGGCCTCTGCGTCGATCCGCCAACTGCGCCGTAGACGGAGCTATTGAGATTGGTTTGAGTAATCGCGAGGGGCGAACCGTTTTGATCGATCCACTCGTCGTTCACCTGCCAGCCGCCCACTGCGTAATCCAGCCAGCGATTCATGCCCGAGAAAAATTGCCGATCGCGGCCGAATGGCAGTTCGTAGCTAATGGCCGCAGTGAAGCGGTTCGGCATGTCATTGATGGATCGAGCGTATTCATTAGCAAGATTGAAGTTGTCCTGCATGCCGCTTGTGCTCGAGTTCAAAGTGCTGGTTGAGCCATAAAGGTTATCCCAATTGGATGACCATGTGTAAGTGGCCAGAATGCTTAGACCCCTGCTCATCTGCTTTTGAACCTTGATATCCATTGCGTTGTATAGGCTCTTGCCGTTGCTTTCAATCACGGTTACTCCGCTGAATTGCGGATAGGGGAGCAGCAATTGCGCCTGCTGAATGTTGGCATTCGAGATCACGCCAGTGGATGGATAACCGCCAACTTTAGGCGCGTAGTACGGATTTGGCACTTTGGTGGAGAGGCTTGAGCCATAATTCGCGCCGCCCGGCGCATAGCTTGCCATGATTGCGTCTGGTACCTGGTCGACGCCAACGCTCTGGCCCCAGTTGCGCGCGTGTGCGCCTACATAACCGACCTTCAAAGCAAATCCCCCGGGAAGTTGTTGCTCAAGATCCACCGAATACTGATCGACGAGCGGAAACCGGCGTCCAAAGGCCTGCGCCGTGACCGCGCCTCCGACACCCGATAATGCACCCAGTGAACTGCCGGAAGGCTGCAGAAGGCTGGACCCGAAAGGATTCGACAGCCATGCATTGGTTCCCGTGTTCGCGGTGGCCAGGGCAGCGTCGGTAGATGCGTTGATGTAGGCCGTTGTCTGGCTGAAGCCCGTAGAATACGGGGTCAGCGAAACGCCGGCATAGTACACTCCAGCTCCACCGCGGATCACAGTCCCGTTTCTTATTTCGTATGCAATACCGAAGCGCGGGGCGAGCTTGAGATGGCTCTCATTGCAGCAGTGAGTCGGGTAATTACCAACTCCTGCGAAGGCGAGTCCACCGTGCGCAGTGGGCGCGCTCGCGCTCGGGAAGGAATAGGTGACGTTCGGATCGAAACCCACGTTGTAGCGGTTATCAGCCTCGGTTTGACCGAGCTCGAATTCATAACGAAGGCCGATGTTCATTGTGAGTCTCGAGTTCAATCGAATGTCGTCCTGTGCATAGAGGGCGTTGTACTTTTCGTTCATCAGCAGACCAACGGCATTGATGGTGGCCGTTGCGGCAGTACTCGAAGAACCCGGCAATCCCATGAGCAGATCGGCAATCGCATTTGGCCCATTCGATGTCGCGCTGCCCGATTGATCGCTATACATTCCATCGAAGGTGTACGATCCGTTTCCGCTGCTCGCCGAGGAAACAAACTCGTTCATTGAGCGGAAAACATAGCCGCCTTTCAAGCTGTGCTTGCCGAGGGTTTTGACGATGCCAACGACAACATTCTTCGATGCATTGACGGTGGGGCCGGATGTGGCTGCGCCGAGGGAGGCGGCGCTTGTGACGCCGCTAAGAGTAATGGTGGGAAACGTTGGCGACTGAAGTTGCCTTACAAAACTCGACGGGAAGCCCGCACCGCCGAAACCATCCGTCTGGTTGAAGCCGATGCTGTACTGAAGGGTGTCGCTATAGTAGCGATTGAAGCCATACCCGACGGTCATTACCAACGTGGGACTGAGTGTGAAAACATTGTTCACTGCAGTCGCATCGTTGAACCTGTGAATGACGCCATTGTTTTCCGCGAACACTTGAAGAATGTTTCCGGTCGGTTCCTGTGTCGCCAGGTGGACATAGGAGGCCGAGCCGGACCACCAGGGAGTGAAAACATGGTCGATTTTGCCGCTGTACATGTCGGAGCGCGTCTTGAAATCATTTGATCCAGTAAAGTTAGGCGCTCCCGACCCGGAGTAGTTATTGCAGGAGGTGGGCGACGGGAAATTACACGCAGGGAACTGCTTGGCGATGTAAAGTCCGATCGGGTTGATTAGCCCCGGTGGAATGACGTTGGCGGCGTTATTGTAGGCAACCGGTGTAACGCGTTTGCCCGCAACAAAGGGCTGCGTGGGATCATAGATTGTTACAGGCACGCCATTCACAGAATCGTGGGAGAAGTCACCCGAAAGCTCTGCCGGCGTGGGTAGGTAGTACGAGGAAGTTGAACTTGTGTAAGGTTGAGCCTGGCGGTATCCTTCTTCGCTAATCCAGAAGAAGGTGTTATCGAGAGGTTTAATTTTATGGCTGAAAGGCAATGGACCGCCGAACGCCCCTGCATAAAGATAAGTGGTCGAATCAGGCCGTTGGATTCCGACAAGGTTATTAGACCAGGCATTTGCCGCCCAGTTAGTTTGGCGAGTTTCGCCATAGAGCGTGCCGTGATAACTCGAAGAACCGGATTTCAAAGTCGTATTGAAGACGCCGCCACCACTGCGGCCAACCTCCGCGTCATATGTATCTGCTTCGACTTTTGCGTCAGAAATCGCTTCCAGCGAGGGAATGAAGGTGGCTCCGCCGGCTGAAGTGGAAACTGGAATTCCGTCCACGACATAATTATTCGCGGCGTTCGCGCCACCCGTGGAGCCAACCGGTGCCCCTGCCACCGATATGCTGGTTGTACCGCTCTGGTCTTCGGCGCGCACGAAGCGAGGATCGCCGGTCGGAGTCGCATTGTTATCGAGTTTTTCAAAGACGAATGGATTGCGGCCAAGATTAGGTAGATCCTGCAGCTTTTGTGTGTTGAAGGTCTGGCCCTCCGAAGCCGAAGCAGTGTCGATCAGCGGTGAAGCTTCCCCACTCACCACGACCTGCTGCGTAACGTCGCCGGTTTTCAGCTTAGCGTCCACAGTGCTCGTGTTGCCGATGCTGACTAAGATTCCGTTCTGCTGCATCTTGCTGAAGGCGGGTGCCGATATGGTGACCGTGTAGGTCCCCGGATCGAGCGCCGTAAAGAGGTATTCTCCGCCGCCATTCGTCACCGATTTGCGGACGACCTTTGTCTGCTCATTCATCAAAGAAACCGAAGCATTCGGCAACACGGATCCTTGTGAATCGGAAACCAGGCCGCGAACAGCGCCGTAGTTGGTTTGCGCTCTTCCCGGCATCACGAGGCCAACCATCACAAGTGAGAGTGCGAATATCCAGGTGCCGATGTCCTTGTGTCCGCGTCGCATCATTTGTCGAATCCTCCTATTTGAAGCAGTGTGCTGATAGATGAGTGGCAAGGGCCCTTTGAAGCGCGTACCTGTTCTTGGCTGCCGGATTGAGCCGAACGACAGCGGCATCGCGGTCTGCGGCGTTAGGTTCCGCAGCATACAGAGTTGCTTGCCGCTACGAAGAGATCTTCGACAGGGAAGAGTTCCGCGAGAAACGTTGCCGTCAAACGGAGAGCGGCAATTTCCGTGGTTGCATGGGAATCCCGCTCTTAAACAAACAGCGAGATTTCTTGTGGCTTCTAAACTTTGGCCCTCATCATCGACAAGGTGATGGCAGCCTGTGTTGCGCCTTGCGACCGCTCCTGGAAAAGAGGAGCTTAGTCTATTACACTTTGCGTACTGAATTGCAAAGTGAAGTGCCAAGTGTTGGCTGGCAGAGGAAGTACTGAACCGTTGATATAAGTTAGCATTGCCAAAACCAACAGTCAACGGTTTTCGGTGTCAACTGGCGCTCAAATTCGAGAGTAGCAGTACCTGTGCTTCCAGGGAATCACGTTTGGTTCACTGAGCCGCTTCTCGAGAAGTCATCATTAGTCGAAAGTAAGACTCTGCTGATCACCAAGATAGAGCAAGTCGTCCAGCAGAAAGGTCCCCTCTAAGCCGCGCGCGAATCGCCAAGGCTGGAGGTCATGTCCGAATCCGTCAACAGGTCTTGCGCCCTCGCGAAAACGAGCTCGATTCAGCAACTGAAGCCTCATGCAGCTCTGTCCGCCGCACCTGCTGTAAGGGCTAGCGGCCGTAAGTACTTCTTGTACGCGAAGTGAATGGCATAAATGCCGGCTCCCGCAATAACTGCGATAACCGCGTTGGAAACCAGAACGCCGATAACAGTGACCAAAAACCCCGCCGCATCGAGAAGGTGCATCTTCCTAAGACGCCGCCACGTCCCGATGTCGAGAAGCGAGATGCCCATATATGCTGTTACACCAGCAAGAGCGACTATCGGAATGTGCGCCAATGCGCCCGAGCCGTAGCGTACGAATAAGAGTAAGAACACTGCATGCATGAGATTCGAAAATCGAGTGGAAGCGCCGCAACGAATGGCCGCAACGCTGCGAGCAGGAATACCCACACTCATGGGTGCGCCGAAGATTCCCACCGCGAGGTTGGCAATGCCGTATGCTCCTACTTCCGCATCGGAGTCGGCGCGAAGAAGGGGCTTATGGCGTCCTTGGAAATGCTCGATCGTGCGCGAAGTAAGAAGCAAATTCACAGAAGAGACGAAGGCGAGCATCAACCCGGATGGAAGCAGACTAACCACATCCTGAGGCGTCCACGAAAACCCGGCGAATTGCGGCATCGCGAGATGAAGAGAACCGACTTCCGGTTCATGCGAGTGAAAGAGTAACGCGACGAGGAACGAAGCGATGACACCAATCAACGGTGCAGGTATGCGATGGGAGATACGGGTGCAAGCGAAGGCCACGGCTATGACTGTGCAACTGAGAACTAGCGGCAGCCAATGTATTTGGGAAATCTGCTTAAGTACTGAGAACACCTGCACCACGGGAATATCTGAGGCGGACTGATGCACCCCCAACACGACCGGAAGCTCGGAGATGACCATCAGGGCGCCGATGCCGGCGGAAAACCCGGCGACCACGGTGATGGGAACTCGTGATGCCTGGCGGCCAAGCCGCATGATGCAGAAACACATCATGAAGATCGACGCAACAATTGAGATTTTTGCGGCGCCTCCAATTCCCTGCGCTCGAACGGCGCTGGCGATAAATGGAACAGTGGCGCTGGCCGTGCCGCCAATCAGGAGTGAATTGCGGCCGAGTATCACTGCGATCGGGGCTGAAATGATCGAAGTAAATACTCCCAATATTGGCGGTAGGCCCATCAGCGCGGCCATGGAGAGTCCATAAGGTAATGCGATCAACGCCGCGATGAAACCGCCGGCACAATCGCCACCAAACCGCTCCCAGCTGTATTTCTTTTTTGGCCTGAGCATGATCAGAAGGTGATCCCCTGACTTGGCGATCGTCGTTGAAGTTACGTAGATATCTGGGACTCTGGCTGAAATAAAGCACAATAGCAGCCGCTCACTAATTTCCAAACACCAGCGCCACGGCCGCGATGATGATCCCTTACGGGTTCGAAATGGGCCGCTTGAGGCGGCCCATTTCGGTCAGTTGCTAAGCGCACATCACCTTCTTGTATGCGACCTGGAATTTCTGCATTTCATCAGCCGTTCCCACAGTCACGCGAACAAAGTTGGGCCAAACCGGCCAGACGCGCCCGATAAACACATTCTCTTTGCGCATGGCCATCACGACTTCCATACCCGGCCTGCCGGTGTCGGCCATGAAACAGTTCGATACCGAAGGAATGTACTTAAATTTGTTTTTGTCCATGAACTCGAAAGTATCTTCGCGTACCTGGGCAATGAGCTTGCGCCGCGTGGGAACGAGGTCCTTGGCCTGCAGGCTGGCGGTTGCTGCGGCCATACCCGTGATGGGCATCATCGTGGCGCTCCACCCGGAAAGCTTCTTAAGTAGGTCGGGGCGGGCAAACGCTGCTCCTGCTCTCAATCCTGCCATGCCAAAAATCTTCGAGAACGTCCGCAAAATGACGACGTCCTTGCCTTGCGCCACCAAATCGGAGTTGAAAGGTGCGCCGGAGATATGGGTGTAGGCCTCGTCGATCATGACTACCGATCCAGCGGGCTTGTTTGCAACAAGCCATTCGATTTCAGATTTCGGCGTCAGTGTTCCGGTGGGATTATTGGGATTACAGAGGTAAATGAGCCCAGCCGTTGGGCTGGCCGCGGCCATAGCTTTCACGTCATGAGAATAGGTCGAGGTCAGAGGAACATTAATCACCGGCGAACCGATGAAATTTGCAGCACGGCCACCGGCTTCGTAGCCTGGATTCGCGGTGACTAGCGGACGAGTGGGCGAGGTGAAGGCAAGAACCGCCTGGTGCAGCGCAGGGCTCGACCCTACGAAGATGCGCACAGACTCCAGATCGAGGCCGTCCTGCTCGGCCATCGCTGCCTGCAGTTTGTCGGTTTCGCTGTAGAGATATCGCCCGCCCTGATCGACGATCTTGCGGCACGCTTCTCTGGCTTCGTCGCATGGCCCAAGCGGATTCTCGTTGGCGTTAATCATGACAGCGCCAGGAGGTGCGTTGGTGATTTTTGACAACTGTGCCATCGCGGGCTCGTCGTAGAACGGCATGGTAGCGGCGCCCGCCACCATGGCTGCGAGACGGAAGAAGTTGCGGCGCGTAAAACCGCGAAGCAACAATTCGCTTTCCTGTTCCTGATTCAGGATCCCGGTCATCATCATCTCCTCTGCGGGTTCGCGCGCTTGAGCAGAAAGCCTCCTACGGCGCCTCGCGTAATACTTCAGTTAGCAATCTGCAATCTCGCACCCGCGAGTTGCTGTTTCGGTTGAGACTTTCACCTTACTCCTGCGGCGTCCGCGCTCATGCGGATTTTCACGAGGACTTGCGACAAGGATGTCGATCTTTCCAGAAGCACGAGCAATACCACAGCAACGACCTGTGCTACGCAACCCTCCAGCCGTGCTCCAACTCGGAGGGAATGTACAATTCCGACTCGGGAGAAAAGGCCATCGCCGGAGATTTGACAGGCATGTCCATGCACTTTACGAAAGCCGCCTGGAACTTGGCCATTTCGTCGGGGGTGCCTACGGTTACGCGGACGTAGGTCGGCAAAGCCTTCCAGGTGCGGCCAATAGCAATTTTCTCATCTAACATGTTCCGCTGGAATTCACGGCCCGGCCGCTTGACATCCACCATGAAGAAGTTTGCTTGCGAACCGGGAATATACTTGTAATCATTCTTCTCCATGAATTCCAAAGTAGCTTCACGCGTATCGGTATTGATCTTGCGCCGCGTTGGAACCAACGTTGGATCACGGAGGCTTGCACCGGCGCCGGCGGCGGAGATGAGTGAGACTGACGCGACGTTGCGCAGTCGAATCTCCGGCGAGATCGACTGAAACTTGGCCAGCAGATCGGGCCGCGCGAAAGCGAATCCGGCGCGAATGCCCGCCATGCCATAAATCTTCGAGAAAGTGCGCAGAACGATAATGTCCTGGTCTGCCGCCACCTGGTCAATAATTGACTCGTCGTTCGAGAAGTGAAAATAAGCTTCGTCCACGATTACAACGGAACCGGCTGGCTTGTTCTTAAGGAGCCAGAGGATATCCTCTCTCGGCGTCATTGTGCCGGTGGGATTGTTCGGATTAACGATATAGAACGCACCGGCTTGTGGATCGGCTGCAACCATGGCCTTCACGTCGTGAGCATAAGTGGGGGTAAGTGGCACTAGCTTAAGCGGCGCCTTGGCGGCCGCAGCGGCGCGCGGCCCCTGCTCATAACTGGGATCACCGCAAACTAAGCCGTGATCAGGGCTGATGTTTGACATCAGTGCCATGTCCAGCGGGCCGCCCGATCCCGGATACAGCTCCACATAGCCGGGCTTCAGCCCAAATTGCTCGCTGATGGTTGCGACTGTAACCCGAGCTACGCCGGTCTTATCGTACCGACCGCCCAACGGGGCAGCATCGGACATGGCCGCCCGCGCCACTTGCGCAGGCCCCAGCGGATTCTCGTTGGAACTGATGATGATCGCGTCGGGTGGAAGCATGCGCATTTCACCCATGTCAGGCGCACTGCCGTCGCCGCGCCGGCGCATCGGCATCGACGCTGCCGAACCCCCTGCCTGCTGAGCAAGGACAGGTAGCGATGCTGCTATTGTGACTCCAGCCCCAAACAGGCGCACAAAGTTGCGGCGAGATACTGCGAAATCCGGCATTTCCATAATACTCATGATGCATTTCCTCCCGGCGATGAAGTGAGCTCAGCGTAATTCAGTCTGCGAATCACGAACAGAGATCTTGCATTGGGATGAACAAGGGCAAAGCCCGTGGGAACTTGATTCGAACTGAAGTCAGAAGTTTCGATGGCTTCGCAAGCATGCAATCTCTCGAGGCAATCTCCAACAATGGTCTCCTGCTCGATCGCGGCACACTGCTCCTCAGTGCAACCGTGCAGGCTGCGTCGCGACAAAACAAACTTCCTCAACAAGGAGATCTTCGACGGAGAAGAAACCGCGGGAAACACTCTCGAACGGGGAGAGGAAATAATAACCAAATCGCGGGACCCACGGCTTGTAAGAAAACCGGGGTTCACCTACATTAGTCACACGGCGCGTGCAAAGTCAAGCATCATTTGCGAAGCCAGACATATATTCGAGCATTTGGAGGCGGAATCTTGGAAGACATCATTCATACCCAGAATGAAATTGGCGATATCGATCTGCTGCACGAGATCGGAAGCCGCATGGCTGCAACTGATTCTTTCCACGAAGTCCTGGGACGAATTATCGACATGGTCACAGCCGCCATGCGCTGTGATTCATGTTTCATTTATGTGCTTGATCGGGAGAAGCTGGTGCTTCGCGCCTCAAAGAATCCGCACTCCGATGTGGTGGACCAGTTGGCAATGGCTGTAGGTCAGGGTGTCACAGGATGGGTTGCCAAGCATCAGCAGACTGTGAGCATTCCCGCAAAGGCGTGGACCGATCCGCGGTTCACGGAGTTCGTGAACCTCCCCGAGGACCGGTTTGAGGCTTTTCTCTCGGTCCCGATTTTGTGCCGCGGAAAGCCGGTTGGCGTCATCAACGTTCAACATCGCGAGCCGCACCACCATTCACGGCGCGAAATCCGCCTGATCACATTGATCGGTTACCTTGTTGGGGCCGAGATCGAGATGGCGCGAATGGAATACGAGAAAGCGCAACTCGTCGATCAATTAGAAAATCGAAAACTCATGGAACGCGCCAAAGGCTTGTTGCAGCGCGAACTCAATATCGACGAAGAGTCGGCTTATCTCATGCTTCAGAAACAAAGCCGGCAGAAGCGCAAACCGCTGCGTGAAATCGCGGAAGCAGTAATCCTGCTCGAAGATCTCAAACGCGGCAAGAATCCCCCGGCAGGTTAACTTACGCTCAATTGATGCGTTTCCGAATAGGGATATGGTGCAACCCGCGATGGCAACATTCCGAGTAATGCGGGATCAATTTTGGGAATTGTTTCTGTGAGGCTGCTGCGGCCTCCCTTTCATGCGTAGTCCGGGCTCAAAATCGCAGCAGATATGCGATGAAGGTTCGGCGAGGCGTCGGACTCATTGTCCAAATTGCAACGAGTAGGCCGTTGCCGTGTCGAATGACCTCTGCACGATACCGAGAGATTTAAGCTGGTCGCAGGTGGACTGCCAACGAGCAGCGCTCATCTTGCCCACTTGTTCGTTTTTTTCGGCGTCGCCGGTAATAAACCCTCCGTCGTGGAGAGCTTGAGCCGTATAAGCCTCCTGCGCCGGATTCAGCGCAGGATTAAGTTTGAGCAGCAGAGCGTTGGTGGGACCGGGATCGCGAAGATACTCTTGCCAGCCGCGTATGCAGGCGCGGACAAATTTCTTCACAACGTCGGGATGCTCGGTAGCAAAATCGCGGGTCGTGAACTGCACACGGTAGGGATCGTATCCCGATGAGCTGATCAGCATGGTGCGCACTTTGACGCCGGCCTGTTTCGCGAAAAACGGCTCGCTGGTCACAAAGATCTGCTGCACGTAATTAGGATCGGCCAGAAAATTTGCGATCGACCGCGTGGAAGGAATCTCTCGCACGTTGCGCAGGTTGTACTCGGCGATGACATACTTCAGCCAAACCGCACCTGTTTGTGCCGCAATCGCGTGCCCGTCCAGGTCTTTGAAATCGCGAATGGGCGAGTCAGCGTGCACCATCACAGCTTGGGGATCGTGTTGCATGGTGGCTGCCACGGCCAGCAGCGGCAATCCGTTCGAGTCCCATTCCAGGAGGTCGATGCTGGAGCCAAGGCCGAACTCCGCTTTTCCCGTAGCGACGATCTGCCCAACGCTGCCATACTGCGGAAGCGGCACAATGCTGACATCGAGCCCCTCAGCTTTGTAGTAGCCGAGCATCTGAGCCGTATAGAACCCGCCGAGTTCCGGCTGCGGATACCAGTCAAGCTGAAGCCGAACCGGAGTGAGACCATTTTCCGAACGAGGCGAGCCGCCATGGCATCCGGCAAGGAGGAATGCGGCCGCAGCGGTGAGGGCGGAGATCAGCGTGAGAGATGAATTCGATCGCAACGGAGACCTCGATGGAGACAGGAGATCCTTGCTATGAAACTTATCATGCGCCGGCAGGCCGCGCGGCTCTCGCGGGAACGAAACGGACTGCAGGCCCGAATTTTTTGAAGCGCGATATCCGCTCGCTGTGCTAAGTTCAGACATGGGAATAGCTTCCTCTTCCCCACACCTAACAAGCAGGAACAACCAACGAAGGGCCGGCCCGGCAGCCGATCTGCAGCAGATGGCTGGGCTCGTCGCTTTCACGGCCCGGAGCTTGAAGACTGCATCGCCGAGACCTTTCGGTGCCTCAATTGTTCACACCGGGTCGGGGAAGGTTTTGCTGCGCGCACTGAATGCAGTCAGGCAGGAGCTGGATCCCAGCGCGCACGCCGAAGTTCGCGCCATTCGCCTGGCGGCAAAGCGGCTCAAGAAGATCTCACTGGCAGGCTATACGCTTTACACCACGTGCGAGCCGTGCCCCATGTGCATGGGCGCAGCGCTTTGGGCAAGCCTCGACCGCGTAGTCTACGGAGCCACAATTACCGACGCCAACCGGCACTGCAACCAGATCCTGATTCCGGCCGTTGAGGTTGAATCGCGGGCCGACATGCGGTGTGCGGTGAATGGGCCAATATTGCGCGAAGAATGCTACGCGCTGTTTTCGCATCCGCGCATGCTTCGGGCGTTCCGCACCTGGTCATCGAGAAAGAAAGATCGCCCCAAAAAGGTTGAGCGCGCGCACCATTGACGGGAGATTTGCCGGCTATGCACCAAAATCTCGCCACCGATTTATCCGAGATTCTTCGCGATCGCGCGCGTGTGTTCAGTGAGCCGGCAGTGCTCGACCGCTTGTCTCACGACTTCTATTGGTACTCACCAGTGCTCCGCCCGCTATTGGTGAACAAGAACGGTGACGTGGCAGTCCAGCCAGTCAGCACAGATGAAATCCTTGCCGTGATGAGCTACGCCGGGGAACACGACGTGCCGGTGACGGTGCGCGGCGCAGGCACCGGCAACTACGGCCAGTGCGTGCCGCTTAATGGCGGCATCGTGCTCGACCTTTCATTGATGGACAAGTTAGAGGAGATTACATCGGATGGCGTGGCCGTGTGCCAGCCGGGATTACGGCTTGGCGCGCTCGAAACCGAAGCGCGCAAGCGCGGCTGGGAGCTGCGCATGTATCCCTCCACTTTGGTCAAGGCCTCGGTCGGCGGTTTTCTCGGGGGCGGCTCCGGAGGCATCGGATCTGTGGCGCATGGCAACCTGCGCGACTTTGACAATGTGCGCGCCTTCGAACTCGTCACCATGGAAGATCCGCCGCGCATTGTGCGCCATGAGGGACCGGCAGTTCACGAGATTCTGCACGCGTGGGGCACCAACGGCGTGCTTACGCGTATCTGGTTCGCCCTCACGCCTGCCGTCGAGTGGACGCAGGCTACCGCGGTCTTTGACACTTACCTGCAGGCCTTCCGCTTCACGCAGTCAATTGCAGTGGATCCGGCCTGGACCAAGCGGCTCGCTACCGTATTCGAGTGGCCCATTCCCTCTTTCTTTTCTCCGATCAGGCAAACCACGCGCGAAGGCAAAGCACTCGCGCTTCTAATGATTGCATCGGCGCAGGCAGAAGACTTCAGTACGGCGGCCAAAGCGGACGGCGGCGAAGTTACCTTCTCCGGACCTTACGAAGGCCCGCGCACGCGGCCACTATTGAGCGATTACACGTGGAACCACACCACGCTTTGGGCCATGAAGGCCGATCCCACTTACACTTATCTGCAATGCGGCTTCTCGGCGACTGAGTGCGAGGATCAGTTTCGGCTGCTGCGAGAGCGCTACGGGCAGGAAATCCTTTTCCACATCGAGTTCATGAAAAACGGCGAAGGCCAGGTGATTCCCGGCGCAATTCCCGTGGTGCGTTTCTCCACCGAAGAACGATTGAACGATATGATCGCATACTGCCGCGCGATCGGTGTGTTCGTGGCCAATCCGCATGTCAATTACCTCGAAGACGGCGGCCGCTTTCGTCCCGATCATATCCAGTTGCTGGCTAAACAAAAGTACGATCCGCGTGGCCTGCTCAATCCCGGCAAGATGATCAGCTTTCGCAAACAGGCGGTGAGCCGATGAAGACGTGGATTCCCGACGCGCGCAACTTTGCGTATCTCACTTGGAAGCAGGTGGACGCGCTGCCGCGTGAGTCCACCCTCCTGGTGCTGCCTACTGCGGCGATCGAACAACACGGCCGCCATTTGCCTCTCGCGACTGATACGCTGATCAATAATCTGCTGTTGGGTAAGGCGCTTGCGCAGGTACCCGCAGAGCTGAATGTGTTCGCATTGCCGCCCGTCTGCTACGGCAAAAGCAACGAGCACGTCGGCTTTCCTGGCACACTTTCCGTGCGCGCCGAAACTTTTCTGGCGGTGATACGCGACATCGGTGCGAGCATCGCTTCGGCAGGCTTCAAAAAGCTGGTGCTCTATAACACCCACGGCGGCAACACCTCGCTCGTCGACGTACTCGCCCGCGACTTGCGCGCTGAATTCGGCCTGCGAACGTTTACGCTGTTCGGCTCGCCCGGCGCATCCTTCGCGGGTTTGAGCGCCCAGGAGCGCACTTACGGCTTCCACGCCGGAGAAATCGAGACGGCCTATCTGCTGCATGCTGCGCCTGCGCTCGTTCATCCCGGCGAATACACGGCCAACTACATCGCGCGCGTCGAGCAGCCGAATCCAATCAAGCCGGAGGGCTCCTCGGCAAACTTTGCCTGGCTCACGTGCGACATCGCCCCCAGCGGCGTGCTGGGCGATCCTTCTCGAGCCACCGCGGAGAACGGGGAACAATGGTCGAACGAAGCCGCCGCGCGCATCGCCGAACTTCTCGTCGCGATGTATCACTTTGAACCGAGGCACGACGCTTGACGATGATCGACTGCGGAGATGGAGTAAGGCTTGAGCGCGGCGTTGAGTGCCGCCTGAGCGATGGGACGACGCTTGCCTCCGATCATTATTATCCGGCGGGCGCGGGTCCTTGGCCCACGCTGCTCATGCGCCAGCCCTACGGGCGCGACATTGCCTCGACGGTTGTTTATGCGCATCCCGCGTGGTTCGCGCGGCGGGGATATCACGTCGCGATTCAGGACGTGCGTGGTCGCGGTGGCTCGGGAGGCGACTTTTATCCGTTTCGGCACGAGGGCCGCGACGGAGCAGAAACCATCGCATGGCTGCGCGCGAATGCGGCGTGCAATGGGCGCATCGGCATGTACGGCTTCTCGTACCAGGGCGCCACGCAACTGCTCGCCGCCGCAGAACAGCCCGAAGGCTTACGGTGTATCGCACCGCACATGACGGCGGCTGACCTTTATCACGGCTGGTTCTATCACCACGGCGCATTGCGGCTGAGCTCGGCATTGGGCTGGGGCATCCAGATGCTGCGCGAGGATGCGCGCCGGAAAGGATTGCGTGAAGCGAGCGGCCGATTAGAGGAAGCCTGGATCAACGTTCGCTCCCAGCTGATGCACGTTCCATACGGTGCACATCCCGCGATTGCCGATCCTGCTCTGCCCAGCTATGTGCGTGACTGGTTTGCGCATCGAGAGCCCAGCGCCTACTGGAGCGAGCAGGACGTCAGTACGCGCATCGATCGCATCAATGTTCCCGCGCTGCACCTCGCGGGCTGGCACGACACGTTTCTGGAAGGCTCAATCGCGGACTACATCGCGCTACGCAACGGTGCGGGCAGCCAATTCGCACGGGAAAATCAATACCTCATCTCCGGCCCGTGGGTCCACATTCCCTGGGGAGACCGCGCCGGAGACACGAGCTTTGGAGAGGCAGCAAATTTGCCGACCGACGAGATTTTGCTGCGGTGGTTCAATCACTGGCTCAAGGATTCGGGCGAATTCACTGGCGAAAAGCGCGTGCGTTATTTTTTACTGGGCCGCAATGAATGGCACACTGCGGAGGAATGGCCCGCAAAAACTGACTGCACGCTCTATTTGCACAGTGCGGGTAATGCAAATTCGCGCAAAGGAGACGGACGCCTGACGGTCCATGCACCGGAAGGCGATGAGCCGCGCGATGTCTTCGTCTACGACCCTGAAGTTCCCGTCTATGCGCCGGGAGGGCCGCAGTCGTTAAGTGGACCTCACGATCAGGCCGTGTCCGAGATGGGCAACAATCTTCTCGTCTACACTTCCAATCCCGTCAAGCGCGAAACCGAAGTCTTCGGGCAGCCGCGCATTCGCCTGTTTGCGGCGACGTCGGCGTCGCAGGCCGATTTCACGGCAAAGCTTGTGCGTGTGACAACGAACGGCCGTGTTGATTTTCTCTGCATCGGCATCGCGCGCAGCTCATGGCTGTTCCGCGACAACGGGTACACGGCCGATGAGGCACACGGATGGGAGTTCACGCTGGAGCCGATTGCCTTCACGCTCGCTCCCGGCGAGCGTCTCCGCCTCGAAATTGCCAGCTCCGCGTTTCCGCTCTACGATCGCAATCCTTCGAACAGTACACCGCCCCAGCTTGCCGACCATTGGAATTGGACGCGATCGACGCAGCAGATTCTGCATTCGGCCGGCCATCCCTCCGCTCTTTATCTTCCTCTCAAAGGAGAGCCGGCGTGGTGAGCGGGAAGCAAACAACGGTTCCTGAGATTGCCCTCGACTGCGTGGGCAAACGATTCCGCACTGGCGCCATCGCGCTCGAAAACGTCTCGCTCACCGTCGATCGCGGTGAGTTTGTCACCTTTCTCGGGCCTTCAGGCTGCGGAAAATCGACGCTCCTCAAGCTCATTGCGGGTTTGAGTGCCGCGAGCCAGGGCCAAATCCAGGTAAGCGGGATGACGCCGGAGAACGCACGCGAGACGATGAGCTTTATCTTTCAGGATGCGACCCTGCTGCCCTGGCGAACCGTGGAGCACAATGTCGGCCTGGGCCTGGAGCTCGAATATGCCTCGCGTGCGATTCGCCGGGAGCGAGTGTTGAGCATGCTTGACCTTGTGGGTTTGCGCGATGTGGCGCGGAGTTATCCTCGGCAGCTATCCGGCGGCATGAAAATGCGCGTGTCGATTGCTCGCGCGCTGGCGAGCAAGCCGCGCATTGTGCTGATGGATGAGCCGTTCGCCGCACTCGATGAAATGACGCGCGACCGCCTGAACGAGGAACTGCTTCGGCTGCATAACGAGCAGAAGTGGACTGTCCTGTTCGTCACGCACTCCGTTGCGGAAGCGGTGTTTCTTTCCACGCGAGTTGTAGTGCTCGCGCCGCATCCCGGCCGCGTGGCGCATGAAGTGGACGTACATCTCGCATGGCCGCGGACAGCGGATACGCGCGAGTCGCTCGCCTTCGAGGAGATCGTAACGCATGTCACGCGATTGCTGCGGGGAGTCGTGGAGTGATGAAGAGACGCAGTTTCATGGCGCTCAGCAGCGCTCTGGTGCTCGCTTGCCTGCTCGGGGTGTGGCAGGCGATCATTTGGATCAACCACCTGCCCTCCTATATTCTGCCCGGCCCCCTCGGCGTGGTCAAAACTGTTGGAGCGCGATACCCGTCGCTTCTGGATTCGTTCTGGATTACCACAAAGGAGGCTGCGGGCGGCCTGGCCGCAAGCGTGGTCGTCGGCCTCGCAATCGCCATGGTCTTTGCGCAGTGGCGCTGGCTTCGCCACACGCTCTACCCCTACACAATTGTTCTGCAGACCGTTCCCATCGTCGCTATCGCGCCCCTTGTCATCCTTTGGATCGGCCCGGGACTCTTCGCCGTCACCGTTGTTACGTTCATCATCTGCCTGGCGCCGATTATCGCCAACACCACGCAGGGGCTCATCAGCGTCGACGAGAATCTGGTCAACCTGTTCGTGATCTATAACGCCTCGCCCGCGCAGATCCTTTTCAAGCTTCGGTTGCCCAACGCGCTCCCGAGTTTTTTCACCGGGTTGCGCGTTGCAGCGGGCATCAGCGTCATTGGCGGAATTACCGGTGAGCTTTTCGCTGGATCCACGCGCGTTGGTGAAGGCGGCCTGGGCTACGCGATGATTTATGCCAATAATCAGATGGAGACGAGTTACCTTTTCGCCTTGGTGCTTGCCGCCACGGTGCTGGGCTTCTTGTTTTTCTTTATCGGGGTATTTCTGGAATGGCTGGCGCTGCACAACTGGCACGAATCGAGCCGGCCACAATCGTCCGAATGAGGAGCGCAAACGATGCTGCGCATGGAGACCGAAACCGGCTGGTGGCTCATCACCCATCCCGATCACGCGCGCCTGGCCGGAGACTTTGCAGCCGCCTGGGGCAACGATGGCTTTCGCAGGCCCGAGCCGCGCGACCGCGTGCTGAAGGGCATTGCGCAGCACGACGACGGCTGGGCGGCTCGCGATGCGCACCCAGCCATCACAAGGGAAGGGAAGCCCTCTGCGTTTTCCATTGAGCTCGTGGGCAATTACTCGGCGTTCGAGGAGATCGATCTTGAAGAGTATCTTGCCGTTCGGGAGCGCGCGGTTCGTATCATGGCAGCGGAAGATTCATATGCGGCGCTGCTTATCTCCATGCACACCTTCAATCTGCTCACGGCACATGCCGACCGCTCCACGATCGCACCCGAAAACCTGCTTCTTCTCGACCGATTTCTTGAAAACCAGCGTGATGCGCAAGGTGAATTACGCGCGGCCATCGCCTCCGACTCAACCTTGGCTCTGGGCGAAAAGACGGACCAGACCATCATGGAGCACTTTCGCCTGCTTCAAGCCTGCGACAATCTTTCACTCTTGAGCTGTGTCGCGTATTCGCGGGCGGCCAATCTCCTGCATCCGTTGCCCCTTAATAGCGGGGGTACGAGTGAAGTGCAGGTCTTCCCGGTTGCTTCGCGTCGCTTTCGCCTTTCGCCGTGGCCATTCGCCGAGCCGGAGCTGACGTTCCACTTTCCCGCACGGCGGGTCGGGGGAAAGAAGTTTGCATCGGCAGCAGAACTCGGCGCGGCTTTCTCCGCGGCCGCAGTCGAGCAACTTTCCGTCACTTTGACGAGTTAGAAATTCAGACGGGGAACAACTTGCGCGGCGGGAGAATCTGCTTGGCAATCGCAGCGCTCACGGTATGGACCGGCTCGTTGACGACCTGGCTCAGCCGCAGCCGCATCGCCACGCTGCAAAGAATATACGCGTCAACGTCGCTGAATCCCCAACGGCTGACGAGCAGTTCAATCATGCGCAGTGTTGCGCCGCGAGCCGCCTCGGCGAGAGCGGTTCCCGTCTCGATCACAATCCATGCATCGGGATGGGAATCGGGAACGAGGGCCTCGCTCGACTCCGCCAGAGGGCTGGCCAGCGGCTGCCGCTTGTGCAGCTTGAAGCGCAGCGTCGCATCCAGCGGACACTCGATCCCGTTGATGCACACTTCGCCGTCACCTTGCGCGGCGTGGCCGTCACCGCAACTGAATAGCGCCCCGCGATTATAAACCGGCAAATAGAGCCGCGAGCCCGCGCACAATTCGCGCACATCCAGGTTCCCGCCGAACGGCCCCGGAGGCCGGGTGCGGAAGGCGCCATCCTCGCCACGTGCCACGCCCATCACTCCCAGAAATGGCCGCAGCGGCACGACGGCGGGCGCAAGCGAGCGGGTGAAATCTCCGTCAAGCTGCCAGTGAAAAAGATACGGATCGCGGAATCGGTCTTTGAGAAAGCCCAGGCCTTCCGTGACGCTACTCCATCCCCAGCCGTGATGGCGGAGCGCCAGCACATCGATCTCGAGCACGTCCCCGGCTTCACCCCCTTCCACAAATACCGGTCCGGTAAGCGCGTGAATGCGAGTCCGGTCGATGGTGAGGTACTCGCCGGCCGGCATACCTGGCCGAACCTGGGCGCCGCTTGAGTCCACGCACTGGAAATGCACTTCATCGCCAGAGTCGATCTGCAGGCGCGGAGGCAGCGAACGGTCCCAGACCGAATGCGTGGGATTGGCAGAAAGCATGTGCTCTTTCATTCGTGCACTCTCACGCTCATTTGCAGTTCAACCAGCGCATTCCGCGGCAGCGCGCTCACTCCCACGGCCGCGCGCACATGTCTTCCCGCATCCCCGAAAACCTTGACCAGGAGATCCGAGGCGCCGTTCACTATAGCGGGAGAGTCGCCAAATCCGGGTGCCGCATTGACATAGCCATTCACCGCCAGCACCTCGGCCACGCGATCCAGTGAACCGAGCTCGCGCCGCAAAACGGCGAGCTGCGTAAGCGCGCAGGCTTGTGCGGCTGCATAGCCCTCTTCGATCGTGCGATCCGCGCCCGCGGTTCCGGTGATCACTCCGCCGGCATGCGTTGAAATCACTCCGGAGAGATAGATCACTTCCCCCACTCGCTTCACCGAAACATAGTTACCGCCCGGCGATGGCGGCTGCGGAAGCTCAATGCCCAGTGCTGCAAGATTCTCTTCAGGCGTCCGATGGTCTGCCATTTATCTTCGACTTTACCATGCGCACTCAAGACGTCTATTCCGGCTTGAGGTCCGCGCACGCTGGCAGCGTCGAGCGTAACAGTTTCCGGAAAAGCCTGTGCCATGCACGCGAATCAATCCCCATCAAAAGGCAACCGTCGATTTTATGGAACTTTCAGAATCTTCGGGGCAAGGAACGCTCAATCGCCCACGGCATTCGCTACGGTTGCATCGGGGTGCTCTGATCAGTACGCCACGACATTCCCTCAAACTCCCAGCCAGGTACCAAACCCCTTCAACGAATCGGTATGATCGCAGACGATTTTGACTGCCGCAACAATCGGTATCGCCAGAACCAGGCCCATGGCGCCCCAAATCCATACCCAGATCAGCATCGCCAGGACGACTGCTAAGGGATTCAGGAGTACTCGTTTTCCTACAAACATGGGATACAGGACATTCAGCGCAACCGCGTGGATTGCGAACACTCCAATTACTACGATCAGGAATCCTGACGTGCGCAGGATGCCGATTCCACAGACAACAGGCGGGATAAGAGCTAAAATTGCGCCGATCGAAGGAATCAGACTCAAGAAGCCGCAAACCATCCCAATAAAGTAGAAGAATGGAATTCCTAAATACCAAAACAGGACTGTGAAGGAAACTGCGCCAATCAGCCAAACGACCAGATTTCCAATCAGGAAGCCGCGGATCATCCGAGAGATCCTTGCGACGGTGCGAAACGCAACCAGGCGGTGCTCCTCGGGAAACAGCATTACGGTTGCCGAGTGAATATGATTTTTCCAGGTCAACATGAAGTAGGTGAGGCAAGGCAGAAAGCTAAGCGCCAACAGGAGTTCGCCGATGGTTCCAAAGTTTGAAACCAGCAGGTGCGAAGTTGGAGTGGTTTCCTGCACCAGAATCGGTGCCTCGTCGCTGCCGTCTCCCGGCGCGTTTGTCATCGTGCGCGCGCTTCGTTCGAGGCGGCTTACCGGCTCCTGGATCCAGCCAATGCTCCGCCTGATCCGTTCCGAGTAGTGTGGCAACGCACGCGAAATGGGATTGATCTGGATAAGAAGAAGGTAGCTCAGAGCGCCTGCTATGACTGAGGCAGTGAGCACGGCGAACAGTGCGCCTGCTGCCCGCGGGACGCGAAGGCGTGCGAGGTTGCCCACCAGTGGCTCCAGGACAAATGCGGCGAGCAATGCGATGAGACTGATGATCAATACATACCGAAGAAAGTAGAGCAGCGCGACGACTGCTGTCACGGCGATGATGATTTGTGCAATGGAGCCGGCTTTGAGAGAAGCATGAAGAACTTCCGCATCCTCAATAACGGAAGCCATAATGGCATCTGCCTCGGACTTCATGTCCCGCTCCGCCACTGCTTGTTGAGGTAGCGTCCTGGCTTGGTGCGGCATCCAAAAAACCTCTGATCCTTTTGTGGCTCTTAGCAGTCGGCCACGCGTAGAAGCTCAAAATTCAGTTGGATGCAGCCCTTCAGGCGTTCGTTAGCTGTTCTCAATCGCCTAATCCGGCACTTCCAGTACGAAGCATCGTGTGCGGTCAGGCCGCATGCTTCACTTCCTGGTGCAATCCCGATCTTCCCTTGCCCCTTCCCCCGCTCACGCGCGTGAGGGCTGGGAGACGGCGAGTGTTGCCTTCTCGACGAACAGTCTCTCGAGCGAGAGCGCTTCGCATCTGAATGGTTTGGGGACATCGATGCGCCTTTCCGAACGCGACGTTCTTCTGCTCATGCTCGCCATTGCCGCTGGTTCCGCCGATGGCTGGAGCTACTTCGGGCTGGGCCACGCTTTTGTCGCCAACATGACGGGTAACACGGTCCTCCTGGGCATTGCCGTGTTTCTTCACGGCGACTTGCTGCACCCCGGCATTTCGCTCGTCTGTTATGCAGCGGGAGCCGCGCTGGCGGCCTTTCTTACGCGAAATGTTCGCGAGGGCGCCGGCTGGCCCCGCGCTGTTTCCAGCACCTTGGGGTTGGAGTCGGTTCTTCTTGTGGCGACGGCGATCGGATGGGCGCTGGCGGGCCGCAATGCCACGCAACCTGGATCCACGCCGGGCCTCGATGTTCTGCTCGGATGCGTGGCGCTGGCGATAGGCATCCAGAGCGGCGCCATGCTGCAACTACGGATTCCCGGTATCGTGACGACCTACATCACGGGTACATGGACAACCCTGATGAGAGGCCTCACGCGTTTCGTCACGCGAGAACAGCACAGGCCGCGCGGAAAAACGGTTGAGTATGAGGAACGGATGGTGATGCAAGGTGGGATCCTGTTCGCCTACTTGCTCTCAGCAGTTGCAACCGGCCTGCTCTTCCGCTATGCCCGGCTCGCCGTAGGAGTGTTACCGGCGCTCTCGGTATTGCTGGTCGCCGTGTACGCGCTGGCACACAGGCCGGCAATCAGCCCATGAGCTGGTTATATTAAATTTCTTCGCATCCAAGTCGAGGGGGAAATCTCTCCCCCTCCTGTGACCGGCCAGATTCTACGCCGCACGAAACGCCGACGCCCATCCCCTCAACTGGTGGGTCGCGCTTCTGATATCGCTTGAACTTTATTTTGCCCGTCCCGGCCATTGGGAGAGAACCCGCGCAACTTTGCGAGCAGATCAGCCGGATGAATCGGCTTGGCCAGTACTTCGAATTCATATCCGTCGCTTCGTGCGTCTTCCAGAAGGTTGGCAGTGGCAGCTTGCCCCGAGAAAAGCAGGACTTTGCACTGCGGAAAATTCTTCCGGAATTGGATGGCAAGTTCTATTCCGGACATCCCCGGCATCACCACATCCGAAATCAGCAAATTCGGCGAATCAGACTCTGCTGCAGCCAGGGCCTGTCTCGGTTCGAAAAAAGGCAGTGCCTTGAAACCTGCCTGGTTGAGGATTACGGCGAGCGTCTCCGCGATCACTTTTTCGTCATCGACGACGTAAACTACTGGCTGGTAGGGCCCCATGTATATACCGACCTTTCGATCACATCAAATGATCGTCTGCGGCGCCTCTAATCGGGATCGCAGTGTCGTTCGAGGAAAGCAGGATCTCTCGGAATTCGAAATCAGCCTGGATCCGCTTCTCGAAAATCGGTACGGGGATCGAGACTACCGTTCATGCGAACCCGGCGCTCTTCTTTTCAGTAAAGATTACAGCGACGATACAAGGCCATTTGGGAAGCTGGGAAGGCCCCATCGAGGCATACCCGAACTCTACTCAAGGTCTTTGGGGAGCACAACTAGGGGATACCCTAGGGCCTGTTCACGCGGCTGGGGTGGCGGGGACCTGCGGCCGCGCCAAAGCTCTCGACGGATGCCTGCCCTTCGCGTGCATAATGATGGCGGGTGCCGCGGAAGGCATCGGAGCCGAAGGTGCTCCGGTATTGCGGATCGCAGGGAGCGGCGATGGACAATTCGCGGATCCTCATTGTCGAAGACGAGCAAATCACCAGCGACCATCTCCGCCGGCTTTTGAAGCGGCTTGACTACAACGTCGTGGGAATCGCCAGCAACGGAACCGATGCGCTCCACCGGCTGAAGAAAATCCATCCGGATCTGTTGCTGGTTGACATTGGACTTCCGGGCAACCTGGATGGAGTTCAGATCGCCCAACGGGCTCGATTGGATCACGATATTCCGGTGGTCTTCCTCACGGCATTCAGCGATCCGGAAACGATCGGTCGGGCCCGTCGATCGGAGCCGTACGGTTTTATCGTCAAACCCTTCGTGGAAGAAGAGTTGCACGCAGCCATCGAGATTGCGCTGCAACAGCACGCGGAGCGGACGCGGAGAACGGAAGAAGCGCAGGCGGCGACGCAAGTCCTGTCCGAAACCAAAGAGGAACTGCGCGCCGTCACCGCCCGGCTGTTCCGGATTCAGGAAGAAGAGAGGGCGCAGATTTCCAGGAACCTGCACGACGACGTTTGCCAGCGAGTTGCGTTGCTTCAAATCTCGATCGAAGGGTTATTTCAGAAGCTGCCGCCGAACCTCCGCAACGAGCACGGGGGCGACCTTGACGGAATTGTCGCGGAGTTGGCGACGCTCTCCCAGCAATTGCGCGATATCTCCCATCAGTTGCATCCTTCGATCCTGGATGATCTGGGCCTGGTGGCCGCGCTCAGAAGCATGGCAGAAAACTTCGAGAGCGGTTATTCGCGCCCGACGCGGGTTATCGCGCAGAACGTCCCGGAGCAGTTTAGCCGGGATCAGACGGTTGAACTATATCGCATAGCCCAGGAAGCTCTAAATAACATTATTCGTCACGCGGGCGAAGATGTGACGGTTACGATTAACTTGCAAGGCTCACCAGAAGAGCTCGATTTTTCCATTCGCGATACGGGCTCCGGCATGGATACGGACAAACTGAAGCCATCAAAAGGACTGGGACTCAAGAGCATGGCAGAACGGGCTGCTTTGGTTGGTGGAAGTTTGGCCATAGAGTCTGTACCGGGCCGTGGGACCTGCATACGGGTGAGGGTTCCGTTGGCAGGGCGCAGCGTCGCGAGCCGATAGCCGCGAACGTTGCGGCAGTATCCAGAACCTTCTTTGCGCAGAGCAGAGCGAAAGGATCGCGCCCCATGGCCGAACCGGAAGAACAAGTGAATTCGGCAACATCCGGAGACGTGGATCTCGAGCCGGGTCCAATTGAGATCAGCCGCGGAAACGAGCTTGATCTCAGCCCGCCGCGAGGACACCTGTTTCCCATCGTTGGAATCGGCGGCTCTGCCGGCGGGCTCGATGCTTTTACCAAACTGCTGCAGGCTTTGCCCAGCGACACCGGCATGGCCTTCGTCGTCGTGCAGCATCTCGATCCGCACCACACCAGCCATCTGCCCGAGATTCTGACCAAAAGCACCGCGATGCCAGTTCGAAACGTCGAGGACGGGCTCTCGATCCAGCCCAATGAAGTGTATGTGATTCCGCCCAATACGACCATGGTTCTTGAGGATGGCGTTCTGCGGCTCGGCCCACGCTCTCCCGGATTGCACTTGCCGGTGGATGCATTCTTCTGTTCTCTGGCAAAGGTTCAGGGGAGCCGTGCCATCGGCGTAATCCTCTCCGGCAATGCCTCTGACGGCAGCCAGGGCGTGAAAGCCATCAAGGAAGACTGCGGCATCACGTTTGCGCAAGACGAGGTGTCGGCTCAGCACAGCGGCATGCCCCGCAGCGCCATTGTTACCGGAGCCGTCGACTACATCCTCCCTCCGGCAGAGATCGCGCGGGAACTCGCGCGTTTAAGCGGCCACCCCTTCGTTCGTCCTCAGCCGCAACATCCGCAGGCCGAATTGCTGCCCGAGGGCAATGGCGAACTCGCGAGAATCTTCAAAATATTGCGCAATCGGACGCAGGTTGATTTTTCCCACTACAAGACCAACACGATTCGACGGCGAATTGGCCGCCGGATGATCGTCAAGAGAGCGAAGTCGCTCCATGATTATGTGCGCGTGCTCGACAAGGACCCCATTGAAGCGCGTGAGCTTTATCGGGATCTTCTCATCAGTTTCACCAGTTTCTTCAGAGATCCCGAGGCATTCGAGGTTCTGGCGCTGCTTCTCAAAGATGCCTTTGCTGCTCGCAAGTCAAGTGAGCCGTTTCGAGTATGGGTGCCGGGGTGTGCTTCCGGAGAGGAAGCGTACTCCCTCGCCATCTGCCTGAGAGAAGTGATTGACGGGTTGGAACTCAGCACCCCGCTTCAGTTGTTTGGCACGGATATCAGCGACGTGGCGCTGGATCGGGCCCGGGCGGGCACCTACCCCGATGTGATCGCTCAGGATGTGTCTGAAGAGCGCTTGCGCCATTTCTTCACTCGCGCGGACCGCGGCTTTCAGGTCTCCAAGGGAATTCGCGAATGCTGCATCTTCGCTCGGCAGGATGTAACCAACGATCCTCCTTTTGGGCATATGGATCTGATCAGCTGTCGCAATCTCCTGATCTATCTCGATTCGTCGCTGCAGCTCAAAGTCCTGCCGATCTTCCATTACAGCCTGGATGAGGGGGGCCTGCTCTTGCTTGGTTCTGCCGAATCGATCGGCCAGGCAAGCGATCTGTTCTCGACCATCGACAAACAGCATCGCATTTATGCGCGAAAGCCCGCGCCGTTGCGCCTCACCATGAAATTTACGCCGAGCCTTGCGGCCGCTGCCGACATCGAAGCTCCGATGGCGCATGCCACCATTCAAGGATTGGATCTCCAGAAAAAGGCCGATCTCGTGCTGCAGAGCAAGTATTCTCCGCCTGCGGTGGTCATCGACAGCGACTTTCAGATTCTGCACTTTCGCGGCCATACGGGGTTTTATCTTGAACCCGTCCCAGGGCAGGCAACCCTGAATCTGCTTCGCATGGCTCGCGAGGTTCTGGTGAATCCTCTGCGCAGGGCCGTGGAGGCTGCATCTGCCCAGAACATTTCCATTCGGGAACCGGGGATCGTTGTCGTGCATCGCGGCGAGAAGAGGGAGATCGCGATTGAAGTCACCCCAATCACTGGCGCCGGGGTCAACGAACGCTATTTCGTGGTGGCGTTTCCAGATGCCGCGGGTCAACCGGAGCGGCCCGAGGAATCGGCTCATCTCCAGACAGAAACGGCCACTCCGGAGCTTGCAGAGGCGCTGGAGATCACAAATCACGATTTGGAGAGGCTGATTCTCGAGCTTCGCGAACAGCTTCGCAATGCGAACGAAGATTATGAAGCCCATGTCGAGGAATTGAGATCTTCCAATGAGGAAGTCCGGAGCGCAAACGAGGAACTGCAAAGCACAAATGAGGAATTGAGCACGACCAAGGAGGAGTTGCAAAGCGCGAATGAAGAACTGACCACGCTGAACGAGGAGCTGCAAACCCGGAACAGCGAGTTAAATACCGCTAACGGCGATTTCGGTAACCTCTTGACTGCTGTCGATATCCCGTTCCTCATGCTGGATAACGAATTGCGGCTCCGGCGATTCAGCGATGCCTCGGCAAAACTGCTGAAAGTGCAAGCCTTCGATGTGGGCCATTCCATCGGCGGTATATCGGGCTCTGTCGATCTTCGCGATCTGGTTCCGTTGGCGCGGAAAGTGATGGATACGCTGCACAGCGAAGAGAGAGAAATTCAGGACCAATCAGGTCGCTGGCATCGGGTTTGCGTTCGTCCGTATCGGACCATCGATAATCGCATCGACGGCGTAGTCATCATTTTTTTCGATATCGATGCCTTGAAGAGAACGCTACAGGCGGCCGAAAACGCACGCGATTATGCCAATGGATTGATCGAGACGGTCCGGGAGCCTCTGATCGTATTGGACGCGGATCTGCGCATCGAGCGTGCCACGTCGGCGTTCTACGAAACATTCTCCGTGTCCCGCGCCGAGACCGAGGGAAGACTTCTCTACGATCTGGGAAATGGACAGTGGAATATTCCCCGTTTGCGCGAGCTTCTCGGTGAAGCGCTTTTCCGGAGCCAATCCTTTGAAGGCCTGGAAATCGAGCATACGTTTCCCCATATCGGCCTCAGAAAAATGCTGCTGAATGGAAGGCGCATCTCTCCAGATGGAGTGCGGGAGAGCAGCGTTTTGCTCGCGATCGAAGACGTGACCGAGCGTCACGAACAGGCCGAGGTCCGGTATCAGCGGATGTTCGAGACCGCCAAGGACGGCATGGCAATCTGTGACGCGGAAACAGAGAAAGTGGTCGACGTCAATCCCTTCCTGCTGGAGCTTCTCGAAGTTCAGCGCGAACAGGTTATTGGCCGCTCTCTCGGCGAATTAGATGCATTCCAATCCGCTGGCAACGGAGTCACAATGGTCGCGGATGCTGTCGCCAACGAGATCGTTCGTTGCGATGGAGTTTCATTGCGCAACACGAAAGGCCGCACCATCCAGGCCGATATTGTGGCCAATCGCTACATCCTCGGCTCGCGGCCGGTCGTGCAGATCAACATCCGCGATGTCACGGCTCGAAACCAGGCGGTTGCCGACTTGCGCGAAAGCCAAGCGCGATTTCGTATGTTCGTGGAAAGCGTGCGCGACTACGCGCTGTTTCAGATTGACCCAAACGGATCGATCTCCAGTTGGAATCTGGGGGCAGAAAGGGTGCTCGGGTTTGCGGAAGAGGAAATCATTGGCCAGCCTTTTGAGCGGATCTTTATTCCCGAGGATATCGCCGCCGGAAGCGCTCAGGTCGAGCTCGAAAATGCCCGCCAGCGAGGCACGTCGGAAGATGAGCGATGGCACCTGCGCAAGAATGGAAGTCGTTTTTTTGCCAGTGGAGTTGTGACGGCGGTGCGGGATTCCGACGGGAGACTGCGCGGCTTTTACAAAATCATGCGCGATGTCACCGAGCGGCACCTGGCAGAGCATCGGCTTAAGGATCAGGAGCAGAAACTTCGCGCGTCGCTCGCCGAGAAAGAGGCTCTGCTGAAGGAGATTCACCACAGGGTAAAAAACAATCTGCAGATCATTGCCAGCTTGCTCGATTTGCAATCGGAGTTCCTGGATCAAGTCGATACCAAGGATGTGCTGGTGGAGATGAAGACCCGGGTGCGCTCCATCGCGGCGATTCATGAACTGCTCTATACCGCCGCGGACTTCTCCCGAATCGAATTTCGCCGTTTTGTGGACAAGTTGGCCCAGGATGTAATTGCGGTGCATCGCCGGCGCGCATCCCAGGTACGTGTCGAAATCGAAATAGAGTCTGGAATGCTTGAAATGGCTCAAGCGGTGCCCTGCGGTCTGATCGTCAATGAGCTCCTTACCAACGCGCTGAAACATGCCTTTCCGGAAGGGCGTCAAGGCACAATCAAAGTCTCTTTCGGTTCGGATGAAACTCATTGGCGATTGGAAGTCTGCGACGACGGCATTGGGCTGCCGACAGACATCGATCTGCAAAACGTGAACTCGATGGGCCTGCAATTGATTCACCTGCTCGTTCAGCAGCTGGGCGGCAGCTTGAATGTGGTTCGCGATTCAGGTACGCAGTTCATCATCAGCTTCCCTCAAGATTCACCTTCAGTCTGACCCCACATTGAGGTACGAAAAATCGAATTCTTCACTCTCTGTCCCGTGCAGACCCATTCCGTCTCCGCGCCACAAGGATTCCACCTGCGCCTGCTTTTACGCCGTCGTCTTTTCTGGCAGACCGGTCATCACAACTCCGGCCCCGCTAGGCAGAAGCACCAGAGCGATTCCGGGATTGCTGTACCCATGGCTCATCTTCACCTTGTCTTCCTGAGCGACGGAGCGCTTTGCCGTCGTGAAGCGACGCAAAGCGTGAGAGAGTCGAAGGATCTGCGGTTGCCTTTTCGCTGTTTGGTGGGTACACCATTTGTGAAATTGCTCTAAGGCCGCGGAGGTTTACAGTTGAGGAGAGGGGGCCTCATTCAAGGGCAATTTGCCGAACCGCATGCCTCGGACGGCGAGAATACGATGATCATCCTGCATCTCTTCATCTCTCCAGGCCACAACTTCTTTGGTCATTACGGCCAGAAAGCCGGCACGAACCCGTTGCTCGAGGTCCGGGAGATCGAATGCATCGCAGGCCGCGGTATTCGCGGCGACCGTTTCTTCGACTACGAAGAGGATTACAAAGGACAGATCACGTTTTTCTCGGGCGAGGTATTCGACGAAGTTTGCCAGTTGCTGGATGCCGGCACAAAATCTCCCGGAGTTGCGCGCCGCAATGTGGTTACGCAAGGCGTCGATCTTAACTCTCTCGCCGGGAAAAGATTCTCCGTCCAGGACGTTGATTTTGAGGGCGTTTACGAGTGCAAGCCGTGCTATTGGATGAATCAGGCTATTGCGCCAGGTGCTGAGGAGGCTTTGCGGGGACGCGGCGGGCTGCGCGCCAGAATTCTGACCGACGGAATCCTTCGGACCGATTGCTGATCCTCTGAACCGGCTCGCGACGAAAGTTGATTACTGAACTACGAGCGATCTTGGAGCCGTTACCGCAGCCCTACTTTCTCATTGGCGCAGCAACTGTGGCGGCCGCACAGAATGAGAACCCGCCCATGCCATGCACTCAGGCAACCATCATCGAGAGAAGGACTGTAGGGGTGTATACCTTATGTTGAACATGGGACGGATGCCTCGCCTTGCTCCAACACATGAGCAGTGGAAAGAAGCTTTAAGCAAACTCGCAAGGCTCGGCCTCGGGCTGCCAGACGATCGTATGGAAAGAAGCTACTCACGATGAAGATTCCTCAATGGCTACAACTGCGCCCCTATGGTTACGCCGCGCTATTCGCCGCTTCCTTCCAAGCTCCGCAAGTCCTGCCTCAGTTTCCGAATCGTGCGCCGGTCGCCGTAGGCCAGAAGCTGGCCGACGGGCAAGCCTACGTCACGCTGGTCCAGCTCAAGCACCAGGCCAACCCGGCCGACAACGGCCGCATCCTCATTTCGTTCGAAGAGAACGGCATGGCAGGCTTGCCCATCTACGAAAGCACCGACGAAGGCGCAAGCTGGCAACTCGTCACGCACGCTGTCGATGCAACGCACACCGATCACGATCGCTGCAACCTGCACTGGCAACCTAACCTCACCGAGTTGCCCCGCACCATCGGCGACCTGAAAGCCGGCACGATTCTTCTTTCTGCAAGTACCGTCTGCAATGGCGACAGGGGCCGAATGGCCGACCAGCACCTGCAACTCTACACTTCAACTGACCTCGGCCGCACATGGCAATACCGCAGCACCATCGATGAAGGCACCGCTGAACTCCCGGTGTGGGAGCCATACCTCGAGATCCTTGATGACGGCAAGCTCGTCACCTTCTACTCAAGTGAGAAGCATAAGATCGACGGCTACAATCAACTTCTCTCGCATAAAGTCTCAACCGACGCCGGCAAGACCTGGGGCGCGGAGGTTTACGACTCTGCCGAGCCCGGTGGCGTCAAGCGTCCGGGCATGGCCGTCGTCGATCGTCTCGCTGATGGTCGCTACGTCTACACCTACGAAGACGTTGATGGCCCCATCCCGAACCAGGTCTACATCAAGTTCAGCCGCGACGGCCTGCACTGGGGTGATCCCGCCGACCGCGGCACTCCTATCGAGGCCGAAGGCGGCGAGTACCCAATCAACTGCCCCGTCGTCCGCTGGTTTCCCATCGGTGGTCCCAAGGGGGTACTGATTGTAAGTGCGCGCGCTGCCGCAGGCGGCGGCGACAGCAGCGGGCGATCCTTGTTCTGGAACTCAAACAGCGGCGAAGGTCCTTGGTGGGAGGTTCCAGCACCCGTTCAGAAGCTGATGAACAGCCGCTCCGGATGGACCCAGGCCCTCATGCTCAAGCCGGACGGCAGCGTCCTTCACATCACCTCATCTGCCTCGCCCGATGCCATCAACAATCCCTCGAGGAATCAGATCCTCTTCAACGCTGCCAAGCTCGATCTCAACCGCTACGAAGCGGAAGACGCTGCTCGTCAGGGCTCCGCGCTCTTGCGCGATCCATCGATGTCGAACGGGGCGAAGGTAAGGCTGGGAGCCAACGCGATCGGCAGGCTCACCTTCCACATATACGTAGCGAAATCCGGTTCCTATTCGCTTGCGGTTCACTATTCGAGCATCGGCTTTGACTCCACTCCGCGTCTCTTTGCAAACCACGAGGCGCTTACCGGTAGCACGTCCGTCACAAAGCCCGACGACGTCGCAGCGGCCGCTCGCATTCGTGACCTGGGCACGCGCGGCAACGGCGATCGCATCGCGCTCACGGCATCGGCCTCGCTCAAGTCAGGCCAGAACACCATCGAAGTCGGAGGCGGCCCGTACGCTCTCGATGCAGACTACCTCGAGGTCACCCCCAAATAGTGGGGTGCACCGCGTTCGAATCGGCCTGCTGCTTCGTCTCACTCAATAAAAGCCTGCCCATCGCGCAATCAGCGATTGAAGAGAGCGGAGACCTCGAACATGAATCCTGATGAACCCAGCCGCACAGCCCTGATGATCGCCCGGCAACGAGCGGCTCATCAACTGCTCGATCATGGCTCAATCCTCAATGACCCATTTGCCCTGAAGATTCTGTGTGAAGACGAAAAGGACGTGCTTCAATTTGCGAACAAACACCCTGTGGCCAGCATCGGACGTCTGTTCACCGCCGCGCGAAGCCGGATTGCGGACGATGCTTTGTCAAGAGCTGTCGAAGGAGGGGTTCGGCAGATCGTCATCCTCGGCGCCGGACTCGACACTTTCGCTCTCCGGAATCCCCATGGCGCACTGGGGATCCGCATCTACGAGGTCGACCACCCCGCGACGCAGACTGGGAAACTCGAGCGCCTGGCCGAAGCTGAAATCGCGCTTCCGCCATGGCTTATTCTCGTGCCAGTCGATTTCGAGCGGGACGATGTGGGAGAAAAGCTCGCCGATGCAGGCTTTCAGCAGAACTCGCCCGCGTTTTTCACTTGGCTCGGGGTTGTGCCCTATCTGACACAGGACGCTATCGGCCGCACTCTGGACTACATTTCGTTAATCCAGAACTCGGAAGTGGTGTTCGACTACGTGGAGCCTCCCGAGGCATTCTCAGAAGAGCTAAGGCAAATAGAAAAGGCGCGGACCGAACAGCTTGAGAAGATTGGTGAACGCTCTGACACCCGTTTCGAGCCGGCCGGCATTGCAGCGATTCTTCGCTCGCACGGATTTTGTTCGATCGAAGACATCGATTTCCAGGAGGTCGCGTCCAGGTTCGGCAGCCTCGTTCAAGGGCTCGCGTCCGGCCACGCCGGCCTTCATGTTATCCACGCCAAGCGCTGATTGAACGCGGTCATCTATTCCTCTTCAAATACAGATCCGGTCCACGCCGACAATCCGGTTTATGTACGGCTGGGCGCAGCCACAACATCCTGCCTGAACGGGCGCGTCATGAATGCATATCTGCTCAATGAGAGCATGGACAGGTCGTGTGACTACAGATATGAGCGATGTTGCGCTCCTCAACGCACTCGCATATGCCTGGACCAGACTTCAGCTATATATGGATCCTGCACTAGGTTTCTGACCGCTTAGTTTTGTACCAAAGCGGGTGCTCCAGGTCTCGATTTTGAGACCTGGGAACCGCGAAACTGATGGTACGAATTCATGCGGTCAGAGACCTGGGCGTCGTCCGTGTTAGCTCTTTTCGCGAATTTCGTGACACAGTTCTAAGCTTCGGGAACCTGCAATGTATTTATTGCAGGCAGGAAAGAGCCTCATCGCGAATCGATTGGTCGGAGCTTTGCGACGCAATCTGGCATAGCTTTCGCGATGCATCGATCTGGCCTTGACGTCGAAGAAGAATTCCCAGGCCGAGGTTGGCTTGCGACAGATCGGGCTGGAGGCGTAATGCTTGCTGGTAGGCCTGCACGGCGTCAGTATCGTTGCCCTGCTGAGCCAAGACGTCGCCTAGATCGCTCTGAACCAGGGCGTCGCCAGGATTGAGAGAGATCGCCTTGCGCAGTTCCTGCGCTGAGGAGGCAAAGTCCTTCTTGAGCATCAAGAGCAAACCGTAGCTGTGGTGTGAATCGGCGTCATTCGGATTCACCGTGATCGCTCTTTTCAGGTAATACTCAGCCTGCTTCAAATCCTGGCTCCCAAGCAGGAGCTTTCCTAGATTGTCGTCCGCTTCGGCGAGATCGGGTTGCATCCGTAGCGCATCCCGGAAGTCCTGTTCTGCCTGTGTCGCATTCCCACGCTGCAACGCAACGAGCCCCAGAAGATCGTGTGCCTGAGCGGTCTCAGGATTGATTCCGATGGATCGCTTGAGCGCAGTCTCTGCTTCATCCGGGTCCCCCAAGCGCGCATAGGCATTGCCGAGATCGGCGAACAGCGCGCTATCGAGGGGCGGCGTCGCAACGGACTGCTTGAGCAGGCCGGCCGCCTGCTGGTACTTTCCCTCGGAAAACAAGACCTGCACTAACTGCTCAAGAATCGGTCGGTATTCAGGAGCGCGCCCGTTTGCCTCTGCAAGCCACTTCTCGGCAGCCTGCGCATTTCCGGCTTGTGCATAAGCTTGTCCAAGAACTGCGTAGAACTCAGCTTGGGCCGGTTTGTACTGATTCAACTCCTGTTCGAACTCCTGAATCCGGTTCTTGTCGCCGTTCGACGCCTTCAACTGCGCCACGGCGAGATATAGCTTATCGTCAGAACCGTTCGAGAGTTGCTTGGGATAGAACAAAACGAGATTGCCATTCGTCTCCGGCATATTCTCCGGTTCGTCGAGCGGAGCCGTCAGGTCTCCCGCGGGCTTGTTCCTTTGAATGTAGTGATCGGTCAGTACGATATGCACGGAATACTGACTGCGCCGCTTGGGCATGTGGCAGGAGATGCAGGTCTGGCCCGCCGGTAATGCCACGGTGTGCCGGACCGACTTATGACAGCTTTCGCAGACTTGGATGTACCGGGATTGGGCAGGCTGGCCGTGTGTTTCCACATGCGGATCGTGGCAGGTAAGACAGGTCATCCCACTGTTGCGGAAGCATGCGGAGAAACTCAGCCGATAAGCGGCGTCCACAATGTCGAATTTATCTTTATGTTGCTCGGCGTCGGCCCGGTCGAAATATAGCTTGTAATCAGCAAGTGGCTGACCCGGCCGAAACGAAAACACGCCTCGATCGAGCCGCCGGCTCACATTCTCATCCTGGCTGCCGCTGGTTGAAAGATGGCACTCCATGCAAACTTCAAGTTGCCGGTCGCGACTGAGGCGCGCCGGGTTCACAACGGCATTGCGGATCTGGCTCACGGTTGAGCTTGCATTGCTGGCTGCCTTCACGTGCGCCTCGCCCGGCCCATGGCAACGCTGGCAATCGATTCCCTCGGGAATTGTCGCCGGAAAGATCGGCTCGCCGCTTTCCCGCACATTTTCGTGTGCCGGAGTGCGCGGATACGCGTCATGGCAGAAGAAGCAGCCATCCGAGATCGGCCCATGGAAATCCTGTTGCCGGAGTTGGTCGTAGCCGGGAGTCATCGCCCAGTAGCCGTGATTTTCGGAGTACCAGGTAACCGGCAATTCAATCAGGCGGCCTTCCGCATCGCGATGAAGGTAGCTGCGGGCCTGGTCTCCCGACCCGATGATGTAATCGATACGTTCTTCAAGGGAATTGATCTTGCGCGCATCGGGTCCCAGTTGATAACGCTGCTGGTAGAAGGCTCCATCCCGCTCCACCATCGTGTAGTACGAGTCGGAGCGGCGGTTGTAGATGGAGTTCTTGCGGGTGTAGTCCTCGATACGGTTCGATACAGCGGGACGATAGAGCGATCGCCCCATGCCCGTGCGGTGAAAACTCGCCGCAATGTCGCCATGACATGTGGAGCACACTTGAGGATCGACGTAGCCGCGGCTGTCGTCGACGCTCTCCGCAGAGTGGGAAGCTGCACGCGACGAAGGCCGCTTCAGAACGCGGTAGACAGAGAATACCGCGAACAGCAGAACCGGAACGGCGGCAACAACCCAAAGCCGGTTGAATCGGCGATTGCGAACCGGCTCCCGCTCTCGTTCGATGGCTGCGGAGCGAGGAGAAGCCTTCGTCTTCTTTTTATGCCGCACTGGATTTTACCCTTTGAGCGGGGGATTGGGCTCAAGAGTGCTTGAAGAGTGGGAACGGATCCGAAGCGCACTCCCAAGATCACTCCCAAGATCACTCATTTGAAGCACTCGGCGCAGGGTACCACCCCCGGCTATGACAATACATGAGCAACAAGCACCAGGGCTTTTCGTTATCTCGCCGTCATGCCGTCGAGCGCGCAACGTTCCGCTGGCATCGCTCGCTACTGCGACGAATTATTTCTGCGCCTGGGAGCCTTTTGAGAACTCTCTGTTCGCGAATTCGATAAAGTACGGCCAGTTCGGCGCAGGCGTGTGCCCATATGTGTGCTGGCGGAAGGCGACGTCTCCTGTATCGACCAGCGTGTTCACGGGCGGCATTGTGGAAATGCCCAGCCCTTTCGCGCCCAGCAGGTTCCACGCCGGACTGGCAGCGACCGCCGCCAGGAAACTCCCCGTTATATCCTGCCAGGCATCACCCGGCGCATACTGCGGATCGGTAAGAAGAACGCCACCGCCGATGAAGACCGGCCGCGGCGCAATCAGTGCCAGGAATTCGTTGCTGTCCATCGGCAGGTCATTCGCGGTGTGGCCCACAGCGGCGTAACGCATCAGGTTACCGGCAAACCAGTCAAATGCCCCTGCGCTGACTGAGTTTGCCAGCGTCTCGCCGTAGTTGCGCCGGAACGGAACCACGCCGCCTTTGCCTGACGAAGAAATGTACCCGATGGCAAAGCGCGGGTCGTCCGCCTCCGTCACCACCGCGGCTTTCCCGTAGCGCGAATGACCCATGATCCCCACCTTGGCGCCATCCACATCGGGATCCGTCTGCAGGTAATCCAAAATCCGGCTGTCGGTCCACGCCCAGGCGCGCACCACGCCCCAGTCGTCCAGCTTCCGCGGCTGTCCCTTGTTCACCAGCCCGATAATCCCCTTGTCCAGTCCTGCTCCGCTGTCCGCCTGCACTTCGGTCAGGTTGCGGCCTACAAATCCCCATCCGTGCTCGAGCAGCAGCTTGGCTGAGTCGGGCGGATCAGCCGGCATCGAGATCAGATGCACCGGCTGCCCGGGCACGGGCGCCGGGCGCGGAAACCTGAACGGCCGCAGCGAGCCGCCGCCAATAATGACCGGAACCTTCCTGCCTACCGTGCTTGCAGGCGTCACCACGTCGGCGTGAATGTCGATGTTGATTGCCGGATACGATGAGTTATCCACGTGGCCCACGATGTGCTTGACGACCGCGGGAACTCCAGCCACCGGGATGCGCTCCACGCTCTCCACTTTCCATGTCACGCCGGGAATGTGATCCGGGTACTTGCCGTACACGTTCTCATCGAAGAACGCCTTGATCTCTTCGCGCCGCTTCTTCCACTGCGCTGGAGTGGTGACCTTGGTCCCGTCGCTCAAAGTCAGGACATCGGGAAGATTCGGGTAAGGATTACCAAGGGTCTCGTCGTAGTTGGCGTTGCCCGCCTTCCCAATGTCGTAGGCGGTCACGCCAGGCTGCATGGCCGCGATGCCCAGCAGCTTTATCTCCCGGTCGCGCTCCGCGGCAGATGCCGCAGCCATGGCGGCGCGGTCGGCCGCGGAAGGCATCGGGGGTGGCGTCGGAGCAGCAGGCGCCTGCGCGTGCGTAGCGCAGCTTACGGCCAGCATCGCACCCGCAGCCAAAATCGTTCTTGCATTTTGGATCAGCATTGCAGTCTCGTCTAATAGTTTAGAGTCAAGAGCAAATCCTCATTCGAAAAAGTGGCGCTTCCTTTTGGAGGGAAACGCCACCGTTCAACCTGTCGAATATTGAAGAGCCATGTTTAGAAGGTGAGACGGCCGCTGAATTGAACCAGGCGCGGATTTCCAAGCACAGTGCTTACCACGCCATAGGTGGAGCTGCCCACCGATCCGCCTGGATCGCCGAACTGGGTTCGATTGAAAAGGTTAAACATTTCGGCCTTAAACTCGAAATTCATTTGTTCCGTTAGAGGGATATTCTTGCTTATCGTGAAGTCCCAGTTGGCCACGCCATTGTCGCGCAGTTGGCCGTCTGTGCGGCTTTCGTCTCCGAAGGCAAATGGCGGGGGTGCGGTGAATGCAGCCGTGTTGAACCACTCGTGCAGCCGTTTCTGTGCGGGGCCACTTATCGATTTGCTTACGCCCGGCGCGACATTCGGGCGCGACCCGCCGCCCTGGGAGTCAGTCTGGTTGCTCGCCGTTGTGAGTGCAAGCGGGAAGCCGCTCTGGAGCGTGGTGATTCCGTTGACAGACCAGCCCCCGATCACCCGGTCTAGGGCCGGGCTGATGTTCGACAGGAACAGCCGATTGATACCGATAGGAAGGTTGAGAACGTAGCTCGCGACCAGGCGGTTGGTCACATCGTAGGTGGCGAGGCTCTTTTCTCCCTTCAGGTTGTTCCAATCCTGCACGCCGGCAGCACCGTGACTCTCAAGCCAACTGGTAAGTGTATCCGTATTGCTGATCAACTTGGACCACGTGTACGAGCCTGCCAGAACCCCTCCTGATCCGAATCGTTTCTCGACGCGGGTTTCAAGCGCGTCCCAGTGTGAATCGCCACGCTGCCCGGCCGTGTCTCCCAGGCTCTGGAATTGGGGATGCGGGCGAAGCAACTGAGCCTGCGAAACCGTAGCATTGGAGAGCAGGCCGCTGGCGATGTATCCGTGGAACGGATTGGCCACCTGGGTATTGAGGGCGGATCCCTTTGACAAGTCTCCGTCCGGTATCTGGTTGAGTTGTACAACCGAGTAGGAGAGATGGGTCCCCTTCGAGCCAGCGTAACCCGCTTCCACCATCAAGTTTGAGGCCAACTGTTGCTGAACATCCAGGTTCCACTGCTGGGCGTAGCCGTACTGTTCATTGGGAATCGGGGAATTCAGGCTCTGCCCCTCGAAGATACTCAGTTGCGATGGGTTGTGCCCGATCGGAGGAATCAAACCTTGCGGGAACGGATTGCTGAAGGTGGCGGATGGATAGATCTCAGAGGTTCCGCCTACCGAAGGCACCATGGTGGTTGTGGCGGCGTTCACCGGCGACTGGAACGGCGCCTCGCTGTAGTTGACCATGTCGGGCGGAATCCAGGACAGCCCATAGCCGGCACGGACCGAGGTCTTGTGGGTCAGATCGTAGGCGATGTTGATCCGGGGCGAAAATAGCTTGTAGTGATTCTCAATCTGCTGGCGCGCAGGATAGGCCGGCGTGTCCACCAGGTACATCTGGCCGGTGAGGGCCTGCCCCACTTGCTGCGAGAGCGGATCGACGGCATTGGGCTGAAACACAGTAAGCCGGTTATTATGCTCGGTGTATGCCTCGGGGAATTCCCACCTCGCGCCCGGTGTAATCGTCAACTTCCGGTTCACCTGGAAGGTGTCCTGAAGATAAGCGCCCGCATACCATTCGATCGAGTCGGTAAAAGCGATGCTGGTAGTGGATCCACTGGCTGGATTGCCGAGGAAGAACGAGGCCCCCGCATAACCGGTTCCGGAAACCTGGGCGGGCGCGGTGGTGAGCTGCGCCGTGAAACCCTGGTCGAAGGTCACACTTCCGCCGGCCGCCGTCTCCTGAGCGAAGTTCCACTCGTTGCGCCGCAACTCGCCCCCAAACTTGAGCGTGTGCCGGCCTAGGATCTTGATGATGCTTGCCGACGTGAAATAGTCGTTCATGATTGCCCGGTTCCAGACGTTGCTGAAGCCGTAAAACCCGTTACTCACATCGGGCGCGGTGTCGAGAGTGATCTGAGGAGCGAGAGTCGCCCACGCTGGTCCGAATTGGGAAAGGTCGATTCCCAGTTGTTCAGGCACAAAGCCGTCGGTTGCCCGTAGGTACGAAAGCCGGAAGTCGGCGATCGTGCGCGGATTGATGGTGTAGGTGTCGCCGATGACAAAGTTCTGCGAGCCCGTGTAGCTGAACAGGCCGCCGAAGTGTTTGTGGAACGGGTCATTGGGTATGCTGGTGCCTGCCCAGTAGGAGTACCGTGCAAAGACCCGCTGGTTTTGGCTTGCAACCCAGTCAATGCGACCCATGTACTGGCTGGTGTTACCGCCCAAAGTGGAGTTAGTTGCAAAATTATTCAGCGGCAGGCCCGCGCTGCTGACCGTTCCTGGCTCGTTCGGCAATCCATAGTAATTGAGATATTGCTTGGCCGCCGAGTCGATCCGCCCGATGGGGATCACGTTGTAGGCAAATGGCTTTCGGACCGTGGTCTGGCCCGCCGGGCATGCCGGCGCCCCAGCCACACCGCACGTCGTCAGCGGGTCGTAGAGCTGGGTCCCATGGCCAGCCGTGCAAACCCCGTTGCCATCGTAGGAACTGCATAACGCGCCGAAATTGCCCCCTTGCATGGCTGTGGTCGGCACCGTCGTCAAGATCGGGTTCCCTTTCCGGAACGAAAAGTTCTCCCACGAGAAGAATCCGAAGATCTTTTGATGGCGGATGGGTCCGCCCAGTGTGACGCCGTATTGATTCTGCGTAAACGCCGGAGTGGGAACGCCGTTCTGGTTGTTGAAGTAGGTGTTGGCATTCAGTACCTTGTTGCGAATGTACTCGTAGGCGCTGCCATGCCACTGATCCGTTCCGGCTTTGGAGGCCATGTTGACGACGCCGCCGGCGAAGCGCCCGAACTCCGCACTCACCGCATTGGTATCTACGCGAAATTCCTGAATCGAGTCTTGGGTAGGTACCAGGCCGGGGCTGTTGATGTAGGTGGTATTCAAAGGCACGCCATCCAGGTAGAAGGCGCTCTGATTGGCCATCCCGCCGCCGATCTGGTAATTGCCGAACCCGGTATTGTTCGTGTAAACCCCATTGGACTGGTTGCCCAGTGGGTTCCCGATGACGGACCCCTGGGGGATTACGCCGGGGGCGAGTTCGAGCAGGTTAAAGACGTTCCGCCCGTTGAGCGGCATCTGCTGTACCTGTTTGCCTTCCACCAGGGACGAGAGGGCGCTGGGCTCGGTTTCGATGATTGGCGCCTCCGCGGTTACATCCACAGTTTGATTGACTGCGCCGACCTGGAGGGTCGCGTCTACCCGCACCGCTGCCTGAACGGGCACGGTAATCGAGGTCCGCTTCAGGTGATTGAAGCCAGACTTCTCGAAGTCTACGGCGTAGCTGGTGGGTTCAAGATTCAAAAACTGGTAATTGCCAGTCGAGTTGGTCTGGGCGTTGACCTTAGTCTGTGTAGTAAGACTTGTCAGCGTTACAGTCACTCCAGGAATTGCCGCGCCGCTTTGATCGGTCACGGTTCCGAGGATCGATCCGAATGTCGTCTGTGCGGTCAGGCGCGATTGCCCGGCGATGGCAAAGATCGCGAGGATTCCGCAGGTGAGAGAGAAAGACAGCCACCGCTCTAATGCGGACACACTTCTCCACTTACGATTATCTTGATGCAACTTCATAGTGACCTCCAAAACGGAACTGCAATCAGAACTTGAGACGGGGAATACTTTGAGATTTTGTTGCGGACCAAAATTAATCCGATAAAAAGGCCGTGGCAATGGTACAGTTGTACCGGTTTGCATGATATGCATTAGAAGTTGCGTTTTATACACTGCGCATAGGCTTGAGCCATAATGCCTAATCCCGCGGAAGATCGACTTTGCGCTGCGCCACCAATTTGACTTGCGATTTTATCTTCATTGCGCTCGCTGGAGCAATTCAAGGTCTGGTTGGCTTCCCTATGAGGCTCATATCCCCGCAACTCCTCTCCGCAGTCCTGTCGGCCGCCGTCGCTCTCTTGGCCGTGGGCTGTCAGAGAGGGCCTGCCACGATCGCGGTCATTCCCCGCACTTGCGGCACGCGGCTATGGGAGCCGTTTCATGAGGGAGCGGCAATAGTCGCGCACAGGAATGGAGTGCACATTTATTGGAATGCGCCGACCCAGGAGAACGATGTCGAAAGACAAATCGGTTTTGTCAGTCTCATCGTTGAGAGGCAATACGGTGGGGCAGTGATTGCTCCGGATGAATCGCTCGTTTTCCGTACGCCGGTTCAGCAGTTGCTGGGTCGGCATATTCCGGTCGTAGTCGTAGACGACGATCTTGGCCTGCCTCGCAACCCAGACCTTTCCTATGTCCGCAATGACGAAGTGACGGGAGGCCAATTGGCGGCGCGGCGCGTTGCCGCCGTTCTGCATGGAAAGGGCCCCATCGCGATCCTGGGTATCGATCCCAAACTGAAGAGCATGACCGCACGAGAAGAGAGTTTTGAGAAGACCCTGGAGCGCGAGGCGCCGGGTATCCAGATCGCCGAGCGCGAATTTGGAGATGACCTGAGCGTACCCCACGAACAGCAAATTGCAGAGGACGTGCTAAATTCATCGTCTCGAATCGATGCCATCGTCGCCCTCTCCGGTTCCGCAACGCGAGGCGCTTATTATGCAAAACTTGGTTTAGCGAAACCATCGAGCGTGCTGCTTATCGGATTTGATCAGGACCTGCTCCCGCCTATCCGCTCAGGGGAAATCGACTCCGTTGTCATCCAAAACGCGCCGGAAATGGGCCGTATTGCTATGGAAAACATCCTGGCCCGATTAAAACGCATCAGCGTTCCCGAAGTAGCCGATGTTCAGCCCGTCCTTCTCACGAGAGAAAACCTGGACAGCCCGTTGACGCGGCAGATGTGGCAGAACGGGCAGTTTCCATGGAGCGAACAATGATTTCTTTCAGACCGGCGCCGGGTAGAGTTTTGGCTGCGCTTTCCGCGGCGTTGATCGTTTCGCTTCTTGTGGGTTGGGGTTTGCACCAGCGCAGCTCCAAATTCGCGCCGCGACCGACGACCGTCTCAACCAATCTCTCTTCAGGCTGGGCCCCCTTTGGAGGAGCCTGGCGGTCGGAAGGGCCGGAAATTATCGGCGACTCTGAAGACCGCGGCCCCAAGCTTATGAATGGCTCGCTCGACTGGGAGAACTATTTTGTCGAGGCGGACGTTCGTTTGTTGGGAATCTATGGTGAAGCCGGGATCATCATCCGATCTTCCGGCGAGGAGGAAGGGGTCGATTCTTACCACGGCTACTTTGCCGGTGTCAGGAATATGGATAATTCGTTCCTGTTAGGCCGCGCTGACTTTGGCTGGAATCTTTTTGTCCTTAAACGCGTTCCTCCAAAGGTAGACGGTTGGTATCACATTAAATTGCTTGCCTATGGCTGCTCCATCGCGGCCGCAATCACCAATGCGTCCGGTTTAAATGAACGTTCGTACGTTACAGATCCCCAGTGTCTCGTTAAAGGCCGGTTCGGTCTCAAGTCGTACGAAACCAGCGCCGAATGGAAGAGTGTGCGAATCGGGCCGGCCAGCCGGGCTGCATTACTGAGCTTCACAGAAGGACTTCAACCGACGGTTGTCAACTACGATTCCGATGCACCGGCATCCGACTACAGCACCGGGGCGCTCGATCAGTTTATTGACCCGCTGCGGCGAGAGGCCGAAGAGCACAAGATTCATCTCACAACTGAACCGATCGGCAGTCTTGGCCTCGGCCATTTCGAGGATTCCGGTCGCGTGACGATTCGAGGCACTGTTACGATCGTTCGGCCGGTTCTCTATGTGCAGGATCCCAGCGGCGCAATTCTTTTGAAGCCGGACGAGCCAGTGGGCCCCGTCAAAGTGGGAGACGAAGTGGAGGCACAAGGCGTGCTGTCAAATGACAGCGTCACGCCAGAGCTAAACCATGCGTCTATTCAGTTGCGATGGCCTGACTCCCCGATCCTGCCGATCGTCGTCACCCCATTCGAACTCGCAGCGGGCCGCAACACCGGGCGATTTGTCGAAACGGATGGGATTCTTCTTTCACAGTCCATCGCCGCCAATCGATCATTGCTTCTGAGGATGGAGAACGACTCGCAGGAGTTCTATGTCATCGCAGGTGACGGCAATGACGCATCGTCGATTCAGCATTTCAGAGTTGGAAGCCGGCTACGCCTGCGCGGTGTTGCCACTTCCGATGCAGCGTTTACCAACAACCTGGTGCCATTCGCAATTCTTGTTCCTTCTTTGTTGAATGTTCAGGTGATTGGGCAGCCACCATGGTGGACGCCGATTCACACGGTGTCTGTTCTGGTGCTGCTCTTGCTGCTCGCCGGCGTTGTTCACTTGTCTCTCAGTCACATGCAGCGTTGGCGCCACGAGGTCGTTTTGCGCGAACGTGAACGAATAGCCCTTGAAATACATGACACGCTGGCGCAGAGCTTTGCCGGGATAGGTTTTCAGCTCCAGGCGATGCGCGCCGATGCAGCCGAAAATGAGCCGATCCGGAAGCAGCTAGACGTTGCTCTCAATATGGTGAGAAGAAGCCACAATGAGGCCAAACGAAGCGTTACAACGATCGAAAGCGCCATCGACAGCGGCCCCAGCATCGCGGAATCGTTGAAACAGGTTGCTGAAAAATTGAGCTCCGGGCGACCGCTTGCGATTTACTCATCGTCGGAGGGGCAGGCGCGCAGGATACCCAAGCCTGTCGCCGAAACCATGTTTCGAGTCGGCCAGGAAGCAATCTACAACTGTATTCGCCACTCCGGCGCGTCGCGAATTGACATCAGGCTTGACGTTCAGCGAAGTGAGGCTCAGCTCATCGTGCAGGACAATGGTGCCGGCTTCGCGCTGGGCGCGGACAACTGCGGGTTCGGCCTTCGCGGCATGTCACGGCGCGCCGCGAGCGTTTCAGGGCGCCTGGAAATCTCGAGCTCGCGGAAAACGGGCACATCGGTATTGCTCCGCGCTCCAATCGGTCTGTTCTCCACGCTTCCTCAACGCGGCATGAGGTGGTTCAACCAATTCTCCAAACCAAAGGTGAATCCCAATGGAAAACCCATTAACCTCGTCCGAGATTCGCATCCTGATTGTTGACGATCATCCTGTGGTTAGAGAAGGCTTGAGCAGCATGCTGGCCAGGGTGCCGGGCTTGACAGTAGTTGCCACTGTTGCTGGCGGCTGTGAAGCGATCGAGTTATTGAAGACCGCGATCGTGGACATCGCGCTTGTCGATTTGCGGATGCCGGGGATGTCCGGTATCGAGTCCATCCGCGAACTGCACCGTGTGTCGCCGAACACGAAGTCGATCGTGCTCTCAAGTTTCGAATCCGACGAAGAAATCTACCAGGCTGTGGAAGCTGGCGCGAGCGGATATCTTCTCAAAGAGATGGATTCGGAAGTGATTCTTGGTGGAATTCGCGACGTATATAACGGTGGTTCGTGTTTCCCCCGTTCCATCACAAAGCGGCTGACGGAGAGAAAGCGACGGGTGGATTTGAGCCCTCGCGAAAAGGAGATCCTCGGGCTTGTGGTCAAAGGATTTACCAATAAGGAGATCGCGTCGGCTCTTCGATTAAGCCAATTTACGGTTCGGAATCACTTGAATCATCTCACTGCAAAACTGCAAGTGAGCGACAGGACTGAAGCGGCCTTCTTCGCCATCCAGACCGGACTGATTATTGTCTCCCAATGAAAACTTCTCCGTGAAGTGCTTCAAGGAAACGCGGGCCGAATGAAACGCACTGCATGCCCAGGGATAAAATTTCGAGAACGATCGTGTTTCGCGAAGGCTGCTATGATGGCTCTCTGGCATGTGACCGTCATTCTCCCTGGACCGGTGAAAACAGGAACCCATGCATAAAATCACACGACGTAAGTTCGTTGCAATGACAGCGACCGGGGTTGCAGCGGCACCGCTGGTCTCAATGGCGCGATCCATGGGCGGCGCAGTTACTGCGCAAGAAGTTGTCGATCGCATCAAGAAGAACATTGGCGTCGAATGGAAGCCGGACACGGTGGACACATTCAAGGCAGGCGACCCGTCGGCTGCGGTGACTGGCATCGTCACCACATCGCTCGCGTCTCTGGATGTGTTGGGGCACGCGGTGAAGAAGGGTGCGAATTTTATCGTCACCAGTGAGCCCACGTTTTATTCGAGAGCCGACACGCCCACGCCCCCGATTCCGCGCCGCTTCGAGCGGGGCCCCAACGGCACTGTTGTTCCGCTTGAACCGCCGCCGGCCGCCTCCTTCGGATCCGGTTTTCAAGGCCAAGGACGAATTCATCAAGAAGCACAACCTTATGGTGTTCGGCTCGCGACCACTGGCGCATGCGCACGCCCGATCCGTTTGCGCAGGGACTCGGCGATGCGTTCGGCTGGTCGAAGTTCGCCGGCGCCGGCGATCCAACGCACTGGAATTCCAGAGGCTTCGCTCGAAGCAGTCGTTGACACATGTGAAGAAATCGTTGCAGTCGCGCGGCGGCATGCGCATTGTGGGCAGTCGGCAACAGGGCGTGCGCAAGGTTGGATTTCTTCCGGGATCGACGCCGATTCAGGCGTCCATCGCAATGCTTCCCGGGGTGGATTTGATTATTGCCGGCGAAGTGCGCGAGTGGGAGTCGGTGGAATACGTGCTCGACACGATGCGCTGGGCGGCAAGAAGGCGCTGATCCTGATTGGGCGGATCGTCTCGGAAGATCCAGGGATGCAAGTCTGCGCACAGTGGTTGAAAACGATTGTTCCCGAGGTCGCATCGACGTGGGTATCCGCCGGCGATCCCTACTGGAGGCCAAACGCATGAGTACGCTGACTGCAGGGGAAGTGGTGGCGCGCATCAAGGCCAATCTGGGATTTCCATGGATGACGAAGACCTACCGCGACACATTCAAGTTCGGAGGTCCCGACACCGTCGTGAAAGGAATCGCGACGGCGATGTTCTGCTCGTACGAGGCCATTCAACTTGCCGTCGCGGCTGGCTGCAACATGATCGTTCCGCATGAGGATACCTTTTGGAACGATCGCGATGACTTGAGCATTGTGAGTGGCGATCCGGCCTACAAGCTCAAAGTTGACTACCTGCGCGAACATGACATCGTCATCTTCCGCATGCACGATCACATGCACGCGCGGAAGCCGGACTTCATCTATGTGGGTTTGGCGCGGGCGCTCGGACTCGAGAGTCAGCAGGAGACCGCGCCGCAGTCGCACCACTTCAACCTTCCTGAGACGACGCTTGAGGATCTGGCCGTCAGATGCCGGCAGCGGCTCAACGATACAGCGTTGAGGGTTGTGGGCGATCCCAAGGCCAAGGTCAGCCGCATACAAATCGGCGTGGGCTATGCAACACCAAGCATCAACAACCCCGATGTGGACGTGGTGATTAGTGGAGAGCAGCAGGAGACCGACGGCTTTCTCGACAGTCCGGCGTACGTTTTGGATGCCATGACTCTGGGGATTCCGAAAGGCTGGATCATGCTCGGCCACGCCGTCTCAGAAGAGCAGGGAATGTTGGAGATGGCGAATTGGATCAAGTCGATTCACGCCGGAGGTTCCAGTACAGCTCGTGAGAACTGGTGAGCCCTTCTGGGCTCCGAAATGAGGCTGTGGCTCGGTGGGCGCTAGAATACGGAGCGCGCAGATCAGAACTTGAAGCGAGACTCAATCTTGTCGACTTCCCCGGCAAGGATATTGCTCTTCGTGAATCAGGGGTCTCTCGCTCACAAGGAGCGACTCCAGCAATTCCGAGGACACGCTCGTGGCTCACAGGATCGATCCAGTCAAGATAGAACTTGGCGCCCGAGCTCTGCCAATTCACTCCCTTTCCAGCGATGATGATCCTCCCAGGGTTTGGTTTGCCATCCTAGTATCGGGCAACGTCATAGAATTGCCAGCCTCCAGGCTTCTTGCGATACTGTGTCAGGCGAGCTTTTCTGGTTGCTTTGCTTGGAGCTCTATTGTCAGCCTGTGCCACATATTCTTTGTTCCTGCGGCGGCGGTTCGATGGGTTTTTGAGCACTCAACCTCGCCGGAATTGTTTTGAAGAATCGAACAAACTGTACATGAGGTGACAGTAGATTCAATAAGACCGCGAATCGATTTGCTAAATAATTGATTCCAAGGGCGGGAGTAGTTCAGTGGTAGAACGTCAGCTTCCCAAGCTGAATGTCGCCGGTTCGATCCCGGTCTCCCGCTCCAGCATCCTCGATTTTGTACTGTTCAATCGGACACAGCCTCCTGCACCTTCATCACAAAGCATGTGATCGTGTTGTCCCCGGCCAGCAACATCTGGTGCGGCACGCCCGCGGGAATGTGTGCCACGTCGCCGGCTCGCAACGCCTGGTGCACGCCGCCTTCGATTGATGTTCCGCGCGTCTCTCCCGGTGCAATCGTCCGCGCTCCGGCGACAACTCCGCCCGTCACGAGCGTCGCCTTGCCGCCGATCACCACAAAAAGGTCGGCGAACTTCTCATGCACTTCCGCTTCGCCGCTTCGGCTCCGGAACGAAAGCATCGCACTGTGCTGCGGATATTCCTTCAGCGCCTCTGACGCAGAACCATCCCCAAACCTCGCCATCTTGCGCAGATACGCCGCCCGTTCCAGCAGAATCACAGGCGACCAATGATCGACGGGGTTTTTGCTCGTACGTGGCTTCGGCGCCACCTCGTCGAGTACAACATCCTTCAGAATCTCCTTCGCCAGTCTCTCCATTTCGTTCCCCTTTCTTCTGTTCTGGCGGGTTAACGGCGAAAGCAAGTTTCACAAATCCGCCAATCTGCGAGCCCTTTGAAAAACCCCGAACAGCATCTCTCTCGTCAGCCTGCCTGTATTCGTGTTTTGCAGCGATGGGTGAAAGCTGGCAATTGCGATCAACCCGCTGGGCAGCCGATATTCCGAGCCATGCGCGAACTCGAATCCCGCGCGCGATTTCAAATCTCCTGTGCGCACTTCGTGGGCGAGCAAACCGTCAAATGCAATTCGCCCCAGGCACACCACCACGCGCAAGTCTGCGAGCAATCGAAACTCCTCGTCGAGCCATGGCGCGCAATTGCGTAGCTCTTCTGTCGTCGGCTTGTTCCCCGGGGGAGCGCAGCGCGCTACCGAGTTGATCCACAATCCGTTCAGCTTCATCCCGTCGTCGCGGCTGGTGGCCGTCGCCTGCGACGCAAACCCGGCCGCGTGCAGCACCGGGTACAAAAATTCCCCTGATCCATCGCCCGTGAACGGCCGCCCTGTGCGATTCGATCCGTGCGCTCCCGGCGCCAACCCCAGCGCCATCACGCGCGCCTTTGGGTCGCCGAACGAAGGCACAGGCCGCCCCCAGTACTCCCATTCGGCATAAGCTCGCCGCCGCACGCGCGCCACCTCCGTGCAATGCGCGCGCAAACGCGGACAAAGCTCGCAGGCCACGATGCTGTCATTCAGCGCTGCTAGGGTTCCCGCCATAACAAAATTCTACTTCTCAATTCGCCGCGCCGCCTGAGGCTCGCACGTCTTCCGCGATGCGCGGCCGTCGCGGCGTTGGCCGCACAACCCGAGGCCGGAGCCGCTTTCCGACTCCAGCTGATCGTATGCCATACTGAATCTGTCTTTGCCCTCCCCGGAAATTGGATTCCTCGCGCATGCTCGCCCAGCCCAATCCGGAATTCCTGCGCCGCGCCATCGCGCTAGCCACGCAAAACGTGGTCAAAGGCAAAGGCGGACCATTCGGCGCCGTTATTGTGCGCAGCGGCCAGATCGTCGGCGAAGGCGCCAACTCCGTTACTGCCACAAACGATCCCACCGCGCATGCCGAAGTCAACGCCATCCGAGCGGCCGCCGGAACACTGGGAACTTTTACTCTTGGCGGCTGCGAACTCTACACCAGCTGCGAGCCGTGCCCGATGTGCTTAGCCGCCGCCTATTGGGCGCGCTTGATGCGGTCTACTACGGAGCCAGCGCCGCGGATGCGGCCCGTGCGGGGTTCGACGACGCGTTTCTCTATAGCGAACTCAGCAAGGATGCCGGCCAACGCAAACTCCGCTCCATCCAGTTGCTCAGCGACGAAGCCTGGGCCAGCTTTGCCGCATGGATCAACTCGCCCAACAAGATCGAGTACTGAGGTTGCCCATTCTTGGCGTGTCGTTGTCTTTGCGCCAAGGGTGGGATCCCTGAATCTCCGAAAAGCTCAATCGGGGCTCGCCTCCTTGACCCCATCCGGCCGCGTTGCGTATCCTGACGAGCGTTTACGAGCGGCGAACGGCATCTGAACTCACTCCGCAAGAGAGAGTCACCATGAGCACCATTTCCACGAGTTCGGGCCAGCGTATTGGCTCCAAACCTTTCCTCGTCCGCCGCGCCGCCGTCCTCGGCGCAGGAACGATGGGCTCACGTATCGCTGCGCATCTCGCCAACGCCGGAATCCCCACTCTCCTCCTCGATCTCCCTCCCACTCCCGGCGGCAGCGAGCCGCAACTTTCCCTCAAGGCCCTCGACGGGCTCGTCAAATCCAAGCCCGCCGCCCTCTTTGAGCCTTCTTTCGCCGCGCTCATCACGCCCGGCAACTTCGACGAAGACCTTCCCAAACTCGCAAATTGCGACTGGGTCGTTGAAGCCGTCGCCGAGAATCTCGAAATCAAAACTGCGCTCCTCACCCGTGCCGTTCCCCACCTCGCCCCGCACGCGCTTCTTACGACCAACACGTCCGGTCTCCCCATCGCCCGCATCGCCGCGGCCATTCCCGCTGTCCGCAACCGCTTCTTCGGCACGCACTTTTTCAATCCGCCGCGCTACATGCGCCTGCTTGAAGTCATTCCCACCCTCGAGGCAGATCCCGCCGCCGTCGCCGCATTTACCGCGTTTGCCGATCGCCTCCTCGGCAAGCAGATCGTCTTCGCCCATGACACGCCGAACTTCATCGCCAACCGCATCGGCGTCGCCGTCATGTTCAACGCCGCGAATCTCATGCTCGAACAGGGACTGACGATCGAAGAAGTGGATGCGCTCACCGGACCCGCCCTCGGCTGGCCCCGCACCGGCACCTTCCGCCTCGCCGATCTTGTCGGCATCGATATCTTGGCTCACGTCGCTGCTAACTTCCCACAAGGCGTCACTCCCGGCAAATTCGCGTCCATACTCGACGAATTGCTCAAACGCGGGTGGCTCGGCGACAAATCCGGGGTCCCCGGCGACAGGTTTTCGTCGGCGGGGTGGAAGTCGGGCCAGGGCTTTTACAAGAAATCTCGCGGTGCCGACGGCAAAGAAGTTCGCCTCGTTCTCGATCTCTCCACGTTTGAATATCGTCCCTCCATTAAACCCGCGCTCTCATCGCTCGACATGGCGAAGAACGCCGCCACGCTCCCTGAGCGCCTGCGCCTGCTGCTCTCAGGCGACCCCGCCAAAGACAAAGCCGCGGCCTTTCTCTGGCCGTTCCTCGCGTCGCTCTGGAACTACGCCGCCGATCGCATCGGCGAAGTCGCCGATGACGCTCCCTCCATCGATGCCGCCATGCGCGCCGGCTTCAACTGGGAGCTCGGCCCCTTCGAAATGTGGGATGCCACCGGGGTCCGTGAATCCGTCGAGCACATGCACACTCTTGGCCTGCCCGTCGGTGGCCCCGTCCAGACTCTTCTCGACTCCTCGCGCACCGCCTGGTACTTACCCGCAAAGGACGCCTGCTTCCAGCCGCTCACCGGCCAGATCCTTCCCATTCCCACAATCCCCGGCCACGCGCGGGTCGCCGATTTTCGCCGCGCCAACGGCGTCGTCCGCTCCAATCCCGGAGCTTCTCTCGTCGACCTCGGGGACGGCATCGCCTGCATCGAGCTGCACTCGCTCAAGAACGCCATCGGCGGTGATGTCCTCTCAATGATCTTGTCCGTCCTCGATCCTGCGTCCGACAGCGTCCGCAACTTTGCCGCCTTCGTCGTCTCCGGCGACCGCGACAATTTCTCCGTCGGCGCCAATCTCATGCAACTCCTCCTCGCCGCGCAGGAAGGCGAATGGGACGAACTCTCCCAGGTCATTCGCCATTTTCAGCAGATGACTGCGGCCATTAAATTCTGCCCGCGGCCAGTTGTCGCCGCACCCTTCGGCCTCACCCTCGGCGGCGGCGCGGAGATCTGTCTGCACGCTGTGCGACGCCAGCCACACGCTGAAACCTATATCGGTCTCGTCGAGGCCGGCGTGGGCCTCATTCCCGCCGGCGGCGGAACCAAGGAGATGTTCCTTCGCGCGCTCGATGCCGCTTCTGCCCTCGCTCCGCCCGACCCAAAGGATCCTCCGTCCCGCTTCGCGCAATCCGCTGAGTTTGCCGCCGCCCTCAAGCGCGCCCTCGAAACCATTGCCATGGCCAAGTTCTCCACCTCCGCCCCCGAGGCCCGCACTCTCGGCCTGCTTTTGCCCGCCGACCGCATCACCATGAACCGCGAGCGTCTGCTTCTCGATGCCAAAGCCCTCGCCGCTGTCCTCGCCGAGTCCGGCTACACCCCGCCGCAACCACGTACGCAAATCCCTGCTCCCGGAATAGGCGCCCTCGCCGCGCTTGAGACCGGCATCTTTCTGATGGGCGAAGCGGGCTACGCTTCCGCATACGATCAGAAGGTCGCCCACTGGGTTGCCTACATCCTATGCGGCGGCCGCATTACCCCCGGCACGCTCGTCAGCGAACAGTACCTCCTCGATCTCGAACGCGAAGCCTTCCTCTCCCTCTGCGGCGAGCGCCTCACGCAGGAGCGCATTGCCTTCACTCTCAAAACCGGCAAACCGCTGCGCAACTAGGTTTCTGACCGCCTCGTTTCGTACCAATTGGGTGCCCCACCCTCGCGACGTTTCTGTTTTTGTCGCTAGGGTGGGAAGAGCCAACTCCGCCAACCACGCTGCTTTTTGATTTGTCATCCTTCTATGAAAAAGGCCGCACCTGTCCAGCGGTATTTGCGAATAGTTGCCGACAGACTTCTATTCGTGCTCGTGGCACACAATCGTGATTCGAATCCCGGCCGCTCCATCTGAGAAGGCCCTCCCGGGGTCTTGCCTGTATCTCCGGTGGACATAGGATGAACGAGCTGGCCGGGTTCTCCTTGCAACCGTCGCAAATACCTTCTGCCCGCAGCCGTAGTCGTGGCCGTGGAAAAGTGGGAAGCGCATTTCAGCTTTCCACTTTTCCATGGCCTGCTTTCAGCCGCGGATGAATAACTCCTCGTCGTAACACACCCCGTGGTGCAGCAGTGCCCACACCACAGTCAATAACTTCCGCGCCAGCGCAATCCTGGCCACCTGCGCCGGCTTCCTCGCGCGCAGCTTCGCATAATAGCTCCGCGCCCCTGGCGAGCACCGCGCCGCCACCTGCGCCACCTGCAGCATGATCCAGCGCAGCGTGTTCGATCCCTGGTGCGTAATCCCGCCTCGCTTGCGTTTGCCCGCCGACTCTCTTACCACCGGCGTCAAGCCCGCATAGCTGGCCAACGCGTGCTTGTTCCCGAACCGCTCCACAGCGCCCAGTTCGGCAAGAATGACCATCGCCGCATACGCCCCGATCCCCGGAACCGTCTCGAGAAATCTGGCCCGCGCATCGGCCCGCGCCATCCGTTCCAGCTCCCGCGTCTGCGCGCCCAGCTCAACGTCCAGATGGTCCACCTCGCGCAGCCACGTCTCCACCACCAAACGGCCCGCCACGCTCAACTCCAATCCCGCAAGCCATGCCCGACCCCGCTTGCCGAACACATCCGCGACCGGCTTCTTGAACCCCTCCTGGTGCAGCACCGCCTGCAACTGGTTCTTCGCTCTTGCCCGTTGCCGCCCCAGCGTGATCCGCAACCGCACCAGCAAGCGCAACTGCTGCGTCGGCTCATCGGCCATCCACGCCTCGGGCAAAAGATCGCAGCGCGAAAGATGCGCCAAAGTCTCAGAATCCACCCGGTCGTTCTTCAACTTCGCCGACGCGATCGCCTTCACCCGTTGTGGATGAACCATCACCAGCCGTTCCGACTCCGGCCCCACGGCCCGCGCAAACGCAGGCCAAAAACCGCTCGCTTCCACCACCACCTGCCGGGGACCAGGAACTTGCCGCAGCCACGCCCGCAACGCCGCACCCTCGTTCACCACCTGGCCCTGCTTGCACGTTTTTCCGCTTGCCTCCACCGCCGTCAAGTAACAGAATCGTTGGTGAAGATCTACTCCTACGTGGGTCTTCATGGCGTACCTTCCTCCTAAGCTGTCTGTGTGCCTTGAGCACGTATTAGGAAGGTACGCCTCCTTTTCATCCCATCTGAGCGGAGCACGCCTGGGGCCCCATGATCGTTACCCGATCATGGGGTAAGCGGAGTCGAAGGACCTGCTTTTCGTTCTTTCCCGCGCGCAGAGTCGATCCCCCTCGCCGGGTGCCCGATCCTAGCTTCGCTACGGTGGGAAAAGCCGGGTGCCCCAGGTCTCGATTTTGAGACCTGGGATATTCCTATTTACGGCTTCTTATAGCTTCCTTGTTCCCTCGTTCCCTTGAACCCTTGCTCGCTGTCCTTTATCCATCGCCTCGTTCGCCAGCCGATCCGCCTCTTTATTCCCGCCGCGCAGCGTGTGCCGCATCTCGAAATCCTCAAGCCGCGCGGCCCGCTTCTGCGCTTCCTCCCACAAGGGTTTGAGCCCCGGGCTCTTTACTTTGTAGTGGCCCTTCATCTGCCGCACCATCAGCTCGCTGTCCGACACCACGCACAGCCGCTGCGCGCCATTTTTGAGTGCCCAATCCAGCACCGCCAGCAGCCCTGAATACTCGGCATTATTATTCGTCTGTCGTCCCAGAAATTCGCTCAGCCGGGCCACCACCTGGCCTTCCGGATCCTCAATCACTGCCCCGTAGCCTGCCGGCCCGGGATTGCCCCGCGACCCGCCGTCGCAGTGCGCCGTGTACCACCTACCCCCGACCCCGTCGGATCCCTTGTCTTCGACACCGCTAAACAGGTTTCCCGTCATCGTCTTCCAGTGTAACTTCCAACCGTCTCATTCACAGCGTCCCGGTTCTCCTACTCCCTGCTGGCTACTCCCTAATCCCTTGCCCGTCTCCCCGGTTGACCAAACCCACCATTCCCCGTCTACTTTCGTAGGCACAGGCTTGAACTTCCGTCAGCGGAGAAGCAATGGCTACAGATGCGATCGGTGCGCCCATGAGTCTCGCCCAGGCGGCTACCACTTTAGCCTGGCCTACCGGTAGAAGGATACAATCCTCTTCAGAGATGGCTGCATCCAGAGCAATGGGTGGTGCTCGGCGGCATGACTCTGGGGGGGACGACGCAAGCGCGGCCCAGAGCCGTGTGCAAAGCCGTGCCCACGAGATGGACCTCATTCGCGAAGCCCAGGCCGGCTCCCGGGTCGCCTTCGACACCCTCGTCCGCCAATACGAACACCAGGTTCTGCGCCTGGCCCTGCACCTCACTGGTTCCGAGCAGGATGCCGAGGATATCTACCAGGAGGCATTCCTCAAAGCCTACCGGTACATCGGCAATTTCCGCTTTGAGTGCTCGTTTTATACCTGGATCTACCGCATCGTCACCAACCTTTGCCTCGACCAGTTGCGCCGGCGCAAAACCCGCCGCGAAGACCACGCAGTGATCGTCGATCGCACCGGAGATGAGATTGACATTCTGGCGTCTGTCTCTGACAATCGATCGTTTTCCAATCCCGCCCGCGAGCTCGACCGTAAAATGCTTGGCGAAAAGATTCAGGCGGCGCTAGGCAAGCTTACGCCGCGCGAACGGATGGTTTTCGAGCTCAAGCACTACCAGGGCCTGCGTCTTCGCACCATCGGCGAGATGCTGAACACCACGGAAGAGACCGCCAAGAACACCCTCTTCCGCGCCACCAAGAAACTCCGCGCGCACTTGGCTGAACTGCGGTAGCTGTTCGCAATCCGCTGCCGGCTATAGAGTTTTTTGTAAGAATGCAAGGCTCATTGAGTGGGCGGAAAAGTTGAAAGAGAGTACGAAAAGCTTAATCCTCGCATCGCGAGATAAGAGCTAAGGGTTAGAGCTGCAAGCTGTTTTTTAGGGGCTGGAAGGACGTAACCATGAATTGCGATGTTGCACACGAACGGATCGTCACCGCGGCCTATGGCGAGCTGTCAGACGAGTTGATCCACGAGCTTGATCGCCACTTGACCGGTTGCCCTCACTGCCAAAGCGAGCGGGAGCAGGTCGTCGCCCTCAAGGTCCTCGCCGATGCGCATGCTGTCGTTGAGCCGGGGCCGAATCTTGTTGCCCGCGCGCGCCTTCGCCTGGATGAAGCCCTCGATGCGCTGCCACCCAAGCGCTGGTATGAGCGCCTGGGCGAGCGAATTCTGAACAACTTCGCTACCTTGCAGGGCGCTCCAGTCGCGACGGTGCTTCTGCTCGCCGCCGGAGCCGGAGTCGGCCTCCTTGGTGGCTATCAGTTTGCGCAAAGCCGCGCAGCTCACGCCGCTGCGCAAACCGTGTCGTCCTCTCCAGACAAAATCCAATCCGCCGCGCCTCAGGCCCCGCTCGCCGATGTCGCAGGCGTCTCCTCCATCGTGCGCGAGCCCAACAGCGAGACCGTCGATGTCAGCTACGACCAGATCGTGCCCCGCCGGATGGAGGGCTCGCTCGATGACCCGGCCATACGGCAACTGCTGATGCTGGCCAGCGAAGATGCGGCCTCGCCCGGCGTCCGCGATGACTCGGTGGCGCTGCTCGCTGCCGAATGCCGCGCCGGCCACAGTTGCCAGCCCACCGGCATCCGTGAAGCGCTCATGGTGGCTCTTCGCTATGACCATAGCCCGAAGGTGCGCCAAAAGGCCCTCGAAGGACTGCAGCCCTACGTGGCCGACGATGTGCGCGTTCGCGATGCGGTTCTTGAGGCGGTACTGAACGACAGCGATCCCGCCATTCGCACGGCCGCCATTGGTTTGCTCGAGCCTGTCGACGCCGATACCAGCGTTCGCCAGGTGCTCTATTCGGTTTCCAATTCCGACGATAATCCCCAAATCCGGAATGTTTCCCGCGAAGTTTTGAGCCGGGTGCCCGAAATTCAGTAGATCTGCACACCCTTCCGGTTACTGCGCCGTCTTAAAGAGCACAGACCGGTCGAAGAGTTACCGGGGAGTATCACAATGAAGCACTTTTTGAGGCCTTGCCGTTTATCTCGTTTCAAAGTCACTCTCGCCATCCTTGCCATAGCGGCGGCAGCCATTACCATCGCGCCGCGCGCCGCTCGCGCCCAGGCACAGGAGCTTGCCCCCATCTTTGAGGACGCCAGCTCCCTGCTTGCTCATGCCAGCGCCGCCGGCTACCTCGGCGTGGACGTGACCGATGTGGATGCCGACAAGGCGCAGGCGCTTAAGCTTAAAGACGTGCGCGGCGCCGTCATCACGCTCATCGACCACGACGCCCCTGCCGGCCAAATCGGCTTGAAGGTGAACGATGTAATTCTCGCCATCAGCGGCCAAAACGTCGATGGAGCGGAGGCCTTGCGCCGCATCCTGCGCGGAATTCCGCCTGGCCATAAGGTAAGCCTTGAAATCAGCCGCGACGGCAACATTCAAACCCTCGCCGTGCAACTGGCTGATCACAAGGAAATGGAAAAGGACATTTGGAACAGGATCGGGCTCGATGCCGATGGCATTGCTCCCGTTCAGCCGCCCGGCATGGGCATTCTCGCCGGAGGCGGTAGCGCTCCGGTTTCGAGCGGTTTCCATATGTCACTCTTCACCGGCACGCTCAACGTCGGCGCCATGGTTGAGCCGCTCACGTCCCAGATGTCTGAGTATCTCGGCGTCCAGGGTGGCCTCATGGTCAAGCAGGTCGCGCACAAAAGTGAAGCGGCCAAGGCGGGACTTAAGGCCTTCGACGTGATTCTCAAAGTCGGCTCCGATTCCATCGCGACTTCTGCCGATTGGGACCGGTCCCTCCGCTCCAACGTCGGCAAGCCGGTGCAGGTGACCATCCTGCGCGATCGTAAGCAGCAGACGCTCACTCTTCAGGTTGACTCAAAGCATCGCAGCGCGGTCGAATATGAAGATCACTTCGAGCCCGGTGCCGAGATCATCGTCGCCGAAGCCAATCAGATGTTCGCTTCCGATCTCGCGCAAAGGCTCGCTGCGTAAGTCCCGTAACCGCTACCTTGTCGAACCGCTTGCTGAAAAACTCACTCCGCTCCGCCGTTTTGAAAGGGCACGCGTTTACTCGCGCCATAAATGTACCCAAATACTTGCGGCCCTCAGGTCCTGAGGGGTTGTTGCGTAGAGTAATTGAATCATCTAGGATGAATCTAGATGGATCGGTGTGCGAGGTTCAATGAAGACAGTTGGATTGTTTCAGGCCAAACAGCGGCTCTCTGAGTTTGTCGATGATGCCGAGCGCGGACAGGCTATTGGCATCACTAGACGGGGTGTGTTAAAAGCTGTTTTGGTGCCCGCACCGCGCCAACCTAAGCGGCCGCTGGCCGCCGTGTTTGCGTCGTTGCGCGGCAGCATTGCGATGCCCAAGGGGATGACGAGAAAGAGCTTGATCGAGGAAGGCAGGCGTTAATGAGCGATTTCGTCCTCGACGCCTCGGTGGCCCTCGGCTGGCTCGTTGATCAACCGTCATCCGCCTATGCCATGCGCGTCCAGCGGCTGATGGTCGGCGGATCGCGGCCAGTGGTCCCCGTTCATTGGCATCTGGAAATCGCCAACGCTTTGCTTGTGGCTGAGCGACGGAAAATTCTGCAGCGAAAAACTGCTGAGCTTCTCAGCGACATCGCCTCCCTCTTGCCTTTCATCGAAACGGATGGTTTCCCCGATGAGATTGGCACGCTGGTCGGCATAGGGCAGAGGCAGCGGCTCACGGCATACGACGCTGCCTATGTCGCGCTCGCCTCGCGCCGCAATATGGCTCTGGCAACCCAGGACGCGGCAATGATCACAGCAGCACGGAGCCTCAAGATCCCCATTCTTCGTTGATAGCTGCGCGCGGACTAAACTAATCTCATGGAAGTTCTCTACGGCCTGCACCCGGTTGAGGAAGCTCTCAAAGCGTGCCGCCGCCGCTTTGACCAGGTCCTCATCGCAAGGGAGCGCCGCGACGACCGGCTTGAACGCCTCATCGCGCAGTTCCGCCAGGCCGGAGTCCCCATACGCCGTGAAACGCGCGAGCAGCTCACGGCCGCCGCCAACAACGCTGCTCATCAGGGAATCGTCGCGCTCGTCCGTCCGCAGGAATCTCTCGCCATCGAAGATCTCTTCGAGCCCGTACCCGGCAACTCTGCAGCTCGCCTCATCCTCGCCCTCGACGGCGTTGAAGACCCGCAAAATCTCGGCGCTCTTCTCCGCGTTGCCGATGGCGCCGGTGTCGATGGCGTCATCCTCACCGAGCGCCGTTCCGCTCCCCTCAGCGCCGCCGCCATCAAGGCCAGCGCAGGCGCCGCCGAGCATCTTCGCATCGCCCGTGTCGTCAACCTTGTCCGCGCTCTTGAAGATCTCAAGCGCCACAATCTCTGGATCGTCGGTCTCGATGAACGGGGCGCAACCGACTACGATCAGTTCGATCTCACCGGCAACTTCGTCATCGTCCTCGGTCGCGAGGGCGCAGGACTTCACGATCTCGTCCGCCGCACCTGCGACCATCTGCTTCGCATCCCCATGGCCGGTGGCGTGAGCTCGCTGAACGTCTCCGCCGCCGGAGCCGTCGTTCTTTATGAGGCTGCCCGCCAGCGCCGTGCTGCCCATTCCTCCACGACCGTCGTCCAAAAGACTGCCCCTCGCAGTGGTGCTGCACGTATTGTGAAAGGTCTCGGTTCATGAGCTGTTTCTTTGTCCGGATCGCCCGGGCATCGTTTCGTTTCACCACTATCGTTTTTGCGATGTCCCCGATCTGCGCGCTCGCGCAAAGTCCATCCGCGCCTCCGCCAGATCAGGCGGCCGAACCTCACGGCAAAGTCATCTTCTCCCGCTCCATCGATGACGACGGCCAAACTACGACCACCGTCGGTCCCGCTGCACCGGCTTCTGCCGGCCGGCCGGTTACCGCTCCCGTCGCCACGGATGCGGAACGCCGCGCCGTCACCTTCACCGCATTCGACATGGACGTCCACCTCCATCCTATTGACCACCGGATCGCCGTCCGCGCCCTCCTTACCGTCCGCAACGACGGCAAATCCTCGCTCGCTCATGTACCGCTGCAGATTTCTTCTTCGCTCAACTGGGAGCGAATTCGCCTCGATGGCAGCGATGTCCCATTTACCGTCGCCACTCTCAACTCCGACGTGGACCATACCGGCCAGCTTCACGAAGCCGCGGTTCCGCTCGTTGCTCCCCTCGCTCCCGGCGCAACCCTCCGGCTCGATGTCACCTACTCCGGCGCCATCCCCCAATCCGCCCAGCGCCTCATCACCATCGGCACGCCAGCAGACATTGCTCTCCATTCCGATTGGGACCAGATCGGCGTCGACTTCACCGGTCTCCGCGGCCTCGGCAACGTCGTCTGGTACCCCGCCTCCAGCGTTCCCGTCATTCTCGGCGACGGCAATCGCGTCTTTGACGAAATGGGTGAGCACAAAATGCGCATGGCCGGCGCACGCTTCACCTTGCGCCTCACCGTCGAATATCCTCCAGACAAAGTGCCTGCGATCGCATTCATCAACGGCACTCCCGCCTCACTCCACGTCATTCAACCCACCGCTGCCAGCGCTGAAGCCTCAGGCTTTTCGACCGCCCAGGTTGAGAACACCACGCTTGGCTTTGACGCGCCAAGCCTCTTCGTCGCCATGCGGACGCCGCATCCGGCCGCGAACACGACACTCTGGAGCCTACCCGCAGACGACTTCGCCGTGCTCGATTGGTCTTCGGCCGCAGCCGCTGTCACGCCCTTTCTGCAAGGCTGGCTCGGCGAAAAACCGCGTGCCCAACTCAACGTTCTCGACCTGCCCGATGCGGATGACGCAACCTTCGAGACCGGCCCGCTTCTAGTCACCGCCATTCGCCAGGCTACGTCTGAGCAGCTCACAGGTGTCTTCGCGCACGCCCTCGCGCACGCTTGGCTCAATTCTCCCCGCGCCTGGCTTAGCGAAGGCGTCGCCCGTTTCATGGGCACGCTCTGGCTCGAAAAGCAGTCCGGCCGTCAAAAGGCGCTCGAATCGCTCGAGTCCGGCCGCGTGGCCCTCGCCATCGACGAGCCCTCCAGCCCCGGCGTCAGCGCCGGCCAGCCGCTCGCCCACGCCATCTCGCCCATCTATTACCGAACCAAAGCCGCTTATATCTTCTGGATGCTTCGCGATCTGGTCGGCGATCCCGCGCTCTCCGCTGCTTTCCGAGCCTACAATCCGGCCGCCGATGCCGCCAGCGGCCTCGGCCCTGGCTCAGGTCCGGGAACCTTCGAGAAGCTTCTCGAACAAGCCGTCGCTTCCACTGACAACCAGGGCGCGGACTCGTCGTCGTCCCTGGCATCGTCAGGAGCAGAAGATCCTGGCCTCCGCCCCAATCTCTCCTGGTTCTTTTCCGATTGGATCGACAGCGACAAAGGCCTGCCCGACATCTCCGTCGACGGCGTCTTTCCCACCACCGCAGCCGGCCCTCCGCCTCCCGTGGCGCATTCCACCATCCGATGGAGGGTCACCGACCCCAAATCCGGCAAAGACATTCCGACCGCGACCCCCGCGGCATCCGGAACTGGCTCAGCAATATCCGGCCCCAGCGCCGATTCCTGGATCGTCACGGTCAATCTCTCCAACTCCGGCTACGCCGCCGCCGAAATCCCCGTAACCGTCAGCAATGCCGATGCGTCGGTCACGCAGCGCGTTCTCGTTCCGGCTCGCGGCAAAGTTGCGCGCCGCATCCTCATCCAGGGGCGCCCCACCCAGGTTCAGGCCAACGACGGCACTATCCCGGAAACCGAGGCCAGCATCCACATCGTGAACCTCACAGTTCCGGGTTCTGACTCAACCGGCTCGCCCGGTCCACCAGCGCAATAATTGCCGGCTCCCAATGCGCGCGGGGGTCCCAACATTCCTGCGAGCGCTCACCGGACCAGCCAGGCCGTAGATTACACTCCGATGGATCAACCATCCCTTTACGGACCGCAACCCTACTCCGCAAAGAACGCTTCCACATCGCCGAGGTTCTGCGTGATCCGGTAGGGCGGCAATGACTGAAGAAAGACCTGGCCGTAACGCTGCCGCGTAATGCGCGGGTCGAGCAGCACCAGCACCCCGCGATCTTCCAGCGAGCGAATCAGCCGCCCGAATCCCTGTTTGAGCGTGAGCACAGCCTCGGGTACCTGGTAGTCGAAGAACGGCTTGCCGCCCGCTTCTTCAATCGCTTTCATGCGCGCCTGCACCACGGGATCGCTGGGCACAGCGAAGGGCAGCCGGTCGATGATGACGCAACTGAGAGCCTCACCCTGCACGTCGACCCCCTGCCAGAAGCTTGAGGTGCCGAAGAGAACGGAGTTCGGGGTTGCGCGAAACTCGTCCAATAGCGCCTTGCGCGGCGCCGTGCCATGCAGAAGGATCGGATAGTCCAGAACGGGAAGCAGCCGCTCGTAGAGCGTGCGCATCTGCGAGTAGCTGGTGAAGAGGCAGAACGCTCGCCCGCGCGTCGCGCGCAGAACGCGCTCGATCGTAAGTGCCGCGGCCTCTACAAATTCCGGGTCCCGAGGGTCAGGCATCTTCGGCGGCAGATAGAGAAGCGCTTGCCGGTCGTAGCGAAAGTGCGAAGGGACCACGAGCTCGCGGCAATCGGTGAGCCCAAGCCGGCGGCGCAGATGCTCGAATCCTCCTTGCACCGTGAGTGTGGCCGAAGTGAGAACCGCGGTCGGCAACTGGTCGAACACCACCTCGCGAAGAATCGACGAGACGTCGATCGGCGTGGCCTGGAGGAATGTGCTGCGCGCACCGCCGCGTGCGACAGCCCTTTGCATCGGCCCGCTGTTTGAGCCTGTGCCACGCATGGACGAGGACCTATCCATGGGGACCCCGATTCCGCGGCGCTCCAGCCAAAACACCATGTTGGACGCGTTGGATTCGAGCATGAACTTGAGATCCGCAAGAAGGCTGCTGACACGGTTCTGAAGCCCGGGAGCCTCCTCCACCTCAGTAAAGCGCTCCAGCTCCGACTCGATGACCTTTAGCGTTGCGCACACACCCAGGTAAAGATCGCCGGAGGATTCCAGGAACTCCTCGCGGTTGGCGAAGGGATGCCGGCCGTCGCCGCCTTGCGGCAGCGCTGCGAAAAAGAGTCGTGCGCGTTCGCGAAGCTGCTGCGCAAGCGCAGGAATGTTGGCGGAGTCGCCTTTGCCGCGGAGCAGAACGTCGGTATCGCGCGCGAGATCTTCAAAACGAATGTTCGAGACCGATCGCCCGAAGTAGTTTGACGCGACCTCTTCGAGCTCGTGCGCCTCGTCGAAGATCACGGCCGCGGCTTCGGGCAGCACGCCGGCATCGGGCGCAGACGCGGCCGACAGGCGAACGGCGGCATCGGCGAAGAAGAGGTGGTGATTCACGATGATAATGTCGGATTCGAGAGCGCGCCGGCGCATCTCCGTGATGAAACAGCGACGGTAGTCGGGGCAGGTCGCGCCCAGGCAGGCTTCAGAGCGAGCGTCGAGCTTGTGCCACAGTGCGCTCGATTCGGGCAGGCCGGAAAGTTCGGCGCGGTCGCCGGTTTCGGTCGTGCGCTCCCACTCGGCAATCTGCTGGTACTCATCGATTTCATCCAGTCCCGATAAGACCGGCTGATCGCGCAGTGCATAGAGCTTGTGACGGCAAAGGTAGTTGGCGCGGCCCTTCATGTAGCAGACCCGCAGGTCGCCGAGGAGAGTTTCGAGGAAGGGCACGTCGCGAAAGAAAAGCTGATCCTGCAGCGCTTTGGTTCCGGTGGAAACAATGATGCGCTGGCCGGTGCGCAGCGCCGGCAGCAGATAGGCGAGAGTCTTCCCGGTCCCCGTGCCCGCTTCGACAATCAGATGCTTGCGCTCGGCGAGGGCGCGCTCTACCGCCTTGGCCATTTCATACTGGCCGGGGCGGTATTCGTAGGGCAGCGGTGAGTGCGCCAGAATGCCGCCGGGCGCGAAGAATTCGTGAAGCGTAGGAAGCGCGCGGGTTGAGGAGGTGGAGGAGGGCATGGAGGGCGCTCCTTCCATCATAGAGAAGTGGGGACTGGAGCGGAGTGAGCGGGACCGGCGGAATTCCGGCACACGAACGCGAACGCTGCTGATGCGCAGTCTTCCGTCGTCCTGATGATGGTCCGATCAGGCTGCGGATTCTGAAGTGGTGGGATCGATTACCCGTCGGACCTGCATGACGCTATTGGCGGGGAAGCCTCCCTGGCTTGCGTGCTCGCGCACCATCTGCTCGTTGGGAGCAATGTAGATGCAGTAGATTTTGTTATCGGTGACGTAGCTCTGCAGCCACTGGATCTGTGGGCCGAGCTTGTCCAGCACCGAGCAGGATTTTTGCGCGATGGCCTGAATCTGGTCGGCGGAAAGGGAGCCGACTCCAGGAACTTCACGCTCAATGACGAACTTTGGCATGGAACGACCTCCTTTGTAACCCGGGAATTGGCATAGTTTACACGGAAGCCGGGAAAATAGCCCGGAGGAATTCTTGCGAGGCAATAAGATAGGAGTTGCTGCCAAGCGGATTTCCGCCGAAATTGGATTTCGCCTTTGGCGTGACTCGTGCCGGCATACAAACGAATTGCCGCGGCGGCGTCCGGGACCGAGTTTGAAGGGGGCAAGTTTGCCAGGTTATCGCAGATCGATTGCGCGTGAGAAAGCCGGAACAGAGCGTCTGCCGCTGGTTGCGATCGTGGGTCGCCCCAACGTAGGCAAGAGCACGCTATTCAACCGGCTCACAGGCAGCCGTCGATCCATCGTAGGCGACGAGCCTGGAATTACGCGCGATCGAATCTACGGCGAGTACGAGTGGGCGGGCCGGCAGTACCGGCTCGTGGATACCGGCGGAATTGTGCCCGACGATCCGGAGCTGATTCCCTCGGCCATCTTCGACCAGGCCAAGGTGGCGCTCGAAGAAGCCGATGCGCTGGTCATGGTGGTGGATGTGCGGACCGAGCTCGCGCGGCCCGACTACGATCTCGCTCTGCTGCTCAAACGCGGCGGCAAGCCATTGTTTTTGGCCGTAAACAAGGTCGAAAGCGATGCCTTGGCGGCCGAGGCGCAGAACTTTCGCCGGTTGGGCATCCGCGATCTATTTCCCGTCAGCTCGGAGCATGGACAAAGCATCGGCGAACTTCTGGATGCAATTGCAGACGCGGTACCGGCGCCGGCCGAAGAGGAGCCTGAGCCGGGGCAAAGCGACAAAAACGAACCGAGGGCGCAACACGCAGAAGACAGCGTTGAGCCCGACGAGAATTCGGAAGAGGGTGAGCATAAACTTCGCACCCACGGCGAGTTTCAGCAGTTCGAAACTTCGGTGGCAATCATCGGGCGGCCGAATGTGGGCAAAAGTACTCTCTTGAACGCTCTGACCGGAACGACGCGGGCCATCGTGTCGCCCGTCGCGGGCACAACGCGCGATGCGGTCGACGAAGTGGTCGAGTTCGAAGGCAATACCCTGCGTTTCGTGGATACCGCGGGGATTCGGCGCAAGGGCAAGACCAGGCTCATGGCGGAGAAGATGAGCGTAGTAATGGCGCGGCGGCATCTTGAGGCCGCGGACGTGGCGCTTCTGGTGATTGACGCCACCGAAGGTGTTACGGCGAGCGACGCGACTATCGGCGGCTACGCGCACGAGAGCGGGCGCAGCGTGATCATCGTCGTGAACAAGTGGGACGCGGTCACGACGGGGCGCACGGACGGGAAACCTCCTGCCGATCGCGCCATCTTCGAGCAGCAGTTGCGCACAGTCCTCAAGTATCTCGATTACGCTCCCGTGATTTTTCTGTCGGCGCTAGAGGGCACGGGACCTAAGAAGAAAAGCATGGCGCGCCTGTTGGGCGACGTCGTCGAGATCGCAAAGGAACGCCGCAAGCGCGTTTCAACGGGCGCAATGAACCGCTTTCTGGAGCGGATCGACTTTCAGCGTGCGCCGGTGCCCATGGCAAAGCGGGTGAGAATCTTCTATATGACCCAGGCCGCGGTGGCCCCGCCTACCTTTGTGCTGTTTACCGATCGCGCAGTCAAGCTGCACTTTGCCTTCGAACGATTTCTCGCGAATCAGATTCGCGAAGCCTTCGGCTTCCAAGGGACTCCCATCTGGTTCAAGGTGCGCGAGCGCAAGGCGCCAAAGAGCCGGGGGAGCAAGGGAACAAGGAAGGCACAGGCGTAGCCCATCGCCTCCAGGTTTCTGACCGCTTAGTTTTGTACCAATGGGGGTGCCCCAGGTCTCGATTTTGAGACCTGGGATCCGCGAAACTGATGGTACGAATTCATTCGGTCAGAGACCTAGCGCACGAGCGGGCTATCCCAGACTCGTCTGAGTAGCTGTTTTAACCTCGCAAAATCCTTGGGCCCGAGTTCTTCAGTCCATTCGCGTTCGATGTCGCGGAGCACGTCAATGGCCTTGGCGTAGGCGGCGTGCCCGCGCTTCGTAAAGTGGACAATGCGCGCGCGACCCTCGTCGGGCGCGTCGGAGCGAACAAGATACCCGAGATCTTCAAGGCTTCCGAGAATCCGGTTCATCGCCTGCTTGCTCATGCCGGCGCGCTCGGCAATCACGCCAGGGCGTGCTCCATCGGGGCCCGGATACCGGAAAACCGCCATATGAGGCAAGCTTAGTTCCTTGAAACCCGCGGCATTGAGTTCGCGGATGATGCGGCGGTGAATGGCTTCGGACGGGACGCGGAGCATTGCGCCGATGAGCATGTCCTTTGTTTTCACTGGCGATTTTTCTTCCCAAAAAGTCATTGACGTTCTCCGTAAACTATGTTTACCATAATCTCGCGGTAAACAGAGTTTACAACAATGGAGGTTGACATGACAACGCATGCCTTGGAAGTTCTCGACCACTCCCCGGTTGATGCCAAATTGAAAGAATCACAATCAAATGAGGCGCAACGAGGCTTGGTGAGGTACGTGCCTGCGGAAACCGGGCCGGCCTACTGGGGCCCTGGAGAGCGGATGACTTTTCTCATTACCGGCAAGGAAACGGGAGGCGCCTTTTTCCTGGCTGAGATTTCTGTGCCGCCGGGCGGAGGCCCACCGCCTCACATTCACAGCCGCGAAGACGAATCGTTCCAGGTCCTCGAAGGCTCGCTGGCGGTTCAGGTGGGCGGGGATACAATCACTGCATCGGCGGGCGATTTTGTATATCTTCCCCGTGGAATTGCTCACGGCTTCAGGAACAACGGCGATGGCTACGCGAAAGCATTGGTCCTGACGACGCCGGCGGGCCTTGAGGACTTCTTTGCTGAAGTATTCGATCCTGCGGCGGATCAGGTGTCGCCACCGCCGGTCAGCAGAGAGTTGATTGCGCGCGCGCAAGCGGCTGCTCCCCGCTACGGACTGAAGCTTCTTCCCCCGGCATAACGGATCCGAGTAGAAAGCCACCCACAGGAGGTCGAAATGACAACTCAAATCATCGATTTGCAAGTGAATCCAGCAGAGGAGACGATCCGCGTGGGCCCGCTCGCGCTGCGCTTCCTTGTTACCGGCGAGAACTCGTCCGGCACGGTCGCGGTCTTTGAGGCCATGATCCCCGCCGGCCAGCGCCTGATGGCGCCGGCGCACAGCCACGACCAATACGAGGAGACGATCTATGGCGTCGAGGGCGTGTTGACCTGGACTGTGAACGGCACGCCGATCGACGTGGGGCCAGGGCAGGCGCTCTGCATTCCACGAGGCGCCGTGCACCGGTTCGACAACAATGGCGCACAGGACGCAAAGGTGCTGTGCACGGTGACTCCCGGAGTGCTGGGTCCGCAATTCTTCCGCGAAATGGCGCAGGCCGCAGAGGCGGCGGCAGGTCCGCCCGACAAGGCCAAGATGATCGAGATCATGCGCCGGCATGGGTTGACGCCGGCGCCGCCCCCGCCCCAATCGTAGCGATGTGTCGCCCCATTCCAACTGGGGCTTTTGCGGACGGGGGGCGCGCGCCACGAATGCAAATCACCGGCTCAATCAATTAAGCTTGGTTCAACGTGCTTCCCCAAACGCAAATCGACGAACTGCGTGCCGCGGTGGGTGCTGCAGGCCTCATCACGGCCGAAAGCCAACTCCAGACCTATGAATGCGATGGCCTCACCAACTTTCGCGTGCTGCCCGGCGCAGTAGTGCTTCCGCGGAGCACGGAAGAGGTGCAGGCGGTAGTGCGATTTTGCGCGCGCCACAAAATTCCCTTTGTCAGCCGCGGCGCTGGCACGGGCTTAAGCGGCGGCGCGCTGCCGGCGGCGGGCGGCGTGGTCATCAGCCTGGCGCGCATGAATCGCATTCTCGAGGTCGACATTGCGAACCGGTCTGTGGTGGTTGAACCGGGCGTAATCAATGCGCATGTAACGCAGCGTGTCTCTCCTGACGGCTACTTTTACGCGCCCGACCCGTCGTCTCAGTCAGTGTGCACTATCGGCGGCAATGTTGCCGAGAACTCCGGTGGCGCGCATTGCCTCAAATATGGATTCACCGTGACGCACACGCTTGCTCTCGAAGTCGTGCTTCCCAGCGGCGAACTCGCGCACTTTGGCTCGCCCACTCTCGACTCCCCAGGCTACGATCTCGCCGGAGTTTTTGTGGGGTCGGAAGGCACACTGGGCGTGGCCACGAAGATCACGTTGCGCATCGTGCGCCGGCCTCAGGAAGTGCAAACCCTGCTCGCGGCCTTTCCCACGCCTTCGGCGGCGGGCCAAACCGTCAGCGACATCATCGCCGCCGGCATGCTGCCTGCGGCACTCGAGATCATGGACACGCTGGCCATCGAGGCTGCTGAAGCGGCTGTCCACGCGCACTACCCCATGTGCGGCGGACTGCTGCTGGTGGAGCTCGACGGCGCCTGCGATGAAGTGAATGTCATGATGAGCGAGGTCCGTGCGATCGCAACAAAAAACAGCGCGTCCGAGATTCGCCTGGCGCAGTCCGACGCGGAGCGCGCGCTGATTTGGAAGGGGCGCAAGGCCGCCTTCGCCGCGGTGGGCCGCATCTCGCCCAACTACATCGTGCAGGACGGCGTCATTCCGCGCACCGCATTGCCGCGCGTGCTCGCCGACGTTGAGCGCATGTCGGCGGCCGTGAATCTACGTGTGGCCAACGTCTTCCATGCCGGCGACGGCAACCTGCACCCGCTCGTTCTTTATGACGCCGCGATCCCCGGCCAGGAGGAGATTGCGCTCGATCTTTCTTATCGCATCCTCAACCTCTGCGTCGACAACGGCGGATCGATCACCGGCGAGCACGGCGTGGGTAAAGAGAAGCAGCAGGCGCTCGGTTACATGTTTCAGGAGCCCGACCTCGACACCATGCAGCTTGTCCGCTGCGCCTTCGATCCCGAGAGCCTTTCGAACCCCGACAAGGTATTTCCACGGCCGCGCCTCTGCGCCGACAGACCCGGCCCGTACAAGCCGCACCCTCTTGAAACGGCCGGCGTGGCGGAGATCTTCTGATGCCAGCCGCCACCACACTCACGCAGGAGGAATGCCTTGCGCAGCTCGCTGCGATCGCAGGAGCGGAGCACGCGCACTCTTCCGATGACATGATCCGCGTTGCGCCGGCAAGTTCCGAACAGGTGGCCGCGGTGCTGCGCTTCGCCAATGAGTACGGCCTGTCCGTCTTACCGACCGGCAGCGGCAGCAAGCTTGCCTGGGGCAACCCCGTCGCACCCAATATCGAACTAAGCCTTGTGCGCATCAATTCCGTTGTCGAACACGCCTGGCAGGACCTCACCTGCACCGTTCAGGCGGGATGCACCTGGGACAAGCTGCAATCCGAACTCGCTCGCCACGGCCAGATGGTGGCGCTCGACCCGCTCTGGCCCGAGCGCGCCACGGTCGGCGGCATCGTGGCCGCGAACGACAGCGGCGCGCAGCGCCTGCGCTACGGAGGCCTGCGCGATCTCGTCATCGGCATGACCATCGTCCTCGCCGACGGCACCATCGCGAAATCCGGCGGCAAGGTCGTGAAAAATGTGGCAGGCTACGATCTGCATAAGCTCCTCACCGGCAGCTTTGGCACTCTCGGCGTGATCACCCAAGTCAACTTCCGCCTTCATCCGGTGGAGCAGCACGCCCGCACCTTCACAGCCACAGCGCAGTACGCTACCCAGCTCGCTCAGCCGCTCGCCGATCTGCTGCATGCGCAACTGGCGCCTTCCGCAATTCAGCTTCGCGCCGCCGTCGGCCAATGCATGCTCGATGTGCGTCTTTGCGCGCGGCCGGAATGCCTTGACGATCACGCCGCGCAATTGCGAACGATCTTCAATGGCAATTCGCTGGCTGAAGCAAGTGAATCCGCATGGCAGGCGCGCGAGCATCTCTTCACGTCTTCCGCCGCCATCTTGAAAGCCTCCATGCTGCCCGCCGAACTCTGCGTGACTGCCGACGCCATCAAAGAATCATCCGTCGCCGAAGGCGTCGATGCTTCAATCGTCGCGCAGGCCACCGGCCTTGCCACCATCGCTCTCAACGATCCCCGCGCCGACGCTCCCGACGCTATCGTTCGCCTGATCGAAAACCTTCGCGCCCGCCTTCGTCCCTCCGGTGGATCCGTCGTTCTCCTTCAGCCCCCTGCCGCGCTCCGCAGCGTGCTTGATGTGTGGGATTGCCGCTCCGACGCGTTGCCGTTGATGCGCGAAATCAAGCGCCGCTTCGATCCCAATCGCACCCTCAACCCCGGCCGCTTCGTGGGAGGAATCTGAATCCGATGGCGCACACCCCGGCAAATCCTCCCGCACCCACGCTCGCCACGCCGCCCCACGCTTCAAGCCCGCCCGGCACTTCGAGCCCCGTCCGCCCTTCGAGCTTTGACGCGCATCATCCGCCTGAGCGCGAATTGATCGACGACTGCGTGCATTGCGGTTTCTGCCTGCCCGCCTGCCCTACCTACGTCCTTTGGGGCGATGAAATGGACTCGCCGCGCGGTCGCATTTACATGATCAAAAAAGCCGCCCAGGGCGACGCCCCGCTCGACGCGCGCTTTCAACTCCACATGGATAACTGCCTCGGCTGCATGGCCTGCATGACCGCCTGCCCATCGGGAGTCCAGTACAACAAACTCATCGAGCCCACACGCGCGCAAATGGAGCGCAATATCCCGCGCCCGCTCGGCCTGCGCCTGTTTCGCCGTCTCCTCTTCGCCACGTTTCCGCATCCCGGCCGCCTGCGTGTTCTGGCCGTGCCTATGCGCTTTTATCAGCGCAGCGGCCTCCGCACTCTCGTTCGCGCACTTGGCATCCCGCGACTATTGCCCAAGCGCTTCGCCGCCATGGAAGCCCTTCTGCCCGAAGTCCCCGCGCGCCGCTCGTATCACGTCCCCGTCACTCCAAATCCAAGGAAAAGAGTCGGCATGCTCGCCGGCTGCGTCCAGCAGGTCTTCTTTCCGCACGTCAATGCGGCAACCGCGCGCGTGCTCGCCGCCGAAGGATGCGAAGTCGTCGTCCCGCCCGATCAGCCCTGCTGCGGTGCGCTCATGCTCCACTCCGGTCTCGAGGCTGAGGCCGCCGCGCTCGCCAAAAGAATGATTGCCGCCTTCGAAGCCGCAGGCGTCGACACCATCGTCATCAACTCCGCCGGCTGCGGATCGACGATGAAGGAGTATGGCTTTCTGCTGCGCGACGATCCCGCCTGGGCCGAGCGCGCCGCCGCATTCTCCGCTCGCTGCCGCGACGTATCTGAAATCCTGTGCGAAGTCTCTCCCCGCGCCGCGCGCCATCCGCTCCCGCTGCGCGTCGCCTACCACGACGCCTGCCATCTGCAGCACGCGCAGGGTGTGCGCGAGCAGCCGCGCCGCCTCCTCGCCTCCATCCCCGGTCTTCAGATTGAAGAAATTCCCGAGAGCTCGCTCTGCTGCGGCTCGGCCGGTGTCTACAACCTGATCGAGCCCGACACCGCCGCACAGCTCGGCGCGCGCAAAGTCTCGAACCTGCTCACTACGAACGCGCAGGCCGTGCTCTCCGCCAATCCCGGCTGCCTCATGCAGCTCATGAAAGGGCTGCGCGACCGCGGCCTCGCCGAGATGCCCGCCTTCCATCTCGTCGAAGTCCTCGACGCCTCCATCCGCGGCCTCTCCGCCGAATCCCTGCTCCACAAAACACGTTCCTGACCGCCGGGTGCCCGATCCTAGCTTCGCTAGGGTGAGAAAAACCGGGTGCCTCACCCTCGCGACGTTTCTGTTTTTGTTGCTAGGGTGGGAAAAGCCAACTCCGCCAACCACGGTGCTTGTTGATTTGTCATCCTGAGCGGAGCGCGTTTGGGCCCCCATGATCGTTACCCGATCATGGGGTAAGCGGAGTCGAAGGATCTGCTTTTCGTTCTTTCCCGCGCGCAGAGTCGATCCCCCTCGCCGAGTGCCCCATCCTAGCTTCGCTACGGTCGGGAAAGCCGGGTGCCCCAGGTCTCGATTTTGAGACCTGGGAACCGCGAAACTGATCGTACGAACTCATGCGGTCAGAGAGCCAGCGCACCCGGCATAAATTGCCGCGCCTGAATTCATGATCTGCGGGTGCTTTTCGTCGTGCGCTAGAATGCTCCTGAGCCTCGACGATGCTGCCAGCCCTCCAGAAGACGCGAATTGCGTTCTGCTTTCTTTTTGCCGGTCTTGCCATCTCGGCTCAACAATCCGTTCCAGGTAACCTCAACACCTCCGGCTCGGTTATGGTCCACGGCCACCCCGCTCCCTACCTCATTCGCCACCTTCCCGTGGACTCATTTCCCCAGATCCCGCCTGCCATTCAAAATCTGCTTCTCCGTCGTGGCTGCCTCATTCCGCAAACCTACGAAGCCCACCAGCCTGAAAATGTGATCCACGCCAGCCTCGAGCGCCCCGGCTCTGTCGACTGGGCCGTTCTTTGTTCAGCCCACGGCGACGTCTCGCTGCTCGTTTTCTTCTCGAGCAACTACGCCAATCCCATGGAACTCGCGACCGCACCGGAGACTGAGCGCCTGCAATCTCACGGCGCAAGCAGTGTTCTCGGCTTCAACTGGGGCATCGATCCGGCATCGCCCGAGCAGGTTCGCCAGGCACAAACCGGCTTGAGTCCTCTTCCTCCACGCATCGACCACGACGCCCTCGCCGACTCCGTCATTGAACACCGCACCATTTATCACTTCTATACCAACAACACCTGGACGCTGCTCGATACCGAAGACTGACGAGACGTTGAACGCCTTGACCTTCGCCCGCCTCGCCATCTAACAATGAGCCAGCAGGTCAATGTTTCTCTGACCCCTGATCCCTGAACACTGATCACTGCCCCGAAGGAGCGTCATGTCCGACCCCGTTCTCGTCGCCGCCGTTCGTACCCCCGTGGGCCGCGCACCTAAAGGCACGCTCTCTACTACGCGCCCTGACGATCTGGCCGCGACCGCAATTACCGGAGCGCTCGACCGCCTTCCCGCTCTCGATAAAGCCGAAATCGACGACGTCATCCTCGGCTGCGCCCAGCCCGAGGGCGAACAGGGCTGGAACATCGCTCGCTTTGCCGCGCTTCGCGCCGGGCTTCCCGTCACAATCCCCGGCGCAACCGTCAACCGGCTCTGCGCCTCCGGTCTTGAAGCTATCGCGCTCGCCGATCAGCGCATCCGCTCCGGCCGTGCGCAAATCATCGTGGCCGGCGGCGCCGAATCGATGAGCCTCATTCCCATGGGCGGCAACAAACCAAGCCCGAATCCATGGCTCGCCGCCAACTATCCCGCATCGCTGCTTACCATGGGGCTCACCGCCGAACGCGTCGCCCGCCACTATTCCATTTCCCGCGACGATCAGGATGCCTTTGCACTCTCGAGCCACCAGAAAGCTCTCGCCGCGCAAGCCGCCGGCCGCTTTGCCGAGGAGCTCGTCCCCGTCTCCGTGATGACGGCGACGCCAGATTCCAAAAACGGCAAGCCAAATCTCCAGGAAAAGAAATTCACCGCCGACGAAGGTCCCCGCGCCGACACATCCGCTGAAGCTCTCGCCCAACTCAAGCCTGTCTTTCACGCGCAAGGTTCAGTCACTGCCGGCAACTCCTCGCAAACCTCCGACGGCGCTGCCGCCTCGGTCATCATGGAGGCCACACGCGCCCGCCAACTCGGCTTCAGGCCTCTCGCCCGCCTCGTTTCCTATGCTGTCACGGGCTGCCTGCCCGAAGAGATGGGCGTCGGCCCCATCACTGCGATCCCCAAAGCGCTCGCGTTCGCCGGCCTCAGTCTCAACGACATTGAGCTCATTGAACTCAATGAGGCCTTCGCCGCGCAGGTCCTTGCTATCATTCGCGCTCTCTCCCTCAATCCCGCCCGCATCAACGTCAACGGCGGGGCCATTGCACTGGGACATCCCCTCGGATGCACGGGCGCTAAATTAACTGCAACGCTTCTGCATGGGATGAAAGCGTGCAACGCCCGGTACGGCATGGTCACAATGTGCATCGGCGGCGGCATGGGCGCCGCCGGAATCTTTGAGCGGCTCAGTTGATCCGCACCGGATCTGTCCCTGATCTCTTTGCGAGCCGAACCCATTGTCCGCTCCCTCTGGCTTCCGTTCCCTTTTTCCCTCGGTCCCTAGGTTTCTGACCGCTCAGTCTTGTACCAATGGGGGTGCCCCAGGTCTCGATTTTGAGACCTGGGAACCGCGAAACTGATGGCACGAATTCACGCGGTCAGACCCCTAGTTCTTAAAGAACTCCCCATGCCCTCCGTTCTTCCAGGGGTCGTAGTGCGCCGCGAAATTGGCGCGCTGCTCCACGCTGGGGTGGCTGTATAGCCAGAACTCGATCAGCGGGTTCGGGTTCGGATCTTCCAGCCAGGCTTTCCCCAAATCGTTGAATGCGGCCACCGCAGTCTTCTGCGGATTCGGCACAATCCCGTGAATCGCTTCCTGCCCGTATACATCGGCCTGGTGCTCAAAGTAGCGGCTGAAAGCATTTCCCGCGGGCTCCAGTAGAAAGCTGGCGATCGAAATCGCGAACAGCAGCACCACGAACCCCGCGCGCGAATCCATCTCGGCCGCGCCCCATCGCACACCGAATCGCCTCACCATCCCGGCGGCAAACACAGCGCATCCCCAGTAGACAAAGAACAGCCCCAGCGCATCTCCGCCAATCTCCTTTGGCACATGATGCAGCACATAGTGTCCGCTCTCATGGGCGAAGATGAACAGTATCTCGTCAGTGGGAACCCTTCCCGCCGTGGTATCCCACACCACAATCCGCTTGGTCGCTCCGATCCCGCTCACATACGCATTCAGGCCATTCGTTTTCTGGCTCGCCTTCATTAAATACATGCGATTCGGTGGAATATTCGTTCCCGTCCGCGCAACCACTTTTTCCAGTTGCTGAACCAGCGCGGGATTGGTCTTTTCGAGCGGCTCAAACTTGTAGAATATGGGCTCAAACAAAGGCTCAATAAAGACGGAAAGAACCAGGATGGGCAGCGTCACCAGCCATATCCCAAGCCAGTAGCGCCTCGGGGCACGCCGCAAAATCCAGTTGAAAAGCAAAAGAATCGGTGCGCCGAAAACGAGCGTCAATCCCAGCGCCTTTGCTTCGTCTCCAAACCAGCTTCCCCACCCCTGCACGCTAATGCCGTAAGCGTGTTCGTAGTGCTGGCCCAGCCAATCGAACGGCATTCCCGCCACGTCCGCAATGATGAGGACCCCGGCAAAAAAGATCAGCCCCTGAATCCATCGTTTGCCCGCGATCTTCTCCGCCCACCCTTCGAGCCCGGCCCATCCGTGTAAGACCAGCAGCAGCCACAGAAAGACAATTCCCCAAATCGAACCGGCGATATTGAGAATGTCGCGAATGCGGCTGAGTGCGATTGCTCTGGCCAGCTGGTCCGGCGGCAACGTATAAGCCTGCTGGGCATTCTCGTTCGCGGCGGGCGCGGACGCAGGCTCGTGTGCGCTTTGCGCAGCCGGCGTGGCTGCTCCCGGACCGGGCGCAGCCTGTGACGCTGCACCAGTGCTGGCCTGCGCAATTGCCAATGTAGGTGTCAGGCAGCCTATCCAAGCAGCCACAAACAAGGCGCAAACAAACGCCCGCAGCAAACGCCGTGCGGATTTCATGCCGATCTCTCCTTTTTCGTCCAAACCTGCGACAATCGAACAAACACATGCTCTCGTCACAGCTCCCAGGACCTCCGCCCCATCATTTTATGCCTCGTGAATCGCGCCACCGGGGCTTTCGTCATCCACACTTCCTGGCCGCTGCAGCCCTCGTTCCTTGGCTCGTCGTTCCTGCCGCAGCCCGCGCGCAGAATTCCGTGCCGGTGCTCCTCGATGCCATGACCACCGAGTTGCATCGTGCCTTCACCTCGCTCGGCAAGCCCGCCAACGCAGTTGCCCCATTGTCGTCGTTTTCGCAGGCGGACGCGAAGGGTGGAACTGCGACATCGCCCGCCTCCGACCAGCAGCCTCCGTACTTCCTCAGCTATTCGGTCAGCGACGTCAGCTTCGTCTCCATCCGTGCGCAATTTGGCGGATTGGTTGACAGCTCCTCGGGCCGCACGCGCATCGCCGACGTGCAGGTTCGCGTAGGCAGCCCCGCCCTCGACAACACGCATGGCACCTATCGCAGCTCGGCTGTCAATAGCATGCAACTGCCGCTCGGCGACGATCGCGAAGCGCTCGAGAGATCCTTTTGGCTGGCCACCAACACCGGCTACGGCAACGCGCTCGACAACTATCTGCGCGTCAAGACTGAAGCCGAGGTTCGCGCCAAAGAAGAAGACACTTCTCCCGACTTCAGCCAGCAGGCCCCGCAAACCTATATCGGAGCCGTTGCACCGTCAATCACTATCGACCGCGCAGCATGGGAGCAGCGAGTGACGGAACTGTCGAAGGTCTTTCGCGAATACCCTGACGTATATCAGAACATGGTCCTGCTCACCGTCCAGAACGAGACCGATTACTTCGCCTCTTCTGAAGGTTCGCAAATTGTGACGCCGCATCTGCAAGCGCGGCTCGTGGCCATCGCCGTGACCCACGCCGACGATGGCATGGACCTCTTCCGCGAGCAGACCTTCGAGGCCGAAAGCATCGACGGCCTTCCCAAACAATCCGATCTCGAAGCCGCCATGCGCACCCTCGGCAGCAGCCTCGAAGCCCTGCGCAAGGCTCCGGTCACTGAGCCGTTCGACGGCCCCGCAATCCTCTCCGGTCGCGCCGCTGCGGTCTTCTTTCACGAGGTGCTTGGTCATCGCCTGGAGGGCCAGCGCCAACGCGGCGACGAGGAAGGCCAGACCTTCACCAAAGACGTCGGCAAAGAAGTGCTGCCCAGCTTCCTTTCCGTCGCCGACGATCCCACCGAGACAAAATTCGGCAGCACGTGGCTCAGCGGCAGCTACCAGTACGACGACGAGGGCCAGAAAGCCGAGCGCGTGGACCTGATTCAGGATGGCGTCCTCAAAACCTTCCTCATGTCGCGTCTGCCGATCGCCAGCTTCGATGCCTCCAACGGCCACGGTCGCGCCGAAACCGGCCATGTGCCCAACGGCCGCCAGGGAAACCTAATCGTCACCTCAACCAAAACCGTCTCTGAAGCGGAACTGCGCAAGCAGCTCATCGACGAAGCCAGAAAGCAGGGCAAACCGTACGGGCTCTACTTTGAAGACATCTCCTCCGGATTCGCCGTCACCCAGCGCAGCTCTCCCCAGGCCTTTCAGGTAATTCCTCTCGTTGTGTGGCGCGTCTATGTCGATGGCCGTCCCGACGAGCTGGTGCGCGGCGTCAGCATAGTCGGCACTCCGCTCGCCGCCATGAAGAGCATCGTTGCCACCGGCGACAAGAGAGAAGTCTTCAACGGCGAGTGCGGAGCGGAATCGGGCACCATCCCCGTCAGCGCTATCGCTCCCGCTGTGCTCCTCAGCTCCATCGAAACCCAGCGACAACCGCAAGGCACAGCGCGGCCGCCCATATTGCCCATCCCCGCTGCGGAGGAAGCAAAGCAGGGATCAGGGGTCAGGGATCAAGGATCGGAAAACGGCGCCATCCGGCACAATTCTCAGGAGGCGCAATGAGAAATCTGAAATCCAAATTTGCGCCGATTTCAAAATGCGCCGTCATCCTGAGCGAGTCCGCCGCAGCGGACGAGGCGAGGGACCTGCATTTGCCTTTCGGCCGGAAATCACAACCTCCCATCGCCGGGTACCCCATTCTAAATCTCGAAGCGAAGCGGAGAGCTTTAGGGTGGGGGTCGCGATCGCTCTTCGCGCAAATCGGGTGCCCCACCCTCGGCGCGTCTTTGTTTTTGCGCCTAGGGTGGGGTTTCTTTACTCGACTTCTGCCTGCCGCAGCGCTTCTGACCTTCAATCTCTCTATTGCGAATCCTGCTCACGCCCAGCCCACCCGCGCCGAGGCCGAAAAAGATCCCGTCCTCAAAGCCATGCTTACGGAACTCGATCGCAGCATGAGCCAACTTCAGTTGCCGGGTTTCGCCAAGCCGTTCTTCATCCAGTACCGCATTGAAGAGATCGACGATTTCGAAACCAAGGCTGAGTTCGGCGCGAGCGAAGGCTCCAGCCGCGCCCATCAGCGCGTTGCGCGTGTCACAGTCCGCGTCGGCGACTACAAGACCGACAGTTCCGGCGGCCGCGGCGACGGCTCTCTCGAGCTTGCCGCAATCGACGACGATCCTGTCGCTCTACGCACCGCGCTCTGGACCGCCACGGACCAGGCGTACAAAAATGCGCTCTCAGCCTACGCGCAAAAGCAGGCGGCGCTCAAAGAAGTGCAAACCCCGCCGCAGTCCGACGATTTTAGCCGGGAGAAGCCCATCGTCTCGCTCGCCGACCCCATCGCGCTCCATTTCGATGCTGGCACGTGGGCCGATCGCATGGCGCGCGCCAGCGGCCTCTATCGCACCGATCCTTCCACGAGCGCCATCCGGAACGACATCGAATATAGCGACGCTACCTTTCGCGCCCGTGCCGTCACCACCTGGATCGTCACCAGCGAAGGAACCATCGTTCGCAAATCCGCCGCCGAGTACCAGGAGTCCTTTGCTGTGGGCACACAGGCTCCCGACGGCATGGGCCTCGACCGCTCCTACGGTTCATCCGGTATCTCTCCCGCCGATCTCGATTCCGAAGCGGGCTTCAACAAGCATTCCGTTGAAGAAATTGCTTCTCTCGCTGACCTTCGCAAAGCGCCGCTCGTCGACGACGAGTATCACGGTCCGCTTCTCTTCAGCCCCGACGCCGCCACTGACACCCTGCGCTCCCTTCTTGCCGGCGCGGTCACTGCCACGCGGCCGGCCCTCGGCACTGAGGCGCGCACCAACGGCGCGTTTGCCTCCAGCTATCACACGCGCGTAATGCCCGATTTTATGAGCGTGGTCGACGATCCCAGCCTGAACAGCTTCGACGGCAAAAGCCTGCTGGGAGCCTATAGCATCGACGATGAAGGCGTTCCTGCCGAAGCCGTTAAGCTCGTCGACGCCGGCCGCCTCGACAACTACCTCATTGGCCGCCAGCCGATCCGCGACTTCCCGCAATCGAACGGCCACGGACGCGCAGGCATCACCGGCGCCGCCCGTCCCTTGATCGGCGTTTTCAAAATCACCGCCGAGAATGGCCTCACCGCCGACGAACTCAACCAGAAACTCCTCGCGCTGGCCAAAGACCGTGGCCTTCAAAACGTCTACTTCGTCCAGACAATGGGCGGCGCACTCACGCCGCGTCTGCTCTATCGCATCGGCCTCGATGGCAAGCGCACGCTCGTCCGCGGCGCCGTGCTCGACGATATCGACGACCGTGCCCTCCGTTCCAGCGTCGAGGCGGCGGGAAAGGATCTATGGGTTGCCAACTATTACGGCGACCCGCCCACCACCGTCATCGCACCCGCGCTGCTGTTCAGCGACGCCACCGTCCGCCGCGCCAACGAGAAAAACGAAAAGCTCCCCTTTTACCCGCCACCGGAGTAGCGGCGACCGCTGGAAGTTGTGCCCCTACGGCGCAACAATCGCGCCGGCCTGCAAAGATTATGAGGTTCAGTGAGGATTTGCCTGGCACCGTTGCTCATCAGACCCTTCACCCCCGCGTCCTGGCCCGCGATCCCTCATTCTGGAACTTTTCCGCACCCGGCTGGCCGGTTTCTGCATCCATCCAATAAGGCGCCCTTTACCGCCCGGCCGCTGAATTTAACAGAGATACACTTCATCCGGGCCCGACCAGCAAAGTACAATCCGAACGAAGGAGATTTCCCCAATGGCATACGAGTTACCACCGCTTCCCTACGATTACGCTGCGCTCGAACCTTTCATCGACAGCGAGACCATGCATCTGCACCACGACAAGCATCACCAGGCCTACATCAACAACGTCAACGCCGCTCTTGCGAATCACCCCAAGCTGGCTGCCCTGTCTGTTGACGACCTGATCAGCGATCTCAACGCCATCCCCGAGGATATTCGCGGCACCGTCCGCAACAACGGGGGAGGCCACTCCAACCACAGCATGTTCTGGACCATCATGGGCAACGCCAACTCGTCCGGCATCGGCGGCCAGCCCAACGGCGACATCGCCAAGCAAATCTCTGCTGACTTCGGCGACTTCGAGGCCTTCAAGAAGACCTTCAATGAGACCACTGCCAAGCAGTTCGGCTCCGGCTGGGGATGGCTCGTCCTCCAGGGCGGCAAACTCAAGGTCATCACCACCGCGAATCAGGATTCGCCGCTCTCGCAGGGTATTTATCCCATCCTCGGCAACGACGTCTGGGAGCACGCTTACTACCTCAAGTACCAGAACAAGCGCCCCGACTACCTCGCGGCCTGGTGGAACGTCGTCAATTGGGCTGAAGTGAACAAGCGCTTCGCCAAAGCGAAGGGCTAAGACCAACTCTCAGCTTTCAGCCTCCCGCTCTCTCAGCTTGTCCAAAGACCGGCTGCCGAGGGCTCGCCCGCACTCAGTGCTGGAATCTGAGAGCTGACCACTCAAAGCCGCTTTCCGACCGCCGGAGGTGAATTCCAAAATGGCAACCGTGCAAATGACAGTGCGCCCCGAAGATCTCTCGCAATTGCCCAAAGGCGGCGAGCGAATTCCCGACCCTGGTATTCTCGTCATTTTTGGCGCCTCCGGCGACCTCACCAAGCGCAAGCTGCTCCCCGCGCTCTTTCACCTCTTTCAGGCCAACCTGCTGCCCAAACACTTCGCCATCGTCGGCGTCGCGCGCCGCCCATTGGGCGATGAATTTGCCAGGGACATGCGCGAAGGGGTAGTCGATTTTGGGGGCGCCGACGCAAACGACGCAAAGTTGAACGAATTCGTCGGCCACATCAATTACTTTCCCCTCAACTTCGACGACACGTCCCACTACGCCGCTCTGAAAACGGAACTCGATCGCATTGCCAAAGAGAAGGGAATTGGCGACGATCGCCTTTTCTATCTCGCCACTGCGCCCGAGTTCTTTACCGGCATCATCGAAAACCTCGGCGCTCACGGCATGGCGCAGCCTGAGAAGGGCCGCGTTGCCGTCGTCATTGAGAAACCCTTCGGTCACGACCTCGATTCGGCCCGCGCGCTCAACCACGAGGTCAATGCTGTCTTCAATGAGAACCAGGTCTTTCGCATCGACCATTACCTCGGCAAGGAAACTGTCCAGAATCTTTTGGTCTTCCGGTTTGCCAACGGCATTTTCGAGCCCGTCTGGAACCGCAATTACATCGACCACGTGCAAATCACCGTCGCCGAAACTCTCGGCGTCGAAGGCCGCGGGCCGTTCTACGAGAAGGCCGGCGCGCTGCGCGACGTCGTCCAGAACCACATGATGGAATTGCTCTCGCTCGTCGCCCTTGAGCCGCCTTCGAGCTTCGAGGCCGACAGTGTGCGCCGCGAAAAGTTCAAGGTCTGGCGAGCCATCCCCCCCATTCCCATCCTGAATGCCGTGCGCGGCCAGTATGGCCCCGGCATCGTCGCCCGCGAGCACGTTATCGGCTACCGGGACGAGGAGCGCGTCAATCCCGAGTCCGGCACTGAGACTTACGCCGCCTTGCGCCTCGAAATCGAAAACTGGCGCTGGGCCGGCGTTCCCTTTTACCTCCGCGCCGGCAAGCGCCTGAAGAAGCGCGCCACCGAAATCTCCATCCAGTTCAAGCAGCCGCCCCTGCTCATCTTCAATCGCATGGCCATGACCGGACCGTGCAGCGAGATTCAGCCCAACCTGCTCACCATCCGCATCCAGCCCGACGAAGGCATCGCCCTGCGCTTCGGCGCCAAGGTGCCCACCACGCCCGAAATGACCGTTTGCCCCGTCTACATGGACTTCGACTACGAGGCGGCCTTTGGCAAATCCAGCGCCAATGGCTACGAACGCCTGCTGCTCGACGCCATGCTCGGCGATCAAACCCTCTTTGCGCACCGCGACGGCGTCGAAACTACCTGGGCGCTCTACACACCCATCCTGCAGGCCTGGGCCGCGAAAAAACCCGAGGTCTTCCCCAATTACTTTGCTGGTTCGTGGGGACCCGAGTGCGCCGACCACCTCCTCGAGCGCGACGGCCACGCCTGGCGCAACGAACTCGGCCGCAAAGTTTAAGGGCAGGGAACAGGGAACAGAGCCCCGACCCCTCCGGCTGTCATTCTGAGCAACCGGAGTCCGCATGGCGGACGGAGGGAGTCGAACGATCTGCGGTTGTTCCTCGTCGCCGCCGGGTGCCCGATCCTACCTTCGCTTTGGTCGGAAGAGCTAACCCTGCCAACCCCGCCAAACGTTATACACTCCATTCCAGGTCCCCGGAGGGTCCCCATGTCCACCACGCCCGATCCCGCTCCCGCCGCAAAAGTTGTCATCATCAAGAACGGTCCCTATCGTGTCTCCGGAGCAGTGCCGCTCGCCAAGCAGATCATCGGCGTCAACCACCACGGCGAGTCAGAACACTGGGAGCAGGGCCACATGTACGTCGCGCAGGATCAATACTCGCTCTGCCGCTGCGGCCACTCGCAGAACAAGCCCTTCTGCGACGGTACTCATAAGCGCGTTGAATTCGACGGCACTGAAACCGCCTCGCGTGAGCCTTACGCCCAGCAGGCAAAGATCATCGACGGCCCCTCCATGCAGCTCGCCGACGCCGAAAGCCTCTGCGCCTTCGCCCGCTTCTGCGATCCCCACGGCCAGGTCTGGAGCCAGGTCGAGCACACCAACGACCCCGCCACCCGCGAGCGCTTCATCCACCAGACCGGCAACTGCCCCTCGGGCCGCCTCGTCGCCCTCGACAAGCAGACGGGCCAGGCCATCGAACCCGAACTGCCCCTCTCGATTGGATTGGTAGAGGATCCGGCGCAGGAGTGCTCCGGCCCCATCTGGCTGCGCGGAGGCATCCCCGTCGTCTCGGCAGATGGCTTTGCGTATGAAGTGCGCAACCGCGTCACCCTCTGCCGCTGCGGAGCGTCAAAAAACAAACCCTTCTGCGACGGCACCCACGCCAGCGTCAAATTCCGCGACTGAGGAATGGTACGTGCACTACTTTCAGTGCGGTTTTCGGCAGAGAGGCCGTAAGGCGCCTCGAATCAAGCAAGATGTTCGTGCAAGTGGTGCGTTGACCCCCGCGAATGTTCGCTCAAGTGGTTACAAATTGGGCCTAAATGTAACCCTGAGAGGTTGCGATTTTGCGAGGCATGTACCTCGCCAGGTGCCGAATTAATTGCAATTGGCACCCTCGCAGGTTACGAATGGCGCGAGAGGTTTGCAGGTAATTTCGCTTAAGTGTGCCAATCTGTAAGTAAGCAGCCCTAAAAGCGCAAATTGGAGCGTGTTTTGGCGTGTTTTTGCACGCGGGAGCAGTCGTGTGCGCGCGGATGCGAGCCGGTAGCTTGTAGCCGGTAGCAGGCGGATGAGAACCGGTTGAGGTGTGACGGGCCGCGCGAACATTTTGGGCGACCCCGGGGCCCTGCGGGCCTGCCCCTGTCGCCCCCAATGCTTCGCCCGAGGAGCGCGCGGCCCGAGGAAAGCGCAGAACGAGGGAACAAGGAAGCAGGGAACGAAAAGAAAGGAACGGAAAGGCAGGGAGTAGCCAATAGGGAATAGAAAAACACGGAACGCAAAGGCAGGGCGAAGGGAACGAGAGAACGGAGATCAGAAGGGCAGGGACACAGGGGCCCGGGGCGTAGGGATTAGGGGGAGACGAACGATGCGGAAGGTGATGCGGGAGCGGGCGAGGCTGGAACTGGAGCGAAAGGTGCGGTGGTACCGGCGGGCGCGGATGCATGCGCGTCCTCCGGAGGGATGGCTGCGGGCGATGCGTCTGGCGGTGGGGATTCCGGTGGAGCAGGTGGCGGACACGATGCGCTTCTCGACCAAGATGGTGTTCCAGGTGGAGCGTGCGGAACAGAAACGGAAGATTACGCTGGATCGGCTGGAGCAGATGGCGCGTGCGCTCGAATGCGACCTAGTGTACGGGTTGGTGCCGTGGCAGCGGTCGCTGGAGGACCGGGCGCTTGAACTGGTGGAGCGGGAGTTGTGGAGGAAACGCTATACGGCGAGAAGATAGTGGTCGGGTCAGGGGTCAGGCGACGCTAAGAGGTCGAACGCAAGTGGTCGCAATTCAGCTTTGGACGATCATGAGGGAAAGCTGTATGACCTCCGAACGGTGATCTACTTCACCGCCTGGTTTGCAAGGTTCAAACAAGCCAGGGTGCCGAAATTGTGAAACGACCGCCCCGCCGTGCATCTTTGAGCCATGTCTAGTATCAAACCTCTGAACGCCGCGATAATGAAGTTGCATGTGACTTGAAAGCGTCTTAAGTCCTTGTCAGCGTAAGAAGTCAATTCGAGGTCGAGCGGATCCTCGCTCCATTCGCTCGTTTTCTCGAATAACTTCACGTAGTACTTATGCTGACCCGAATATGGGTGCCACGTCGCGAACTTCTGACTGTAATTGACTGCATTTCGAATCGTAGAAAGCCAACGCCCTGTGGGAGCCGATTGGAAACACAAGTTGCTAGCGAGCTCTGAAAGCTTGCCGGATGCTAGTTGGCGATTTGCGAGAGATTCCGTCGGGACGGTTAGAACTTCAGTACTCAGACGCAGCATGCGATCATAGAAAACTCTCCAAAAGGCTTCATGTGGGCTCCCCGATAGAGAAGTTCCCGACAAGGTCTTCGCATCTGGATCACAAATGATGTGGTAGAGTCCTCCGGCCATAGGTGATGTGGGTAATGCGCCAAATAGACTCCCAACACGCATTAGGGAATTCATTTGCTCGCGTTCAATCGGCGTACAACTCTCTCCCAGCATGCGCAGAAGTGCATGCGCAGAGAAGAATGCTGAATAATATGCGTTTGGCAACTAACCTTGGCCCATCTTCGGAAGTTAACTCTGGCCCACTTGTAGAAGCTTGATGGGCCATTGTGGTGTTGAGGAGATTCGATGGGGCCGGGCTGGAGCGTAGCGGAAGCCCGGCCCCATCGAGTGAGATTTATCAGCCTGTCGGTTTGCTCCTGCCTTTCTCCATGGTTCTTCGGAAGCGATAGCTGTCGGTTCCGGTCTCGATGATGTGGGCTCGGTCTGTGATGCGATCGAGGAGAGCCTTGCAGAGCCGGGCGTTGGGGATCACCTGGGTCCATTCGGAAAAGGGAAGGTTGGTGGTTATGATGACGGCAGCCTTTTCCGCCCGTTCAGCGATGACCTGGAAGAGGAACTCGGCGCCGAGGTCTGCCATGGGCACGTAGCCCACCTCGTCGATGGCGATCAAGTCGTAGCGATCCCAGCGGGCGAGTACTCGTCGTAGTTGCAACTGCTGCTTGGCCTCGACCAGTTCGTTGACCAGGGCGGCTGCTGTGGCGAAGCGCACTCGTCGTTTCTGACGACAGGCAGCCACACAGAGCCCGGTCAACAGATGCGTTTTGCCAGTGCCGCAGTCACCTATCAGAATTACTGGTTCAGCGCGTTCGATATAGCCGCCCTGGGCCAGTTCACTGATCTCTGTGGCGCGGATCTGAGGCGCCTTGGAGAAGTCGAACTCATCGAGAGTCTTGGTCCGTGGCAGGTGTGCATCCTTGATGCGGCGTGCGATGGTGTTGCGCTCGCGCTCTTCCAACTCAACCGCCAACAACGCCTCGAGGTATCGCAGCAATGTCTGCCGCTGCTTGACCGCCTCTTCAGCCAGTGGAGCGCACTGCTCGGCGACCGCTGGCAGTCGCAGAACGCGGCACTGTTGTTCGACCGCGGCCTTCTCCAGGTTCTCTATAACAGCCTTCATGCTGGCACCTCACGAAGAAGCTGGTCATAGCCGCTCATCACAGGCATCGGTCGTTCGTAACGGGCCAGCAGGCCGACTTCGATGGCTTCGACTGCAGGCCTGTCCAGTTGTGCGCTTATCATGAGGTGCCGGATCGCGGCCACATCCTGGCAGCCGAGGGAGAGAGCTTGATCGACTGCGCCGTGCAGTTGATCCCAGCCTTCACTGGCGCCGATAGACAGCAGCTCGATCATCTGCCGAGTGCCTTGTTGTCGGCCGTGCCGTGTGTTCAGTGCCTGCCATAGGCGATCAAACGAATCAGGCCATCGCCCCGCCAGTCGCCACTGGGCAAGCGGTGTTGAACCGGCCAGCGCCCCAGGCTTCTTACGCAGCACATCAAGGTAGTGTTCGAGGTCGAGTATCTGCTGCTGGCGGCTGTAACAGCGTTCATGCTTCGCGACACGCTTGCCCTCGTGCCAGAGTTCAATATAGTCAGCCTGAAGGCGTGCCTCGATCACAGTGCCTGGCGGCAGAGGGATCGAGTAGCGGTTGGTCCGCACCCGCACACAGCGCAACCCATCGACTGTGGGGAAGCTCTTCTCCGTCAGGTCAAACGGCTCGGTAGACAGCGGCAGCAGATGAGGCAGCTCCTGCAACATGGCCGTACCCACGGCATCTATGCGACTGCTGAGGATGCGTTGCTGATCCTTGTGACAGCACAGGTCCAGATAAGCGTTCAGTTCCGCCAGGTCGCGAACTTCAGGAAGTGGCACCCAGTGGTTGCGGCGGAAGTATCCGCCCTCGCCCTCAACCCCGCCCTTCTCGTTGCCGCGAGCCGGGTTGCAGAACTCGCTCTGAAAACGCCAGTGGGAACGGAAGGCGATGAAGCGGCTGGTCTCTTCGCGCTGATGGCCGCGCAGGATGCGCTTCACCACGCTCTTCAGGTTATCGTAGCGAAGCTGCTTGAAGACGCCGCCGAAATAGCGGAATGCCATCTCATGAGCCTCAAGAAACGCCTGCTGTGTTGCATGGGTGAATGCCCGATGATAGGCGCCCCCGCTGGCCATCGAACGCATCTCGAACACCTGTAGTTTAATGCGCTCACCGGCAATCAATGCCCAGGCTTCGTACCAATCGACCTGCCCTTCGATGCCCCAGTTGTAACTCTGCGGCACGAACGACTCGCGGGCAATCAGCCCCAACTGCTGCCGCCGGCGCCTCACATAGCCGCATACCGATCGTTCGCTGACCGCGAAGCCCGGCAGCTCCGCACACAATCGCTGCCAGATCCTGTGCGCGGTATGCCGCTGCTTCGGCGGCGCATGCTGATCCTCACGCAGAACCCCGTCAATGAAAGGAACCGCAGCCTCCAGCTTGCGCAGACGCCGCTCTTGCGGCTTGCTCGCTGCTGGAACTGCACTCGAAAGCGCTTCGCGGACCAATCGACGATGCACGCCCAACTTCCGCGAAACGCCGGAAATCGTGCCTACACCGAACTCATGCTCACGACGTATCTGCTCAAACAACTCCACCTTGTCTCTCCTGGTCAGCCAGCTCCGCTTCCGTTGCTCCATCCACGAAGCCTACTCAGCTACTCCCAAGGTGGGCCAAAGTTAACTTCCGGAGGTGGGCCAGACCAAGATACCGAAATCAATAATAGGTCTGGATAACCAGCCACGCCGTGGAACGAGGCAGAACAGTCGGTTTGGCAATGCCAAGGACCGATTCGAATGATGCAGAGCCGATCCGGTTGATGTCACCTGCAAACCCGGCTTGGAAGTCTCCAGGCTCGGTGAAGGACAGCACGAATGAGATCGGAGTGATCTGCGAATAGAGTTGATACTCCTCATCGCAGATCACGCCGCCAATGCCTTTCGCCTGAGGCCCGGAGACCTGATTCAGTCCCGTGAGCCAAAACGGTCTCACGACGTCTGCGAATACGGGCATATCGCGAGCTCACAATACAAAGCTTGTTTTGAGACCATCTGACAGCGATTTGTAGAGATCCCGTTGGCCCGTGCCTGGCTGCTTCAAGACGCTGGGTTTGATTTGATCGAACATTGGGGCCAGAATTTCATCAAAATTCTCTCGCGTGTAGGCCTTCCCGTACTTATCCTTGACCCGCTGGGCAACTTCCGGGAATAGCATCATTACGGCTCTGAACACCGTGGGTTTAGTGATTATGTCAGGGGCCTTTATCTTCTTCGCGCCACCTATGAAGGCCAAGAGGAAGGACTTCAATGCAGAATAAATTGAGTCTGGATCTGCATCTGCAAACACGCCGAGTATTTGCTTCAGCCCGGCATTGAAAGTTACGCGCGAAATCTTGTTCGAAACGCGCTCATGGGGGCTCAGCAGGCCAAGTAACGGGCTCGAAGCATCTGTATTGAAGAGGTCGAACACCTCTCCAAGCAAGTTCTCTGTCCTGTTCTCATATTCAGCCAGTTTCTTGATGTCAAGTAGCAGTTCATTTGGTACTGGCCGTTGCTTCGTATTTATGTCTATGAATAGGCGTGATTCATCTCGTGGCGATAGATTGTTGTAAATCACCACCGGGACACGAAGGCTTGTCTTCGCCAAGGAAAAACCGTAAACGCGATGTTGCCCGTCGAGTATCAGGAATGCTTTGGGATCGTCTTTGAATTGGAGGGTTTTACCCTTGCCAACAATCTTCAGTTCCGCCGAAGGCTGAGCCGACAATACGATGGACGTGGGGATGGTTCCAAAGCCAAGATCGACGTAGTTGGCGATCTCTTCCGCCCTCTTAGCGTCCAGTACGCGCTGGAAGCCCTTCTTCGGGTCCTCGTCTCTCGTTGTGACAAAGCAGGTATTGGCCAAGACCTCGCTAGGCAAAGTGAGCGTGTAGAAACGATGCTTGCCCTGGGTCACCAGACTTACGGAGTACCTGTGGGGTACAAGTTGACGCGTGTATGCCATCGGTCCCTCTCGCAAGACAATCAAAAGATACAGGAATCACACAGATTCTAGCAGGATATGGGGCATCGATCACATGGCAACTTAGGTCAACGGATCGCCGCGCGGGCTGCTTATTTTTGGGTGCGTTTTCGGCCCGACTGAAGTCATGCCCTGATACAAGGCGAAAAGCAACTGCAGATCCCTCGACTCGTCCGCCGCGGCGGACTCACTCGGGATGACAGCGTAGAGGTGAGGGTGACGGAGTGAGGGGCACGGAATCAGATTCCCTCAGATTCCCACCCTAGGCGCAAGAACAAAAACGTGCCGAGGGTGGGGGGCAGCCGCGTGAGGGGCGGTTGAGGGCAGGGCACCCGCGTGAGGGGAAATTGAGTTTGGAACAGGGTTAGTGGGTGGAGCGGGCGCGAGCGAGGGCCTGGGGCGCGGTTTCAGGGTCTTCCCAGTGATCGCCGACCCAGACGGAGCCGAGGTGGGGATCTTGCCATTCGGGTTCGGCGGCGAGAGCTTCAGGGTCGGGCAGATGGAGCGCCGCAATTTGTGGATCGTAGCCGTTGGGAGGCGGAGTGCTGGCTTGGGCGATCTCGACGAGCAGGCGGGCGCTGGGGACGTCGCCGGTTTTGGCTTTTTTGACGAGCGCGCTGGCGATTTCGCCGGACTGGTCGGTGACGAGCGAGTTGACGGCGTTGACCAGGCTTTCCGTTCCGCGGCCGGGGCGGGTTTTGCGGGGGCGCAGGGCAGTGGACTTTTGGCCGTTGGCCTTGCTGCCTTTGCGGCTGCCGACTTTTCGTCCGCGTTTGGCGGTCTTTGGTTTTTCGATGCCGATTCCGTCGTCGATTCCGGTCATGCCTGCCCCCAAAATAGCGTGATATTTGAATGATGGTTCAAGAGTAGCGGGAGTGGACGTAATTCTGTGCAAATGGAAGGCACGGAGATGGAGGGATTTAGGAGCGGAGGGGGTTGACGGAGGACAGGGGCGGACTCCCACCCTAGCGAAGCCAGGGTGGGGCGCCCTAAAAACATGGAACTGACCGCTGATCACGGATCGCTGAAAACTGTGGATTAATGCTTGGCGGCGCTGAGGACTTCGCCGGCTTCGGCATCGTCGAGGCAGGGCGTGGTGGTGAACTCGAGAAAATCGTTCCACTGTTCAAGCCAGGCGTAGAGGGCCTTGGCGTCGTTGGTTTCAGCGACGAGGATTCCGCCGCCGCTCATGCCATGCCAGCGGCCGATCATTTTCACCCCGGCCGGGGGTTGACCGCCAGTCTGCAGGAAGCGGGCTTGGGCCTGGTGGACGTAGGCTTTGGGGATATTCCAGGTGACGATGAACTTCATTTGCTTTCTCCTTTGTCGTTCGGTTGTGGGAAAGGGGGAAGTAGCGGGGAGCCCAGGCGTTTGAGTGTAGCAGGCAGGCAGGGAGCGAGGGAACAAGAGACCAAGAGAACAAGGGAACAAGAGGCCAGGAGAATGGATCGACTTCGCTCGGGGAAAGAGCCGGGACGCACGGCAGGAAGAGAAAGGGAGCGGCCAGACGGCGGTCAGTGACCGGTCCGATTTTCGTCTTGCGGTCCCTGTCTTACGGCGTCTTACAGTTTACGACCCCATGTCTTACAAGTCTTACGAAGCGTCTTGCGCTGTGTCGTACCCGGTCAACCACCCTGGGCTCTTGCACTCGGTGATTTCGGTATCTTGGTCTGGCCCTCCTCGCTGGTCCCTGGCTGATCCCTCAGTCTTTTAGTTCCTTGGGTTGCCAAGTCTCGACGGCGATGGTTTTTCTCCCCACCCTGAGGCACGCGATGACCCCCGCGTGGCGCGCGCCCGCGCGCTTGCTTCGGGGCAGCCGCCTAAGAATTGATTGACTATGACTGATAACATGTTATATCATTCACTATCAGTCAAAATCATTCACACTGGAGTCATCATCAATGTTGGCAGCTTCACGGAGTAAGGCATTCTGCGGCGCACAGGATCGAGCCGGCGATGAATAGAGTTGCGAAAGGGCCAGCACCGGATGCTTCAAAGGATCGTTCTTCCGCGCCTGCCGCAACCAAGGGCCGCGCTGCCGTCAATCGCCGTTTGTTCAGCACGCCAGAGGCCAGGGAGATCAAGAAAGAGATCTGCGCGGTAGGCCGCAAGCTGTGGATGCGCCAGTACGTCGACGGCAACGGTGGAAACATTTCGTATCGCATCGGGCCCAACGAAGTGCTGTGCACTCCAACGATGGTAAGCAAATACGATCTGACGCCGGAAGATATTTCACTGACCGATCTCGAGGGCAATCAGATCGCCGGAACGATGCCGAGCACCAGCGAGCTGCTGCTGCATTTGGAGATTTACAAGGCTGTTCCGGAGGCGAAGGCCGTTTTGCATTGCCACCCGCCGCATGCCACGGCTTATGCCATCACCGGGCGCGTGCCGCCCAACATGGTGATTCCGGAGTTTGAAATCTTTGTGGGCAAGGTTGCCATCGCGCCGTACGAAACACCGGGAACACAGGCCTTCGCAGAGACCGTTTTGCCGTTCGTGAAGCAGCACAATACCGTGCTGCTGGCGAATCACGGCGTGGTCTGCTGGGCGGATACGGTGACGCACGCCGAGTGGTGTGCGGAAGTGCTCGAAACCTATTGCTGGACGCTGATGCTGGCAGCACAGCTTGGCGCGCCGATCTCCTGCATTTCGGAGCACAGTGGCGCCGACCTTTTGGCAAGGAAAAAGAAGCTCGGCCTGCCGGATATTCGCTTTGATGCGTCGCGGATGAAGGAATGCCGGCCTTCGGATCTCGAGATTCCAGGTTCAATCGCTCTCAAGCCTGCGCCACGCGACGAAAGCGTTCATAAGCGCAACGGCGCCGTGGCCCTATCCGGAGCCGATCTGGAGTCGCTGGTGAAATCGGTAACGGAAGCGGTGATGAAGGCAATCGGGAGATAAGACAGGGAACAAGGGACTAAGAGAGCAAGGAACCGAGGGGACAACGGCGGGGCGAAGGAATGAGAGAACCCAGGCGCAATCGCGACACACCATGAAGGCTGCTGAGCGGCAACTGAGAATTCGCCAGATGTTCGAGACGCGGGACTTCGTCGACTCGGAGACGCTTTGCCGCGAACTGGACGCCTCCGAGTCCAGCGTGCGACGCGATCTCGACATTCTGGAACAGGAAGGCCTGCTGCGGCGCGTGTACGGCGGCGCGGTTGCCGCGCTGGCTCTGCCGGGCCGGGCCTTCGATTACGCGGCGGAGAGTGTGCGGCTGAACGATGAGAAGAACCGCATCGCGCGGCTGGCAGCGGGACTGATTGAAGACGGGCAGACGGTGATTCTTGACGGCGGTTCGACCGTAGCGGCCGTAGCCCGCGAGCTTGTGTCGAAACCGCTGCACATCGTCACCAACTCACTGCCCATTGCGGAGACCTTTGAATCGCTGCGCAATATCGAGCTGACACTCACCGGCGGTTATCTCGATCCGCGATTGCGCGTGATGCTGGGGCCCTTCTGTGAGCAGATGCTCGGCGCGATTCGGGCCGATGCCGTGATCATGGGTATCGGCGGCATCAACGAAGCGGGATTCACGAACAACAACACGCTGGTGGTCGGCTCCGAGCAGAAGATGATCGAGATCGCGAGCCGTGTGATCATCGTTGCGGACCATACCAAGTTCGGGCGCGGCGGCATGATTCCAGTGGCGCCGCTGAGCGCCGCTCACGTCGTTGTGTCCGATGCCGGCCTCGACTCGAAGTTTGTGACGATGCTGCGTGACAACGGAATTGAAGTGCTTCTGGCATGATTGAGGCTGGCGCGGGCTGCCGCCTTTTGGTTCGCTATGGCGGATCTATGGCAACGCGTGGAGATCACCATGCAAATTGACTCGCACGATGTTCTGCTTGTCATCGACGTGCAGAACGATTTTTGCCCCGGCGGAGCGCTTGCCGTTCCGCAAGGTGACGAGGTAATTGCGCCGATACTGCGAGTTGCGCCGAAGTTTGAGCACGTTGTTCTTACGCAGGACTGGCATCCGGCGAATCACACTTCGTTTGCTAAGTCGCATCCCGGCAAACAGCCATTCGAGACCGTCAAGGCCGCCTACGGCATGCAGACGCTGTGGCCGCCGCACTGCGTGCAGGGCAGCGCCGGGGCTGAATTTCATCCCGGACTTCAGTTGCCCCAGGGCGAGCTGATTCTGCGCAAGGGATTTCGCCCGCAGATCGATTCGTATTCGGCATTCTTCGAGAATGACCGGACGACGCCGACCGGTCTCACCGGATATCTGCGCGAGCGCGGATTGACTCGCGTCTTTCTCGCCGGGCTTGCTTACGACTACTGCGTCGGTTACTCGGCGCTGGACGCGCAACGGCAACGGCTGGAGGCGTTCGTTTTGCGCGACGCCTGCCGCGCCATCGGCCTGAATGGTTCGGTGGCCGCTATGGAGACGGCGTTCGGCCAAGCCGGCGTCTCTGTCATCGATAGCGCGGAGCTTTCCGGCTAAAGCTTCGCACCGTAAAATCGCATCAGGCCTCTGCCCCTCGCAACCGCAAAAAATGTCCCGTAACTTCTACATCCTCGCTGCCACGCTCGGGTTCTTTGCTCTCATTTCGGGAGGCATGACGCTGGTTCCGTCGAGTTTTCAGCCGGGACTGCCGGCCAATGGTTCGCTATGGCGCACCATGGCGCTGATTCTTTTGCTGGCCGCGCTTGCCTCGGCGCTGGTGGGGACCATGAGCAATCTTTTTGAGCAGGTGGACCGGCGCAGCGAAGAGGCGCGGCGCGCGGCACGAAACCGACGGCGGGGAAAGTAGGTTGGCGAGTCAGCAATTCCGCTTGAACCCGCCCCAGCAGAGCTGGGTTTCTGACCGCTTCGTTTTGTACCAATGGGGGTGCCCCAGGTCTCGATTTTGAGACCTGGGAACCGCGAAACTGATGATGCGAATTCACGCGGTCAGAGAGCTAGGGCGGCCACCCGCAAGTCAGCGGGTCAACCAGAGCCCGCATTAGCTGAGCCGGGACCGGCATCCGGCAAATTAAAATGAAGCAGTGCGGCGTATCTTCCCCCGCACGGGATCGAGCCGACGCGAATGTACGAAGTCACTGTGGAAGCGGATTTCTCCTCCGGCCACTATCTGCGCAACTACAAGGGCAAGTGCGAGAATCCGCATGGGCACAACTATAAGGTTCGTGTCACGCTGGCCGGCGTGGAACTGGATGAAGCCGGCCTGCTGCTCGATTTCAAGCTGCTCAAGCAAGTGCTGCGGCCGGTGATCGACCGCATCGACCACCAGATGCTGAACGACCTGGAACCGTTCACGACATTGAACCCGTCGGCCGAAAACATCGCCAAGTATTTTTACGATGAAACCAACCGCCATCTGGCGGGAGTGACCGCGGGCCGCGTGCGGGTGAAGGACTGCACCATCTGGGAGACGGACACGACGACGGCTACTTACTACGAGTAGTGGACTTGTCGAGTGCTCAGCTTGTCAGTTCATCACGCTCGACTTCGATTGCAGGTACTTGTTGAAGGGGACCTCGAAGGAGAAGAGTTCCTTGCCGTCGGCGTCGCGCAGGTCGCGCACGTAGAGTTTGGCGCCCACCAGCGGATTCGTCAGCCCGGAAACATCGTAAAACAGGAATCCTGCACGGGTGGTGTGCGGATCGACAACGAGGGACGAATACTCGAAGGTATTGAAGTCCGCCTCAATTTCTTTGTTGCTGCCCTTGGGCTTGGTATGAATCGGCGGAAACGGACCGGGCATGGGAATCTTGGAGCCCTCGCGCTCTTTGCGCGTCATTAATCGCTCCACGTCTTCGGGCTCGGCGGCCTGGATGCGCTGGCCGGCGGCGGTCTCAAAGAGAATGCGCGCATCGTTCAGCGAGATGGGCCGGTCGCCAAGATTGGTGACGATGAGCCGCACCGGCATGACATCGTGGCTGATGTAGTCCACGCGAAAGATGGATTCTTTTTCCTTTGTGTCGTAGGGCTCAATGGCGATGGCTACATGTTCCTGGGTGTGCACTTCCACCGCCGGGTAGGTGGTGGCCGGCTGCACCGGCGGCGGCACGTGATCGCGCGCCGTGGCAGGCACCGCCAGGCAAAAGAAAAACAACGGGATTCCAGGCAAAGGTTTCAACGTGTACGACTGTATCATTTTGATGATCGGACACCGTATGTTTAGACCTGAGCCGGGCAATTTCGGTTACGTATGATTGTTTTTTTATATAACGTTGGCCTGTTCGTAGTTCTGGTGGCCGGAGCGCCGTGGTGGCTGTGGCGTATTGCCACCACACCGAAATACAGCGATGGGCTTCTGGAGCGATTGGGATGGGTTCCGAAGCGGCTCAGAGCAGTCTTGTCCGGCGGCGCCGCACGCCCCTCGATCTGGATTCATGCGGTCTCGGTGGGTGAAGTTTTGGCGGTTACGCGGCTGGTGAAGACGCTTCAGGCCGCTCTGCCGAGCTTTGTTGTGATGATTTCGACCACGACACGCACCGGCCAGGCGCTGGCTCGCGAGCGTTTTGGCGCCGACCGCGTATTTTATTGCCCGCTCGATCTGCCGTGGGCCGTGCGTGCGTATTTGAACGCGGTCAAGCCGCGGGTGTTGATCCTGGCGGAGACCGAGTTCTGGCCGAACCTGCTCAATGGATGCTTCCGCCGCGGGATTCCTGTCGCGGTAGTGAATGCGCGCATCTCCGACCGCTCGTGGCCGCGCTATGAAAAGCTGCCCGTTTTGTGGGGCTCATTGCTGGGACGGCTGAGCCGCGTGCTGGCGCAGAGCCAGACGGATGCCGACCGGTTGCTGGCGCTCGGTTGCCGTCCTGAGCGGGTATCGGTCGCAGGGAATCTCAAGTTCGATGTGCGCACCACCGAAGAGGCGGAAGGCACGCTCAAGTTGAAATCGATGACCGGCGGGTTGCGGATCATTGTGGCAGGCAGCACGCTTGAAGATGAAGAAGCTGTACTGCTTGACGCGTGGCCGAGTTTGCTGGCCGAGGAGCCGCAACTTGTGATGGTTCTCGCTCCGCGCCATCCCGAGCGGTTCGCCGCTGTCGCAGCGCTTCTCAAAAAATCGGGCCACCTCTGGTGCAAGCGCTCCGATTGGTCTTCAGTGCCGGCGCGCGCGCAGCACATCGCCGCTCGCCCGCTTCGGCCCGGCGAAATCGTGCTGCTCGACAGCATCGGCGAGTTGGCATCGATCTACTCGCTGGCCAGCGTGGCATTCGTGGGAGGAAGCCTGGTTCCAGCCGGCGGTCACAACCCGCTTGAGCCCGCTCAATTTGCCGTCCCTATCGTGATGGGACCGCACTACGCCAACTTCGCCGCGATTACCGACAGCCTGCGCGAGAACGATGCGGTGCACATTGCGGCAAGGGAAGACCTGGCTCCGACTTTGATCAAACTCCTCCGCGACCGCACCGCCGCCGTGGCCATGGGTTCGCGCGCTATCGAAGTCTTCGATCGCCAGGCGGGGGCGACGGAGCGCTGCGTGGCGGCGATCGCTGCCCTGCTGCAGAAGAATCCCGAGGCGGAGCGAATGTCATGACGCAGACGCCGGCGGCGCGCCCACTGCTTTGGCCGCTCGTGCCGGCATATAGGCTCGGGCTCTCCCTGCGCGAGATGCAATTGCGTTCGGGACTCAAGCCTGTCCGCCGGCTGCGCTGGCCGGTGGTGAGCGTTGGGAATCTTTCGACGGGCGGCTCGGGAAAAACACCGCTGACCATTGCTCTGGCGCGGGCGCTCGCTGCGCGCGGCGTGGAGGTGGATGTGCTTTCGCGCGGGTACGGCCGGAGGCGCTCCGCGCTTCCACTTTTGGTCGACCCGGGCGGAACGGCAGAAGATTTCGGCGACGAGCCGCTGGTGATTGCACGCGAAGCAGGTGTGCCGGTGTATGTTGCGGCCAAGCGATACGAGGCGGGGTTGATGGCAGAGGGCGAGCAGGCAAGAGAGCGAATCAGCGAGTCAGCCAGTCAGCGAGTTGGCATTCATTTGCTCGACGATGGGTTTCAGCATCGGCAGTTGGCGCGCGATGTGGACATTTTGTTGCTGAGCCGAGCCGATTGGAACGACCATTTGCTTCCCGCGGGCAATTTGCGTGAGCCATTGCATGCCGCCGGTCGCGCTCAGGTGATTGCGATTCCGGCTGAAGAAGCGGATGTTGAAGCGGAGATTCGACGGCGGGGCTGGCGAGCCGAGGTCTGGCGGTTGCGGCGCGTGATGGAGATTCCGCGTCTGGATGGGCCGGTCGCCGCTTTCTGCGGCATCGCAAAGCCGGAGCAGTTTTTTGAGGGACTGGAACGGGGCGGCCTCCAGGTTGCCAGTCGCGTCGCTTTCCCCGACCATCATCGCTACGATCCTCACGACCTCGACTGCCTTCAAGATGCTGCCCGCTCCATTCGCGCCGCGGCCCTCGTGACCACCGAAAAAGATCGTGTGCGTCTGGGCGCGCAAGTGAAATCGCTCGCCGAATCTCTTCCGCTCCACACTGTCGGCCTGCGTATCGAGATTGAAGACGAAGCGAACGCGGTAGATGGACTTGTAAGCCGCGTGCTCCGAAGCGGTTGAGAAAGATTATCCCACCCAAGCAAAGCTTGGTCGGGGCACCCGGCGAGCCGCTGTTTACGGACGCTCAGCGACGGGAACCCATGGCGAGGGGTACGCGGGACCGATGTACTCCGCGCGCGGCCGGATCAGCCGGTTGTCGTCGAGCTGCTCGATCACGTGGGCGGCCCAGCCGGCGATGCGGCTCACGGCGAAGATGGGCGTATAGAGATCGATATCGATGCCCAGCGTGGCATAGGTTGAAGCCGAGTAGAAATCGACGTTGGCGTTCAGCTTCTTGTCTTGGTTGATGAAGAGCTCGATGGCGCGCGACATCTCGAACCACTTGGGGTTGCCGGAGTCGCGGCCGAGCTGCTCGCTCATTTTGCGCAGGTGGGTGGCGCGCGGGTCTTCGGTCTTATAAACGCGATGGCCGAAGCCGGAGATTTTCTGCTTGGCCGCAAGCATGTTCCTCACGTACTCCACGGGGTCGGCGCCCTGCTTGTCGATGGTGAGCAGCAGGCGCATCACGCCCTCGTTGGCTCCGCCATGCAGCGGGCCTTTGAGCGCACCGATGGCGCCGGTGATGGCGGAGTGAATGTCGGAAAGGGTTGCGGCGATGACGCGGGCGGCGAAGGTGGAGGCATTCAGTTCGTGGTCGGCATGAAGTATAAGAGCGATATCCAAAGTTCGAGTGGCCGTTTCAGAGGGCTTTACACCATTCAGCATCCAGAGGAAATTGCCCGGATGGGAGAGCGACCGGTCAGGCGGAACGATTTCCTTTCCCTTGCGAATCCGGTCGTAGATGGCCACGATCATGGCGATCTGGGCGGTAAGGTTATAGGCCTTGCGCACGTTCGCGTCGTGCGAGTTGTCTTTCTCGTCGGCATCGTAGAAGCTCAGCGCCGAAACGGTCGTCCGCAGCACCTCCATGGGCGTGGCCGACGTGGGAAACGACTTCAGCAGGTCGACGATGCGTCGATCGAGCGACCGGGCCAGGGCCAGTTGAGCAGAAAACTCGCGGAGCGCGAGGCCGTTAGGCAGAAAACCATTCCACAGCAGGAAGGTCGTTTCCTCGAAGGTGGAGTGCTCGGCCAACTCATGAATGTCGATGCCCCGGTAGGAGAGGATCCCCGCATCTCCATCGATCCAGCAAATGCCGGAGTTGGCGGCGACAATTCCTTCGAGACCCTTTCCTGCGACAGCGGTCGGCATGGCCTTTCGTTCTCCTGTTTCTTTATGATTATTTCGGCGTTGCGGCGGACTTCAGCACCGAAAAAGAGACCCGGCGCTGAAAAGTGCAGCAAAGACCTTTATAACCGAGCGATTCCGTGCTTGTCACGGAGGATGAACGGGGTGGCGGCGAGAATCGCCCCGCGAACCGAAGTTCAAACGAACCGAAGTAACGACTGAAAAGCTGCACAAATCCGGGCGGTTCGATATATTCTCAATAGATTCCCAGGAGGCGCGGACGGCGTGGCGAAGTGTCGAAAAGCGCCCGGCGTCTCCGTACAATGGTGAATCACAGGGGATTTCCGGAATAGTTGAAACAATTTCCCCGCAATGTGGCGTCAATCCGGACTAGACGCCTCTATCACGCCGGGCCTGGCCTACTCAGATCGGGCTGCCTGCGCACGAAAGGTAACAAATGAGCGAAATTGAAGAAGC